>CAJTGI010000080.1 GCA_910575435.1 Clostridiaceae bacterium | reverse complement strand
TAGTGGAAGAAATCCAGAAACTTGGCAGGACAAACGGTATGAATACAGTCTTTACAAATTTTCTGGAACTGACAGCGCTTGCCCTGGCAATTCAGATGGATCCGGTGAACCGAGCAGAGCGGCAGGAAAGTTATGAAAAACTGGAGAAATCTATGGACAGGGAGGCACTCAGCGCTTATGGCAGAATGACATTTTATTTATTCCTGACCATCAGAGAGAATCGCTCAGACCCAAAGGATATTTTGGGAGAGGTTTATACCAGACTGAATCTGTCCAATGAATGGAATGGGCAGTTTTTTACACCAGATCC
>CAJTGI010000079.1 GCA_910575435.1 Clostridiaceae bacterium | reverse complement strand
GCCTTTCCCGCCTTCTTAGCCTTCACCACTCCCTTCTTGCTGACGGAAGCCACTGCCTTCTTAGAAGACTTCCAAGTGACCTTGGCACTCTTCACGTTCTTCTTCTTCACCTTCAGGGTAAGCTTCTTCCCGACGGTAATCTTTGCTGACTTCTTGCTCAGCTTCAGCGTCGCCTTCTTTGCCGCGGACGCGCTGGATCCATTCACGGCAACGCCGCCAAGGACCAGGGCCGCAGACAGGGTCAGGGCAACCAGTTTCCTTGCATTTCTTGATAACTTCATGTAAAAAAATCCTCCTTCTCCCTCTCGGGTTTGTA
>CAJTGI010000078.1 GCA_910575435.1 Clostridiaceae bacterium | reverse complement strand
CTCAACTTTACGAAATGCAAGAAATTGCATACCATACGGCTTAAGAGTAATAAACTGAAAGCACTTGACTTGAGAAAAAATACCATGCTCAAGAGTTTGGATATCAGGGGGGCGAAAAAAGTTAAGAAACTGAATCTGAGCAAAAATAAGATATTAAAATACGCAGTGATTCAAAACATGCCCATTTCCGAGTTGAATTTGAGCAAAAATACCTTTTTGTACGGCCTGAACTTCAACGCAACATCTAAGATCAAGATGAAAAGGCTGACCCTGCCGTCCTTGAGAGAACCAAAAATAAACATGACAAATCACCGCAAGAAGTACAGGGTAGACGTGCTGGAC
>CAJTGI010000077.1 GCA_910575435.1 Clostridiaceae bacterium | reverse complement strand
CGCGGCTTTTCGCAGCTTGTCACGTCTTTCTTCGGCTCTTAGTGCCTAGGCATCCGCCCTGCGCCCTTATCAGCTTGACCGATTCGGCCGCTCCCGCCAGGCATAGCGTTGCCTGGCTCGTTGCTCTCTCTTGCCTTGCCTTCCGGCGGCTCCCGCCACCTTCTGGCTCTTCTTTCTTTCGGCATGCTCTCGCATGCCTTTGGATGTCTGACGAATCATATCTCTATGATTTTCTTTTCAGTATGCAGTTTTCAAGGTGCCGGGAGCGCCGCTCCCTGACTGCCTCGGGCAGTCATCCATGGCAGGGGCTTCCGTCCTTGCCACGCATCGCCGTCCGAGCGTTT
>CAJTGI010000076.1 GCA_910575435.1 Clostridiaceae bacterium | reverse complement strand
TGGCATTGATATCGTATAGGAATTTATATTTGTTCTTTAATTTCCGGCAGATCTTGTTCATCTGCAATCCATAATAAACGGACTGCAGGAAAAGATAGCCGCCACGATAGAATGTCTGCTTGTCGTAATCCAACTGCCTGTCAGCATGAAATGTAATCTGCACCGCTTTGCTTTCACGCTCATTTTTATATTTCAGGGTTTCAATGCGGGCTTCTTCTCTGGCCCACGCCATTACATCATCACGGGTTGGCCCATGCTCTTTTAATAAATCATTCAGGGTTCCCAGCTTGCGGACAATGACAGAAGTACTGACGCCTTTGTCATTGATATAACCTTTTGTGATATAAAAAGACTCGGCATT
>CAJTGI010000075.1 GCA_910575435.1 Clostridiaceae bacterium | reverse complement strand
AAAAAAATTATGTACTCATTATCTTTTTGTCATTTATTGTGTTTCATTTGCTGACAGCCTGTTCATCAAAAAACAGCCAATCTGTAAAAGGGAATATTTCACAAAACAATACAGCTATTACCGATGTGCAAAAGACAGAGGAAACGGATGAATTAAATGAGAGGTTAAAACTATATAAAGCTTTCTTGCAGAATGAAATTAGCTCAGAAGATAAAGAGGATAAAGAATTCCTTTATTTAAGAGACTATTGTAATCGGGTTGTTCCAGAGGAAGATGGAATTCGTTATGCTTTGTTTGATATGACAGGTGATGAGATACCTGAATTACATATATTAACAGACATTTCATATTCTATTCATGCCGTTGAGAA
>CAJTGI010000074.1 GCA_910575435.1 Clostridiaceae bacterium | reverse complement strand
GCGCCCCGGCTGCGGCCTTGATAACTGGACAGCAGAACAGCCCCTACTCGCTCTCTTAGAAAGGAGGTGATCCAGCCGCACCTTCCGATACGGCTACCTTGTTACGACTTCACCCCAGTTATCGAGCCTGCCTTCGACGGCTCCTTCCCTCATCACTAAGCATGACCCCTGCCTCCCGGCAGTTTCCTGCCGCTCTCCGGCAGCGTATTCTTTTTGCGGAGGCAATCAACCTCGCTTCGCTCGCTTGATTGCCTCGCAGTCATGCCCACTGATGAGGGTTAGGTCACCGGCTTCGGGCATTCCCGACTCCCATGGTGTGACGGGCGGTGTGTACAAGACCCGGGAACGTATTCACCGCGACATTCTGATTCGCGATTACTAGCGATTCCAGCTTCATGCAGTCG
>CAJTGI010000073.1 GCA_910575435.1 Clostridiaceae bacterium | reverse complement strand
TTTTCAAATCTTTTAGATATGGAAATTCCACTTGATATTGTGTAATTAGAGAAATATAATAGAATTGATAAGATATATGCCAATGACAAGGCTAATTATACCAATATGGGAGGCTCAAATATGCCAAGACAATTCAAAAATGCAAGACTGATAAAACACTTAAAAGTAGCTGATGCCATAAAACTGCTCGGTGTGTCCCAGCCAACATTAAGTGCCTGGGAAGGGGAACGGAAATCCCCTTCCATCGAAAAACTAGAGCTGATGGCAGATATATACGAAACATCCACAGATTACCTGCTGGGTCGTATCCGTATCCATAAAAATGTTCCATCCAATCCGATTTCCCTTTCTTGCCTGCCGGTCTTACATGAACAGCCACTCTGGTCGCCAGAATACGGCTGGATGCTGGTAAA
>CAJTGI010000072.1 GCA_910575435.1 Clostridiaceae bacterium | reverse complement strand
CCACCGCGGGGCCAACCACCCGGTGAAAGACCTGAACACGGGAAAGGTATACATCTCATCCCAGAACCACGGCTACGTAGTAGACGGGGACACCATCAGCCGGGACGTCGCCAGGCCCTGGTTCGTCAACGTGAACGACGGCACCGTGGAAGGCCTGGAATACCTGGGGAAGCCGGTAAAGACGGTGCAGTTCCACCCGGAGGCGAATGCCGGGCCCAGGGATTCCGAGCAGCTATTCGACGAGTTCATCAAGATGATGGAAAGCCGGTAGGGCGAAAAAAATCTTCGCGGGCACAGACGACGCCAGAGCCGCATGCCCCGCAGCCGGGCGCCCAAGCAGGCGCCGCAAGGCATGCCCGGCACAGGCAAAGCAAAAATGCGCATAGCCCCGGCAGGGCAGAGCCAAGAAAGGCAGC
>CAJTGI010000071.1 GCA_910575435.1 Clostridiaceae bacterium | reverse complement strand
CTTTTCCGCGCTGCCTTTCTTGGCTCTGCCCTGCCGGGGCTATGCGCATTTTTGCTTTGCCTGTGCCGGGCATGCCTTGCGGCGCCTGCTTGGGCGCCCGGCTGCGGGGCATGCGGCTCTGGCGTCGTCTGTGCCCGCGAAGATTTTTTTTCGCCCTACCGGCTTTCCATCATCTTGATGAACTCGTCGAATAGCTGCTCGGAATCCCTGGGCCCGGCATTCGCCTCCGGGTGGAACTGCACCGTCTTTACCGGCTTCCCTAGGTATTCCAGGCCTTCCACGGTGCCGTCGTTCACGTTGACGAACCAGGGCCTGGCGACGTCCCGGCTGATGGTGTCCCCGTCTACTACGTAGCCGTGGTTCTGGGATGAGATGTATACCTTTCCCGTGTTCAGGTCTTTCACCGGGTGGTTGGCCCCGCGGTGG
>CAJTGI010000070.1 GCA_910575435.1 Clostridiaceae bacterium | reverse complement strand
CTATAAATGAGCAAATATAGAAATTTGCACAAAACTACCCTACCAATTTCAAAACAGCTTCAAGTGACGCACCATTTTTTATGAACTGGTGCAGATTACCGATTCGCTCTGTTTTGACTTGATCTTGAAAATACCAGTATCCTTCCTCGAAGGTATTGTATTTCCCGGAATACATACAGCACATGTAATGAACCAATGACATAATCAGCCAGTACCGCTCGATTCCCTGCCGTGAGCGGATCTGATATTTGTCCAGCGCGAGTCTGTTTTTGCTCTGACGGAAAAATAATTCGATTGCCCACCGTTCTGTATATGTGTCAAGGATTTCCTGTGTGGATATTCCGGCATTTGTGGATATAAATACCCTCAGCGCTTTCGGATCTCCAAAAGATTCCCGGGGATAGCTGATAATAACCACCGCGTTTG
>CAJTGI010000069.1 GCA_910575435.1 Clostridiaceae bacterium | reverse complement strand
GAAGCCGTTGGAACAGAAAGTCATCAGGGAGTTCGGCTGCCAGAAGTTTATCTACTGCAGTGATGCCGGTCTGGCTTCTGAAAATATACGCACATACAATCACATGGGCGAAAGGGCTTTTATCGTAACCCAGTCCATAAAGAAACTCCCTGCTGAAGATAAGGCATGGGCATTGGACAAAAGCGGGTTCAAGAGGGTTTCCGATGACAGGCCTGTAGATATCACGTCATTGCCTGATGATGATACAAGCTTGTATTATAAAGATGAACCCTATACTCCCCAAAAACTACATCAACGGCTGATCATTACTTATTCCCCGAAGTATGCACGCTACCAAAAAGTGATACGTGAGAAACAGGTAGAACGTGCTGAAAAAATGATCGCTTCCGGAAATGCCAAGAAGCAGCGTAAAAATCCAAATGATCCGGGAAGGTTTATTGG
>CAJTGI010000068.1 GCA_910575435.1 Clostridiaceae bacterium | reverse complement strand
GGAAGGAGCCGTCGAAGGCAGGCTCGATAACTGGGGTGAAGTCGTAACAAGGTAGCCGTATCGGAAGGTGCGGCTGGATCACCTCCTTTCTAAGAGAGCGAGTAGGGGCTGTTCTGCTGTCCAGTTATCAAGGCCGCAGCCGGGGCGCATCCCCGGCCGCGGGCAGATAGCGAAAAATTTCGGTGGCGACGCGCCCGGGGGAAACACCCGTACCCATCCCGAACACGATGGTTAAGACCCGGGCGGCCGATGGTACTATGCTGGAGACGGCATGGGAGAGCAGGTGGCCGCCGAAAATAAAAGAAAAAAACGCTCGGACGGCGATGCGTGGCAAGGACGGAAGCCCCTGCCATGGATGACTGCCCGAGGCAGTCAGGGAGCGGCGCTCCCGGCACCTTGAAAACTGCATACTGAAAAGAAAATCATAGAGATATGATTCGTCAGACATC
>CAJTGI010000067.1 GCA_910575435.1 Clostridiaceae bacterium | reverse complement strand
GTAAAAAAATACTGCAATATTTTATCAATAATTTTATTCTACTAGGGGAGAACGCATTCGTCAAGAGATAAAGTGCAAATTGTATAAATATTTTTAATATAGAAGTTACTATTCACGGTCGATGTGAAAAACAGATAATATTTCATTATCCATCGAATCCTTGATTTTTGCAGACCAACCCAGCAAAATGTATGACGTTTTTTGCTGCGAAAACTTGTGCTACATCCGAAAAAAGAAAAATCGGTTGCGCCGCACACTTATGCAGACTTTCCAGTGGGAACTTTGCTTTGCATGGTTTCGATGACTATGCGCCTCGCAGAACCGTTCAAGCAGCATGCACCGATTCAGTGCTTTCCTGTGAGGCACGCTCTCGCTACCGCTCATAACGCCACAGCCACCAACACCACGATGCGTGGTGCAAGCGAGGTAGAAGACACCTCGAAAGTGGCGGCGATTCGCGAGTGCCTCCACGGAAAACACATGAATTCGGT
>CAJTGI010000066.1 GCA_910575435.1 Clostridiaceae bacterium | reverse complement strand
CCCCCTGTACAGGGCAGGTTACCCACGCGTTACTCACCCGTCCGCCACTAAGTCCGTGCCGTCTTCCCTCCGGAGAGTTCCGTCGGCATGGCTTCGTTCGACTTGCATGTGTTAGGCACGCCGCCAGCGTTCATCCTGAGCCAGGATCAAACTCTCATGTTTAAGCTTTTCCCGCTCGGCAGGAGTTTCTTCCTGCTGGCTTTGTTTTCCGCTGGAGCCTTGGCCCTTCCGGACTTTGGCTCCATGAACTTTGGTTCTGGGAACTAAAGTTCTTTATTTACTGTGCGGGATGTCTCCCGCTTCCCTTTCCGCTGCCTCCGGGCATGTGTTCCGTCGGCCCCGCGGTCCGGGGTTGAAAATTTTGTTAGAATTTTCAGGGTTGTTCTGCTGTTCAGTTGTCAAGGTGCTGCTGACTGCTTGTTGTGTTCTTTTGTGCGTCAGCGAGATTTATATTATCACGGCGGGAGGGGTTTGTCAACTGTTTTTTTCGTTTTTTTT
>CAJTGI010000065.1 GCA_910575435.1 Clostridiaceae bacterium | reverse complement strand
TGAGGCAGTGTCTGAGTTTCACAGCCTGTTCCGTGGAGATGGCACCATCAACTGCAGCCTGTATTTCTTCGATTGGAGTTTTGCATCTGCCATCAACAAAAGGTGTTACATCAAAAGTTTCCCCGGGGTGTTGTAAAATCTGTTCTGTAATGGAACGAGAAGATTTACCAAATATATCAGAAAAGACATCGTCCAGTTTTAAGTTAGACACAGTAAGACAGTTATGGGCACGATTCTTCTCACTGGTAATCATACAAGTGAGTTTGAAACGGTATCTTACTAAATCTCTTAATTCACGGATGTCAGCAGGCGGAATAAAGGAAGGCTTGACCATTCCGCACATATATAAATCACAAATCCACTTGGCATCCTTACGATCCGTCTTGTTACCTTTTTGAGGTTTGGTATATTTGGGGTGGGAAAGAGTAACCCGGATGTTATTCTTCTCTAGGATATTAAATACTGGGATCCAGTACTTGCCGGTAGATTCCATACAGACATCGTT
>CAJTGI010000064.1 GCA_910575435.1 Clostridiaceae bacterium | reverse complement strand
TGGAGGAACTGGTTTCTGTCCGCCATACCAAACCCATGCTTTCTGCGGATAAAACCAAATCCGTAGATGAGCTGGTGAAGTTTGCCGGCGGCAGGGATGTGGTACTTTCATGGAAAATGGATGGCCTGACGCTGGTGCTGCGTTATGAAAATGGGGCATTACAGCAGGCAATTACTCGTGGCAGGGAAGGCATCATCGGCGAGGATGTGACACATACCGTGAGGAAATTTGACAACGTGCCGCTTGCCATACCGGTAGAAGAACCGATTGAAGTCAGGGGAGAAGGTATTATCTCCTGGGAGAACTTCGAGAAAATAAATCTCAGTCTGGAGGAGCCGTATGGCCATCCGAGAAACTTAGCTTCCGGCAGCACAAGGAAATTGAATGCGGCAGAGGCAGGGAAAAGGCATCTGGAGTTTGCCGCCTTTGAACTGGTAACGGACCGGCAGATGGATACGAAGGCAGAGCAGCTTGCGTTTATGGAACAGCTTGGCTTTCTGGTGGTGCCGTATA
>CAJTGI010000063.1 GCA_910575435.1 Clostridiaceae bacterium | reverse complement strand
AACTATAAATGAGTAAATACCAAATATTGCACAAAATAAAGACACCCGCTGCTGAATGATGTATCATTGAAGTACCAACAAACAACATACTCAAACAACAAGGGGGTGTCCGTTGCAAACAGTATACATCATTCCAACAGTATTTACAATTACTTTAAAACCTTAAAACTCGGATTATTTTTATCCGATGTGTACCTAAACCATCTGATGACTATCATTGTTTCCGTTTTCCTCCGTGGTTACAGGGGGAAAACTGTAGATTTCGCCGAAGTAAGTAACCAGCACAGAACCACAACCGCCTATTTCCTGAACCACGGCAAGTGGAATGATTCCGCTCTCCAGGATACTTTGAAAAATGCCGTCATACAGGTTATTTATCAGGAAGCGCAACGCTCAGGACAGCCTGTTTTCTGTATTGTAGATGATACGATTGCTTCGCATACCAGGCCTTCGTCACAGGCCGGGCATCCAATTGAAGCAGCGTACTTCCATCAATCCCATTTAAAGGGCTGTCAG
>CAJTGI010000062.1 GCA_910575435.1 Clostridiaceae bacterium | reverse complement strand
AGGTATTCCAGGCCTTCCACGGTGCCGTCGTTCACGTTGACGAACCAGGGCCTGGCGACGTCCCGGCTGATGGTGTCCCCGTCTACTACGTAGCCGTGGTTCTGGGATGAGATGTATACCTTTCCCGTGTTCAGGTCTTTCACCGGGTGGTTGGCCCCGCGGTGGCCGTACTTCATTTTGTATGTCTTTGCGCCGTGGGCGAGGGCCATGAGCTGGTGGCCCAGGCAGATGGCGAAGACCGGGATTCCCGATTGGGCCAGCTGCCTGACCTGCCCTATGATTCCCCCGCACTCGGAGGGGTCTCCGGGCCCGTTGGTGATCATGATGCCGTCGGGCTTTGAGGCGATCACTTCTTCTGCGGAGAAGCCGCATGGGTACACTGTTACCTGGCATCCCCTGTTGAGCAGGCAGCGGATGATGTTCTTCTTCGTGCCTACGTCGATGACCGCTACTTTCTTTCCCGGCGCGCATTCCCGGGTGTCTAGGTCTCCCGGCTTGTATGTGGCTTTCCCTTCGCAGGTTGCCCTCTGCAC
>CAJTGI010000061.1 GCA_910575435.1 Clostridiaceae bacterium | reverse complement strand
ATTACAGAACAGATTTTACAACACCCCGGGGAAACTTTTGATGTAACACCTTTTGTTGATGGCAGATGCAAAACTCCAATCGAAGAAATACAGGCTGCAGTTGATGGTGCCATCTCCACGGAACAGGCTGTGAAACTCAGACACTGCCTCAACCACATCGATGAATTAGAATTGCACAAAGCAGAAATAGAACGGGAAATCTTTCGTCTCAGTGATAAGTACGAAGAAGTCCTTACGCTTATACGAACCGTACCAGGATTCGATAAGAACCCACTGACTGCGATTCAGGTGCTCTCTGAAATCGGAGGTGACATGTCTGTTTTCCCCACAGCTAAAAACCTCGTTTCATGGGCAGGATGCTGTCCCCGCAATGATCAAAGCAATCAAAAAATCAAATCCACTAGGATTTCCCGTGCTGGTTCTTATTTTAAACCAGTTTTGGTGCAGATTGCAAATGCTTTAATCAAATCGAAGAAACATCCTGAATTTACTACCCGCTATCGACGCATAAAAGCACGCCGTGGCCACAAGAAAGCCATTATTGCCATCTGCCG
>CAJTGI010000060.1 GCA_910575435.1 Clostridiaceae bacterium | reverse complement strand
TGGAGCTATACTAAAAAAGTGGACACAAAACCACACAGACTGTTACAATAAGCTAAACACCAAATTAGGAGGTACTCACATGGCTGCTAACAATTATCACAAATACGATGAAGATTTTAAAAAATCTCTTGTCTCTCTCCACCAAAACGGCAAAACACAATCCCAGCTCTGCAAGGAGTATGGCGTGTCACAGTCTGCTCTCGCCAAATGGATCAAGCAGTACTCCACCGTTGAGATCGCCGACGGCGAAGTCCTTACTGCCAAACAAGTAAAAGAACTCCAAAAACGAAATGCACAATTGGAAGAGGAAAACCTCATCTTAAAAAAAGCGATTGCCATATTCACGCCACACTCAAACAACGATTAGATGCTGTCCACAAACTCAGGTTTCAGCATCCAATTAAAACCTTATGCCGGGTTCTGCAGGTAAACCGGAGCACATATTATCAGCACTTTCGCTCCAAACCCGCACCACGTACTGAGGAAAATCAATCCATCGCTTCCTTAATCCTCCACATTTATTCGGATTACAACAAGCGCCTTGGTGCCTATAAGATTTCCTACCTTTTACAGCGTGATTATGGCATCCACATCAGCGTCGGCAGAGTGTACCGCCTGATGAAAAAAC
>CAJTGI010000059.1 GCA_910575435.1 Clostridiaceae bacterium | reverse complement strand
ATCCCGAGGCCGGCGGAAGAAGCATTGTCAAGGAACTCGGCAAAATGGCCCCGTAACTTCGGGAGAAGGGGCGCCTGCGCGAGCAGGCCGCAGAGAAACGGCCCAAGCAACTGTTTAGCAAAAACACAGGTTTATGCGAAACCGCAAGGTGAGGTATATGAGCTGACGCCTGCCCGGTGCTGGAAGGTTAAGGGGAGCGCTCAGGGGGACTGCCCCGAAGGCGCGAGCTCAAGCCCCAGTAAACGGCGGCCGTAACTATAACGGTCCTAAGGTAGCGAAATTCCTTGTCGGGTAAGTTCCGACCCGCACGAAAGGCGTAATGATTTGGGCGCTGTCTCGACAATGCATCCGGTGAAATTGAAGTACCAGTGAAGATGCTGGTTACCCGCGCCAGGACGGAAAGACCCCATGGAGCTTTACTCCAGCCTGGTGCTGGGATTCGGTGCTGCATGTACAGGATAGGCGGGAGGCATGGAAGTGCGGGCGTCAGCCGGCATGGAGCCGCTGTTGGGATACCGCCCTTGCAGTACTGGGTTTCTAACCGTCCGCCGTGACCCGGCGGCGGGACACCGCCAGGCGGGGAGTTTGACTGGGGCGGTCGCCTCCGAAAGGGTATCGGAGGCGCTCGAAGG
>CAJTGI010000058.1 GCA_910575435.1 Clostridiaceae bacterium | reverse complement strand
TTCTCACAGAAAAGCTGGCGGGTTCCGCCGCTGGTTTTATGGACCTGCAGACTGCCGCCACAGCATGGACAGGTAGATGGAATCTTCTCCGTACCGCTCTTTGTCTGGTTTTCCGCAATCTGCGGGATGATCATGTTCGCCTTGTAAACCTGAATGGTATCGCCCTGTCCCAGTGACAGTTTCTCGAAAATATCCAGATTGTGGAGGTATGCCCGACTGACTTCCGTCCCACCAATTTCCACCGACTCAAAGATTCCTGTCAGGCTGACCATGCCATTTCTGGTCACAGCCGTCTCCAGTCTGAGAAATTTTGTCTCATACAGTTCATCTTCCCATTTGAGCGCCATCAGGCGGTTCTCATGGTGCCCTGTCGAGCCGAGGCTTTTTCCATAGACAATGTCATCCTGCTCCAGTATCAGCCCGTCCACCGGATAGGCAAACTCTTCCGGTTTCATTTCTGCTACCGCCTGCCGGATTTTGGCATCATCTGCCGATGGAATCCGGATATACGGCACCACCAGAAAGCCAAGCTGTTCCATAAACGCAAGCTGCTCTGCCTTCGTATCCATCTGCCGGTCCGTTACCAGTTCAAAGGCGGCAAACTCCAGATGCCTTTTCCCTGCCTCTGCCGCATTCAATTTCCT
>CAJTGI010000057.1 GCA_910575435.1 Clostridiaceae bacterium | reverse complement strand
AAAATGAAGTTTTGAAAATGGATGAGGTTTCCTTATAACCATCTGACAAATGCCTGAAATAACGTAATCCTGAAAATTGAATAAGAATATGGCAGTTGTTCAGAAAGCATAAGTGACCATAAAAGCACCAGTGTTTCACAGTGATGTGGGAGGCTGGTGTCTTATTATATGTTGTAAAACCAGTGATAGAATCGTGTAATGAAAATAAAATGATAAAAAGAAGGAGGCACTGGAGATGACAGAGAAAATCCATATGGATGAGTTTTTCTTTTTTACTTATGATTCTATTCTAAAAAAACTGGGCAGGGAGAATCAAGGATATGTAGAACTAAAGAGAGAAGTGGATAAATTGACCAAGAAATATCCTTTGATTAAGAACCTGCATGAGAGCAAGTCGGTAAATGATGGTGCGACACGGAAAGAAGTGGAGGCAGTCCAAAAGTATATGGAACTTAAATTTGAAATGCAGATTTATGTTGAAAGAGAACATTATTTCCGGGGATACAGGGACTGTATTTTGTTTATGATTCATTGCGGGGCTTTAGGTACAAATTTTGACATGGTTTAGAATTATAATTGATAACCCTGAAAGAAGTAAAAAGGGCTATCCTCCGCTGAAATAGGGGATAGCCTTTATTTTCCCATGACAATCATCGAACAAGCGAAATATCCTATG
>CAJTGI010000056.1 GCA_910575435.1 Clostridiaceae bacterium | reverse complement strand
AGCCCCTGCTGCCAGATTATACGCATCTGTAAATACTTTCATGTTTCCATCCTTTCCGCTACGCTGATGCGCAACTAAAAAAGAGCCTTCCGGCTCAATCCTACAAGCTACCCTCGCTCTCCAGCACCTCACGCACCTGGTCACGCCAGCGCATCGGCACATCCTCAAGGCACATCTTCCCAGCCCTGATCCTAGCCACATAAAACCTCACCATCTCACTCACCTCCTCCCATCATCCCTGCTAACTCCTCAATCGCTCCATCCTGGGTCTCCTGGCCCTCCTCCAGGGCATCGAGCCGCAACTCAATCTCCGACAACTCCCGGAGCGTAAAATCTGCCAGGTACTTGCCATCCTCCACCCGGTACGACACGCTGGCAACCACATGATGCCCATACTTCCCATATGCCTTCCCCGCATCGTCTGTATATTCAAACGCCGCTAGATTATCCTTTGTCAGCGACTTTCTGATATCCTCCACCTCTTCCAGAGATTCCAGTTCCATTCTGACCAGTGCATCCGTACTGCTGTCAAACACTGGATACTCCGTCCCATCCTTTAATCTTAAATTCATGTTTCCTCCTCCTTTCAGTTTAAACTCATGCATATCGATAACCAAAATCAATTTACAGAATACACGACAGTGCCAGACTCCCAAAGGTCGGCCCCTGCTTCTCCCCA
>CAJTGI010000055.1 GCA_910575435.1 Clostridiaceae bacterium | reverse complement strand
GGGCGGTGAGATCCGGAATGTCTCCATCCTTGTGGCTATTGGCGTAAACAGCGACGGATTTCGGGAGATCATCGGTGCAGCAGAAGGAATGAAAGAAGATAAAGAAAGCTGGCGGTCTTTCTTTGTATGGCTTAAGGAACGGGGACTTTCAGGAATCCGGCTGATCATCGGAGACAAGAACCTGGGTATGTTGGAGACCATTCCTGAGGTGTTCCCGGATGCCCGCTATCAGCGATGCACCGTTCATTTTTATCGGAACATCTTCTCTGTTACGCCGCGCAATAAAATGAAGACAGTCGCTATGATGCTGAAAGCCATCCATGCCCAGGAGAGCAAGGAGGCCGCCCGTGAGAAAGCCCGCAGCGTATCAGACAAGCTCAAGGAGATGAAACTGAGCAGTGCGGCCAAAAAGGTGCGGGAAGGAATCGAGGAGATGCTGACCTATATGGACTTTCCTCCCCAGCACTGGACGAGGATCAGGACCAACAATACCATTGAACGGTTAAACCGTGAGATCAAACGCCGGACAAAGGCGATCGGTGCGTTTCCGGACGGTCAGAGTGCTTTGATGCTGGTATGTGCCAGACTGCGCCATGTAGCCGGGACCCAATGGGGAACCCGTCGTTACATGAACATGGATCACCTCTCCAAACCGGAGGGAGAACTTCTGTCTGATATCATAGCCGGCTGACTAC
>CAJTGI010000054.1 GCA_910575435.1 Clostridiaceae bacterium | reverse complement strand
AGCGTGAAAGCAAAGCGGTGCAGATTACATTTCATGCTGACAGGCAGTTGGATTACGACAAGCAGACATTCTATCGTGGCGGCTATCTTTTCCTGCAGTCCGTTTATTATGGATTGCAGATGAACAAGATCTGCCGGAAATTAAAGAACAAATATAAATTCCTATACGATATCAATGCCATTTTGTCTGACCTCATTTATGCCAGGGTATTGGAACCTGCAAGCAAGCGTTCCTCTTACAGGACTGCTTTTGAATTTATGGAGAAGCCCCGCTATGAACTTCATGACGTGTACCGTGCTCTGGATGTTCTGGGAAACGAATGCGACCTGATCCAATCCGAAACATATAAAAACAGCCATTTCATTGGCAAAAGAAATGATAAGATACTTTACTACGACTGTACTAACTATTACTTTGAAATCGCAGGAAGAGAAGTACGGAAAATCGAAAGAACACAGGCCAAATCCGATTATTCAGATGGGATTGTTCATGGATGGCGACGGGATCCCTCTTGCATTCTCTCTTTTCCCGGGAAATACAAACGAGCAGAAATCCCTGAAGCCGTTGGAACAGAAAGTCATCAGGGAGTTCGGCTGCCAGAAGTTTATCTACTGCAGTGATGCCGGTCTGGCTTCTGAAAATATACGCACATACAATCACATGGGCGAAAGGGCTTTTATCGTAACCCAGTCCATAAAGAAACTCCCTGCTGAAGATAAGG
>CAJTGI010000053.1 GCA_910575435.1 Clostridiaceae bacterium | reverse complement strand
GGAAGTGCGGGCGTCAGCCGGCATGGAGCCGCTGTTGGGATACCGCCCTTGCAGTACTGGGTTTCTAACCGTCCGCCGTGACCCGGCGGCGGGACACCGCCAGGCGGGGAGTTTGACTGGGGCGGTCGCCTCCGAAAGGGTATCGGAGGCGCTCGAAGGTCCCCTCAGAATGGTCGGAAACCATTCGGAGAGCGCAAAGGCAGAAGGGGGCTTGACTGCGAGGCCGACGGGCCGGGCAGGTACGAAAGTAGGACTTAGTGATCCGGTGGCAGAAAGTGGGATTGCCATCGCTCAACGGATAAAAGCTACCCTGGGGATAACAGGCTTATCACTCCCAAGAGTTCACATCGACGGAGTGGTTTGGCACCTCGATGTCGGCTCATCGCATCCTGGGGCTGTAGCAGGTCCCAAGGGTTGGGCTGTTCGCCCATTAAAGCGGTACGCGAGCTGGGTTCAGAACGTCGTGAGACAGTTCGGTCCCTATCCGGCGCGGGCGCAGGAGGTCTGGGAGGAGCTGGCCCCAGTACGAGAGGACCGGGCTGGACGGACCGCTGGTGCACCAGTTGTCATGCCAATGGCACGGCTGGGTAGCCAAGTCCGGAAGGGATAAGCGCTGAAGGCATCTAAGCGCGAAGCCCCCCTCGAGATGAGACCTCCCTGGAGGAATCCAGTAAGACCCCTCGGAGACGACGAGGTGGATAGGTCAGGAGTGGAAGTGCGGCGACGCATGGAGCGGACTGTCACTAATAGGTCGAGGGCTTGACCAAGTGGCCGCGCTCTCGAGGCGGAGGGGTG
>CAJTGI010000052.1 GCA_910575435.1 Clostridiaceae bacterium | reverse complement strand
TGGACTATAGTCAAGAGAGTGGACACATTTTAGTAAAAAATTTTCTGAGGGCAGAAGTTTAGTGCTGCTCCCAGTATAAATTTTCCTTCTCGTTAGGCGTCAGCAGTCCAAGGGAACTGTGTGGCCTTCTGGAATTGTAAAACCCTTCTATGTATTCAAAGATAGAAGCATGCAGCTCCTGCAGGGTATGGTAGGTTCTCCGGTTTGTTTCTTCCTTTTTTAAATATTTGAAAAAACATTCGCATACCGCATTGTCAAACGGATACCCCTTTTTGGAAAATGACTGCACGACATTTAGGGAATCCAATAACTGGCGGAAGGAAAAGGCAGTGTACTGGGAACCCCGGTCAGAGTGAAACATCAGGCCATAAGGTGCATTGCGTTTCTGATAAGCCTTTTGGAAGGTTAAGATGACCAAGTCAGCATCCGCTTTTCCAGACAGATGCCATGCGATGATTTTTCGGGAAAACAGATCCATGACAATGCACAGATAATACCATTTTCCGCCTGCTTTGATATAGGTGATGTCACTTACCCAGACCAGATTCGGGGCTTTCTGGTTAAAATCCTGATGCAGATGGTTCGTGCATTCACCGTCATCGGAATGCGTTATATGGTGTTTTGGCTTCTCTGTGGACATCTTGGGAAGCTGTAGTTTTTTCATCAGGCGGTACACTCTGCCGACGCTGATGTGGATGCCATAATCACGCTGTAAAAGGTAGGAAATCTTATAGGCACCAAGGCGCTTGTTGTAATCCGAATAAATGTGGAGGATTAAGGAAGCGATGGATTGATTTTCCTCAGTACGTGGTGCGGGTTTGGAGCGAAAGTG
>CAJTGI010000051.1 GCA_910575435.1 Clostridiaceae bacterium | reverse complement strand
CGGATATACGGCACCACCAGAAAGCCAAGCTGTTCCATAAACGCAAGCTGCTCTGCCTTCGTATCCATCTGCCGGTCCGTTACCAGTTCAAAGGCGGCAAACTCCAGATGCCTTTTCCCTGCCTCTGCCGCATTCAATTTCCTCGTGCTTCCGGAAGCCAGATTTCTCGGATGTCCATACGGCTCCTCCAGTCTGAGATTGATTTTCTCAAAATTTTCCCAGGAAATGACGCCTTCGCCTCGGACTTCTATTGGTTCCTTGACCGGTATGGCGAGCGGCACGTTGTCAAATTTCCTCACGGTATGTGTCACATCCTCACCAATGATGCCCTCTCTGCCACGGGTGATTGCCTGCTGTAATGCTCCGTCTTCATATCGCAGCACCAGCGTCAGGCCATCCATTTTCCATGAAAGTACCACATCCCTGCCGCCGGCAAACTTCACCAGCTCATCTACGGATTTGGTTTTATCCGCAGAAAGCATGGGTTTGGTATGGCGGACAGAAACCAGTTCCTCCAGTATCTCACCCGATACCTTCTGCGTCGGGGAGCCGGATAAAATAATTCCGGATTCCTCCTCTAAACTACGCAACTGGTCCATCTTCCTGTCATACTCCCGATCTGTCATCAACAGGTCGTCGTGCTTATAGTAAGCAGTGTCTGCTTCTGTCAGTTTTGTGATAAGTTTCCTCATACCTTCTATTACTTCTTTTTGATTCGCATTCATACTGCAAAATCTCCTTTCTATTGTGCTGTTTTTTGTTTGTGATTCGTACTCCCATCCACCTGACTGCTACACGCATTTGCGGCAAGAACCTGCAGAGCATCGTGAGAATACCAGTAAGACCATTCCTCCTGGGTCAGAGTATT
>CAJTGI010000050.1 GCA_910575435.1 Clostridiaceae bacterium | reverse complement strand
TCTCAATAAGTGTTTGTATTAATTTCTGTGACTTTTCACTGTTGATGTAATACTTCTCATCAACCTCATCTTCCAAGTAGTCCTTTAACTTCCGTTCGAGCGGTGCAGGCTGCGGAAATTTGTAATTCCATTCGCCAAGCAGACTGACCATAAAGCACCTGTCACGGTTCTGCGCCACCCCGTAATTTTTAGCGTTCAAATCCTGCCAATAATTGCTGTATCCTTTGCTTTCCAGAAAATCAATCCACTTCTGGAAGTCCGGCATATTTGCTTTTGAATGTACTTGCGGCACATTCTCCATCAATAGCACCTGCGGGAGTTCTGGACATTCGTTCAGCAGCCTTTCCACCTCCCACAACAGTCCTGACCTAGTGTCACTGCCCTTCTTCATCCCCTTTTGCTTGCCAGCCACGGACAAATCCTGGCATGGGAAGGAATAGGTCATGATATAGCAATACTTTTCCGTCTCCACGATGCCCAAGTCAAGCCCATGCCTTTTCGTGATGCTCCCTATGTTATGCGTTGCTTTGAATTCGTTATACGTCCGTCTGCACCAGTCTTCTCCCCGCCGCCTGATTTCCTTCTGCGTGAGGGGCGTTTTTCCATCGGCGGAAATTCCGATCTCGTACAAAACTCTCACAAGCCACTTAAACTTCGTAAATTTCTTGCTAGGATCCGCTTGATTGTTCAAGTCATCAATAACATGGATGCCCATATAACTCCTATTTGCATTGACCTCCCACTCGGAGATCCTGTAACGCTCGAAGTCTGCTCCCAAATCCCGGAGTGCCATCGCCTGGCTCCCGATTCCGGCAAAGAGTTCGATCAGCCGTATGGGCTTGTCTATCCTAAACGCCGGGTACATCATGTCGAATATGTCTATCTG
>CAJTGI010000049.1 GCA_910575435.1 Clostridiaceae bacterium | reverse complement strand
TCCCAGTTCGGATTGCAGTCTGCAACTCGACTGCATGAAGCTGGAATCGCTAGTAATCGCGAATCAGAATGTCGCGGTGAATACGTTCCCGGGTCTTGTACACACCGCCCGTCACACCATGGGAGTCGGGAATGCCCGAAGCCGGTGACCTAACCCTCATCAGTGGGCATGACTGCGAGGCAATCAAGCAAGCGAAGCGAGGTTGATTGCATCCGCAAAAAGAATACGCTGCCGGAGAGCGGCAGGAAACTGCCGGGAGGCAGGGGTCATGCTTAGTGATGAGGGAAGGAGCCGTCGAAGGCAGGCTCGATAACTGGGGTGAAGTCGTAACAAGGTAGCCGTATCGGAAGGTGCGGCTGGATCACCTCCTTTCTAAGAGAGCGAGTAGGGGCTGTTCTACTGTTTGGTTATCAAGGGGCGAGCGTCCATGCGTTCGTAGGCAGATGGGAGGGAATACCTTCCCATTGTATAAAAAGAGAATAGCCAAACCTTTTTGGTGACGATGCGCCCGGGGGAAACACCCGTACCCATCCCGAACACGATGGTTAAGACCTGGGCGGCCGATGGTACTATGCTGGAGACGGCATGGGAGAGCAGGTGGTCGCCAAAATTTTGGGGGCATAGCTCAGTTGGGAGAGCACCTGCCTTGCAAGCAGGGGGTCGAGAGTTCGAATCTCTCTGTCTCCATTAGGTTTCTGGCCGCATTGGTAGCCGGAAGCCACATACAGTACCTTGAAAACTGCATACTGAAAAGAAAATCATAGAGATATGATTCGTCAGACATCCAAAGGCATGCGAGAGCATGCCGCAAGAAAGAAAAGCCGGAAGGCGGCAAGAACCGCCGGAAGGCAAGGCAAGAGAGAGCAACGAGCCAGGCAACGCTATGCCTGGCGGGAGCGGCCGAATCGGTCAAGCTGATAAGGGCGCAGGGCGGATGCCTAGGCACTAAGAGCCGAAGAAAGACGTGACAAGCTGCGAAAAGCCGCG
>CAJTGI010000048.1 GCA_910575435.1 Clostridiaceae bacterium | reverse complement strand
GAAAGAGAACCTGAAACCCTGCGTCTACAAGCTGCGGGACCCCCGCAAGAGGGGAACCGCGTACTTTTTGTAGAACGGTCCGGCGAGTTATGCGGTGTGGCAAGGTTAAGCGGGGAAGCCGCGGAGCCGAAGGGAAACCGAGTCTTAACAGGGCGCGGGCGCTTCAGCGCCATATAGTCACATAGCATAGACCCGAAACCGGGTGACCTACCCATGTCCAGGCTGAAGCCGCCGTAAAAGGCGGTGGAGGGCCGAACGCACATCCGTTGAAAAGGGTGGCGATGAGGCGTGGGTAGCGGAGAAATTCCAATCGAACCCGGAGATAGCTGGTTCTCCTCGAAATAGCTTTAGGGCTAGCCTGCCGCGAGTCTGCCGGAGGTAGAGCACTGAATTCCTGCGGGGGCGTCAAAGCCTACCAAGGGATATCAAACTCCGAATGCCGGCCAGACGATGCGGCGGAGTCAGACTGCACGAGATAAGTTGGGCAGTCGAAAGGGAAAGAGCCCAGACCACCGGCTAAGGTCCCGAAGTGCGTGTTAAGTGGGAAAGGATGTGGGGATTCGAAGACAGCTAGGATGTTGGCTCAGAAGCAGCCATGCATTCAAAGAGTGCGTAACAGCTCACTAGTCGAGAGTCCCCGCGCCGAAAATGTCCGGGGCTGAAACACGACACCGAAGCCGTGGGATCGCTTATGCGATCGGTAGGGGAGCATTCCCAGCGGGGCGAAGCCGCACCGAGAGGGGCGGTGGACCGCTGGGAAGAGAGAATGCCGGAATGAGTAGCGAGAGAAAGGTGGGAATCCTTTCGGCCGAATATCCAAGGTTTCCAGAGTAAAGCTGATCTGCTCTGGGTAAGTCGGGGCCTAAGGCGAGGCAGAGATGCGTAGCCGATGGACAGCAGGTGGAGATTCCTGCACCCCGGGATATCAGAAATGTGGGGACACGGGGACGAAGCGCATGCCGGGAGCGGAAAGCCCGGCGCAAGCGAGGTATCCGCGCGGGAGGAAAATCCCCCGCGCAAGGGAGAAGGCGCGAAGCGGAGCGAACGAAAGGGTAGCGAAGTGCGTGGAGGAGCCGTCAGGAAAAGCCGCTATGGAGTATCCCGGGCCCGTACCGGAAACCGACACAGGTGGATGGGGAGAG
>CAJTGI010000047.1 GCA_910575435.1 Clostridiaceae bacterium | reverse complement strand
CGCCGGACCGTTCTACAAAAAGTACGCGGTTCCCCTCTTGCGGGGGTCCCGCAGCTTGTAGACGCAGGGTTTCAGGTTCTCTTTCACTCCCCTCCCGGGGTTCTTTTCACCTTTCCTTCACAGTACTATGCGCTATCGGTCACTAAGTAGTATTTAGCCTTGGGGGGTGGTCCCCCCTGCTTCCCGCAAGGTTCCACGTGTCTCGCGGTACTCCGGATCCTGCCGCTGCCTTCCGGTTTCGGATACGGGGCTCTCACCCTCTCCGGCTGGCTTTCCCAAAGCCATTCTCCTACCTTCCGGCTCGCTTCCGCAGTCCATTACCCCGGGATGCTCGCATCCCGGTTTGGGCTCTTTCCCTTTCGCTCGCCGCTACTCAGGAAATCGATGTTTCTTTCTCTTCCTCCGGGTACTTAGATGTTTCAGTTCCCCGGGTTCCCCTCCATGCGTTATGGATTGGCGCATGGATGGCGGGGGTTCGCCCCCGCCGGGTTTCCCCATTCAGATATCCGCGGATCGATGGATATTTGCTCCTCCCCGCGGCTTTTCGCAGCTTGTCACGTCTTTCTTCGGCTCTTAGTGCCTAGGCATCCGCCCTGCGCCCTTATCAGCTTGACCGATTCGGCCGCTCCCGCCAGGCATAGCGTTGCCTGGCTCGTTGCTCTCTCTTGCCTTGCCTTCCGGCGGCTCCCGCCACCTTCTGGCTCTTCTTTCTTTCGGCATGCTCTCGCATGCCTTTGGATGTCTGACGAATCATATCTCTATGATTTTCTTTTCAGTATGCAGTTTTCAAGGTGCCGGGAGCGCCGCTCCCTGACTGCCTCGGGCAGTCATCCATGGCAGGGGCTTCCGTCCTTGCCACGCATCGCCGTCCGAGCGTTTCTTTCTTTTATTTTCGGCGGCCACCTGCTCTCCCATGCCGTCTCCAGCATAGTACCATCGGCCGCCCGGGTCTTAACCATCGTGTTCGGGATGGGTACGGGTGTTTCCCCCGGGCGCGTCGCCACCGAAATCTGTCGCTATCTGCCCGCGGCCGGGGACGCGCCCCGGCTGCGGCCTTGATAACTGGACAGCAGAACAGCCCCTACTCGCTCTCTTAGAAAGGAGGTGATCCAGCCGCACCTTCCGATACGGCTACCTTGTTACGACTTCACCCCAGTTATCGAGCCTGCCTTCGACGGCTCCTTCC
>CAJTGI010000045.1 GCA_910575435.1 Clostridiaceae bacterium | reverse complement strand
TGTGAAACACTGGTGCTTTTATGGTCACTTATGCTTTCTGAACAACTGCCATATTCTTATTCAATTTTCAGGATTACGTTATTTCAGGCATTTGTCAGATGGTTATAAGGAAACCTCATCCATTTTCAAAACTTCATTTTCTCTTGTCGAAGCACTATATATGTGCCAAATTGAATATTGATCAATGTTTTTATATTATCTTAACTATCTTTACTGTACATATTCACAGGCTTAAAAATCCAAATTATCTATATTTTTCCATTTGATTCTATCTGACCCAATTGCCGAGAACGGTTTTTTCAATTTTTCCCACTGATTCCTCGACAGTTTAATATCTTCACCTCCTGTGCTGAATCTGTAATCATTTCCACTTTTTCCAAACCAAACGCAAAGGACTTCCTCTCCTTTTTTATCAAGAAAAATATAACCAATATTATGCAATTCTACTTTCTGAAGTATAACTCGATTATTAAGGGGGCTACAATATCGATCCCCCTCAAACCATTCCACAAGATGATTTTTCTCAACGGCATGAATAGAATATGAAATGTCTGTTAATATATGTAATTCAGGTATCTCATCACCTGTCATATCAAACAAAGCATAACGAATTCCATCTTCCTCTGGAACAACCCGATTACAATAGTCTCTTAAATAAAGGAATTCTTTATCCTCTTTATCTTCTGAGCTAATTTCATTCTGCAAGAAAGCTTTATATAGTTTTAACCTCTCATTTAATTCATCCGTTTCCTCTGTCTTTTGCACATCGGTAATAGCTGTATTGTTTTGTGAAATATTCCCTTTTACAGATTGGCTGTTTTTTGATGAACAGGCTGTCAGCAAATGAAACACAATAAATGACAAAAAGATAATGAGTACATAATTTTTTTTCATACTTATAATCCGCCTTTCCGCTTCGCGAAAGCCACCGATAGGGTCATGAAACCTTAGTTTCTCTCGCTTCGCTCGTTTCTATTTTCTTTACCTCTTGATATAATCTTTTTATAAGACTGACACACTACAGAACACGTGGAGGTGAGTGGCGGGGCTGTATAGCGGCGACCTCGCATTCTTATATGTTGTCGGTCATCCGTTAAGGCATCAATGAATGGCGCATAACGTAGCCCGTAAACTTATCTCTTCCAAAGTCGACTCGATTTTGCCGGATGGCCAGTCACTGTCAGTTTTATCTATAAATCATCAGGAGGTACTTTTATTGTCTTTTAAAATTTTAAAAAATAACTGCTGTGGACTTGATGTCCATAAAACTTGGATCTACGCTTGCATCGGTATTACTGACCCAAACAACCGTACAGAGTATAAACAAGCTCGCTTTTCTTCCTTTACAAAAGGTTTGAATGAGTTGTGTGATTGGCTTGTTAAATACAACTGTAACGATGTCTGTATGGAATCTACCGGCAAGTACTGGATCCCAGTATTTAATATCCTAGAGAAGAATAACATCCGGGTTACTCTTTCCCACCCCAAATAT
>CAJTGI010000044.1 GCA_910575435.1 Clostridiaceae bacterium | reverse complement strand
CGCCGGACCGTTCTACAAAAAGTACGCGGTTCCCCTCTTGCGGGGGTCCCGCAGCTTGTAGACGCAGGGTTTCAGGTTCTCTTTCACTCCCCTCCCGGGGTTCTTTTCACCTTTCCTTCACAGTACTATGCGCTATCGGTCACTAAGTAGTATTTAGCCTTGGGGGGTGGTCCCCCCTGCTTCCCGCAAGGTTCCACGTGTCTCGCGGTACTCTGGATCCTGCCGCTGCCTTCCGGCTTCGGATACGGGGCTCTCACCCTCTCCGGCCGGCTTTCCCAAAGCCGTTCTCCTGCCTTCTTTGCTCGCTTCCGCAGTCCTCAACCCCGGGATGCTCGCATCCCGGTTTGGGCTCCTTCCCTTTCGCTCGCCGCTACTCAGGAAATCGATGTTTCTTTCTCTTCCTCCGGGTACTTAGATGTTTCAGTTCCCCGGGTTCCCCTCCATGCGTTATGGATTGGCGCATGGATGGCGGGGGTTCGCCCCCGCCGGGTTTCCCCATTCAGATATCCGCGGATCGATGGATATTTGCTCCTCCCCGCGGCTTTTCGCAGCTTGTCACGTCTTTCTTCGGCTCTTAGTGCCTAGGCATCCGCCCTGCGCCCTTATCAGCTTGACCGATTCGGCCGCTCCCGCCAGGCATAGCGTTGCCTGGCTCGTTGCTCTCTCTTGCCTTGCCTTCCGGCGGCTCCCGCCACCTTCCGGCTTTTCTTTCTTGCGGCATGCTCTCGCATGCCTTTGGATGTCTGACGAATCATATCTCTATGATTTTCTTTTCAGTATGCAGTTTTCAAGGTACCGCAGTGCAGACCACCCTCCTGTCGGACGGCTTCCCGCACTGTGCGGCTTCCGATTGCAAATACAACTGGAAACCTAATGGAGACGGAGAGATTCGAACTCTTGACCCCCTGCTTGCAAGGCAGGTGCTCTCCCAACTGAGCTACGCCCCCAACTTAATTAAATATCAACTAAGTAAATATTTAATTGAATGGGCTTAAGTGGACTCGAACCACCGACCTCACGCTTATCAGGCGTGCGCTCTAACCAGCTGAGCTATAAGCCCTTAATTTTGGCGACCACCTGCTCTCCCATGCCGTCTCCAGCATAGTACCATCGGCCGCCCGGGTCTTAACCATCGTGTTCGGGATGGGTACGGGTGTCTCCCCCGGGCGCATCGTCACCAAAAATTGTGTTATCTCCTCGATAACCAAACAGTAGAACAGCCCCTACTCGCTCTCTTAGAAAGGAGGTGATCCAGCCGCACCTTCCGATACGGCTACCTTGTTACGACTTCACCCCAGTTATCGAGCCTGCCTTCGACGGCTCCTTCCTTTCGGTTAGGTCACCGGCTTCGGGCATTCCCGACTCCCATGGTGTGACGGGCGGTGTGTACAAGACCCGGGAACGTATTCACCGCGACATTCTGATTCGCGATTACTAGCGATTCCAGCTTCATGCAGTCGAGTTGCAGACTGCAATCCGAACTGGGATGCCATTTTTGTGATTTGCCTGCCCTCGCGGGG
>CAJTGI010000043.1 GCA_910575435.1 Clostridiaceae bacterium | reverse complement strand
AAGCATTCTGGTGATATGTCAAGAACTTTTTGAAAAAGATTTTGATATGTTTTTCAGAAAAAAGGGTAACTTTAACAGACCTTCGATATGTTTTACGCAAAACCGAATGTCAGTTCGATTCGATATTATATTTGGTGTCCAGCTTTTCGCCGGTGTACAGTTGGTTTTTGACCAGCAATCCAAAAACGAGTCGTACAAATTTACGAGATGTAAGCGCGAGTGCTCTTTTGTGCTGATGCATGGTTGCCCCAGCATATTTTCTGGCATAGAAATCAGCATATTCAGGGATGTGCTTCCTGACGCTGTTTGCCGCTTCGCCAAGATAGTAGCGGAGATAGGGATTTCCGGCTTTCGACATTTTGTTGTCCTCAGAAGTGAAATCTCCGGAATCACCCTTAGGCCAGTAAAGCCCGGCATATTTGGCAAGGGCATCGGACGAATGAAACGCTGTTATATCGCCTATTTCTGATAGAATCCCGGAAGCCCATACCGGACCTATTCCAGGTATGGATTGAAGGATGACCAGGGCGTTAGGGTTCATTCCGTTGATGCATTTCCCAATCGCCTGTTCAATCAGCCTGATTTCTTTCTGATAGGCATGGATACAGTTAAACGAGCTTGCCAGTGATATGTTCAGTGGTTCGTACATGCACTTGTCTAACCGATAGGAATCCCTGGCTGCCTTCCGCAGAAGCTCCGAAGTTTTGGATATGTCAGAGATGTGGTTCCTGCTCTTATCCGCAAGGAAGGTAAGCAGATCCTCTTCCGGCATATCGATAATCTCCTGTGGAGACAAAAATTCGGTCAGGACAGCTGAGGACGTGGCACCATAGAGGTTGCTAAAGGGCTTATCATCCCCTTCAAGGAGCTGAAGCTCACTGAACTTCAGATAAAGATTAGAGACCATATAAGTCTTCTCCCTGGTGATGCACCCAGAAAGGTGCATACGATGCCTTGTAAGGCGTTTCAGGGCTATAAACTGCCCGCCGCGCCATGGCTCCAGCTTTTTGGTACGGCCTACCCTGCCAAAGTCCGCAATGAGATAGGCATCTGTGGGATCGGTCTTTTCCATTCCGATATAGGACTTTCGGTAATTGGAAGTGGCCTTTGGGTTTACACAGAAGACGAAAGGCTTGTAGGGCATGAGGACCTCGCTGGTCGATAGGAAATTAGAAATATGTACGCTGTATACAGAAGTAGATTCCAGCACGATAAGAAGTGTATCCAGGTTTTTATGCTTCTGCATACACTCAGCAATCATATTCACAAGCTTATCGGCACCTGGCTGATTATTGCCAAACGACGATGAGATGTATTTGTTTTCCTCAAAGTCCATAGCATAGACAGCATTGGTCTTTGAGCTTACATCAATACCTACAAACAAGGTGGACATATAGTTGATCTTTAACATGATATCACCTCCAATCGGATCGGGATTTGTGAAGCCTGAGGCAAAAGGTTTATCCTGTGCAGCATACGGTGACCGAAACCTCGCGCAATGAGCATGCACCCAGTCAGCCTTTCTTGCTGGGGCTAACGGCTGGGGATGAAAATTCTGTGTCAGCGGAATGTGCCGTATGTGCCAGGCTGAATGCTTTCGAAGCAGTCACGGATAAAGCCGGCTGAAAGGAGGAACAGCAGTGCCTTCGGACATCAGACTCTAACTGATATCATACCACAGGATCTACCTATAATGATATGTAACTATTAACTGTATAGATGGGAATGGGGATGAGGGGAGTTCCTCTTAGATGTCCTTACCATTTATACCAAAAAAGAATAAGTCTGTAAGCTGTTTTCCTTGCTTACAAACTTATTATACGAGGAGG
>CAJTGI010000042.1 GCA_910575435.1 Clostridiaceae bacterium | reverse complement strand
CCTTCGAGCGCCTCCGATACCCTTTCGGAGGCGACCGCCCCAGTCAAACTCCCCGCCTGGCGGTGTCCCGCCGCCGGGTCACGGCGGACGGTTAGAAACCCAGTACTGCAAGGGCGGTATCCCAACAGCGGCTCCATGCCGGCTGACGCCCGCACTTCCTCGCCTCCCGCCTATCCTGTACATGCAGCACCGAATCCCAGCACCAGGCTGGAGTAAAGCTCCATGGGGTCTTTCCGTCCTGGCGCGGGTAACCAGCATCTTCACTGGTACTTCAATTTCACCGGATGCATTGTCGAGACAGCGCCCAAATCATTACGCCTTTCGTGCGGGTCGGAACTTACCCGACAAGGAATTTCGCTACCTTAGGACCGTTATAGTTACGGCCGCCGTTTACTGGGGCTTGAGCTCGCGCCTTCGGGGCAGTCCCCTGAGCGCTCCCCTTAACCTTCCAGCACCGGGCAGGCGTCAGCTCATATACCTCACCTTGCGGTTTCGCATAAACCTGTGTTTTTGCTAAACAGTTGCTTGGGCCGTTTCTCTGCGGCCTGCTCGCGCAGGCGCCCCTTCTCCCGAAGTTACGGGGCCATTTTGCCGAGTTCCTTGACAATGCTTCTTCCGCCGGCCTCGGGATTCTCTCCCCATCCACCTGTGTCGGTTTCCGGTACGGGCCCGGGATACTCCATAGCGGCTTTTCCTGACGGCTCCTCCACGCACTTCGCTACCCTTTCGTTCGCTCCGCTTCGCGCCTTCTCCCTTGCGCGGGGGATTTTCCTCCCGCGCGGATACCTCGCTTGCGCCGGGCTTTCCGCTCCCGGCATGCGCTTCGTCTCCGTGTCCCCACATTTCTGATATCCCGGGGTGCAGGAATCTCCACCTGCTGTCCATCGGCTACGCATCTCTGCCTCGCCTTAGGCCCCGACTTACCCAGAGCAGATCAGCTTTACTCTGGAAACCTTGGATATTCGGCCGAAAGGATTCCCACCTTTCTCTCGCTACTCATT
This sequence comes from Clostridiaceae bacterium, assembly GCA_910575435.1. GTDB lineage: Bacteria > Bacillota > Clostridia > Lachnospirales > Lachnospiraceae > Butyribacter. The sequence goes on along the minus strand of CAJTGI010000042.1, from coordinate 887 downwards.
CCGGCATTCTCTCTTCCCGCCGGTCCACCGCCCCTCTCGGTGCGGCTTCGCCCCGCCGGGAATGCTCCCCTACCGATCGCTTGCGCGATCCCACGGCTTCGGTGTCGTGTTTCAGCCCCGGACATTTTCGGCGCGGGGACTCTCGACTAGTGAGCTGTTACGCACTCTTTGAATGCATGGCTGCTTCTGAGCCAACATCCTAGCTGTCTTCGAATCCCCACATCCTTTCCCACTTAACACGCACTTCGGGACCTTAGCCGGTGGTCTGGGCTCTTTCCCTTTCGACTGCCCAACTTATCTCGTGCAGTCTGACTCCGCCGCATCGTCTGGCCGGCATTCGGAGTTTGATATCCCTTGGTAGGCTTTGACGCCCCCGCAGGAATTCAGTGCTCTACCTCCGGCAGACTCGCGGCAGGCTAGCCCTAAAGCTATTTCGAGGAGAACCAGCTATCTCCGGGTTCGATTGGAATTTCTCCGCTACCCACGCCTCATCGCCACCCTTTTCAACGGATGTGCGTTCGGCCCTCCACCGCCTTTTACGGCGGCTTCAGCCTGGACATGGGTAGGTCACCCGGTTTCGGGTCTATGCTATGTGACTGTATGGCGCCCTGTTAAGACTCGGTTTCCCTTCGGCTCCGCGGCTTCCCCGCTTAACCTTGCCACACCGCATAACTCGCCGGACCGTTCTACAAAAAGTACGCGGTTCCCCTCTTGCGGGGGTCCCGCAGCTTGTAGACGCAGGGTTTCAGGTTCTCTTTCACTCCCCTCCCGGGGTTCTTTTCACCTTTCCTTCACAGTACTATGCGCTATCGGTCACTAAGTAGTATTTAGCCTTGGGGGGTGGTCCCCCCTGCTTCCCGCAAGGTTCCACGTGTCTCGCGGTACTC
>CAJTGI010000041.1 GCA_910575435.1 Clostridiaceae bacterium | reverse complement strand
GTAAACGGTAAATCACAAGTACCTCGACCAGTTACCAAATCTTTGAGATAATAGCCTAACCATTATAAAAAGTCCAAAAAGTTTAAAACTTAACTTTTTAGACCGGATTCAGGAGGTGGCTATGGGATCGAAAACCAGTTTAGCAGCAAAGCAGTATCGGCTGCAGCAGTGGGCTGCACAGATTCAGGAATGTCAAAGCAGACCGGAAAATATGACCGTTCAGGAATGGTGTGCTGCTCATGGTTTAACAAAAGCAGATTATTATTATCGGTTGAGGAGGGTAAGGGAGGTATGCCTGGAACAATCAGAGGTACATGAAATCGTCCCGCTTACTCCAAAAGCTGTATCATCTGCTGCTGATGCTGACAACAGAACATTTTCCGGGAAACAGGATTCGCTGTGCATCACTACCGGAAACTGCTGCATTCAGGTAACACAGGACACTTCCAAAGAATTACTGTCCATGGTGTTAGGGGTGATGCACAATGCTCAATGATGCAGATACAAATGCTTTTTCAAAGATATGCCTTGTAACCGGTTATACCGACTTAAGGCGTGGAATTGATGGTCTTTCTGCCATGATTCAGTCTTCTTATGAGTTAGATCCCTATGAAACAAATGTCCTGTTTCTGTTTTGCGGACGACGGCTGGATCGTATCAAGGGACTGCTTTGGGAAGGAGACGGATTCCTTCTTTTATACAAGCGTTTGGAAAAAGGAAAATTTCAATGGCCGAGAAACGAGCAGGAAGTTCTCAGCCTGACTTCTCAGCAGTTCCGCTGGCTGATGGAGGGGCTGACTTTGTACCAGCCGAAGGCAATTCCGGCATGCAAACCCCGAAAAACACTATAATCCATTGTGCAATTCGCAGAAAATATCGGAGCCAGGTACATATCATCCGTCTGTGCCTGTTTCGTTTTACAGACATAGGATGCTGCCTTGTATCCAGCCTTGTAGAAACACTTAAGAACTGTTCTGCAGAAAGAAAAGACATCCGGAATACATGTCCGGGAGCGGCAGCTCAGAGCCTTATATCTATAGGCAAAATGCCGAAAATCTATCTCCCCCGGATTCGCATTATCCCCGGATTCATGATATAATTCTATCAGAAATCCACGAGGAGGTCTGGTCATGGGCAGGGAATACAGTGCAGAAGAATTGAATCATTTAAGCAAAGATGCTCTTATTGTTTTGTTCCTATCCATGCAGGATCAGATGAAACAGTTAAACATGAACATGGAAAAAATACTGGAGCAGATTGCAGTATCCAACAATCACCGGTTTGGGCGTTCTACGGAAAAGCTGGAAGTAACGGAAGGACAGCTGAATTTTTCTGACATTCTGAACGAAGCAGAAAGTTATGTGGATGTCCACTATTATCCGGAACCGGATATGGAGGAAGTTCTCAGGGAAACCCCGGAGCCGAAGAAGAAAAAAGCAAAGGGCACCAGGGAAAATGACTTACAGGGGCTTCCAACCAGAGTCACGCATCATGAATTACCAGCGGAAAGACTGAAAGAACTTTTCGGGGAACACTGGAAAGAACTTCCGGAGGAAGTATATAAGAGGCTGCATTACCAGCCTGCCGTATATACAGTGGAGGAACATCATGTCCATGTGTATGCAGGATCAGACAATGAAACAATCGTCAAGGCAGACAGACCTGATGACCTGCTGCGCAACAGTATTGCGACACCGACGCTGGTGGCATCCATTATGAATGCAAAATATATCAATGCCGTTCCTTTATACCGTCAGGAACAGGAATATAAAAGAAATGGGCTGCATATCCGCAGGCAGTCGATGGCAAACTGGGTGATCCGTTGTTCGGAAGATTACCTGGGGCTACTGTATGACAGACTGCACCGGGAATTATATCAATACCATGTGCTGCAGGCCGATGAAACCCCTGTGAGGGTAGCGAAAGATGGCAGGGCAGCCGGAAGCAAAAGCTTTATGTGGGTCTACCGCACCGGGAAGATGCATACCGATACACCGATTATCCTGTATGAATTCCAGAAGACCCGCAACAGCGAGCATCCGAGGAAATTCCTGAAAGATTTTGAAGGTGTTGTGGTATGTGATGGTTATTCCGCATACCATAAGCTGGATAAAGAACAGGATAATATCCGGTTTGCGGGATGCTGGGCACATGCCCGCAGGAAATTTTCAGAATCGCTGAAAGCGTTAAAAAACAAGGCACATGCCAGGCAGACGGTATCCTATATGGCATTGGAACAGATTGCCTTGATTTATAAACGGGATAATGAGTTATCAAAACTCACTGCAGAGGAACGAGCGGAGAAAAGAAATCTGGTAGTCAGACCTCTGGTTGAGTCTTTCTTTGAGTGGGCAAAAGAAACGCTGGACACGTTGGAGATATCCCCTAAAAGCAAAACAGCGGAAGGATTGAATTATTGTGTAAACCAGGAAAAGTATCTCAAAGTATTTTTGGAAGATGGGGAGGTACCAATGGACAACAATGCAACCGAAGGAGCCTTGCGGGGCTTTTGTATAGGGAAGCACAACTGGCGGGTGATCGACAGTATTGATGGTGCAAAAGCAAGCGCTGTCATATACAGTATTGGCGAAACGGCAAAAGCAAATGGGCTGAATCCATATGAGTATTATGAATTTCTGTTAAGTGAGATTCCGAAGCATATGGAGGATAATAATCTGGAGTTTCTGGATGCATTGTTACCATGGTCGCCAACATTGCCGGAAAGATGTCATATGAAAATCGAAAATAAATAAGCCGCAAATGCGGCTTAAAAATATCAAGGTACTTGTGGTTTACCGTTTAC
>CAJTGI010000040.1 GCA_910575435.1 Clostridiaceae bacterium | reverse complement strand
GGGGCTTTAGGTACAAATTTTGACATGGTTTAGAATTATAATTGATAACCCTGAAAGAAGTAAAAAGGGCTATCCTCCGCTGAAATAGGGGATAGCCTTTATTTTCCCATGACAATCATCGAACAAGCGAAATATCCTATGATTGTTTCTAAGGTGACTATAAACAATTAGCGGGCATTTTGTTTAGAAAGATGGGGATGTTTCGGCATCTTCATTTTTGTCTGTGCTAGTTTGTTCCTTATCAAATCCCAGCCACTTTGCCTCATAGGTATCTAGATAAAACCGATTTCCATATTCATTCTCCACATACCGGTCTTTCCTGCGGTACCAGCCCCGCAGTTCGTCTCTTAGATTGGAATCAGGGGAGATGGGCTCTACCCACATTTCCTCATTCGCAAGCATCTGTGTCCGTGTCAATGGTGCTTCTGACAGCGTTTCTGGTACGGAAAAAATGGGTGGGGTCGTATAAAGGTTGCCTGCAGTGGAAAATGGAATTGTTTTTCCGTCTGACCGGACAAGATGTTTTTCAATCGAGTTTACCAGCATCCAGCCGTATTCTGGCGACCAGAGTGGCTGTTCATGTAAGACCGGCAGGCAAGAAAGGGAAATCGGATTGGATGGAACATTTTTATGGATACGGATACGACCCAGCAGGTAATCTGTGGATGTTTCGTATATATCTGCCATCAGCTCTAGTTTTTCGATGGAAGGGGATTTCCGTTCCCCTTCCCAGGCACTTAATGTTGGCTGGGACACACCGAGCAGTTTTATGGCATCAGCTACTTTTAAGTGTTTTATCAGTCTTGCATTTTTGAATTGTCTTGGCATATTTGAGCCTCCCATATTGGTATAATTAGCCTTGTCATTGGCATATATCTTATCAATTCTATTATATTTCTCTAATTACACAATATCAAGTGGAATTTCCATATCTAAAAGATTTGAAAATCTGGAGTATGGATATTGTAGTTGTAAACATGTCATGTGAATCGTGTAGTAATAATGTAAGATAAGACAAGATAATATTTGAGGGGATGATGAGATGCAGGATGTACTAACAAACTTAGCTGTAGAGCGATTGGGAGACCCATTAGAAGAGGAATTACGGAAGAACAAAGCATATATGGAGTCCAGGAAACAATATCATGATCAGAAGGAGCGGCTAAAGGAGAGATTAAGCAACAGCAAGGATGACGTTCAATTATTATTGGACATGGATGATTCTGTAAGCCTGTATAGTGGACATTATGGTGAAATGGCTTATATCCTTGGTTTTCATGACGGTTTGGAGATCGGGCTAAAGCACGGAAGGGAGTATGGACAGGATTCTATTCTTTCAAAGGATATTCCAAAAGAACAGGCGGCAGACTAGCGACAGTTAAATCTTTCCTTGTATTTTCTCATCCCGTCTGTTATAGTAATAATATCAGTATCAAAAATTACAGTAAAGTGATTTATAGTTTTCAGTTTTTACAGTGTCTGAAGGTTTACATCTTTAGGCACTTTTTTTGTTGCGGAAATCACTAAGCAGATCAATCAAATCTAGACAACAAGAAAATAGAATAAACAGAGTCAAAGACTTAAAAGCACACAGGGAATTAGCAGGTTCTTTGTGTGACTTTTTAGTTTATGAGAAGTTATTGACGAGTTCAAAGGGCCGCGATTTTTAGTCAGCCCTTTTTATCATAGATCGGAGCGGAGTATGCTCCCCCAACCTAATCAACGGGGAGCGTATGCTGCCCGTCTAAATAAACAGAAATTGCGTGGCAGCAAAGAAGAACAGGAGGTGGAACGATGGTACTGTATCTGAAAGCAGAATCGGATATTCCGGATTTGGTGATCGACTTTATCGAGGTGAAACTGAAATCCGGAAAGGTCATATCCCTGACATGGGATGAAAGTGAGTTTGACAGAAAGGACGGATACCTGGATGCCAGATACAAGGGCGTGTACTTTGATGATGAGTATGGCAACGGCAGGCTGCCGGAGCTGAAAGGCATGGAAGTGCAGCACATAGAACTCTTTTCGGAGTACGAGGATGCCAGCAGTTTTAAGCTGCGGGAACTTTCCTTTCATGACGGGGAAGAGAGTCTTGCATTCACGTATCCAGAGTGTCAGACGGAAAGGAGCAGCAATGGCGAATAAGGTAAAAGAAAAGTCTCCAGAGGAAAGGCTAGTGGAAGAAATCCAGAAACTTGGCAGGACAAACGGTATGAATACAGTCTTTACAAATTTTCTGGAACTGACAGCGCTTGCCCTGGCAATTCAGATGGATCCGGTGAACCGAGCAGAGCGGCAGGAAAGTTATGAAAAACTGGAGAAATCTATGGACAGGGAGGCACTCAGCGCTTATGGCAGAATGACATTTTATTTATTCCTGACCATCAGAGAGAATCGCTCAGACCCAAAGGATATTTTGGGAGAGGTTTATACCAGACTGAATCTGTCCAATGAATGGAATGGGCAGTTTTTTACACCAGATCCCATCAGTAGAATGATGGCAGAAATCCTTCAAGTTCCGTCAGGAATTTCGAAGGGAGAGGAGTATGTCGCGATTAACGAACCAGCCTGTGGTTCCGGCACCATGATCTATGGGGCAGTCTGGGCAATGCAGAAAAATGAGTTTGACTATCAGAGGAGAACTCTGTTTGTTGCTCAGGATATTGACATCCGCTGTGTGTGGATGACGTATATTCAGTGCTGCCTGTACCGGATACCCGTGGTGGTCATACATGGTAATACTCTGACCCAGGAGGAATGGTCTTACTGGTATTCTCACGATGCTCTGCAGGTTCTTGCCGCAAATGCGTGTAGCAGTCAGGTGGATGGGAGTACGAATCACAAACAAAAAACAGCACAATAGAAAGGAGATTTTGCAG
>CAJTGI010000039.1 GCA_910575435.1 Clostridiaceae bacterium | reverse complement strand
ATGAAGCAACCGCGTTTGCCGACCCCGATAATGAGGTGCGCGTACAGCAGGCTTTATCTGCTCTTTCAAAAGGAGAATCAGCGGATTCTCCCAGAAAGACCGTCATTATGATTGCACACAGGCTGTCATCAATCACAGACGCGGATTGCATTTATGTACTGCAAGACGGTGAAATTGTCGAAAGCGGCACACATAGCGGACTGATAGAGCGAAACGGCATATTTACAAATATGTGGAAGAATCATTCCGAAGCGGCAGAATGGAAGATTTTGAATGAAAGTAAGGGATTGGAGGTAAACGCATGATTAAGACATTGCAAAGACGTTTTGCATTATCAAGACAGGGGGCTGTCGATTTGATAAAGGGCTGTATTGCTTGTGTCGCACAGGATATATCCTTTATGCTTCCCGTCGGGCTGCTCTATTACTTTGTCATTGATACCATGAACGGGGGCATAAATGGAAGCCGCGCCCTCTTCTACGCGGTTGGTGCTCTGGTTTGCTTATGCTTTATTTTTATTGTGACATGGTTTCAGTATAACGCCACTTACTTAGCGACTTATGTGGAAAGCGGTGTAAGGCGTATATCCTTAGCAGAACAGCTCCGTAAAATCCCGCTGTCATTTTTTGGAAAAAAAGACCTTGCTGATTTGACAAATTCGATTATGGGCGACTGCGCCACTCTTGAACAGGCATTTTCCCATTATGTACCCGCATTGGCAGGCTCCCTTATTTCTACAACGCTGATTGCAGTTTGCCTTTTCGCTTACGACTGGCGAATGGCTCTTGCGGCGGTTTGGGTTTTGCCGATTGCATTTACAATCACATTCTTTTCAGCCCGCATACAGGAATACTTCAACCGTAAATCCGTAGCGGCGAATGTTGCGCTTGAAGGCGGCGTACAGGAGTGTATCGAAAGTTTACAGGACTTAAAGGCGAACAATGCGGAAGAAAGCTATCTGAAAGGGCTTGGCAAAAAAATTGACTATGTGGAAAAGCGGCACATTATAACAGAGCTTGGGACTGCCCTTTTTGTTGTTTCCTCTACGCTGATATTAAAGTTTGGGATTGCTACGGTTGCGCTTGTAGGTTCTGCGCTGCTCATTCGTGGGGAAATTGATATTCCGCTGTTCTTTATGTTTTTGCTTGTGGCTTCAAGGCTATATGCCCCGCTTGAGGGTGCATTGCAAAATCTTGCTGCGGTAATCTCCACCAAAACGAACATAAACCGCATGAATGAAATTCTTGACCAGCCTATTCAGACAGGAACAGACAGAGTAACAAATAAAGGTTACGATATTGTGTTCGACCATGTGGGATTTGCTTATAATAGCGGGGAAACCGTATTGAAAGACGTGTCCTTTACGGCAAAACAGGGAGAAGTTACCGCCTTAGTCGGACCGTCCGGCGGCGGTAAAACTACGGTATCACGTCTTGCCGCGCGGTTCTGGGATATAAGCAAGGGGAAAATCACTGTCGGCGGTATGGATATATCGAAAATAGAGCTGGAAACCTTGCTGTCGCTGTACTCTATCGTATTTCAAGATGTGACGCTGTTTAACAACACAATTATGGAGAATATCAGAATAGGCAGAAAGGACGCGACCGACGAAGAAGTGATTGCAGCGGCAAGACTGGCAAATTGTGAAGAATTTGCGACAAAGCTCCCGGACGGGTATCACAGTATGATTGGTGAAAATGGCTGCGAACTGTCCGGCGGGGAAAGGCAGAGAATTTCAATCGCCCGCGCTTTCCTCAAAAATTCCCCTATCATCTTACTTGATGAAGCAACGGCAAGCCTTGATGTGGAAAACGAAACATTGATACAGGCTGCTTTATCAAGGCTGATGAAGGATAAGACCGTACTTGTTATCGCCCACCGTATGCGTACCGTAAGCGGCGCGGATAAAGTGGTTGTGCTTTCAGACGGTTCTGTTGCGGAACAGGGAACGCCAGAAAAACTGATGAACACCGGCAGGATTTACCCGCATATGGTAAAACTGCAAATGATTAGCAGGGATTGGGGTATTTAACATGAATACGGAATGGATAATATGCCCCATATGCCAAAGCAAAACAAGGTTAAAAATGCGGAGTGATACCGAACTGAAAAACTTTCCCCTGTATTGCCCGAAATGCAAGCACGAAACCATTATTAACGTACAACAAATGAATATATCAGTTATCAAAGAGCCAGACGCACAGACGCAGAGCCGATAACACGCAGATTAAAAATGCGGCTATCGGCTCTTTCTTTTTGGTAACACTCATAAGCCGCCGTTTCTTCAAAACGGACAGCGGAGGACTTTTAGAAACTATGACTAATAATGCGGCGGTATCAGGAGGTACCGTCGTGTTATTTTTATATCCGCAAAATCAGACAAACTATTTTCTGTCAAAAAAACGCAGTGTTCGTTTAGGGGATATACTACCCATGAATATGAACTTTCAAATCATTTAGTATGTCTTGATAACTCGTATTACTCAAATGCTTATGCCGCTTTATGCTGCATGGACGTTTGTTGTAATAGCCCCCTACTGGGAAGAAAGGGGGTGAGAGAGAATGAGATATTCTGAACAGTTCATGGAACATATCGAATATACTTTCCATGCGTTCTGCAAGGTTGTCTTGCGCCATGAAGCAATTAACGCATGGCGTGATTTGAAGCGGAAAGAATCAAGAGAAATATCCCTTGACTATCTGGTGTCAGAACGATATTTTGAATCGTCTGCTATGGACAGCTACTTTGAAAAACAGGATAAGCCGACTGTATTTATTGTATTGGGAAAGGAAGTTATCGTTGATGATGAACGGTTGGCAACGGCATTATCAAAATTGCCGGAGTTAAGGCGGGAAGTTTTGTTGCTTTATTACTTCGTTGGCTATCGTGATGAAGCCATCGGCAGACAGTACGGGCGTTGCAGAAGTACGATAAACCACAGAAGAAATGTTGCGCTGAAACAGTTACGAAAAGAATGGGAGAAATTGAAACATGAGGAACAAAAAGCTGATACCTTTTGAGGTAATCGAAAAAGCCGTTGCCGGAAAGCCAGAAGCGGTAGACGCAGTATTGCGGCACTATACCGCATACATCAAATATCTGTCTATGTATAAAGGGCATATCAATGACGATACGCAGGACAGATTAAAGGCAAAACTGATTGAAGCCATATTGAAATTCCGCTTCGACCGATAGTAGGTAGCAAAGACAGGAAAAGCTGTCAAGGGTAAACTTCGCGCTACGCGCCCTTGACAGCTTTTCCCGCCTTTGCTATTGGGCAGTCAAGAGGACGAAATCAGTAAACTGCTTTCGCCCTCAAT
>CAJTGI010000038.1 GCA_910575435.1 Clostridiaceae bacterium | reverse complement strand
TATCTCCCGCTGGCAATGGTCGCCACGTCCACCACGGACACCTCCCCCTCGCCCCCCTCCAGGCTCGTCAGCAGCGCGTCCGCCGTGTCCAGCGACGTCAGGCAGTTCACCCCCGTCTCAATCGCCGTCCGCCGGATCGCGAACCCGTCCTTGACCTTGTCCCCGTGCGTGGGCGTGTCTACCACCAGGTCGATCTGGTGCTCCAGCAGCAGGTCCATCAGCGTCGGCGCCTCCTCGCTGATCCGGTTCACCGGGAAGGCCAGCACGCCCTTCTCGTTCAGGGCCCTCGCCGTGTTCCTCGTGGCGAAGATGTCGTAGCCAAGCCTCTTGAACCTCCTGGCGATCCCCACCGCCTCCGGCTTGTCCGCGTCATTCACGGAGAGGATCATCTTCTTGTGCTTGGGAAGGTCCACCCCCGCCCCCAGGAACGCCTTGTACAATGCCTCGTTGAAGGTCTTCGCGATGCCCAGGCACTCCCCGGTGGACTTCATCTCCGGCCCCAGGCTGATTTCCGCGCCCCGGAGCTTCTCGAAGGAGAATACCGGCATCTTGATTGCCAGGTAGCCCGCCCGGGGGGCCAGGCCCGGCTCGTAGCCCAGGTCGCGGATCTTGGCGCCCAGGATCGCCCGGGAGGCCAGGTCCACGATGGGGATCCCCGTCACCTTGCTGATGTAGGGCACGGTGCGGCTGGAGCGGGGGTTCACCTCGATCACGTACACCTCGTCCCCGTACACGATGAACTGGATGTTGATCAGGCCGATGACGTGGAGGGAGCGGGCAAGCTTTGCCGTGTATTCCACCAGCACGTCCTGGATCTTTTCCGATATCGTCTGGGCCGGGTACACGGATATGCTGTCCCCGGAATGGATGCCGGCCCGCTCGATATGCTCCATGATGCCGGGGATCAGGATGTCCTCCCCGTCGCAGACCGCGTCCACCTCGATCTCCTTCCCCATCAGGTACTTGTCGATCAGGATGGGATGCTCCTGGTGGTAGCGGTTGATCACTGCCATGAACTCCGCGATGTCCTCGTCGCTGACGGCGATCTGCATCCCCTGGCCTCCCAGCACATAAGATGGACGGATTAATACCGGATACCCCAGCTCGTTGGCTACCCGCAGGGCTTCCTCGGTGGTGTATACCGTGTCGCCCTTGGCCCGGGGGATGCGGCATTCCTCTAAGATGCCGTCGAACAGCTCCCTGTCTTCCGCCGCGTCTACGTTTTCCGCGCTGGTGCCCAGGATCTTCACGCCCATCTTCATCAGGGCTTCCGTCAGGTTGATGGCGGTCTGCCCCCCGAACTGCACTACGGCCCCGTCAGGCTTTTCCAGGCGCACGATGTTTTCCACGTCTTCCGGGGTCAGCGGCTCGAAATACAGCTTGTCCGCTATGTCGAAGTCCGTGCTTACCGTTTCCGGGTTGTTGTTGACGATGATGGTCTCGTACCCTTCCCGGGACAGCGCCCAGACGCTGTGGACGGAGCAGTAGTCGAACTCGATTCCCTGGCCGATGCGGATGGGCCCGGAGCCCAGCACCATGACCTTCTTCCTGCCGGTCTGTTCTTCTACCTCGTTCGCGCCGTCGAAGGTGCTGTAATAGTAGGGCGTCTCGGAGGCGAATTCCCCCGCGCAGGTGTCTACCATCTTGAATGCGGCCGTGATTCCATGCTGGTACCTGAGGCTCTTTACTTCCTCTACCGTCTTTCCCGTCCAGGATGCGATGACGCTGTCGGGAAATTCCATGCGCTTGGCTTCCCCGAGCAGCTCCCCGTCCAGCTTCCCGCCGCAGCCCTTGAGCTTTTTTTCCATCTCTACCAGGATGGCCAGCTTGTCGATGAACCAGGGGTCGATCATGGTCGCTTCGTGAATCTCGTCGTAGCCTGCGATGCCCCGGCGGAGTATTTCCGCGATCAGGTAGATCCTCCTGTCGTCCACTACGGTGAGCTGCTCCATGACTTTCTCGTCCGTCCATCCCTCGTAGTCTCCCGTGTCCAGGGAGTCTACGTGCTGGGACAGGGAGCGCAGCGCCTTCATCAGCCCTGCCTCGAAGCTGGTGCAGATGCTCATCACCTCTCCCGTTGCTTTCATCTGGGTGGTGAGGGTGCGCTTTGCCGTGATGAACTTGTCGAAGGGCAGCCTTGGTATTTTTACTACCACGTAGTCCAGGGCGGGCTCGAAGCTGGCATAGGTCTTTCCCGTGACCGCGTTGGGGATCTCGTCCAGGGTGTATCCCAGGGCGATCTTTGCCGATACTTTGGCGATGGGGTAGCCCGTTGCTTTGGAGGCTAGGGCGGAGGAGCGGCTCACCCGGGGGTTGACTTCGATGACGATGTATTCGAAGGAGGCGGGATGGAGGGCGAACTGCACGTTGCACCCGCCGGTGATGCCCAGCTCGTCTATGATCCGCAGGGCGGAGGTGCGGAGCATCTGGTACTCCTTGTCGGACAGTGTCTGGGAGGGGGCGACCACGATGCTGTCCCCGGTGTGGACTCCTACCGGGTCTAGGTTTTCCATGTTGCAGACGGTGATGCAGGTGCCGCTGCTGTCCCGCATTACTTCGTACTCGATTTCCTTCCAGCCCGCGATGCACCGCTCTACTAGTACCTGCCCTACCCGGGATAGGCGCAGCCCGTTGGCGAGGATTTCTACCAGCTCTTCCCTGTTATGGGCGATGCCGCCGCCGGAGCCTCCCAGGGTGTACGCCGGGCGCAGCACTACCGGGTAGCCGATGGTTTCCGCGAAGGCGATGCCGTCCTCGATGTTTTCTACCAGCTCCGATGCGGCGCAGGGCTCCCCGATGCGCTCCATCATGTCTTTGAATTCCTGGCGGCCTTCCGCGTTGCGAATCGTTTCCGCCGTGGCGCCCAGGAGCTTCACCCCGTGGGCGTCGAGGAAGCCGGATTCGGCGAGCTCCATTCCCAGGTTCAGCCCGGCCTGCCCCCCCATGTTGGGAAGGAGGCTGTCCGGCTTTTCCTCTTCGATGATTTTCTGCAGGACCTCGACCGTCAGGGGCTCGATATATACTTTGTCCGCGATTTCCTTGTCGGTCATGATGGTTGCCGGGTTGGAGTTTACCAGCACGACTTCCATCCCTTCTTCTTTCAGGGAGCGGCATGCCTGGGTGCCCGCATAGTCGAACTCTGCGGCCTGGCCGATGACGATGGGCCCGGACCCGATGACTAGCACTCTCTTTATTCCTTTTATTTTTGGCATGGTTTTCCTCTTTTCCGCGCTGCCTTTCTTGGCTCTGCCCTGCCGGGGCTATGCGCATTTTTGCTTTGCCTGTGCCGGGCATGCCTTGCGGCGCCTGCTTGGGCGCCCGGCTGCGGGGCATGCGGCTCTGGCGTCGTCTGTGCCCGCGAAGATTTTTTT
>CAJTGI010000037.1 GCA_910575435.1 Clostridiaceae bacterium | reverse complement strand
CTGCAAAATCTCCTTTCTATTGTGCTGTTTTTTGTTTGTGATTCGTACTCCCATCCACCTGACTGCTACACGCATTTGCGGCAAGAACCTGCAGAGCATCGTGAGAATACCAGTAAGACCATTCCTCCTGGGTCAGAGTATTGCCATGTATGACCACCGCGGGTATTCGGTACAGGCAGCACTGAATATACGTCATCCACACACAGCGGATGTCAATATCCTGAGCAACAAACAGAGTTCTCCTTTGATAGTCAAACCCACTTTTCTGCATTGCCCAGACTGCCCCATAGATCATGGTGCCGGAACCACAGGCTGGTTCGTTAATCGCGACATACTCCTCTCCCTTCGAAATTCCTGACGGAACTTGAAGGATTTCTGCCATCATTCTACTGATAGGATCTGGTGTAAAAAACTGCCCATTCCATTCATTGGACAGATTCAGTCTGGTATAAACCTCTCCCAAAATATCCTTTGGGTCTGAGCGATTCTCTCTGATGGTCAGGAATAAATAAAATGTCATTCTGCCATAAGCGCTGAGTGCCTCCCTGTCCATAGATTTCTCCAGTTTTTCATAACTTTCCTGCCGCTCTGCTCGGTTCACCGGATCCATCTGAATTGCCAGGGCAAGCGCTGTCAGTTCCAGAAAATTTGTAAAGACTGTATTCATACCGTTTGTCCTGCCAAGTTTCTGGATTTCTTCCACTAACCTTTCCTCTGGAGACTTTTCTTTTACCTTATCCGCCATTGCTGCTCCTTTCTGTCTGACACTCTGGATACGTGAATGCAAGACTCTCTTCCCCATCATGAAAGGAAAGTTCCCGCAGCTTAAAACTGCTGGCATCCTCGTACTCTGAAAAGAGTTCTATGTGCTGCACTTCCATGCCCTTCAGCTCCGACAGCCTTCCGTTGCCATACTCATCATCAAAGTACACGCCCTTGTATCTGGCATCCAGGTATCCGTCCTTTCTGTCAAACTCACTTTCATCCCATGTCAGGGATATGACCTTTCCGAATTTCAGTTTCACCTCGATAAAGTCGATCACCAAATCCGGAATATCCGATTCTGCTTTCAGATACAGTACCATCGTTCCACCTCCTGTTCTTCTTTGCTGCCACGCAATTTCTGTTTATTTAGACGGGCAGCATACGCTCCCCGTTGATTAGGTTGGGGGAGCATACTCCGCTCCGATCTATGATAAAAAGGGCTGACTAAAAATCGCGGCCCTTTGAACTCGTCAATAACTTCTCATAAACTAAAAAGGCACACAAAGAACCTGCTAATTCCCTGTGTGCTTTTAAGTCTTTGACTCTGGATATTCGATTGTTTTTCAGGCAGATATTCCGTTTGATTTATCTGCACAATAATTCCTGCAACAAAAAAAAGTGCCTAAAGATGGTATTCTTCAGACACTGTAAAAACTGAAAACTATAAATCACTTTACTGTAATTTTTGATACTGATATTATTACTATAACACCACTTTACAACTTTTTGAAAAATAAAATAACGCACAAGGCACTTTCTAATGTATAATAAGTTTGCACACAAAACTATACGAAAGATGGTGACCTTGTACGTCAGACTTATTATACAATGAAAACAATCTAATTGGTAGACTGTACCGTTATTTTTATATTTATTTTAAAACTTTTTCCTTACCAACTATTGAAACCTTGTTCCTGCTGGTGTTATCTATCCTTGCTATGGAGTCGGCAGGTTCCATCCGTTCGCTGTACAGACATTTTTTATCAGGGATTACAGAAAAATCCCTGAATGCATTTTACTATGCATGTTCTTATGCAAAAGCTGATTATTCTAGATTTATGAATGTCACTGCTGGTATGGCTTTAAAGCTCATACCAGAAAAATTGCCCTCCCAGCCTGTCTTCCTGTGTATTGATGATACAATGGTTGCAAAATTCGGCAAAAAATTTGAGGATGCTTCAAAGCTTTTCGACCATGCTGCGCATAATGGCTCTAATTACCTGAATGGACACTGTTTTGTGAGCGTAATGCTCTGTGTCCCTGTATGGAATAAGGACAGGATCCATTATCTGTGCGTACCGCTTGGATACCGCATGTGGCAGAAAAAGGAATCTAAACTGGAACTGGCTGCATCTATGGTGCGGCATGTAATGCCTGTCTTGCGTACAAAGAAAAACGTCGTCCTCCTTTGTGACAGCTGGTATGTAAAAAAGAGCCTTGTTTCTATCGTAGACGAATATGAAAACCTTGGCCTTATAGGAAATGCAAGGCTTGATTCCGTCATTTATGATTTGCCGCCACAGCGGACGGGGAAAAGAGGACGTCCTGCAACGCATGGCGACAGGCTCTCCATCCAGGATGATTTTACTCTGTCAGATGAAAAAATTGGAGGCTGTTACATGGCTGTGCGCCGTGTCCTTACAAACATTTTTGGCAAAAGGACAGTCTTGGCATATGTTACATCAGCTGACAAGGAAAATGGTGGCAGGCGTTTATATTTCAGCACAGTTTTTCCAGAACAGCTGCAGATATTCTGTGCCTGGCAAGAAAAATCCCCACTGAATCAGACAGGAAGCAGCCGTATGCAGTTTATTCCTCTGATGCTTTATGCTTTTCGGTGGAACATCGAAGTTAGTTATTACGAACAGAAAACCTTCTGGTCATTATGCAGCTACATGGTGCGGAGCCGCAAAGGGATAGAAATGCTTGTCAATCTAATCAACATAGCGTATTGTGCAATGAAACTTTTGCCGTATCAGGACAAGACGTTTTCCAAATACAAGACAGAAAGCGTCCAGGAATTTCGTTTCGTACTGAGCGAACAAATTCGCCAGCAGGTATTTTATGCCATTTTCGTGAAAAAAGCCGAAACACACATAAAATCAAAAGCTATAATTAAGGTTTTAAAACAACTGATTCAGCATCAGGGATATTATTTATAAAGTTGTAAAGTGGTGTTACTATAACAGACGGGATGAGAAAATACAAGGAAAGATTTAACTGTCGCTAGTCTGCCGCCTGTTCCTTTGGAATATCCTTTGATAGAATAGAATCCTGTCCATACTCCCTTCCGTGCTTTAGTCCAATCTCCAAGCCGTCATGAAAACCAAGGATATAAGCCATTTCACCATAACGTCCACTATACAGGCTTACAGAATCATCCATGTCCAATAATAATTGAACGTCATCCTTGCTGTTGCTTAATCTCTCCTTTAGCCGCTCCTTCTGATCATGATATTGTTTCCTGGACTCCATATATGCTTTGTTCTTCCGTAATTCCTCTTCTAATGGGTCTCCCAATCGCTCTACAGCTAAGTTTGTTAGTACATCCTGCATCTCATCATCCCCTCAGATATTATCTTGTTTAATCTTACATTATTACTACACGATTCACATGACATGTTTACAACTACAATATCCATACTCCAGTTTTTTCAAATCTTTTAGATATGGAAATTCCACTTGATATTGTGTAATTAGAGAAATATAATAGAATTGATAAGATATATGCCAATGACAAGGCTAATTATACCAATATGGGAGGCTCAAATATGCCAAGACAATTCAAAAATGCAAGACTGATAAAACACTTAAAAGTAGCTGATGCCATAAAACTGCTCGGTGTGTCCCAGCCAACATTAAGTGCCTGGGAAGGGGAACGGAAATCCCCTTCCATCGAAAAACTAGAGCTGATGGCAGATATATACGAAACATCCACAGATTACCTGCTGGGTCGTATCCGTATCCATAAAAATGTTCCATCCAATCCGATTTCCCTTTCTTGCCTGCCGGTCTTACATGAACAGCCACTCTGGTCGCCAGAATACGGCTGGATGCTGGTAAATTCGATTGAAAAACATCTTTGTCCGGTCAGACGGAAAAACAATTCCATTTTCCACTGCAGGCAACCTTTATACGACCCCACCCATTTTTTCCGTACCAGAAACGCTACCAGAAGCACCATTGACACGGACACAGATGCTTGCGAATGAGGAAATGTGGGTAGAGCCCATCTCCCCTGATTCCAATCTAAGAGACGAACTGCGGGGCTGGTACCACAGGAAAGACCGGTATGTGGAGAATGAATATGGGAATCGGTTTTATCTAGATACCTATGAGGCAAAGTGGCTGGGATTTGATAAGGAACAAACTAGCACAGACAAAAATGAAGATGCCGAAACATCCCCATCTTTCTAAACAAAATGCCCGCTAATTGTTTATCGTCATCTTAGAAACAACCATAGGATATTTCGCTTGTTCGATGATTGTCATGGGAAAATAAAGGCTATCCCCTATTTCAGCGGAGGATAGCCCTTTTTACTTCTTTCAGGGTTATCAATTATAATTCTAAACCATGTCAAAATTTGTACCTAAAGCCCCGCAATGAATCA
>CAJTGI010000036.1 GCA_910575435.1 Clostridiaceae bacterium | reverse complement strand
AATACTGTTGGAATGATGTATACTGTTTGCAACGGACACCCCCTTGTTGTTTGAGTATGTTGTTTGTTGGTACTTCAATGATACATCATTCAGCAGCGGGTGTCTTTATTTTGTGCAATATTTGGTATTTACTCATTTATAGTTCTGAATCTAATAGAAATAGTAAATAGGGAAAGTATTTCACTTACAGCAAGGCGGGCCAGTTTCCTGTCAACATGAGCCAGTCTGCCTTGTGTGGATTGATCCGTTATGAAAGGCTTGCTTTTTCCCATTAAGTTCAGTACACTGTCAATCTGACACAAAGCATTTCATACTGTTTCCATATTGCTTTGGTATAATAATGTGAGGAGGTGTAAAAATGGCTGTTTTATTGATTGTGGAAGATGATACTGCCACCAACGAGGCAATCTGTGAATATATGAGATCCGCAGGGCATATTACCTTGTCGGCCCTTGATGGTGAACAGGGTTTGCAGATTGCAAGGGAGAAATCGGTTGATTTAGTGGTTCTGGATATTATGCTGCCGAAGCGAACCGGTTTGGAGGTATTAAAAGAATTGCGCCAAACAAGCAACATTCCTATCTTAATGCTTACCGCCCTTGACGATGAGCCTACTCAGGCGGCCAGCTTTGATGAACAGGCGGACGACTATATCACAAAGCCCTTTTCCATGCTTTTGCTGGGAAAACGGGTGACGGCCCTGCTGCGGCGGTGTGGGAAAAGTCCGGAACTGAAACAAATTCAGATGGGCGATATTACGGTGGATTTTGGCGGCTATACTGCTTCCGGGCCGGGCGGCCCTATTGACCTGACACCAAAGGAGATCGACCTGCTGAAATTGCTGATAGAGCATAAAGGTCTGGTGTTTACACGGTCGCAGATCTTGGACGAGTTGTGGGGATATGATTACCCCATCATTGACCGCACGATTGATACCTACATTAAAAATTTACGGAAAAAGCTGAGTCTTAACCGGATTGTAACGGTAAAAGGCGTTGGCTACAAGTATGAGGAACACCCATGAGAAATTTAAAGCTCTTTACTAAAATCTTCTTATACACCTTTCTGGTAATGCTGTTTGTCACCGTGATGGCTCATGTTTTTCTCTATGTGCTTGCGCCGCAAATGACCGTAAGCACCAACCGTTTTGTGGAAGGAGCCATTATTGAGAGTGATGTGAATACTGGTATTTTGATAAAATCCGCTATCGGAAAAGCACTGCCGGTATCCCTGCTTTGCTGCGCCATCATTTCCGCTGGGTGTTCCCTGTTGTTTTCCAGAGCCATGACGAGGCCGATCAAGCAGATTGCGGTTACAACGGAAAAGATGGAAAAGCTGGATAAGGCTGCAGCCTGCGTGGTGCATACGAAGGACGAGATTGGCGAGCTGGCCGCCCGCGTCAATAAGCTGTATGCCAGCCTGCTTTCCACCATTGAAAATCTGGAGGAAGAAAAGCAAAACGTCCGTGAGGCGGAACGGTTGAAAATTGATTTCCTGCGGGCCGCCTCCCATGAGCTGAAAACGCCGGTGACTGCCCTGAACGCGATTTTGGAAAACATGATCTTAGGCATTGGAAAATACAAAGACCGGGATCGCTGTCTGTTGGAATGTAAGGAGATTACCGGGCAGCTATCCTTTATGATTAAAGAAATTTTGGATACCTCCCGGCTGGATTTTACACAGGAGAAACAGGACGCGGAAACCTTTGACCTGTCTGAGCGTCTTCCGGCAATCTGCGAGCCCTATCAGTTGATTGCGAAGGCAAAGGGACTCGACTTTTCTTTCAGCATACAGGGAAAGTGCCCTGTCCACACGTCAAAGAAAAGCCTTGAAAAGATCCTGTCTAACCTGCTCTCCAATGCGGTCGCTTACACAAAGCCGGGATGCAAGATCACCGTTATATTGAACGCCCGACAGATAAAAATAGAAAATGAGTGTACGCCCATCCCGCCGGATAAGCTGGTCCATGTATTTGAGCCGTTCTACCGCCCAGACTTTGCCAGAGATCGCAAAGATGGAGGGAATGGGCTGGGATTATATATTGTAGATACGCTTTCAAAGGCCCTTGGGATGCCCTATCAATTTGAGGCGACCAAAAACCCGCCGGGAATGTGCTTTACCCTTTATCTCCCATAAAGCGATGGCTTTTTTTATCCGTTTCATACTGGTTCCATATTGGGGTGCTATGCTGTCAGCGTTGCAACACTTATCCTATATGAAATGGAGGTCATTCTATGAACTTTATGAATCGAGCGTGGCTGTATATCGTCCGCAAGAGGGGCAAGAGTATCCTTCTTTTTGTCATCTTGCTGGTGATGGCAACCTTTGTATTGACCGCTCTGGCACTGGGGAACGCTTCGAAAGCCGCCCAGCAGGAGCTGCGGCAAAGCCTTGGCGGGAGTTTTCTCATTGGCTTTGACTACACGGAAAACAACCCCTATTTGAAGGTGGAAAGCGTGGAGGGCGGAACCCTGATGTATTCCACCCAGCAGATCAGCCCGGAGCTGGTAGAGCAAATCCGGGAAATTGAGGGGATCAAGGAGTGCAGCGCCACCGTGGAGGGGCTGGCGGCGTTCCCCTCTCTGGAACTATTTACCGGCAATATCCCCATTGAGGAAGAATTTCGCGCATCCTCAAAGATTTTAAGCACATGGAAAAGCGAGGAGCTTACCCGGTTTACTTCCGGGCAGCTTACGCTGACGCAGGGGCGGCATATCCTGCCGGACGACAAAAACAAGGGGCTGATCAGCAAGGATTTGGCTGAGAAAAACGGTCTGAAAATTGGTGACAAAATCCAGACGGACAAAGGCGTGGAGATTGAGATTGTGGGCCTGTTCTCTCCAAAAGAAATCGAAGGCATCAACGATCAGGTGACAACCTACGATAAAATACAAAACCTTATCATCACCGACCTTGCCACTTTGGTGGCTTACGAAAACGGCCCCGCAATACAGGGCTTTAACGAGCTGACGGTATCGGTGAACGACCCGCAGAACATGGAGGAAATCATTTCTAAAGTAAAGGAAATCAGCGGCGTGGACTGGAAAGGCTTTTCTTTTCTGGTTGACAACGAGGACTATGAAAACGCCGCGTCCTCTTTGGAACAGTTATCGGAGCTGGTATCCACCATTTTGATGATCGCGCTGATTGTAAGCATCGCCATCCTCTCGCTCATTCTAACCATGTGGGCCAGAACCCGCATCCATGAAACCGGCGTCCTGCTCTCGGTTGGGATCAGCAAGCTGTCCATCTTAGGGCAGTATATTGCCGAGGTTTTGCTGATTGCGATATTAGCATTTTCCCTCTCTTATTTCTCCGCCAGCGCCATTGCGGGCCAGATGGGAAACGTATTGCAATCCGGGCAGGCGGTAACGGAGGCGCAGCAGGAAGACGGCTTATCTGCCGGAACCCGTGGGGAGGCCGGAACAGATACTGGTGAGCCGGAAATCGAAACCCCGGAATTACAGGTTCGTGTACAGCTTGAGGAAATGGGCCTCCTATTCCTGCTGGGGATCGGGATTGTAACGGTATCCGCTGGAATATCCTCAATTTCCGTCATGCGGCTGAAACCGCGGGAAATTCTATCGAAAATGAGCTGAGAAAGGCGGTAACGATATGAAAAAAGTATGGAAAATGTTTTCTGTCCTCCTTTTTGTGGGATTGCTGTTCACAGGGTGTACCCCCAAGGAGAATAAATCAGACGAAACGCAGGAGCAATCCGGCTCGCCCATCATAGATTACGAGGTGCCGGATAAAGTAAAGGACTATGATTTTGACTATGAATTTGTGCCCGAAGGTGAATAGGAGGTGCCTCTATGGGAATTTTGGAACTGCAAAATCTAACATACTCTTATGACAAAAAGAGGAAGGTGCTGAGAGGGATCAATGCGCAGATGGAGGCGGGAAAAATGTATGCCATTCTCGGCCCGTCCGGGTGCGGCAAGACAACCCTTCTATCCCTGCTGGGCGGTCTGGACAGCCCCACAAGCGGGAATATCCTGTTTGAAGGGAAAGACATTGCACAGGCCGGATTGGCAGGCCATCGGAAAAAGAATGTTTCTTTTATCTTTCAGAGCTACAACCTGATTGACTATATGACCCCGCAGGAGAATGTCCGGCTGACTTCAAAGAAACCGGCACTCCCGTTTCTGGAACGGCTGGGGCTGACGAGGGAGGAATCCAAACGGAACGTGCTGAAACTCTCCGGCGGCCAGCAGCAGCGGGTAGCCATTGCAAGGGCGCTCGCAAGCGAAGCTCCGGTGATTCTGGCGGACGAGCCTACCGGCAATCTGGACGAGGATACGGCTGGGGATATTACGGAAATCTTGAAAGAAAGCGCCCATCAGATGAAGAAATGCGTGATAGTTGTTACCCACTCAGGTGAGCTGGCAAAACAGGCGGATGTGGTGTTCCGGCTGAAAAAGGGTGAATTACAGATAGAGCAAAGCGAGAAATCTTCATAACTATAAATGAGTAAATACCAAATATTGCACAAAATAAAGACACCCGCTGCTGAATGATGTATCATTGAAGTACCAACAAACAACATACTCAAACAACAAGGGGGTGTCCGTTGCAAACAGTATACATCATTCCAACAGTATTTACAATTACTTTAAAACCTTAAAACTCGGATTATTTTTATCCGATGTGTACCTAAACC
>CAJTGI010000035.1 GCA_910575435.1 Clostridiaceae bacterium | reverse complement strand
GGCGAAAAGCTGGACACCAAATATAATATCGAATCGAACTGACATTCGGTTTTGCGTAAAACATATCGAAGGTCTGTTAAAGTTACCCTTTTTTCTGAAAAACATATCAAAATCTTTTTCAAAAAGTTCTTGACATATCACCAGAATGCTTTCGGAGAACGTCCGCCATCATCTATATCATCATACCAAAATTCATTCCAACTAGCAATATGGCAGCGGGAATGAATTTTGTTTTATTGGCTTTTGAATAATGCACGCACTTTGCAAGAAGGGGCTTGGAAATATTTACCAGTAGTTTTGAAATGCATGTAAATATATAATGATTTTGAGGTGAGGATATGATTAAAATAGCAGTTTACCATGAGGCAGAATCCATTAGCCAAAGCATAAAGCAGATTATTGAAGAGCATATGGCTCAGCAAGATGTTGAGGCGGATGCCTTTACCACCGGGCGGGAAATATATGAGAACGCCATGAAGAAAAGGTATGACATCATCCTTATTGACATTGCTATGGAGCCAGGCGCAGAGACGGGGATAGAGATTTCCAAACAAATCAAGTCAGTTTATCCTGACGTTTTGATTATTTTTATGACGCATGCGGCGGGTTATGAGAGAAAATTATTGGATTATGAGCCATTCCGCTTAATTGCCAAGCCATTTTCAGACAAAGAATTATTTTTCATCTTGGATAAAGCGATCAGAAAGGTTAACGGTTTGGGAAACCAATTTTTCTTTTTTAAGGACAAGGGTATTGGCCACAAAAAGAATTTGAAGGATATCATCTATTTCTGTTCATCCTATTCCTTTGTGGAAGTTGTTTGTCTGAGGGAGACGGGAAAATTCCTGGGGAAAATAAATGCCATCGAAGAAGATCTGGCTGCGCTGTCGAATGATTTTGTGCGTCCCAGCAAGAATTTTCTGGTGAACCGGAAGCATATCACCAGTTATTCCTCGAGAGAGGTGGTTATGGCCGATGGCAAAAAAATATCTGTTTCCAGAAAGTACAGGGAGAAGTTTCTGACGGCGTTGAATGGCTGAAAGCAGCATCGGAATGGGAAGGCATATAAGTTAATCGGGACTTATTAGACAAGGGCATACTTTTTCCTCTGGCCTCATACACTGGATAATAATATCTATCACTTTGTTACTATGGAGGCATCAATGAAAACATCTAGTCAAATGAAACCTTCTTCCGACACTGAAAGAGAGATTAAAAACATTGGCACATTTGTCCGATGCGGACTTCTGGTTCTCTCTGTTATCCTTGTGTCAACTTTTGCCATCGCCTACGGGCAAAAACAACTTGCCCAGACTTCTTCCGGGCGCATTTCCGGCAAGCGACTGCCCATTTACTGCGTAGAGCAGGAAAAGCCCAAAATTGCCCTGAGCTTTGATGCGGCGTGGGGGAACGAGGACACGAAGAAAATCTTGAAAACCTTAAAGAAAAATGATGTCCATGTCACGTTCTTTATGACTGGAGGATGGATTGAAAAGTATCCCGATGATGTAAAGGCGATTGCAAAGGCCGGACACGAACTTGGCAATCACAGCGAGAACCACAAGCAGATGTCAAAGCTTTCTGCCGAGGGATGCAAGGAAGAAATCATGAAACCTCATGAAAAGGTTAAAAATCTGACCGGCATGGATATGAAAGTTTTTCGCCCTCCTTATACTGAAAGACTATAATAATTTCAATCTTATTCTGTAACATTTTTTGAGATTTTATATATTGTATCTCCCAGACCCTTTTCTGTTCAAGCAAACCGTAGTATAATGACCATAGTCTTTCTGAAAATCGTCTCAAAATCCAAGCAATATTTCCAATTTAAAAGGAGACAAGCCAATGAACCAAATGAAAATTGGCCAAAATCTGTCAGCCATACGCCTGCAGCATGGACTTACTCAGGCAGAACTGGCCGAGGCGGTAGGTGTCACAACCGACCACATCAGCCATGTGGAGAACGGTACCAACGGAATCTCCTTGGAACTTATTCTCAAGATATGCCGAACACTCAAGATAACCCCAAACGACATTTTGTCAGGAGAATACGACACAACCGAAAAAAACGATGACCACGCGCTTTCTTTAGACCGTCTAGAGCCATCAGATATGGACCTGATAGAAAAGATTGCGTATTACATGGAAAACAAGAAAAACTAAACTGAATTGAGAGACTGTTTCAGGAAGGCTTCCCCTCTGGATGTTTATATCCAGAGGGGATTTTTTTCATGAATCCCCGCATTCCTTTTCCTAATTTATGCAAATTCACAAAAAATTTACATTTCACCTCACTTTTAATTCACGAAGTCCTGAACGACAGGTACAACATCTCAAACAACAACATATATGAACAAACTATTAACATTTTCCTACAAAAGAACAATCTCCCCTCCCATTTCACGACAAAACGCCCGAAAAAGCGACAGGAAAATTTGCATGCAATGTGGAAATATGCTATATTGAAGCCGTATCATATCCAGATTATCAACGCTTCATTCCTACACATTTACGTAAGATAAAGTAATCTGGATGTGGTGCATCATAATCCCAATACGCAATTCTATCCCCTCAAAAACGCCCCTGGATAGCATGAATCCAGGGGTGCGCTATTTTTATTTAATTCGTGAATCTGAAACTTGACAATTAAAAGAAAAGAACATAATATGTATATAGAAGGAGCAACCGCCCACAAAGTGGTTAGCCTCCCCAAGTTGGCAATAAGCCTACCTGAATCCGCCAAGAAACAAGGTAGGCTTATTTTTATTTGCGCTTGTTGTTCCTATTATCTAAATAGGCAAGCAGTGCAACGAGAAACGTACCGCTGTAGAATAATAATGTCAAAACCTCGTATGTACTCATATACACCACCTCCCCTCTTTTTCAAGTTTAGGGAGGCTGTCCACCTTGCAACACGGCTGCTCCGACTACATCTTATCACATCTCAAAAATCTATACAAGCAAAAAAGCCAAGAAAAACATCTTACACGGCATACGTATCCAAATAACCCATTCATTCTGATATCATGCCATATTTATTCTGGAACGCTGCTACTTCAAATACTTCTTATTTATATACCCAGTCGTCCCGTCCGCCAGCAGAACCCTGGCATACCAATCCTTAATATACATCACCCGCACCTTCGTCCCATTCTTTGCACGCTTGAGGGATGCTTTCTTATCCGCATCCTTCCATATCAGCAGACCCTTTTTCCTCTTGACCTTCATCCTCCAGGTCTTCATGAACTTCTTGGGCGTTCCATAAGTCGCTTTCAGCCCTCCAGTGCCGCTCCCCCACTTCTTTAGGTAAAAGTGCGGCGTATCCGGGAATGACTTCCAGTCACCGCCCCATCCCAAGCCCACTTTTTCGGATTTGGCAATTTCCGCCACCTTCCTAATCAAACCAGCATCATAAAGCCTCTTGCCGTCATTGATAGCAATGTCAAACGCCACTCCCCACATGTGCTGGGAGGAGTAACTGCTACCCCTGGCATTCGTCACGATATTGCCTGGTTTCGTGCGCCCCTTGGCATACAGCGCATCTTGATATTTCTTTGTGCGGAATCCCTCCGTGATAATCAGGTAAATTCCCTCCCTTGCGCATCCCCTCAATAACAACCCTAATTTGTGGTCAAGCCAGGGATGCAGCTTCTTCCTATCAACCCTAATATCATGCTTTTTTGTCATATTCAGCCACCTCCTGATCTACTCCACAACAACCCAATCCTCTGCCAGCACGTCACCAATCGATGGAACCCACATCGAATGCGATCCATCCACCTGCCTAATCTGCAAATAGGGATTGCACTTGAACAAATCCCCCTCATCCATGCCCCAAGCTTCGGCAGTCTGCTTATTGCAGGGAATGCCATCAGGATAGCCCTTCTGGAACACCACGAACATCCCTTTGCCGCTCCAACCCTCACGAGCCACCCTGCAGCCCTTCTTCAAAAGTTCCAGCGCAATGCCGAAGGACATGCCCATGCAATCCCTATAAGCCTCCTCAAACTGCCTCTTCGGCGACCAGCTCTCATAGCCGTCTGAATACTTCACTAAATAACCTGCATCATTAAAACACTTATCCTCCTTTGGAATATCTACACCTCTGTATTTGTTGTATTCTCCCCTGCTCATTGGCTTTGCCTCAATCATCTTTGTTCCAATATACTTGTCCATAATCACTCCTCCTCTGCATCCTTATTCAGCATCTTGTCAGCAACCTTCAACCCATCCACCAGCACCGCCGGAACGTCATATCCGCACTCCACCAGATTCTCCAGGATGCTCCTGGCCTCATTCACCATCAGGCAGGCCAATGTAAACCACCCCACCATCATCAGGAAATCCAAATCCATATGTAGCACGTCATTCCCCAGATGCACTAGCACATGGGACACCAGGAACGCCACTGCCACAACCACCCAGTACCCGGTCTTTTTCAAAATCCCCTTGAGTCCAGCACTGGAACTCTCCCTCTTTTTCTTTCGGGACCTGTACCACCCTGTAAGCCAGTCAAATACATTCAGGGCGAAATACCCGGCAAATATGTACCAGTAAACCCCGAAAACGGCACTCAACACCGCCACCACAGCCCCTGCTGCCAGATTATACGCATCTGTAAATACTTTCATGTTTCCATCCTTTCCGCTACGCTGATGCGCAACTAAAAAAGAGCCTTCCGGCTCAATCCTACAAGCTACCCTCGCTCTCCAGCACCTCACGC
>CAJTGI010000034.1 GCA_910575435.1 Clostridiaceae bacterium | reverse complement strand
TAATGATATGTAACTATTAACTGTATAGATGGGAATGGGGATGAGGGGAGTTCCTCTTAGATGTCCTTACCATTTATACCAAAAAAGAATAAGTCTGTAAGCTGTTTTCCTTGCTTACAAACTTATTATACGAGGAGGGATGGTCATGGAAGTCATCATAACGCTGATCGTATCGGCTTTTGGGTGCCAGTTCTGCAACATGGACTTCTGCACGCTATATACATTCATTAGCGCTGCAGGCACCTTACATAAAGGCTGGATCAACTATGTTTATGATAAAGCTACCAGACAGTAGATAAGATACTTAGGATAACCGTTGGATACAGCAACGGAAAATACACATATGAGGAATGACATAATATGTCCTGGTGTAACTATCAACTGCCGCCATCATTATTATATAATAATCCATGGTGCGCTCAACCATATCTCATCGACAAAAAACAACAATTTTTTATCTTCGTGGCCTGCGCTTTTATTAGACCGCATTCATGCATCTACCCTCTGATATCCCTTCGCCTTCATATATGCATCCATGAGATCTCCCGTGAACTTCTTCCTGAACTCTTTCTGCTCTTCTTCTGGCATTGACTCAAATGGAACCTCTTCATTATCCCTTCTGATATGAAATGAGTATGTACATAATTTTTCCTCCTTCATTGGCTTCTTACCTTTCTTTCCTTCTTTGATAAAATTATATTATGACGCAGATTTGTCCCATTACGTTTCCATTTCCCTGGATTCTGCTTCAATATGGACTGCATGCCGTATTGCCTAAGATGCTGTGGAGTGTTCTCAAAAAATGGCATGAAAAAAATTGCAGTTTCCCAGATAGCATGAAACTATGAAAAAAATGGCATACTATCATGAGAGTTTGCTATAGGATGGATGCGTTGATACATGAAAAATATAGAAGCGTTCTGAAGATGACGGAGGGGACGCTTCCCATCAAAAGGAGGATTCATATGTTGCAGGAATACGTGAGCAGGGCGAGCGGAAAGTGCATTGGAGAGTGCAGTAATGAGGAACTGTATCTTGCGCTTTTGCAGATGTGCAAGGAGATGGCGCAGAAGAAGGAGAGCGATGCGGGAAAGAAAAAAGTGTATTATATCTCGGCAGAATTTTTGATTGGAAAGCTGCTGTCGAATAATCTCATCAACCTTGGGGTGTTTGACGAGGTGAAAAGGGAGTTGGAAGAGCAGGGAAAGAATATGGCGGAAATCGAGGAAGTGGAGCCGGAGCCATCTCTGGGAAATGGAGGCTTGGGAAGGCTTGCCGCCTGC
This sequence comes from Clostridiaceae bacterium, assembly GCA_910575435.1. GTDB lineage: Bacteria > Bacillota > Clostridia > Lachnospirales > Lachnospiraceae > Butyribacter. The sequence continues at coordinate 4,067 of CAJTGI010000034.1, read as the reverse complement.
TTCTTGGATTCTATCGCCACGCTGGGCATCCCGGGGGACGGCATTGGCATCAACTATCATTTGGGTCTGTTCAAGCAGGTATTTGAGGAGAATAAGCAGAAGGAATATCCAAATCCCTGGATAGAGGAAAACAGCTGGCTGAATGACACGGGCAAGCGTTACGTCGTGCCTTTCCGCTATCACACCGTGGAGGCCAAACTTTATGATATTCCGGTGACAGGCTATGAGAACCGCACCAACCAGCTGCATTTATTTGATATTGAGAGCGTGGAGGAAAATATTGTTGGTGATGGGATTTCCTTCGACAAGGATGACATTGGAAGGAATCTTACATTGTTCCTCTACCCGGACGACAGTGATGAGAAGGGGCAGCTTTTGCGAATCTACCAGCAGTATTTCATGGTATGTGCCGGTGCGCAGCTAATCCTGGAAGAGTGCGAAAGCCGTGGCTCTAATCTCCATGACTTGGCGAATTATGCGGCCATTCAGATCAATGATACCCATCCCACCATGGTGATTCCTGAACTGATTCGCCTGCTGATGGAGAGGGGGATTGCCATCGGGGAGGCCATGGAGATTGTGTCTAAGACTTGCGCTTACACCAACCACACTATCCTGGCAGAGGCATTGGAAAAATGGCCCTTGGATTTTCTCTGGAAAGTGGTTCCCCAACTCATACCCATTATCTATGCCCTGGACAATGAAGTGCGCAAAAAATATGACGATACTTCCGTATATATCATTGATGATGCCCGCCGGGTTCACATGGCGCACATAGATATGCACTATGGATACAGCATCAATGGCGTGGCATATCTGCACACGGAGATATTAAAGAATAGCGAGTTAAACAATTTTTATAAAATCTATCCCGAGAAGTTTAACAATAAGACTAATGGAATTACCTTCCGCCGCTGGCTCCTCCACTGCAATGAGGACTTGGCGAAACTGATTACCCAAACCATCGGGGATGGATATAAAAAGGATGCGGAGGAATTGGAAAAATTGCAGAGCTATCTGGAGGATGAGAAGGTCTTGGAAGGACTTCTGTCCATCAAGAAGCAGAAGAAAGAGCAGCTGGCAGAGTATTTGAAAAAGACCCAGGGTGTAGCATTGGATACCAATGCCATCTTTGATATCCAGGTGAAGAGGCTTCACGAGTATAAGAGGCAGCAGCTAAATGTTCTGTATCTGATTCACAAGTATCTGGAAATCAAGGCGGGGAAAAAGCTGGAGAGGCCCATCACTGCCATTTTTGGCGCAAAGGCCGCCCCGGCATATACCATTGCAAAGGATATTATTCATCTGATCTTGTGCCTGCAGAAGATTATCGAGATGGATCAGGAAGTGAAGCCTTATCTCAATGTGGTGATGGTGGAGAATTATAACGTGACCAAGGCTGAAAAGCTTATTCCCGCATGCGATGTGTCAGAGCAGATTTCCCTTGCCTCCAAGGAGGCCAGCGGAACCGGAAATATGAAATTCATGCTGAATGGGGCGGTGACTTTGGGGACGAAGGACGGAGCCAATGTGGAGATTTCTGATCTGGTAGGAGAGGATAATATTTACGTTTTCGGGGAGGACAGCGACACGGTGATTCGGCGTTACGAAGAGGGAAGTTATAATCCCAAAGAATACTACGAGAAGGATGAGATGCTAAAATCCGCAGTGGACTTTATTGTCAGTGGCGAGATGCTGGCAGTGGGGGACAAGGAGAATCTGGAAAGGCTTTATCAGGAACTGCTGGGAAAGGACTGGTTCATGACATTTCCTGATTTCCAGGATTATGTGGCTGTCAAGAACCAAATGTTTGCGGATTATGAGGATCGGAAGAACTGGGCGAAGAAGATGCTGGTGAATATTAGCAAGGCAGGATTTTTTTCATCCGACCGAACGATTGAGGAATACAATCGTGATATCTGGAAGGCGTAAAAGAAAGGAAGGTTTCCTAAAAGGAGCGTTGGCCTCCATCGTATTAAAATAATGCGATGGAGGTTATTTTGTTTTGTTTCCGAGGAAAACATGATATAATGATAAGCGGACCGAGCAAGCCTGCTTGTGAGGGTCAGGTAAGATTATGAACGCAGTTCATGATATAATAAATACTAGCGTATTTATCTAGCAAGTTGCTTTGCAACTTGGATTATGCCGGATTTTAGGAGGATTGGATGGAGATTGCAAAGAAAGATATTGACCACGGAAAGGCATTTGACTGGGGAAAGACATCGGAGGATTACGCAAAATTCCGCGATATCTATCCCGCAGCCTTTTACGAAAAATTAGCAGAACTTTCCCTGGGGGTGCGGGGACAGAGAGCGTTGGATTTGGGGACTGGAACGGGAGTGATTCCCAGAAATATGTATCATTACGGCGCAGAATGGACAGGGGCTGACCTGTCGGAAAATCAGATTCGCTATGCAGGGAAATTAAGCCGGGAGTCTGGCTTGAATATTGAATATCTCGTGGCTTCTGCAGAACAGGTCGATTTTCCGGCTGAAACTTTTGATGTAATTACGGCATGCCAGTGCTTTATGTATTTTGACAAGGCCGTTGTCTTGCCGAAAATACATAATATGTTAAAGGAACAGGGGCATTTTGCCATTCTTTTTATGGCTTGGCTGCCAGGGGAGAGCGAGATTGCTAGGAAAAGTGAAAACATGGTGTTAAATTATAACCCATCCTGGACTGGCGGCGGCATGACCAGGTATGTGCTACAGGAACCGCCTTGGTGTGGGGATATGTTCCGTGCGGCGAATATGATGTCATATGATTTGCCGGTGCATTTTACCAGGGAGACCTGGCATGGAAGAATAAAGGCATGCCGGGGCATTGGGGCTTCCGGATTGAGCGAGGGAGAGATTGCCGCATGGGAGAAAGAACATTGGAGCTACATGCAGACAGTGCCAGAGGAATTTGATATTTTGCATTATGTTACAATATTGGATTTGAATAAAATATAAATGATGTTTCTGGCTGGCCAAAACTTGTGTGAAAATATAAGAGAAAAATAAAGGAATGTGTGAAAATAAGTTTTTCGCATATTGCAGACTGTGGAAAGGTAGGAGAACAATGGATATAATTTACAGGAATGATAGGAATTATACTTCGGATGATTTGGAGGCGTTGTTTTTATCTGTGGACTGGCTGTCTGGAAAATATCCAGAAAGATTAAAGAAGGCTCTGGATCACTGTGAAACGGTGATAACTGCCTGGGATGACGATAGGCTGGTAGGGCTAATCAATGCAATGGATGATGGAGAATTGACAGCCTATGTTCATTATCTGTGCGTCAATCCAGAGTACCAGGGGGGAGGGATTGGCGGGGAACTGCTAAAGCAAATCAAAGATAAGTATAGAGACTTTTTATATATTATTGTGATTGCAGAAAATGAAGGCTTAATTGCATATTATAGGAATAATGGCTTTGACCATATAGATGGACGATATGTGCTGGCAATTCAGAATGGGTAGTTGCAAAATGGTATTTTTGGCAGATGTCTGGAGACCGTGCGCTGCTGTATGCAATGGCGTGGGACAAATCAGATATATCTGTCTGAAATCGCAGCCATTCACAGGAAAAAAGGTCGATGGCAAAAAAAAATAAAAAATAATTTAAAAAAGTGCTTGACATTTTTTTCGGAGGGTGATATGATATCACTCGTTGGCGCAAAATAAGTCGAAAGATGAAGCGTCAGATACCTTGACAACTGAACAGTAGAACAACCCTGAAAATTCTAACAAAATTTTCAACCCCGGACCGCGGGGCCGACGGAACACATGCCCGGAGGCAGCGGAAAGGGGAAGCGGGAGACATCCCGCACAGTAAATAAAGAACTTTAGTTCCCAGAACCAAAGTTCATGGAGCCAAAGTCCGAAAGGACCAAGACTCCAGCGGAAAACAAAGCCAGCAGGAAGAAACTCCTGCCGAGCAGGAAAAGCTTAAACATGAGAGTTTGATCCTGGCTCAGGATGAACGCTGGCGGCGTGCCTAACACATGCAAGTCGAACGAAGCCATGCCGACGGAACTCTCCGGAGGGAAGACGGCACGGACTTAGTGGCGGACGGG
>CAJTGI010000033.1 GCA_910575435.1 Clostridiaceae bacterium | reverse complement strand
CTTGCAGGTTCCAATACCCTGGCATAAATGAGGTCAGACAAAATGGCATTGATATCGTATAGGAATTTATATTTGTTCTTTAATTTCCGGCAGATCTTGTTCATCTGCAATCCATAATAAACGGACTGCAGGAAAAGATAGCCGCCACGATAGAATGTCTGCTTGTCGTAATCCAACCGCCTGTCAGCATGAAATGTAATCTGCACCGCTTTGCTTTCACGCTCATTTTTATATTTCAGGGTTTCAATGCGGGCTTCTTCTCTGGCCCACGCCATTACATCATCACGGGTTGGCCCATGCTCTTTTAATAAATCATTCAGGGTTCCCAGCTTGCGGACAATGACAGAAGTACTGACGCCTTTGTCATTGATATAACCTTTTGTGATATAAAAAGACTCGGCATTTTTTGACTTTGATGTAGTCACTCTCATGGCAAAACCCTCCTTATTCCTTATTTTACCATACATTGCCATAAAATGCAATAGAATAAAACAAATAAGTTGACATAAAAAATGCAGGCTTTTCAAGACCTGCAAGTACTTTTTCTAATATTCAACTGTCAAACTCCCGAGTATAAGTATATGAGAGGAAAATATTTTTTTTCAGTGATAAATCACAAAAGAGATGTTCTTTTTATTTTTCCGCTTTTATAAAAACCTGGCTCTTTTTACTTTGAAATGTTTGTTTACGGTAATTGAAAAAGGCCCTGGTTGAAAATTAACCTAAAAAGGTATATAATGTGGAGCGTGAAATTAGATTGTATAATAAGAGTCTTAATGCCAAAGAAAAAGTAAATATGGTTTTGTCAGGCGGTCTGTTTTATAGATCGCCTGTTTTAATGAAAAAAGAAAATGACAGAAAAATTGATCTGCGATATAATAATGATATAGATTCATTCGATGAAAGCAGTTCAGGAATGAAAGGTGGTAAGTGTGTTATGGCACATCAGGATAATGAAAACGAGATAGAGGCAGCAGGCAGGAAATTGCAAATACGCAATAGTACCGTCGATTTTCTTGTGTTTACAAAGGATGCAGGAGAAGATGGAATTGAGGTGCGGGTACAGAACCATGATGTCTGGCTGACACAGAAGGCAATCGCACAGCTTTTTGATGTAGATCGGAGTGTGGTTACAAAGCATTTAAAAAATATTTTTGAAAGTAGAGAATTATTGGAAGGATCAACTTGTGCAAATTTTGCACAAGTTGCAGATAACGGAAAGACATATCAATACAAATTTTATTCCCTGTCTGCCATTATTGCGGTAGGATATCGGACGAACTCTGCCAGGGCGACGCAATTCCGCCAATGGGCAACAAAGATATTAAATACTTTTACAAAGCAAGGGTATGTGCTGGATAAAGAGCGTCTGATCAACGGTCAGATTTTTGATGAGGATTATTTTGAACATTTAATTTCTGAGATTCAGGAAATCCGTGCCAGTGAAAGACGTTTCTATCAGAAGATTACAGACATCTATGCGACAGCGGTTGATTATTCCCTGGACAGCCAGATAACCAGAGATTTTTTTGCTACGGTTCAAAATAAAATGCATTATGCGGTTCATGGGAATACTGCGACCGAGGTGATCGTAGAGAGGGCGGATCACAACAAGGAGCATATGGGACTTACTACATGGAGAAATGCACCGGAGGGAAAGATTGTAAAGGCTGATGTATCCATAGCGAAGAATTATTTATCTGTGGATGAGATGCAGGAATTGAATGAGATTGTCACGATGTATCTGGATTATGCGACCCGACAGGCAAGACGGCATATTCCGATGACAATGGAGGACTGGGCGTCTAAACTGGATGCTTTTCTGCAGTTCAATGATGCAGAGGTTTTGCGGAATAAAGGGAAAGTGACAGCAGCGATCACAAAGGCGTTTGCGGAAAGTGAGTTTGAACAGTACCGGGTGATTCAGGACCGGTTGTACCAGAGTGATTTTGACCGGCTGATGGAGGCTGTGGATCGTAAGGATCAGATAAATTGAGAGGAGTTATACCACTATGAATCTAAGCATAGAAAATATGATGAGGAAAATTATATTGCCTAAGAGATATTTTGATAATACATTTATCATAGCGGAAAAATTTAGTGAGGAAATAGAGAATTTTTTTCTTTTGATGCAAAAATGTAAGGGAGAGGAGTTTGATGCTGGTAAAAAAATAATAATTCAAAATAAAATTATACAGGTTATAGAAAAAGCAAGATTGATTTCCAATTATATTATTAAAATCTTTGACTGCTATGAAAATTCAGATAATAAAAGTGCACAAGAGTTAGTGGATGAGATAATGATACAACTGGAGAAGGATATATTTGTTGGAACGATTGATGACAGAATTGAGTTTTATCGTAACGGAGAGTGCTATTTAATGCGAGGCTTTCGTAAAACACCCGGTTATCGTTTTTTCCGCGTGAGGGTTTCAGATTATGAATCCCCTAATATCCAAAAGAATGCAGATGAACTTTTCCATATTTCGCTATCTAAACGAGCATATTCCAATAACGAAAGATTTAGTTTGGCGGGATTTCCTAGTTTATATTTATCTACTATGCTTCCTTTAGCCTGGCAAGAATGTGGTTATCCGCAAAAATATTATTATTCGGAATATCAATATAAATTCAGTGTTGATGAGAAAACGGGGGAAAGAGTACCTGACAATGAATTGAAATTTTTGATGATATATTCTCCAGATGAAATTGTGAACTGGGGTAATTCAATTAAATATAGTAATTTTGATTTATGGTTGGATGTCATTATGCGATATTTAAAAACCTATCCGTTAATATTGGCTTGTTCTTTTGTGAATCAAAGTGGTAAGGTGCCGTATAAACAGGAATACATTATTCCGCAAATGCTTATGCAGTGGGTACAGCGGAACAATTCTAAAATCCAGGGTATTGAATATTTTACTTGTGTTGATATCAGTATGAGAACAAGTGAGTGGTGTGCTTATAATATCGTTATTCCGGCTATGCCACCATATAATGATAAGAAATATAGTATAACATTAAAAAAGAAATTTGTTTGGACATATCCTCAATTTTACTCTATTCCATTATTTAACAAAAGTTATAATGAGGAAGATAGAAAATTAATATATTGTTTTGTTTCTGATATTAGAGATGCTATGAGAAAATATTCTTATTCAGGCCAATATTATGATGCGCTTATTAAAATGATAAATATATGTGGATGCTTGATGGGACTTTTTGAAAATGAGAATGCTATAGATATGCAACTTGTGTTACATATTTTGCATTCGCTTTCAGAAAATGCGGGTAGTATATATAACAAGCAACTTGATAATGAAATTGAAACTAAAATGAAAAAAGAGGATGGTATTGGGTTGATTGATGAATCTTGTGTCATTGATGCATGTGATACTTTTAAGGATTTATATTATCGCTTTTTTAGTACGTCAAATAAGTTCAAAAGCGTTTACTATCTGATTAGCAAATATAAAGATTTATGTTGGAATGATTCGCATCCACATTCTGAGGTGACTGTGCTGTATTGCAGTCATGATAAAGTGGAAAATTCACTTCAATGGTTTGAAGATAATCACATTTTGTATAATGTTCATAAAATTGATTCGAGCAGTAAGACAATTGAATATTTACGGAAAATAGCTTCGGAAACAAAAATTTCTTTAGACGATTTTTGGGATAGGCATGTGGAAAGTGAAGTTTGAAACAAATAAGTAGAGGAGATCCAAGAAAGAAAAGTATAGCAAATAAACCACCTATATAGCTGGTTTTAAAAACTAAATATAGACACAATACCTAATCAGGTAACAGCAACAACATCATCTTTGATGACATATCCCCGTAGTTTCAGTAGATTAAGTGCCTGTGAAGCAGTCAGTATCTTAGATTTCTTCACAGGACGTGGTTCAAGAAAGCCTACTGGTGTATATGGTTTTAAATCTGTGAGTATGTGCCAGATAGCGGTCAGGATCATGCGGCAGATGGCAATAATGGCTTTCTTGTGGCCACGGCGTGCTTTTATGCGTCGATAGCGGGTAGTAAATTCAGGATGTTTCTTCGATTTGATTAAAGCATTTGCAATCTGCACCAAAACTGGTTTAAAATAAGAACCAGCACGGGAAATCCTAGTGGATTTGATTTTTTGATTGCTTTGATCATTGCGGGGACAGCATCCTGCCCATGAAACGAGGTTTTTAGCTGTGGGGAAAACAGACATGTCACCTCCGATTTCAGAGAGCACCTGAATCGCAGTCAGTGGGTTCTTATCGAATCCTGGTACGGTTCATATAAGCGTAAGGACTTCTTCGTACTTATCACTGAGACGAAAGATTTCCCGTTCTATTTCTGCTTTGTGCAATTCTAATTCATCGATGTGGTTGAGGCAGTGTCTGAGTTTCACAGCCTGTTCCGTGGAGATGGCACCATCAACTGCAGCCTGTATTTCTTCGATTGGAGTTTTGCATCTGCCATCAACAAAAGGTGCCACATCAAAAGTTTCCCCGGGGTGTTGTAAAATCTGTTCTGTAATGGAACGAGAAGATTTGCCAAATATATCAGAAAAGACATCGTCCAGTTTTAAGTTAGACACAGTAAGACAGTTATGGGCACGATTCTTCTCACTGGTAATCATACAGGTGAGTTTGAAACGGTATCTTACTAAATCTCTTAATTCACGGATGTCAGCAGGCGGAATAAAGGAAGGCTTGACCATTCCGCACATATATAAATCACAAATCCACTTGGCATCCTTACGATCCGTCTTGTTACCTTTTTGAGGTTTGGTATATTTGGGGTGGGAAAGAGTAACCCGGATGTTATTCTTCTCTAGGATATTAAATACTGGGATCCAGTACTTGCCGGTAGATTCCATACAGACATCGTTACAGTTGTATTTAACAAGCCAATCACACAACTCATTCAAACCTTTTGTAAAGGAAGAAAAGCGGGCCTGTTTATACTCTGTACGGTTGTTTGGGTCAGTAATACCGATGCAGGCGTAGATCCAAGTTTTATGGACATCAAGTCCACAGCAGTTATTTTTTAAGATTTTAAAAGACAATAAAAGTACCTCCTGATGATTTATAGATAAAACTGACAGTGACTGGCCATCCGGCAAAATCGAGTCGACTTTGGAAGAGATAAGTTTACGGGCTACGTTATGCGCCATTCATTGATGCCTTAACGGATGACCGACAACATATAAGAATGCGAGGTCGCCGCTATACAGCCCCGCCACTCACCTCCACGTGTTCTGTAGTGTGTCAGTCTTATAAAAAGATTATATCAAGAGGTAAAGAAAATAGAAACGAGCGAAGCGAGAGAAACTAAGGTTTCATGACCCCATCGGTGGCTTTCGCGAAGCGGAAAGGCGGATTATAAGTATGAAAAAAATTATGTACTCATTATCTTTTTGTCATTTATTGTGTTTCATTTGCTGACAGCCTGTTCATCAAAAAACAGCCAATCTGTAAAAGGGAATATTTCACAAAACAATACAGCTATTACCGATGTGCAAAAGACAGAGGAAACGGATGAATTAAATGAGAGGTTAAAACTATATAAAGCTTTCTTGCAGAATGAAATTAGCTCAGAAGATAAAGAGGATAAAGAATTCCTTTATTTAAGAGACTATTGTAATCGGGTTGTTCCAGAGGAAGATGGAATTCGTTATGCTTTGTTTGATATGACAGGTGATGAGATACCTGAATTACATATATTAACAGACATTTCATATTCTATTCATGCCGTTGAGAAGAATCATCTTGTGGAATGGTTTGAGGGGGATCGATATTGTAGCCCCCTTAATAATCGAGTTATACTTCAGAAAGTAGAATTGCATAATATTGGTTATATTTTTCTTGATAAAAAAGGAGAGGAAGTCCTTTGCGTTTGGTTTGGAAAAAGTGGAAATGATTACAGATTCAGCACAGGAGGTGAAGATATTAAACTGTCGAGGAATCAGTGGGAAAAATTGAAGAAACCGTTCTCGGCAATTGGGTCAGATAGAATCAAATGGAAAAATATAGATAATTTGGATTTTTAAGCCTGTGAATATGTACAGTAAAGATAGTTAAGATAATATAAAAACATTGATTGATATTCAATTTGGCACATATATAGTGCTTCGGCAAGAAAAAATGAAGTTTTGAAAATGGATGAGGTTTCCTTATAACCATCTGACAAATGCCTGAAATAACGTAATCCTGAAAATTGAATAAGAATATGGCAGTTGTTCAGAAAGCATAAGTGACCATAAAAGCACCAGTGT
>CAJTGI010000032.1 GCA_910575435.1 Clostridiaceae bacterium | reverse complement strand
AATGTCGTTTTCTGCAATTATCTGTCGAATTTGTTGCTTTGCTGCTGGCATAACAATACTCCTTTTTGATAAGATTTGTCATATCTTAATTCTTACCAAAAAGGAGTTATTTTTTACCAAAGACACAAACTATTTTACACTACCCGTACCAACTTTTATATCATATTCCTTCATATCCCTTAAGCACTCCTCTAAACTCTTGCCTGTCACATGCAATAATACAAACAGTATATCATACCACTCAATATAATTCTACAATCTGGCAACTTCAACTCAAGGTAATTTCAGAATATTATTCACATCTGAGGTATCTACAATAAATTCTTTATTTCTAATCCCCATACACTCAAAAAAAGAATATAAATCATGAGAAATCTGACCATATAAGATAGTTTTAGCCACTCCAACTGTTTTTTGAGCCTCTAAAAGTTATTTTTCAAAAGCAATTCCGTAATCTACGTCTTCCTTACTCGAAAAATCTTTATATAATTTTCTTAACTTACTAATAACCATTTTAGCTGCATTTTTAGCCACATCTGCTATTACTTCAGCCGTCACTTTATTCATATCAATTTCATTCACTGCAATATATCCTCCGCATTCTGTCTCATATATTCCCTCAACCTCTGATACAGCTTCTCACTGATCCGTATCCCGCCTTCCTTTAATCGTTCAATACATCCTTCCACATCTTCTCTTGTCAGCATCCCCTCATCAAATGCCTGTGTCAGAATTCCAATCGTACCAGTAATTGTTATCCCCATCTTTTTAGCAACCTATCTACCCCTATGCTCGTCCATCAACAATACATCCGAATGCTTTTCGTCTGCCAAAATAATTGCTTCACTTTCCCCAGCGTCTAATCCGGTAAAATTCCGCAAAATGGCAACGGATTTCCCATTGACCACTTCTTCCACATAAAGAAATTCACACTCTTGTACCAGTCTCGCTTCTTCAGAAAATGCTTCATTCTCTGTCAACTCCCGATATACTGCCTCTGGTATATACACAACACCAAACAATTTCTGTAGCAGTTTCAACTGTCCTGCTTTCATCAATGAAATAATCGGCGTGGTATCTGATACAACTATCATACCACCGCACCTCTTAATTTTTTCAATGCTGCCAAATCTTCTTCAAACTCTTCTTCCGTTTCATCAAAATATGGCAGACCTAATTTGCCATACAATGTAACCAAGTCAATCTTATGAAGCCCAAGCATTTCTGCTGCCTTTCCATGAGATATGACACCACTTTTGATATAAGGATAGACCATCATTGCATTTCTTGTTATTTGTGCATCCTTATCCTCCAGTACTGTATATGGTACAATTTCCTCCGGCACATCAATTTCTACCTTTGTCATTGTCATAGCAATCATCTCCTTTAGGAATATACTTCTATCTATATTATACACTTTTCGCTTTATCCTTACAACAAAAAGTCTATAAACAATTTACTCTCCGTTGCAAAACAATCATTCATATTTTCGCATTTCCCTGATCACCTCTAAGTATCCTTCAATGTCTTCTTTGCAATATCCCATCCCCTTCAAATATCTATCCTGCCATTTTTCATTCCCCAATAGGAAAAAGGTTCGTGCCACATCATATTCTTTTGGTCCGCTACAAACATTAAGTAAGTCAATGATTACAAATTCCCCATCCACAGTTAGCATTACATTACCCGGATGATAGTCTCCATGCAAAACAGAATTGCCATCCGGTAAGTCTGAAATCTTTTTTATAATGTTCCCTGATACTTCCCTATTGCTCCCTCCGCTTATCATCGCAATCAAAAAATCTTTGTATGACATTAGTACATCCGTAGAAATATCCAGTAATTTTTTATGCTCTGCAATAAATTTCTCAAATAGACACTCATTTTGCATATGCTCCCACACTGGAAGTCCGGCAATCTTTTCGTAAATAATCCCACACCGCCCATCGCAATTCACTATCTCAAATACCTCCGGCACACGAATTCCCAATTCAAAAAGTTTTCTGGCATTTTCATATTCCTGCTGAACATATTCATAAGGCATTCCCTGATAAAATAGTTTGCAGACCCTTTCTCCATCATAATCAAATACTTCCGCAGTGTTCCCCGTTTGTATATCCATACCGTCTCCTTATACAGACCAATACATTATAACATTACATTTTTAATGCAAACAACGTCCCTCCTGTTATATGCAGCATTTACTTCCTTGCCAATATCCCCACCTGCATGTAAGACACCCACAAAATTTCTACCATGCGAAACCCACAGTCCTTCAAAAGTCCAATGGATTCTGAAATTGATATCGGGAAATAATTCTGTCCATAACGTTTGATGTGCAAATCCGCCTCTTCCTTGGTTTTCCCATTCGCTATCTGAAACTGCTTCCACCTCTCTAAATATAATGCTGCACCTTCCTCACTATCTGGTGCAAAATTTTCAAAGGAAATATATATTCCATTTTTTGCTAAAGCATCATAACACTTTTTTATGGCTGCTATACGATCATTCTTCTTAAAATAATGATTTACTTGTATTGCAGTTACAATATCAAATATCTCCTGATAGGACAGATTCCTAACATCACGCTGAAAAAATTCCACCCCTTCATCATCACAAAGGCTTTCTGCCCTCTCAAGCATTTCGTTCTCCATATCAATACATACCATTTTCTGTATATCAAAATTATCCAATACTGTTCTAGCCATCCTCCCTGTTCCGCATCCCACATCAAGCCATCTGATTGATTGCAAATTCAATATCCTCACAATATCAACAACCTGGTGAAACATTTCCTCATAAAAGGGTAATGTCCTTTTTATCTGTCTATCATATTCCGCCACATCAAAGGGTGTAGATTTTTCTTTCATACCGTTATCACCTGCCTGTCCAATCCTGTGCCAACTGTTTTGTTATTTCCCAATCCACCATTCCGGTGTCAAAGTTCCAAGCGTCACTACTTTCCCTGCCTCATAATCCATCATAATCTCAATATCCTGATAGTCATCCGGCATGAACTGTACCATTAGCTCCCTGCATGCACCACAAGGTGTCCCCGTTTTCCCATCTGGCATAATAGCAATTACCTTCTCTATGATATGCTCTCCGTTTGTAATCATGTTAACCTCATACACTTTACTGATAGCAAGCCTGTCATCTAATTGTGTCATGTAGCGAATTTCCAAGTGCAACCTCTCCATTCCATTCTGAATAAAGTTGTCAAAACCAATGATTTCCAAAGTTACTCAAAAGATTATTTTAGAAAATCACTGAATTCTTTGAGTTCCTTTTTCTTTTCTTCAGAAAGAAAATTAAACTCGATATTTGTAATCGCTCCTTCCAGAGTATACAAATGAACCAGACAGACATTGGGATATTCCTGCTTCAGTTGCAAAAATGCCTGCTTGCTCCCTGTCTGGATCAGTTTCTCTGAGGAATCAATCCCAACCGCCTCTAATTTCTTTGCCATTTCCTTCCCAATATTCATCATATCCGTTAATTCTGACATATATTTTCTCCTTTATTCTGTACTTCCCACCAGCCTTCACAAATTCCTAAATCCACTGAATAAATGCCGTCTTATCCTCGCTGTTATACCCAGCCTTGCGATAAAAATCCAAGGTACTGTCCTGCTTTGAACCAGTCAAAAGCATTAATTTATAACAGTTTTCTCTGACCGCAATCTCTCTGGCATAATCCAAACATGCTGTTGCCAATCCCTGCTTTCGGTATACTTCATCTGTTATCACATTTTCTACAAACGCATAGGGCTGCTGGTTATGTGTTAAATTGGGAATAATTACACAAACGCAAGAAGAAACAATTTTCCCATCCTCTTCTGCCACAATGATATGATGGTCTTTGTCATGTAAAATTCGTTTCCACAATGCCTGCAAATCTGCTGTCCCCTCCGGCATAGGATTATCGTGTAGCTGCATATACAATGTCATTAAACCTTTATAGTCCTTTTCTGCAATCTCACGAATCATAATTTCACCACCTTAACATTTATTTTATCTGTGTATCAAAATTCCTTTCATATATTGTGATTTATTATGTGTCCGAACAACAAGCTCCTTCTCTGCTTCTGTACAGCCAATCAGAATCTTAATCTCCGAATCCCGTATCAACAAATCTACTGTACACATAATGGCATCTATCATCTGACTGCTGTCTGAACCTATCCATACATCAATCCCGGCATTATCCATAGAGGTTGTATTTTTCAAATATCCATAGTCAACATGATAAACAAAACCGGGATATTTCGGATGGACAGTACCCTTTGGTCTGTCAATGATTATCTCAGATTCAGCAACCAACTTGTCTATTGCGTTCCAAAATTCATCATTCTTCATTGAAACCTCCATTTTACATCGTATTCATCTAATTTGCGGATATATCATAACAACATACGAAATCAAATTATACCCACTATGTACTATCATGCAGCAAAATACAGAATTTGTCTTGATATAGAGCAATCCCAAAACAATACTACACACAAACGCTGATAGCATTTGACCATATTAAAATGTAATAATGCAAAAAGCGTAGCAGAAATCAATAATGCAGTTACTGTTCCATAAGAACTTATCAATCCTCCCAAAACCACTCCTCGCATCAGTATTTCTTCAATAATAGGGGCAAGTACACATACCTGTATCATACTTGTCAACGGTGATTTGATAAGGCTTTCAAGCATTTCTTGATAATCCTGCTCACTTTGCGGAAACATGCCCTCAAAAATTGGATCTAAACCCCTATCCAACAAAAGAAAAAATAAAAACGAACAGCCAATAGCTAACATCATTCCCACAAAACTTATGTTAGACAACAACTGTACCTGGTAGCCTGTCGTTCTTTCCAGAAATACAACAAAAATACCTATGCATACCACTATGGTAACCATATTGATTATATTGGAAAAATCAGGGGAAACTTTTCTCCAAACTGTCACATCTAAGAATGAGTATAAAAGCATAATCCCAAAATATGCCAGCACCAGCAAAAAAACTGTGCCAATTTTTATATTGTATTCTTTCATATTCCTTAAGCACTCCTAAACTTTTGTCCGACATTCACATCAATATAAACAGTATACCATGCCAATCTACACAATTCCACATCTTCTGCAAATCAAATGTAGAATAAACAGATTCCTCTCCATTCTTATGTATGGATAAGAAAAACTTTTCTCCTATCCGTTTTCCATTATTTCCACTACAATTACCTACCCCTGCCACCAAAACCTATTAAAACGGCAAAGCACAATCCCAACTCTGCAAGGAGTATAGCGTGTCACACTCTGCACTCGCCAAATGGATCAAGCAATACTCCACCGTTGAAATCGCCCACGGTGAAGTCCTCACTGCCAAACAAGTAAAAGAACTCCAAAAACGAAATGCACAGCTAGAGGAGGAAAATCTCATATTAAAAAACCCGGTTGCCATCTTCACGCCACACTCAAGCAACGACTAGACGCCATACATAAACTCCGCTTCCAGCATCCGCTCAAGACCCTGTGCCGGGTCTTGGAAGTAAACCGCAGCACCTATTACAAGCACTTCCATTCCAAGCCCGCACCCCGCACCGAAGAAAACCAGCATATCGCCTCCCTCATCCTCCGCATTTATTCGGTTCACAACAAGCGGCTTGGCGCCTATAAAATCCACTACCTTTTACAGCGTGACCATGGCATTCACATCAGCATCGGCAGAGTGTACCGACTGATGAAAACACTGCAGCTCCCGAAAATGTCCACGGACAAGCCCAAGCACAAGGCAGCAAACTCCGACTGCGGCCCATGCAACAACCATCTGCAGCAAGACTTTCAGCAGAAGGCCCCGAACCTGGTCTGGGCCAGCGACATCACCTATCTCAAGGCAGGCGGCAAATGGTACTATCTATGCATCATCATGGACTTGTTCTCCCAGAAAATCATCGCATGGCAACTGTCCGGGAAAGCAGACGTAGAATTAGCGGCCGCCACATTCCAAAAAGCCTACTGGAAACGGAATGCCCCATATGGGCTTATGTTCCACTCTGACCGGGAATCCCAAAACACTGCCCTTTCTTTCCGGCAGTTATTGGATTCCCATCATGTAGTGCAGTCCTTTTCCAAAAAAGGCTATCCCTTTGATAACGCCGTATGCGAATGCTTTTTCAAACACCTAAAAAGGGAAGAAACCAACTGGAGAAACTATCACACCCTGCAGGAGCTTTATACATCTGTCTTTGAATACATAGAAGGCTATTATTACACCAGAAGACCCCACAGTTCCCTCGGTCTTCTGACCCCAAACGAGAGAGAAAGGCTATACTGGGAGCAGCACTAAACTTCTGCTCTCAGAAAATTTTTCACTAAAATGTGTCCACTATCTTGACTATAGTCCATACAAATTTCAAATTCAGGACCTTAGAATCACACATAAAATCTCCTTCCTTTTGTTTTTTTGCATAAAATAAGGGCATCCCATATAACTTCATGGAATACCCCGGATATGCTTTTAGTAATATTCAAAAACCTTCCTCTTTTAAGTGTCCCTTATAACCTAGATGCATAATCTCCATCGTCTTTCTGACATTTGGCACGATTACATTACCGCCCGAATCCATGAATATAAATTCAGATTCCTCATCCAAATCAGTTCGGCTTTGAATCGCAGCCGTCTGGTTTGATTGATCTTTTCCCTTCTTTTGGGATTCCCAAAATCTGCAAAATCTTTTCCACCACCTTCCTTTGCCTCTCTTCACAGATTGTCTGACCTCCTTTCATTTTAGCGGTTTCCAATGACGCTATAAAGCTCTCTCAATTTCTTCTCCTACTCCATTTTGGGCAAAAAATAAGGGCATTCCATCCAAAATAGAAACAGAATGCCCGAATATCTTTTATCACTATTCAATATTCTTCTTTTTTATATGTATTCTCCTATTCACCCCAATATTCCAAAGTCTCTTTACTGGTAGTGACGATTCCAAACAGCGTCCTTGCAAAATCTTCCCTTTCATCATACATCTCCATAACATATACCTTATCGCCTTCGGTATAGTACAAAAAATAGTTTTTATGGGAATATATGACAAAATAATGTTCAAACTCCAATCCGACATCATATATGGTTTTTATCGGAATCCCAGTATTTGAGAACGTAAGGCGGACCTCAAAACCATCAATAACCTGCAAAAAATGTTTCATCCCCACGTTCTCTCCGCACATTTCAACCAGCTTCAATTTCAGTGCCGCCAATTTTTCCTGAACAATCGGAGAATAAATAATTTCATACATCTTTACACACCTAGATTCTTTCTTAACTGCGGTGAACAAATACCGCCTTCCTCCCGCATACGTTTTTCAGACTCTGTCAAGTCAGACTTTATCTTCTGCCATGCAGCATCTTTTTTCCTATGTCTTGAATATTCCATTACATTATCAACATACACTTCTACCATCCGGTATTCATCCTTTGATAAAGTATCTATTTTTTTAGTCAGTTCCGCTGTAATCATAACAATTCCTCCTTGCCCGGATAACCGTACCCAACACAAAAATTTTCTGCTGATTATATTATAACAAAAAATCCGGCTTTTTACAGTTCTTTTTTCTTCCACTCAAATCTTATAAACGCATCAGAATAACAATAGATTTCCCCACCATTACCACAAATACTTTACAATGTCCTTTGGTAACATTCGATCCATTTCATTCGCCTATCGCAGATTTTGTAAAATGAAATTTCAGCTTTGGCTCTAAAAACATTACCATTTTATTACCGCTTTAGAATCACAAAGTCCGCAAACCCTTAGTTTTACGTTGATAAGGAAGTATTCACAACAACTTATCATCAACGCTGACAAAAAGGGTGCAAGCAAAAGCAGAGAATATATCACTTTCATTAGTGGTCGGTTCTCTGCTTTTCTGTTACGCAATAGAACACCGTTTTTGAGAGCAGACATATAAAACCCTTACCCCGCCACTTCAATACCCGCAAAGCCACATAAATCAAGGACAAAATAACCCCTACTGCGTAACAATCCCCATAATAGATTGAGGGCGAAAGCAGTTTACTGATTTCGTCCTCTTGACTGCCCAATAGCAAAGGCGGGAAAAGCTGTCAAGGGCGCGTAGCGCGAAGTTTACCCTTGACAGCTTTTCCTGTCTTTGCTACCTACTATCGGTCGAAGCGGA
>CAJTGI010000031.1 GCA_910575435.1 Clostridiaceae bacterium | reverse complement strand
TGTTTTGCCGTTTTGGTGGAGAGAGACAAGAGATTTTTTAAAATCTTCATCGTATTTGTGATAATTGTTAGCAGCCATGTGAGTACCTCCTAATTTGGTGTTTAGCTTATTGTAACAGTCTGTGTGGTTTTGTGTCCACTTTTTTAGTATAGCTCCAACCATGTCAGGGATTGCCGTATGTGCAGACTGTGGGGCGTTGATGACAAGAAAGGTGTCTACGGTTTCCGGCAAAAAGTATATTTATTACCTGTGTTCCAACCACAAAAAATTTAAGCGCTGCACTTCCCACCGCATCCGGGAGGATGTACTGGAGGAAACGGTGCTGTCTACGCTTAAAGAGCTGATCGGGCAGCTTCTGGATGCGGATGAAGTCATACGGCAGGCAGGGGAAATGCAGAACAGAAGAATAGACATCCAGAAGATGGAGGAACGCATACAGGCAAACGAGGAAGAAATCAACCGCTATAACCGTATGCTGGTATCTCTCTATGAAGATTACAAAGAAGGGATTGTGGATAAAAAGGATTTCCAGTTGATTAAGGAGAACTTTGAGCAGAAGAAAACCATTGCGGAACAGGCAATCCGCAACATTGAAAAAGAGGCGGAAACAGCGGCACAGGAGAGGGACAGTGACCGTTCATGGATTGAGGAATACCGGGAGAACAGGAATATTTCCACCCTTACCCGCAGCCTTGTGGTAAATCTGATAAGGGAGGTCAGGGTGCATGAAAAGGGAAACCTTGAGGTTGTGCTGGACTGTGACGATAAATTCCATTCCATGCTGGAACAGGCTGCGAGGATAAAGGAAGTCGAGAGGACAGAAAGGATGGCGGTGTAAATGGCAAGAAAGTCAAGGGTACAGCAGCCGACACCGGTCCGGTCTGCCGGGAAAAATGGCGGGAAAATATATAAGACAGCCCTCTATGCAAGGTTATCCGCAGAGCGTGAAGATACGAGGGAGAGGGGAACGATACAAAACCAGATTCAATTTATCCGTCATTATGTGGAACAGCAGGAAGATATGGAAATCTATGATACCTATATGGATGATGATATTTCCGGCACGAGGTTTGACAGGCCAGCCTTTGAACGCATGATGTCGGATATGAGAAACGGCAGGATAGACTGTATTGTAGTCAAGGATTTGTCCCGGCTCGGCAGGGATTATATTGAAACAGGGAACCTGATTGAGCGTGTGTTTCCGATGTTCCAGGTCCGATTTGTGGCAGTTAACGACCAGTTTGATTCCGTAAAGGGCGGGGCAGAAATGATAATGACGGTAACAAACATTGCCAATGCCTTGTATGCACAGGATATTTCCAAAAAGATTGCCACGGCAAAGGAAAACCAGATGAAACAGGGGATTCCATGCGGCATGGTTCCTTATGGATACCAGGTGGAACGGGATGCGGGGAATGAAAAAGTCATGGTGCCGGATGAAGAACCTGCAGGGATCGTCAGAAGGATTTTTGAGGAAGTCGCTGCCGGAAAGCCACAGACGGAAGTAGCCAAGGACTTAAATAAAGAGGAAATACCGACACCGTACCAGTACCGTATGAGAAAGCAACCGGAAAAACTGGAAGAAAAACCGCATTTAAGATGGAACCGGGACCACATAGCAGCCATTTTGAAAAATGAGGTGTATCTGGGGAGATATGTATCGGGAAAGGACAGGGTGTGCCTGTACCGGCATGAGAAACGCCACACAGCAGATAAAGGGCAGTGGAATGTGTTTGAAAACCACCATGAACCGCTTGTGTCAGAACAATTATTTGAAACCGCAAATGCCCGTAAGGAAAAACGGAAACAGGGAAAATGCGGGGTGGATAATTTTTTCAGACGGAAAATATTCTGTGGGTGCTGTGGGAGTGGCATGATAATCCGCCCAGAGAAAAAGCACCGTTATTATATCTGTACCAGAAAAAGGCAGTACGGTAAGGATAGCTGTAACTGTCTGCCGGTCAGAATGGATGTGGTGTACGATACCGTATTTCTGGCAGTGAAAGAGCAGATAAAAATACTGTTAGATACGGATGCCCTGCTACAGAAAATGAACCAGTCCTCAAAAGCAAAGGAGAGAATGGCAGCCTTTTCCGAGGCGTTGAATAAGTGCCATGCGGATTTGGAGAAAGTGGCAGCATTAAAAAGCGGCCTGTATGCGGATTATCAGCAAAGCCTTTTGACAGAAAAGGAATATCTGCAACTGAATGAGGAATATTCCGGGCGCATTGAAAAACTGGAACAGTATGCGGACGAACTGGCAGAGGCAATGGAGGGGTATCAACATACTCCCATGCGTGGGACAGAGTTAAGGGAAGTTATTGAAAAATACCGGAGCAGGCGGAAACTGTCAAAGGAAATGGCAGAAGAACTGATCGGCAGGGTACTAATCCATGAGGATAAAAGGATAGAAGTTGTTTTTAAGTATGATGATGAAATGAAAAAGCTGCTTATGGCAATGGAACAGCGGAAAGGGGAGATGGCATGAAAAGGACACTGGCATTTTATATCCGTCTCTCCATCAGCGATGCGGATATGGCTGGTAATGAGAAAGAGGAAAGCAACAGTATTACCAGTCAGAGAAAACTCCTGTATGCCTATATCCGTTCCCATGAGGAATTTGCAGGGTATGAGGTGCTGGAATATTTCGACGACGGGGTGTCCGGCACAGGCTTTGAGAACCGCAGAGAGTTTCAGAGAATGCTTGCGGATGCACAGGCAGGAAAGTTTGAGTGCCTGCTTGTAAAGGACTTCTCCCGGTTTGGTAGGGATTATCTGGAAGTGGGAAATTATATGGAGTTTGTGTTCCCGGTCATGGGCATACGGTTCATTTCGGTCAATGACGGATATGACAGCAGACAGCAGGGCGGTATGACAGGCGGGATGGATGTGGCATTCCGGAATCTCATATACCAGATGTACAGCAGGGATTTGTCCCGCAAGGTCAAATCAGCCCGCAAAAACAGGAATAAGCAGGGGGAATATACCGCCTCCTTTACCGCATTTGGCTACCGCAAAAATCCGGCAGATAAGCATAAACTGGTTGTAGATGAACCGGCAGCCGAGGTGGTCAGGGAAATCTTTACACTGGCGGCAGGCGGGAAAAGTGCATCGGAGATTGCCCGGATTCTGAATGAGAGGAAAACACCTACCCGCCTGCAGCGGCAGTGGGAACGGGGAATCAATTACAAGCCCGCACATAACATGGGGGATTACCTTTGGGAGAATACAACGGTGCTGGCAGTCATAAGAAATCCCATCTACAAAGGGACACTGGTACAAAACCGCTACGAAACGGTTGGATTTGGCGATAACAAAAGACTGGTAAAGCGGGATAAATCTGAATGGAGTGTAACGGAGAATGTGGTTCCTGCCATTATCAGCAAAGAGTTGTTTGAAAAGGCAAATGCAATGTTCAGTGGATATACAGGGAGTAAGAAAAAAACAAAGAGTGTCAATCTGTTTTATTGCCCGTACTGTGGGAGGAAATTGAGAAAGACACAGCATAAGCCTAAGTATGTATGCAGTGTCAGAAATACGAACCCCGATTTGCCCTGTGCAGGGATTTTCATGGAAAAAGGGGAGGCGGAGCAGATGGTCCTGGAAACGGTAAGGGAGGCTTGCCGGATGCGTCTGGATAATCTGGTGGTTCAAAAGCAGACAGACAATAAGAGAAATACTTCTGTATGCCTGTTAGCAGAACTGGAACGGGAGAAACAGCGTGTGGAGGATAACACAATCCAGTTGTATAAAGAATATGCCTCTGGCGGTTATTCCAAAGAAGAATACCTGTCATTGAGGAAAAGAAACCAGAGCCTGCTTGGGGAGCTGGAGGAAAAGATTGCTAGTATAGCAGAGCAGGAGAGTGAGCCGAAACCGAAGGAAAGTGAGGACGATTTGAAACAGTGCAGCGTGTTGGAGGAATATGATGGCAGCATCTTATCAAAACTGATTGACAGGGTGTATATCTATGGTGATGGCAACTTGCAGGTAGTGTTTAAGAATGATGATTATTTCAGGAAGGTTTGTAAGGAAGAGGTGGGGTAGAATGTGCACTTTTAATGGTGTACTTGCTTGAAATGTATGTGGAATTGTCTTGAATGGCATGGTATACTGGTTATGTAGATTAGAATAATAAACTGGAATTGTGGAGGAGATATTATGCAAAATTCATATTTAAAAGTATTTGATAATCTGTTTTTTAATGTGGAAAAGCACGATGATGTTAAGAAAATTATTGAACAAGCAAGCTATGTATTGGACTCGATTATTACTAGATTTGGGGAAGTCGAAAATGAAATGACAATAGGAATTTCAAGGATAGATGATTTTGTTGATACTGTTATTATTTTATTTATAAGAAAAATCATGGAACAACTGGATTCTATTAATGTGTTATACTCTGTAAGTTTATTTGAACCAGCACAGATAATACTACGTTCTTTGATTGAGAATATAGTTGGACTAGAATTTATATTAAAAGAAGATACGCAAAAACGAGCAGCTGCTTATTATCTGGAACATCATTACCAGGAATTAGATAAAAGTGAAATTTATTTTGATGCAGAATCTGAATATGGAAAACTAATTATTGCTCAAAAAGGGAGAGATGAGTTTGATAAAGATTGTAAAAAACTAGAAAAGAAAAGGCAAGCATTGGAACGATTGATAAAATCAAAAGCAGTTTTTCAAGAAACGGATATAGCCAGAAAAAAGAAATTGGCGGACAAAAAGAAACATAGTAGAAATAAGAAAAAGGTACATATTCAGTGGTATGAAGTATGCAGCAATACAACAAGTATTTATGGTTTAATGAAAGAAACAGGTTATGAAAAATATTATGATGGTATTTATGGAGGATTATCATTTGAATCACATGGATTGAATGCAACAATGGGTATGGATGTAGATAAAAATGGATTTTTGTTGAAATTGATTCGTAACCCGGAAGGCGGAGGAACTACATTTGAGCTTGCATGTGCTTTTTCCATTGGGGTATTACACAAGATATATCAGTATTTGGAAGATGGAACAGACGAAATGGCTGAATTTAAAGATTTTTTTAAGGATTTTGTTAAGAAACGAGACATAGCAAGTCATAATCTTGATATGATACGAACTGCTTCTGGCAATGTTTCTAAATAATTGGAAGCTGTATAGTGAACTGTGTGCAATTATTGGTTATGAAGAATAGCATAAATTTCGTTTTGCCTTTATGATTTGTACTATATCAAAATTTTGAAAGCAAATAAATAATAAACCCAAATGGGAACTGTCGCATGAATAAATTACAAGTTATGATTTATTCAAAAGTCTTTGCTACATAAATGGAAAGAACTTTTGAACGAGTATCAATACTGGTGTGATAGCCCCTTTTTACTTATTATTTCATGGATTGTAAAGAAAATGAAAGATAGTATTTATCATAAATAGTAGATTAAGATTGTATGATATGAGAAGAGACAGAAGAATGAAAGAAAAATAGATGCCTCTTGACTGTATATGAAAAGGAAGTGTTAAACGATGGAGAAAAAGAATAATAAGAAAAAATCAGGAAAATTGGACATGCCATTTTTAGAAAAGTTTATGGTATCTCCGGACAATTATGAAATTTTTAAGTTTGGCGGGACATCCTTAAGAGATGATGAACGTGGGCTTAGAACTATGTTGCAATATTTTCCTGATTATTTTACTGAAGAACAAATAAAAGAAAATATGAAACGTTACAATTTGCAAACGATGTTCAATTTGGTAAAAAAATATTTTAAGAAGGAATACGATTATTCTGGAACAGAAATTGAATTAAGCAATCGTTATCAAAATACAATTAACAGTTATATATATAATGATGAGAGAAAACCCGCATTTGTTCATATAGATGAGTTGTTTGAATCGACAGTAATGGCATTTCTTTTGGCGATGTTTAAATGGTCTAAAGACTTTGAAAATCTTGAAACATATGGTGAATGTTTCAAATATGTATTGTTTCTAATGAATGATGTGTGTATATTTGGAGAAATGCAAAGTGAAAGTGCAAACAAAGCATTATTAGAAGCTGTGGGTGGAGATATTCAGATACTTCAGCTTGCAGAAGATTGTTATTGGACCATTGTAGTGTTTAGTCTGGCACATGAGATAGCACATGCCTATTTAGCAAGTACTGGCAAGAAATATAGTGCCAATCATCCTGAAAGGGAGGAATATGATGCTGATATGATTGCTTACCATATCGTATTAAAGATAATGATTGAGGAGCAGGGTGAAAGTGCCATGTTGGAAGACTATACCTATTTAGCCCCTATGATGTATATGGATTTTTTTGATTTATATTATTATACTGACAGGGTGTTATATAAGACCGTTTTTTATGATCCAGAGCATCCGACACCAATAAAACGTAAGAACCGTTTGTTTGCTATTGCGTATAAAAAAGACTATAATTTTGAAACTGAGGATGGAAATCATTTGTACGGTGGTTTTTTGGATGTCTATGATGAGTACAGGGATCAGTTACTTCTAAAGATGGAAAGAAGGAAGTTGGATGCAATACTTCATATAGAAGAAAGAGAACAGATTAGGAGGAGCGGAGATGACGAGGAAAGAAGCGATAGAATATGATAATGCCTTAAAACAGGAATTAGAACGAACAGCGTTGCAATATGACATGGAGGAAAGAGTGGGGGATTATCTAGTGGATAATTTTATCACCGTGATTCCAGAGGATGCGAGAAAAGGAATGATATTCTTGGGAGAAAATTCCGCATCCTACAAGGCAGGAAATGTAAAAATTGATTTGAAGAAAGCACTTGTAGCAGGGCTAGAATATGTGGCATCTGTAAATAAACCAGAGAGCATATTCAATTATGTTCAAATGATTATTGTTTCTGTCTTATTTGTTGTGAAATCAGTTAAACAGGAAATTGGCAAGCTGGAGGCTCAGGTTGTTTACTTTTTGCATGAAAGATGTGCATACGAAGTAGGAATTGAGGAGGAAGAGTTTGTTTGTGCAATGCAGAAGTGGTATCAGCAGAATGAAGGGGAACTTTTAGAAAAAGGAGCTGTTGATGCAGCGCTTCATTCTCTTTATGAGGTAAAAGTAGTAGCTTTTGATGATGGGAAAGTTTATTTGAAAGAAAAGGTTTTTGGCAAAGTAGAGTAGATGGTATATGTTCATATTTTGATTTAACCAATTTTTAAAAAGATTGCTAGAAGATAAATATTATAAATTTGAGCTAATCATACCAAAAGCTTGAGCAGACAGATGAAAAAAATTATGTATTTAACTGGATGAGTGTTTGATATTTATTTCAACAACATTATAGAGGGAGGCAATAACAATGTTTGATATGAAAAAATATGTGTCTTTGTTTGAAACAGAGGGTGTAAAGAAGGCAGACCAATATAGAATAGATAATGCTCCCCAAAAGCTATATAAGTTTATTCCATTTTATGACAGAGGAAATCCCAGCATAAATAAAAGGAATTTTGAAACTCTGGAACAAAAAAGGGTATGGGCTTCCAAGTATTTTGTGTTGAATGATCCATATGAATTTAATGGGATGTACCTAGACGAAGATAGAATATTAAAATCTGGAAACGATGTTGAAACATTTTATGAATATTGGAAATATATTACTAATTGTTTTGTTACAGTAAGTTTGTGTGCAGATAAAGGGGATATACATCCATTGAATAATATGCCGATGTGGGCATATTATTCAAATAATCATCATGGGATATGTGTGGAGTATAATGTGTGTAATTCGACTTGCTTGTATCCGGTGTCATATGAACCGGAAAGGAATCCAATGAGTGCAGTATTAGGTAATTTTGTTGCCTTGGCTTTAGATGCTGTGCATGGAAAAATTTCTGGGCAAAATCCAGAATTACTTAAGTATCAATTTGTTATTTTGAATCTGATGTGTATTAAGCATAGATCATGGCAACAGGAAAATGAATTTAGAATTTTGTTTCCATATCCAAAGTTGAAAGAAGATGGAAAACGATTGGGTTTGAGAGATGTTGGTTTAGAGATTAGTGCAATTTATCTTGGAAAGGATTGTAGCAATAGAAATAAGAAAAAGTTAAAGGAAATTGCGGCTAATCTACATGTGGATATTTATCAAATGAGAGTTGACAATCAAAGTAGGAAATTTGATATGTGCTTTGAAATATTAAAATAATATAATTGAGTGGTTGCAAAAGTCGAGGAATATTCCCCGGCTTTTGTTACGAAAAAGGAGAGGTAGATTTATGTTAGGTTGTTGGCTATTACCTTCAGGTATATACTACATAACTATTAGAGTTATTCCTTATTCAAATATAATGATATAAAATAAAAGAAAAATTTTTTTGCCCCATACTTGACAGATGCAGGTTTCCCGAACTGGTGGGGAGATTTACCTATGCCAGTGTACTCTTTTTTGGAAGAATATGATTTTGCAGGCAAAACCATTGTTCCCTTTGTTACTCACGGTGGCAGCGGTTTTTCTGCCACAACAGATACCATCTCGCAGCTACAGCCAGATGCTCAGGTTAGTGACAATACGCTTTCCATTTCAAGGGAGGATGTGGCAGAGGCGGAAGATGAGGTAAAGGATTGGGCGGAAGGATTGGGATTAAAATAAATATTTATATACCACAAATTTACAGAAACGGAGGTTTCATATGAGAATAAACAATAAAGAGGAGTTTGACAAACAAAATGTATTTGGATTGGGGGAGGCTAATACTGCATTTGTTGATTATTTTATTGGAAGTTCTTTTCTAAATCCGCTTACCCATCCGGGGGAATGTGCCGTGTTTCTGGCAAATGTTACATTTGAGCCGGGATGCCGCAATAACTGGCATATACATCATGCAAAGAGCGGCGGCGGACAGATGTTAATTTGTACGGCAGGAAGTGGCTGGTATCAAGAGGAAGGAAGGGAACCTGTCAGTCTGGAGCCGGGAATGGTTATTATGATCCAACCGGAAGTGAAACACTGGCACGGAGCGAAAGCAGACAGTTGGTTTAGCCATATTGCAGTGGAGATTCCGGGTACTGATACGAGTAATGAATGGCTGGAGGCGGTCAGTGATGTACAGTATGACAGTCTTGATAAATAATAGTTTATATAAAAGCATGGCAGGAGGATGTAAAAATGGCAGTAAAACAGACGGCAGGCAGAACGCAGCTTGGGGAGTTTGCCCCAAAGTTTGCGGAATTAAATGATGATGTATTATTTGGGGATGTGTGGAGCCGTGAGGACAAACTTTCCCTGCGGGATCGAAGTCTTGTGACGGTGGTATCGCTAATGGCACAGGGGCTGACAGATGAATCATTCCGACACCATCTGATTAGTGCAAAGGCAAATGGAATCACAAAAGAGGAGATGGCGGAAATTGTTACCCATGCCGCTTTTTATTGTGGATGGCCGAAAGCGTGGGCTGCATTTCGTATGGCAAAGGAAGTATGGGCAGATGAAGAAGCAGGGCAGTAGAACTGATTTGTTTTTATGTCTAAGTCATAAATATACAAGGTTTGTAAAAGGCTGAAAAGGAGGATGTGTATGTTACAAAATAAGACAATCAGAAAAATAACAGTGTTGCTATTGGCAATGTTTTTGATAGCAGGGCAATTTTGGGTAGGAGAAGTGTCTGTTCAGGCAGCAGGCAAACAAAAATCGTTAAATATTACAGACCTTTCTTTATCCGTAGGACAGAGCCAGAAGATAAAGGTATTAAATGGAAAAAAGGTCAAATGGAGTTCTTCTAAAAAATCAGTGGCAAGCGTCAGCAAAAAAGGTGTTGTAAAGGCGAAAAAAGCCGGGAAAACAACTATTACTGCAAAGGTTTCCGGCAAGAAACTTGGACTATAGTCAAGAGAGTGGACACATTTTAGTAAAAAATTTTCTGAGGGCAGAAGTTTAGTGCTGCTCCCAGTATAAATTTTCCTTCTCGTTAGGCGTCAGCAGTCCAAGGGAACTGTGTGGCCTTCTGGAATTGTAAAACCCTTCT
>CAJTGI010000030.1 GCA_910575435.1 Clostridiaceae bacterium | reverse complement strand
TCAGTCTGCTTGGCGAATGGAATTACAAATTTCCGCAGCCTGCACCGCTCGAACGGAAGTTAAAGGACTACTTGGAAGATGAGGTTGATGAGAAGTATTACATCAACAGTGAAAAGTCACAGAAATTAATACAAACACTTATTGAGATGGACAGAAAGGAGATTAAGGCGATGAAAACAAAAGATAGATGCATGTCCGAGAATGAGGATAATTTGAGGAAAAGCCCTGCGGGGCGGGATGATTCCGGGCATCGCCTGAAAATGTGCGGATTTTCTTACAATATGGACTACACACTGGCAGCAGAGGAGGGAGGGGAATCAGATGCTTAGGAATCGAGACAAGAAGTCAAAGGGCCATCCGTTCCTAGAGGCATTTACAACGCATGAGTTGAAAGTGGAACTGCGCCGCAGAAGGCGTGAGGGCGGATGGCTCAGATGGATTCTGTGGAGGATGAAATGGATGTAGAAGAGAAGGCAATAGAGAGGATACGGACAGGGAGCGAAATGTCGCTAGGTTACTATGGGAAACCGTTGGTATGCACCTATTCCGGCGGCAAGGATAGCGATGTAATGCTGGAACTGTTTTTACGGTCCGGCATCCCTTTTGAGGTCCACCACAGCCATACCACGGCGGACGCTCCCCAGACAGTGCAGCATATCCGTAAGGTATTCCGGGATTTGGAATTGCGTGGAATCAGTTGCAATATTGACTACCATGCGCGTCCAGAGGGGGGGGAGGGTAACTATGTGGAACCTGATTCCCAAGAAGTTGATGCCGCCCACGAGGCGGGTGCGGTACTGTTGCTCTATTTTAAAAGAGACTGGGTGTGCCAATCGCATGATTGCCACCGGGGTGCGGTGGAGTGAGAGCATCAAGAGGAAAGACCGGGAAAGTTACGAGGTGGTTACGCCGAAGAAGAAAGATGCAGTTTGCGTCTCCGATGAAAAAATGCTTATGAATGACAATAACGACAGGAGGAAACTGTTTGAGAGATGCAAGATGAAGGCCAAGACTGTCGTCAACCCCATCATCGATTGGAGCGACTACGAGGTGTGGGATTTTTACCGAAATGAGTGCAGGTGCCGTAATCCCCTTTACAATATGGGCTTTGCAAGGGTGGGATGCATCGGATGCCCGATGGCTGGAAAAGCCCGATGGTTGGAGTTCCGGGAGTTTCCGAAGTACAAAGACATGTACATAAGGGCTTTCGACAGAATGCTGGAGGCCAGGCGGCAGAAGGGACTTGAGGACAGGAATGAGACGTGCAGGGATTGGAAGTGCGGCGAGGATGTGTTCCTCTGGTGGATGGAGGACAAGAATATACCAGGGCAGATGAATCTGGAGGACTTCATGGAGGTTGGATGAATGAATGCTATTTTGAAATATCCAGGGAGCAAGTGGAATATCGCTTCCAGGATTGTGGATTTGATTCCAGCGCACCATTCGTACGTGGAACCGTTTTTTGGGAGCGGGGCGGTGTTTTTTAGCAAGCCCCCTTCTGATATTGAGACGATTAATGATTTGGATTCGGATGTGGTGAATCTGTTCCGGTGCATCCGGCAGGATGCGGGGCGGCTTGCGGGGATAGTGGCAGCAGTGCCGTACAGCAGGGAAGAATATGAATACCAGTTTATTTGCCGGTATGAGGATGCAGATCCTTTTGATAGGGCGGCGGGTTTCCTGGTGCGTTGCTGGCAGAGCCACGGATTCCGGGCGAACAGCCAGAAGGTTGGCTGGAAGACTGATGTCGTGGGAAGAGAAAAGGCGTATGCCCTTTGGAACTGGTACAGGCTCCCGGGCTGGATTGTCGGAATTGCAGAACGCCTTCGGATGGCGCAGATTGAGAACCGTCCGGCATTGGATGTTATTGAGAGGTTTGATGCTCCTGGGGTGTTCCAATATTGGGACCCTCCCTATCTTTTTGGTGTTAGAGCCGGAAAGCAGTACAGACATGAGATGACAGATGCGGATCACGAGGAATTGTTGCGGGCAGCAGTCGAAAGTAAGTCCATGGTGATGATTTCGGGCTATGAATCGGACTTGTACAATGATTATCTAAAGGACTGGAATAAGGTAGCGTTTAAGAGTTGTGCCGAACATGGCAAGCCTAGGACGGAAACTCTATGGATGAATTACGAGCCGCCCGGAAAGCAGATGGAATTAAACTTCACGGAAGGAGGATGATTATGGCGAAGAGGAACTGCAGACGAACGGAGGAGGAAGCCGCAATCAATAAAAGAGCGGTGGAATTGCGGAAGATGACGGATGCGCAGCTGGTGCGGCATGTGGAGGAGATGGCGGAGAAGGCTAGGAGCGAGGGGTTCGAGCGTGGGAAGAAGGCTTGCAAAGATTCCGTGGGCGACCATGATATAACGATTAAGAATTTCATCCAGGCGATTGGACTTCTGCCGGGTGTCGGGAAGGCCACGATGGAGAAGATCAGGGGGCTGGCGGAGGAGGGAGGATGGCTTGGATAAATCAAGCAAAGGCAGGGTGTTGCCAATATTATTCAACACCGAAATGGTGCAGGCGATCCTGGCGGGAAAGTCCGTTACCAGGCGGCCTATTAAGCCGAGGTATCGGGCCGATGAAAGCGGATTCGTTGTATTTAAAGATTGGGATACTGGCATGAGATCAGTAGAAAAGACTGATCGGAATAGAGAGGTTTTTGACTCGCCGAGATATGTCATCCCGCCATGTCAGCGGGGAGATGTGCTGTATGTCAGGGAGACGTGGCAGCATTTGTACGAATTGGATATAAACGAAGAGGTCATTGAAGGTACAGGGAAATATTATTATGCAGCTACAGATTCGATTCCGTTTGATACATATATTGACCCGGAAGGAGTAAAACATGAAAAAACACCGTGGCGGCCGTCCATCCATATGCCGAAGGCAGCAGCCCGCATCTGGCTGAAAGTAACGAATGTGTGGGTGGAGCGTCTGCAGGAGATTGACGAAGAACAGGCGATGGCAGAGGGATGTGGAGGATATCTCACAGAGGCGAAATTCAGGGTTTCTCCATTATGCCATTTCATGGAGGTGTGGAACTCTACCATCAAAAAGCCAGATATGGAAAAGTACGGATGGGATGCAAACCCCTGGGTGTGGGTGATCGAGTTTGAGCGGTGCGAGAAACCAGAAAGGAGGTAGCATGGAGAGATTTACGGAAAGGGATGATTTATGGGGAAACAAACTTGTATTAAAGTCTATGGCAGAAACTGGAGAACATACCGACCCTTGGTGCATAAGCGCATCCAGCCCTAACCCAATAACTATCAGAGGGGCAGCGGTTGAGAGGCTGGCAGAGTATGAAGATACAAGCCTCACGCCTGATGAGATTCTGACCATAGATAAAATGTACCAGGAACTGGGCAAGGAGGTGATGGCGTACCGCAAGATCGGGACGCTCAAAGAGTGCCGGGAGGCTGTGGAAAAGCAGAAGGCGAAGAAGCCACTAAGAATAGATATGTGTACCTGTCCAACTTGTGGGACGTACAACGAAAGCATAAAGAAACGGAGAAATACAGTAAATCAAGACATTGTATACTGCTGGCATTGTGGACAGGCTATGGAAATCAATAGGAGGGATGTAAGTGATTAACGAGGAAAAATTGCTGGTCGAATTGAACGATTTAGGAATATCTGTTGAAAAGCATATGGCAGATGCTGATAAGAACGCTGAGGAAACCCTTGGTTTTTCGTATAAAAATCAACTGGCCATGTTAAAAAATGTAATTAGGCACATACGGAAACAGCCGAAAATTGGCGGGTGGATTCCCTGCAGCGAGCGGAAGCCGGAGAAAGAAGTCCCGGTCCTGTGCCAGTGGAACAAAATAAATGGATTGGATACGGAAGTATATTTCAGCATCCTCCATGTAGACGGTGACGAAAAATGGGTTGCGGATTACGGGATGCCAAATGGAGAGGTTGTTGCCTGGATGCCGTTGCCAGACCCGTACAACGGAGAGGAGGAGAACGATGTGTGAATTTTGCGGAAGGGATTCCTGCAAACTGACCAAGAAACAGGTGCTGAAACGAGGAAATATCCTCGAGGACAATGCATCTAGCATCATGCAGACAATCGAAGATGGAGATAATTGCGATGGATTTCAGGGAAACACCTACTCATTTAAAGGAGTTCCGTGCTACAACAGCCTTAGCGCCCTGATCCCAGACAGGGATGAGGAGGACCCGCATAAATATATGAGGTATGTTTTTGACGAGGACGAAGGTACATGCGATGGTTGGGTGGCAGTGGATATTGATAATCCATTAGGATTTCAGACGGAGCAGGAGTTTTTAGCAAAATAGTGAAGTGGAGGTAAAAGAAAGTGAGTAAATCCATTTTAGTGGTTGATACGCCAGATGCATGCATTGACTGCCCATGTCATTTAGCATATGAGGATGGAACCGTGCATTGCGGAGTCAGGAAGAAGCGGCTTCCGGCAGAGGATGTTGAGACGCATAAGCCTGGCTGGTGCCCGCTGATGCCGATGCCGAAAAGGAAAGAGGTGTGCGGCAGATATCCGCAGGAGGATGGAATCGTGCCATCATACAAGGTTGGCTATAATGCTTGCATTGAGGAGATGCTGGGGAAAGGTGATGGAGAGGTGAGATATGATTCTTCGCCTTTGGCTTATGACGTGGAATGGGTTATTGGGAGGCTGGAGAAAGAATTGAATAACTGCGTAGATTACCACGGGAGATACGGACACTGCGGGAATCAGATCTACGCATACAAGAGGGCGTTGGAAATCGTCAAATCCGGTGGTGCAAATTAAAGGCAGAGGAGTGATGAAAATGGCTGAAAAGCGAATGTTTTCTAGGAAGGTGGTGGAAAGTGACAATTTTCTAAATCTCCCACTATCAGCGCAAGGGCTATACATGCACATTTGCATGGAGGCAGATGATGATGGTTTTGTAAACAATGCCAATCGGATTCGTAGAGTGGTAGATGCCTCGGAAAATGATTATGATATTTTGTTTCAAAATGGCTATCTTTTGCATATGGCGCAAGGATTGGTAGTCGTGGCTCATTGGCGCATCTGCAATAGCATCCGAAAAGATAGGTACAAGCCCACGGTATATCAATCGGAATGGAAAAAACTAAAAATTAAGGACAATGTTTATGTGGCGGATGAGCAGAATACAGTAGATTCGGTTCCTATAACGGCGATTCCAAAGGAAATGACGGTGCGGAAGTTTGAAGAATTTTGGGAAGCATATCCCAGAAAAGAACATAGGGCGATGGCGGAGTCGGAATATGCGATGCTTGTAATGCAAGGAATTAAAGAAGACATGCTGATAGCCTCTGCAAAGGCGTATGCCAAAGATAAGGCAGAGGAAGATCCAAAATACCTGAATTGTCCCGATAGTTGGCTCAGAAAGAATATTTTTGCTGATTATGAGGTGAAAGAGCCTCTGGGAGAGGAAGCGGATTCTGAGGGAGAGGATGATGAGGAGCCTGCAATGAATTTATGGGATGGGAAGGAAGAGCGATGATATGGGGAGACTGTATGAGTTCAAAGAAGAGGATGCCTATTCTTTTGCGCACCATGTGAGAATCCAGACAAAAACACGTGGGGATGAACTGCAGTTTTTGCATTGTCCGTATTGCAAGGGCGGAAAAGGCGGCAAGGATAAAGGAACATTTTCCATCAATTTGAGGACGGGAGTATTTAAGTGCTTGCGGTCAAGCTGCTCTATTTCTGGAAATATGATTACCCTTGCCAGGGACTTTGATTTTTCCTTGGGAGTTTTAGCAGATGAATATTATCAGCCACGGAGAAAATATCGCCGCCTGAAAACGCCAGATAAGCCAATAGAGCCTCTTCCGAAAGCAATCGAATACTTGCAGGGCAGGGAGGTTTCGGAGCGTGTAGCAAGAGAATACGAGGTGACGGTACATGCTAAGAGGGAGGATGTATTGGTGTTTCCCTTTTATGACGAAAAAGGCAAGCTGCAGTATGTGAAGTATCGTGACAGTGGTTTTTTCAAGGGAAAGATATATGTTGGCAGAGATGGAAAAGAACAGGCATCGCCCAAGGAGTGGTCGGAGGCGGATTGCAAGCCAATCTTATTTGGTATGAAACAATGCGGGTCAGAAAGGAAATGCCTAGTCTTTACCGAGGGGCAGATGGACAGCCTGTCTGTTGCGGAGGCAGGAATAAAATGTGCGGTCAGCGTTCCTAATGGGATGAATGATTTCCGATGGATTCCTTATTGCTGGAATTGGGTGTGCGAATTTGAAGAAATCGTTGTCTTTGGTGATTTTGAACGTGGACGAATGTCGTTGCTGGACGAAATCCGAAAGAGATTTCCCAATAAGATTCGCTATGTACAGGAAGAAGATTACAAGGGATGCAAGGATGCCAACGATATATTGCGGAAGCATGGCAGGGAGGCAGTGAGAAGGGCCGTGGAGAATGCCGCCGAGCAACCGGTAAAGCAGGTGGTGGAACTTGCGGATGTCAAGAGAAGGGATTTGAGGGACGTTCCCAAATTCAAGACTGGATTTCAGCGGCTTGATTCCTATCTGGGAGGATACTTTTTTGGTGGCCAGTTGATAATTCTGACAGGGAAGAGGGGGCAGGGGAAGTCCACCGTGGCCAACGAATTTTGCGTTTCCGCACTACGGCAGGAAAAGAAAATATTTGCCTATTCTGGCGAACTTCCCGATTGGCAGTATAAGTCATGGATTGATTTCCAGATTGCCGGGCCTCAGAATATCGTTGAGAATATATATCAAAATGGGGATGTGAAACGATTTATTACCAACAGCAATCAGGATTTGATTGAAAACTGGTATCGTGGCAAGTTCTATCTGTATGACAACAATGCGGTAGATGATGACGAATTGGTGGACTTAGTGACGACCATAGAGCATTCCGTCATGCAGTATGGGATTGACTTGGTGATTGTGGACAATCTCATGACTGCTCTAGATGTTGATATGGCGGCTGATGAATACCGTTGCCAGAGCAAATTTGTAAAGAAGTTGAGTCGCCTGGCAAAACGTTTGGACGTGGTTGTGATCCTCGTGGCACATCCTAGGAAGAATAGTTTTACGAAAGATGAGAATGATGCTGTCAGCGGTTCGGCGGATATTACCAATGCGGCCGATATTGTCATGACGTTTAAGCGGGACGAGGATACGCCGGACTACAATCATCTCTCTGTCAGTAAAAACCGCTGGTTCGGGAATCTGACTAAGAACGAGGGCATTGATTTATGGTATGATAGGAAATCCAGAAGAATTACGGATCAGGGAAAGGGGGGATTTTATTATGAAGTTGGTTGGCAAAAAGAGTCGGGCATCCAGGGGACAGAGGGTTTTGTGAATTTGGAAGATGGCGAGGAGACACCTTTTACATGAAAATAGAATGAGGAGAAATGGGGACAAACAACGTGAATGATGAGTTGGAGTTTTTTCAGGCGTGGTGGAGGATTTTGAGGAAATATTGGAATCCGCCGGGGCGGCATGACCGTAGTAAGTTGTCCATGGAGTTTTGGGAGGGGCTTGTAATGGAATGCCGTATGCTGCCCCAGAAATATGTAAACAATATGTTATTTTATCCCTTTGCCAGCAAGATGAGCGTGGCACTGGTGCATGAAATATCCCGCCGGGCAGACGAACTTCGCAAAGGCGAAAATAAATAGCCCAGGAAGGAAAAATAACAGAAGCGCAATGGAAATAATTGCATGATAACCAGCATATACAATTATGTAAGCAAATAGGAGATTTAAGAGGTGATTGCTTTGAAAAAGGAGTTGGAGGTTCCGATATGGAAAAAGGTTGCGATCACGAAAGAGGAGGCAGCAGTATACAGCAACATAGGAATCAATAAATTGGATGAGCTGATGAGAAATCCTATGTGTACTTTTGTGATTCATATCGGCAGGAAACGTTTGATTAAGCGCAGACAATTTGAGGAATTTATCGAAAAGAATATTGAGATATAAAACAAGATATTGTATGATAAGCCTTTTTATAGTAATATGGCATTACTGTATTGAGGCTTCTTTTTTACGAAAGGAGCGGCAATTATGGGAAAGGATATCAGAGGAAGGGAACTTGGCCTGGGCATCAGTCAAAGGAAGGATGGGCTTTATTCTGGCAGATTTGTAGATCAGAGCGGAAAGCGTCAGCAGAAGTATTTCAATAAGCTGCAGGAGTGTCGGCAATGGATTGCGGATGCCACATATCAGGATGCCCATTCTAACATGCATGACCTGGAAAACCTGTCACTGGATGCGTGGTTTGAATTATGGTACGAAATGAACAAGGAAAACTTTCGATACAATACGCTAAAGGCAAGGAAGAGAAGATATGAGCATGACATCAAGCCGGTGATTGGCCATATGCTGGTGAAGGAGATTAAAACGATTCATTGCCAGAGCGTGATGCTGTCGCTGAAGGGAAAGTTTTCCAAGTCAACACTGTCCCAGACCCGATCCATGATGAAAATCTTGTTTGACTATGCCGTGGACAATGAAATCATACGATTCAACCCGGTCACCCGCAAAGTAAAAGTGGTGGGTGGGGCAGATGAGCATGCTGCAAGGATTCTGACTAGGCAGGAGCAAAATATGCTGATCGCCTGTCTGGAGGACTATCATTACAAGAATCAATACCTCTTTGTGCTAAATACTGGGTTGCGGTGCGGCGAGATGATTGCGCTGACCTGGGATGATGTTGATTTCCAGGGCAGGAAGGTAAGCATTAACAAGACCGCAACGGTGATTTCCTCCAATAGCCAGGTGGTGGTTAATCCGCCAAAAACGAAAAGCTCCGTCAGGGAGGTTCCGCTGACGCAGGAGGCGTTCAGGATACTGGAGGAACAGAGGGCCAGAGAAGTGATAGACATGGAAAATGCGAAGTACGTATTTACTGGCAATGATGGGGAAATCGTGTCCAATCAGACCTATTCCAGAACACTGACATATATTTGTAAGAAAAATGGAATCCAGCCAATTTCCATGCATTGTCTAAGGCACACCTTTGCCACGAGGTGCATCGAGGCCGGGATGAAGCCCAAGACGTTACAGACGATTCTCGGTCATTCCACGCTGGCCATGACCATGAACAAATATGTGCATACCACGGAGGAGGAAAAATTCAAAGAATTGGAGCGCATCCAGCACGCATTGTCAACTATTGTATGAAAAAGATGGTGTAGAAAATGGTGTAGTAGCGGGGAGAGAAGGGCGGGAAAGCCCATGAAATAAGGAGAAAAGGATTTTATGCTTGATACAGTCCTTGTATTTCACATAATAGTTTTTCGCGCTGCTGTCATTGGGCACCCCATCATGGACGATGACATACTCGGGAATGACCACTCGGCTAAGCACAACTTCTCCTGACTCATCCATCTCCTTGATGGCATCCTCAGGAATTTTAGGCGGATACTCTGCATACAGGGTGTGGGGCGGGATGACATAGAGTTCCGTGGTGTCCTGGTTGGAGCGGACCTGGGGAATCAAGGCAGTGTTTTGCAGGGCGGTCTGCCCGGCCAGGATTTCTGCTCCGGAAATATCCACCGACTCGAAGTCTGGAGCGGTGATGCGAATGGTGTACTCCGCATAGGGCTGGCTGGCACTGGGGTCCATGCTGTATTCCAATGGCGGCGTGGGCAGTTCTACAGGCTCGCTCTGACCGCTGCTGTCAGTGGTAACCTGCTCGATAATGTTATTTGGATTGTTAATGTCCAGAATCTGTACCGTGGCGCCGGAAATGGGCGTGGAATCTGTCTCGGAGGTAATGTTTGCCTGGAAATAGCCGGTGTCTGTCATATTGCTGTTGTTGATTTCTGTAGCCATAAGGATTCCTTTCTATGAAAATAAGACAATGATTCCCTTTATAATATGTTAGGCTACGAAAAATGTGCCTGTCCTTCCCTATGCATGGCGAATTGGATGCAAGCAGTTTCTATCTGGTTTTGACCTTAGCGACTAGATAATAGGAAATTCCCGCCATGTCAGCCAGGATCCATCCGATGGGAATGGATATCCAGATTCCCGACACGCCCAGGGTGGGAATGTCGGAGAGGAGGTAGGCCAGCACTACTCTGGTTCCCAGGGAGCAGAGGGTGAGGAGGACGGACATGCCAGGCTTTTCGATGGCGCGGTAATAGCCGTAAAGCATAAATAAAATGCCAATTCCGAAGTAGAATGCCGCTTCTATTCGCAGATATCTCACGCCGACTTGAATTACTTCCATATTTTCTTGGGCAATGAATACGCCCATGAGGTCCTGGGCAAAGAGGCAGACTGCCAGGCTGACGGCAGTGCAGAATGCCAGGATGCAAAGGATGGAACTTTTAATGCCCTTTCGGATTCGATCTGTCTTGCCCGCCCCATAATTCTGTGCCGTGAAGGTGGAAAATGCATTTCCGAAATCCTGCACTGGCATATAGGCAAGGGTATCTATTTTTACCGCCGCCGCAAAGGCCGCCATAATGGTAGTACCGAAACTGTTCACCAAACCCTGGATCATCAGGATGCCGAAATTCATTACCGACTGCTGCAGGCAGGTCAGGAAAGAAAGGCTGAAGATTTCTTTTAGAATCCTTCCATTCCAACGCATATGCTCTCTGTGGACGCGGAGCATGGGACAGAAGAAATGGCAGTAGCAGGCGATGCCTATGCCCGATGCGAATTGGGAAATTACGGTGGCTATAGCCGCTCCCCGAATGTCCCAGCGAAATGCCATCACGAAGAGGATATCTAGAAGAATGTTCAGTATCACGGAGACGCCAAGAAATATCAGGGGAATCAGGGAATTTCCCACTGCCCGCATCAGGTTGGCGAAGAAATTATAGAGAAAGGTAGCGGAGATGCCAGCGAAAATGCATAGCAGATAGTCCGCCGTCATTTTCTGCAGTTCGGAAGGAATCTGAAGGATTCCTATGATCCAATGGAGGAAAAGGAAGGCGCAGAGATTCAGCGTCAGGGTGAACAAGAAAATGAGGAGGAAGGAGAGGAAGATGCCCTGGCGGAGATGCTGGTAATCTTTCTTTCCATACTGCATGGCAAAGTAAGCGCTGCTACCCATGCATAATCCTATGATTATGGAGGTCAGAAATGTCATCAGGGTATAGGAAGAGCCCACTGCCGCCAGCGCGTCCGGGCCCAGAACCCTTCCTACGATGAACGTGTCGGCTAGATTATAGAATTGCTGCAGTACGTTTCCCGCCATGAGGGGAAAGGCGAATTTCAGCAATCCCGACGTGATGTTTCCGGCTGTCATGTCTCTGTCCATATGTTCCCACCTTTCTGAAAAGTGTTTATCGCATACCTCATGTATTTGGCAAGCATTGTGCCGCCGCAGACTTGCCAGGTTGAAAGATTTCGTTCATGATACCATTTATCGCGCTGTGCCGCAAGGCTTGCATGAATCCTTATGTGCGGTAAAGAAGCAAGGAACCTAAAACAAAAGAGTTTCACACCAATGAACGAGTCTACGTATAGCCGATTGAGAACTGCCTGAAAAATCAGGTAGTTCTCAATCAATTGAAAATATAGCTGTTTCAATGTATGATATTTCAAAGGAACACAGTCACATATGGGAATTATGGAGGAATAAATATTATGATTATGGAAAGCAAATATCCAATATTAGAGTTTGATGATAATAAAGTTGCAAAATTAAATCCAACATCTTTTGTAGACCAATCGTTTGAAACAGATAAGTTAATTATTACTTTTTTCCATGAGGTTATAGATAAATTAGTAGACGAAGGTAAGATTATGCATGAAAAAACGATTGGTGGTGAGAACCCGGTTTTAATATATCGCTTTTTAGACGATGATATTCTGATTACATTGGGTCAGGTAGGATGTCCAGCTTGTGCAGGAAATTTGGATCTATTTAATGCTATGGGTATTACCAAGGTTATGTTCTGTGGCGGCGGTGGAGTTCTCGACAAAAACATCGAAGTGGGTCGGGTACTTGTTGTGGACGGAGCAATTAGGGATGAGGGGTTTTCATACCATTACATAGAACCTTCAAAATATATCTTTACAAATCCAGAAACCACTGAAAAAATTATAACTTATTTAGAAAAGAATTCCATTTCATACATTCGAGGATTGACTTGGACAACAGATGCAAAATTCAGAGAAACTGCTGACAAAATAGCACGGCGTAAAGGAGAAGGTGCAAAGATTGTGGAAATGGAGCAGGCAGGGTGTATTGCTGTTTCACAATTCAGAGGTTTTAAATATGGAGCATTGATATATGGCGGAGATGACGTTTCGCAGGACGAATGGAGCAAGAGGGGATGGCGTAGCCGAGAAGGAATTCGCTATGACCTTGTGACGCTTTGTAAAAAGCTGGTTGGAATATTATAGCATTATTTTATCCTACTCGGCAAGATTGGCGGTTATATTGCATTATGGAAGCCACAGGGCTCTTGTTTCGGCTCGTAAGGGCAAAAATAAGGACAGATACATAAGGCTTCAACATTGGACAAGCGATATACCTTGAAAATACAGCGTTTTCAGAGGATTTTATAGATAAACTGGGATTGGAGGAATGAAGTATGGATAAAGACAAAAGAAAATTAACAGAAAAAGAATTGAAACGTAAAGATAACTTTGAAAAATTCAGTTCTGAAATGCAACAAAAAGGATATATAATGAAGAATATGATTATCAATACGCAACAAGCAAAGTATCTAAATCTTTTCGTCATGCTTCCGTTTATGGCTGCGGCATTTTGGATCTATGATAATGTGAATGGTTTTGATTTAGACCGTATTTCTTTGGGGGGTGCTGTAGCATTACCTCTGCTTATTTTATGTCTATTTATGCTGCATGAGTTAATACATGGAATTACTTGGGGCTATTTTGCAAAAAAGCATTTTCATTCGATTGATTTTGGAATTATTTGGAGTAGTTTTTCTCCATACTGCAGTTGCTCCGAACCGTTGAGAAAGTGGCAATATTTGTTAGGAACTGCTATGCCTACATTAGTCTTAGGAGGTGGGGGTGCAGTGGTTGCAGTGATGACGGATCAATTATTACTATTTTTTCTGGCAGAATACATGATTTTATCAGGTGGCGGAGATTTTCAAATTATATTGAAAAGCATGTTATACCACACCGATAAGAAGGAAAGTGTGTATTGCGACCATCCTTACGAATGTGGTTTTGTAATTTTTGAGAAATAAGAACGAATATTACAAACAGAATGGCACACCAAGACAGGAAATCAAGAAAAGGTTTCCTGTCTTTTTGCGCCCATGAAAAAACACAACACGCCCCACCGCCACCAAGTGATTAAAACACTCTTGACTGAGGAGCAATACGCCCGATTATTACCGTTTCCTCAGTCAATGATGAATTATAACGCTCTCTTCCAAGAGGTTCGAGCCGCTACAGCGGAGCTTGCCGCCCTGAGGTTTGAAGTCTTGCAGAAAGGGTGGTAGAATCCATGGCATTTTTATGCTACAATAATTATATTACAGGAACCGCTTCGGGAACCCTGTCATATGATTTGCGGCGCATTCTGCGCCTTTTATCGAAACTTGCGTTGAAAGTTCCGATAAGTGATATGATTAAGAAATTCGATTATGGAAATGAAAGCAGGCATTTGTATGAATATAAAATTAAAGGAAAAGATTATGGAATCCCTCTCGGCAGTTTTGCCCATCACGGGAATCGTATTGCTGATTAGCATTATTCTTGTGCCAGTGGAGCTGGGCACGATGGTGATGTTTCTCTCCGGTGCGGTGCTGCTGGTGGTGGGCATGGGTTTTTTCCAGCTTGGCGCAGAGATGTCCATGACGCCTATGGGTGAGGGCATTGGGGTCCAGATATCGAAAACCCGTCAAATCATCCTGATACTGCTCATCGGATTTTCTATGGGCGCTATGATTACGATCTCCGAGCCGGATTTGCAGGTGCTGGCAGAGCAGGTGCCCTCCGTGCCTAATAGAATCTTGATTCTAACGGTGGCTGTGGGGGTGGGAATCTTTCTCGCACTAGCCATTCTAAGAATTTTGTTTCAGATTAATTTTTCTGTGTTGCTCATTGCGATCTATACTATTTTAATTGGTTTGTCATTTTTGGTATCTAAGGATTTTCTGGCGGTGGCGTTTGATTCCGGAGGCGTCACTACGGGACCCATGACGGTGCCTTTTATCATGGCCATGGGCGTGGGCCTGGCTT
The DNA here is from genome assembly GCA_910575435.1 of Clostridiaceae bacterium. GTDB lineage: Bacteria > Bacillota > Clostridia > Lachnospirales > Lachnospiraceae > Butyribacter. The sequence continues at coordinate 4,462 of CAJTGI010000030.1, read as the reverse complement.
CTGTCAGAAGCGATAAGAATGCCGCGGATGACAGTTTTGGCCTGGTTGCCCTCTCCAGCATTGGGCCAATCCTGGCAGTCATGCTGCTGGGATGCTTTTACAATCCATCGGAGGCCGCCTATGCAAAGGTTGAACTGGCGGCAGTGGAGACTACCAGGGACGTGGTTCGGGAGTTTTTCTTCCGTCTGCCCCTCTACATCAAAGAAGTTTTCGTCTCCCTTCTTCCGGTAGCGGCAGTTTTTATTATTTTTCAGGCGCTGGCCCACCGCTATCAGCCTAAGCAGGTGAAGCGCATTGCAGTGGGAGGGGGATATACTTATATCGGACTGGTTCTCTTTCTCTGCGGGGTGAATGTGGGATTTGCTCCCGTGGGCTCCTTTCTGGGAAGGGAGGTGGCATCTGAGAGCCTGCCGTGGCTGCTGGTGCCCATCGGCATGCTAATCGGATATTATATCGTGAAAGCCGAGCCGGCAATCCAGGTGCTGAATCATCAGGTAGAGGGGGTCACGAACGGGGCAGTGTCCGCCAGATCCATGGACAGGTGCCTATCCGTGGGGGTGAGTGTCAGCGTGGGATTGTCTATGCTTCGAGTGGTTACTGGCCTTCCCATCCATTGGGTGATCTTGCCGGGATATCTCGTTGCTTTGGCTCTCACGAGATTTGTGCCAAAGATGTTTGTGGGAATTGCTTTTGACTCTGGCGGGGTGGCAAGCGGGCCTATGACGACCACCTTTCTGCTTCCCCTGTGCATCGGTGCCTGCGAGGCCTTGGGGGGAAATCTTATGTCAGATGCCTTTGGGGTGGTGGCTCTGGTGGCCCTGACTCCCCTGATTGCCATACAGCTGATGGGGCTGCAATACCAGCATCAGCTGAACAAGGCAGAAAAGGCTGCGGGCCAGAAGGCGGCTTTTGCGGATGCAGAAGATGATATCATTGAATTTGAGGAGGGATATGAAAATGACAAGTAGCCATAGTGGAGTGGCCTTTCGCATGCTATTTCTCATCACGACGCCGAAGATGGCAGACAGGGCTGCGGGGATGTTTCGGGAGGGGCGCATCCCGGTTCAGTACCATTTTCGCGCCCAGGGAACGGCTTCCAGCGAGATAATGGATACCTTGGGGCTTGATGGCGGGGAAAAGACCGTGCTGATGAGCATGATGCCAAAGGCATTTGCGGATGAAATGCTGGTGAAGCTGCACAGGAAACTGCATCTGGGGATGCCTAACACGGGAATTGCCTTTACGATTGCTCTGTCTGGGTGCAGTTCCCAGATGGTCAGGCTAATGGAGACATTGGAGCCGGAGCATAGCAAATTGTCAGTAGAAAGAGATGAGGTGGAAAGTATGGACAGCGAGTACAGTATGATTATGGCGATCACGAACCGGGGATACAGCGAGGAGATTATGAATGCGGCCAGGCCTCTGGGAGCTTCCGGGGGGACGGTGTTCCACAGCAGGCGCGTCGGCAGCGAGGAGGCCATGAAGTTCTGGGGCATCAGCGTGCAGCCGGAGCGGGAAATCGTGCTGATTATCGCCCAGAAGGAGGCGAAGAAGCCGATGATGCAGATGATTGGAAAGAAATTCGGGATGCAGAGCGAGGCGAAGGGAATCGTGCTTTCCCTGCCTGTGGACGGGATTGCCGGCCTGAACGGCTGAGAATATTCTTTTGACATGGGAACTGGAAATGTGTATAATAATATGCAATGCGTAAATTGGTGTATTTTGGATTTTTTCGATGGCATTCATGGATGAGGCATCAATTTTATGTTGTGGCGAAGCAGAGAATTTTCCAAATTGGGTGGCGTGTTTTGGATGAGACAGAAAGGAATGGTGCGAGAATGGCAAAATATTCTAGACAGGATATTTTAGACATGGCAGAGGAGGAGGATATTGAGTTTATCCGCCTTCAATTTACAGATATTTCCGGTCAGTTGAAAAATATGGCTACCACGGTAAATCAGCTGGAGAAGATTCTGGACGGGAAATGCAAGTTTGACTGCGCGGCGGTGGATGGATATCGGGGGACAGGCTATGAGGAATTGTTCTTGGTGCCGGATTTGGACACTTTCGTAATCTTTCCCTGGCGGCCCCAGCACGGGAAGGTGGCGCGCTTTATCTGCGACGTGATGAAGCCGGACGGGACGCCCTTTGACGGGGATAGCAGGTATATTTTGAAGAGAGCGATTGCCCAGGCGCGGGAAATGGGATATGAGCTGGATGTGGCAGTGAAGAGCGAGTTCTTCCTGTTTGATCTGGATGAAAACGGAGAGCCGACCAATCAGACAAGTGAAAAGGGCGGCTATTTTGATGTGGGTCCGGCGGACGGCGGGGAGAATACCAGGCGGGATATGGTTCTGTATCTGGCAGATATGGGCATTGATGTGGAGACATCCTACCACTCTGACGAGGCGGGACAGCATGCCCTTGACCTGTCCTATGTGGATGCCCTGTCTATGGCGGACGGGGTGATGACGACTAGGCTGGTGGCGAGAACCGTTGCCAGAAGGCACGGGGTACACGCTACCTTTATGCCAAAGCCTCTGGCAAATATTAAGGGAACCGGGGCCCACTATACATTCTCTCTTCGGAGGGGAGATACCAATATTTTCACGGACAGGGAGGACAGGCTGGGCGTGAGCCGGGAAGGGTACCAGTTTATGGCGGGGATTTTGGAGCATATTGCCAATATGACTCTGGTGAACAATCCCATTGTCAATTCCTATAAGCGTCTGGTGCCTGGATACCTTGCGCCGGTTTCCGTGGGATGGTCTGCCGCGAACTCTAGCCCTTTGATTCGCCTGACTTCCATCGGGGGAGATGGGGCGAGAATTGTGCTGAGAAGCCCGGACGGGGCGGCGAATCCTTATCTTGTGATGGCCGCCTGCCTCTGTGCAGGTCTGGAGGGCATCAGGAAGGGGCTTACGCCTCCTGCATCCATGGATGACAGGCCGGCGGGAGAGGAAGGGGAGGAGAAACTGCCCAGGACTCTTCATGAGGCTGTCAAATTATTCCAGAGGGATGCATTCCTCCAGGAAGTTCTGGGAAGTCATATCTCAAGTCATCTTGTCAGGACCAAGGATGCGGAATGGGAGGCCTACTGCAACCAGGTCACTGCTTGGGAGAAGGAGAAGTACCTGGGCACGATATAAGACTAGCGATGCGCGGAGATTTGGCAGCGCAGTTCTTATGCAGGAACTTTGGCAATCTATGCCAGCGAGGCAAGACGCTAGTGCGATTATCCTGAGAGGGATGCATGGCTTTGAATCGTAACAACAGGATAGGAGGATTCTCCATGGCAGACATCATTGTTGCTTTTCCAAAAATACAGGATGCGAAGAATTTGCGAAGGCTTTTGATGCGCAATGGCTACGATGTGAATGCAATCTGCGATAGTGGCGCGGAAGTGATGGAGGCGGTGAATCGGCTGGATGGCGGGGTGGTCATCGCCGGGTATCGGTTTTCTGACATGCACTATGTGGAGCTGAACGAATATTTGCCCAAGGGATTCCGATTATTATTGCTGGCATCTCCAGAGAAACTGGCAGACAGCGATGTCAGCGACCTGATTTCTCTTGCCATGCCTTTCAAGGTGCAGGATATCCTCACCACCCTGGACATGATGATGGCAGAGTATCATCGGTGGAAGAAGAAGCAGAAAAAAAAGCCCAAGGAACGGTCAGAAGAGCAGAAAAAAACCATTGCCGCTGCCAAGGCGCTTTTGATGGAGAGGAATCAGATGACGGAGGAAGAGGCGCACCGCTACATCCAGAAGCTGAGCATGGACAGCGGGAACGGGATGGCCGAAGCCGCCGGAATGATCATAGAACTCAACGGAAAGGAATGGGACATTTAGGATGAAGGCATACCTCATATTAGAAGACGGAACAGCATTCGAAGGAAAAAGCATCGGCTCCCGGAAGGAAGCCGTCAGCGAGATCGTATTCAACACCTCCATGACGGGATACCTGGAGGTCCTCACCGACCCCAGCTACGCGGGCCAGGCCGTAGCCATGACCTACCCCCTCATCGGGAACTACGGAGTATGCAGGAAAGACATGGAATCCCGCAAAGCATGGCCGGACGGACTCATCGTAAGAGAGCTGTCCCGCATGCCCAGCAACTTCCGCTCGGAAGAAACGCTGCAGCACTTCCTGGAAGAAAGCGGCATCCCGGGCATCAGCGGGATCGACACCAGGGCCCTCACGAAAATCCTCCGGGAAAAGGGAACCATGAACGGCATGATCACCACCGACGGGCAGTACGACCTAGAGGAAGTGCTGCCCAGATTGAAAGAATACCGGGTGGCAGGCGCGGTGCAGAGGGCAACCTGCGAAGGGAAAGCCACATACAAGCCGGGAGACCTAGACACCCGGGAATGCGCGCCGGGAAAGAAAGTAGCGGTCATCGACGTAGGCACGAAGAAGAACATCATCCGCTGCCTGCTCAACAGGGGATGCCAGGT
>CAJTGI010000029.1 GCA_910575435.1 Clostridiaceae bacterium | reverse complement strand
GGAGGATAATAATCTGGAGTTTCTGGATGCATTGTTACCATGGTCGCCAACATTGCCGGAAAGATGTCATATGAAAATCGAAAATAAATAAGCCGCAAATGCGGCTTAAAAATATCAAGGTACTTGTGGTTTACCGTTTACTAGATTTCAAGTCCGGGGAGAGAAATTACCATTTCATCATAAAATCTAGATAGCGTTTTAAGACTGCCAATACTTCTTCAAATATTGGGAAATCCTGTTCTTCAAATTCTATAAGTAATATTCGTCCGATGTCATCACCGCCTTTGATATTTGATTTTTGTTAATACCAGTCGTGCTTTTCATTCCGGTCAAGTGCATTGATTTTATTCATTTCCTCATCCGTCAGTTCAAAATCATACAATTCCGTATTCTCCTGTATATGTGCAGGATTACTGGAACCGGGTATGACCACCACGCCCTTTTGCAGATTCCAGCGTAAAATGACCTGTGCCGAAGATTTGCCATGTGCCGCCGCAATGGAAGAAATGGTTTCATCCCCTAAAAGTTCTGCTGTATGCCCCCTGCCGCCAAGCGGATACCATCCCTGCACGACAATTCCCAAATTCTGAATATAGGGAATCACATCATTTTCCTGATAATAGGGATGAATTTCATTCTGCACCAGTGCCGGGGTAATGCTTACCTGTGGCAGAAATTCCTCCAGTTCTTCAATATACCAGTTCGATAAACCGATAGAACGGATTTTCCCTTCCCGTACTGCCTGTTCCATCGCCTTATATGCCTTGACATCATTCGTTCCGGGATGGTGCAGCAGCAGCATGTCAATGTATTGAATACCCAGTTTCTCCAACGCCTCATCAATCGCCTTTTCTGGCTCAGAAAACTGGTTTGGATATAGTTTTGTTATGACGAAAATCTCTGATCGGGGAATGCCGGAATTTCTGACTGCCTCCCCTACCTCTGCCTCATTGTGATACATATAGGCCGTATCTATGAGCCGCACGCCACGCTTTAACGCCTCAGATACAGAATTGACACAGATATTTCCTGTCAGGCTGTATGTGCCGATTCCATTCAAAGGCATTTTATATCCACTGTTCAGTGTGACCGTTTTTGTTCCAAAATCAAATACTCTCTCCATCGTTTCCTCTCTGTTCTGTGCCAGCAGCTCCTGTATTCCTGAATCATTTAACCACTGTGCGATTTCTTCTTTCGTCGTCGTGGATGAAAAACGCCTGCCCTCCAGCCATGTCACACCACTGTCTGTTAATGCGTGTAAATTTGTGGCACTGGAACCAATTCCGCTGCTATGGGAGGTGCAGATTGGTATGATGGTTTTTCCCTTAAAATCATAACTCTCCAAAAAGGTGCTGATGATTCTTGGCGCCTGCCCCCACCAGATAGGATAGTAAAATGTAGCCTATCCCTGCAATCCCTTGTAAACACTGGCTTTAACGCAATACACAAATGTGTTTTGTGTTCCCTGTTTTATTATCACTTCCCATATCTTCTGACACAAGAAAAGAAAAGTTTTCCTGTAGTATCTCAAATGTTACAAGTAAAAGAACCAATGATATCATGGTGCTTGTCACTGGTTCTATGTATTCTGTATGACTAACAGACACTGTATCAGATTCAAATTCTTTCTGTTTAGAGTCCTATGTAGTTTGGCATTTTTCCGCTGAAGCTATGCCAATTGGTTCTGTTGCTGTTCATCCAGCTATCAATTGCCTGATCAAAAATTATTCCATAATCTTAAGACATATATGAATCAAAGTTGTCTTTTTCCCATTTCGATTATGTATTGTACATATATACCTTATGTCAGTGTAATCATATTCCTTTTCCACTTTATCATCTATAGCAACTAAGTTGTATGGATACCCATAGTTTCTTATATGCACAACATATTTTTCCCAAAATTTACCAAAATTCTTTGTTTTAACATATGAGATCAAATAATTAATCTTATTTCCCGTTATGTCATATTTATAAACTTTTTCAATATGTTCATCTAAATATGCCTTCTCGAATCCATTCAAATTTAAAGCCTCAATAATTGATATTGGATTGCCATCTTGATGTATTAAAATATCAACTTCTCCAGACGATATGCCAGAAGCAGATTTCCCTTGACGTGTCTGGTCCTTTACTTGATATCCTCTGGTCTCTAAAATATCTCTAACAAAATCATTTCTCTGATCTTCAGAAACATTAATAAACGTAGTATTTTTCTGTAATTTGATACAAGCATTAAACAAGTCATTAAACACTTCTTCCTGAGTTACATTTTTCACTTCATTATCAACGTAGCATCCAACACCTATCACACAGATTCGTTTCCCTTCCAAAGAATGAACTATATATTCAGCTTGTAGATATAATGCAATTCGCTGTAGAGCTAAATTTACAATATGTTCAATATCTATCATTGCATCAATCCCAATAATATTGTAGCCATTGCCCTTTTTCTCAACTCCAATCAAAACATATCCATACTCCTTAGTTATTTTAGCTACATTTTCAATCAATTCTGCAATTATCTGAGGTCTCAATTCATATTCCCTGCAAATCACATCATCGGCACCATTTGATAATCTTTCTAATACTTCTTTTATATTAATCATATCTACACCTTCTTCAACGGAATTTTATTTATTCCTGTAAGTTTTAATATCTTTCCAAATGTAAGTTTCTCTGGTTCCTTCTTTCCATCTTCAACCCACAGTTCCCAGTCTTTATTATAATCAAGCATATTTCTCTCTGAATCATAATATATTGCAACATATCTATAATCCGACGGGCGTGCTATTAGATATATTTGTTCGTTATTCTTTTCAATAATAAACATCGTTTTATCTATTTCTATAATATTTGTTAAATCATATTCTGGTTTCATTTTCAAATAATCTATAATATTATTTTTAGCTCTCTCCAATATTTGATTTACATAGTCATATTTTGAAACATCATGAGATGATGTATAATGAAAGTTTTCCTTAAATACTTGCATATTTAGAGCCTCTTGATACTGTTCATCTGACGTTATACCATATTGAATCAGCATTTCCTCTTCACTTTCTCCCTCCGCAAAAACGACCGTTTCATTTATTTTTTTCTCTTCAGTCATTTTTTTAAAAGCATCTTCCAAGATACTGATATTATCAATATTGTATTTTTCTAGAATAGAATCTATTTGCTCTGCTTTTTTCATGTTTTCAGCTATTTCTTCATCATTATACAGCCAATGTATGTTATCACATATATCTTTAAAATATTTTAGCGCCATATCTGAATTATCTTTTACCCAATAATAAAATTTTTTAAAAGTATCCATTACAGTTGGCTCCTGAATTTTAACAGAACCTTGGTTATTTTTTACATATGAAATAATATGTGGTGCAACATCAGCGATTCCTTTAGTACGATTATCTGGTAAAGGTATAAACACCTCGGTCAATAATAATTCTTCTTTTATATCATATCCTGCAAAACATGAAATACATTTTAGTATATCATCCATCTCTCCATCGTCCGCAAACAATTCTTCTTTTGATTTGAATCTGCCATTTTGATTTGGCAAAATAGTTTTTTCTTTTCTATCCAAAAGAAAACCATATCCTGCCTTTTTTATAAAATCAATAAATCTAGCAATCCATTTTTCTATACTTTCTTCTGTAGTATTAACTATAAAATCAAGGGTTCTCAAGTCTTTATATTCGCTTATTTCATTTACAGCTTTAATACATAAGTATTTTATTGATTTTTCCAGTAATTCTTCCGAAATAATGGAAACCTTATGCCTTACAGCAAATCTTTCTGGAAATATGACATCAGCAAATCCCAAAAATTCTTCCTGCTTTTTTCTTAGATCAGTTATTTTTTTCTCATTTGTAAATATTGCAATTAATTGACTATATACATTTTCTTCTTGTTCAGGACTCTGAGAAAGTCCATTTGTAATTTCCGCAAAAACATCATGTATTGAACAACTTGGCATATCCATCCAATCTAAAACAACAATATTTCGATCTAGGAATCCATTTCTACAATTATCTTGTACATAATCCAAAATATCCTTATATGCATCGTCAATGTTCACATCAACCGATAGCGTATCGCATGCACAAAAAACACCATTTTGATTAGGAAAAATAATCGAGTGATTATTTTTTATATAATCTATTACTCCTTTATCTTTCGAAATTAAAACATAAAACTGATTGAGCCATTCTTCTCCCTTTTTAGGTATTTTTTCTTCTAACACAGTTATACTTTTTAATCCCTCTACATATTTTACTAGACTCTGTAATGTAAATTTATTACACCCCTTCCATAAAGAAAAATACCACTCGTCAATCTCTGTCTCATTAGTTACCATATGTGGCATCAATTCTGAAACTAATTCCCACATTTCTTTGCGTACATTGGCATCATTATCATCAATAATCCATATATTCATTTTTCCCAATTCATCTTGTAAGGCTATCCTTTCCCCTACTTTATTATCAATAATCGGTATAGTGGAGATAATGTTTTTACACTCATCAACAATGTTTTTTTCTATCCACTTAGTACTTAACCATGTTTTTTCTTTTTGTGAACGAATTTTCACAAAATTATATACTCCCATCCACCCTCTGTTTGATATATAAGACAAAAACTCCTTATACAATCTAACCGCTTCATTCATAAGTTTCTTATTATCGTTTGTCTCAGGTTCATCTACATCTTTTAAAAAGACTCCGTTTCTTGGCTCAGTCGGATTAAATTTAGAACTATTCATAACTGCCGGAAAAGCAAAATCTTCTGTTCCTATTAATGGAAAATCACAAAAAACTCTTGGCAATTTTTTTGAATATTCTTTTATCAATACACATTTTCCTTTTTTCTCCAATTCTGTAACTACTGATACATTTTCTCCTTGAATGCTAGCAACATAAATCATATATTCTTGTTCATTCCTATTTAGAATAACTTCTTGTACATTTATATTGTCTTTTTTTGATAACCGTATATTTCCTCTCTTAAACTCCCATGCATATTCTTGTACATAAACAGATTTAATCTCTGGTACAAAAACGAAAACATATGGCATTGCAACATAAAGACTTTCCAATCCCTCTTTTGCAATGGTAAGACTTTCTTGATCAAGAAAATACGTAAAACAAGTATTAAATGACATCTCATTAAAATCATCAACTATCTGACCATTTTCGATACAATGTTTTAATTGTTCAAAACTTTCTTTATTTCTATTAATAATTCCTTCTCTTGTCGATTCCGAACGATTTATTTCTAACTCTATTTTTCTAAGTTCATTATTATCATTTTGTAAAACGCCTGACACCATCACTTTCTCTGACAATAAATGTGTGGTCATAAATCCTGTTCCGAATTTGCCCGTGTTATTATTTAATTCATTTTTTTCATCTCTATCTTTTGTTGAAACTTGTTCTATCAAAAAAACAATATTTTGTATTGTAAATGGCTTTCCATTATGTGAAAATTGTAATTTTTTTTGCTCTTCATTAAAACTTATCATTATATCAACATTACCATTACTGTTAACTACATCTTTGGCATTTTGAATAAGTTCCCAAACCCATCTACAGCGGCTTTTATCATCTGAACTTTGTTTCAATCCTTTTAATGAATCAATTATCTTATTGGCAACATTTGTATCATGTGCTTTTTCCCGCACTTCTTTAATAATATTTATATCCATTCTTATTCCTTTCCCATAATGCTTCACTATTTATATTGTATTTTCATTATATATCATAACAAAAAATATATTTCATTTTGCATTGTATTAAACATACATCGATAAAAAACAATATTACATGCTTATTATACAACAAAAATCTTCTAATTGATAGACATGTTTGATTTTATCTACTTTTATCTACTAAATCACAATTTTTTATATTCACATCGTTTACAGGCTCTTTATCAAATTCAGATTCTTCTTCCCAAGGGCCTTATGTAATTTGGCATTTTCTTTTTTCAGCTCTGCGTTCTCCCGCTGTAACTGTGCCAGTTGGCTTTGCAGTTGTTCTATCCTGCTATCCATCGCCTGATCTAAAATCTTCCGTCTCGGATTTACTGTGCCTGCCTGCTGCTGTATGGCATCTTCCAGTTCTTTCCGGACTTCAGCGTTCTTATAGAAAAAACCTCTTGACAGTCCGGTCAGCTTTATCAGTTTTGGCACGGATATCCGTTCCCCATCTTCCATCAGCCGCCGGATGGCGATTTTAGCACTGGTTATCTTTTCTATGCTCCGTTCCCTGTTGGCAGCAATCATATTATCGTATTTGTTCATATTCATCACCCCATCCTTCCAAATTATTCAGAATGATTCTGCTCATCTCGTCTCTGGCTTTCCGTGTCTCGTCTGCCAGTAGCTGATTGCTCATCTTCCGGTAATACTTGACATTGCTCAGTCTCTTGTGTCCCAGCAACTTTGCGATGGTCCAGTCATCCAGATGCAGTTCCGTCAGTTTGACACCGTAATAATGCCGGAACATATGGGAATTGAAACCGAATAGTTTCCCATCATCGTCCAGCAGATTTTTTCTCCTTACCATCCGCAGAACCTTATTTTTGATTGTGGTATACTGCAATGGACGGCTAATATCTTTTTCATCTACAAAAATGTACCCAGCATTATCCCCATGCCTGCTTTTTGTATACTCTATGGCTTTCTGTATCAGCAGCGACACTTCCCCGCTGACCATCTCATCCTGTGTTTTGTAACACATTTGTGTACTTATTTCCACTTCAAAACCATATTTTTACATCTATTCTTTGGCTCTGTGGAAATTATTAGAGCCAGCAGTTGCATTTCTTCATTAACCTATTCTAGGCAAATCTTCATAACTTTTTCGAAGATATAGATATTTTTATCTATCATCTCCCGTATAACAGGTTTTAGCTCACATATATGTCCCTGCCGCTTTGCCTTAATCAGAACACCAAGTGTACCCATTACGGATAGTTTCAAGTATTTTGCAGGCCTTTTTGCATTGGCATCGTCTATAATAACTATATCCACATTTTTCTCTTTCGGTAAAATCATAACCTCCACCTCACCATCATGTAATTGCGTTTTGAACATGGATTTTGGTCATCTAGTTCTCTATCTTTTCCAAATGAATCCAATCAAGGGCATTATCCACCTGCTTTTTTCATAAACTTCCCCTATTTTTCAGGGTTTATCAACCCTCATATAATAAACTGCTATGTATTTTCCCTTGTTTTTGCCCTTACCAGCCGAAACAAGGGAAAGTTTTTTATCATTCCCGACCACCTTATCTAAGAGCCTTGCGGAAGTCCGTTTCGCCTGCCTTATGGCGTGGGCGTAGACATTCATGGTGGTACTGACATCAGAGTGACCAAACAGTTCCTGCACGTCTTTCTGCGCTGCCCCGTTTGACATGAGATTGCTTGTATAAGTATGCCAGAGTGTGTGGAAATGAAAATCTTCCAGTTCCGGCAGTTTCCTGCGGGCAGTCTGGCAGGCGGTTTCCACTGTTGCAGGAAGTTCAAGACAGCCGTCCGACCGCAGGCAGACAAAGAAGATTTCTGTATAATCCGCTGGAATTTCCTGTGTCCCGTCAAGGCAGTAATACTCATAATACACCCTGTTCTTTTCCCTGAATTCTTTGTAATAATTCCTCTGGTACAGTTCCCCATACTGGAAACGGTTTTTATGCTGTGCCTTTTTTGTCGCCTTCAAAATATCAGCGAGGGTATCACAGAAATCCACAACACGCACCTTTTTCCTCTTTGTCTATAACAGCCGCCCATCGCCTCCGTCAGTTCCTCGTACTCGGATTCGGGATCAAGGCAGATGATGGTCTTGCCGGACTCCCGGATGTTAGTGAGAATCAGTTTCAGCAGATAGCTCTTTCCCTGCCCGCTGTTTCCAAGAATAAAGATGTTGGAAGTGGTCTTGTCCTCTGCCCTGCGGTCAAAATCCACAAGGATGTTGGTGCCGTATTTATCCCTGCCAAGATACAGCCCCTGCGGGTCCGTCTTGCCAGAAAAGTTGAAGGGATACAGATTTGCCACGGAGCTTGCCGGGAGAACTCTCTCATACTGCGCCCCAAACTGGTTCGTCCCCACGGGCAGAACAGACAGAAACCCCTCTTTCTGCCGCAGCGTGAGACGGTCTACGGATATCTTGGAGCGGGTGAGTTCCATTGAGATTTCGCTCTGCAGCTCTTTCAGTGCATTCATATTTCTCGCTTTTAATTCGATAAAGACGGAACAGTGCAGGAGCGGCTCTTTGTTTTTGCGAAGATTCGCCAGCAGTTCAATCACATCCTGTAAGTTGCCCTCCGCCTCAATGGTTTCATTTACGTTATTGCCGCCGGACATCAGCTTGTTTTTTCTGGTGGCATTCTGTAAAATCTTCCTCTGCTCCATCGACTCCACCAGCCTGTGGTAGATGCGGAGCGTTACCCCGTTGCGGTCGACAAGCTGGGAAAGGATTGCCTGTTCCTCCGTGGACGGCGGGTACTCCCGGATCACCCACACCGAGCGGTAAGAATCCCTGATGATGTAATGGTCGGAAAAAAATTTGATGTTTCCGGGCAGGATCATGTCAAAGAAATCTTTTGTGCGGATTTCCTCCATCTGCTCCGGTGTCAATACTTTTGGTTTTCGTCTGAACATAATTTACCTCCATTCGCACACGTTTTGCTGTGAAAAAATGGCATAAAAAATCAGCCGTTTCCTCTCCTGCAAAACGACTGATTTTTTATTTCATATATTTAAAATTAATTCACTTTTTATTACAAAAGCTTAGAAACGCTTTTCACATTTGATACAGAAATACCTTCCGAAAGCGATTTTAAATAGTTCTCTACATTTTGATAAATCACTCCGGCCTCGGTCTCTGCATCTTTGCCACGGTACAGAACATAGCGTCCTCGGATATTTCCGAATCTTCTCTCTGTCTGCCGGCACTTTTCTTCATCGATCAGGTGGCGGTACTGATTCGGGATGGCTTTCTCACTATGCTTGATTTCATAGATATCACAGCAGTTTTCCTCTGTGTCATATACCACCATGTCAAACTCGCCTGCTGCAAACTGCAACTTAAACACACGACAGTTATGTCCGGCTGCTTTCATGGTTTCTAACAGTACAATGTCTTCCATCATCCGGCCACGCACTTCCTCAAGAATACGCTCCGTTACCATCTTCTTTTCATACTCGCTCAGTGAGAAAAATGTTTCGTCTTTCAAAAGGGAATAGACCAATGCCTGTGCCTGACAATACCTCATTCCCGGCTGCGTAAACAGGATGTGTTCCATCGGGTGAGTTCCGGCTGTCGCTGTCTCAATTGGGCAGTCAATGATTAAATCCAGTACCGCCAAATATTCCCTGATTTCTGCGATATGTGCTTCTGTTATACCAATCGACTGTTCTTCCTGATTGCGGATGTCCAGAATATTCATCAGACATCTTGTTACAGCCTCTGTATCAATGGTATCAAGCACATAAGTGCGCTTCCCCGTATCACGCTCTTTTCTCAGATTAGATGCGGAAAGCCGCAAATCATGGGACACAAAATCCTGCGTCAGCACCTTCAGAAGAAACCGATGGTTCATATCCTCAATAATACGGTTAATGGCACTTGTCAATTCCCCAGCTTCATAAAGGGTATATAAATGCCTGAAATGATGCCCGTCCTCATAACAGGCAAGCGAATGCTGTATATTTTTGCAGATGGCAGTATCAATGTACCGTCTCGTCGTCTCATCATCCCGGAACGAGGCATCTTCTGCATTCAGTTCCCGGTCTTCAAAGTGAATTTCCCCCGCACGGAGTGTCCCGCCATAACGGATATATTCATCCATGCTGTCAATCCTTAACAGTCTGCTGTATTCCCGGTATGGGATAAAAGTGGTATGAATGAGTTTCGCACGGTCATACAGTTCCTCGTCCATTGCCAGCCAGAAACCGAGGGAATCTGTCCCGGAAAGTACAAGTTTCATCCCCATTGTGGCAAACACATCGGAAAAGAGGGCAGCCGAATCAATAAAGTCTTTCATGAGCGTTACCTCATCCAGAAACACATATTGATATCCGGCATCAAACAGCTTTCTCATATCACGGTTTACCATTGCCATCGTGTCACTGCGGCGGATTTTGATATAGGCAGATTTTAACTGGTCTTCTTTTGACATATCCGCCACTGCCTGCCGCAGCATGGTTGTCTTTCCGGTACGCCTGAGCCCATAGACCAGGCAAATACGGGTTCTGTCCCCATGATACAGATAATCTTGCAACTGGGAATAACAGTCTCTTTTCTCCCAGCCATCTACATCCTGTGACAGGGCAAGAAGTTCCCTGCCAACTGTTACATTACATTCAAAGGAACCCTGCTCTATCTCAATTCCTTTGGTATTCTTTCTGGCTTTTGGCATTTTGGCTTTCAGTTCCTTTAACTGTGCCTGCAACTTTCTCCGCTTTTGAACCTGTTCCTCTAATGGCTCTTTTTCTCCCTCCCGCAGGTATTTACTCCTGACTTTGCCATCTTCCGTCCACTGGTGGTAAAAACGTTCTTTTCCATGAATTTTCTTTTTAGAAATATAACCCACCGGCAGTTCCGCAATCTGCTGTTCCAGTTCTTCTATTTTTTTCTGCATCTTTTCTCCGTCCATGTCACACCTCCTTTGTAACCTCATTTTACCTTATTGTAACCTATTTTTCAATAGGTTACGCAAGAATAGAATTAAAAATTTGAAGTTTCTCTATTTGCGGAGCAAAGTTTGACACAGGCAAACTTTAGAGGACTGCGTTTTTCAGTCAGCCCTTTTTACTGCCAATACCAGCAGCCTATTATCTCTTGCCAATCCGGTGCAGGTGGACAGCGTCAGTATCTGTTCCCCATACTCCGGTGTGATTCCTGTCTCATAGAGCGAAGCTGCTTTCGCTTTTTCTATATATTTTGCATATTTCTCCGGTGTCTCTGTGTCGATAAATCGGTACCAGCTATTATTGGTATTACCTGTCATTACCGCAAACACCGAATAATACCCGCATTCCTCTGCTGTCTCAAATTCGATAACCGGATGGCTCTTACAGAATGCCTGCTCCCGGTAACCGTGCAGTCCGGCAAACATTGTCCCGTTCCGCATATTGTGGCCGTAGAGGATGAGATTATCATTTTCCAGCGTACATCTGGCATCCAGAAACGGAACACCGGAAAAACTGTAACTGCCATAGAAATTCTTCTTTAGGTACTTCTGCGGTTCATCGGGCGTATGCATGACCGGATAGTTGACAGCCGTATCCGGAATGCAGAGCCACCCGATGCAGTCCCCATTCTTGGCAAACAGTCCGGACAGATTCCGTTTTTTTCCTTCCGGCCGTTTCACAGGCAGATGGACTTCATCGGAATCTTCCTCCGTGACAACCAGTTCCGCAAGTTCATCGAATTCCTTTTTTTCTTTCTGCTTGGTCAGCAGTTCCCGGATTACCATAAAACTGCTGAATAAAACAATGGCAGCCAACACTGCCGCCAAAACCCTATACCACTTTTTTTTCTTCATCCTCATCTTCCTCCATCTCAAAGAACTGCTCACCGTCTGCGTCCGGCATCTGGTCTCCGTTCATGCTTGCCTCAAAATAAATGGCAAGGAACCGCTTGATATCATTCCTTTTCATACGCTGCACCTCAAATCCCTGCTCGGAAATTACTTTCTCAATCCGGTTGGCACTCTGGAACACCTGCTCCGGTTTCATTCCCTTGCACCTGCCAAGTGAGATGGTATAATAAAGTTGTAACACCTACACTGGAATAAATGATATAATTCAAATGAAAGTGAAGGTGAGCAGAATGGCAAACACTAACAAGCGTTATGAGCCTGAATTCAAAAAACAGATGGTCCGTTTAGTTTTAGAAGAAGGCAGGACTATCGCAAGCGTCAATAAGGAGTATCATTTAGGAGAAGGAACTGTCTGAAGCTGGATCAGACAGTTTGAAGAAGAATGCGAAACAAATCCAGAAACAAATGAAACGGGAGAGCTTTATGAGGAAAACCGCCGGCTCCGTAAAAAACTGGAAGAAATGGAAAAGGAGAACCGCTTCTTAAAATAAAGCCATAGCCAGCAGAGCTGGCATTGCATTCTTCGCAAAGGAAATCGATTAGAACAATACAAATTTATTGACGAAAACCACAAAGAATTTGGAGTAAGATGGCTTCTCAGCCGGTTCCATCTTTATCCAAATTCTTACTACAACTATAGAAAAAACAGAAAAGCCATTTATCTGAAAAACAAAGAAAAGAATAAGCAGGAAATATTAAATATTTATTATGAATATGACAGGCGTCCAGGGTACCGGATGATGGTCCTATTTTTAAAGAGACGGGGAATCAGCCTGGGCAGAACCACAGTACTTAAATACATGAGGGAACTAAAACTCAGATCCGTTGTGATGCAAAAAAAGCCAAGATATCATAAAGGAGACTGCTATAAAAAATTTGATAATCTGTTAAAACAGGAGTTTATATCATCCGATCCGAACGAAAAATGGTGTACGGATTTTACTTATCTGCATTTGGCGGATGGGGCAAAAAGATATAACTGCAGCATTATAGATTTGTATGATAAATTCGTTCTGGCAACTATGAACAGTAAAAGGATGGATGCCGAATTGGCCATACGGACTCTTCAGGCCGCACTTAAAAACCAATCTGTACCGGAAGGCCTTATCCTGCATAGTGACCAGGGTTCCCAATACACCTCAAGAGCCTTCACAGAATTTTGTGAGGAGAAACATATCATGCAAAGCATGAGTAAGGCAGGATGGCCCTATGACAATTCACCAATGGAAAGTTTTTATGGAACATTTAAGGCAGAATTTATAAGACAAAATAGTTTTGAGACAGACATTGAATTAAATAAGGGAACATTGGATTATGTATATGGTTATTACAATCACATACGTCCTCATCCATCAAATGGATATATGACGCCATTTGAAAAAAGGTATACGAAGCAATGAAATTTGTTCCGTGGTAGTGTTACAAAAATGCTTGACCATCTCATTACCCCAAGTTCCAGACTCCGGCAGGTGGAGGCATTGGAGGTGGCGTTATCCAGCCGCATAAGGTCTACCGTCCACCTGCCAATGTCTGCCAGAGGCACAGACGGCTCTCCTGTCAGATATTCCGGATAAAACGCCAGCGCAGAGTAGCCCTGCGGAACAGATACTCCCTGAAGTTCTTCTTTTCCCGCCCGAACCCGGCAAGGGGAAGACCGGCGGCAAGAACCACCTCCACACACTTTCCCGCTTTCCGGTGTTTCAGTTCCTGCGCCACCGCTGCCATTGTCAGCAGATAATAACTGTCGTTGGCGGTCTTGTCTTTCACAAGCGTCTGCCGCCCCGTCCCTCACACATAATATTTTCCCGCATACTGAAGGACATTCTGCAACGTGTACGGTTCATATTCATAGGCCACAAGTCCCGTTGGGAAACAGGCATGGGCCGTCTTGATGGCATAGTAGCCATGGTCTATTCCTATAATGATACGCATCACATCCCTTCATTATTATTTTTAGAACATTCTTGTGTGAGTTTTTATCAGAATTTGGATTATAAGAACCCCGCTGGGGAATAAAAAAGATAGGGAAAGAAGCTGCTTTTCCCAGCCGATAATATAACGACTCCCAGCATAGTTGCTGGCTGAGTTCCGAAATTTGTATCATTTTTACAATCCAGCATAATTTCTTTTCCATGTAGAATAATAGAAAACGGTGCAAAAAATGAGACAAGCCTCAGACTCACTTTTGCAGGAAAGAATATGCCATGCCCAAACCAAGGACACGTACTGGTGAAAAAAATTTAATCAGTAAACACCTGATTGCACTGAGAGCCAAACATGGTTTCTCCCAACGTGATCTTGCCCGCCAGCTCCAACTGGCAGGCTACGATATGGATAAAAATGTGATTACCCGGATTAAGACAAACAAACGCTATGTTACCGATCTGGAACTGAAAGCGCTGACAGAGATTTTCCATGTCTCTTATGATTATCTGATTGAGGGAAAAGAATAACTGGGACGATACCTATCATAACTCCGATTATTCACTTTCTTCTTGCATTTGAGAAAAGTTGACATTTCTCAATGCAATTATTTCTTCAAAATCATCAAAAGTTATCCTTTCCCCAGTCAAAAGGTTAGCATAATCTTTTCTGTTGAAGAAAATCTTATATTTTTTATGAATTTTAGTTGTACCACAAGACAATGCCGAAGCCAATATGAAACAATTAACATTCTGTCTGTATGATAAAAGTTTAGTTTCTAAAGAGTAAATTAAAATAATAAAAGGTGCCAATCTAATTATCCAATCAGTAGTATCAGATGGTAATGCGCTGGGTAAATATATATACATAAAACAGTATAAAAATACCATCCCCAGAATACTACCTAGAATAAACGCACAAAACTGCACTATGTTCCTCCATTTATCTGCAAGACTTATCATTAACATGGCAAATGCAGAAAAAATAATATACATTTCAGTATATGATAAATAATTCATAATTTTCCCACTACCAATATTATAATTGTAAAACCACCGAAATGAATATAATAAAAAACTTATAATCAGTGTTACAACAACTACTCTTGTATGTATGTTACCTTTTATTTCAGTTTTTGCCCGCTCCCAATCATACTTCAAAAGACATGAAATCTGATTTACAAATTTTTGTTTTATATTATCTAATTGCATAGATGATACGTTTTCTATTGACTCTACTACAAATATTTGCTCCCATATATGTGAGTCTGCAAAAATTGAGTTATAGGCTATTCCATATGCATTAATCCTAACCTTCAATTCGCTAATTGCAATTTTCAGTTCTGTAACATTTTTACTTTTACTAATTGAAAGTGAAATCGCTCTCATTTCATCACGCCATGTCTTACGTTCCTTTATTATATTTTCTGTGTAATCTTTTCTTTTATTAGAAAGCAGATTGAAAACAGAAGTAATTATCGTTGCTAATAAAGTCGACGAAAAAATAATTGTAAATATATCCGTTACATTCATAAAAAGCTCCCCCTCTATGTAAAAATAATTGTCTTTTCACATTCTTCCTTTATGATGATAATACCAAAGCAAATGATCAAAACCATTTCTACTGATTTCTATACCAGATATATTTCTAATCATATCAACCGCACTTCTATACTGTCTATAATCTGTTAAATCATAATGCTCTGTGATACCGTAATATTTTAAATACATTGGTAAAACTGTTCGTAAAAAATTATCATATATCGAATAATTGTCTTGATATTCTGTATCCGCAAAAATATAGAAACATACATAGTGGCAAAACTTACTTGCAAAAGATAGATTTGTTCTTGCTCAATTATATTATCCATATCTCTCCTAATTTTATAAAGCAATTATTCACCTCAATGGACAATCTGACATAGTTAATTTCCCTGCTAAATCAGACAAACCATATGAACATATATATTGCTGTAGTATATTAATATTCTGTTGTGACCTTGGACCTATTATTACCTCGTCAACAAGTTTTTCAAAACTAGTACCTTTTGGAATACCCATAATATCCGTTTTTAGTATAAGCACTTTTTTCACAACATTGCCAATTTCCTTAAACGCATACTCTATACCATACTGTCTTTTATTATCCAACGTCGTGATTCTTACCTCATATTCATTTTTGAAAGATTTATGTTTATGTAAATTTCCTGCATATATTAATTGTTTTATCAATTCTTCCTCAGACGAATAAATATCTATTTTCCCTGTTTCAAAATATTTTTTTATTATATCAAAATATTTTTCATTAATTACAGAGTCGGTGTAAAAAACTCTATTGAACATAATATCACTATATCCATATAAGCACTTACACAATTCTTCTACATTAAAAACCAAGCATATACCCATCGCAGAATCACCATATCGATCTCATTGAGCTGCGTCATCCTTTTCAGAAGATAAGCAAAAAACATATTTATAATTTAATGGTATTTGATTATATATTTTTTTAAAAAAATCTTTTCTTCCATATTTATCCAGTTCCTTTTCGAGCATTTCAATAAAATAAGCTGTTTCCTTCCTATCATTCATAGAGCCCGTGCTACTCATCCATATTTCACGGTTTTTTACCATGCTTAAAAATGTATTAAGAGATGTATAGTGATATAACCTATCTCCATAATCTTTTTTTCTTTTTTCTATCGCTTTTTCCAATTGGATGTAATCAGTGCTGTTTAATTCCATAATAATCCTCTTTTCACCATTAACAATTAATTATCCAAATCCAAGACATCTAATTCTCGCATGTTTCGTATTCAAAAACATTTTAATAAATTTTTCCATTATCAACTCAATAATTTCAACTGTTCTTATATATAACTCCTTGACAAGCAGAAATTTATCTTAAACTGAAATAAGATTCTCCAGTTTGACAGAAAATCTAAACTATCAATCGTTTTCTTAAATATCCGCTTTTCTTCATCCGTTCATAAGTACCAAGTGTATCATTCTTATTTACAAACTCTAATGCTTTGTCATATTCCATTCCTAATATAAGCAAATTCATTCTTACAGCATGCAAATAATTTTCGTACCATTCCCATTCTGGGTTCTTAGACAATTCTCGAATCGTAGAACGTGATACTATAGGATTTATTGCATAATCATCTGGTTGACAAAAACTTTTTACAATATTAATATTATTTTCCATCACCTTTGTTTGCCCCGCCGTAGAACCACCTATACTATTCCAAGGTGGAAAATGTCCATACTTTCTTCGGAATGATTCAATTAATATGCCCTCTACTCTCTTTATATCATCCCGTCCTTGATCACTTAACATATCCTCTATTGGAGAATTCTGCTGTTTTGCAAATTTCTCATACATCTCTCTATTTCTATGAACTAATGGTTGAGATAAAGGCGACTGTACAAATATAGTATAACCCAAGCGTTCATTTCTTGAAAAGTAGTCTTCAATTTGTTTTTGCTTCGATCCCTCATTAATCGGTAAAATCCCATTATGCTACCCGCCAACCCAATATAGAGAACTGCTTCCGCATAATAATCCCAAAAACAATAAATTCCTGCCGAAGCCCAGCCATAGTTATCTGTCGGCGAACATAAATCATCAATTGCCTTTGCCATTTCCCATGCTTCTTCTTTCCTATATGCATCTATGATAACAGTTCCAAACATTACATATCTCCTTGCCAAGTCTCGATTCGCTGTTCTAAACCACATAAATATTATAACATGCCATTCAATATAATTCCATAATTTCCTTCCAAACAAGGGTACAATAAGAAAACTGATAATGAGTTCTCCCCTCACTACCAGCTATCCAATCTTCCCTTTTACTGTATACACATTTTTTCCTATCGTTTGTGTATACTGTTCCATATACCCATCTTTTTTAACTGTATGCACTATATACACAGTGAAATACCATACTCCATTTTAGGGTACGCAATTACCAAATTCTGGTATTGAGCCATATTCTCTACTTTTCCGGCAATCGCTGGCCTGGCAGAAGGATCATTCTGCTCTCTTGTCGCTCTGGTAGAGGCATCCCCATAATTCAAATCCTCTGCTGTATATGGCACTTGTGCTTCAATCCGGTAAATGTCTGCTCCTGTATTTTCCTGTACATATTCTGCGATTTTCTTTGTAGTATCTGTGCAGGAAAAATATACCACAAGGCTTTTCCCCTGTTCTGTATCACCCGGTTCAGGTGTTTCCGATGGTGTCGGTGCCTCTGGTTCCGACGGCGGGAGTGTTTCATCTGGAACAGGCGTTTCTGTCGGCGGGGGTGTAGGTTCCTCTGGTTTTGGTGTCACGGGTATTGTCCCCGTAGGAATTGTCGTATTCGTCAAATCCAGATTGTCTATCCATTTCTCTACCTCTGCCTTAGAACTGCCTGAAAATCTTTGCCCGGCAATCCATGTCGCATTGCCCTTTGTAACAGTTTGAAGGTTCGTTGCACTTGTGCCGATTCCGCTGCTGTGTGAAGTACAGAACGGAATCACTATCTTACCGCTCAGATTATAACTTTCTATAAATGTGTACATAATCTTAGGAGCCTGCCCAAACCACAGCGGATAGCCCAGATACACAATTTCATAACCATCCAGACTTGGCAGACTTCCCGCTATAGCCGGCCTTGCCGACGGATTATTTTGTTCCTGCGATGTCCTGCTGTCTGCATTGCCATAATTTAAATCTTCCGCTGAATATGGTACTGCTGCCTCAATCCGGTAAATATCCGCACCTGCGCTTTGCTGCACATACTCCGCAATTTTTTTCGTAGTATTCGTGCAGGAAAAATAAACCACAAGACTTTTCTTTCCCTTTACTGTGTTCTGGTCGGATGGTGGTTTCGTATCCGAATCCGTTTTATCTTTGGGATTGGATGCTTTGGCTACCTTTATTTTTACCCATGTGGTCTTCTTTTTGGACATCCTGCCTTTCTTCTTAGAGGTTCCCTTTTTTACCGTAACTTTTATTTTGGCAGTTCCGGTTTTCTTCGCTGTGACTGTGCCCTTTTTACTGACTGCCACTACTTTTTGATTGCTTGTGGCAAACTGAACCACATTCTTTCCTTTTTTGGGAGAGACGCTGACTTTGATTTTCTTCTTCTCCCCCGGTTTCATCTTATACGTCTTTTTTGTTACTTTCTTTTTGCCAATCTTTAACGATATGCTCTTAACAGCTGGTGCTTTCTTGCTTTTTGCCATTGTGTCTGTGGAAGAACCGGCAAACACAATACAAAAGGCAATCAGAAACACCAGTACCCTCTGCACATATCTTAATTCCCTGCGTTTCTGCATAATTTCCTCCATTTCTGCACCGTTTTACCACTGGATGAAGAATGCTGATTTTTATATTCTCAATACCAGTCATGTTTTTCATCCCGGTTCAGTGCATTGATTTGTTTCATTTCCTTTTTGCTTAACTGAAAATCATAAATTTCTGTATTTTCCTGTATATGTGCCGGATTACTGGAACCCGGAATTACTACAACGCCTTTTTGCAAATTCCACCGAAGGATCACCTGTGCCACCGATTTACCATGTGCCTTTGCGATTTTTCCTATGGTTTTATTGGAAAGCATTTCTTTGGTATAGCCTCTCCCTCCAAACGGATACCAGCCCTCCATGACAATGCCGAGACTGTGAACATAGTTGATGACCTTACTTTCCTGATAATACGGATGAATCTCATTCTGCACCACCGCCGGAGTAATGCTTACCTGTGGAAGAAATTCCTGCAGTTCCTCAATATACCAGTTAGACAAACCAATGGAACGGACTTTTCCCTGCCTGACCGCCTTTTCCATTGCCTGATATGCCTTGACATCGTTTTCTCCGGGATGGTGCAGCAAAAGTAAGTCAATATAGTCAATATTTAACCGTTTCAGCGAATCATTGATTGCTTTTTCGGGGTTGTCATACTGATCCGGGTATAATTTGGTTGTCACAAATATTTTTTCCCTCGGTATGCCGGACTCTCTGACCGCTTTTCCGACTTCCCTCTCATTATCATACATATAAGCGGTATCTATCAGCCTCACGCCACGCTTTAACGCCTCGGAAACGGATTTCACGCACTTGTCTCCCTCCAGACTATATGTTCCGATTCCATTGAGCGGCATGGAATATCCGCTGTTCAGCTTAACTGTTTTCTTCTTAAAATCAAACTTTGGGGACTTCGACTTATTGACAACCTTTATCTTTAGCCATGAGTTCATTTTCTTTTTCCCACTGGCAACCACTACCTTAATCTTTGACGTTCCCTTTTTCTTTGCGTGTATCCGGCCTTTCGGGGAAACGGAAACAATTTTTTCATGGGAAGAAGAATATCTTACCTTCTTTTTCCCTTTCACATTGCTGATTTTCACTTTGACAGACACTTTCTGGCCTTTTACCAACTGGCAGGTTCTCTTTGTGTAATTCGTTTTCCTTACTTTCAAGGTTACTTTGCCCCTGCTGCTTTTTGCCTCAGCAATCGTCTGTCCCGAAAAACTGCCAGCCAAAAGCACCACTGCCATGCAAAGTGCAATCACTTTCCGAATCTGCTTCATACCATTTCTCTCCTATCTCTTTTTTCAATTAATACCAGTCATGCTTTTCATCCCGGTCAAGTGCATTGATTTTCTCCATTTCTTCGTCCGTCAGCTCAAAATCATACAGCTCCGTATTTTCCTGTATATGGTCGGGATTGCTGGAACCCGGTATCACTACCACGCCCTTTTGCAGATTCCAACGTAAGATTATCTGTGCAGAAGATTTCCCGTGTGCCTTTGCAATGAAAGAAATTGTTTCATCCCCTAATAGTTCTGCCGTATGCCCTCTGCCGCCAAGCGGGTACCATCCCTGTACTACGATACCGAGGTCCTGAATATAAGGGATGACCTCATTTTCCTGATAATACGGATGGATTTCATTCTGTACCAGTGCCGGGGTAATGCTTACCTGTGGTAAAAAGTCCTCCAGTTCCTCCACATACCAGTTGGACAGTCCGATGGAACGAATTTACCCTTCTTCTACTGCCTTCTCCATTGCCTTGTATGCCTTGACGTCATCCGTTCCGGGATATGGAGCTATACTAAAAAAGTGGACACAAAACCACACAGACTGTTACAATAAGCTAAACACCAAATTAGGAGGTACTCACATGGCTGCTAACAATTATCACAAATACGATGAAGATTTTAAAAAATCTCTTGTCTCTCTCCACCAAAACGGCAAAACA
>CAJTGI010000028.1 GCA_910575435.1 Clostridiaceae bacterium | reverse complement strand
TCATCAAAGATGATGTTGTTGCTGTTACCTGATTAGGTGTTGTGTCTATATTTAGTTTTTAAAACCAGCTATATAGGTGGTTTATTTGCTATGCCCTTTATTCTTTGGCTGTCCTCTACTTAATTGTTTCAAACTTAAAGGCCTCCACGAACTCCGGACGCACAATGGCTTTCCTTCCCTTCGGCACCTCCTCAAATCCCTTGAAGCCATCAAAATCATCCAGCACGGCGGAAGTGCCAATAAACTGGGCCACGAAGGAAGTTTTCGGCTTCTTGTAGATTTCCACCGGCTTCCCCATCTGCTCCAGCCTGCCCTCATTGATAATCATAATCTCGTCTGCCACAGCCACCGCTTCCTCCTGGTCATGGGTGACGAAGAGGCTGGTAATTCCCACCTGGGCAATCATTTCCTTGAGCCATATGCGCAGTTCCTTCCGCACCTTGGCATCAATGGCGGCAAAAGGCTCGTCCAGCAAAAGAAGCTGTGGCCTGGGAGCAAGGGCCCTGGCAAAGGCAACCCTCTGCCGCTGTCCTCCTGACAGCTGATGGGGATACCTCTTATGCATTCCTTCCAATCCCACCAGTTCCACCAGTTCCATCACCCGGTCTCTGATCTCCTTCTTCCCCTTCTTCTGCACCCGCAGGCCAAAGGCAATATTCTCAAATACCGTCATATGACGAAACAAAGCATAGTTCTGGAATACAAAGCCGATGCCTCTCTCCTTGGCAGGAATATGATTCACCACATTGCCATCCACAATCACATCCCCGGTATCCTGCTGCTCCAGGCCCGCGATCATGCGAAGTATGGTAGTTTTCCCACTGCCGCTGGGCCCCAGCAGGGCGGCCAGATGCCCCTCGTCCACTCGAAAGCTGATATCTTTTGCCGCCTCATAATTCCCAAAATTTTTATTAATTCCCTTCATTTCCACGTACATATTCTCTATCTCCTTCTGAATTTGGCCGTTATGTTACTATTTACAGTACATTCTCAACTGCGTTCCTGAAGTAGCATTCTAATAAATCTGCGCCATACCATTCAAAACTTTATTATCGTCATGTCAGCGGCCATCTTTTCCACAGTATTCCACAATCTGCTTTAAGATCAAAATCAGTATGGCCAATACCACCAGCAGGGAAGATACCGCAAATGCCTGGGTAATGGCATCCGCACTGCCCGCCATATAGAGGGCATCAATTTCCAGAGGCAGGGTGAATGTCTTTCCCCTCGCCTTGGACACGGCGTAGACAGCGCCAAACTCTCCGAATGCCCTAGCGGCGCACAAAATGATTCCATACAATAGCGCCCACTTGATGTGGGGAAAGGTCACCTTCCGAAAGATGGTAAATCCTCTGGCTCCCAACATCACCGCCGCCTCTTCCTCCCTGCTCCCCTGGGCCTGCATCACCGGGATCAATTCCCTGGATACAAAGGGAAAGGTCACAAAAATGGTGGCCAGCACCACGCCGGGTATGGAAAACACCAAAGAAATATCCGTCCCCAGCCACTGGTTGATCTTTTCCACAATAGGCGTAGCCCATCCCATCCTGCCAAAAGTCATGATATATGCCAATCCCGCAATGACAGGAGAGATGGAAAAAGGTATATCAATCAAAACAGATAATACATGCTTTCCCGGAAATTCAAACTTTGTCACCAGCCAGGAAGCGCACAATCCGAAAAAGGTATTTACCGCCAATGCAATGACAGCCGCAATCAGGGTAACCTTCAGCGCAGCAATGGTATTTTCCGCCGTAACCGCATTCAGATAGGAGGCAAGCCCATCCTTCAGCGACCGGTAAATCACTTCCACCAAAGGAAATACCAGCATCAGCAGAAAAAATAAAATGCCTACCACGATTAATAGAACTGGCACAATCCCTTCCTGCCGATGCTGACCACTGACTTTCCTCACAGCATCTGCTCCACTGCCAGCCCCCTTCTCCGGGGAACGCCCGTCTCGTCCTTTTCTTTCCATAAATAATCCCCCATTCTAACTCAGCCCGCAAACAAACCTTCTCATTATTTCGCCCTGCGCCCTGCTGCAATCTGGTTTACGGTAATCAGAAAAAGCAGAAAAAAGGATATCAGTAGCAATACCAAGGCTATGGCCGCCGCCCCCTCGTAATCCACGCTGCCGGAATTTAATTTCTGCATGATGACGTAGGATACCACCTGCGTCCCCTCCCGCTCGCTATTTCCAGAAATATAAATCACGCTGCCGTACTCGCCGATTCCCCTGGCAAGCGCCAAGCCAAATCCCGTGAGCAAGGGCGGCATCAGTTCCGGGAGAAGAACCCGGCGAAAGACATAAAAGGGACTCGCCCCCAGCATCATGCCCGCTTCCTCATACTCCTGGGGAAGCTTTTCCAACACCGGCTGAATCGCCCTGACCACGAAGGGAATGCCTACAAAAATCAAGGCAATCACAATGCCCACCTTCGTGTAAGATGCCTCTATGCCCAGCCGTCCGAGAAACTTTCCCATCACTCCCTGATCCGAGTACATCCTTGACAGGGTGATGCCCGCCACCGCCGTAGGCAAGGCAAATGGCAGCTCGATCATGGCATCAATCAGCCTTTTCCCAAAAAAATCATAGCGAACCAAAATCCATGCGAGAATCAGCCCAAAAACACAGTTGACCACGGCGGCCACCAAAGCACAGCCAATGCTGGTAGCAAAGGCCTGCAGCACATTGGGCCTGGTGACAAGTTCCCAGAACTCTCCTGGGGACATCCGAAAAGAATATGCCAGAATGGAAGCCAGGGGAATCAAAATCAACAGAGAGAGCATCGCCACAACGATTCCCAGGGTTAGCCCGAATCCAGGAATCACAGTTGCCCTTCTGGTACGCCTTTGACGCTTTTTCATCGAATTATACCTCGTTTCACGTTACTGTTACATTTTCATGAAAGAAGAATCCGCTCCGCGAATCCTTCATACTCCAGAAGTGCGAAGTTTTTTTGCCCACGGTTGTTTCCTTCGCCATAAAAAACTTCGCACCTTATTCGGTTTATTTGCTATAAATCTCATCAAAAATCTTGTCGTCTGCGAAATAGTCCTCATATGCCTGATCCCAGCCGCCAAAGTCGTCAATGGTACACAACTCCACTGACAGATCGAAGGTTTCCCCGAAGGTTTTTAAAATCTCTTGGTTAATGGGGCGGTAAAAGTTTTCCCCAATCAGCTTCTGCGCTTCGTCAGAATATAGATACTGCAAATACTCCTTCGCTACCTCCTGGTTTCCATTCTTATTCGCATTCTCGTCCACAATGGCAACAGAAGGCTCCGCCTTGATGCTGACGCTGGGGGTAACCAATTCATAATCGTCAGGATACTCTTTCAGCGTCAAGAGCGCCTCATTCTCCCAGGCAATCAGAACATCTCCCTGCCCATTTTCCACAAAGGTGGTGGTAGAGCCTCTGGCACCAGAATCCATCACCAGCACATTTTTATACAAATCTCCTACAAATTCCTTAATCTTTGCCTCATCTCCCGCAAATTTCCTATCCGCATACTCCCAGGCGGCAAGGAAATTCCAGCATGCGCCGCCGGAAGACTTGGGATCGGGCGTAATGACATCCACGCCGCTCTTCGTCAAGTCCTCCCAGTCCTGAATGCCCTTCTCATTGCCCTTGCGCACAAGGAAGACAATGGTGGAGGTATAGGGAGAGCTGTTGCTCTCAAATTCGTCCAGCCATCCCTCCTCGATCAGTCCCTGGTCTTCAATCAATGTAATATCGTGGGCAAGAGCCAGCGTCACCACGTCTGCCTCGTTACCTTCCAGGACAGAGCGGGCCTGGGAGCCAGAACCGCCATGGGACTGGGTGATTTCAACCTTCTTGCCCGTCTTTTCCTTATAATAATCCGCAAATATTTTATTGTAAGATGCATAAAATTCTCTCGTAGGATCATAAGATACATTGGTCATCTGAATGGTATCGGAATCTTTTTTCTCTTTTCCGCCGCCACATCCCGTCACCAATGCCATGCACGCCAGAAGTACCCCAACTGCTAGTTTCTTCGTCCAAATCTTCTTTTTCATCGTTAACCTCTTTCCGCATCGGACAGTCCCATGCCTTCTCGTCGATTGCCCGGGAAACCACCTGCCCCTACTGCTTTGTCTATAAAAATAGATGAAGCATCTCCTCGGCCCATGATACATATATAAAAGCATCCGCTTTCCTGGCCAGAAATATACTTGTAATAATTACCATGGGTTAAATTAACGGATTAATTCGTCAAATTTATGTCAGAAATGTGTTAATTTCCTCGTAGAATCACTCTTGTAATTATTTTGAAAATCCTATACACTATATTAATAAATGGCAACCAGACTGACATGCCCCATTTGGCGGCACTCCAAGAAATCACAGTCGGTTAATTGTAATAAATCATGAGACGGAGGAAAACTATGGCTGACCAGAATATCACGAAAGAAATCAAAAAGCGAAGAACCTTTGCAATCATCTCCCACCCGGACGCGGGAAAGACCACCCTGACAGAAAAATTCCTTCTATACGGAGGCGCCATCAACACCGCTGGTTCCGTGAAGGGCAAGGCAAATTCCAAATATGCCGTATCAGACTGGATGGAGATAGAAAAGGAGCGTGGAATCTCTGTTACATCCTCCGTTCTACAGTTTAATTATGATGACTTCTGCATTAATATCCTGGACACGCCAGGGCATCAGGACTTCTCCGAGGACACGTACCGCACCCTGATGGCGGCAGATTCTGCGGTGATGGTCATCGACGCATCCAAGGGCGTGGAGGCCCAGACCATCAAATTATTCAAGGTCTGCGTCATGCGCCATATTCCCATCTTTACCTTTATCAATAAAATGGACCGGGAGGCCAGGGATTCCTTTGAACTGCTGGATGATATCGAGACAGTGCTGGGCATCCGCACCTGCCCGGTGAACTGGCCCATCGGGTCCGGAAAGCGGTTCAAGGGCATCTACGACAGGCGGGCGAAGACCGTGCGCACCTTCCAATCCGTCTCCACCGGAGGTGCAAAGTCGGCGGCGGAAACCGATTATAATATAGAAGATCCTGCTCTGCGGGAACTGGCCACAGATGAATTATACAGCCAGCTGGTAGAGGAAATCGAACTTCTGGATGGCGCCAGCGATCCTCTGGACTTGGAACAGGTGCAGAAAGGAGAACTCTCCCCAGTATTTTTCGGCTCTGCCCTGACCACCTTCGGCGTGGAAATCTTCTTAAAATACTTTCTTGAGATGACCACGCCACCCCTCCCCCGCATGTCCAGCGAAGGAGAAATCGATCCCATAGACAACGATTTCTCTGCCTTCGTCTTCAAGATTCAGGCAAATATGAACAAGGCACACAGGGACCGCATCGCCTTCCTGCGCATCTGCTCCGGCAAATTCGATGCGGAGCGGGAAGTCTGCCATATCCAGAGCGGCAGAAAGCTGCGCCTGTCACAGCCCCAGCAGATTATGGCCCAGGACAGGCAAGTCATCAGCGAGGCTTACGCAGGAGACGTGATCGGCGTATTTGACCCGGGATTATTTTCCATCGGCGACACCATCACTCTCCCCAGCAATAAATTTGAATACGAAGGGATTCCCACCTTTGCCCCGGAACACTTTGCCAGGGTGGTACAGTTAAATTCCATGAAGAGGAAGCAGTTCGTAAAGGGCATCACCCAGATTGCCCAGGAAGGCGCCATCCAGATTTTCCAGGAATTTACTGCGGGAATGTCAGAAATCATTGTGGGCGTGGTGGGCGTTCTGCAATTTGACGTGCTAAAATACCGCCTGGAAAATGAATATGGCTGCGAGATTCGGCTGGAATCCCTGCCCTACGGCTATATCCGCTGGGTAGCCGACCCCTCCACCGACGTGACCAAGCTAAAGCGGATGAACAACGTAAAAGCAGTAAAAGATCTGAAGGGAAATCCTTTACTGCTCTTTGCCAACGACTGGATGATCCGCATGGTGCTGGAAGACAACGAGGGGCTGGAACTCTTAGAATTTAAGAAAAATTAACGCTGCAATCCGCCGCTGATTGCCAAAAAGAGCAGGAACATATGTACAAGTACATAGATCCTGCTCTTTTTTGGACATTCACTGCAAATCCTGTCAACTCACATCATCCTCCAGAATCTCCTCCAGCAGCTGGCATATCTTCCTCCAGGAATCCGCCTGCACCGGGATGGCCTGCTGCCCCTGCAGTTCCCGGTGAAGCTCCCTCACCAGTTCTTTCTGGCGCTGGAATCTGGCCACCAGCCCCAGCTTCTCCTCATATTCCTTCAGCTGCTTCGTAGCCCTCTTGATGGCATCGTGGGCACCCTGCCTGGAGATTCCTTCCTCCTGGGCAATTTCGGAGAAATTATAATCCTCCAGCACGCTGGCCTCAAACATCCGCCGCTGATTCTCCTTCAGCAATGCCCCATAGAAATCATAAAGAAGAGAGAGCGTCACTCTCTCTTCCAATCCCTCTTCCATATTTTCCCAAGCCATGCAATTCCTCGCTTCCGAAAAGTTTGTGCTTAATAATGCTAACCGCATCCAGTCTGTCCCGGGATGGCCGCCAGCCTCCCCCAAAAGATGCCTCATCAAAACTCTTCTTATTACTTCCTAGGGTTCACCTTGAAGGAAAAATCCGGATCATTGATATTCACCCGTATCTCCTCCCCAGTGTCACAGATAATCCTGGTGAAATCATCCTGAATCTGGCTGCACTTATACACCTTTCCCTTGGTAAAGCCCACCTCGTCGATATGGCTCAGGGCATAATTGATAAAGGTATTCGATGCAATTAAGGTTCCAGTAGAGCGATTGAAACGGTTCTCCCCGGCATCCTTCGTAGGTCCCTCGTCCTTCACGAAAGCGTCTGCCAACTCCTGAATCAGATTCCCCTTATCAGTACCATTGTCCATCTTCCTATCCTCCTATCTGCTGCCAAAAGCATACTGCATTAATGATTTCATTATAAAGAAAATCCGTGGAAAAAACAACTATTTTTATTCGTTCCGCCAATTCCCACGCATCTAATGCTACGGTTCAATTTATATTCTTCAATTTTCGATCTATGTACCAGACGGCTACGCCTGCATACTCCTTTTTTCTTCCCATTCCATCCTTTTCTTTTTTCTTCCCATTCCATCCTTTTCCATATATTTCTGCTTCACCCGCTCCAATATGTGCTTTCCCCATATTCCCCTGTTCTGCATGTCGCTCAATTCCGCAATTACTTGACGAAGTAGCTGCTTTCTATTCAGAATCAATAAATGTTCCTTTGAATTTAAATTGAGAGTCTCGCTGATGTCCCCATTAATCACCTTATCTTCTGAATATATTTCTCCAGAATGTTTATATTTGATTGAACGCAACGTATTTTTATTCAGCGGATTAACCGTAATTTCCTCTCCCTTCTTGGCAGCATCGCAGGTATCTGCTTTCTTTCCATCCGTTCCGTCAATATGCCCTATGCAGGAACCAAGCATGTTGCGATAATCCAATCTCTTGGCATCAGATAATTTATTTTCCGGATACCAGTGTTCTATCTTCATGTGCCTGATATCAATCCTTCGCATGCAATAGGCGCATAAATAGCCCTGTTCCTCCAAAAGTTTCTTGCGAATATCATCCTTCTCACGGAATCCGTCAAAATAGGCATGCCTCTGCTTTTTATATCTAGTTAATGAATCCGGCTCTTTTCCTTTCTGAATGTATAGCATTTACTCCTCCCAAGTTGTGCTTTCAAATTCGTATCTCGTCCGAAGTTCCACCAGCAATGGATGCGTGGGTGCAGTTTCCGCTTCTAGCCGCTCTAATATCTCCCGCGCCTCATCGTACCGCTCCTGCTCCATTTTCTCTTCAAATAAATCCACCTGCCGACTCACCTTCTCCGGAATTTCCTGTATGCCCTGATAATGAAGCATGGACGTATTGACATCCATTCCATAGTGCGAGAAGGAATATGTGACTTTCTCTTCATCCACGTCAATCAGCCATATATTTTTATATGATGCAAAGAGAATCGGCGCATGCGTCGTCGCAATAAATTGCACATTAGGAAATATCTGAACCAGCGCACCAATGATATTCCACTGCCATCTTGGATGCAAATGCATGTCCAATTCGTCAATCAAAACTACGCCCTTTGTCTCCGCAATTCGGTCTCCCTTGCATGGATTTAGGACCGCCATTCGATATGCAATGTCAAATACAGTCCAGATTAATGATTGGTAACCAGCACTCAACTGCGCAATCGGCTGGACGCTATCCCCTTTTTGGTACATCATCTGCTCTTCCTGCTTATCATAGAATACGGCATGCCCCTCGCATTCTTCCATATAATCCATAAATTGTGCTACTACCCGTTTTGCCGCCTCATATTCCGTGATTTTTCTTTCCTTCTGCCATGCGATTTGCTCCATCTTCACGCACCAATTCATTAATAACTTCTCATTAGATGCCTCAATCAGGGCATCGGTATAGCCTACCGTGCGAAAGTATTGTTTGCGGAAAGGATTTTCCCATTTCTGTCGCATTTGCGTCCAAACCCTTCCCGCACCAAAATAGGCAAGAATCGGAAGTTCCACATCATCTTCCTCTGCCATTTCCTCTGCCCTTCTGCAAACATCCCGAGGCTGCATCGTGGTTCTTGATGCCTTCACCGTGCTTTTTCTCCTCGTCCACTCATATCGTTCTCCATATAAATCAGCCGTCAAAGTGACTTCCGTGGGCACGCAATGCTTTTTACTATAAGAGCCATCCCCCACTTTTGAAAATTCCGCACGTACCTCGTCAAGAGTAAAATGCCTTGTGGCAACATCTCCCACCCCCGCTATAAAACCGCCGAGGCCAACTGCAATTGCCTCCAGCACAGAAGTTTTTCCCCTTCCATTTTCTCCTTTGATTAAGTTAAAGCCAGGTCGAAACTCTAATTCCTGTTCTTCCATTCCACGAAAATTTCTAATCGAAACTTTTATTAATTGCATCAAAACCTCCTTTGGTTTATGCATAATATTTTCGCCCAACACAATCCAAGTGCAGCACGAACAATCTTGCCCTGCTTCTATCCCTCACTTTATCATATATTAAAATGAAACGCAATATTAGCAGGCCTCTGCTCTTAGAAACCAATTGAATGGTCAGCCAGTCATCCTCTTTTATGATGACGAGGACAGTCATCTAATATCAGCAACAGTTCATTGCCTTTCTAAAGCATATCCATTATAATAAAAGCATGATATGCTAATCACCTCGCTGCAAGAAGCGGGGAATAAATTCCGGCACATGTATGTACAAAGGGTAAACGGCGGCATGGCTGGAAGCGAGAATGGGGGATTATTAATGAACGATATACTGGACGAGAGATACCATGTGGCAGAGGATGCCATCTACGATGCATTTTTCTTGATTCTAAAGGAAAAGGAATTAGATAAAATCACCGTGTCCGACGTCATCAAGAAGGCCGGCATCGTGCGGAGCACCTTTTACAACCACTATGAAAACATTCCAGACTTGGTGACTGCCATCGAAGATAGAACCATCGCAGACATTTTCTCCCTCATGGATACTTTCCACCCGCAGAACGACTGGGATTTGTGCAAATCCTACTATCTGACTATCTGCGAATATACCATGACGAACCCCTTTCTGGCAAATCTTTTCCAAAACCCCAGAGAAGATGCATTCTTTGAGAAGACAGTGACCATGTTCCACCGCTATGTGAAGAAAGTTACCCAGAACACCGCCTCCTCCCATCACAGCAAGGAAGAACTATCCTACATGATCGCCTGCTCCATCGGCAGCACCATCGGCGTACTGCACAAATGGGCAAAGGATAACTTCCAAGACACCCCGGATTACGTTGCCAACATCCTCACTAAGACCTTTATATCAGGAATGCTCCCTAACATCCTGTAGGGAGCATTTTCTCACTTCGATAGAAAACTTAAACATAGGAAAGTTCTTGATATTTTCAACGTGAAGAACGCTGGTTTTGCGCCTTTTTTACGCCGTGGGAAGCGGCTCATCAATCAAGGCTTCCTGCCTCTTAATCTTCTTGGTAGCGCTTCTGATAAAAGGATTCTTCCTCACCACCAGCCCGGTAATCTGGCGATAGGTGGGCTGATTCCTATTGTACTGATCCAAA
Source organism: Clostridiaceae bacterium (assembly GCA_910575435.1). GTDB lineage: Bacteria > Bacillota > Clostridia > Lachnospirales > Lachnospiraceae > Butyribacter. The sequence goes on along the minus strand of CAJTGI010000028.1, from coordinate 11,207 downwards.
AACGCCTGCAATGCGGACTGAATTGCCTCTTCCTCCAGCCCCTTTGCCGCAACCACATCCTGATCCGGATAAATCCTTGCGGTAAGGCCGTTATCTTCCCCGGTGACGATTACTTCGCCCACCAGCGGCTCAAGGGCCAATTTATTTTCAATTTCCTCCGGAGAGATGTTCTCGCCATTGGAGAGGATGATCAGATTCTTCACCCGGCCATTGATAAACAGGAACCCATCCTCGTCCATATATCCCTTATCCCCCGTATGGAGCCAGCCATCCCTCAATGTCTCGGCAGTCTCCTCCGGCATCTTGTAATATCCCTTCATCACGCTGCTGCCTCTCACCAGAATCTCCCCATTCTCAAATGTAACTTCCGCATTGGGGAGGGGCTTTCCGATGGAACCTGCCTTGTGAACTGCCACCGTATTATTGCTAATGACGGGAGAGCACTCTGACATGCCGTATCCCTCCAGGACTTCCATCCCATATTCCGCGAACTGGTCGATATAATACGGGTCGAGATGGGCGCCTCCGGTAAAGATAATTTTCAGATTGCCGCCAAATACCTGGTCTGCCACCGCCTTCTTGGGAATGGAGGCATCCACGCTAGCCAGCCTCTTGTAGATTGTCTCAATCATCATGGGAACCATAAGCATCACCTCTGGCTTGAACATCCCCATATTTCTCACCATGTGGAGAAGGGAATCATTGATGCAGATCGTCGTCCCCAGGGAAAATCCCTTGAGCCAGTCCATCACCAGGCAGAATGCATGGTGGATGGGAAGCACGCTAAGAAGAATGGTGCCAGGGTCCGATGTATAATCCACAGAGATTACATTTTCCGCCAGGTTGCTCTGGGTCAGCATCACGCCCTTGCTCTTTCCCGTGGTCCCCGATGTAAAGATAATGGTAGCCACATCCTCCGGGGCCGGCCTTTCCCCATCCTCAGCGCTCTTCTGTCCCTCAGCCTTCAAATCTGCCAGAGATGCCACCTTCTCCTCAGAAATATCCAGCGCATCCTCCTGCAGCATCCAAACCTTCCTAATCTTGGGGCAGGAAGATAGAATCCCCAGCAAGAGCCCTTGATTCTTTGGACTCAAGAAAAGCGCTTCCGAATCTGAGCGATTGATCAGATCAATCAAATCCTCCTCTGGAAGCCCGGCATCCAAAGGCACTGCCACAGCATTTCCCGTGATGATGCCCAGATAGCTTTCAATCCACTCCACGGAACTGGTGCCGATCAGAGAAATATGCTTCCCCTGAAATCCCTCAGCAAGCATTCCCTTTCTAATCGCCACCCCGTTTTCCATCATGTCCCGATAGCTTCTCTCCAGAACTTCCTTCTTTTTCAGCCATTTGACAGCCGTAATCTCAGAAAATCTCTCCACGCTCTCTTCTAAAATATCACGAATCAGCTTTCCCATATTCTCAGCCCTCCTCCTGCAATCTCTTCATCAACTCCAACGCCTCGCCAATGGTCAGAACCTTCAGCGCATCCTCCTCTTCCAGCTCCACGTCAAAAGTATCCTCCAGTTCTCCCAGAAAGGACATGAAATCCAGGGAGCTAAATCCCAAATCCTCCCGGAACCTCATATCCTCCTTCATCTCCTCCGGCTTCACCTGGCAATACTGGGCTACAATCATCTTAAATTCCATTTCCTGCGTCATTTTTCTCCTCCTCATTTTCACATCATGAACACGCAAGCGTTCATATTATCATCATCTATCATTTCTTTGTTCTATCAAGTTCTCAATATGTTTCAGGCATTCTTTCAGTATAAGGGATGCAAATTTTGCACCTTTTCCATCATGCCGCCACATGAAGAATGCTGTTTTTGCATTCTTCTTAGGCGAACCATTTCGCCTTTGTGTAATCTTAGAAATTCTTAGTCAGCGTTTTTTTGCTGGCTTAGAACTTTCTTTACACATTTTACACGCTTTCCATAATCTCCCCGATACTCATATCCGGCTCGGCAATCCCCTTAAACAGGATGCGCATCATATAGTAATATAAAAGTTCCATATCATGCTCCGCCAGCTGGGCCGTCTGGTAATGATAGGAGAAATTCATCCCCCCATGTTCCGTGTGGGACACCGTCAAATACATCTTCTTTGTCGCTGCGCCATTAGCAAACCACTTGGAATGCTGGGAAAGATTTGCCAGATGGGGATTGTCCATTTTCACCGGCATGGGCTGATAGGTCAGATAGCAACTCTCATAAGTAGTATTTTCTGGCGTGCGATAGCGCTTCCTCATCTCATCCTCGATCAATGCGGGATCATAGTTGCTATGCATATAAATCTTATTCTGCACATTCTGAATCTCATAGGCAGCAGACATAAAGTCCGTCTCCGGCGAAATGACCGTCCTGCAGGGGAACATAATCGTCCTGCTGCCCCCTGACGTCCACTCGTCGTGGGTAGAACGCCTAGAAATAAAGTTCTGGATGGTAATATCCTCCTGACCGTCATTGACCTTGGACAGATAGGTTCTGATGCCCAGCAGCAAAAGATTGGTCATAGAGAGCTGGTGGTTCATGCAGAAATCCATCAGATTCTTCGTGGGTTCCGGCTCCAGATAATAATCTTTCACCTCCACAAAAAGATTCTTCAATTCGATATCCGCCGCCCGCAACTTCTGATTGCCATGCCGCTTCCTCGCCTCTGCCAGGACAGAAGGCCCCTGAATATCAGAATACAGCGGCTCTCCCAGAGCGTCCAGCTGGTCGTCCCAGAACTTCTTATCCTTGGCAAAACGCTTCTCATTATTTGCCCTCTTCAAATCCTTCTCCAGAACCTTCTCGTAATCTGCCAAATCATCAGGATAGTCCGATTGGAACCGATAATGGGTATAGAGCTGCATGACATCGTTAATCATCACCACGATGCCGCAGGAATCAATGAGCCTGTGATCCATGTGGATGAAAAAGCCATTGTACCCTTCCGGAAGCCTCATCATCGACACATCGCACATGGGAATGTCATCCCCCTCAAACGTCTCATAAGCCCACTGCTGCATCAAATTGTCTGCATCCGCCATGGACATGCCGGACAAATCCTTAATCGGAATGTCCCTGTTATCTTTTTTTACAATATACTGCCTGACCTCCCCCTTGGCGTCAGGCTTGGTAAAGCGAACCCTCATGCATCCATAGCGCTCCATCTCTAATTGGATGCACTTCTTTAACAGGCCGAAATCCAAGGGCGACTTCAAAGATGCCACCACGCTCACCCCTGATACCTGCTGGGTCTTATACTTCAATATCCAGTTATGGTGCATTTTCTGTGCTGCCGTTAAAGGATAATATTCTTGCATTTGCAAATCCTCCTATCTCTTTCCTTCAAGTGAGACGTTAACACATTTGATTTATCATTTCTACCCCCTGAAGGACTTAACAAACAGTTTACCCAAAACTGTCCAAGACTTTGCATGGAATAAAACGCTACCTCCTGTCCAATAAAGTGACACTTCAATTTTTGCTCCAAAAAAACCGCACTGCCATTTACAGTGCGGTTCCATAAACCTGAACATCTCCCCCCACAATCGGTGTATGCCCAAGGACTAATCATTTTTGGCAAAAAAATCCATCAATTTCTCCCTGTACAGCCCCGGTGCGGCATAGGGGCTACACAGATGCCTAGCCTCCGGTATCACCACAAGTTCCTTGGGAGCCCGGCATGCGGCATAATTGCATCTGGAATTCTTCTGATCCACATAAGTGTCCTCTGCGCCGTGAAAAAATAACACCGGCCGCCTGTTTTTCTCCAGGGCCCTGGCGGTATCCGCATCCTTCATGCGAAAGCCTGCAAGTGCCCTGCAAAACAAGTCCAGGCGGAATAGAAGAAGCCCGACCCAGTGCAAATGAAACCAGTTCGCCGCCATATCCTGAACCTGCCCCCTCATGGAACGGAAGCCGCAATCAGCAATCAGCCCCCGCACCTCCCCGGGAAGTTCCTGCCCCGATGCCATCAGCACCGAAGCCGCCCCCATGGACTCCCCGTAGAGGTAAATCGGAAGCCTTTTCTTATTCCGCCGGGCAATATATTCTGCCCATCCCTGCACGTCAAACTGCTCCATCGCCCCAAAGGTAATGTATTCTCCCTGGCTCTCCCCGCAACACCTCTGGTCAATGAAAAGAAGATTGCACTGATGCTCATGGAGAAATCTTGCAGTATAGGCAAAATCCCCAAAGCCACTGCCCTTGTATCCGTGGCTGAGCAGCACGAACCGTCTGGCATCCTTCGCCGGCAGATAATGGGCATGCAGCCGCAGGCCATCCCTGCTTCTCATATAGCAGTCCTGCATAAACTGGCCCATGCACCAGGCCTTCCCCTCCTCGTACTCCCTCTCGAACTTATGCCTGGGATGATTGACCTTGGTGTGGGACAATTCAAACCACTTCTTTTTCTTCAGACTTTTATGCTCCTTGCAACGGACCGTCATCTCAAAAAAAGACCAGCCGGCCGCCATGAAAGCAGTAGTGGCCACAGAAGCCACTCCCGCTATTTTCATCCATTTATTTGTCATAAACCATGCAACCTCTTTTTCTTATTTGGATAGGGCAACTGCCATCATCCCAACATGGAATCGCCAACCATGCTCAGCATAATCCTTGCCATATCAATCCCCCAAATACATCTCCATTGCCTTGTAGCAATTAGATGTGTTTTGATCCGCCTCGTTATAGGAAGAGGTATATGATGTCAGGCTACCCGTGGGATTCGTGGCGCATCCAACTAATTCAGTGTATGCGGCATAAAATTCTTTCAATGCATCATATGCTTCTTTATGCTCTTCTGGCGGATTTTGCAGTTCCTTCATCATGCTTTGTACTGTCTTTTGATTTTGTCTTATGCTACTAATCTTTTTCTGAAATATCTTCTCCACAATTAGGACATTTTATCAAAGCCATTTTTCATCTCTCCCTTATCTTTAGTATTATTAAGTACCAAAACCATTATAAGCATATCTGTACACAAAGTCAATAACATGCAATCTGTGACAGAGTTGCCTCGCCTTTTTCGCACCTCCGATTGAAAAACAAATAACCTAGGAAATCCATTTTCAAATATGCATATCCACGGGCACTTGTAAAAAGCTGACAATTTCTATTCTGCGGAAACTTATATAGTTTGCATACCATCTTTTCAAAGCAGCTGAAGTTTTTTGCTGCAAAGCTAACATGCACATTGATTCAAGGGCAGAGAGAATAAAGATTCCCATATTGATTACTTCGGTGGGGTTCTATCGAAAAAAGAATTCGGACTTACGTTAGATTTGCTATGCCTAAAAAACATCTGCTCCTGACAACAAAAGCCTAACAGTCAAATCTCATTTTATAATCAATGCGTTTAACTCATCTCCACTTTGCCGTCCCATGAATAAATTACAAAACATTTAACTTACTCATAATCAAACTTATTAAATAATTTCTAATTACTCTATATATCCCATAATTACGTATTTAAGTCAAGAGTTACTGTACGAAATACAGTATTTTTGCATAAGATACAAATTCAATAAAAAAATCCTCTAATTTCCTAACGAATTAGATAATCATATTCTTCCTATACAATCCTTCCGTCTTCTATTCGTATCACTCTGCCACATTCCTCTGCCACAGCGGGATCATGGGTAACAATAATAATCGTTCTTCCCTGTTTATTTAAATTGCGAAATACCTTCATAATCTCCTTTGTCGTAGCAGAGTCAAGTGCCCCGGTTGGCTCATCCGCAAGAATGATGGCTGGGTCATTGACAATTGCTCTAGCAATAGCAACACGCTGCTTCTGCCCGCCTGACAAATTGTTGGTCTGCTTCTGGGCATACTCCGCCATTCCCATCAATTCCAGCATTTCTAATGCTTTCTTCCTCCGCTCTTTTCGGTTTCTGCGGTGCTTTCGGCTTGCAAAATCTAACGGAATCATCACATTATCCAGCGCCGTAAACCCTTCCACTAAAGCGAAATCCTGCATGACCATGCCAATCTTTTCATTGCGCACCTGGGCCATCTGCCTTTCCGAAATCTTTCCCACCTCTCCGCCATCTATAATGTACTCTCCGGAATCATACCCATCAATGCAGGCAAGAATGTGAAGCAACGTAGACTTTCCTGCACCGGAAGTTCCAATGATGGCAGTCATCTCACCGTCCCTTATCTCCAATGAAATGCCGTGAAGTGCTTCATAGGCATTACTCTTCCCCTTGTTATATATTTTAACAATATCTTTCAAACGAATCATTTATTCCACCTCCTGCAAAATTGCCTTCGCCGACCTCCCTTTGACAAGGGAAAGACACGCCAGCGAAGCGGATAACAGTAGTAACAGCATTACCATAAGACAGCCACCCATCTGCACTGCGTCAACCTGCACCGCTACTTCTCTCCAGAAGCCCAAATACCTGGCGGAAAATATCAGAGCCGTTCCAAGTGCCAATGCAGCAAAGACAATCAGCAGAATATATAAAATATGAATTCGAAAGATATCCCCCCATGTCAGCCCACACATAAAATAAACGGAATATTTCCGCATGTTTTTTTGATACATCAGAGTCGAGAGCGTGACGAAGGAAATCATCGTAAACAAAATCATCCCGACTCCCACCGGGATGAGATCCGAAATGTTTGCCATTATGTTATGCCATGTATTCTTTTTGATATAATCAAGGTCATGCAAAAAATGAAATTGAGAAATCTGAGCAATCCTGTTTCGGTTATACGCGATCGCTTCCCGTGAACAATCTCTATCCATGGCAATAATCACTATCCCATTCAGTTCCGTCCGAAAAATCTCTTTTTCGGTTTTCAGGACATTTTCATAATTTTCTGAAAGATTTTCCTCTGCTTCCCGATCCACATACTGTTCCTGAACGCTATCCAGATTCCTTTTTGAAACAAAAAATGTTTCCGGATTAAAATGATTCACGCTTTCTATATATGAAATTTTATCCAGTTCCTCTGTCTCCCCTGCCATATTGCTGAATAGCATGTGGTAATCCATAACTCCGCTCCTGTTCGACTGATAGATGATATCGGAATTCACATCAATAATACCGACAATTTTTACTGGTATCTTTGTCTTAAGCAGCGTCTCAGAATTAGTATCCAGATAGGCCACATCTCCTATTTGATAACGGTCACTGCTCTGCAGTACCACCGCCTCCAGCCTGCTTCCCTCTGTATTGTCCTGTTTCAGCCAACTTCCCGACTGCAGCTTTGGCACAAAGCCCTGTATCCATTCATCATCATACGCCCGAACGTTGCTGTAAAAAGAACCTTCCTCCCGCCTCATGGCGATCTCCTGAGTCTCTCCCGCAAATGCGCTCACCGCATACTGCCCATAGACATCCGCATCCTTTAACATCTCCTCATAGGCTTCTGAACTCTGCACCGGTCTGCCCTCAGCATCTCCCTCCAAATGAATGCTCATATCCAAATTGCAGAGAAATCCGGGCTGCTCTACCAACTTTTGTACCGGCTGATACCCGGAATACCTCGCCATGAAGATAGAGAGCAATCCGATCACAATCGCAAATAAAAATATTGCCTGCACCATGCACAGGAAAGACATCACTACATGCATCCTGCACTCACGTATCGCATACTTCCATGCCATGCCACCCCTCCTTACCGAATCATCTTCTTTTTCAGATTCCAGGCAATCATCACATACTGGAGCAAAAAAGAAGAAACAGAATAAATCAGAAAAAGTACCAGATACACCTCCGCCTTATAATGGAAATCAAAAATATTCATCTTTGCTGCCAAAAATGGCATGAGCAAAAACCGGAACAAAACAAGCGCCAAGAGGTAGGTCCCGGCAGATAAGATCGTACACTCTCCCAGATAGAGCCAGATGCTTTTTCGATGACTCAGCCCGCATGCCCGAAAAATCTTTAGCGTCCGCCGGCGCGTCGTCACAATGTAGTGATACAGGGCACAGAAATTAAATGCCGCCACCAGGGAGACTGCAAGCACCAAAAGCAGGATGGTATTGTAGAGATAACTGTTTTCCTCAATCTCTTCCAGTTCATAATTGCAGATAACCCGATTGCCAAAATATTCTTCCACCGCATCATTTAACAGATTAATCTCACGCAGGGAGATATTATCCTTAAACCGCAGGTCAATTTCGTCCAAAAGGATGCTATCCCCATCCACCGACGTAATCGGAAGATAACCAGTCCCAATCCCGCTCTGCAGACCGATGATCTGATATTCCTGATCGCCAATAAGTACCTTGCCGTCATCCAGCGCATTCTTTTCCAGATACTCCCCCCGCAGATTCCTTTGGAAGCCATACATGATACACACCTTCTTCCCCTCGGCATACTCCTGATCCGTAAAATATCTTCCGTACTCGAACGTATTCATTGTCTGGGTGCCAAAGAAAAAGTTATAGAGAGAATCGAAGCCGTAATCACCACTGTTTACAATCTCCCCATCCGATATCAGAAAATCCGCTTCAAACCGATAATTCCCCTGCAGAATCCCCGTATGAATATTGAGCAGCCTACCTGCTATTTCCCCATCCAATTCCCTGGCGAACTGCTCCATATCTGCAACAGTCACATCCTGCACATCTTCTCTCTTCTCATACGTCTGATATGACAAATCTCCCAGCGATATCATATTGCCATCCAATTCCGCACCAGCATCTGCTTTATGCGCATAGGAACCTTTCAGGCGGAGAACAATCTGTTTCGTCGCACTGCGGCTCAATTCCTTCCTATCCCTGTACTCGCGAAACATCCCATAGGATAGATGAATGATCATTGTGGATGCCCCAATGGTAACGATTAGCAGTAAAAATATCTTTGTATAATCCCTCGCAAATGATTTAATGTTTTTCAAAATATATTTCATAAGCAGCTCCTCCCGCTACTCTTTTTTTCTCTTTTTCACAAAAATGATTGCAGCGGCAATCCCCCCGATCATTACGGTGCCCATTGCAATGTAAATGCCTGTTCTGCCACCCTCCTCTGCAGCCTTTTCCGGCTCCACATATTCATCCTTTAACTCCAGTTTCAAGTTTTTTGCTGATTTTTTGATAATCCTTCCTTTTTGTATCTCCGTCAAGTAAGTTAAGATTTCATCCTTTTTTTCATCGTAATTTTTCTCTTTAAATTTTCTCTCCATCGTTTTTGTCTCTACTTCTGAACTGCCCCCATCCAATTTTTCCCCAGTGGACGTCTGGTCTCTCACCACATCAATCCTCTCCGGAGTCTGTAAATAGGTAATCTCATCTATTTTATAAAATATTGCAACTTCCAATATTTTTTCATCAAGCAAAAAATATTGGTCCATTGATTTATCATGGGAAAAAGAAATCTTCCCAGTATCCGGATCAATTGAAATGCTAAACAGACACAACTTTTTTTTGTTTTTTTCTGCAATAAAATAGTATCTATAGAATACGTTCCCACTAATATCATAAACAAAAAACGGATTTCTTATAATAATCTCATCGGAATCCTGAATCTGTTTTGCCACCGATATAAAATCCCGATATTTGTCCGGCACTTTGGTCGCCAGAGTATAAATATCATCCTCCCTGAACGCATCTTCGTATTTTTTATAATACTTCATGGCTTTTTTTACATTCTTTTTAAAAATTGCTGCGGAATTATCTACAACTGAATCCGGCAACACCTCTGCATAAATGCCGTCTTTCTGCAATTTCACGGAATACGCTTTCGCCTGCCTGCTGTCTGTACCAATAACACCAATCAGAATCATCAATAGAACTAACATATTCTTTTTCATAACCCTCACTGCTCCCTTCATTTTTCTTTTACAATACATTATACTGCTACATAAGAATAAAGCAACATCATACATTTAAAACAACAAAGTAATATAAGTGGCAGAACAATTTCCACCGAAACCGCTCTGCCGCCCATAACATGCTTCTTCCAAAATCGGCTACTGAAGGATTCCCATAATAGGATCTATCTGTCCAGAAGTAGAATCTGATGATGTATGCCGATATATCGTAACCGTAACCTTGCTTACTGCAACATTTATATTGTAAGATTCAGAATGCGCTCTATTTGCCTTCACGATAAACTTTCTCACCGGAAAGGATTTGCTTGGCGTGGATACATACATCTTTATATACCGACTTTTATTCGTCAAATCTGTATAGGTAACAACCAATGTACTTTGACTAGAAAACCGAAACGTTATCTTCCCATACTTATCCTGAACATAATATGGGACTCCAATATTAATACTTGCAGGCGAGATACCATCTTCCTTTGCGGACATTTCCTTTGCCCCCGCCCCTGTCGGAGCCAGACAAACCACCATTGCAAAAGATATGACAACTGAAATAATTGTTTTTATCATTTTATTCATAGTTTCCCTCCATTTCCTCGTGCGATTTGCTACGATTAAAAATCTTCACAGATTGTAAATCTTGTAATAATGTGTTACACTTACTCTGGTTGTATTAACCTGCGTTCTTTTCACATGTATTCCCAAATCAATGTGAAAAGAACGCTTTTTCAAGGGTTTCTCTGTATTCTGCTCTCCTACATAATTCCATTCTTATAATCCGCCTTTCCGCTTCGCGAAAGCCACCGATGGGGTCATGAAACCTTAGTTTCTCTCGCTTCGCTCGTTTCTATTTTCTTTACCTCTTGATATAATCTTTTTATAAGACTGACACACTACAGAACACGTGGAGGTGAGTGGCGGGGCTGTATAGCGGCGACCTCGCATTCTTATATGTTGTCGGTCATCCGTTAAGGCATCAATGAATGGCGCATAACGTAGCCCGTAAACTTATCTCTTCCAAAGTCGACTCGATTTTGCCGGATGGCCAGTCACTGTCAGTTTTATCTATAAATCATCAGGAGGTACTTTTATTGTCTTTTAAAATCTTAAAAAATAACTGCTGTGGACTTGATGTCCATAAAACTTGGATCTACGCTTGCATCGGTATTACTGACCCAAACAACCGTACAAAGTATAAACAAGCTCGCTTTTCTTCCTTTACAAAAGGTTTGAATGAGTTGTGTGATTGGCTTGTTAAATACAACTGCAACGATGTCTGTATGGAATCTACCGGCAAGTACTGGATCCCAGTATTTAATATCCTAGAGAAGAATAACATCCGGGTTACTCTTTCCCACCCCAAATATACCAAACCTCAAAAAGGTAACAAGACGGATCGTAAGGATGCCAAGTGGATTTGTGATTTATATA
>CAJTGI010000027.1 GCA_910575435.1 Clostridiaceae bacterium | reverse complement strand
CTGTAACGCTCGAAGTCTGCTCCCAAATCCCGGAGTGCCATCGCCTGGCTCCCGATTCCGGCAAAGAGTTCGATCAGCCGTATGGGCTTGTCTATCCTAAACGCCGGGTACATCATGTCGAATATGTCTATCTGTCCCTCCATGCCCCTCCTTTCCCGGGGGACTGCTGCCCCCGGCTTTACGAATTCATTTTTTGTATATTTATTTCCTAACATGGTTACACTAACCTCAACTAAAATATGGAGGGAAATCAATGAAACAACCAGAGAGTGACAAGCCAATCCATGCCACCCCAAAAGGCGTATGGGAAAGCAGTACCGCCTACAAAAAGGAACATAAGACAAAAATGAGCATTTAAATGAAATCACTACGGATGCTCAGGGAAACGGCTATCCTGTTTCCAGTTCCAAGCAGAACACATAATCGTTCTGCTTACATAAATGCAACCTATTCGCTTTTTGTAGAATCCATCTTTTCTCCCAACAATGCGATCACCTTTTCTCCTGCCTCCTGCGGAGTACAGAAAACAAAGTGGCATCCATATTCCATCTCCATCGTACACATTGCCTTTGAAAGCGTAATCCCATCAGTAGGAGGTTTTTTGGGCAACCTGACACTTAACCACTTTCCACGATTATGCATCTCCCTTATTTTCTCATAACGCTGCATCCTTGGATTCGTCCAACTTTCCAAATCAGCAATGCATGTCACATCATCCTCGTTTTCCACTAGGATATATAATTGCATTCCATTATTCTTCGCCAAAACACATTCATCCCTAAATCTGTCATGTGTCTTGCTACAAATATTATTGATAATCTCCCCTATACTCTCTTTCGTATCCACCGCTATGGAATATGTACCGACAAAATCCAACTTCTTAGGATTATTCCCCCTTTTTTCTTTGCGCTCCAGCACGTCCATAGACCTTTCGTTTGCTATGGCATAATCCCCAACAGGCAAAGGCACTCTCATCACCTGGATGCCATTCTGGACAAACCATTGATTTTTAAGGACGTGCTTCCCTGCTTTCTGCCCCATATCTTCTAAAATAATCATATTTCCTCCTTGCATGAAGCAACTTAAATCAATTGCCCTATTAATGGAACAAAGCATTCCTATTTGGTAAAGGGCAACTCTTCCTCTATTCCGTCTGGAATGTTCATAAAGCCATCATCCGCCTTTGCTGGATTTGGCCGTTGCGAAGCATTTGCCTGGCCATTGTTCCCTCCGTTTTGCTGGCTTGCAGCCTTGCTCTCCGCAAATTCCTGGGATTCCACATATACATCGGTGGTATATACTTTCTGTCCTTCATTGTTGGTGTAACTTCCTGTCTGGATGCGTCCTTCCACCACAATCTTGATTCCCTGATGAAGATACTTTTCAGCAAACTCTCCGCCCTTCCCCATCGCCACGCAACGGATAAAATCCGCAGTCTGCTCCTCTCCCTGCCGCTTGAATCTACGGTCAACTGCCAGAGTATAATTGGCAATGCACGTATTGTTTTCATTATTGGCGTATCGGATTTCTGGGTCCCTGGTCAGACGGCCCATTAGAATTACTTTGTTCATAAATCTTCAACCTCCAATTTTTCCTTGAGATAAGAAATGCAATCTCTCATTTCTCCCTCTGTTATTCCCCATACCTCACATAAATCAATGAGACTATTTCTTCTGGCTTCTTTCATCAACATACGCATAAAGGTATTCAATTTTTCTGGTTTTTCCATTCTCGCACCAACCTTTCTAAAACGGCTCTCTACTCAATTCCAACTGCATCCCTGCATCAGCAATATAAACATTTACTCCCGGAACAACTTCCTTTGCCCTCTCCGCAAACATCTCCTCGTCAGAATTGCTATCGCTCAAATGCAGCAGCACTACATTCCTCAATTCTGGATTGTCATTTGCCCGCAATAAATCTAGCATGGTCCCCAATTCCATATGCCCTTTTACAACATGCGCATAATGAGGGTTCGATTCGTCAATGATTTCTTTGGAATAATTTGCCTCCACCAAAATCTGGCTGATATTCTGAAACCTATATTTGCAGTATTCCAAGTCCGTCAAAAACAAGAGGCTTCCCATCTCTGGGTGAAAAATCTTATATGCATAGCATGGCGTATCGTCATGCGGCACGTAAAAGGGCGTTACCAGAAAGCCGCCCAAATAAAACGACTTTCTTTCAGGAACTCCTTGCAGCAGTTCTCCGTAAATCACCTCTGCCGCTTCCTGTGCCTCATCACAAGAATAAACGGAGATGCCAGCCTGTAAAAATTCCCTGATATGCCCCATATGGTCGTTATGGCAATGGCTGACAATGCATCCCACTATCTTATGAATTTGGAATCCCAATGCCTTCTTGACTTCTCTAAGACATACGCCGCACTCAATCGCCAGGCATTCCCTATCTGTTTCAAGCAGATAGCAGTTGCCTTTAGATGAAGAACCTAGGCATTTCAAAATCATATTGTCACTCCTTCATAAAATCCGGTACGTCCCCCTCGCCGCTAGCCGCTGAACCAGCCTCTTGACCCGATGGCTTATCCTCCTGCCCGGATGCGGGCTCTTGCGCATTGCATTCCTCAAACACTTCCGAATTTGCTTCTTCCTTTATTTCCTGTTCCACTCCCTGGCGCATCTCTTCCATGGGGTATTCTTTGAAATCTCCATCGATAACCTCTTCCTTGGTATAGAATCCCAATGTCATTTCCGGGCAATTCATCCGGGCAAAAAAGGAAGCAGCCCTGTACCGCAGCATTACCTGTGGCATTGTTTTCCACTTCGAGCCATTTTTGCCCAGCCATCCCTCATCCTCGGCCATGTCCATGGTAACTTCGATTCCATCTACCCTTCGCCCATCCCTAGTTGTCCAGCATCTGCAGGAATATGGCTTGCCATTTTTATCCTGTTTCTCTTCATATTGAAGTTCCATATCATATTTCCCACTGGCATTAACAGACGCAATCAAAAATTGCGCTGACCATGACGGCCTTCCCTGGATTACATGCAAATTCTGCATCACCATCAATGGGCTTGTCCGAAGCCTGTTGGCAATCTCGATAGCCACCATGGCATTTGCCCGGTTTCCCTGATAATCCTTCGGGACAATCGTGCTTTGGGATAATGCCTGCGCCATCTGCCCCGCCATAAGCCAGTTATCCGAAGTTCCGAAAACCCCTTTGCTAAAATCCGTATCATGTTTTATTGCCACTGTTGATTCTTCTCTCTCTGCCATCTCTGTTCCCATATTATTCCTCCTTTTCCACTCTTAAATCCTTGTCCTCGGATACTGACAACAAAACTAACTGTGATTCCATTTCTGGAATATTGTAGTCATTAACTGCTTCCGCATTGTCAATAAAAATCGGCGCAATCACCCCATGCATTTCCGACAGCGTGCGGATAATATCCAGACCGGCAACAATCCTGTGCCCGGTATTCAGCGTTGAATACGGAACGCCATTCACCATACACTCGCAACACTCCACAATGGCACCGTTAATCTGCTTGTCAAACAGCTTCCACGTCACAATGCCGAACTTTTCATTAACCATTCTAGAGACAAGCGTCATTTTCTCCTTCGTGTACTCCTCCAAGAGATAAATCATCTTCTCCTCGTCCGCAATCTTCTGCGCAATCTCGCCCATTTCAGTTTTTAGCACGTCAATGCGCTCTTCGGCGGCAGAATTGTCAGCAGATACAATCTCTTTCTCCACAATCGCCAATTCATCCTTCAATCCCATCTTCTTTACACGAAGCTGCTGCCGCATTTCTGCTCCGCTGTTTACCTGGGAGAGCATCCTTTCCTTCTTTTCTATCTCCCTTGAGAGTTTCTGATACTCCGTATGACTGGAAACATCTACACGATCCGGCAGTTTCGCAAGTTCGGATTCCATTTCAGCCTTTTCATTTTCATATAGCAAAACCTTCTTTTCCAGATCGGAAAATTCACTCTGGGCGGTTTTGACTTTCTCTTTCATTTGCTTAATCAGGTTATTACACTGATTGCCATCCAATGAAATCCTTTCAAGATGCGCATTATGCTCCTCCTCCCATTTCTTCTTGCGAGATGCTTTTGTCCTCTCAAAATCCGCCCGCATGTCTGCAATCCTGTCTGCTGGATAAGCCTGCCCACAGGTAGGGCAGATCGTACTGTCCTCATCAAATTCCACGGCATCTAAATATGTATCCGCCTTGACCTTACCCCAATCCTCATATAATTCCTGCCGCTTCTTCTCATAAGCAGAAATCGTCCCCTGGGCATCTGAAATGCGCCTTTTCAATGCATTTATCTGGGAATTGCACTTATCAATTTCGTACTGTTTCCCAGTCATCAGTTCCTCTAGCCGACTGCGCTCACTGACAGTTTCTTCATTGGCTTTGCGTTCCATATCTGACAGTTTAAATCTCAAATCCATCAGGTCATCCGAATCCTTCTGATGCTGTTCGTACTGCTTCGCCACATCATCCTCGGATTGCTCTATCTCCGCAATCTGTTCCCGCAACGCATTTTTCTGGAGTTCCAGTTCTGCCACATCAACATCCTTCATGGATTTCTTTACTTCATCAATCCGTGCCGGAATCTCTGACTGTTGCTTTTTGTACTCAGACAATGC
The DNA here is from genome assembly GCA_910575435.1 of Clostridiaceae bacterium. Classification (GTDB taxonomy): domain Bacteria; phylum Bacillota; class Clostridia; order Lachnospirales; family Lachnospiraceae; genus Butyribacter. The sequence goes on along the minus strand of CAJTGI010000027.1, from coordinate 17,909 downwards.
CTTCTTTGACCGTGCGGCCAAATCCTCTGGAGAATGCAACGACAGCGCCAGGCTCAATTCTGATAATATCTCTGGATTTGCGGCAATCACAGTGTCTGCATCTATTTCCGGTGCGATTTTCATCAATTTGCTGCGTTGCTCTTTCCATTTCTTACTTGCAAAGACATATGGATTCGTCAATAATTTAAAGGATTCCTCATCCACCAGATTGAAGACAAATTCCTTGTAATCCTTTTCCTTCCTTGGAATGCCATCAATCTCGAAGAAGTTGTTATTGCCCTGTAGCGTCTCGGTCTTCATCCCCCTCTTCTTTACCCAATTCTGCTTTTGCACCTTGGAAAGCACGACTTCCCTGCCATCCACTTCCAAAGTCGCCTCAACCATGATTTCCACATGGTCAACCTGATTCCCATCAGAATCCAGGGGCCTGACCTGAAACTTGGTCTCCCCTGCGCTATTCTTGTCAAACAGGCACCACATGAACGCATCCTCTACCGTGGTCTTGCCTGTTGCATTCTGTCCGTATATCTTGGTCAGATGCCCAAAGTCAACAGAAAGTTTCGCAACCTTCTTAAAATTCTCCATGTGAATCTTCTTTAATTCAATCTTCAATTTGAAATCTCTCCTTTTCCGTGCTATAATGCACTTGTATGTGATGGACTGTTATTGTCCCGGACTTGTAGATATTGCCGTATCTATGAGCCCTCCTCTTTTTTCTGTGCATCCATCTGAAGAATTGCCTTCAGATTCGCAATCGTGCCAAAATCACTGTCATCCTTGGCAACTGCATGTGCCACCTGCTCCAGCATTGTTTCTTTTGCAACGAAATCTGCGTAATCTTTTAAAGGAATAGTTATCCCTCTGCTTTCCTTGGAATGCATATCCCTCACCGCATTTCTTGATTTGCCGAACATATGCTACACCTCCTTTCTACGCTGCCAAAAACTTATTGATGAAATACTGCTGCCCTTTGCCTATCACAAGCACTGTCTTGGTTATCCTGACAGAGCCATCTGGATTAGTAATTGTACGTTCTTTGATCTCGAACAATCCCATTTCCATCGACTTCTGCAACGGCATATTGTAATCCGTCCCCTTGCGCCTGACCAAATATCTGTTATCACGCATCCATTCAAAAAGACGGTTCTGCCCAATTTCAATCCCATTCTGCTTCAAAATCTTAGCCAATTCCCCGATAAGAATGGACGTATTGGAAACGCTGACCGCATCCGCAAAGGTTTCCTTTGGTTTCATGCGGTCATTCTCTGCTTTCAGTGCCTTGTTGCACTCCCGTTCCTCTTTCAGCTTCTGCGCCACTCTGATGAGCAAATCAGGATTGTCGAGAAGTTCATCTTCCGCATACATTCCATGCTTGCGAATTGAGGGAAGAACTTCATCAAATACCCAATGCTCAAACTTCTCCGCTGTCGGTAACTGCGACTTAATGACAAGGCGGTAAATGTCGCCCTCTGAGATAATTTTCATCTTCTGTATACCGCCATTTGAAGGTATGTCCATTTCGGACACCCCTTTACAGTGCGTTCTGACTGCTTTCGCTGCTTCAACATACCCTAATGCCCTTGCCACATCATTAGCGACAAAATAAGTCTTTCCATCAACCTCGACTGTTCGTACACTTCCAAACTCGGAATTTTCAAAAATCTGTAATTCATTCATGCTGCCACCTCCAAACTCCCCACATCCCCCTCCAATACAGCAGTCTTTGCTTTAAGTCTTTCAATCTGCCCATCAGCAATTTTTAATGCCCTTGCCATGACCTGTTCTGAAGTATTCCATGCCTTTTCCAAGTCGATAAGGTACTGTCGGCATTGCTTGCCTTTTTCTGTCCTGCTCATAAGACAAATGTGTTTTGCCATATCTACGGACATTTCGTAGTCCTGCAACTCTCTAATCTGCACACCACCGTTATTTTGAACCTCCGTACCTTTAAGTACGCTGGTAAAATCCTCTTCCCCAACAAACCCTTGCGATTTGGTTTCAAACCATGCACTAAACCGCTTTTCAATTCCAAGTGCCTTATGAAGTTCTCTTGCCGATACGGTCTGCGCATCAAAATTGACTTTAATCAATTCCACCAACCACTCCCTTCTGTGTTATAATGTCCATGAATAATGACAGGAGGTGAAATTATGAGTGTTTATCCAGACATTGGTTGTCCAACTGCTGGACAAATTGTAAAGCCAGGTACTTATGCCTGCCTAAATTGCCCTCACGATAACAATATGGACGACAAAGCCATCGTGATTCTGAACCAAAAAGAACAACTACCTGTATGTCCAGTATGCGGTGAACCATATTGGTCTAAAGTCTAGTAGGCTCTTTAAACCAATTCTTTTCCATTTCGAGCGTCTGTTCCGTAACCTCCAAGTTTTCATCCAACAGATGCTCGATTTGGTAAGTCTTTTTATCAACAATCCCATCTTTGCTAGTCCTAATAATTTGCATTATCTTCTTTCCATCCAATTCAAAGGGAATAATCACCGTACTCTGAATCCAGTGAACCTCATGCCTTATAAAATGCTTATGCCAAAATTCCTTTAACCAGTTTTTGATTTGCCTCATTAGCAACCCACTCCTTTTATGGTATATAATACGCAATGCATAATTACGGTTTAACCGTCTTTCCTGGGTAAAAAAATAAGATTTGAATAGGGTACCCCGTATACTTCCTCAATCTTTTTGATAATCGGAACATCGGGATAAGATTTGCCGCGCTCATAATTGCTTAAAGTATCAACAGTTACACCAATAAGGCTTGCTGCCTGCGCTTGAGTCAATTCTTTATTTACCCTTGCACTTTTCAAAGTAATTACCATCTGGCACACCTCCTCCTTTCTCTTTTTCTACAAATATACTACGGTTTTTTCGTAATGTCAACGGTTTTTTCGTATTATTTTCAAACTACTGTTGTTTTTTTTACGAATGTATCGTATAATATACGCATCTTCAATATGAAAGGGGAATTATCATGAGCAATTTAGGAAACAAAGAAATAATGGCAAAAAATATCAAACGCCTTATGAAAGAAAAAGGAAAAGATAGAAGTGATGTATGTAAAGATTTAGGTTTCAAGTATACTACATTTACCGACTGGGTAAACGGAAACACTTACCCGAGAATTGACAAGATTGAAATGATGGCAAATTATTTCGGAGTAAGTAAAGCAGAACTTGTCGAAGATGTTTCTTCCAGTGCATCTTTAAAAAGCCAGCAGATAAGACGTTTGACACAATATGCGCATTTAATGCATGTTTATTTTGAGGATCAGCGTTTTGCCGATTATGCAAATAAATTACGCTATCTGGATAATGACCAAAAAGAAGTCATATACAGCATGATAGATAACATGGAACATCGTAATGCCGATTCCGTATCAACCGGTGTAAATATCAAGAATATACTAGATTATATTGATACGACAGAGCCAATAGCCGCCCACTCTCAAGAAAACGCTACCCAAGAAGACGATAAACAAGATGATGCTATTATGGACGATGATGACGAATGGGAATAATTATTGTATAGGGTGATAAATTTGGAATACGAAGCAATGCTTATTGAATGCGACAACACAGAACTGATAATCAGAGAAAAACCTCTACGTGGCAGTCTTGGACGTATAAAAGGCAATCGTATCGCCATCCGCAAGGATATGACCGCCACAGAAAAAGCCTGCATCCTTGCGGAAGAATTGGGACACTACCACACCACCATTGGAAACATTCTTGACCAGACTTCCGTAGAAAATATCAGGCAGGAACGCCGAGCCCGCATCTGGGCATATGAAAAGCAGATTCCCCTGCAGGGCTTGATAAAATGTTTCGAGGAGCGTTGCCGAAACAAATATGAGATAGCAAGTTCCCTGGGAGTAACGGAAGAGTTTCTTATAGAGGCTCTTGCATATTACCGGCAGAAATACGGCGTTTCTACCACTTGCGAAGGTTACGTTATATTCTTTGAACCAACATTACTGATTCACAAAAACTCGAAGATGGAATCCTCATGAAAAAGGGCTTAATACTGGTAAATTTTGCAAGGAAGCCGCTTTCACGGCTCCTTGCAGATAACTTAAAAACCATGTATCAGACCCACCGCTAATATTATTGACGATGGTATGAATTTTTACTTTTTTATCATCATCTACGGCCAATAGCATTTCAGTTGTGCGAAATGAGCCATCTGATCTTTTGCTGTAATCAATCCATTCCGCTACGTCTTTTGCCATAAATAATGATTTCAATTCTGGATTTCAAAAAAAGAGGCGACCTATGCCACCTCTCTGCCAACCAGATTCAAAATAAACTCCCTTCCCATCTGGGTTATTCTTCTGTGATAGATCACTTTTCCGCTGTCTAATACCTCCTGCTTAATCTCCTCATATCCCAAATCGCTATATCTGGAATACATGACCCACGTTCCATTGACTTGATACTGCACTTTCTTTTCAGATAGCAACCTGTTCAACTGGATGGCGGATTTCATTCCCAGTTCTTTTGCAATCTCCGTCATGGTATATATCTTATTAACATGCATCAGTATGGCATTCTTTTTCTCTGCCGCAACCCTTGCATTACGCTCCTCTTTCAACTTCGTCAAAAGTTCAATCCCGAAGTCAGGATTATTCAGAATATCGTCAATCACGTTTTCCGTTGCATATACCCCATGCCTAAAAACTGTTGGAATCACTTCATCAAATACCCAACTTTCAAATTTTTCTGCTCCTGGCAGTTCGCTATTTGCCGCAAGTCTCATTATATCGCCCTGCGGAATGACATTAACTGCCAAAGTCTTTGTTTTGCTCTGCGGGTGCGGTATGTCACATTTCGTTACCCACCTACAATGATCGTTAATCGCCTTGCTTGTATTGGTATACCCAAGGGCTTTCGCCACATCTGATGCAACAAAGTATACTTTATCCTCAATTACTACAGTCCTGATCCTTCCAAATCCTTCTTTCTCAAAAAAATTAATTTCATTCATTTAGAAACCTCCTTACATGCAAGCATCATCATTCATCATGAATGCGTTTGTCCCATCTCCACGCTCAAGCCAACTCCTTCTCCAAATACCGATCCACCACCTTGGACACCGTACTCCGATCCACGCACAGCCTCTCCGCAACCTCCTGTTGGGTCATGCCATCTCGATAGAGGTATTCAAAGATCAGCCTGTCTCGGCTGTCATAAATCGTAGTCAGAAAAATATCAATCTCCAGCCTCGTCCTCTCCAGTTCTGCCCGCTCGCTCATCAGCCTCCCAATCAACTCATACTGTTTCTCCCTCCACAGCCTCCTGTCCCTGACCTCGCACCCGGACACCTCCACTGCAACCCGCTGGAAGGGAAACTCCTTATTGGAAGTCTGCACCCTTCCCACATGGGCGGCGGGAGGATTCTGCTTGTAGTGTTTCAATTTTTCCTCATCCTTACGGATAACCTCCCCAAGATACCGATATCGTTTCAATAAATCCTTCGTCACGCTCATTCCTCCCTAATACGGCGCATCCACATACTCCGCCTTTGCCACCGTACCTCCATTGGCCAGCATCATCAACTGCGTGATTCCATCCGCAGCATCATCATATTCATTCTTGCCAATCTGCACGAACATGGTCAGTTCATCCATAGCATCATGATACTCCTTGTTCCTCTTGTTTGCCGCCAGGAACTTGCACCTCCGCTTCACGTCCGGGGCATACTGAATAATCTTCGCCAGTTTGCTCATGGTGTTGGGAGCCTTGCTGGACGATATGCTGCACGAATAATTCTGCTCCCGAAGCAATTCGTCAACCTTGTCCGCATACTCATCACCGCCATTGTTCGCCTCGAAATGCTCCATCTGCACCTGATGCTGCATCGTCTTTCCCACCACGATTGGCTGCGTAACTGTCTTGTCCCCACGATTAAAAATCCAATCAGGAATATAAATACAGCCATCGTCATACTCATAGCCAAAGGGCATCGATAGGCTATCCCCGCCGCCCCACGCCACATCACAGGCGGCCAGTTTGCGAATCAGATCGCTTTCCGGGGGCAACACCCCATTGTAGGTGAGCAACTCCTCCTCCGGGAATAAAAGCCCCTCTCGTACAAATGGCCTCTGCTGAAACTTCGCCTCCCATTCATTCTTGTCCAGCCGCTCCTTCATTCCCAGATAGTGTTCCGTGGAAAATCCCAGCCCATAATCATAAACGAAGTTAGATTCGCCGTTCTCATCCAACGCCGGAATCTTGCGGAAGCGATATCGGGAATTGTCCTTGTTCTTCTTCTCAACCCTGCCCAGCGGATCCATCACGTTCCACCGAGTGCCCACCATCAACTCCCTAGTTCCGTCATTCTTACGGTCAACCAGAACATTCAGATAATCTTGGTAGCGTCCCTCCAGCCGTGAAGGGGACAGGCTCTCCTTCCTGTCACGCACCATATCGTCCACATACAGATAGCCATCGGAAGAAATATCCACCGCCCCGGTCCATGTGCCGTCAATGCCCCTGCAAGTCAGCGTGGCAAACCTATCTGGGTCATTCAGCGTGATTTCTCTTTTCTCTGCTGATTTTTTCTGCAAGAAGGTATCAGGGAATATCTCTCGAAAATGGTATACGGCCTTATCCTCTGGCACATCCAACTCCATGATATTGAGTGCCTCCGCGTAGAATCCGTCTGCCAGATCCCCGGAGTGGCCAGACATGGCATTGTGGCTATTGGGTCTTCGCCCCATAATCCAGGCAAGGAAGAAAATGCAGATTGTCGATTTGCCCACCCGGGGAGGCATGGACAAGCCATAGAAGTCCAGTTTCCCATCCTCTAGATCCTGCAAGTCCTCCACCACCGTTTTTAGCGTTCGTCTCCGAGGCATATAGAACCTTTTCTGGGGCGACCTGTCCTTCTCCATGTAGTACAGGAAATCCTCAAAATAATGCGGTGCCAGCATCAGCGTGGCCTTCCAGTACAGGTTCGCAAAATCAACTCTGCCCTCCCTCCGGCTCTGGCTTGCCGCAACCTTCTGGACTGCCCTCGCCTGTTTCAATGCAAAAGGCAGATCGTCAGACCTCTCGCAGATCGCCATATCCAGCAGTGCGCTGGCATATTTTATGTTAGTCAAATCCTTCTGGCGCAATTCCCAGATAGTCCTTTTATTCTCTTCCGACATGAATATGGCCATCCTCTCTTCGACATTTCTAATGCACTCTATTCTGCAACTACTTCCAGTACCCCTTCTATCTCGCCTTTTGGTGCTTTTACTGCGCTATCATCTTTCATTCGGACATAAATAAAATCCCCTGCATCGTATGCTTGAAAGATTTCTCCTTTACAGATGCTGATTTTTTCTTGAATCAAGACATTTTCAAGAAATCTTACTCTGATTGCTTTCAATTCTACCCCCCATCCTTTCTTTTGACAAATCGCACCAAATTGTGAGGAATCTGCACAACCGTAATCAGGACCTGATTATGAAATATGTACGCCTTATCTCCATATAACCGTATCTGATTGGCTGTCTGGTTATAGAAATACAAACCATCTACCCACTTTTTCAGATTCCCGGAAGTCTCGCTATGCGTCATGCCAAAGTCATAGACCTTCTTCGCCAAACGCTTCACTGAACTTTTACCAACACCGCACCGCTGCTTCATTCTACGCTGTGCGTGTTTCGTTACCATCAAGGAAAATCACCTCCAAATCGGAGAGGATGGAACTGAACCATCGGCTTACTCTCGTTGTTCCTTAGGTACACACCGCTACTTTCCGCAAGTCACTCTCTGCCACCCGGTTATATCAATATGCTTTCAAGTTCCGAAAACTACCTCAAATGTTTTAGGATAGCATGCAATCTTTTTTTCTTACTGTCAGTCATCGGATTTAACAGTAACAGGGACAATTTGCTCCGGCAGAAAATTCACTTCATACCTATACTTGTTAACCTTTGCACCACCCAAGTCCTCAACCACATACATGGTTTCATCATTCAAGCCAACGATGTGTTTTTTGTACGTGCCATCATCCATTTCACACACCACATTGATTTTGTGCCTGCTCTCCACATCCAACGAAAATGCGCCAATCAACTCGAACTCTGCTTTGTCCGTCCGAGAATTGATTACAGTCAATCTCCGCAGCACATTGAAATTGTCAGCCTCCTGGGACACATTATGTGAAACCTGGTCGGCTTCCGTGCAGCCTGTAAGCACAGATGCCGTCAACACCAAACCTAATCCAATTGCCAAAATTTTTTTCCTCATCATTCTCCTCCTATGATTCTTTCCAAAATGTGCGATTCACTTTTTTTCAGTGCATTTTCATTCTTCGTGAGGAATCCGCCACGCTCACATCAGCCGATTGCGATCCGGCACCCTATCAATTCATGATGATATATGCCAGTGCCATCCCCTGCAAAAGGGACAGCAACTTGCTCCCTGTGCTTTCCTCCACATTCCTTGACTTGAGGCCAGAGAAAATGAAAAATACCAGTACCATGGACATGTAAATGATTGAAACAGCCTTTAAGACAAGCATCCTGCCCCCTTTTTTGTTTTAAAAAAATTTATGAAAGCCTTTTTTATTTTTTGAATCCTCTGGCAGCTGAGTAGGGGGTATCAGCCCTTCCCTGTAAGGGGTCCCCCACCCTCTTCCATTCCACCATGCCAATTCATATTTTAACTCTGGGATAAACCCGACTTTTTTCTATAGTTAAGCAGCATTATCCGCAGCCCCTTTATTTATCAGACTTTCAACTATTGTTATATAATACATTATTTATTTTTTTAATAAAATGTCGCATAATTATACAAAACACCGTTGTATTTATTCGACTTCCGCATCAATGGGAATATCCTGCTCCAACATCTGACGCACCTCCTCGGGTGTCTGCTCTGCCTCAATCTGCTTTTTCGGCTCCAAAATCACCTCTTGCTGGTCTTTCAGTCCGTCAAAATTCTTTTGCCAAAAGATAGCCGTTACTGGATTGAGTTTCCCATTTGCCGCCAACTGCTCCCGAATTGCCGATAAAATATCAAGGCTTTTTTTTATGGTGACAGTGCGCAGTGAGTTGGGCTCCCTCCGCATCTGGTCATACAATATCCTCCTGTCAATCCCCCATGTTGCATACAGCCCCAGATTCCCCGGCTTGATATCATTCTCGATGCAATAGTTGAAATACTCCATCGCCCTCTGCTGCAGCTGCTCCGGATCTTTCGTGTCAATCTCCGGCCACAGCATCCCAGTAGTGACGCAATGCCGCACGATATTGGCCATCTCCCCTGGCTTGACAGACAAGCCATTATCCCCGATCACTGGAGATTTGGCACCCCTAGCATTCTTGTAAGCCATCTTGTTTCCAGAACCCTTTCCGCCCATAATATTTCACCACCTTATCAATCATCCTCCAAAAATGAAAAATGAGCCCTAGTCAATAGACTTAGAACTCCTAAATCTACTGGATAAGGCTCACCGAGCTACGCAACAAGTGATCCGCAATCTGCTCATCACAGATTCGCACGTTACATCCTTGCAGTGACTTTACAATAACAGATTCCAATTCAAAAATCAAGACCAAAAAAACAAAAAACGCAGTTTTTTTATCCCACGCAGTTATTTATTCCAGAAATCCATTGGCTCCTCGCCATCCTCCTCCAACACAAGCGCCGCTTCTGGCTCGCTGATCTGTTCAAAATCAACGTATTTCCTGTTGCCGGATGGCGCCAATTCCTTGTACAGCCTTTCAAAGTCCCTCCACTTTCTGAAAAGTTCCGGTTTGCTTTCGATGTATTTCAAACCCATGGTGTCATAAATTCTTTTCGCAGTATCATCAAGATTCTTGGCATCCAAGCCATCTGTTATTATCTTCCACTGGTCAATCCACCCATCTTGCCTGTTCAGCCCCTTACGCAAATCTGGCAGCATCGGATAGTCCCGGCTTGTCTCAATGCATTTCTTTACATTCTCCATGATCCTCCGGGTTTCCAGCGGCTCGAGCGCATTTTGCCACATGGCACGCTTGCCAGGAGGCATAGAGAAACCTCTGTAATTTGCTGTTAGCACATCCAGCATTTTATCAAATTCAGTTTTGTTCATCGTTATCCCCCTTCCATAAATTCAATTCACTATCTAGATATATATTTTTGTTTCCATTTTGTTTCCATTGTTTGTTCCCCTTTGATTCCATTTTGTTTTTGTGTACGGTTTCCGTACTGCTAGAAGTACGGTTTCCGTACTGCAAACTATCAAAATCCGTACTATTAGAAGTACGGTTTCCGTACTGCAAAGATACGTTTTCCGTATCGGTAATATTATTTTGCTGTACGGTTTCCGTACTGCAAACCCTATACCAGAATTTGACCCTGCTGCTTGCTGGGATCTTTTCGACAAGCCCCCTTTCCACCAAAACATCAAGAACATTTTGGACAGTGGCAGCCCTGCAGTTCAGGCATTCAGCCAAATATGAGCGGCCTCCCTTGTAGCATCCGCTATTTTCGGAAAAATTCCGAATAAGCGTATATGCAAGTATCTCGTTACCCTTTAAGTTATATTTTTTCCCGGTGTTGTGCTCCCACTTGGAGAACGATTGGCCTTCCCTAATCCCTTTCACTTTTCCACCTCCCATCTCGTAATTAAGGCACACAAAGAATTTCTTTCCCTGTGCGCCCTAATTGTATGCAATATCCCTTCCGGCCAGTGCGCAAGTGCCAAGACTCCGCCTAATTGCTCTCATATGATATATTCTGTCTGGCAAAAAGTCAAGGTGCTTGCACCCTTGCGCCGCTGGCCTGCCTAAATCCTAACGCCTAAAAGCATGCAGTTCCTTTTTGCTTCGCAGAACTCCGCCCATTTTGCGGCATCTCCCTTGATATTTTCCTTGCTTATTGTTTCCATAAATGCCATCTTTGCCACCTTGTATGCTGCCAAGGCATCCTTTTTTGATGTCTGCAAATCCTTCATATTTGCCACCTTTTAACCTTTCTTTTATATTTTCCTCCGCTCTGCATTTTACGGGCTTGCGACCGCCTACGGCTGCATTAGAGGGGCGGGACATTTCCCGCCTTACCTTTATGCGTGAATTTCGTAGCAGTTCCAGAATACAACCTCTTCTGTTTCCCAGTTATTTATTTTCTTACTTTTTACACTTGTTACTTTTTCGTTAGCCCTTCCAGTGTGCTGGATAAGTGCCATCTTTACCGTTTTCGCCGTCCTGCTGATAACCTCAAATGTAACGCCGCCCTCTGTGTATCTCTTCCCAATTTCAAATCTTTTCATAATCTCTACCGCCTTTCAATTTTTTGGCTTGCCATCATCAGACTGTAGGTTGCCATCCTGTCAGTGACGGTCATTTCTGACCGTTTCGGCTTAGAATTTCTCCGTAAAAGCGTATACATCATCTGTGCATACTCCAAACACGTCCCATGCCCTAAATTCTGCATCCAGTGTGCTATTTGCTTTTAATTCTCCAATATACTCATCTGTGTAAATGTTGTAAATATAATATGTTTTCATATCCATTCCCTCCTGATTGTTTTGGTTTGTTGTTTGTTTCTTGCTATGGTTATAGTATACTCTAAAATTAGAATAATGTCAATACTTTTTATTCAAAAATTAGAATATTTTTTAGATTGACTTTTTACTAATTGAATGGTATTCTATCTATATAAAATATGGAAGGAGTGAAACATATTGATTAAATATAAAATAGATGTATTTGATGAATTGAAAAAACACGGATACAATCAAACACGAATACAAAAAGAAAGACTTTTACCAGCACAAACAGCACAAAATATAAAAGCAGGGAAAAGCATAACACTTGAAACACTTAATAAAATATGTATTATGTGCAAACTGCAACCGGGGGATATTGTGGAAGTCATTCCAACGGACGAAGAAATCATAAAATATTATTAAATTATCCGTTGACAATATTCTATTATTAGAGTATAATTATAAGTGTCAAGAGGGCAAGCCTTGACGGATGAAAGGAGAATAGAAAATGGAGGTATTGGAGATGACAGAAAAAGAGCAAGCAGCAATCATGATTGATATTTATACTGATTTGCAAAGGATTCAGAAAGCGGATGACAAAGAAAAGGAATTGAGCAATCAGCTCCGCAAAGCGAAAGCAAAACTTGAAGCACTGGGTATTGTAACAGAAAATTTAATAATCGACTGACTAACAGCGGAGGCTTGCCACTCCGCTGTTTTTATAATGCCGAATGGGAAAAATAGTCGGAAATTTTGAAGAGGGCACAAAGAATGAGCGATAAAGAAAGGGCGATACAATTTTTAGACCAGATACCAGAATGTAAAATGTATTATATCATTGGAGTTTTAGAGGGTGCGGGCCTGGAAGTCATGACAGATTTACAAATCATCACAATTCTGGAAATGGTGGACATGATTCTCGATGGATGCGAGAGCATTGACGAAGCGAAGAAAAAAGTGGAAAAATTGATTGAACAGCGCAAGGAGAAAAAACTGAGTAGTCGGATCACAAAACAGAAAAGGGCGGCAAACACACAAGCCACCCGATTGTTGTCAAGAGGGCAAGAACTTGGCAAATGAAAGGAAAATAGATAGATAATTGAAAACGATTGTATGAAATTTTATATATTGTATCTCCCAGACCCTTTTCTGTTCAAACAAACCGTAGTATAATAACCATAGTCTTTCTGAAAAACGTCTCAAAATTCAAGCATAATATCCAGTTTAAAAGGAGACAAGCAAATGAGCAAAATGAAAATCGGGCAAAATCTGTCAGCCATACGCCTGCAGCACGGACTTACCCAGGCAGAACTAGCCGAGGCGGTAGGTGTCACGACCGATCACATCAGCCACGTGGAGAACGGTTCCAACGGAATCTCCTTAGAACTCCTCCTCAAAATATGCCTGGCACTAAGGATAACCCCGAACGACATTTTGTCAGGAGAATACGACACAACCGAAAAAAACGATGGCTACACGCTTTCTTTAGACCGCCTAGATCCATCAGATAGAGACCTGATAGAAAAGATTGCGTATTACATGGAAAACAAAAAAGGTTTTGACTTGAATTAAGTTTTTACAGAAAGGCGATCTGCCCCTCTTGGATGCACGCATCCAGAGGGGCACTATTGCATGCAGACCATTATGCCATACTCGTAATCTTTTGAAAGTTCACAAAAATTTTACATTTAACCTCCACTTTCATCTCGGTGCGACCCGAACAGCATATATGACGCCCTCAACAACAATATATATGAATATTCTGTTAACATTCCTTCAAAAAAGAGCAAATGCCCCTTCCATTTTATGACAAAACACTCCATAAAGCGACAGGCACATTTGCATGGGAAATAAAAATATGCTATATTGAAGCCGTATCATATCCAGATTATCAACACTTCATTCCTACACATTTACGTAAGATAAAGTAATCTGGATGTGGTGCATCATAATCCCAATACGCAATTCTATCCCTCAAAACGCCCCTGGATAACATGAATCCGGGAGTGCGCTATTTTTACACTTAATTTGCGGATTCCAAACTTGACAATTTAAAGAAAAAAAACTTAATATGTATATAGAAGGAGCAGCCGCCCACAAAGTGGCCAACCTCGTAAGTAGATGTTAAGCCTACCTAATCCGGCAAGATTACAAGGTAGGCTTATTGTTTATTTGCGCTTGTTCAGCCTATCACATTTCAAAAACTTATGCAGCCGAAAATACAAAGAAAATAGAATTATAGCATACGTATTTAAATGATTTATTTGTTTTCTTCCTTTTTCTTTTGCCGCTTGATCTTCTCTTTCTCCAAGATTTCTTCTCGATGTGCCAGGTAATATCTCCTGTTCTGGGCCTTGTAAACATCGGGATTTTCTGCATAACGCCTAGCCTCGTATTCCTTCCTTTTTTCTCGTATCTTCTCTTTATTCTTTTCGTAATACTTCTTTGCGTATTCACTTCGCGCCTTTTTATGCTCTTCGTAATATTTCCTTGCCCGCTCTCTATCTTTTTTCCGCTCTTTTCTGTGCGTTTTCTGGTCACGTTCCCTCGCCCCCTCGTAATCATAGGTTCCATCCAGCTTTTTCCTGGCCCTGTTGAGGGCGGAGTTCATAGCCCTCTCGCTAATGCCTATCAATTCAGCGAGCTCTTTGCGCTTTGCTCCCGGGTTATCCATTTCTACGACAATCGCTTTTCGTTCCATCTCAGATAATATGGACAGGTTCCTGTCCCTGTACCCGGCGTAATCTACCCTTCTTCTGTTTCCCTCGTCCCCTTCTTTCTTATGCATTGCCCGGTATGCCTTTGCACGTTCCCTCACCCCCTCGTAATCATAGGTTCCATCCAGCTTTTTCCTGGCCCTGTTGAGCAGTGATCCTATGGACCCCTCTCTGGCTCCTATTAATTGGGCAAGCTCTTTGTATGTTGCACCCGGATTATCCATCACGCCAATAAGTGCCTTTCGTTCTGTCTCGGATAATACGGACAGGTCCCTGTCCCTGTACCTGGCATAGTCTATCCTTTTTCCGCCTGCTTTTTCTTTTGCCTTCTGCTCCCTGTATTCTTCCCTCCTCCTCTCCAACGCATCGAGATTCCTTTTTCTTCCCCGATTTATATCCGACTTACACTGGTTGATTTTCTTCTGCTCTGCTCTGCAGTAGTCGGAGCAGAGGTTTGTTGACGTGCTGCTTTTAAATCGCTGCAGGCAATAAACACATACCTTTTGTGTCTGCTTGCGACGCTCCTGCTTTTTGATATCTTGCCCGGATGCTTTGTTATATCCTTTTTTATGTTTCCTCTGCCACTCTAGCACTCCCTTGCGCTGGCAAGCATCGGAACAATACTTTTGTCGCCCAGAAACAACAGTGTATTCCTTGCCACAAATCACGCACTTATCAATACTCCCCAGTGGGCGTATTGCTCCCCCCTTTCTCTTAAATCGTCTGTTTACCTCTTTCTGCGCCTCGTGTGCGCAGCCTGGGCAGCGCCTCGCCCTGGGCCCGCCGAAAAACTCCAATCCGCAATCCTGGCAAGTGCGGATTTTAACGACTGTATCTAATTTTTTAACCCTTGCGCACGCCGGGCAATAGTGGCAATCTGTAGAGCCGTAAAAAGACTTGCCGCATACTTGGCAAGCCTTTTTTGTCCTATTTATCACAACACAACCTCCGCCACAACCTTTGCTCCGTCCTCAAAATCACATTTAAGCAATACTTCGTGATCGTCATATCCGTAGTCGCTGTTATCACCATAAACAAAAAGCACAACACCAGTACCATGATGATTATCAGCATATCCTTTTGCATAATCATACCATTTTTTAAGCTCGTCTATGGCCATGTACTCAGTTATACAGATTGCGCTTGTGCCATTTAATCTATCCGCACCCTCCTGATAATCGCAATCCCGCTCATCCCATAAATCTAATGATGCGTCCAGATACCCTCCATCTTTAAAAGTCTCTAAATCATGCTTGGATGCTCCGCGGAATCCGTAATTTCCTGTTTCCTGCTCCATCAACTCCATTACCTGTCCAAGATTCATCTTCTGCATAATCTCCACCTTCAGCCGGAACGGCTGCCTTTCGTTTTATTGTCCTTGTTCCCTTTGGACAATTATAATATACACCATTTTTAATGTCTTGTCAATAGAAGATTACATTATTTTTAAAGTTTCTAAATCACTTACATTCATCTACATATTTAATAATATTTCCCGGCTGCATTTCTAATAACTTGCATATCTTTTCCAATGCGATAATTCCAACCATTTCCCCATGTCTCAAGGACTGTATTGCATTTTCCCCCAAGAGTTTTTCTTTTCTCAATCTTGCTGGATTATATCCGTTCTCTCTTAACATTTCCAGCACATCAATTTTATATGCTAGTGCTATACCACCACCTCCTCCTTTATAACTACTTATATAATACACCATTTTTAAAGTAATTGCAAGTTAATTTAGGTTTTGGTTTTATTACGATATATAATCATGTCAAATAGTAAAAGCGGATATCTACATAAGATTATAGAATGTTTCCATTGTCGTAAGAAATAATTGTAATGATAGATAAGAGGCACCGCCATCTCTGGCGGTGCCATATTGGCCTTGTGACGCTACTTCAAATGCCGCTACTTCAAATACTTTTTATTCATATAACCAACGCTGCCATCGGCTAACAAAACCCTGGCATACCAGTCCTTGACATGCATCACACGTACCTTTGTTCCATTTTTCACACACTTGAGGGATGCCTTCTTGTTTGCGTCCTTCCAGATCAGCAGTCCCTTCTTTCTCTTAACCTTCATCCTCCAGGTCTTTTTAAATTTTGCCGGAGTGCCATAGGTCGCTTTCAGTTCCCCTGTACCGCTCCCCCACTTTTTCAGATAGAAATGGGGCGTGTCCGGAAAGGACTTCCAGTCACCACCCCAGCCCAGACCCACCTTGTCAGACTTGGCAACCTTCGCCACTTTGCCAATCAGGTCAGTATCATAAAGCCTCTTGCTGTCATTGATAGCAATGTCAAACGCCACTCCCCACATATGCTGGGAGGAATAACTGCTGCCCCTGGCATTCGTCACGATGTTGCCCGGCTTCGTGCGTCCCTTGGCATACAAGGCATTCTGCTGTGCCACCGTGCGGAAACCTTCCGTAATAATCAGATAGATTCCCTCCTTGGCACACTCCTTCAGCAGCAGCCCAAGTTTATGGTCAAGCCAGGGATGCAGCTTTTTCCTGTCAATCCTTACTTCATGTTTCTTTGTCATACTCATTCACCTCCCAATCTACCCAACAACAACCCAATCCTCTGCCAGCACGTCACCAATCGAAGGAACCCACATGGAATGAGAGCCATCCACCTGCCTAATCTGCAAATAGGGATTGCACTTGAACAAATCCCCCTCATTCATCCCCCAAGCCTTCGCAGTCTGCTCATTGCAGGGAATGCCATCAGGATAGCCCTTCTGGTACACTACGAACATCCCTTTGCCGTTCCAGCCCTCACGAGCCACCCTGCAACCCTTCTTGAGCAAATCCAGAGCAACGCCAAAATTCATGCCGATTTCTTCGGCGTTGGAATAATCCTCAACCACATCAATGCCATATGCAATCGCACATTCATTCTCAATCTTACAACCTCTGGCATCTTCCCAGCCTTTAGCAAAATAGGCTATGTCAGCAGTAGACAGCATTTCAAGAGACTTTGCCAAATACCAAAGCGGGCTTGCGTCATGCGGCGCACCCTCAAAGAAACTGTCAATCATTTCTACATCTTCTCCCAGCCGCTGTTTAGCAGATTCGATTGCCCTTTCTCTCACTTCCAAAATTTCCTCATCCGTCTTGCCCTTCATAGGCTGGCTAATAAACAATCTCTTCATAATTAATCCTCCTCTGCGTCCTTGTTCAACATCTTGTCAGCAACCTTCAATCCATCCACCAGCACCGCCGGAACGTCATATCCGCACTCCACCAGATTCTCCAGGATGCTCCTGGCCTCATTCACCATCAGGCAGGCCAATGTAAACCATCCTACCATCATCAAAAAATCCAAATCCATATGCAGCACGTCATTTCCTAAGCGCACAAGCACATGGGATACCAAGAATGCCACTGCCACAACCACCCAGTACCCGGTCTTTTTCAAAATCCCCTTGAGTCCAGCACTGGAACTCTCCCTCTTTTTCTTTCGGGACCTGTACCACCCTGTAAGCCAGTCAAATACATTCAGGGCGAAATACCCGGCAAATATGTACCAGTAAACCCCGAAAACGGCACTCAATAGGGCTACCAAAGCCCCTGCTGCCAGATTATACGCATCTGTAAATACTTTCATGTTTCCATCCTTTCCGCTACGCTGATGCGCAACTAAAAAAGAGCCTTCCGGCTCAATCCTACAAGCTACCCTCGCTCTCCAGCACCTCACGCA
>CAJTGI010000026.1 GCA_910575435.1 Clostridiaceae bacterium | reverse complement strand
CTTTGCTGCTAAACTGGTTTTCGATCCCATAGCCACCTCCTGAATCCGGTCTAAAAAGTTAAGTTTTAAACTTTTTGGACTTTTTATAATGGTTAGGCTATTATCTCAAAGATTTGGTAACTGGTCGAGGTACTTGTGATTTACCGTTTACGAAATCTATCCAGACCAGAGAAAAATCTATCGAGACAGACAGGAGATACATCTGACAGCAAAGGAGTATGACCTTCTCTACCTGCTGGTGTATAATCAGGGACGAGTTCTTACATACGAACAGATTTATCAAAAGGTATGGGGAGAAGAACCATTTGGCAAGGAAAGCAATGCGATAGGCTGCCATATCCGAAATCTGCGTGAGAAACTCTTTCAGGCATCACCTAATACGCCATTCAATATTAAATGTGTGCGTGAAGTGGGATATTGTCTGGAAACGGAAAAGGACTAATTGAGAAGAAGTAAGAAAGACAGCGGTTTGAGTATCATAATCAGACCGCTTTTTTCTTACCCTATTTCTATTATTTCTGTATAAACAGACTTTTTACAACAAGAAAAAATAATAATGTCATTAAATGCGACGGGTTACGTCAAATCTACGGTTTATCTACGGAAATTCTACGGTTTTATACAATATACTTTTCCCATTGACAAAATAAGCAGGAGAGTAGGAAAGAACCTGCAAGAGGGGAAAGGCATGAGGGAACGGAAAACCCGAACAGGGAAGCAGAAATTAAAAACAGAATATGATATTTATATAGTGAATACCGCAGTCCGACAGGGGATAGCGGTATTTTTTTATTGGTTAGCTTTAGCAATTGAGCGCAAGCGAGTTTTTCAACAGGAAAACGAGCAAGCGAAAGAAAAAACCACCTGCTATGCAGGTGTGAGTAAATCAGCTTTAGCTTTAAGTAAAAGCCTCCTTTGCTATAATTAAGTATGGTTCGCCAACCGTACTGCAGAGCAAAGGAGGTTATCCAAATGGATAAGAATACATTAGCACATACGAGATGGGAATGCAAATATCACATTGTATTTGCCCCCAAATATCGCAGGCAAGTAATTTATGGGAAGATACGTGAAGATATTTGTGAGATATTAAAAACATTATGTACAAGAAAGGGCGTGGAAATTATCGAAGCAGAATGGTGTCCTGACCATATTCATATGTTTGTGAGGATACCGCCAAGCCTGAGCGTATCAAGTTTTATGGGATACTTAAAAGGAAAGAGTGCATTGATGATTTTTGAGCGACATGCCAATTTGAAATATATGTATGGCAACCGACATTTCTGGTGCAGGGGCTATTATGTGGATACAGTCGGTAAGAATGCAAGGAAAATCGAAGAGTATATTCGGAATCAGTTACAAGAAGATTTGGTATATGATCAAATGACATTGAAAGAGTATATTGACCCGTTTACGGGTGAGCCAGTAAACGTAAGCAAGAAAAATAAGCCCTTTAGGGCTAGCAGGTAAATGCAGTGCGTAAGGCGGACTTTTTCGATGAGCCTTAAGGCTCAAGCAGGTAGCAGCCCCTTATAGGGGCAGAGCAAGCCACCGGCTAAGCCCAACATCATAAACTTAAGAATCTTTGTTGAACATTTAGATTTTTTTATAAAATCTTTTTTATAATAGCCCATACTAAAATAGAAAAATGCCCATAATCTCCCCTTAAAAGGAGTATGGGTATTTTAAAAACTGCTTTTTTGATTGTTTATATATTTATTGGATATGTTTTTTCTGCGCTCTTTGCCGGGCAGTTCCCTTATTGGCAGAACATAGCGTTCCATCTCCTTCTGCAGTTCGTTCAGCTTTTTGATGCGATTTTTTTCTTCTGGTTCCAGAAGGATTTTTAGCATAGATTCTTTAAAAAGGCCAATTGCCATATTTTCATTCGTGTGCATGGGATATTTATTTCCATTTTCTCGCCCCGCTGCTGCTGTCTCCTCATCTGCACTGTTCCGGATGTCTTGGACCATGTTATGAACTAAAACCTGCGCCCAGAAATCCTGGTACACATACACTGACGCTTTCCCTGTCACGCTCTCAAATTTCATTTTATTTTTCAAGGTATGGTATTTCTTTTCAATTTTCCATCTCTGATAATATAAATCCGCTAATTCTTTTGTGGTAATCGTATCCGGAAGATTTGTCATCAACGCAAGTTCATTTCCAGATGGAAGTGTTGATTTTGAGATTCTTACCAGCGTCTCCCCTTTATTTTTCATATGTTCATACCGTTCCGGGTGCTTTTTGCGTATTTTTTGCAGACAGGCAGCGGAATGCTTTAAAATGACGTTGTTATCTGCTGATGGCATCTGTTTGCGCTCTTCCTTATAATCATTGGATGAAAGGCGGATTAAATAATGAATTCCTTCCTTCTGCAAGAAATCAATAAACTCTATAGAGGGATAACCGCGGTCGAATATTGCGAGAACCGGCTGTTTGGTTCCCATTTCTTTTAAATGTTTTATATTTCGCTTTGCCAGTTCATTTTCACTGGTAGAAATATGTTCCACCTCAATGTCCAGATAAAAATGATTCAAAACATCATACATTCCGCTTACCAGTGCCCGTACCTGTCCTGTTTTGGAATGCCGGTTACCGCTGTTCCCAAAGGTTTCCCTGTTTTCCTTTGAATTCGGCACTTCAGCCTTGCTCCCGTCAATTGCAATCAATAAATATCCATTCCATAGTCTGGGTTCATTGGAATGATAAAAATCCATAAGATATTTGCGGTTTAGATAAGGGAAAATTTCGGGGTTTAAACGTTTTCTCTGTTGTAAATAGCCCTGTACAGATAACTGCATAGACATGTTTCCTTTATCTTTAAAATAGTTTCTGAGTTCAAATGTTGTAGTAAGCCCTTTTTTAGAAAGACAGCATAGCAACATATCTTTTAAAGGCATTTTCCGCTTTCTTGAAAAAGTGTTGTTTCCATCCTTTCTTGCATAATTTACAAGTTCTGGGTCAGATAATGATTCAGAAAACATTTGAAATCTTTTGTTATAAAGCTTATTCATATGCACCCCTGCCTATATTTTAACATAAAAAAGGAACCTGCTGACAGATTCCTTTAGATTTTCTCTTAAGTTTATGATGTTGGGCTTAGCCGGTGGTCTTGACTCGACATTTTCCTGTTTTATTCCCTCGCCTTTTCCAGTAACATACATCGTTCTTTACAAAAGCGTACTTGCCAAAAGGTTGGTATGCTTTTTCTTTTGCATCCGTTCACCACCTGCCAATCTTGATTTTCGCATAAAGAATCAAGATTGGAGGAAAAACCGTTGAAATATCAGCCAAGAAAGGTATTCGTATTAGAAAATGGCAGCTATCAGGAGATTACATATCAAAAGTATTGCCAGAACCAGCAGTCTGATCAATCATATGAGAATCGTTTCTCTATCCCTCAGCAGGGAATGTTGTTAGAAGTAAGCAGGGAAGTCTATGCTGACTTCTACCGGGAAAAGGAAAGAAACCGCTATCTGAGAAAATTGGATATAGAAAATGGTTTGCTTTCCATAGACAGCTTTGAGAAAGCAGATGACAACGGTATGGGCTATCTGACACAAACCGCTGCTGACATGGCAGGAGCGGTAATAGATCAGTTGCTTTTGGACAGGCTTCGGGAATGCATTTCTCTGCTGTCGTCCGAAGAACAGAAACTTATTCATCAGCACTATTTTGATGAGATTTCTGAGGTGGAACTTGGCAGGGAATATGGAATCTCACAACAGGCAGTCAGCAAGAGACTGAAGAAGGTCAGAGAAAGACTCAAGAACCTGATGGAACAGTAATCACATTTATTAAAATTTAAGGACATACAACAGAAAAACAACAAACAAACACAGTCAGGGAGAACAGTATTTCCCTAGTCCGAACATGGGTGGGATACTGTTCTTTTTGGATTATAAATGATAAATCTCTCGCCATTATATGCTATATGTAGTGCAATAAGAGTAAGAAAATAAGCGGAAATTAAGAGATAAATAACATCATGAAGGGTATGATACCATGAAAAAGAACAGAATCAAGAAAATGTGGACGCTGAGTCTGGCTGCGATGTTTATACTGAATGCATTTATACCAAATCAGGAAGTGAATGCCAAAGGAGTGACGAAAAAGACTGTCACCATCCGTGCCGGACAGAAAAAGAAGATACAGATAAAGCAGAAGAATGTAAAGAAAATCAAGGTAAAAAGCAGTAAAAAGTCAGTGGCAACTGTCAAGGCGGCAGGGAAAAAGGCAATCCAGATAACTGGAAAGAAAGCCGGAAAAGCGGTTATCACAGTAAAGATTACTACAAAAAAGAAGAAAGTGAAAACCATCCAGTATAAAGTCACAGTCAAAAAGAAGAAAACCTCAAATACAGGGATTAGATTGTGAATTAGCATATGATAATGTTGCAATCCATTTGTAATATGAAAACAATTGGGTCTTTCTGCTAAATACATCGTTGTGTTAAGGAAAAAACAGAAGAAAATATTATGCCGAAAACGAAGGGATATATCAAATATATTTTTAATCAATGCAATTTGGTATGGTAAATCAATAGTATAACTTCGGCTATTAAATATAGCAATAATATTTAATAGCCATAATCCTGAATGTATTTTAACCTTTTATGTTTAAAAAAGCAACTTACTTTTTCACTGGCTTCTTGTAATTAATGCATAAAATTTTCTGTCTTACTGCGGATCTGTTCCCTGGTATGCGGAATAATTCCGCTATGGATATTTTGCTTTAAATTGTGGTTCAGGTATTCATCAGGGTTTATCTCAGGAGAATAGGGAGATGTGAAAAATGGTTCTATTTCCTCCTTGTGACAGGACAGCCATTCGGAAACTATTTTTCTATGATGAACTTTTAAGTTGTCCACAATAAAAAGAACCTTCCAGTGTGTGTGTCTTTTACAAGACGCTCTATAAGGCCTATGAACTGTTTCTGTGTCATGTTTTCATCATAGCAGAGGAAATGGCATGTCCCCTGATTGCTGAAATCATATTTATCTTCTCTGTTTTTGAAAAAGATGGCACAGTTGGCGTTTGTCCTTTTGGCGCAAACCCGCTTACATGATATGCCTGGTTGTTAATGCCCGTTTCATCACCCCAGAAGATGGCGGCGTCTTCCACTTTTGCTTTTTTTACAATGGAAGGATATGTTTCATGCATGAACTTATTGAGTTTGACATTATCCTGAAAATATGCCTTTTTTGTGGGACGTTGACAGATCATTCCCCAGCGTTTGAGATAATCGCTCATATTCCGCAAGGTTATGGCAACGCCATATTTCTCCCAGAACAGTTGGCATACCGCTGCTCGTGTCCAAAGCATGAAGTTCATTTTTAACTGGTTTGGCGCTTTATCAATGAGAATGCTGCGTTTTTCTTTTCCTGTTCCGGAGTGAGCCTGCGTTTCTGCCCCAGCTTACGCCCGCGCTTCTTTTCTTTAAGACATGCCGTGCCCTCCTTTTTATATGCACATGCGATTTTGTCTATGGCAGGTTTTGAAATACCCAATATGTCAGTAATTTCATTATGTTTTTATCTTTCTTGAGTAATGAGATAACCTGCTTTTTTATTATTTTCCTAGATTCAGGTGAAACAGTTTTTGAATTTATTTTATCCATACCACTATTGAATCATTGGAAATTGCTATTAAACATCGACATCTATGATGATATGTGTAGCCACATTTGCTATAAATAATGGCGAATGTAGCTCTTGGAATCAATAAAGAGGTTTCGCTATTTACAAGGTACTACTATTAATGACACTTTTTTTAGATATAAGGCAGACAATTGACAACTGCATTTCCAAAATTGATTTGATCTGCTGGATATTTTCTAATGCGCATTTCCAGATCTGTGAGATAACCCTTGATGTCGACGTAAAAAAGATGGGCGGCATAGTTGTCGTAACCTCTGTAAATGTAAGAGACATTTTCTTTTTTGTTTTATAATTGTTAAATGGAAAAAAATTCACATCGACTGAGACCGTATCGTTTAGCAAGAGGATGGCTGGATACCATTTGATTTTGGTATAGATACATTTTTCAGTATTTTACTATGTATGGTCGTTTCAATCTCATTCATGCGCTGGCGCAATGCCTCGCTGGATGAAATCGCATAGGTGCTTGCCGAGGGCATCCCTGTAGAAATCTATGTTATCGGTTGTCTCATGAACGATATCAGAACTGGGTGTTTTCATGCCAGATATGTCAGAAAAATATTGTTGTTTTTGATTGGTGCTTGTAGATATTCCTTTGAGATTATCATGCGGACGGTTTTTTTATGGATTTTTATGGAATTGTTCTTCTTTAGAATGTCTTCACGTGAAGTGAGTTCTCCGTTAATATAATTTGTTCGTTGGTAAATTCAATTCACATTTCTTTTCTTATGTAAGAAGTCTCTTTTTAAAGTATTAATTCCTATATTATATTAGACACTGAACCTTTGTAGGAAAAGGGATTATTGTTTCCTATAGTCAATGAGTGGAAAATCTGTGGTTGTCAGAATATGGGAAAAGTATTATAATATATATGTTTTAAAAGTTTGGAGTGCATGAAGGCTTGCGGATTTAGGTTTTTTTGCTTGCGAGACGAAAACGCTGCAGTAGAGGAAGAATTTTGGAATGTCAGACTGCCACATTCAATCAAAGAAATTATAAAAATTTTTACGCTGAGAGTGCCGTTTATTGAGAAACCGCTGAAACTGGCATACAATGGAGTGATTTTAAGTAGTTTGCACTATTCTGTAATGGAATACACTTTCAGTTTGATTGACAGAAATTATAGGAATGAAGCAGACAGGGTGTAAAGTGTGTGGTAGGCATACTGGTCAGATTATAAAACTCCTGTGTGCTGGTGTCTGCTTCGGAGAGAGCTACATACCAAAACTTTAAAATAATCTTCTAGGTTTCTTTTGAAATTGCAAAGGGATTGGGGAATGAATTTAGAAATTCGAATACGAAGGTTTCGTGGTTAGCGGCATGACCACCGTAATTAACAGGTGACATAAAAATTATCTCCAATTGTTTATCAGCTGGTCTGGAATGATTATTTTTGATTAAGAGGTTGTGGTGAAGCATTTTTGAGAGATTTGTCAAGTGTTATGGCAAAAAGTGGGAGGATTTTTAGAATTAGAAGATTCTGAAAAAATGGGATTGAGAATCCGAGAGACTATTTGATTTGATAGGAGGGTTATAATAATGAGTGTTAAGGATGTTGTTAAAGAAACTATTTTACAAGTGATAGAAAATGATGAAGCAAAAAATCATATAGAAAGTAGTGATGATTTGAGTTCAATAGGGCTTAATTCCGTTTCATTTATTGAGATTGTTGTGATTTTAGAGAAGAAGTTCCATATTAAGTTTAAAAATGAAGATTTAGATTATAAAAGATTTACATCTTTGGAATTTTTATGTAAATATATTTCCGAACAGGTTAATATGTAAGGAGGTAATTTAAAGGATTGACAAAATAAGATATTGTTCGCAGAAGATATTACTACGGCGGCTAAATATCGTAAGATTTTTGCGCTGAATAAATGTTATCCGCAAGGCGGGTGTTTGATCTGTAACGGGTGTTACAGCAATTGAAGACAACGGAGCAGATAAACATTTAGGTAAGCAAAAGTTGCGATATTTAACTACAGTAGTAATATATATAAAAATTAGCGACTTTGTTTTGATGGTTACATTTTTCTAAATAAAAGTAGAAAGGAATTGAGAAGTTATGAAAATTATGCCAAATGCACTTTGTTGGTGTGGAAGTAAACAGAAATATAAAAGATGTCATATGAATTATGACAGAATAGTCAAAGTGAAAAAAACGGAAGGATTTGTTGTACCAAAAAAGAAATGGATTAAAAATAACGCTCAAATTGAGGGAATTCGTGAAAGTGGAAAGATTAATACGACTATTCTTGATTATGTTGCTACCAAAATACATATTGGAATGACAACAGAAGAGATTGATAGATTGATTTGCGAAAAGACAAAAGAATTAGGGGGAATTCCGGCTTCTTTGGGGTATCAAGGTTATCCCAAAAGTGTATGTACATCAATTAATGATGTGGTTTGTCATGGAATACCATCAGAAAAAGATGTATTGCATGATGGCGATATAATTAATGTTGATGTGTCCACTATTTACAAGGATTATTACTCAGATTCATCAAGAACTTTTTTAGTGGGAAATGTAAAACCAGAAGTGGAGAAATTGGTAAGAGTGACAAAAGAATGTATGGAATTGGGATTGAAAGAAGTTGCACCGTGGAAGACATTTGGAAAAATGAGTAGTGTAATAGACAAATATGCTCAAAAGCATGGTTATACAGTTGTAAGACAAATTGGTGGTCACGGTGTTGGATTGGAATTTCATGAGGAACCTTGGATTGGATATATAGATGGTTTTGGAGAAAAATTACTTATGAGTCCTGGAATGATTTTTACCATTGAACCGATGATTAATATGGGTGATGGTGAAATTTATGTTTATGAGGAAGATGATTGGACGGTTTACACAAGTGATGGACTGCCATCCGCACAGTGGGAAATAATGGTTTTAGTTACAGAAACTGGATATGAAGTGCTAGCATGGTAATTAGGTAGGAAAGGAAAAAAGATGGAAAAACATGAAATTGTAAGTGGTTTTTATGTAGATGAAATGGGTGCTCATTTGGAGAAAATCAAAAAGTTTAATTTAAATATTGACTTATACAAAGATATTTATTTGGTGGAAACTGCAATAATATTGTTTATGTGGAAATACTTAACATGTAAAGAAATTGTTACAGTGATTAATGAAAAGTTTATAAAAATCAAAGTTGATGGCATGATTTGTTGTCAGGATATATATTCATCTCTGAGCAAGGTTGAAGGTAATGGAGAAATTTTGAAATATGATTCCATGCAGTTTATTCGTTTGTGTCGACAGAAAAATGGGGAATTATATCTTGTAACAAATATACGAAAACTTACTTGTATTATAGAAGAAGCATTAGTGGAAATATTAGAAACAGTTATGTCTCAGCTAAATATTTCAAAAACTATTATTGCTGATGAAGTTGTTTTTCTTTCCAAGAATAAGTATTCTCAAATTGTTGAGTCATATAATAAGACGGAAGAAAAATATAATAAGGAAGCATTAATCCATCACATGTTTGAAAGGCAAGCAAATATTCATCCTAATTTTATTGCTGTTACAGATGGGAAAAACGAAATAACATATAAACAATTAGATGAATTAGCGAATGGAATAGCGCAGAAGTTAATACAATTGGATGTGTGTATGGGCGATTATATTGCGGTTGCAATGATGCGTTCTATAACAATGATTGCCAGTGTTGTTGCTATTCTAAAAATTGGATGTACATATATCCCTATAAATATTTCCACGCCAGAGGCAAGGTTTTCTACGATTTTAAAATCATCGGGATGTGATACAATGATTATGGATGTGAGTAATCAAAATAAATTTAATTCAATAGTTGAAGAACAGAATAAAAAATGTCTTGTGATTACAGAAGACTCAATTGATATTTGTTTGGATAAAGGTATAACTTATATTAGTATTAAGGATTTGTTTGATTTGGCTAATGAATGTTCTATTTATACATGTGCCAAATCATCTGAGTTGGCATATATAATTTATACATCTGGATCAACAGGAATGCCTAAAGGAGTGAAAGTTAAACATAGTTCTGCTGTAAATGTTATAGAATGGATGAACAAAACTTTTGGTATTGGTTCTTCTGATAAACTATTATTTGTTACATCAATAAGTTTTGATTTATCTGTTTATGATATTTTTGGGATTTTAGCTAGTGGAGGGATGATTCGTCTGGCAACAGACGAAGATGTTGACAATCCATTGTCTTTGTTGAAAATTCTTTGTGATGAAAATATTACTATTTGGGATTCTGCGCCCCCTGCATTACAGCAGGTAATGTTGTATGCAGAAGAACTTGAGCTGAATGATTTTAGTCGTAATAAAATAAGATGGTTCTTTTTGAGTGGTGATTGGATTCCTGTGCAATTACCTGAAAAATTGAGGCATTATTTTACAGATGCAAATGTTATAAGTTTAGGAGGAGCAACAGAAGCAACTATATGGTCTAATTATTATTTTATCCAAAAAATTAATCCTGAATGGAAAAGTATTCCGTATGGTAAACCAATACAAAACGCAAAATATTATATAATGGATAAAAACCATAAACCTTTACCAGAGTATTTTGAAGGTGAAATATTTATTGGTGGAGAATGTTTGGCGTTAGGTTATCTAGGTGATGATGAATTAACGTCTAAAAAATTTGTTTTAAATCCATTTAATAATAAAGAAAAAATATATGCTACTGGTGATTTGGGAAGATGGATGTATGATGGAAATATAGAATTACTTGGAAGAATAGATAATCAAGTTAAAATTAGGGGATATAGGATAGAATTAGATGAAATTAAATCTTTAATTGAGCAGTTAGAATATGTAGAAGAGACGGTTGTTGTTGCATATGGAAATGGAAGTGATGAAAGATGTATATATACATTTGTACTACTTAAAGAGAACTTTCAGTTTGAAAAAGATTCTTTTTTGTTAGATGGATGGAAAGATGTTTTTGAATATAATTATGATAGTCAAAATGAAGATTCACAGAATGATTTTGTTGGATGGAATGATAGTATATCTGGAAATCAAATTAATGAAGATGAAATGAAAGAATGGTTAGATGATACATTGAATGTATTAAAGTCATATCATCCTCAGAACGTGTTGGAAGTAGGTTGTGGAACTGGAATGATTATGTTTGGATTATTGCCAGAGATTAAATATTATGAAGGGAGTGATATATCGAAAAATGCCTTGTTGTATATCAATAATAAAATTAAGAATGAAGAATATGATGTGAAAAATATCAAATTATCATGTAATGCAGCTGATGATTTTGAGGTATATGACAATCGCAAATATGATACCATTATATTTAATTCTGTAATTCAATATTTTCCAGATTATATTTATTTTGAAAATGTTGTTAAAAAAGCTATTAATCAAATTAAATCAACAGGTGGACGTATATTTATTGGAGATGTAAAAAATTATGATTATATTAAAGAATTTTCTGCTATAATGAATGATAAGGATGAAGAAAAAGAATTATTTATTTCGCCAATGTTCTTCTATTTGTTGCAAATGAAATATTCTGAAATAGCATATGTTGAAGTTTTGTTAAAAAATGGTTTATATAACAATGAATTGAGCAAATTTAGGTATGATGTAATATTACATATTAATGAAAATATTGAGTTCTTTAAATGCTCTGAATTAAATTTTATTAATTGGGAGAAGCTTGAGAGCAATGTTTTACAAATGATGAATAATTCTTTAGTCATTGAACACGTGCCTTTGGAACAATTACAAGGTGTAAATAGAAATTGTAATAATACATTATTAGAAAAAATACTTTTAATGAAAAAAGAATGTACGGTCAAATGCATATACTCTCCTGAAGAGCAGGATTGTAAAATTTTAATATTAAAGAAGGAAAGCGATAAAATTTTACAAGTATATGGAGATACATTCTTTGAAAATTATATTTCGAAACTTCAGGTTGAAAAATTAATAAATACACCTTTTTATAAACTGCGAAAATCCATGTTAGAGGAAAACATAAGAAATTATTTGCGTAGAGTGTTACCCTCATATATGTTGCCATCATGTATTGATATAGTAAAAAGTATTCCATTAACATCTAATGGAAAAATTGATATAAAGCAATTGATTTCAAATAGTAGATTTAATACTTTAAAAGAGAAAGTTGAACCATCATCGGAAATTGAAAAGAAAGTGTTGACTATTTTTTCAAAAATACTTGGGCATCATGATTTTGGAGTAACAAGTAAATTTTCAGAATTAGGTGGTCATTCTATAAAGGCAACTTTAATATGCTTAGAAATTGAGAAAGAACTAAAGGTTAAGATTTCTGTAAAAGATATACTGGAATATCAAACTGTACAGGAAATTTCAGCAATAGTGTCAGAGAGGGAAAATGATAAATATATAGAAATTGAAAAAAGGACATTAAAAGAAGCACCGGCCACATCTAATCAGAGAAGAATGCACATTGCTCAAAACTTGGTAAAAAATAATGTAGCATATAATGTAGTAGATATTAATAAAATTATCGGTGGTTTTTCAAACGATAAATTTATTATGGCATTAAATGCGGTGATGGAGAAAAACTCTGCATTAAAAACGTCATTTTTTGAAATTGGAGATGATTTATGGCAAAAAGTTAATGATTCTGTACAGTTGGATTATGAGATTTTAGACATCAATGATATTAATGAATTAAAATTATTGACAAAAAAGAAAAATGGTGGATTTGATTTAGAAAAGGCACCATTGTGGAAAGTTATAATTTGTAATTTGAGTGAAAAAGAAAATTATATAATTTTTATTTTTCATCATATTATAATGGATGGAATTTCATTAGGTATATTTAAGAGGGAATTAGAAAATTACTATGAAGGAAATGATTATGAAGAGGAATGCATTGATTTCTTGG
Organism: Clostridiaceae bacterium; assembly: GCA_910575435.1. Classification (GTDB taxonomy): domain Bacteria; phylum Bacillota; class Clostridia; order Lachnospirales; family Lachnospiraceae; genus Butyribacter. Next base: position 10,788 of record CAJTGI010000026.1, on the reverse strand, counting down.
ATTATTCCATTTGGGAAAAAGAACAGATAAATGATGCAAATTTTGTAACAAAACAAAATTATTGGGCGAATAGATTGGAAGGAATTCCTAGTATATCTTTTTTAGAACCAGATTACAATAGACCTGTAAGAAAAAATTACAACGGAATAAATAAATTTTTTGAATTTCCTCAAAAAACACTCGAAAAATTGTATGAAGTGGCAAGTAATATGAACATTACTCCTTTTACAATATTGATTGCGAATTATTTTCTTTTTTTGCACAAACAAACAGGAAATGAAGATATTATTATTGGCTCAGTAGCTGCAAATCGTACCCACCCGGATTTGGTTAATTTGATTGGTATGCTTGTTAATACAATTCCATTGAGAATGAAACTTGATGGAGAAGTTACTATAAAACAGTTCATATTAGATGTAGAAAAAAGTATTCGAAGTGATTTGGAAAATCAAGACTTTCCATATGAAGTGATTTGTAAAGAGTGTACCAGTAATGAAGCTTCGGAACTTTTTTCAGCTGTTATTGCATATCAAAATATTAGCAATTTGCCATTGAAGTTAGGTTCGAGCGTATCTGAACATGTTAATTACGAAAACAATATTTCTAAATTTGATATTAGTTATATTTTTAATGAGAAAGGTTCCAATTTGGAATTAGAAGTAGAGTATTCTACAGAGTTGTATTCATATGAAACAATTGAAAAATTTGTAGAACGATTTTATTTCTTACTGGATAGTATGTTAAATCATATATCAATAAAGTTAAAAGATATAAAGTTAGAATCTAAAGAAAAAATAGCAAAAATATATAAAGAACTGAATGATACCTCCTATCAATTTGATGATACTAAAACATATATTGACAGGTTTCTTTTAGTGTGTTATGAAAAAGGAAATAAAATTGCACTTGTTGATGAAAATAGAAGAATCACGTATGATATGTTGCTTAAGAGGATTGGGGAGGTAGCAATTTATATTAGTTCCTTAGATTTGCCAAGAAACTCAGTTGTAGCAATTTTTGCTAAAACCTCAATTGATACTATCGTTGCGCAATTAGCAACTTTGATATGTGGACATGCTTTCTTATGTATGGATATTAAACATCCGATTGATAGGAATGCTTATATTCTTTCTAATAGTAATGCAAAATTATTATTATATTGTTCTGAAGAACCTGAGTTTAATAGAAAAAATATTATTATGAAGAATATTAGTGACATTTCTGCAAAATCTGGGATTATAATAGACGACGTGTTTTCTTTGCGTAAGAATAATAATCCTTTTAATATTGCTTATATTATTTATACTTCAGGTTCTACAGGTCAACCTAAAGGCGTTGCTATATCATGTCGCTCTTTGTTGAATTTGTGCATTTGGCATAATGATTACTATAATATAACAGAAGGTGATGCTGCAACGAGATATGCAGGAGTGGCATTTGATGCTGCAGTGTGGGAATTATTTCCTTATCTTATAGTAGGTGCTACAGTTCACATAATTCCTGAAAAAATAAAGTTAGAACTTGAAAGTTTGAATAAGTATTTTGAGGATGAAAATATTACAATTACCTTTTTACCAACACAATTTGCTGAAGAATTCATGAAAATAGAAAATTGTTCTTTGCGTTGCCTTCTTACAGGTGGTGATGTGTTGAAAAATTATTACAACACTAGATATAAAGTATATAATAATTATGGTCCCACAGAAAATACGGTTGTAACTACCGTTTATCAAGTAGAAGAAAAGGTCAACAGGATTCCGATCGGGAAACCTATATACAATAATGAAATCTATATTTTGGATAAATATAACAATTTAGTGCCTGACAATGTTCCGGGTGAGTTAGCAATAGCAGGTGATGGATTAGCAATTGGTTATATTGATTCTAGCTTAGATAGTAGTAAATTTATTCAATTAAATAACAAGAGAGTATATCTGACTGGGGATATAGTCATGATGAATTCAAAAGGTATGATTGAATTCTTGCATAGAAAAGATTATCAAGTTCAGATAAGGGGATATAGAATTGAACTAGGAGAAATTGAGTATAATATTGGTACTTATGATGGAATTGATAATTGCGTTGTTATTTCAAAAAAGAGCGGGAGCGAAAACGTCTTAATTTGCTTCTATACTGCAAAAAATGAAATTGATGTAAATTTGTTGAAGCAGTATTTATTTAAACGTATTCCTTCTTATATGGTGCCAGCACATTTTGTTTTTAAGACTGAATTACCGTTGATGACAAGTGGAAAGGTTGATCGCAATAAATTAATAAAAGATGCTGCGATTAAAACTGAAAAGAAGAAAAAGAATGTAAGAAAAGTTCAAAGTGGTGAGGAGGTAGTAATTGCAGAAATATGGAAAGAATTGTTTAGTATTAAGTATGTATATGCAGATACGGATTTTTATGAGCTTGGAGGTGATTCAATACGAGCAGTTCAATTTATTTCAAAATTACGTTCGTATGGATATACTTTAGAAGTTTCAGATATATATGAAAAACCAGTTGTTGAAAATTTAGCAAAAAAGATGAACAAGGATGAGAGAATTAAATCTGAGAGTAAAGTTACTGGTAAAGTAGAGTTATTTGCTATCCAGAAGTGGTATTTATCTAAAGTGGAAAAGTTGACAGAGTATTTTAATATGTCGGAGTTTGTACAGTTTTTTGGAACATTTAATAAGAATATATTTATTCAAGCAATTAGAGTTATTATTGAATATCATGATTCTTTGAGGAGTACATTTTTGTTGTATGATGGTACTTGGAAACTAGAGATAGGAGATGATGTTGACCGATATTACGATGTTGAAGAGTTTTTTATAAAAAACAAAACTGATGTTTTAACATATGCACAAAAAATACAAGAAAAGTTATCACTAGCTTCAAATTTAACAATGTCTATAGGTATATTTCATATGAAAACTGAAGTACATATATTAATTTGTATTAAGCATTTGGTGATTGATGCATATTCTTTTACAATACTCATGCAAGATGTGTTTTCTGTGTATGATGCTATGGTTAATGGGAAAGAGGTGGATTTGCCGTCAAAAACATGTTCGATTGTTAATTGGATAAATACAGTAAACAATAATAAAATTGGTGTTGCACGAAATTATTGGTTATGTGAAACACAAAAGTTTTTTGATGGAAATGAAAAAAATTTTAATAATAACTATAAAATCAATAATTATCATTTTACAATAGATGGTGAATTTGTGAAAAAATTAAAGAAATTGGGAGGAAAAGGTAAACATAATATTGAGACCGTATTACTATGCTCTTTGATACGAAGTTTCTGCGAGATTTTTGAAAAAAAGAGAATAATTATTAACGTAGAAAAACATGGACGAGATAACAGTATTATTGGCTTAGACATTTCAAGAACAACAGGATGGTTTACGAACAAATATCCAATCGAATTTTTATATTGCAAAGATATAGAAAGTAATATTAATGATGTTGCACTTAAACTGAGAGAAAGTAAGCAGTTTGGAATGCTCTATGATGTTTTTGGATATGAAGATATTTCTGATTCATTTAAATACTTCGAACCACAGATTAGTTTTAATTATTTGGGATACTATCAAGATAATGAGTATGCTGATTTTATAAAGTATTCCAAACTTCCGAAAGGTGAGATTTTTAGTAAGGAAAGTCAAAGATTCTATGCTATGGATATAAATATAAAAATGTTTAATGAGAAAATTTCTTTTGATTATTCTTTTGATGAGAACAGATATTCACATAGGATAATTAAATTACTTTCGGAAGAAATGATGCTGCAGATAGATAGTCTTATAAAGATTTGTCATGTAGCGACAAAAAAAGTTGGTGAAAAAAAAGAACGGATAGAGATAAAAAATATTAAACCTTTTACAGAAGTTTTTTATAAGGATTGTTATATTCAGGCGTTGATTCCAGTGATTGATTTTTTTGAAGGAGATTTGAGATTTCTATTTGCAAATGATATATTTTTATATGAAAAAATAAATAATAAGATTTTTCCGATAAAAGTAAAAAATGTACCTTTGTTGAATGATGAACATATTTTGCAAGTAATAAATATTGATTGCTTTAAAATGATAAGAAGTGAAAATGTTCGTGTGGATATCATCAATGCATTAAGGAATAATCACCCTGTTATAATTAATATAGATTGCTTTTATTCGCCGATAAGATTGGATACATATAATAAAGTACACTTACCACATGTTTTATTAGTAGTAGGATTCGATGATTTGAATGAGAATTTTTTGGTAATAGAACATGATAATTTAAATAGTACCAATTTTAGGAAACGAGAGATTAGTTATGGAGCTTTAGAAATGGCATACAAAGGAGGGGTTCAATTTTTTGACAAAGATTATGTGATAACATATTATGAATTTTATTCAAGAAAGGGATTAGAAAAAGCAAATGTTGATTCTACTAAAATATTTTTCGAAAATTTTAATGATAATATAGAAAGTATGAGAAAAGGAATTGAAGAAATCAAATTATACATATGTAGGGGATCTCTTTTTGAAGTAAATAATATTGAACAAACAGATATCGAGAATGTTATTTTGTTGGTAAATAATATTATAAACTATAAAAAAGCAGCAGGTTATGCAATATCTGTTTTGTTGTATAAAAACTGTGAAGTAAAAGATACGTACAGATGCATAATTGAGCAATGGGAATTGGTTAGAAAGTATTTTTTTGGACTCAAATATATGGAAAGTTATGATGAAATAGATTTTTTAGAATTGAAAGGATATTTATCTGAAATTATTGGACTAGAAGAAAAATTAATATCTGAAATTAGCGCTATATCAATAGGGGAGGCTGTCCGAAAACTCACATGACGCAAATTTTTCTCCCACTGACAACAAAAAATGGAATTGAAAGAAACCTCCAATCTCCTAGTTATGCTTGGGAGAATAGAGTAAGCAGTAGCGCAGAAGATGTTATAAAAGCCTCCTATGATACAATTACAAGCCATTCAGAAATGGTGATAATGCCCGACGATTTCTGAAAGATTTCAAAGGTTATCTTCATACAGACGGTTATTCCGGTTATAACAAACTGGAAAACATTACCCGATTGGTTGCTAGGCACATCTGCGGTGAAAGTTTGTTGAGGTAATTCCTGACAAACAAGATAAAAATGTTCCAAGGATCACCGTAGCAATCGGATGGGATTACTGCGACCAGTTGTATTACATAGAATGTGAATTGAAGCAGTTGACACTAGAAGAACGGTATTGCAGATGTCTTAAACTGGAAAAACCAGTTTTGAAGGTTTTTTGGTGCTAGCTTGATTCGGTATAGCCGTTAAAAGGTTCTGCTTTAGGAAAAGCCGTTGCATATTCCAGAAATCAAAAGCCCTATATGGAGAACTATCTTCTTGGCGGAAGATGCTCTCTGCCAAACAATGCAACAGAAAATGCTATCCGCCCCTTTATGGTAGGGCGCAAGAACTGACTTTTGCAGACACTTCTAGAGGGCAGCTGCAAGTGCTGCCATATACAGTATCATTAAGACAGCCAAAGCAAATGGACTCAATGTATTTATCTATCTTGAATTTTTGCTTATGTGGATACCGGATACTGACTGGCGCAATCATCCAGAAGATCTGGATGATTTAATGCCGTGGTCTGAAATGGCAAAAAGCATATGTCAAAATAGAAAGTAGCCTTCAGGATAGGGAAACTGATCCTTTATTTATGATAGGCACACTGTTGTAGAGCACTTATGATTAAATTTAGCATGGGTGGAATTTAGAATTTTATTCAGGGATTAACGATATTGAAGATGCTTTCTCTTGTAATTACATGAAAAAAGTGATATTATAATCAGAGACAAATTCAAGTTAGCATTTTGATTTTTTAAGAGTGATTCGAATTTTGCGACAAAAAGCAATTTGTATCTATGAACGATTAAGTGTTTAACAGAGATTTCATTGTTCACTATATAAGGAAAGGAGAAGTGTGGGTTTTATATAGGATAAAATTCATATGGAATTATGTATGAAAAAAGAACTTCCGATTGTAATTGAGGGAAACTATGTAAAAACAGAATGTTGGTCATTTGAGAGACTATCAATTATTCAAACATCTGATAAAGGAAATGCGTGGATAGCGTCGCATTTTGAACTTTTTTTAGATGGTTATTTTAATGCTCACTTTGGTTCTTTGTTTAAATGGTATCATTCAAATTATTATGATGATATTCTTTCGACAGAAAAAATAGATTTTTTAAAAATAAGTAAAGAAGATATTGTCGATAAAATAAAAGAGTTGTTGGATGAGGGACTATACGTTTTTTTGGTTACAAACTGGAATTTAGAAAAAAGTAGTGAACCTTTATTTCATGGTATGATAATATATGGATATGACGATGAGCAACGGTGTTTTAGAGCTCCCGTTATGAATGAATATAAAGTATGGATTTCAGGTAAAGTTTCATATGAAAAGATTATAGAATCACATGATGATGTTGTTAAATTTTTTAAGGAAAAAAATAATCGATTAATGTTTACAATTGACTATCAGTTTCCTATGTTAGCTTATAAGATACGAGAAGATTATTCTACTGACCAGTGTGTATATATGGCATTGGAAAAAATAGAAAAAGAATTTAATGGACGAATTTGTTGGAATGTAGAGGGGTGTGCAGAAATGCAATTGAAAGAAGGGGAAATGTATTATACAGGCCTTTCGTGTTTATTTGGATTGGAGAAGTTGTTAAATATTTTTATACAAAATAAAAAGTGTGATAGGAGTTATGATTTAACTAATACTGTTAGTCAACTGTATGAACATCGAAAGATGCTTATTGTTTCGATGGAATATATATGTCAACAATGGAAAATTTTAGACAGAGAAGTGATTGATTGTATTAACAAATATAAGAAAAGTTGTGATGAATTTTATTCATGGTATCATATTGCTGTCAAATATGAGCTTTGTAAAGACAAGTCGTTGTTATATGAAATGTTGGAAGAAATCCATAGGGTATATAGCCTAGAGAAAGAAGCATTAAGTGATTTTTATAAAATTGTCAAGCAGCGTTATAGGGAGAGCGATAGTATATAGTAGACGATTATGATTGTCAGATATATGCATTAGTTGTTATATTATGGATATAGAAAAAAGGGAGGTTTGAAAAGTGAGAATACATCATATTGGAGTAATTGTAAAAGATATAGAAAAAAATATATTGATTTATAAGAAGTTAGGATACAAACAGATATCGGAAGTTGTTGTCGATGAAATTCAGAATAACAAAGTGGTTTTTTTAGAAAGCATGGATACTACACAAGTCATAGAACTTGTTGCTGCTATGGGAGAAAAATCAAGTGTATATGGGTTTAAGGAAGGTTATCATCACATATGTTATGAATTGGAATATGAAGAAAATTTTTTGGAGCAATTTAAAACGCTCAGAATTGGCAAAATTTTCACAAAACCTATTAATGCCGTTGCTATTGATAATAAAGATGTTGTTTTTGCTTGTTTGAATAATGGTATGTTTGTTGAATTTATATTGTGAGTGATAAATATTTGGAATAAGTTTGAAAAGAAAGGAGTATAGGAATGGATAAAAATATTTTGGAAAAAATATGTCAAATTGTAAATTTGAATATTGAAAGTGAAGAGTTAGGTATTGAACAAATCGATGTAGATTTATCTTTAATAGGAATGAGTTCTATTGATTTTATTAGAATAGTTGTAGCATTAGAAGAGGAGTTTGAGTGTCAGATTCCAGATTCAAAATTATTAATATCAGAATTGAATACAGTGTTAAAAATGTATCAGGTTTTTATTCAGTGTATGAGATGATTTTTTATTTAAAAATTAAAATTATTAGAAGAAAGTAGGAGTGTCGTGAAAATTTTAGAATTACAGAAGCAGGTTGATAATATTAAAGATGAGAACTTTGAAATTAGTAATATAGTATTTATTTCTAATGTTGTTTTAGAACCTTATTTGGAACCATGTTTGAAAATGATGTTTGCAGGAGACGAATATAATATTTTTTTAAAGCAAGTGCTATATGATGACTATAAGTCGGAATTGAATGACATAATATTTGATAATTGCAATATGTTTGTGGTTTTTTTGAATTTTGATGTATTGGTTGATGATATTATTAATATTATTGCACGTGGAGAGAAAAATAGTCTTCAAGTTATTGAAGAGATGTATTCATTATGTGAAGCGTTATATTGTTATTTGAAGCAGAACTATGAAACTACTATTGTTTGGTTTGGTTTTGAAGATTATTATTGTCAATATAAAAATGTTGTTGGTCATGTTTCGTTATCTGGATGGCTTGTCGATAAAATTAATATCAAGTTGGCAGAAATGATTGCTACAGAAGATGTATTAGTTGACACAAAAGAAATGATTGCAGAAATTGGTATTAATAATGCATATGATATAAATTCTAAATATAGATGGAATGCACCGTATAGTAAAATATTTGTTGAAGAAGTGGCAAGTGAGATAAAAAAACAGCATAAGATTGTTAATAATGTGACTCCAAAATGTATTATATTGGATTGTGATAATGTTTTATGGGGAGGTATACTTTCAGAAGACGGTTTTGGTGGTATACATCTTGGGAGAAATGGATTAGGACGCCCGTATTATGATTTTCAGAGATTTATATTAACATTATACTATCACGGTGTGATTTTAGCCGTCTGTAGTAAAAACGATCTATCTGATGTCAAAAAAGTGTTTAATGAACATAACGAGATGATACTTAAAGAAGAATATATTTCTTGCTTTAAGGTTAACTGGGATAATAAAACTGAAAATATTAAAGAAATATCTTCTGATTTAAATATTGGATTAAGTAGTATAGTATTTGTAGATGATTCGCTTTTTGAGATTGAAGCTGTAAAGAAATTTCTTCCAGAGGTTATTGCGATTTTATATGATAGAGATAGCATTTATAATGAATTAAGATGCTTTTCATTGAAAAAAGATATTAATTTGCAACAAATACAAGAACGTGTTACAACTTATACAACAGATTTGCAACGTAAAAAGCTCCGGGCGCAACATGATGATTTTGAATTATATTTGGCAGCTTTAGAAATGAATATAGATATACATTTAGCGAAAGAGATAGAATTTAATCGAATAGCTGAATTATCACAAAGAACGAATAAGAGAACGATTGGTATGAGATATACGTTGTCACAAATAAAAGAAAAAACAAAAAAGGAATCATATAAATTGTATTCTGTTTTTGTAACTGATAAATTTTCGAATTTAGGCTTAATAGGGGCACTTGGTATAGATGGTAGAGTTCTTGATTTGTTTTGTGTTTCTTGTCGAGCTCTTGGCAGAGGTGTGGAAGATAAAATGATTAAAGTTTTACATGAATATGAAATAGATGATATGTTATTCAAAAGCACAGAAAAAAATGAAGACTTGAAATTAATTATTCAGACAGTTATAAAAAAATAAAATTTATGAAAGGGAAAGAATGAATGAATAACAAACTTGAATTGCCGATTACTAAAAGTATTCCAATAGAATCATATAATTGTCATTGTATTTTTTTAGGTGTACTTTTTAATTCAGAGCATTTTTATAAAAAATTTTATGAGAATTTTGCAAATATATGTTTTTATGATATTTATATGGATTTTTGTTTAAATGTTTGGTATATACGCAATAATGATATATTTGAATTGATTACAGTTGACCATGAAGGTCCTATTATAGAAAATGTGTACAAAGTTTGCTCGAAGTATGTAAAAAAAACAGATTCGTTTGTTGAATCCGTTATTAAGATGCTAAATGAGGGCTATTATTTTTATGGTGTAATTAATGAATTCTATGTACCATGTCGTATTGCCACAAGGAAAAAATATTTTTTACATGATTTTTTGGTAAATGGATATGACATTAACGAAAAAAGCTTTATTATTTATGGATATGGTGAACAAAAGATATATCAGAAAACCATGATTACTTTTGAAAATTTTAAAAAAGGAGTAAAAAGTGTTCATCACGGTGAAGAACTTTTTTGTTTTTTTAAAACAAAGAAAAATGTTACATTTAATTTTGACTTGAAGAGGGTATATGACAATATGCTTGATTATATTTATTCTCGCAATATAACATGTAATGCTGAGACGAAAGAAAAAGATAATAAAATTTATGGGATAAATGTATATATGAAATTGTATAATCAATTAAAAGAAAATAAAGAATATCTTGATTTAAGATGGTTTAGAATTCTTTGGGAGCATAAAAAATGTATGAAAGAGAGAATAGCCCTAATAAAGAGACATGGTGTGAAAATTGTTCAGGAAGTAGAAAATGAGTATTCGAGAATTGTTGATAATCATGAGATTCTTTTTAGAATGGCAATGAAATATACGATAACTAAAGATGTTAACTTAATAGATGCTATTTGTAACAATTTATTGCAAAATAAAGTTGAGGAAGAAAATTTACTAAAGGATATTATAATCGAATTAAAGAAAAGAGTTATGCAATTATAATGGCAATGAATTTTTTTGGCTTTGTTTTTTAGATGACATATCAGGCAAAAAAACAGAACATTATATCATTATGATAGTGTCAAGATTTTTTCGCAAATTTAATTTCCACCGTTTGGCAGCCAGTAGTCAGCCGGCTATGATATCAGACAGAAGTTCTCCCTCCGGTTTGGAGAGGTGATCCATGTTCATGTAACGACGGGTTCCCCATTGGGTCCCGGCTACATGGCGCAGTCTGGCACATACCAGCATCAAAGCACTCTGACCGTCCGG
>CAJTGI010000025.1 GCA_910575435.1 Clostridiaceae bacterium | reverse complement strand
CGTCCCATCCTTTAATCTTAAATTCATGTTTCCTCCTCCTTTCAGTTTAAACTCATGCATATCGATAACCAAAATCAATTTACAGAATACACGACAGTGCCAGACTCCCAAAGGTCGGCCCCTGCTTCTCCCCAGAAGCCAATCACGCCACTTTCATAGATCGTAATAACATATTTTGTGCCAGAGAGATATACAGGAGCAGCAGGTCTGTACTTTGTCGGGATATATATGCCGGATGATGCCGTATCCCAAGGGACTCCTTGTACGTGGTGTCTGGCGATAGCAATACAAGCCGTACCAATTTTGATAAAAGTAAATTCTGCATCGTGATTTGGGATTGAAACATTCACAGCATCGCTACAAATATTTGATAAATCCTCGTTTATCCCATTAATCTCATCCTTGAGGACCTTCCCCTGCCTGGCATCCAGCGCCCACCCTGCATTGGTCGTGACAAGGTTGTTGGCAACATCCTCCTTCGCCAGAAACTTCTCCACGCAAAACTTATGCAGCTTCTCCAGCGATTTAATAACAAACGCCACGCACCTGTTGATCTTCCTTTCGTCCCCAGTATACGGCACATATTCCGTAACAGGACGCTTTCCCGGCGAAATCATCGGCCAGATATCCGCCACAATCCGGCTTTCTCCTGCCTTCCTCTCCAGCCGATACTCCGTTACCACTGCTTCTTCCGGCAGCACTGCCCCGGCAGATATCTCCACCTGATGCTCCGCATCGTCTAATTCGTATACCACTAGCACCTCTGCGCTGTCAGAGGATGCGGGGTATGCGTATCCTCCTTCCGGCAGGGCGATTTCCCCGCTCCATACGGTGATTTCTTCGCTGGGTATGTTGCAGGTGAATCTTCCGCCCTGCCATGATGCGCTTCCGGCGGAGTTTGTATTTGATTGATCTGGCATGTGGAGCAGATTGCAGACATTTCCTTTTATCACTTCATCCACATCTGCCCTGATATCCTCCACCTGTTCCACTGTCGGAATTGCCCCTGGCTTCACATAAATAACCACCTGATCCGAACTGCCCACTGCAATATTCATCCTGTAGGTAATTTCAGACAATGCATCATCAGTACAGGGTGGCATATAATCAGGATGGTCTCCCGAAATGCTCACAGCATATAGCACCTCGTTACCCTCGCCATCTTCCGCATACAATCCCAATGCCCGGATATCATAGCCGTTTTCCAATCCGGCATTCCCAATGGCGGCTATCACTTCGACCTGTGCCGTTTCTTTTCTTGTAATTGAAGATACCAGCACCGTCTGCCGTACTTCCATTAATTCCGTCAGGGAATGCAATTCCTCTTTGACATACTGATAATCCGAAACTGATATTTTCGTAAACAAGGCGGTTGTCGTTCCGGCAACCAGCTTTGTCTGTAACTCCATGCCATCCTTGGTGATTACAAATCTTTCCATCTTCTTGCGCCTCCTCACATTCTATATTTTAGTAATCCCTATTGCTCGGAAGAAATTGTAACCACTGACTTGCGCACAACCGCACCTGTCAGCATCACGCCTCCGTGAATCTCACGCAGCAGCTTATTATTCAGGCTATAGGCAATGTTTTCAGGCAAGATCTTCCCCAGTGCCTCCTCTACCTCTTTCGTCTGCCCCGGAATATCCATTCTGGTGGTGATTTTCAACGCATAATCTTCCAAATCTCCCGAAATGTTATAGTTATTTACACCGCAAATGGCATTTAACCTTTTCACCAGCGTCCGATACGTGTAGGGAACAGAATCATTCCAGGAGATCATTACCCTTGATTTTCTCAATTCCAGCGTATCGCCTATATCTGGAACAATCCCTAAAATCTGCTCATATTTCTGTATTCCCCATTCATCACAATCCGCTATAAATCCGCTGTCAAGCACCCTGCGTATATTGGAATCAATTTGATCCGTCTCCCTATTTTCCACCTTCATGATTTCCTGTATCTCTGCGAAATCCTGCATGACCCGGGGAAGGTAATCAATCAGCCTTGTTCTTTCCATTCCTTCATCCAATCACATCACCCCTTACCGGGATTGCATCCTCCGCAAGCGTTACATTGTCAGATGCACCATTGATTCTGACATCTGATATGTCAACGATTCCCTCCAGAAGCAAAAGCCTCGCCTCCACCTGACTGATCCTGACGATCAAATGATCGCTGGCACTCCAAGTCTCTGCCAGTTCCATAAAATATTCGTCCATCGTTTCTTCCATGGATTGTTTCAGGGAAGCGAAGGAATCGCCCTCCCTGTACGTGACCGACATGCTAAGATCCATCGTTTCTTCACGCACCCCCTGAACATTCACCACATGCCCGATAGGGGCTAATCCGTCCCCCTCCCCTGCAGTCTTATCTGGATCAAGCAAGTTCTGAACATTCTGCACTAACGCCAAGGACGGTGCCTTAAATTCTGACGTGATGATATAGCATTTCACCGTCCCGCCAACGGTCAGGAGTTTATTGTCTGCCGCCATATAGACCCTACTAAGCCAATCATAAACATCCGCACCAAGCGTTGCGGCTGATTGCTGTGCGAACCACTGGCGAACCGCATCACCGGGAATCATGGATGCCGGATCATAGCCGGATTTCCATGCTCTGAAAATCTTGCACCCGCCAACACCATCTATGTCATTCACCTTCTCCTTGTAGTCTTGCTTATTCCCCCCAAAAGCCTCACTGGCAAAAGAAGAGAAATAACGTTCACGGAAAGCCTCCGCATCCTCCTCTTCTTCCCCAGGTATCAATACTTCTGTCAAGACTGCTGACTGCATATCGTTTACATCATTTTGCGTCTCTATCACCAGCAATTCTCCCAACTGCTGATTTCCGGCAATCCCAGCAGTTTCACAGGTCAACTGATACGCCCCTGCGCCCAGCACCGATGTGACCATATAATTCAAGGCATTCAGGTTAAAACGATCTCCAACCGAAATCGGTGTTTCTGTCGGCAAGACTTCCATCTTGCAAATCGCATAGGTTTCTTCCTTTGGATATATCCCCTTTTCCGCTGCCCTCTTAATCAGATAATAGTAGGAGGCAGAATCAGCAAATACCTCATCCATCACCATATCCAATGCAATATAGAAATTCGCAAGTTCCATTGCTGCCGGAGCGAGCGCATCATAAATTACGGAACCTTCCCTTTTATCAAAATCATCGCTGACATTGGATAGCATCCGATCAATAAGCATATCGAAATCAAATTCCTCAAACACTAAACCTCCACCTCCGTCTCTATACCTTCTATCATGTCACCTTCTGCAGTAATCACGGTGAATGTGACATGCAGCATATTTTTTCCTGTCCGTGTGACTTGAAAATCCTCCACCGCTTCAATCCTGTCATCCGCAATTAGCGCATCCTCGATGCGCAGTTTTACTTCGCTCATTGCGTAATTCATTGGCTTTCCGATCAAGTCAGAAAGTTCTATGCCGTAGTCCCAGGAATAGATTTCATGTACATACCGTTCTGTGCTGATTATTTTCAAAATCGCCTGCCGCAATGCCTCTTCTTCGTCAATCATTCCCAGAAAGATGCTCTTCTTTCCTGCACCCTTGGCATGTACCATTGCGTATGTCCTTGACGGTTCTGCCTCCACATCGAAATCCGTTTCCAAGTCTTCATCAAATTCATCATCATAATTTTCACTGCTCGGAAGCATCAACTCACCACCCTATCTATCACGGCAAACTCCTGACCTCCAGCCTTGCGCATCATCAAGACCTTTTCCCCCTTCCGAAGTCCGTTCTTTATCTTGCATTTCTTCACAGTGCCATCCAATATTATCTCGACCTCGTAGTCCGTCACATTTCTTGCAAGGTGGAGGAAATCTTCCTCCAGCACAAGAGAATTGGATATCTTGATATGCAATGGATTCTCCTGGGTTACAATGCCCGTCCGATAGTCGCATGGTTTTCCGGCATTCACCGCATCGACCGCAATCTGCTTGATTAACTGAACTAAATTTGCACTAGCCACTAAAATCACCTCCCGATAGAACCAAATCCATGGAATACTGCCTGTTATTGAAGATATGCGTCACCTTCTCCACCATCATGTAATTTGCAACCTTGATATCATACAAATCCAACATGACAGGCACCAGAGACCCGGCACGAACGCTTCTATTCCCGATTACGCCGGATACGGTCAGATTCCTTTGCTTCTTGTTGTACAGTTTTAACAGTGCCTTTGACTTTAATTTCCCGATATCAGGATTATCAATTTTATCTACATATTGCAAAACCCCCCATTTGTTTATGTTCTTCGAGTGCTTTGTGACGTAAAGATCATACGAACCCTTCTTTTTGTTCTCATAAATCAATTTGATCTGGTTGTACACATCGGAATCAATGCTGACCTTATATGTAAATTCCTCCCCCGTCTCCTGATCCACCAGGCATGAATTTACTTTCATGCTGGAAACATCTGTTAGTCGCAGTCTTCCGCATTTATCATAAAGTACGTACACCTTTCCCTTGACCATCAGGGTGTCATCTAGGGCGTTCTGTATCATGTCGAATAACGTGGTGCTATCTTCCACCGCCGACCGTTTGTAGCCAGTATCCGCCAACTTGCCGCAATTCAGTTGAAACCTTTCGGCAATGATTTTAATCACTTGGCTGGCAGTTTTATTTTTGTATATCAAGGTTTCCTCATTCTTCAAATAACGAAGCTGGTCATAGGCAGTATAGGAGACAAAGCCATCCTTCTTGATCTGTCTGGAAAAGATATAGCCAAAGAAAAAATTTCTTCCATCAACCGTGACTAGTACCTCATTTCCCTCAAGGATTTTAAATTGTTTGTCATATTTTGCCTCAAATGTGAGTTTCCCCGGTGTCCCGCTTCGCTCCCAAGTAATCTTCATTCCCTCTTTTACTGGAACCGTATGCCTTTTCTTGCCATTCTTCACCGTTACAGTCACAATCCCATTTGGCAGTTTTCCAGTTTCCTTCACATCGGCATTGATATTGGCACTCTTCTTTTTCTCCTGTCTTTTTAGCACCTTTTTCAAATATGCCAATTCTTTTTTGCTGGCCTTCTTTTTCGTACTGCTGCCCGAACTGCCCCCTGAACTGCCTGAATCATTAAGATTTTTGTATTTCGGCGTACCGTAGCCGGTAATGGTTCCATGAGAGAGAGGATACGTCCTTCTAGCCACTTTGTCAGAAGTATTCCCTTCAATAGTATGCAGCGTACCTCCACTGACCTTCTCCACAATTCCCACATGGCTTCTCCCGGTCTTGAAATACACGATATCCCCACGCTTTGGCGTGTATTTTCCCTTGTAGCGGAAAAGTCCCCTTTTCTTGAACCACGCCATCCCTGCAGAGGTGGATGCAGTCTTCGGGACGATAGAGGCACTCACGCCAGCCTGATTCGCACACCAGGACACGAACATATGACACCACGCCGCACCATTCATCCCATACCACTTGCCATATTTGGTTGAATTGCGCCCCTGCTCCCTTGTTCCAATTTCCCCAATGGCTACATCGACAATATCTTTCCCCATCCTTCCTCCTCTCGTGGCAGTTTCAACTTGGTGCCAGGGTAGATCCAGTGGCCGTTGCTGGATGATTTCCTTCCATGCTTCCTGGCCGCCGATTCAATCACCTTCTTATTCAACTGATAGATTTTCTTCCGCTTGGAACTGTCATTCAACTGCTTTTTCGCTATCTTCAAAAGCGTATCGCCTTTTTTCACCGTATAATTTTTCGGTGTACTTTTGCTTTTCCTCGTTTTCTTCTTTGTAGCCGTCTTTTTAGAGGATTTCTTTTTCTTCCTGATAACCAGTTTCTTGCTCCCCCATGTACGGTATTGCTTCATGGTCAGATTCACACAAATGTCCATGCCATACTTCTCTGCATCCTCCATGATTTCATAATCCTCTATCGTCACGTCAAAATTGGTGTCCCAAAGCAAATTTTTATTGTCAGGCGTGGTTCTTGACAATTTGAATGCCACCGGCTTCTTTTTCTTCTTCCACGCCTCCAGCTTATCCAGATAATACTTTGCGCTTCTAAATTCATCCCGCCTATATGTTGCAAAGGGATAACTCTGGATGGATGGAAGCAATAACTCTGGAATCGAAATTTCCGACAGCCCGGGTGTCTTTACCAAATTGACCTCGCCCTCATTGATGAGGGTAATTGTCTTGTTCTGGCTTTTAATCTTAATGGTCATCTTTCCGGGTGTGACCGGGAACAATACCCCTCCAATATACATGCCATACATCTTAATGCACTCCTTTCGCTGATGAAATCATCTGCTCTTCCATGGTCGTCCTCAAATGTTCGGTAACGCCGTCCAAGTCCATGCTGCTGTTAATATTATTGTTGTTGGTCTGATTTACCGTGATTGACGCAGTGGTGAAACGGTTGATATAATCCGTTTCTGCCAAATCACGGATATATTTCAAGTCCTCGCTGGTGATTGCCACCGCATCCGCAGTCTTTTTCGTATTGTCCTTAATCTTGCCTACATCGGATGAAAGAGGCCCCGTAGTCAACTCTGGGGTTATCGTTTTCAGACCTAGGTCTTTATCTGCACCGTTCTTATCAAACAAATCTTTTATTTTTTTGGTTATGCCATCACCAAACCCTGCTCCCTTTTTATACGCTTTATCCAGCCACCCATCCTTGAATGTTTCATATGTGGATGCTCCCTTCGTGAATGCATCCTTCACAGAGACATAGTCTCTTTTGTTGTGTACTGCCACTGCATATTTTGTGGCATAATCATCAGCGGCCTGGGTAATTCCTGAATAGTCAAATTCTATAAAAGGCAACTTATTCAATGCCTTGCATATGCCCTCGATAACTCTTAAACCTGTTGACAGCAGTGCATAAAAAGAACTTTGCACGTTGCAGATTGCATTGTGGAATACTGTCTGTATATTCGTAGCAACAGCCTTTACTCCTTCTTTTAAACCAATGCCAATATTCATCCATGTAAGAAAATAATTTTTGGCGAACTGGATTGCCACATTGACTGCGCCACATATCGCGCCGAACGCTGTCTGGGCAACATGCCCCGCCCCGGAAAATTTGTTTGCCAGTGCCACAACCACCGCCGCCAATGCCCCTACCGCTATCATAATCCAGACAATCGGGCATCCCAGAAGGGCGGCATTCATTGCCCATTGGGTAACAGATGCCGCCAGTGTGGCCACCTTATAAGCGACCCATGCTGCCGCCACTCCTATAAGCACAGGCGCAATCGTACCCCAGTTGTCCGATATGAACGCCCCAGCACCGCCAAGGAACTCTCCCGCTTGAACCGCCATCCCTACAACACCTTCCATGCTGTTTCCAACGGCATTCAGAACGCCTTCCACCTTCTCCCCAAACATTGCCACCATCTCCATAGTGCTTGGCAGCCCATGGGAAGCCAGGGCGGCATCCAAACTCTGTATCGCATTTGTCCAGCCCCTTGTAATCGCTGCACGGACATTGGCAAAAGTGGTTGCCCATGTTGCCCCAGCATCTTTTGCGGCACCAGCGGAAACCCCCTTGTCCAATGCCCTGCTGACGGTATCAATAAACTGGGCAGAGGCAATCTTTCCCTCCGACAAGTCATCCTTGACCTTGCTAACCGATCGCCCCACGGCATTTGCATAGATTTCAGCCGCACCAATGCCGGCATCAAAAAGTCTGTCCAGCTGATCCGCCTCAACCGTTCCCTTTGAATACATCTTGCCAATGGCATCCACAACGCTGCCTAACTGCTCGTTCGTCCCCTCGCCATAAAAACTGACGGCATCTGCCCAGATGCGCACCTGGTCTGCGGCATTGCCTATCGACATGCCTCTGGTCATGAACCCCTGGGTGGCCTTGCTGGCCACATCCAGCCCATAGGCCGTACCCTTGGTAGTGTCTTTCAACTGTTCCAGTGCGGCGTTCGCCACGTTGGTATCCCCCGTCATGATGGACGTGGTCTTCTGGAAGCGGTTCATGGTGTCTATCCTGTCAAATGCTCCGCCCATGTCCATAACGCCAAGGCGACCGAGGGTATTCTTAACCAGCCCGATGGCACTGTTAGCCACGATGATAGCCTTCTGCCATCCCTTCAACCCTGTTCCCACTTGGCTTACCGGGGAGCGGCACCGCTCCACTTCCTGATTAAACGTCCCCTGCGCTGCCATATTGTCCCTGATGCGCCTCTCCGTGCTGGAAATCGTGCCTGACAACTTTAAATAGGCGGCATTGATTCCATCCACGTCCATGCCCTGCACTGCCTGGTTCAACTCTTCCTGATGCCGGACCGCCTGATTCAGCTGGGAGCGCAGCTGCTCCAGCTCGACATTCGCATGGTCGATCCCCATGTCCAGAGGATTTTCCTCGATCTGCCGTATCTTTTCGCTGATGGTCTGGATTCTTGCGCCCATCTGGCTGATATCCTGAATGGCAGCAGGGGGGAGGATATCCATACCCGCCGCCGTGCTGGCAATCTGCTGCTGCCTGGCATTCAGACCATTCAGCATAGCATCCGTCCTCTGCACTTCCTGTTGGAATCTCTCCACCCCCGAACCATCGAATATGGGCATGGCATCCGACTTCCACTGGACGGTCTGGGAAACCGGCTCCGGCGCAGATGCCGGCCGGGGAACTGCAGGGGTAGAAGCCGAACTGATATTTTCCATCGCCCGGCTTAACTCCTGTGCCGCAATGGCCGCCTGGTTCAGTTCGCCGTGAACCCCCTCCAATGTCCGAGTATCCACGTCCCGGTTCATGGCATTGCCCAATGCCTCCATCTGCGTTACCGCCAAATTGACGGAATTGATTATGTGCATCAGCGGGGCGCTGAAATTGTCAGCCAGCTGGATGCCGGTCTGAATAGATGCCATAGGATCACCTGCCTTTCTTAGCTTTTCTTTCTGCCTTCTTCCTCTCCTCCTTCTCCGCCTCGATCTTGGTCTGTATTGCCGCTATAACGAAGGCCTGCTCGTTCTGATCCATCCCGCACCATACGGAAGGGAGGATGTGCAATTTATGGAGGGCGTAGTATGCGTAATTCGCATCAGCATCGCCCTCCTCAATCAGTTTTTTGCCTCTTTCACCTTGTCGTTTATGTCCGTAAACCCTTGGAAGTCCTGAATCCACACGCATAAATCCTGATATTCCCCCGGATCATCCACCAGCGCATAGAGCAAATCCGTGGGGCTTTTCACGCCATAGGAATCCTGCAATTCCTTGTTGTAAAGGTCAGGCACCACCGTACTTGCCACGATCATCTCTGCTAGGTATCTTGATGTGCCGAGTTTCTGACGGAACACGCCCGGCTTTCCCTTAATCGGCACGTCCACGGTGCATTCCTCCCGCAATTCCTCGTCCTGCTTGGATGTGATGTGCCTGAACGTCCATTTCAGCGGCGTTCCATCCTCGGAAAGCAGGGATGCGGTAGGCGCATATTCCCCATTCTTCCTTTCCACTTTGTTCTTCTTCAAAAATCTGCTTAAATTTGACATAAATCTTTTCCCCCTTTCTCTTTTCCAAACATGCGGACCTTGCCGGATTTGTTCCGGCAAGGTCCGCAAACTCCTTCTAATTCCCTTTGGTATTAAATCCGGCCAGTTCTGCAAATTCCTCTGGCATGGAGAAATCATCAAAGGTAAAGTCCATCTCCTCGTCAAGATACTCCCCATCCGCATCAAACTTCGCCAGAACCCCGCCGTCAATATTGCAGTCCAGCAAAATAATTTCCTGTCTCCCTGCGGCACTAGTGGGATCTTCATTGATAATCTGCATCTCAAAATAGGTATCCGCACCTGTGTTCTTGTAATCCAACATCATCTTTCGGAAGATGGATACATTGTAGTGGAACGTGGCAGAACCCGTCCCCTTCCATCCAGTTGCCTTATTCCCTTTTCCCAGCTTCCCCAAAATGGGAACCTCCGTCTTTGTCCTCTCAAACTTTGCTTCCAAATTGATAGCCTGCATAAAGTTGTACCGTCTGCCGTCAATCGTCACATAGCACTCTGCCAATGCGGCAGACAGCGTGTCCTTGGCAAGCATCACGGCATTGTCCTTCGTCTGTGCCATCCTCTGCACCTACCTTTCCTTATCCCACTGTCACGGTCATATACATCTTAGACATTGCATTGACCACTGTGATTGCGCTCTTTACCACTACCGCTTTCTTGGTATCCCCAAGTTCCACCGATACGTCATCCTCCACGAAGTCCTCGATTGCCCGCATCGTCTGCAAATCCTTGCGGATTTTCACGAGATCGCTCCACAAGGCACTTCTGCCAGCATCATCATTGGGAATCCTTCCCAGATACTTTGCCTTGAACAGCACCGCATCATCATTGGCCAGCTGGTCGATGACACGGATCGTCTGGTTGTCCTTGAACACATCCCCGCAATTCTCCGTGGTCGTGACCATGGTATTGATATCTTCCAGCACGCAAACTTCTTGATTGACGGAATGAAAGACAAATTCGCCCCCTCTGATGGCGCCAATCAATTCTGCCTGCGTATAGGCCGTGTCAATGCTATACTCTCCATCATATGCCCTGTTCTGGCAAGATGCATTCACCTTGCATCCCCCCTCTGCACCGGTAGTCCAGTACACTGCTGCCGCCTCGTCTGGG
This sequence comes from Clostridiaceae bacterium, assembly GCA_910575435.1. GTDB lineage: Bacteria > Bacillota > Clostridia > Lachnospirales > Lachnospiraceae > Butyribacter. The sequence goes on along the minus strand of CAJTGI010000025.1, from coordinate 16,516 downwards.
TACTGCATCTCCCCCTCGCTATCTCTGGCCACACCGTCAAGGCACTTATTCTTGATGCTGATAACCCCCATGTAATCCGCCTGGGCAAAATCATAAACAACCAACTGGAACTTGATTCCCATCTCGTCCCGCAATCGCCTGTTAAAGGACACAAACATCTTTTTCACGGTATCATCCGTAGTGACGATGCCCATCGCATTGAACACATAGCTTTCGATCCTGTCAGCGTACTCCTGATACGAAGTCCCGGTCACGGTTCCGTTCTCCCCGCCTGAAAGTTTCGCACAGGCAACGGCCTCCAGTGTGATAGTCTCCTTGAAGTCCACATAATCATTTCCAGACAGCCCCTCTGGATTCGATACGGTCTGATAGTCCACCATATCCGTCCCCAGATAGGTAATCACATCCCACATGCCAGGCTCATCTATGTTCTCCTGTATCTTAACCGCCAGGTCGTTGCCACGGATGCCGCTGCATTTTGCCGTTGCATAGTTGTTGGCTGCCCTCTTTCCACCACCATTCAGGCGATAGGCGTAAAGAGTGCTTGCATTCATGAACAGATCACGCAACCCCTTCATCTTCTCATGCTCCCAGGCATAGCCAAAAATCCTCTGGGCATTTTCATGGAAGTCTTCATTCGTCACGGTAAATACTTCCTGATCCATGCCCCAGTCAAGTTCCAGTGGCATGGTGACATACCCCCTGTCAGACAATGCAGCGGTTGCCGCCGCCGCAGACACGAAATTGATGTATGCTCCCGGCAGCACCTTGTTCTGCGCCAGGAACGTCCCTCCTCCTAATGCCATCCTACTTCACCTCTCCTTTCATGAATTTCTCAATCACTGCATCTATCTCTTTCGCAGTATACCTCTTACCCTCTTCCAGAAGCGCATCCAGCAAATCCCTGTGCCTCCCATACTTCGCAGAAGCAATGATCTGCTCCTTGGAGAAATCACCCTGCGCCTTCTTTCCTTCCACCCGCTTCTCGCCTTTTGCGTCAGCCATATCTTATCTCACCTATCCTTTCACATGCATGTTGCTATTCATTGCTCCCATCGCCGTGCCTTCCTTCTGCCTTCGGACAAAGAAATTGTAATTTACGAAAAAATTCAGCACTCCATCAACCACCTTGTAATTCATGTCGCAGCCACGAATCCTGCTGCCCATGGCTTCTATCTCCTCCAAGCACCAGAACATCCTTTCGGCGACATTGTTGCATTCCGCCCGGGCATCCGTATTTGATTTCGGGAAATACTGAATGACGAATTGATTCTCCCTCCGATACCTGCTACTGGGATATAGAGAAATCGTTGGATTGACGGAAGCAATAAAAAAACAAGGCTCTTGCAAGTCTTGCTTAATCTCTTCCATATGAATCTCATATCCAAATTCCGCATCCAGCCGGACACTGATTCCGGCAATGACCTCGTTAATTATTTGAACGCACCTCCCAAAAACTTTTTTAGCCTATTTTCCAGCAATTTTGGCGCAATCCGCCTAATCTCCTGTTCGGAAATCGTCATCATGAACTGCCCCGGCACCCAGCCTTTGTGGTTTGCAGTCCTGTGGCCGTATTCCACATAACTTGCATACTCCACCGGGTTGATGATCTCAATCACGTAGTATTCGCCGTAATGATTGATTTTCAGGGTGTCCACGAATTGCGCCGCCCCCCTGGTGTCCAGCCCTTCCGAGCCACTGCCCTTCTGGGAAGTCCACCCCCTGCGGAGATTGCCTCCCCGCTTTCCTGACGGGCTGACCCTCTTCGTGTACGTATCGCCCTTTTTGTGATGCTTGCCATCCCTCTTGGCAATGACCTCTATCTCCTTGCTGTAATCCCCCACCGGGGTTCGCTTGATGACCTTCGCCAGTAGTCGTGCGGCAAGTTCCCTTGCGCACTCCTCGCAAAATTGATCGACTGCGCTCGTTTCTTGCAGCTTATTCAACTGCTTCTGCAGTTCTTTCAAGCCTCTTGCGTCAAAGCCTCCCATTCTAGCCATTAAGCCCACTCCCTGAAAAGTTCCAGCACGATTTCCTGATGGGTTTCATACACTGCCGGAACGCCGCTGTACGTGTAATCGGCAGTCACGCCGGACTGCGCAACCGTAATCTTTGATCCCGGCTTGACTGGCACGTCAGGGGACAGGAATAATTTTACCGTCTGCCCTGCGCCGGCCGCCGGCTCGCCCTGATCCACTGCTCCAATGCCGGAAAACGACAGTTTGCAGGGCTGGCCTTCCAATACCACCACGTCCTCGTGGCTTGTCAATTTCGTTCCTTTATCCTTCACCTTCCGATGCTCCACCACGGTTGCCACACCCTCATAGGTGCTTTCCAACGCCTTCCTGGCCGCAACCCTGGCCACCTCGATCCCACTCACCATCTGATCCTCCTAAAAGCAGAAAACTCCTTCTTGCCGTATGTCAAGAGGTGATCGATGTAGGCTGTCAACCTCTGTTCTGGCGTGAGACTGCCCTCGCCAGTGCCAAAGGCAATCGTGGTATCGCCCTCCTTGATCTCCTTCACCGCCGCAGTCAAATCCAGTGCGGAAAGGTCATCCGGGGCAAAGGTCTTTTTGGCGAGCAAAAACTCCCCCGCCGCCATATCGGTTGCAATATGCTCCAACCCCTCCGGGATGGCCGGCAGGTTCGTTTCATTCCTCACAGTGCTACGCACTTTCTCCAAGCAAAAAGACAAGGAAGCCTCGTCCTCCTTTTTCGTCTCGTATCCGATGTGCGACAATCTTTTTTTCAGTGTTTCCATTGCATACACTTCCCATCGCCTCCCGCTCTGTTCTATGCAATCTTATGTTTCATGGCAACCACCCTGAGTTGCTTCGGCTCGTATACCGGCTTCCAGTTCTCTGGGTTCGCCATTTCCTCCCTCGTTGGGGTCTCCACATTCTCCCTGACTTTGCCTGTATAGGCAACGCCCCTCATATGGAGGATGTACGCCTTCCTGTTGATAAGAAAATCTACACCGCCGCCAGTCTGCTTGTCACGGTCAAACTCCGTGGCAACGTGGCCTTCCGGGCTACCATTTCCCAAAGCAACCGCCCCCTGACTGAACAGATAGGTCGTATATACTCCATTCTTGTCCATCGGGCATCCATCATCCACGGTGACACGCCTTCCCTGATACACCTCAAACTCCACATCCGTAGAATCCCTCTCGGTGGAAATCAGATTCTTCTTTTTCAGGTACGTCTTCGTGGCACTGTGCATTGCCACGTCAGTCAGGATGCCCTGGGCATCCCCCATGAGCTGGCAAGCATCAATAAACGCCTCTGCGCTGATAATCTTGGCTGTCGCATTCGTCATCTTAGTAAGGTCAAGAATGTGGTCAGCCATCGGCGTTGTCTCCTGCCCGCCATCCGGCGTATACGACCCAAAAATCCCCGACAGGAGGGCAATCAATTCTTTCTGCATGTCACGTGCCCAGAACTCCGCCACCAAGTCCCCGATTGCCTTCATGGGATCCGCCCCCGCCAGTGCCGCCGCAAGGTTCGTGGATGCCCACATCTTCTGACGGAAAATAGTGGTGGATATGTCCTTGTTTGACCCGATCTTTGCCGGTGTCATCTTCGTGTCTTCCAAGACTGGCTCGGATTCCCCGGCCAGATCCTCGAAGAACGGCATGTTGTGGGTTCGTGCCGCCTCGCTAGCCAATTTGTCAAACTCCGGGCTATTCACGATGATTCCGCTCTTGCATAATGCCGTGAGTTCCATCGTGCGATTAACTACATAGGAGTTAAACAGTTCTGGCACGATCACGTCTGATATTTTCGTTATTGCCATAAATTACATCATCCTTTCTTCTTTAAATCTTCACTCCGGCAGATGCCGCAAGTGCCTTTGCCTGTTCGGGATTGCTCTTGAAAAGCTCTCCCTGCTTCGTCAAATTAAAAGTCTCCTTGGCAAAGGGGTTGATATTTCCCCCTGCCTCCCCTCCTTGCGGCTCATAAGACTGCTCCTGCTTAAAGAGGTGTGCCATCGCCTTGTCTTCCCTGTACGGCTTTAGCGTCTCCTCCACGCCCACTGGGCGATTCTCCTTGTCAAAGGTAAACTTTCCAATACCTCCCTGCTTGTAGATCAGGTAGTCTGGGTCAAGCACTCCCTGTTTCTGCAGCTGCTCTTTCAATGCATATGTCTTCGCCGCATCGGCGGCAGACTGTTCCATGGCACTGACCTTTTCCTTGTACTCCTCCACTTTCTTCTGCAGGGCTTCATTCTCGCCATTTTCCTTTTTCAGTTCGGCAATCGTCTCGTTCGCCGCCTTGAGTTCCTTGGTCTTAGCGTTAAATTCCGTCTTTGGTACCGCATGGTTAGGAAATTCCTTCTGGATCGCATTCATGACTGCGCCCACATCCAACTTCCCATCCTCTGTCAGTTTCGCCTTTTCCAAAATAGCCTTTAACCATTCCATCTCTCTTACCTCCATAGCTTTTTATTCCGGTGCTGCCGGTATTGGATTCTCCGGTTATTCTCCCGGCGGAGTAGTTAGTTTTACGTCATTTCGGACAAGTCCGGGCACATGTCTCTGCGCCTAGCGCAATACCACCTCCTCTCTTTTTGCATCAAAAAAACACCGTCTGAATGACGGTGTTTGATTTTCCATTATGAAATTACTTAATACATTATATCGCTGTCCAGTGGCGGCAAGTATCCCATCTCATGTTCGTCTTTCCCTTCTCGGATGCAGGTATCAATCATTTCAATAACCTCCTCTTCCGTATGCGACATTGCCAAAGGGATTGTCGAAAAACAATCTCCAAATGTATCCTCAAATTGATTCAGTTTTTTTTGAAGTCTTTCGCTAAACATGCTCATTCCACCTTCCCGATTATTTTTAATAATGCTGCATAGGCATTTGGAAGATATTTCTTTACCGCTTCCAGTTCTGCCCCCTGACATGTTTCGGCTGCCATGATGTTCGCCCATGTCTCCGATGCCGTTTCATAAAGCCTGCATTCCATCTTCTGTTTGAAACTGCTGCCCGCATCAACGCCAAGTTCCTTTAATGCCTCGCCAAATTCCTTTTCTTTCTTGAGCCCTTTTATCCACTGGTTGAACCTTCGGTTGTAGTATGACTCTTTATGTCCCCACGACATGCACGCCTTCTTTTCTCCGAAAAATCCCCGGATAGCATCCTGTACCCCCTTTGTTGCATCGGTAGAAAGTATGTCGTTCCTTGCATCCTGAAAAGCATCCCTCAATGCCTCCCTGTCTTTGCGCAATGCGGACAGGAACTCATCACTCTGGCTTGGCTCACGCTTGAATGCCTTGACAGTCCCCGAACCAATCTTTACCTTCTCATTCAGCGTGTCAACCTCGGCATAGTGCAACCCATCAAATGTACCGAGGCCATCAAATGCATGTCCATATTCGTGGGCAAGCGTGCTATATTTCGACACGCCATTGTCCATATGTCTCTGGAGGGGCGTATCATATTTGATGGTTTTGCTACTAGGCGAATATTCGCCGCCCCCGACCACCTTGGTAATCTTCAATGGCAAATCCCCAAATTCCCTGTACAACCTAATCACATCTTCATTGCTGTGGCTGTTGATAAGGCTCAAATACTCTTGGTATTCTGTTTCTGTCATGCCGGATTGTTTCAGTTTATCCAGTTCCTTAACTTCCAGCCTTTTCTTCATTGTACCATCAGGCTTTACATTGTGCAATCCTGATTTATCGCCATCCACAAAAGTTTTCTGCCATTCCTTATATGTCATATCCGCCGATACGTAAGAAGTCTTTCCATCTTCCCCTCGTGCGGCTCGCTTCCCACCCTCTGCGTACTCGTCATCGAAATACGGACAAGACACGCTTCTGCAGTTCGGATGGAAAGGCGGCGCAGTAACGCCTACCTCGTAATCCTTCATGGAAAAATGTTTTCCATCTATGTTCCGGCATAAGTCCGAAGTCAGGCTGTCAAGGGTTGCGACAATCTCAAACTCCCCTACATCCAGTTCCTTGAAGCAATCCCTTTGCGCTGCTGCCGCTATGGCCGCACTCTCCGTATAGACCAGTGCGGATGCCTTTCTTCTGCTCACATCCATTTTCTTGCTGATTGCCTGCACTGCTTGGCAAGGATCGGAGCCTCGGATGACATGCTGGGATAATTCCGTATGCAGGGCTTGAATCAATTTGTCCTTATTTTTCCATATCCTGTCCGAAAAACTTGCCCCATCCTGCGCCCACGGCTTTTCCAGCACCATCCTGATGCGCCTCTCGTCTATCCTTGCCAAATTATGTCCCACGCCGCATCCCTTCGCCACCTCGTATGCGGCACGGTAAAATCGGTCCGCATAGGCTTTCTTCAAATGCCCTTCCACGCCATCGCCATATTTATGAAAAAGAAGCTCCGCCTCTTGCCGCATCTGCAACTTAATGACCTGTAGCCTGTTGATATGCACCCTGGCCGACGCATTCTCTAATTCCTTCATCCACTTCTGATTGATGCCATTTTCCTTGCCCTTTTGTATGTATTCCTCTACAGTCCAATGAAATTCCTCCAGCTCGTCCGCTTTCAGGAGTTTCTTTGCCGCCGTATAGGTAATGTCATTGTTTTCTGCCAGGCGGTAGTACCACTTTTCTATATCTGCCTCCAGCCTTGCGGATGCCATATGGAACTGCTGCCCCAGATCCTTTATGTACGCTTCGTCTTTCTCGTGCTGTCCCTGCTCTAACGCCGCAAAACGCCTTTTCCAATACGCTCCATTGCCCAAATCATCACCCGCCCTTATTCCTGATCCTGAACATCTCCATCACCTTCCCTTTGCGCAAACGCATCCCTGTAGGCATCCTCCCTGCTTTCTTCCTCCATCCTCTCCTTTTCTATCTGCCGCAGCTCATTTTCCAAATCAACGGTAAACGGATGGTTCTTTACAATGGTCTTGTTGCTGATGATTCCCACGCTGTCCCGGCATATCTGGACCAATTCCGTCTCATTCCTGATCCTTGACCTGGTCCATACCTGCTCTATGATCTCGCATGGAATGCCGTTGAAACGGCAAATCGCACGGACAAGCTTTGCAAACCCCAGGCGAAATTCTATCTCCATCAGTCCCACCTTCATTTCCAGAAGGGAATACATGAATTTCAGCGCCTCCCCCGACTGGTTGCCAAAACTCTCCGGCTGGGGGTCGTATCCCTGCCCCTGCTCGAATATCGCCTTCCTGGTCAGTTCCAGCACCACGTTCCTGGCCTCCACCGGGATCTCTATATTGAGCGTGCTGACCCCTCCCTTTTCATCATCGTCTATCTTGATGACCTTGTATTTTTTCAAATCCTCCAAAAATCCATTCAGTTCCGTGCCTCCGTACCCGGAAAGTATCATGATGATTTCCTGCACATCGTCCAGGTCATTGATAAATCCGCTGTAAACCTTGTCGTATACGTCCACGAGAGACTTGATATTTTTCAGATCCGTGGTGCGGATATTGTTATTAAAAAATGGAATGAAAGGCACCTCCTCCATTCCATGCTCATAGTCCGCCGTCTTCTTCTGGGTATCTGGATCAATGAACATATCGTAGACCATCAATCCATCCTCCAAGGAATCCGCCGCCTTCTTCCTGTACGCCTGGCAGCGATTCTCTGCCCAGTATTCCCATACGAAATAGTTTTCGCCGGTTTGCTCATCAATCTGTTGGTATGTTCGGAGAACCCCGAACAGTTTTTTCTTTAGCGACTTGTCCCATATCGGTATGATCTGCTTGCTGTCCAGCACCGCCCACTCAAACTCCCCCTTTTCGCTCTTCCAGTAATGCACCCATGCCACGGAAGTGTTTGCCGCATTCACGCACAAATCCAGGCAATTTTTCGCATACTCGTCGCCCAATGCCCGAACAATGCGTTTATTGCTCTCCTTCCCCCCTACGTCAAAGATGGGTGGAATTGTAAAAGCGTAGGATGCTTTCTGATTGACAAGAAGACCATGGAAATTTCTCGGAATCTTATTGTTTGCACTTCTAAGAGGATTTCCCTGTTCATCCGTATTTTCCTTTTTTAGCAAAATATCGGAACTATTCCCATAGTACCTCTCGCCAATCATAGCCTCTCTTGCGAAAGAAGCATGGTACACTTCATATTTCTTGATAATTTTTTTCAATGTCTCAATATCCATATCTGCTCCTATTTTAGCACCGACATCCCGCTCGGCTTCCTGATAATCGTATATGCAAGGTACCGAAGGGCATCCATGCAATGGTCATGCTGCTTCACTGGCTTATCCTCTCCCCGCTCTGCTGCCTTTTCATCCCAGATATAGGAAGAAAATTCCTTGACTGTCTCCTTGCATTCCCTATATATTCCTATCTTGCCTAGCATCAGCAGGGATGCCACGAAGCGTATGCCGTCCAACACGTCATTTTTCGCCTTCTTGATCCGATATCCCCGCTTTTTTAATTCTGCGATAAAAGAGGCCGCCGAAGGATCGATAATGATTTTTGCTGGATTAACTTCATCAAGCCATTTCTCCAAATCATCGGCATATTCGGAATCCGTCTTTTGCTGCTCCTGATTCCTGCCGCTATAATAATACTCCCTGCAGCAGATCCATCTCCCATCCACGTGCTTCTGCCACAGAAGGAACACCGTAGGGTTCTGGGTTCCATAGTCACAGGAAACATAATGCTCCCCATATATGCCATCTAGCGAATCTACGACATGTTTCTTTTCATCGAACATGTCGTAGATGATGCCCTCCGCCATCACCCACAGCCCCAGAATGTATCTCTTGAAGAATACGCCGCTATATCTGCTTCGGTATCGTTCCTTGATCCTTTCCGACAGGCTCAAGTTATCATCCATGCCAAAATGCAGATATAATAGTCTCTTCTCCTCCCTCTTGTCAATCCAATCATTCTTGAACCAGTGATAAGGCCCCTGGGGATTGCAATTAAACCATAGCTTGGAATCATCCACGGAGCATCTGGCCGTTGCCTGATTCACGAATGACTGGGGCATCAGTGCCACTTCATCAAAGAAACAGCCCGCAAGAGTGATGCCCTGTATCAAATCTTGGGACCGTTCATCCTTTCCGCCAAAAATATAGAAATAATTAACGGTGCTGCCTCTGGTGATGATAAGCAAATTATCGGCTCTGTGATCCACCACATGATAACCCCTTGACTTTAACATCAATTTCAGGGAAGAAAGCACATTTCGTCGAAAAGACCCTATCGTCTTTCCGCACATGGCGAAATTCTGCCCATCATACCTTGTCATTGCCCAAAGCACAAAAGATAGGGACATGCTCAATGTCTTGCCAGAGCGAATTGCCCCATCCGCTATTATCCCATCACAATCTTTCACCGGTGAACAATCGCACCACCAATTCAGAACCTTCCTCTGCTTTTTTGAAAATGGGCTGAATTTGAATGTTGCCCGTTTAACCCTCCTCACTCTTCCAATCCTCTTGTGCCGATCCGTTCAATGCATCTAAAAATCCATCATCCTCTACTTCATCACTTCCCACGTCCTCTCTCGCCGCTTTCGCCTTTAACAGCTCTATCTCCGCCCTCTGCCTCTCCGTGGCCAAATCCATATGGTCAGCCAGCCATTTTAGTGCCGCCATCTTGTCCAGAAGCTCAATGGAATCCGTCTTGCCAAACGAAACCTTTTTAATCAGCCTGCCATCCGCATACGGGCCAGACAGGTTAATCATATTATGCTTTTTATCCAAATAATCACCGATATCCGCATACAAGATATCTATATACATCTGGACAATATCCTCCTCGGATAACATCTCCCTGTTAAGGCGGTTTTGCTTTAAATTTTGAATCTCGTTTTTTACCTTAACATTTCTTAACATCCTTGAGCCCGCTGCTGCTGCTTTATAGTAGTCACATTCATATGCTTTTTGATATGCCTTTGTAGCATTAAAGCATCTGACATAATAAACGCAGAAAAGCCTTTGTTTGTCTGTCAGGGCATCATTTTCCACCACTTCCAGAACCTCTTCTGCGAAAGGTTCTTTTGAGGCGACTTTATCCTCCTCACTTTGGGTGCACCCTTTTTTATTTTTGTGTGCACCCTCCCTGGACCATGCATACCTTTTCTTCCAACTCTTCACAGTATTGATGGATACGCCGTATTTCTCCGCGATATCCTTATACTTCATGCCTGATATATAGTCGGCTTCCGCTAGCTCGTTCTTTTTCGTTTCATTTGTCACAACACCACCTCTCTGGTCCGCTGTCTTCTTTTTTTCAACGCAAAAAGCACACAAGCGTAATGCCTGTGTGCCAGGAGAAAAAGCAATTTAATTTTGCCGACAGTTTTTTTATTTTAAATAATAACACATTTTAACCGCCAAAACCGCCGTTTTTAAAAATTTTTAATTTTTTTGAAAAAATCTGTCATGCTTGTGTCTGCATGCGCTATCCGTATAGGCTTTCTTGCCCTTTCTGCCGTATAGGTCATTCATTCCGGCCGCCACCTGCACCCACGTCATATCCTCGATATAGTACAGCGAGAGGATATTGCGGATCTCTATGTCCTCGATGCTCTCAATGTACTCTTCTGCCTGGGTCAGCAATTCCAGCAGCTCCTCCTCTAGCAATCGAAGGCGGCATCTCTCTTCCGTCAGTTTCACGCTTACTTTTCCAGCTCTTTTAATGTCATATCCCGTTATCCTGACTGTTTTTAGTGGCTTACACCGCTTTTTCCCGCAGGCGACAACATCAGACACCAGCCCCTGGTCCGTGGTCATCAATTTATAATCCTGTTCCTCTAGTTTACTGATGGACTGCCGCAGATACTTTACACGAGCCTTTGCATCAGCGTACTTGGTTAATATCTCAATCCTGCCGTCTTCCCCCATGCTACCTCCTGTTGCTATGCAAACGCTATTTACTGCCCTAGACTGCTGCCCCTGGCAATCGCCATCTGCTTTTTCCACGCCCACCCCGGACTGCTGCCGCCATCCCTCCTCCAGCCTCTGCCGCCTCTCAATCAATCTCTCATACACCTCGAGCATCTCCTCCGTTACCTCCAGCCCCCAGTCCAGTGCAAGTTCCACCGTATTGATGACCCCCTCCTCCTCGCTGCTAAGTCCTGAACTCATCCACCCTCGTCTCCTTCACCGTCCGACTGCATTTGATTCCCTTGTTCCCGAGTTTCAGTTCCACCTTTTCTTTCGGGCTTACATTGAGCGTAATCCCCACCGCCTGATTTCTCACGATCAGGCTCACGCCATTATGCAAGAGACGTACCAAATCCGCTTCCAGCGGCCTCCCCGACCTTCTTCCGCAAACATTGTCCACCATGTCTATCCCCTTCTTTGAGAGCATGTACTGCCTTTTGAATCTTTTCGCTTCGTCACAATCGCAAATAAGGCTTGCTGCTATCTTGATATCCTGATTCGCATCGGCCATAACCTTCTCGTCCACCTCCAGCACCTGCCCGCAGAACTCGCACACGCACTGGGTCAAATTATTATCCTGTTCCATGGTTTCTGCCCCCTTATTTTTCGTCGAATCACTCATTACTTGTCACCTCCTTGTACGGCTCTGGCAACGGCATCCAGGCAACAACCTCTCCATTTGGCATCCCGTAATCCGCAACCCATTTTCCATCATCGTCTACATGGAGGATGCTAAAATATACTTCCGTATCCAGTTCATTTCTTTTGTGCCACTGGCACAGAAGCGGGATTCCCGTTTCAGGCATCCGCTCGCTGCAGGGAATCCACCCGCCAATTTTCGGCTGTTTCCGTATGCGCCTAATTACATTTTTTAACATGGCCAGTTGATTTTTATACGAAAAACCAAGGGTTTCCTCGGCGTTCTTATCAGCATCTGCCATGTGCTTTTCAACAGATATTCCTAAATCGTTCAATTCGATCAGCAATTTTTCCTCGTTAATCACTTACATCACTCCTATTGATTTCCATAGCCTGTCCACAATGCCAGCAGTAAACAATGTCTTGATTTACTGTATTTCTCCGTTTCTTTATGCTTTCGTTGTACGTCCCACAAGTTGGACAGGTACACATATCTATTCTTAGTGGCTTTTTAGCCCTCTGCCTGTTCATTGCCTCCTGGCACTCTTCAACTGTGCCGATTGCCATATACTGTTGGATTTTCTTAAGTGCTTCTGCTGCACATGTGTAATGCTCTACTGCCCGTTTCCATCCCTCAGCCTTTTCAGAATCCTTATCCTCTTTTGCGTGTCTCAAGGATATTGCTGCTCTTCGCTCCATTCTTTTCAGTGATTCGCTTATTCTATCCTCTGCCATAATTCATGCTCCTTTCAGGCTTGCCCGCAAGCAGGGCAAAAAAACTGCCTCATCTTCCGTCATCGTTCCCCCCCCGACCTATGTATGGCACGCTTCACGGCATCAGCAGTCCCCCATGGGTTAATATACATATCAAGCGCTTCTTCTTGCGTATCAATGTTGTTTTTATCAAGCCACTCGCTTAATTTGCGGTCTGTATGTGCAAGCAAGGCAGCCAATTTTGCTCTCCTGTCAATAAGTTTATCAACGTATTTTGGTATCTTCATTCTTTGCCTCCTTTTCTTCTTCCATAATCTCGTGTATCGTCAGGATAAAATACTCTTTCCCCTTCTCCGCTCCCCATTCTTCCCTGCCTGTGCCCACCGAAAGGGAGCATTTAGCAATAAATGACGGAGATTCTTTATTGTAACCGTTTCGGAACAGGATTTCACGCTCTGGATTCTCTTCATAGGCATTTATCAAAGAGTCTTTGTATTCCTCGACTTCAAAAAGTCTAAAAAATCTGCATTTGTAATACGGCTTGATCTCCCGGTACTCCTCCTTCTTCTCCCCCGACAGAATCATGTAGAACCACTGTTTTTTCATTGGCAGAGTTAGCATTTTTATCTTTCCTCCTATCTCCCATTCAATTTCGCCGCATACGCCCTGATCTTCGCAATCGTCTCCTCCCCGATGCCGTGTATCTTGCCAATCTCCTCAATAAACTTGACAGGATCAAACTCCCGTTCTTCGTCCAGCCATTTCTTTTTGCATTCAGCACACGGCGGCCAAAAACCCATATTATCATCTGGCCATTCCTCACGGTCTGGACTTCTGTCAGCCTCGCAGTCAAGAATGTCAACGCAGTCCAAGTAATCAACCGTGATTCCATCCATTTCCCTATCTTTTAAGAAATTTATCAAAAAATCTCTATTCGTCATCCAAGCCATCCTCCCTCCATCACAGCCTCTGGTAATCCTCAAACCTCTTCACCCTGTCAAAAATTTGCCGCATGTTAACCCACCTCTGCAACTTTCTTACCGTGTCGCTCGGCTTAGTATGCTCCTTGTCGTATATCATCACATACGGCCAGTAACCCAAACCCCTCAGCGTATATACCCTCTCCAAGTCCTGCTCAATAGTCGTATCATAGTTTGTCAGCACATACACCGACAACTTACGCTTGTCCCATCCAGTGATCCGTTTGAACTGCTCAAACTTTGGCACCACGATATCCCTGTCCTCATACCTGTCCCAAGCAAAATGCACTTGCTTGATTTTCATCTGCTTTAGCATTTCAGTCTTTTCTTTCGTAATTGTGCGGATATCTAGCCCCTGGGAAAAATCAATCCATGCCCTGCTATCAATCAGTTGCTGGAACAAATCCCGCCAATCCTTGCACGCAGTAATATTGGGGTCTAGCAATACTATGTTTTTCTGCCCCCTCCAAAAAGTATCAAGGTCGGCAACCTTAACGGAGCATCTTCCCTCTTTATTTCCGACATGGCAGAAGCTGCAACCCCTCGGGCAGCCCCTAGTCAAAAAGCCATAGGCAGTATCCCTGACTTCCTGGATTTTTTCGCTATAAATCCCATAGTCAGGATATATATTCTCTATCTCCGGCGGCAAATCCCTGTCCCTTGACTTGTCATAAACCTCTTTTCCATCTACCAGTGTTATGCAATAGCCGCTACCGCCCTTTACAATCTCCCTCGCATTGACATGGTAGGGATAATCCTGTGTAAAACCAAACACCTTTGACATATACACCCTGTCAAGCGGTTCATCCATGCTGTCAAACAAAGGCTCGTACCACTTGACAGAATCCCCTTGTTTCTTGTGCCATGCCGAAAGTTTCATTAGTGGAAGGTTTGGAAAGTTATGCCCATCCACGTCAATCAGCCCGATTCGCATACTATCCCCCTTAACCATCCTCATATATAAAATCCAACTCCATTTGCCTTCCCGGCGGCTTGAAATTCATCCATAGCACCTCCGTCTTCTTGGAACAAGTCTGCGAATATGCTGTTCTTTCCACCCTATGCCACCCCTTTAACATATCATTGTATAGTTCCGTATCGTATCCGCTAATAATCACGGCACCTTTATGAGCCAGCAGGGTTTTCAGCAGTTCCTCATGGTCATCATCCTCCATTTCGCATCTGTATTGTTTTCCATGCCTGGTCTCCAGCATGTACGGCGGATCGCAGTAAATCAGCACCTTATAATAATTAAATCTTTTTATAAGTTCTAGAGCAGGCATGTTTTCAATCTGCACGCCTCGAAGCCTCTCTACAGCCAGCATAATCCTCTCCGGCAAACAGCACCAATCCGTTGCGGCATAGGCCCTCTCCCTCCCTTGCACGTCATTTTTCCACCCCACCCGCTCCCCGGTCGTGCGATATCCATGCCCCATATTGAGCCTGATATAAAAGTTTAAGGCCGATTCATATTTATCTGCTGGAACTTCCGCATATGCCCTTTCGTACACCTCTCTCGCATAAGGTGTCATATAAAGCATCCTCGCCAACCTCTTAGGATCCTCCCTGATGCACTCAAACAGATTTACAACGTTGTTATCCGTATCATTCACCGTCTCAATATTCGACCGTGGCTTTTTAAACAACACTGCTCCAGATCCGAAGAACGGCTCCAGGTAACTGTGATGCTCTGGAAAATGACTTATGATCCAGTCCGCCATGGACCATTTGCTCCCAGGATACTTCATAATCGCATTCATCATCTTTTCTCCATGAAATCCTCCAAACTCATCTGCCTGGTATCCTCTCTATTGCCCTCTCTTCTACATCCATTTCAACCTCCACAGAATCCATCTGAGCCATCTGCCCTCACGCCTTCTGCGGCGCAGTTCCCTTTTTAACTCATGCGTTGTGAATGCCTCTAGGAGCGGATGGCCCTTTGACTTCTTATCTCGATTCCTAAGCATCTGATTCCCCTCCCTTCTCTGCTGCCAGTGTGTAGTCCATATTGTAAGAAAATCCGCACATTTTCAGGCGATGCCCGGAATCATCCCGCCCCGCAGGGCTTTTCCTCAAATTATCCTCATTCTCGGACATGCATCTATCTTTTGTTTTCATCGCCTTAATCTCCTTTCTGTCCATCTTCATTTTTGTTTTCCGCCTCCTCCGGCAACATCTGGGCGAAAATAGCCATAAGTACGTCCTTAACAATGCTATTCCCTGCCTGCTTGTATAGTTGCGAATTGCTGTTTACCTCCTCTGCCTTGTGAAAGTCCTCGTCAGAAAATCCCATCAGCCGCCAGCATTCCAGCGGGGTCAATTTCCGTATGCGGTACTGCGTCTCTATCCGGCACAATCCATTAGATTCCGCTGTTATTGTCGGGCATGTACGCCCTCCATCCTGCACTCTCCCCCTCCTGGTCTTGCTATTAGGATATGATAAATCCGCAACGCCCCCGCATTCGCATTCTACATATCCTTCCTTTGTTGCTTGCCTGATTAGGACCATATTATCTTTCTGCACGCTTGTCAGCGCATTGCATATTCCCTGGCTGTTCGGTTCCAGCCTCTGCTCTGTCGGGCTTCCCGCATTTCGGTCTGACGGATTGGCGGGATTTCTGCCTCTCATAGCAACAATGATTTTAGGCTCTCTCTGACCGCCTTCACATGTGTCTATCGCTGGGGAAAGTCCATGACTGCTATAAACTCTGCCACGTTGCGGATTTTTAAAGTTTCCTCTACCGTTATCCATATTTCCTATTTGCCTAACCTCCACAACTGCCTCCTCGGCTACATGCATAACCGCCAAATCATGCTTTTCCGCCTTTACGCACCTTGCAATAGGGCATACGCCCCTCTGAAAATCCTCCGATACTTCGGCATAAATCGTTCCTAAAATTTCTTTTTGCATTCAATCACTCCGTTTCCTAGTGATTTTTGACCTGATATCCCATAATCCTTAGTCGTGATGCAGTTGCTCACCGTTTTTTTGCTGGATTGCTTAGTGATAGGTCAATCGGAACTTTTTCAACAACGGCGTTTTGCGTCTGAACGCTACCACCAAATCCTTTATGGTCTCTTGCTTGAATACATCTTGCCACATCTGAATATTCTTCAAAATGATTGTAATTCGCATATCCCGTTCCCTCTTTTAAAGTCCCATTCTCAATAAGTGTTTGTATTAATTTCTGTGACTTTTCACTGTTGATGTAATACTTCTCATCAACCTCATCTTCCAAGTAGTCCTTTAACTTCCGTTCGAGCGGTGCAGGCTGCGGAAATTTGTAATTCCATTCGCCAAGCAGACT
>CAJTGI010000024.1 GCA_910575435.1 Clostridiaceae bacterium | reverse complement strand
TCTGTGATTGATGACAGCCTGTGTGCAATCATAATGACGGTCTTTCTGGGAGAATCCGCTGATTCTCCTTTTGAAAGAGCAGATAAAGCCTGCTGTACGCGCACCTCATTATCGGGGTCGGCAAACGCGGTTGCTTCATTCATTTAAGCACAACTCCCACAAACCGCAGAAATACGGCACTTAGTAACAATACAATAAACAAATAAAAGCCCTATAACCACATGGTAAACGTCCATTCCACACAGGAACGGGCGTTTTTCATTGTCCGGGCAAATGAAAGGAGCTGATAACGTGGCAGTATTCCGAGTGGAAAAAAGCAGGGACTACACCGTTATGTCAAACCACCACCTACGCAATACTGACTTATCCCTAAAGTCAAAGGGGCTGCTTTCACAAATGCTTTCCCTGCCCGAAGAATGGGACTACACCCTAAAGGGACTATCCAAAATCAACCGTGAGGGCATAGACGCTATCCGGGAAGCAATACGGGAACTGGAACGGGCGGGATATGTGACCCGTACAAGGGTACGGAACGAAAAAGGACAGTTGGGGGCGGCTGATTATGTGATACATGAATTTCCAGTGCCGCCTAAACCTATATTGGAAAATCCAACATTGGATAAGCCTATATCGGAAAATCCAACATTGGAAAACCCTATGCAGGAAAATCCAACGCAATTAAATAAAGAACTATTAAGTAAAGAATTATCAAATACGGATTTATTAAATAACCATTCCATTCCTATCCTTTCCACTCCCTTAACAGAGGGAACGGCTACGCCGCAGGAACGGAAAGGAAACGGTTACACCAACATGGACGCAGTACGGGCTTATGAGGAAGTCATAAAGGATAATATCGAATACCACTATCTGATACAGGACAAAAACATTGACAAAGGTATGCTTGACGAGATTGTTTCGCTCATGCTTGAAACCGTCTGCACCCGCCGCAAGGAAATACGCATTGCCGGGGATGACTACCCCGCAGAGCTTGTGAAGTCTAAGTTTATGAAACTAAACAGCAGCCATATCCAGTTTGTGATTGACTGTATGCACCAAAACACCACCAAGATACGCAACATCAAGAAATATCTGCTTGCGGTTCTTTTTAACGCACCAAACACCATTGACAGCTATTATACCGCCCTTGTCGCTCACGATATGGCACAGGGCGTATTTTTATCGCAGGAACAGGAGGACGACAGCTTATGAAACAGGGAGCATTGATTTTTGACAAGGAAAGCGGACGCTATGACATTCGCTTTGGACTGGACGACTACAACGGCGGCTTGCATTGCGGCGAATGTTTTGACGTATTCGCAGGCGGCAAATGGAAGCCGACACGCATTGAAATGAGTACCGGGCAGAAATGGTATCTTGTGGGTATCAAGACGGACGTACTGGACGGCTTGCGTGTGCGGGTACATAACAGATAACCGGGCGGCTGCCCTGCACTACCCCAAGAAAGAAGGAATGACAGCCCATGCAGGAACAGATCAACGAAAAAACCGTTGCATTGTCAATCAAGACGGCAAAGCTGACCGCCGAAGTCTTACAAAAGGCAATCAGAAAAATGCTATCCGCTAAGAAGAACAAAGCACCAAAAATATACAAAGGCAAGCAGACCCTAAAGCACCTTATGAAGCAGAACACGGGCGTTTCCAGTATGGAAATTACAGACGCTAACATAAAAGCGTTTGAACCCATTGCCAAGAAATACGGGCTTGATTACAGCCTAAAGAAAGTCAAGGGCGAAGAACCGCCCCGCTATCTTGTCTTTTTCAAGGGGCGGGACGTGGACGTTATGACGGAAGCCTTTAAGGAATTTGCCGCCAAGCAGTTAGCCAAAGAAAAAAAGCCGTCCATACGCAAAGTGTTAGCCGCTTTCCGGGAAAAGGCAAAGCAGATGAACCAAAGCAGGCAGAAAGAGAAAAACAAGGACAGGGGGCGGGAAAGATGAAACCAAACATCAAAAAGCTGCTTATCCTCAATGCGCCGTACCTGCTCTTTGTGTGGCTCTTTATGAAGATTGGCGAAGCGTTCCGGCTCTCTCCGGGGGCTGACCTCTCCGGGAAGCTGCTACACATCATGGAGGGCGTGACCGCCGCCTTTGAAAGCCCCATGCCAAGCCTTAACGGGCAGGATTTTCTTATCGGCGTTGCCGGGGCGGTTATCCTGCGGATTGCCGTCTACATGAAAGGCAAGAACGCCAAGAAGTACCGCAAGGGCGTTGAGTACGGCTCTGCACGTTGAGGTGCATAATCTTAACTGTAAGCAACACCTATATTGACGCAGGAGGGTATGCACATGAATGATTACAGCAAAATCACAGCCCTTTACTCCCGCTTATCCGTGGGGGACGAGGACAGGGACGGCGGCGAGAGCAACAGCATACAGAACCAGAAGAAATTTCTGGAAAGCTATGCCAGACAGTTAAAACTGACAAATATCCGGCACTACATTGACGATGATGAAAGCGGCAGATTTTTTGACCGCTCCGCCTACTCCCGCATGATAGAGGACGTGGAAAACGGCAAAATCGGCGTGTGTATTATGAAAGACATGACCCGTTGGGGGCGCGACTATCTCCAAGTGGGAAATGCTATGGAGATTTTCAGACGGAACAACGTGCGTTTTATCGCGGTAAATAACGGGATAGACAGCGAAAAGCCCGACACGTTGGAGTTTGCGCCGTTCATCAACATCATGTCAGAGTGGTACGCAAGGGACATCAGCAAGAAAGTAAAAACGGGCATCCGGACAAAGGGGACAAGCGGAAAGCCAATCGCAACCGAAGCCCCATACGGATATGTCAAAGACCCCGACAACAAGGATTTTTGGATAGTTGACGAAGAAGCCGCCAAAGTTGTCCGTTTGATTTTCCGCCTGTTTCTGGACGGGAAGAACCGAAACCAAATTGCCGTATATCTGAAAAATGAGCAAATCCCGACACCCACTTTTTACATGAAAGACCGGGGGCGGGGAACCTGTAAAAATAAGACGCTCAACGAGGAAAACCGTTACAAGTGGAACAAAGCCACGCTGACCCATATCCTCACGCGGCAGGAGTATTGCGGTGATGTAGTCAACTTCAAGACCGCAAAGCATTTCCGCGACAAGCGAAACCACTATGTAGACAGAAGCCAGTGGCAGATTACGGAAAATGTGCATGAGCCGATTGTTGACCGCGCCGACTTTGAAAACGTACAGCGGATTTTGGAAAATGCCCCCGTTAAGCGACCAAACGGGGACGGGGAAATCCACCCTTTGTCGGGCTTGCTTTTCTGTAAGGACTGCGGCGCAAAAATGCACATACGGATAGATTACAGGAACGGCGGCAAACGGCACGTTGCCTATTGCAGTGAGTACCACAAGGGAAAAGCCAGAAACCCGAAGTGCCATTCCCCTCACATCATGGACGCAGATTTACTCATGCAGACCGTTGCGGAGGTTCTGAAAAAAATCGCAGAATACTCCATCAGCAACAGGGCGGATTTTGAAGCCTTAGTGAAAAAGAGCCTTGCAATACAGCAGACCGACCGGACGAAGAAACAGCAGAAACGCATACCGCAAATCACAACGCGGCTTGAACAAATCGAAAAGGTTCTGGATAAGCTGTATGAGGACAACGCACTGGGGGTAATTGAACAAGAACGTTACGAGCAGATGTCGCGGAAGTATTCGGAAGAATACTATACGCTGAAAGAGGAACTTGCGGAAATTAAGGAGCAGTTATCCGCTTTTGAAAACGCGGGAGGGCGGGCGCAGAGGTTTGTGAAACTGACAGAACGCTATGCCGACTTTTCCGAACTCACCCCCGCCATTCTCAACGAGTTTATCAGTAAAATCGAAGTGCATGAGCGCGACCAGAAGCGGGCGAGATACGCCATACAGCATATCGGGATATACTTCAACCATATCGGTAAATTTGAGAACGAACTGACACAGCTTGCAGAGCCGACAGAGCAGGAAATCAGACAAATGCGGGAGGAAATCGAAGAAGCGAAAAAGGAAAAGAGCCGCGCCTACCACCGGGAATATTCCAGAGCCTACCGAGCCAGAAATCTTGAAAAGCAACGGGAGTATGACCGTATCAAAGCGCGGGAATACCGGGCGAGGAAAAAGGCGCAAGCCGCCGCAACCGCACAGTAAAACCGAATAACCGACAGCCGGGAGGGATTTTCCAATTACGGAAAATCCCTTTTTCGCGCCAAAGAAAGGAGCGCCCCAATGACAGAAAAGAACGAAACGCCCGCCCCGCCCCGAAAGCCGGACGGTATCATCACGACACACAGGAACGGGCAGACCATTGTTGCGGAACTGTTTTTCAACCACAGTGGCACAGAAACATTCCGCGACAAGATTTTGAAAATGATACTTGCCGACAAGCAGGAATAAAACGGGAAAACGGTTATCTGTAAAAATCTATTCCATTCCCATCCTATCCCATCCAATCCATACCAAACATGAAAGGAGCGATTGACCCGTGGCAAAGACCAAAGCCGAAAAAATCACGAGCATTGAGGAAGAAATCCGACAGCTTGAAAACAGGCGCAGACAGCTTGTGCAGGAGCAAAAGGCACAGGAACGCAAGGACAGGACAAAACGCCTATGCCGCCGCATGGGGCTTTTTGAAAGCCTTGTCCCCGACACAATACCGCTGACAGAGGAACAATTCAAGACCTTCCTTGAAAAAACTGTAATGACCGACCACGCCCGCCGCATACTGGACGAATTGACCGCCCAGAACGCCCCCACAGCCCCCGCACAGGGCGCAGAAACGGCGGCACAGGGTAACACGCCACTCACCGCCAAAACCACCCATATAGCCCGCGAGGGCGGCGCAGGCGGGGACGCGGACGGGGGCGCGGCGCAAGGGTAACGACTTATGCCCCTACCCTTGCTTAAAAGCAAGGGCGCACTTATATACCACATGAATGTGGTATGTGCGGTCTTGCAGACGGCGTTTTGTGCCTGTCGGCACAAAAGAAAACGGCGGGAGTTACCCGCAGAAAGGAGCGCGGCGCGTGGCAATCTATCATTGCAGTATCAAAGTCATATCCCGCGGCAAGGGCAAGTCCGCTGTTGCCGCCGCCGCTTACCGGGCGGGGGAGAAAATCACAAACCAGTTTGACGGAATGACCCACGACTACACCCACAAGGGCGGTGTCGTCCACACCGAGATTTTACTACCCGACCACGCCCCCGCCGAATATACGGACAGGGCGGTTTTGTGGAACGAGGTTGAGAAAATCGAGAAAGCGAAGAACGCCCAACTTGCGCGGGAGATTGAAATTTCCTTGCCCCGCGAACTGACGAGGGAGCAAGGCATTTCCCTTGTCCGCGGGTATGTGAAACAGCATTTTGTGGCGGCGGGAATGTGCGCCGATGTATGCCTACACGACACAGGCGGCGGCAATCCCCACGCCCACATCATGCTGACTATGCGCCCTTTTGACGAGGGCGGCGAGTGGGGAGCGAAGCAGAAAAAGGAGTACATTCTTGACAGGGACGGGAATAAAATCTATGACCCCAAAAAGCGGCAGTACAAATGTAAATCCATTCCCGCTACCGACTGGAACGAGCAGACCAAAGCGGAGGAATGGAGGGCGGCATGGGCGGGGCTTTGCAATCAGGCGTTGGAGCAGAACGGACACGCGGAGCGTATCGACCACCGCAGTTATGAGCGGCAGGGGATAGACCAGATACCCACCGTCCATTTAGGCGTTGCCGCTTCCGCTATGGAGAAGCGGGGAATACGCACCGAGCGCGGCGACCTTAACCGGGAAATCGAAGTGACTAACCAGAAGTTACGGCAGTTAAAGGCGCGTATCTCCAAACTGCAAAACTGGTTAAAGGAAGAAACCGAGAACACCGAGCCGCCCACCCTTGCCGACTACATTCAAGGCATTTTGTCACGCAAGGCACAGGCGGGAAAATCGGGATATTCCCAATCGCTGTATAATCTCAAGGACGCGGCGAAAATGCTGAATTTCCTTCAAGCCAACAACATCATGGATATGGCGGGGCTTGATGAAAAATTCAAGTCCATGATAGGGGAACAACTGGACATTCAAGGGAAACTGAAACCCGTTGAACGGCGGCTTGCCACTCTGAAAAAGCACTTAGAGCAAGCCGACATTTATTTCAGGTACAAGGGGAAAAAGCCGCTGACCGAAGCCGAGCAAATCTTATTCACAACGGCGAAAGATTATCTCAAAGGCGTGATGAACGGCAAGACCACAATCCCGACAAAGACATGGAAAGAAGAATACACCAAGCTGACCGCCGAGAGGAAAACACTCAATCAGCGGTATCTTGCATTGAAAGAGGAAGTGAAAGAAGCGGAGAAAATCAGAAAGAGCGTTTACAGTATCTTGCGGCAGGAACAGCGGGAACAACAGCCCCACAGAAAGCAGGATATGGAGCGATAACAGACAAGGCGGCGGGATTGTCACACCTGCCCCGCCGCCCTGTTTTGGAGTTTTATTAGACTGATAAACTGGAAGTTGTCTATCTTATTCAATCAGCATTTATATAGCAATGTTCAATTATCTGCTCCTTCATCTCTGAATAATAGATGATGTGTTGAATAGTTTCCTCCATCTGTTCTATTCCAATTTCTTTTTCATCATCTCCGCAATCCATACCTAACACACGCTTAATATTATATTCCAACCATTCCAATCTGCCGTTATTACAATCATATAGTGTTTCCCAATCTATGGGCAAATCTCCGCCTGCATTTTTATATCCCTGCAAAAAAGCCTGAAACAGTCTAAAATCAATTTGGCAATCCTCATATCCAGACCAACATAATGCCAGTTCTAACAATTCCATAAACGGATTGTTGTAAGATAAGCATTCCAAATCAATAATACGATAATCATTCCCATTCCAGAGAACATTTTTGCAATCCATATCGTTATGGCAGACAGATACAATTTGAGGCAGTTTCTTTCTTGCCAGATTGCCTTTATTTTGGCTATCTTTGATTACCAGCAAACTATCTTTCAGCATTGCAGACAACCTCACATTGACTTTTTCCATTTTGGCAAGATAGAATTCCCAATCAATGGACATTTCAGGAAAGTTTTTGCTCTCAAATTTCTTGTATATACTATGGATTTTAGCAAGTACCTTTCCTATTTCTCCGCAATGATATTCTGTTATCTCATTGCTTCTCAAAGATTTTCCTGGAAAATAATCAAAGAGGTAGAAATATTCGCCATCTATTTCCTGCATTTTTCTTCCGTCAAAAGATAATGCAGGAAGAATAGGAATATCCTGTTGCTCCAATAAAACTTCTATCTGCTCAGCCTTAGCATAATTTTCCATAGCCGTTTCTCTTTGCATAACAAATGGATTCAGCAGTTTAAGTGCATAAACGCCTTGCTCTGTGTCAACCTTATACATCTTGTGTATAAAACCGCCATTCAGACGGGTTGGTTCGCCTTTCAATTTCCAATTAAATTTTTTTGCTATCTTGATAAACATGGCAATTTCTCCAAATACCGATTTATCGGCTTGTACTGGGGGAAATTATACCATACCCAATTACAAAAAGCAATTCCCCGTTCTACGTCCGTTCCGACTATCCAGACCGTCAAGGGACGAGTAGTATTTTTTCGCAAAGAACGCGAAAAAATCTCCACTCTTAAACCCTTGACCGTCTGGATTTTTGCCGTTGTCATTTCGCCGCCGAAAACGGGGAACAGGATTTTACAACCCTGCCCCCGCTTTCGTCTGCTCCATTCTAACGGCAAAACCGTCTGCACTACTGCGGCGGCGGGCGGTAGGTTATGCGGTGGCTCTGCCCCCGCGCCCCCGACCTCTCCCAAGGAACAGAATGGAATGTTACGCAATAGGGCTTGAAAAGGCTTGATTTTCAAGGCGTTTCAGACACGAAATCCCACCGGGTAAGGGTTTTATACTGCCCACACGCGAAAACGGCTTCTAACCGTCCACAGGCGCGTTTTACGCCCCTTTTCCTGCCCCTTTTCCCGCCGCACTAACAAGAACTTGCGTCAATAACTCAAAAAAACACTTGACAAAACGCTTCATGGGGGAACGCAAAGGACATTGAACCCTACGTTGACCCGGACTTTTACAACAACGTGCTGCTGACACAGACGGAACGGCTTACCATGAACAGCCGCCCCAAAAGCCCCAAGTACGCAAGGAATAAAAACGTGCTTGTCATAGGCGGTTCGGGCAGCGGCAAGACCCGCTTTTTCGTCAAGCCAAACTTAATGCAAATGCACAGCTCCTATTGCGTCACTGACCCAAAAGGCACAATCCTCATAGAGTGCGGGAAGCTCTTAGACCGGGGCGGCTATAAGATAAAAGTGCTTAACACAATCAATTTCAAAAAGAGTATGCACTACAACCCCTTTGCCTACCTGCACAGCGAGAAAGACATATTAAAACTTGTCAACACAATCATGGTAAACACCAAAGGCGAGGGCGAAAAATCGACCGAGGATTTTTGGACGAAAGCGGAAAAGCTCTACTACACCGCACTGATCGGCTACATCTACTACGAAGCCCCGGAGGAAGAAAAGAACTTTACGACCCTGCTTGACATGATAAACGCAAGCGAAGCGAGGGAAGATGACGAGGACTTTAAGAACCCGGTAGATTTAATGTTTGACCGACTGGAAGAAAAAGACCCGGAACACTTTGCCGTGAAGCAGTATAAAAAATACAAACTGGCGGCGGGCAAGACCGCTAAATCCATCTTGATTTCATGCGGCGCAAGGTTAGCCCCGTTCGACATAAAAGAATTGCGGGAGCTTATGGAAACGGACGATTTGGAGCTTGACACGTTGGGGGACAGGAAAACCGCCCTCTTTGTCATTATCTCCGACACGGACGACACTTTCAATTTCATTGTCGCCATGATGTACACGCAGCTCTTTAATCTTTTATGCGACAAGGCAGATGATTTTTACGGCGGCAGGCTTCCCGTACACGTCCGCTGCCTGCTTGATGAAGTAGCGAATATCGGGCAGATACCGAAACTGGAAAAGCTGATTGCGACAATCCGAAGCCGGGAAATATCCGCCTGCCTTATCTTGCAGGCGCAGAGCCAGTTAAAAGCCATATACAAAGATAACGCCGACACGATTGTAGGAAATTGCGACACGACCCTTTTCTTAGGCGGCAAAGAGAAAACCACCCTCAAAGAAATGTCGGAGCTTTTGGGAAAAGAAACAATAGATTTATACAATACATCAGAAAACCGGGGACGGGAAAAGAGCTACGGCTTAAACTATCAGAAATTAGGCAAGGAGCTTATGACACAAGACGAGCTTTCCGTCATGGACGGCGGCAAATGTATCTTGCAGGTAAGGGGCGCACGTCCCTTTTTTAGTGACAAGTTCGACATTACCAAGCACCCAAGATATAAATTCCTCTCCGACTTTGACAAGAAAAATGAATTTGACGTTGAGAAGTACCTCAAACGCCGTCCGGCAGTTATCAAGCCGGAAGAACCCTTTGACCTCTACGAGATAGACGGGGACGATTTATAAGGGCACAGGAGGAAAGGACACAGGGAAAAGGGCTTTGCGTCATGGAAATGTGCATAACAGGCTATTGCGTCATGGATAACACCATTCACAGCACATGGAAAAGCTAAAATGTAGCTTTCCCACGTCCTGCAAACAGTGTTACCCACAACGCAAAAGTGCAATCCAGTTATACACAGTTCCACAACGCCGACTAAGACGGCGAAAAGCGCACCCCTCTTTCATTCATAAGGGCAAAAAGGAGGTAATCATCATCAAAACTGTAAACACCGGGTACATGGTTCGTGCGCCCACAAGGGGACGCACCACCCCTTTACAACTGAATACCGCCACGCCGCAGCACCTACGCAGCGTGGGGACAGCCGCCAGTACAGGGCGGCTTTTTTCATACCCAAAAACCAACAAAACAAATTTTTCCAAGCCGCACAGCGGCAGAAAGTGAGGACTATATGGCATTTTTTAATTCCGCAATCACAGTATTACAGACACTTGTTATCGCATTGGGCGCAGGACTGGGCGTATGGGGCGTAATCAATCTGTTAGAGGGTTACGGCAACGACAACCCCGGCGCAAATGCTCATGTACGGTAAAGAAGCAAGTAACTGAAAACAAGAGATAGACCGCCAGCACCACACTATTCCGAACAAAAGAAACCAAAGACCAAAAGACAAGCATTGTGGAAATGTGCATAACAGGCTATGGAATCATGGATAACTCTATTCACAGCACATGGAAAAGCTAAAGTGCAGCTTTCCCACGTCCTGCAAACAGAGTTACCCACAATTCCATGAGATAGCCAGTTATACACATTCCCACAATGCCGACTACTACGAAATTCCTCTCATTCCTATATCTTTCAAAAAATACTTTTTGAATTTTATTGAATATATTTTAAACCCCATTGTGTCATAGCATAAAAAACAGGAAGTAAAGCAGTTCCTTTTTCAGTTAAGGAATACTCTACATGAGGAGGAATTTCATTAAATTGTATTCGTGACACTAAACCGTCTTTCTCTAATTCGCGTAAGGAAGAAGTAAGCATTGTATTTGTAATGCCGTCAATATTCTTTCTTAACTCACCGAAGCGTATGGGGGATTTAATGCACATTTCATAAATTATTAGAAATTTCCATTTGCCTTGTAACATAATAAGCAATGACGTAACAGGGCAGTTTCCGGCTTCTGTAAAAATACCCTCTTTTACCTTTTGCGTCCATTCTTCATATGTCAAACTTTTTGTCATATTTGACCGTCCTTTCTTTGAGCCATACATAATAAAAACAGATAACAAGGTAGTATGGTTTACCATACTATGTAAGAATATTCTGCGTACTTGAAGAAGTTCACAAACTAAGTATAATAATCTTATCGGCAAAAGTCAACAAAGGCTATGCCGTAAATCAAAACACTGTACAGAAAGGAAGATTTTACCATGAAAGAAATTAACATCGGTCAGGCAACAGCAATTACTTCTCCCGACCCGCTTATGCTGGTCTGCACAACAAAAGAGGACGGAAGTCTTAATATGGCTCCGGTATCATTCTTTATGTATTCCTCTTTCAATCCACCTATGCTTGCATTTGCAATGGGTAAGGCGGCTAATTCCGGCGAAAATATCCGCAGAACAGGAAAGGCAGTTCTTGCAGCTCCGGGAGTAAGTCTGAATGACGCAGTAATGGCATTTGGTTCTTCTAACGGCGGTCAAAAAGACAAATTGAAAGAAACACCGATTGCATTACAGAAGATAGAAGGAAGCGATATTCAAATCCCGGAGGATTCCCGAATTGCCTTTGTGGTATCACTTGCACAGACAATAGAATCCGGCGACCATTACTTATATCTCTGCAATATTGAAAAAATGGTTGCTGATGAATCAAAAGAAGCTTTGTTTGCATGGGACGGATATGCAAAAGTAGCTCCTGCACAGGAAAAATAGTGTATACAAAATCAGCCGAAACTATCAACGGCAAAGTCAAGGGGCGACAGCTTCAAATGCTGCCGCCCCTCTGAATTATAAAAGGTTACAGTAAACCATGCACCGCCCCATGTGGGAGAAAGGGGGAATCATTTATTCCTTGCACAGAAGCATACAAAGAACACATTATGTACACGTTCAACGGCTTTTGCAAGACCGTCATACGCTTTGCAGCACTCAACGCATGGCGTGACAGAAGCAGACGGCGGCAAAAAGAAATATCCCTTGAATACCTCACAGAAGAAAAGTTTTACCCTTTAGGCACAACAGACGAATATTTTGAAGCACCTTATGAAGAATACCCTATAACGATATGCGGTCAGACAGTTATCCTCACCAATGGGGAGCTTGCTGCCGCCCTGTTATCCCTGCCGGAGAGAAACCGGGAAATCATTTTCCTTTATTTTTTCGGAGATTATACACAACAGGAAATCGGGGAAATGTATGGACGCTGCCGGAGTACGACCGGGTATCTAATCCGCAGGACGTTAAAACTCCTGCATAGGAAAATGGAGGTGCTTTCACATGGGGAATCCAAACCTTTTGCCCTATGAAACGATTGTCCGGGCAACCAGCGGCGAGCCGGAAGCCGTGGACGAGGTTTTACGGCATTACAGCAAGCGTATCCGAAGCGCCGCCATTGAAAATGGGCATATCGACAGGGATACCGAGGACAGCATAAAACAGCGGCTTGTCGCTGCCCTGTTCAAGTTCCGCTTTGATGAACAGCCATACCGAAAAACTGAATAACCGCCGCTACATAGAACGGCACACCAAGACAGGAAATCAAGAAAAGGTTTCCTGTTTTTTTGCGCCCATTTTTGGCATTTTGAAAAATCGTCAGTATTATACCGTGCAAAGGGGATAGAAAGAAATTTCCGCAAATCTCCGTCAATTTTGCTTTGCGTGGTGTTGTAGGTAGTAGGAGGAGAAATATCGCCACAGCTTTGACAGAAGCCCCGCCCTCTCCGTCGAGGGTATCAGCAGAAGCCCACACAGAGGAAACCGCCACTTTTTAAGAGCAAGATTCTACCACAGTACCAAATTTCGCCTACCGGCTCATTTTGTCCTATGGGAATCTTGTTGGGGTTGCCACCCCAAGCCCGCCTTTTGCGGCTTGCGCCGCTTGAAAAAATCCACCCACGAAAGGAGGTTCACAGCCATGAAAAGATACAACACGCCCCACCGAAGCCGGGTAATCAAGACACGCTTGACCGGGGAAGAATACGCCGAGTTTTCCGAGCGAGTTTCTCTCTGCAAAATGAGCCAAGCCGAATTTATCCGGCAAGCCCTTATCAAGTCAAGCATACGCCCGGTTATCACTGTTTCCCCGGTCAATGATGAATTACTCTCTGCCGTTGGAAAACTCACAGCCGAATACGGAAAAATCGGCGGCAACTTGAACCAGATTGCCCGCTGTCTGAACGAGTACGGCGCACCTTATAACGCCCTCTCAAAAGAGGTACGAGCCGCCACAGCGGAGCTTGCCGCCTTGAAGTTTGAAGTCTTGCAGAAAGTAGGTGAAGCCGTTGGCAACATTCAAACATATCAGCTCTAAAAATGCCGACTATGGGGCGGCTGAACAATACCTAACCTCCCGGCATGACGAGTTTACCATGAAGCCCACCCTTGATGAAAATGGGCGGCTTATTCCCCGTGATGATTACCGCATTTCCTCTTTGAATTGCGGTGATGAAGATTTTGCAATCGCCTGTATGCGCTCCAATCTGAAATACGGCAAGAACCAGAAACGGGAGGACGTAAAGAGCCACCATTACATTATCAGTTTTGACCCCCGTGACGTACCAGATAACGGCTTGACCGTAGACCGGGCGCAAGCGTTGGGCGAGGAATTTTGCAAGACGCATTTTCCCGGACACCAAGCCCTTGTATGCACCCACCCGGACGGGCATAACCACAGCGGAAATATTCATGTGCATATCGTAATCAATTCTTTGCGGATTGCGGAAGTGCCATTGCTGCCGTACATGGAAAGACCAGCCGACACAAGGGAGGGCTGCAAGCACCGCTGTACGGACGCAGCTATGGAGTATTTCAAAGCGGAAGCCATGGAGATGTGCCACAGGGAAAACCTCTATCAGATTGACTTGCTGAACGGGAGCAAGAACCGCATTACCGAGCGTGAGTATTGGGCGAAGCGGAAAGGACAAGCCGCACTGGATAAAAAGAACGCTTCCCATGCCGCCGCAGGTGAGCCGCCCAAAGTCACAAAATTTGAAACCGACAAGGAGAAACTACGGCGCACAATCCGCACCGCCCTGTCCTCTGCCGTTTCCTTTGAGGATTTTTCCGGGAAGCTGCTACAACAAGGCGTGACCGTCAAGGAGAGCCGGGGGAGATTGTCATATCTCACGCCGGACAGGACGAAGCCAATCACCGCCCGGAAATTAGGTGATGATTTTGACCGTGCCGCCGTACTGGAAGCACTCACCATAAACGCACAGAACGCCGCAAGAGCCGCCGAAACGCACCTACCTAAACAGGAATACCCCCGCAGCATAAAAGACCGTTTACAGCGTGGCAAAGCCGCCATAAACGCCCCGAAAAATGACGGAGTACAGCGCATGGTAGACATAGCCGCCAAGAAAGCCGAGGGCAAGGGGCGGGGCTATGAAAAGTGGGCGACCTTGCACAACTTGAAGCAAATGGCGGCTACCATGAGCGTTTACGAGGAATCCGGCTTTTCTTCCCCGGAAGAACTGGAAGCCGCCCTTGCCGCCGCCAGCGCGGAGCTGTCAAACGTCCATGCGGAACTGAAAGCCGTGGAAAGCACTTTGCAGGAGAAAAAGGACTTACAGAAACAGCTATTGGCGTACATCAAGACCAAGCCAGCCCGTGACGGGCTGAAAGCACAGAAAACAGAGAAAGCCCGCAGGAACTACCGGGAGCAGCACGAAAGCGATTTTATCATAGCCGAAGCTGCCACCCGGTTTTTTAAGGCACAGGGAATCCAAAAGCTGCCAGCGTCCAAGACCTTACAAGCGGAGATTGAGCAGCTTATGAGGGAGAAGAACAGCCTTTACAACGAGTACCGGGAAAAGAGGGAACGCACAAAGGAATTGCAGACCGTCAAGGGCAACATTGAGCAGATTTTAAAGCGAGAGCCGGAGCGCAGAAAGGGGCGGGAAAATGAACGGTAAACGCCCCTACATGGACTACCCACAGTACAGAGCCGCCCGCCGCCTTGTGCATGAGTGCTGTAACTACGATAACGGCAACTGTATTGTGCTGGATAACGGCGAACCTTGTGTATGCGTCCAGAGTATCAGCTATTCGCTTCTCTGCCGCTGGTTCATTGACGCCGTGCTTCCCCTTGACTGGAAACTGGAAGCCGCCCTACTCCACCGGGCAGAACTGAAACGCTGTACCGAGTGCGGCGGTCAGTTTCTCCCAAAATCCAACAGGGGGAAATACTGCCCCGATTGTGCCGTAAAAATGCGCCGCCGGAAAGAAGCCGACAGACAGCGGAAAAGATACCACATTTCTACGCATTTAGGATATGAACGAAGCCCATAAATTAAGGCTTTGCGGCTACTGCTCAATGGGTATGCGGTACATTTATCCTTTACCCCCGGAAAAGCCGTTTTAAATGCGTAACAGAAGCCACAGACAGGAGGTGAAAACCATAGCTGAATACATCACAGCCGAAACAATCATACCGCCGTATCTGCCCTATCCCCGTTTCCTGCTGAAAATGGACTTGTCACAGACCGCAAAGCTGCTCTATGCGCTGCTGTTAGACCGTTCCACCCTCTCACAGAAGAACGGCTGGCAGGACAGCGAGGGCAGGATTTATATTGTCTACCCAGTTACGGAGATAGCGGAAATGCTGGATAAAGGCAGCACCGCCATAAAAAGCGCACTGAACGAGCTGGACGCTGCCGGGCTTCTGGTGAGGGAACGCCGGGGCTTCTCCGCACCCAACCGCCTTTATATAAAAATACCGCAAATGCCAGTGGTACAGTTTTCCGACCATATGACAGCCATACAGCCGGAAAACCGACCCTCTGATAGCCGGAAAAGCGACCCTCATAAGGACGGAAAACCGACCTTTGCGTTGGACGGAAAACCGACCCCTAACCAACTTACTATAAACCAACTAAAAGAGAACCAACGAAAAGGAGTGAGTGGGGAGCAGCCCGCACCCTTTGGCAGATATAAAAACCTTTTCCTCTCCGAATCCGAGTATGCGGAGCTGAAAGGGGAATACCCGGACAGGCTGGAACGGTTCATTGAGGAATTAAGCGAGTACATAGCCGCCTACGGGAAAGTGTACGCCAACCATGCCGCCGCTGTCCGTATGTGGGCAAAACGTGACAGGAAAGGCACAGGAAAGAAAGGAATCCCCGATTATTCCTACAAGGAGGGCGAGAGCCTTTGACCGCATAGACACAACGCCCCGTAAACAGGGCGTAAAAGACCATGAATAAGGAGGACGATTTTATGAGTGATTACGATAACGCCATTTTCCGGCTTGCCACAGCACAGGAAGCAGAGCCGGAGGACTACACCGGAGAGGACGGGCTTTTATATTGCGGGAGCTGCCGCCAGCCCAAAGAAGCCTACTTCCCGGAGGGCAAGACCTTTTTCGGACGTGACCGCCACCCCAAAGAATGTGACTGCCAGCGAAAACGCAGGGAAACGCTGGAAGCCAGCCACAGGAAATACAAGCACCGGGAGGAAGTGGAACGGCTGAAACGGACAGGCTTCACCGACCCGGCTATGCGGGAATGGACGTTTGAAAACGACAACGGGAAATGTCCCCAAATGCACAAAGCCCATGCCTATGTGGAGTGTTGGGAAGAAATGAAAGCCAGGAATATCGGCTATCTGTTATGGGGCATGGTAGGCACAGGCAAAAGCTATTTCGCCGGGTGTATCGCCAACGCCCTCATGGAGCAAGAAGTTTCCGTGTGCATGACGAACTTTGCCCTTATCCTCAATGACCTTGCCGCCAGCTACAAGGACAGGAACGAATACATATCCCGCCTTTGCAGCTTCCCCCTGCTTATCCTTGACGATTTCGTCATGGAGCGTAGCACGGAATACGGGCTTGAACAGGTTTACAACGTGGTTGACAGCCGATACCGCAGCCAAAAGCCGCTGATAGTCACCACAAATTTGACGCTGGAAGAATTGCAGAACCCGGAGGATACGCCCCACGCCCGGATTTATGACCGCCTTATTGAAATGTGTTCCCCTGTCTGCATTACCGGGGAGAATTTCAGAAAAGCCAAAGCAAGGGAGAAAATGGAACAGCTTAAAAAGCTGCTGAACAGAAAGGAGAGCCTATGACCGACACCCCCAACAGAAGCACCGCCACTACCGCCCGCCGCCCGGATTGTGTGACCAAGGTACGCCGGGGGAACACCGTCCTTGTGGTTTCCGGCTATTTCAAACAGGACGCTACCGCCACCGCCGCCGACAAGATGATGAAAGTGCTGGAAGCGGAAAGCGCAGCCGGACACAAGCCGCCATTTACCGCATAAACCGGGCATGAAAAAGCGGTCATGCCGTGGAGTATGACCGCCAGTTCCTGCCTATTTTCTTTTTTGGAATTTTTCGACTGAAAATTCGTATGCTTCTTGAATAAGGGGCTTTAACCGTTCAAATGTCTGTTTGGACGGATTTAGGACGCTTACCCACCCCATCCAAGCATAAACCGGGTGGGGAATGATAATGTCTAAAGCAGTGAAATCACAATCCATATCCACGACACCGCCCGCCGCCGGACGTGCCGGAATTTTACCATACATCTTTTGGAATGTGCTTTTTCGCAGCCCAAGATTGACACGGTAAATACCTGTTCTGTCAAGATTGGACGCTTTATCGTTATCACCGTCTTTTTCCTTAACAGTCAGAACATATACGCCACGTTTTAATACAAGACCGGGATTGTAGAAAATCCCTTTTTCGCCCCAACTTTCAACGAGTACCGTACCGTTTAAGGAGGAAAGGCAGTAATCCAATATTTGTTTTGCTTCCATAGTGTTCTACCTCACAAAATATAAAATAAAGAGCTGTCGGATTATTGTAGCACAAATCAGAGATTATTTCCATAAACATCTAATTTGCGACAAGCCTTAATGAAAAACCGTGATATTTTTCGACATAAAGTAGCAAAAGGACTGTACAGCCAGCCCCGCCCTATGGCATAATAGACCTACGGAATAGTGGGGCTGGCTGTCGGAAACGGAGGACATTATGCCAAGACAGACCACCCAAAAACTCATTACCGCCCTTTATCCGAGATTGTCGCACGAGGACACGCTCCAAGGCGAATCCAACTCCATAAGCAACCAGAAGCGGATTCTGGAAGCCTACGCAAAACAGAACGGCTTTTCCAACCTCAAATGGTACACGGACGACGGATTCTCCGGGGCAAATTTCCAAAGACCCGGCTTCCAGTCCATGCTTGCCGACATTGAAGCGGGGCTTGTGGGAACGGTTATCGTAAAGGATATGTCAAGGTTAGGGCGAAATTACTTACAAGTGGGAATGTACACGGAAATGATTTTCCCACAGAACGGCGTCCGCTTCATTGCTATCAATGACGGCGTTGACAGCGCACAGGGCGACAACGATTTTGCGCCCTTGCGTAACATTTTTAACGAATGGCTGGTGAGGGATACGAGCAAGAAAATCCGGGCGGTAAAACGCTCAAAAGGCATGAGTGGGAAGCCTGTCACAAGCAAGCCCGTGTATGGCTACCTCATGGACGAGGACGAAAATTTCATCATTGACGAAGAAGCCGCCCCCGTGGTGAAGCAGATTTACAGCCTTTGCCTTGCCGGGAACGGACCGACCAAGATAGCCCGTATGCTCACGGAGCAGGAAATCCCCACACCGGGAACGCTGGAATACCGCCGGACAGGGAGAACCCGCCGCTACCACCCCGGCTATGAGTGCAAATGGGCGGCGAATACCGTGGTACATATCCTTGAAAACCGGGAATACACGGGCTGCCTTGTGAACTTCAAGACCACCACACAATCCTACAAGTGCAGCAAGATTATCTACAACAGCGAGGACAAACAGGCAATCTTCGAGAACCACCACGAGCAGATAATCGACAAGGACACATGGGAGCGTGTACAGGAGCTACGCAAGCAGCGCAAACGCCCCAACCGCTATGATGAAGTGGGCTTGTTCTCCGGCATACTGTTTTGTGCGGATTGCGGCAGCGTCATGTACCAGCAGAGGTATCAGACCGAAAAACGGCGGCAGGACTGCTATATCTGCGGCAGCTACAAGAAGCGCACGGCAGACTGTACGGCGCATTTTATCCGCACCGACCTTTTAACCGCCGGAGTGACCGAGAACCTACGGAAAGTCACCAGCTACGCCGCCAAGCACGAAGCCCGGTTCATGAAGCTGTTGACCGACCAGACCGAGGACGGGAGCAAACGCCGGAACGTCGCCAAGAAGAAAGAGCTGGAAGCGGCAGAAAAACGGATTGCGGAACTCTCCGCTATCTTCAAGCGGCTGTATGAGGACAGCGTGACCGGGCGCATATCGGACGAGCGTTTCACGGAGCTTTCGGCAGACTACGAAGCCGAGCAAAAGGAACTGAAAGAGAAAGCCGCCGCTTTGCAGGGCGAGCTTTCTAAAACGCTGGAAGCCACGGCAAACGCTGAAAAGTTTATGAAAGTGGTACGCAAGTACACCAGCTTTGAGGAACTTACCCCTACCCTGTTACGGGAGTTTGTGGAGAAAATCGTAATCCACGAATCGGAAGCCCTTGACGGGAAACGCCGGGGGAAGCTCCGCAGACAGGAAATCGAAATCTATTATTCTTTTGTCGGCAAGGTAGAATTGCCCGACTAAAGCCCGACCCGTCCGGCAGTCAGCCGGACAGGGAACGGCAAAATTTTTTACACTTCTTTTACTTCTTTATCTCACATGAGCGAAAAGCCAGGGCATGAAGCACTTCATACCCAAATAGGTGTAGCAAAAATATGATTGGCAAAACAACAGGAAATACCGTCAACAGTCAAGATTTGATTGATAAAAGGCAATATCTCTGATAGAATAAACAAAACAGATACAGAAAACGGGCAGGAAAAATTAGCCGAACAATGGAGGGTTGCTATGCGGAAAGTCAGTTACTTACCTCTGTGGCATTTGCTCTTAGAGAGGGGAATGACTAAGAGCCAAATGCGTATTGAAGCAGGGCTTACCACAAATGTACTTGCCAACATGAACAAGGGGCAGCACATCTCTATGGACTCACTAATACGGATTTGTGATGCGCTGGATTGCAATTTGAATGATGTGGTGGAGCTGGTTAAGACAGAGGAATAATAAAATATGGTTACAGTAACAGGGAATTGCGGATAGATGCAGTTCCTTTTGTTTTGCAGTTATTTAGTCCTTAGACTGTTTCCTTTTCGTACTGTTCCGGCGTTTTTTTGCATCAGGTTCTAAGATTTCAGACTGTCCAAGCATATCTGTCATATCATCAATATTCTTTTCGGTTGGTTTAATCTTTAGAAATTGGGTGAATATGTAAGCAAGTTTCTGTTTGGAAGTGCCTGCATAGTTTTCAGCTTTTTCAAGAATTTCTTCCCAATGTTCGGTTATGGTCTTAGGAGGGGCAGAATCAATATCGCCTTTATGGGCATTCCTGATGTCTTTGATAATGGCGTGCATATCGTCATCAATCACATGGGAAAAGTATTCATTCAGTTCAAGGTGCTGTGCTTTCAGCGTGTTTAATTGCAGGTTGTATTCATCAGGATTGTGCCGCTTCATCAGTGCCTTTCTGCTTGTGTCCACCACAAAATTAAGTGATTTGATCTGCATATCAGCAAGACCGTCAACATATATCTCCAAGTCAAGCATGAGTTTTCGGAACTGTTCATGAGTGATAAGCTCTGACAGGAGCAGTGTGTTGATTTTGCGGTCTTTGAGAAGTGTCAGGGCAGCGTCACTCAGGTGCAGATTGGACAGGGCAATGTTGTCAAGCTGTCTGTTTTCAGTCATACCAAGCAGATAATCCGTTGATACTTCATAGAATTTTGCTAATTCGATGATGTTCCTATGGGGTATTTCTTTATAATCATCAGATTCATAAGAGCCAAGCGTGGAAGCAGGAATTTTTGTCTGCTGTGACAGTTGTTCTAAAGTCATTCCCTTTTCTACACGCAGGTCTTTCAGGCGTTCCTGTATGCTTAATTGCGTTTTCATAGATAAATCTCTCCTTTACGAAAACAGAATATCACACAAACAGGCGGATTCCTACCGAAAATTTCCAGCATGATAGAAAAAATCTGTTTTTTGGAAGATTTCTGACATGGTGGATATACGGGAAAGCAGGGCGTTTTGTTGGATAATGACAGTACAACTGAATGACTGTCCAAACTGATATAAACCGCCAAGACCAATTTTAAGAAAATTTGAGCGCCAATATTGGACGACACAGTGCCGACAAGGGTTGCCTGTCAGGAAACAGCAAGGGGAAAACAGCAATGATAGAAAACCGCCCAAGATTGAGTATATTTATTTGGTACCGGAAGGGTACCGTTAAATTGGATTGGTGCCAGTTTCGGTACTGGAGAAAGGAGCATGGAATGAAATTATCAAGATATGAGCAGGAGGTTGTTATCAACTTTAATGCAGATGAAAGCGAAGCAACAATTTACACAGCTAATCTGGCATGGATACGGAAAATGGATAAGCTATGTAAAGAGTTTCCAGAGGTAATAAGGTTAAAGTCATGGACGGAAGTAAGTAAGACCTATGTTTTACCCAAAAATCTTGTCAGGATTGGGAAACCGAGAACATTAAGCGAAGCTCAGCTTAGACATTTACGGGAGTTGCAGAACAGGGGATAAGAATTTCGGATTGAGTGAAATGGGTAAAGTCAATAAAAGCAGTCACGTAACAGAAATCCATAAAATTCCGGAGTGTGGCGGATATTTAATGTATATATTGGTGCTTGTATACACAAATCTTGACGAAAACCTGCTCCCTGTATATAATTATTTCATTATAGATGAATTGAATTAACTGAAAGGCATGATGAAAATGGGCAAGCAAGTATTGTTGATAAATGATCTGGCAGGATATGGAAAGGTGGCATTATCGGTCATGCTTCCATTGATGTCATATATGGGGTACCAAATATATAATCTTCCCACTGCGTTAGTATCAAATACGTTGGATTATGGCAAATTCGATATTCTTGAAACAACAGATTATATGAAGAACACTATTAAAGTATGGGAGGAATTGGGATTCTGCTTTGATGTGATAGCGACAGGCTTTATTGTTTCAGAGGAGCAGGTAAAAATCATAGAAGAATTTTGTCGAAAGGAAAGCATGAAAGGAACCCTGATATTTGTTGATCCAATTATGGGAGATGAAGGAACCCTGTACAATGGAGTTACAGAGCAAACGGTTGCACATATGAAGAAACTGGTAGGAGTAGCCGATTATATTGTACCAAATTATACTGAAGCGGCCAGACTTACAGGAGTGGAGTATCATGAATCTGCAACAATCTCGGAGGTAGATGAAATGATTCAAAGGCTTGGTAATATGGGCGCAAAATCGGTAATCATCACAAGCATTCAGCAGGATGGCAAAGATGTGGTTGCAGGCTTCGATCATAAAACGAAACAAAGATTTACAATTCCTTTTTATAACATTCCGGTCAGGTTTCCGGGTACGGGCGATATTTTTTCTTCCGTTTTATTGGGAAAACTGATGGAGGGAAACAGCCTGTATGACAGTACAAAAAAAGCCATGGACACTGTGAGCAGCCTGATTGAAAACAATAGAAACAATACAGATATATATAAGGGAATACCGATTGAGAAGGAGTTGGAGGTGCTTAAAATATGAAAAAACCTGGAATCCAGATCACATTGATTGATCAAAAAGGCACGA
Source organism: Clostridiaceae bacterium (assembly GCA_910575435.1). Classification (GTDB taxonomy): domain Bacteria; phylum Bacillota; class Clostridia; order Lachnospirales; family Lachnospiraceae; genus Butyribacter. The sequence continues at coordinate 5,864 of CAJTGI010000024.1, read as the reverse complement.
AAGGATGTCATAGGGGTCACAAAATAGGTGATAGTTTTGATTTTGATACAGAGCGTGGAAAACTCTGTCCTATGGCTATGCATGTTGCATTTCCATATATTGATATTTTAAGATACGGCGGCGAAATACCCGGACAGGAGAAGGGGACAGCGGTTTTTGCCTGCCCTGATGTGGACACATTAAATGTCTTTAAAATAGAACGGATTGATGTTTTGGATGACGATTCGCCATAAGGTTGGCTTTTAATTGTACGATGTGACTGGTAAGTTTGTGGACTATTGGTTATAGACGATGTATAGATAACAGGAGGAAATGATATGACTGTTTCAGAAATCATGGTTAAAATGGTAAAGTATTCAAAAGGAAATCTTCATGATATCAATCATTTTATGAAAGTGTATGCCTATGCAAAAACGATTGCAGAGTGTGAGAAAGTAGCGGATGATGAACAGAGAATAATAGAAATTGCGGCTATTATACATGATATTGCGTGTCCTTTGTGCCGGGAAAAATACGGAAATACAAATGGAAAACTTCAGGAAAAAGAAGGCGCTGTATTAGCTGAAGAATTCCTGAAGGGTACAGGGCTGTCGAACGAGATGGTGAACCGTATCATCTTTTTGGTCGCACATCATCATACTTTTCAGGAGGTTGACGGGATTGATTACCAGATTTTGCTGGAAGCTGATTATTTGGTTAATGCTGACGAATCCGGATATCAGGAAGCCAATATCAGAAATGTTATAGATTGTGTTTTTAAGACATCATCAGGAAAAATGCTTCTGCAATCCGTTTATGGGATTGCAGAAGGCAACCGCTGATTTGATAACAAATATGTATTTTGTAAACAGGTCAATCTGCTATGTATAGATTGACCTGTTTTAATTTGTGGCATTTGGACTTAATTCAAAATGAGAATGAAAGGTTTTCAGAAGCCCTTCTTTTTGCAGCTTTGATAATTCTACAGACATTGCTGCACGTTCTACACAGAGGAAGTCGGCAAGCTGCTGGCGGTCAAAGGGAATGTCAAAAGAAAGTGATCCTTGTCTGGCTGCTTCAGCAGATAAATAGGAAAGCAGCTTATCACGTGTTTTTCGCTTGCTCATGTGCGTTATCTTCTCGTTAAACAACAGTGTCTTTTGGGCAAAAGCTGTAATCAGGTTTTTAATCAGGCGGTTATGATGGCTGCAGGCAGCGGAACACATGGTAATCAGGCGGTTCATATTTATTTCCACAATTTCACAATTTTCTGTCGCAACAACACTGACGCTGAGAACTGCATCAGGAATGGCGGCAAAGGGTTCGGCAAAGTAGTCGCCCGGCATAAGATTTGTCATAACGTTCCGGTTTCCCCATAAATCTTCCTGAATGACTAAAGCAGTCCCAGACGCAAGCAGGCTGATACAGTCCGTACAATCTCCTGCCTGAAGGATGTATTGATTTTTGGCGTTTTTTCTGACTTTTGCCCCGATACACTTTAGCGAGGTTAAAATCTCGTCATCGGATAATCCTGCAAACAGCGGGCATTTTTTTAATACGTTTAAAAATTTTTCCAAAATCTCACCTCTTTGTTTGAATTCAAACATACTTGCTCTGCTTATTTTACTATAATGTAATCACCAAAGCAAGAAAATAAATAAAGGAGGATATCATGATAAAGTACGAGGAATGGAAGGATAAAAAGAAAGACTTCTTCAAAGTGGATGTACGCCATGTGCAGGGAAATTTCTTTCCCGGCTTACAAAGACGTGCCATGACGCTAAAAGCCGGGGAGGGAATTGAGGTCATACAGGCTTTTGAACCTTACCCGCTATATAAGGAGATGGATATGCTGGGGTATATACATCATACAGAGAAGCTGGCAGAAAATGAGTTTCATGTCTGGTTTTACCGGACAGAGGAAAAAGAGCCGGAAGGCTCTGCACCATACCGTCCGCTTGCATTGCTGAATTATCCTATGATTGATGAGGACTTAGGGCGTATCGCGGCGGATTTTTGGCAGGCAACATGGCAGAGTGAGAAGCGCACTCTCCCCTATGAAATGCGTCTGCTCCTTTCCCTGACAAATGCAGTTGGCGCAGGAAGAATGAGGCAGGCTGTGCGGGAACTGGTAAAGGCATATATCTATGGTCTTGAATCCGCAGCGCTGGATGATGTGTTTGAACTTTTGGCATGGAATCAGGGTATCGGATTTTTCAGCTCGGAAATTGGACCTTCACCGCTTTTTCAAGCGTATAAGCTGATTAAGACGCAAGAAAAAAGAGGTATAAGCAGGGAAGAAATCTGCACCGAGATAAAAGAAAAGTTTGGCGAAAAAAATCAGGAAGTGCAAGTGTTGTAACAGGAAAGAAAGATAGGAGGAAAATAATATGGCAATCACAAAGGAAATGTTACTTGGAGAAATTTTAAGAACCAAACCGGAGGCGGCAGAGGTGTTGATGCAGATGGGGATGCACTGTTTAGGGTGCCCGTCCTCACAGATGGAGAGCCTTGCGGATGCCTGCATGGTGCATGGGCTGGATGCCGATGAACTCTTGAAAAAGCTGAATTCATAGGAGGAGTGCAATGAGCGCATTTTTAGGTTCGATTCATCACTGGCTATACGGAAAAATAGAGTTCCAAAATGGGCTAGTTGAAAGATTATCAGATATGATAAGCAAAAACGGGTATGATGATGGCATTCTTTCCGAAATGGAACAAAAGTATGGGGCGGTGGAGAAAGGCAGTCTTGAAAATATGATTGATAACAGTAATATACATGGCTGGTTACAGGATAAAATCGCTGCCGCTGAAAACCGCCTTGCTTTTCTGGTCATCTCAACGATGGATGCCCATTCTGAATGTATGCCGGATATTGCGAATGCTGCATATGAGTATGGACGGAGCAGGAAACTGTCGGGGAAAACAAGCGCAGAAGAAGTTTATAGGCATTTGGATAATCTGCTATTGAACGGAATGCCTTGTGACAGGGTTAATACTGTGGTTTCCATAAGTCAGGAGGCAGTAGTATGGAAACAGACTGTGGATATACATTTGCCATATTGGGAAGCATTACAAGGAGATGTCAGTCATTATTATGACCTGAAGGAGAGGCTGGTCGCAGGTATTTTGGAGGGCAGCGGTTTTTCCTACAAATATTTAGGAAATCAGACATTCACATTGATTAAGGAGGGATAAATAATGTATGGAATTGATTTACTGATGAAAGAACATGAGAATATCGTAGCACTGACTAAGCATTTAAGGAGAACCTGCTGTGCTGTGATTGAGGGGGCAAACATTGATGTTCAGGAGTTCCTGGAGTGTATTGATTTTGCAAGAACTTATGCAGACAAGCATCATCATGGAAAGGAAGAACAGATATTGTTTCGGTTTATGCTTAATAATTCCGATCCTGTTGCAGAAAAACTGGTGCGCAATGGAATGCTGGTGGAACATGACTTCGGAAGATTCCATATCGGGGAATTGGAGAACGCAGTTAAGCAGTATGCCAGTGTTCCGACTACAGAAGGAAAGCTGGATATCGTCACCCATGCATCGGGTTATGTGGATTTATTGCAGCGTCACATTGAGAAAGAAGATACCGTCTGCTACACTTATGCATTACGAACACTGTCAGAGGAATGCAAAGCGCAGATTGATGAACAGACAAGAGCGTTTGAGAAAAAAGCGGAACAGGACGGCATACAGGAGAAATATATTACATGGTTAGAAAAAAGGAGATAGGCGAATGGGTAAAGTTGTTGATTTCACAAAAACAGTTTCAGAGCTGGTAAGTGAAAATCCTGAAATAAAAGAGGTATTGGCAGAAGCAGGGTTTAAGGAAATTATAAAGCCTATGTCTTTAGCTGTAATGGGTAAGGTAATGACGATACCAAATGGAGCTGCCATAAAAAATATTCCTATGGACAAAGTTTTTGAAACTTTTGAGAAACATGGGTTTGAGGTGAAAACAGAAACATCTTGAACGGGTGGTTAAAAATCAGGCTGAGGGAAGGAGCAAACGAACAGTATGGAAAAAATAAAAAATATAGACAAGGCAGAAATTTTAGTTTTAAAAGAACAGGTTGCTTACCAAAGCAATCAGGTTGTAAGCAGGACTTTAGCACAAAATAATGCGCTGAGTGTCACATTGTTTTCTTTTGACAAGGGAGAAGAAATCAGCAGCCATGAGTCCAGTGGTGATGCCTTTGTGATTTGTTTGGATGGCGTTGGCGAGATTACGATTGATGACAAAAAGTATGAACTGCATGAGGGAGAATCTATCGTAATGCCCGCAAAACACCCTCATGCGGTCTTGGGTAAAGAGCAGTTTAAAATGTTGCTGGTTGTTGTATTTTAGCGAAAGGGGGATGCGGCATGAGGGTGAATGTAGATCAGAATGCTTGTATTGGATGCGGGCTGTGTGTTGGGATGGCACCTGATGTATTCCGTATGAATGACGATGATAAGGCGGAGGGGTATCAGGACTCTGCACCGGAAAACGAAAGCATGGTACAGGATGCCGTTCGTTCCTGTCCTGTTTCCGCTATTGAATGGGAGGAATAGAGATGATAAAAACAATTAACCCAAGAAAAGCAGCAGTCATCGGCTGTGGATTTGTAGGCGCTGCAACAGCATTTACACTGATGCAGAGCAGGCTGTTCACTGAAATGGTGCTTCTTGATGCAAATTATGATAAAGCAGACGGAGAAGCAAAGGACATTTCGCATGGCGTTCCGTTTGCCGGACAGATGAAGATTTATGCAGGAGGCTATGATGACCTGATGGATGCTTCTATTGTCATTGTGACTGCCGGGGCAAACCAGAAGCCGAATGAAACAAGGCTCGATTTAGTACATAAAAATGTTGCTATCTACAAAAGCATCATTCCTGAAATTGCAAAACGCAATTTTAAAGGAATATTGCTGATTGTATCAAATCCGGTTGATATTCTTACTTATGCTGCTGTAAAGCTGAGCGGGTTTCCTGAAAAAAGAGTAATTGGTTCCGGAACGGTTCTTGATACCGCAAGGCTAAAATATGCGCTTAGTAAACATTTAGGGGTAGACAGCCGTAGCATTCATTCCTTTATCATTGGCGAACATGGGGATAGTGAGATTGCAGCATGGAGCAGCACGAATATATCTGCTATTCCATTGAATGATTTTTGTGAGATGCGTGGACATTTCAACCATGAGGAAGCAATGCGGGAGATTGCGGAAGATGTAAAAAACAGCGCTTATGATATTATTTCTAAAAAGCAGGCTACTTATTATGGAATTGCTATGTCGGTTAAGCGTATCTGTGAATGCGTTGTAAGGGATGAAAAATCTATTCTTCCGGTATCTTCTATCATGCATGGAAATTATGGGATTAAAGAAATTGCCCTTAGTATGCCCGCTATTATAGGGGCAGACGGAATCGAAACCCATGTTCCTATTTCTTTGAATGAAAAGGAAATGGAGAAACTTCACAATTCGGCAAAAACTATAAGAAAAATTGCAGAAGAGCTTGATTTGGAAGTTGTCCCAAATTAGGAAAAAGGAATATTTACACTGAAACTTAGGCGGGAAAGCGTTTGTTGGAAGAAAACTAATGAGCGCTTTTCTGTTTCTAAAAGCAACAATACACTGCCGTTCCCCGCCAGTCCTGACTTTGTTTCAGATAAATCAGATTTTCAGAAATGGAGGACAGGACATTGATAAACAAAGATAAAGAGGACAGGGTAGTGCGCCAGTTTGTGGACTATAGTCAAGAGAGTGGACACATTTTAGTAAAAAATTTTCTGAGGGCAGAAGTTTAGTGCTGCTCCCAGTATAAATTTTCCTTCTCGTTAGGCGTCAGCAGTCCAAGGGAACTGTGTGGCCTTCTGGAATTGTAAA
>CAJTGI010000023.1 GCA_910575435.1 Clostridiaceae bacterium | reverse complement strand
CGAAAAGCTGGACACCAAATATAATATCGAATCGAACTGACATTCGGTTTTGCGTAAAACATATCGAAGGTCTGTTAAAGTTACCCTTTTTTCTGAAAAACATATCAAAATCTTTTTCAAAAAGTTCTTGACATATCACCAGAATGCTTCCTGGATTTATCCCAAATTTAATGATAGGGGACAGCGTTTCCACCATCCCCTCGGTTTTCATTTGTTTTCTTAAAATATTAACTTGCCTGACCTAGCGCATACTCACATATCAATCTGGCCGCTTCATTCGTCCCCTTGTCATCATGGAACTTATTTACAATCCAGTTTAATGCCTTCGGGTCAGTTACCACCAGGTCTCCTAACGTCTTGCCCGCATATTTCTTAATCGGGCATGGCATACTCATTGCTTTCTGAATCCGTTCCTCATAGGTCAGCTCCTGCTGTACCGGTTCGTGCGAAACGGCGTTCTGCTGTGTCCCTGAACCCGGAACCGAAGATTGTTGTATCTGAGTAGCCGACATTTCCGTTACATTTTGTGATGTCTGTGGTACTGCCGGCTGTGGCTGCATTGGCGCTGGCTGTGGTATTGGCCCTTCTGCACCGCTTTCTGCATGTTCCACTGGTACACCGGTGCCATCTTCCGGCATCCCCAGCTCATCCGGAGCCACTGCCGGAAAGTCTTCCCCTGCCATACCGAACTGCAAGCCAAACCCGGCATTTCGCAGGGCAATCCCCACGGCGGCTGTCTGCGCCCACTCACGGGGCGATACTGAAGGTTTCTCTGCCAGATACCCGCGGGATGCGGTTGCTTCTGCCAGATAACAGTCACCGCCATCTTTGTAACTTGGATATACCCTTGCCGTAGCCACAAAACAGTCCTTGCCGTTTGTCACTTTTATCGTAATCTTCCCTTCCGGATATTTCAGCCGGAACCATGCCATCTGGATCATGACCGGAAGACGCTTTCTGGTCTCCCCACTCTCCAAATCCGCATATTCCACTGCAAACGGTTCAGGATCAAATCCCTCTACCGCATTGATCGTTGCAACCACAGCCCTCATGGCTGCCTTTTCTGTATTATCCTGACTCATCATAAGCCCTGTCCTCCTTGTAATCTGATATAGGTTTCACGGTACTGCATCCACATGGGAAGTACGGCATTGCAGTATTTCCCGATGCACTTTTTGTAACTGTCCGGGTTTGGTGCGGTAAAGCTCATAAAGCGTTTCTTTCCGTCCCGAACCACGTTTTCCAGCGAAGCCAGCGCCGTATCCCGTTTCTGTCTCTGTGTCTCATCCAGTTTCGGTCCAAATTTCCGCTCTTTCAGGAGAAGTTCCATATAGCAGGAAACAACCTGGAAATGATTTGCTATTACCTGCAAATCTGTAGTGACGGGAATTACCCGCATCATGGACTGGAACGTTTCCAGCACACAGATCCGATAGTTCACCTCCTGAAGATTCATCAGTTCCTCCAGTATGAAACCGTGTGCTTCGATCTGTGAACGGTAATCCTCTCTTTTCTGCTGATATTGCTCTAAAACTGTTCCCATAGCAAAACTCCTTTCTGCAAGGTGAAATTCATCCACTCTGCCCCTGCTATCTGCTTAACTCATGTATTCCCGTATACGGGCTGCCAGATTGGTACCCCGTTTTTCTGTTTCTGTACGTTTGACCGCCATATATAGTGCCTTTTTTTCACCCACCAGTATCACTTTTTTCTTCCCCCTGGTCACCGCTGTATAAATCAGCGGCCGGTTCAGCATGATGTAGTGGGCTTTCTGTATATTGATAATGACAGTCTGGTATTCCGAACCCTGCGACTTATGTATCGTGGTGGCGTAACCCAGATCCAGCAGTTCCAACTCGCTGACATCAAAATCTTTGAGCCTGCCGTCGCCAAAATCAATCTGGATCTCTGTGTCGCTTCCCTGCTTCGTGATCCTCTGGATATAGCCAATGTCTCCATTGCTGACATCATCCCGGTTCTTTACCTGCATGACTTTATCGCTGCTCCGGAATTTCCGCTTCCCGCTGACAGCCTCTGTCTTTGCTGCACCGCTGGGATTGACAGCTTCCTGAATCTGTTCATTCAGGGCGTTGACACCTGTTTCCGTCTTCTGCCGGTATGGGGACAGCAATGCCACGTTATCCACGCCATGTTCCGCAATCTCCTGAAGATAGAGTTTCCGGATCAGATCCGCTGACTCCTTTATGTCCGCTGACTCTATAATCTGAAAATCCTCCCCATACTCCAGAGAAACTACTCCGTGCCGGATCCGTTTTGCATTTTCTGCAATCCGACTGCCTTCCTCCTGCCGGAACACATGATCCAGTCTGACGACCGGGATACAGCCACTTGCGATCAACTCACCAAGGACCGCCCCCGGCCCCACGGAGGGAAGCTGATCCGCATCTCCGACCAGTACCAGACGGCAGCCTTTTTTCACCGCCTGGAACAGCGTGTCTGCCACATACATATCCAGCATGGACATCTCGTCCACCAGAACCAGGTCTGCTTCCAGTTCTCCCCCATCTCCATAACAGCCGTCTTCTCCTGCAAACAGGTTCAGCGCCTTATGTACCGTGGAGGACGGAAATCCTGTTGACTGCTCCATCCGCCTTGCCGCCCTGCCCGTCGGGGCGCAGCAAACAATCTCATGCTCTGGAAACAGTTTCTGATAAATATCCAGTATGGCCCGCTGTATCATGGTCTTGCCCGTTCCCGGACCGCCCGTAATAATGCACAGGCTGTGGGAAAGCGCCATATCAACAGCTCTTTTCTGCTCCTCTGCGAAGGTCAATCCAAGTTTCTGTTCTTCTGCTGCAATTTCTGCCTTCAGACCGGATATGGCAAAGGACTGTTTCTGTCTCAGCATGTCCTTCACGCATTTTGCCAGCCTGTCCTCGGCATCTGATGTTTTTTTGCGATATACGCACTCCTGATATATCATCAATTTCCCGCTGTATATCATGCGGGAAGCGCGAACACCGATCATCTGCCCCGTCAACTCAGGGGTGTCCAGTGTCCGGATGCACTCTTTGATAAATGTATCCTTTTTGATACAGAGGTGTCCCTTTCCCTCATTTTCCTTTAACGTGTAGAGAATCCCTTCATCCACACGATCCGGGGAAAGTTTTGAAACGCCCATGTTTAACGCGATCCTGTCTGCTGTCCGGAAGCCAATGCCGTCAATCTCGCAGAGTCGGTACGGATGGTTCTGTACGATTTCCATCGCCCTATTCCCGTACTCCCGATAAAACTGGACAGCCCTGCCCGCCGTGATGCCATGCGGCGTCAGAAATGCCACCACATCCCTGGCCCCACGGTTTTCCAAATAGGACTGGGTTATCTTTTCCAGTTTCGCACTGCTGATCCCCCTGATTTCCAGCAGCCGTTCCGGCTCTTGATCCAGTATAGAGAGGGTATCCATGCCAAAGGCATCAAATATCCTTTCCGCCATGACCGGACCGATTCCCTTAATCTGGCCGGAGGACAGATAGGCGACAATGCCCTCTTTTGAGGGTACGATCACCTCATCATACCTTTCCACCTCAAACTGGATGCCGTGGCTGGGGTTGCTGCTCCAGTGCCCTTTCATGTCATACCGGAGATTCGCCGCCACAGGAAGGCAGTATCCCACTGCCTTAATTTTTTGGACTACCTTTCCTGATGTATCCACAACCTTTTCACAGGGACGGTAGAGGGCAACCATATAACTGCCCACCTCTACCATCCTGACACTGGGCGGATAGATTAGTTTTTGAAATTCGCATACCATATCCTGCTCCTTTCCATATGTCTGTTATGAATCTGACAGGATGCCTGCCTTTTCCGCTTCAAAATGTGCATCATCTGCCAGACTTGTTACCTGACATTTCTCACACTCTTCACTTTGGCAGAAACGGCACAGCCTGTCTCTTGCATCCAGTAAGCCCGTGTATTCGCTTATAGAAATTTTGTTTTCCACCGATGGGATCTCTTCTTTTCCTGTCATAAACGGATGGCTCTCATCAACTACCACCAGCTCTGGATTACCATTCTCTTTTCTCACATATTCACATACCTTCAGGTACATCAGATGGGAAAATGTATAAATGCTCGATTTAATGGAGATGGCATGGAGTATCTCCCCCTGCATTCCCAGACTGATTCTGTCACCGCACACAAGAAGTATGTCGCTTTCTTCCAGCAGGCGCAGCCCGAACTGGAGCGCCAGCGCCCTCTCATTTGGCATGCGGTCGCATAACATCATGGGAAGATACGCATGGGGCGCCCTTGCTGCCATCCCCATCTCTTTTGCGGCATAGTGCATATAAGCCCTTGCCCGGTGCATGTTTTCCAAAAATTCCTTATCACTCCCTGCACTGAGGGGCGAACAGATGTATGCTCTCACCTGCTGTTCCTGGTTCATAAACTGCCGCTCCAGAAACTGCTCTACTTCTAGCATTTTGTTTTGTTCCATAGTAGTTCATCCTTTCTTAATACCATTGTAATGGTTTTCTCTATCGCCTCACATGCTTTACGTCGGCTCAATCCTTACCTTGACTTTTCTGCTCTCCGAAGTCTTCAGGACCTCATCATAAACCGACGGGTACTTCTCCTTCAGTGCCTTGGAATCCGGCCTGCTTGTTTTTCTGGTTACGAAGTCAATCAGGAGTTTGTCGCTGGTCGTTGTCAGAATCCCATGCTCATGCTCCTTCATTGCTTCCGCTATCCGCACACTGTGTGCTTCAATCTCCTTTTCTAATTTTTTGATCTCCGATTTACTTGTTGCCAATTCTCCCTGCAGCATGGCAATCTTCCGCAATGGTTTCTCATATTTGCCGGAAAATTCCACGGTGGGAAGACTTTTCTGACTGCTTCCGTAAATACGTGCCAGCGACTCCAGCGCCAGTTTCGGTTTCACATCCTGCATGGTCGGAGGCTTATCATGTTCCAGGCTCCAGATCCATTCCTCCAGTCTCTCAAAAATGATATCCTCTTTTGCCCTGTCCCGCACAATCTCCGGCATTGCCAGGTCATTGTCAGGATTGTTGCCCCATACGGCTGAAAAAGCACCGATATCCACATCTGCCACTGCTAAATAAAAACGAAGCTGCAGCTCATAGTAAAGCGGGATGGCATCGTCAGCCCAGTCTGCTGCCTTATGGTAGGTACAGCTTTTGCATTCCAGAATCCCCGGCTCTCCGTCTGACGCACGGGTAAACCTGCGGTCAAAGTTTGCCAGAGCATACGGGTGGTCTGCGTGCTGGTACAGGTTGGTATCCTCAGTTACAGCATTGCCGGATTTCTGTTCATACCAGTAGGCTGCTATCGGCTCCAGCAAATGTCCCATCTGCAGCTGGTTTGCATTGCTTTTTTCCGGCGGCTTGATCCTGCCCTTTTTGATGAGCCAGAGTTCCAGCGGCGTTGTCCAGGGAGAAACCCCGAAGATTGCTGCCACGTCACTGCCGCCCACCGTATAGGGTATATCCCCCAGCGGACCGTGCATCCGGCACTCCAGCCAGCGCTCATTGTCCATGCCTGCCGTATCAATTAAAATGTTTGGCTTTCCCATCAGTAATCCACTCCTTTCGCAAGGTCATACTCACTCCATCGGAACGACAATGCCCTTGCCATGTTTTCTTCCACGGTGAGCAGCTTGCTCTGTGGCGTGTTCTGTGTCTTGAGGATATAAGGGATTTCCTGCATTGCCATGAATACGTCATGGGCGGTTGCCGGTGCTCCCCCGCTTGCCATCTCATACATAGCGATCGCTTCCACTGCCGCTTTCTTTGGCATACTCAGTTTTTTACACACACGGGTCATGGCATTGACTGGATAATCCAGCGGAATCTCCAGCAGTTTCTGCAGCTTCGCCACGGAATCCCCAAACTGTGCAAATAACTGATCCAATTTGTCTGCAAAATCTGCCACGCTCTTTTTATGCCTGTGGTCAACGAAAATGCAGCTCCCGATATGGATCGGGGACTGCCCGCCCACTAAAAGAGCTGAGACTTTAGCGGAAGCAACCCCGGTATCCGAAGTAACGAAACGGATGCCCGGCATCAGTTTTCCTGCCATCTGCTTCTGGCCCTTTTCCTCCAGCGTTTTGGTGTAGTCCTCCAACAGTTCTTTCTTCTGCCCCGGCATGCTCCATGACGCACTCACGAGGGAATGGTCACAGTAACCGCCCTCAAACTCGCTGCCGGAAAATCTTTCATCCAGCTTTTTCTTCAGTGCCACAAGCAGTTCATCTACGGGAAGCACGGAATAATCCGCCTCATCCCCGGAATGCACCGCTGCCACTTTTTCATCCCTGAGAAGTAAAAGAGCCTCCGCATGGTATAAGCGAAGGCAGGCATTGAGCACATCCGCCAGAGCCGTCCGGCTCAGTTTGGGAAGCGCCGTTCCACCGATTTTTGCCCGGTCAAGCAGGCTTTTATAGGCTGTTGTGCGGATAGGATAATAATGATGATCTACCATCATGGCAAGCCCAAGATTGTTCACCGTGTCATCCACAGCCTCCTGGCTGGTTCCCGGCGCAAACAATCCCAGTTTCCCCACAAGGGAGGAGCCTTTGTCCAGAGGCGACACCTCAAGGTCGTTGACCTTGCACCGCTGCCATTTGCTGTTTGCTGACTGGTTCCTGTGATAATCAAGCATCTGCTCATAGGAACCAAAGGTTGTAGAGTAACTGTCTTTGCATACACTCTGCATTACGTATCTCTCCTTTCTTTCTGACGGCCATCCGTCTGGTTATATAACAAAAGCCAGCGAAATCAAACCGCTGGCTTATTGTCCAATATTGAATTGTAGAAACAAAAAAAGTGCCATCTGCAATATTTCATGCAAATGACACTGTGAATTTACCTGTTAAACTGTGTCTGTACGAATACAAACTGGATACTGATATATGAATTATAACAGAAAGCGGTTTGTCCGTCAATGAAAGAAAAAATTTAATCTGTCTGTCTAATCTGTCTGTGCTTCCTGTTCTGATAACTGCAGTATTTCTTCCTGGATTTTCTTCAAATCTTTTATCGTCAAAGTAGAAAAACATTCTGCAGCTTCCTTAATAGAAAGGCGTCCATCTTTTAACACTCTGATAGCAACCTTTGTTTCTCCTTCCTTTCTTGCCTCATATCTCTCTAATTCAATATAATCAAGCAGAATCTGCTTTTCATCTAATTTATATAGCATAACATAACTCCTTTTATACATCTACATATCTAAATGTCTGATTTAAATGTTTAACATGTTCCTCTGCTATCTTTTGGTCATAATCCATCAAATTGTTATCTGGATTTGAAAACACAGTTTTTTTATTATTAAAGTCCCAAAACGAATGATTTGCCTGCTTATGCATCAAAACTCTGCTGTTTTCAAATTTAATTGTATTCGGATGACTATTGAATATAGTATAATTAACACCTCCTGGCACCAAATAGCTTTTATAAGCAATTCCATCTACACCTGTTTTTCTTAAATAATCTGATAAAATCTGGGTGGCACGGTATACTTTCTCGTTTTTAACAGGCACTGTATATTGTGCCATCAGCAATGTAAAAAAACTCCCTAAACTCATATCATGTAATACCGTATCTTCATATTGAAAAGATTTATCTGTAGAAAAATCTATAATACTCATGTTCTTATTTGTTTTAAATGTAGCTAATGACAATAAATCTCCATAACCCGATTTCACTTCCATACAAGCTGTTTCCGGATTTGATGCCACGTATAAATAGGAAGCACCTGCCACATTATTTCTACCGTTACCACTTATTCCAATAATCGGCTCTCTGGAATTTGCTTCATTATAACCAATGAATAACCCGTTTTTTGTTTTGCCCACTCCAGAATCAGGATTATTGTCATCCTCAATATCTATGATTCTTGCCCGAAACAATTCCTTCCCTTTTTCTAATTCCATAAAGAATTGATCTTTCTCTTTATCCAAAACTATTTCATTCAATAGACAATAAATATTCTGACATTCTTTAATCAATTTTTCATCAGAATCTATTGCTTCCATAAAAGCGTAAAATTGATTTCTTGCATTTACTAAATACCCCAAATTTTTCATATACTCAAAAAATCTTTGCAACTCATTCATAAATTTTATTTACTTCCTCCTCTAGCAAATTATCCATCTGCAAAGGACTCAAGACTCAAATCATTGAGCCGAGAGTCCCTAAAATTTCATATTATATCCTGACATAAATTATGTCCTGCATCATCATGTAATACCATTTCCAATGTTCCTCTGACATCATTCCATATTCGCTGTTATATCAGACATTCTGCAACAATTCTTTCTGCAACATCCTTAACTCATCAATAGATAACGCTGAACTGCAACGAGCAATCTGCTCTACTGGTAAGCCTTCCTTTAAAAGTTGTACTGCCATTTCCTTCTCCGTATCATACCTCTCACTCTCAATATACTCCCGCAGGATTTCTTTTTCATCATACATTGCCAACATAATATTCTCAACCTCCTTTTCCCGCTCTTCCAGATATTCCTTCAACACATTCTTATCCTTGCAGATGCGGATGGTTTCTGTCACTGCCTTCCTGGTTCTGCCATGCAGCTTCCGCTGCTCGTCATAGACCTTCGTGAATGTCACATACTGGCTGATAATGTCGCCCTGATCGCTTCCGTAGAGAACTTTGATCTTTGCATCAAGAAATGTTTTCTGTCCTTCAAAAAATTCGTCTGCCAGACTGATGTATTCCGTGCGCTCTTTTCTGTCTCCGGTATAAATGACATACAGTTCCGGTCTGGGAAGCTTGATTTTCTTACTCCTGTATACATTTTGTTTCGTTTTCTTGATATAATCCTGGTATGTCACCATCAGGTAAATCAGGATACGGACAGCGATGTTTTCCGTCCAGGTAGCCTGGGCTTCCGTAAGTATGAGTAGTTTTTCCCCTACCATGAAGCCAACGTCATTATAGACATCATTTGTCATAATATTATGAATCGTGATATCCGAAAGTGCATCCTCCGTCACCTGGGTATCCTCTGGATGGAGGGTCTTATACAACTGAAGCAGATATTTTTTATCCTGAAAGAGGTTCGTGAACACGCTATCCTTGATGGTATGCTTTGCAACCTCTTCATCCTTTATTCTGCTTTCTGCTACATTTGCTTCATTTTTATTTTTCATTTTGTCACCTCATAACCAGAGTCAGGAATCAGGTATGATTCCCTTCTCTCTTTTCATTATACAAAAGGTTTTCTGATACTTCAAGCACTATTTATCCTGCAAACGCGTAATGAACTTGATATCCCGCTAATGTGTAAAAATTTCTTCTGCAGAAGTTCCTAGTCGAATTTTGGGAAAAATACCTCCCGTATCGGATGGCATTTTTCCCATTTTGACTGAGGCTTCCGTCTCCATTTTCGCAAATCAAGCCTGCACTGATTGATAAATGTCACATATGGCAGTCCACACTGACAAGTACCGTCTCATCGTCCAGGCCGTCAATAAACTGCTCCAGTTCATTTTCCCAATCCCCATTCTTCTCGAACCTGCTGTTTTCGCCATCCGAGATATAGCGCTCTGTCGTAGTCCAGATACCATCCTTCAGAAACGCATACATATAGATTGGGTATTTCCTTGTTTTAAGTTGTGCCAGAAACTCTTCCTCTGTTTCTCCCTTATGATACACATAATCCCCAAATACCTGGAGGCCGTCTTCTGTAATCGTTCCATACGTTTTTTTCGGCAGAGTTCGGGTTTCAAATGCCTGGACCAGCCTGGCATAACGCTGCTTTTCCTGCTCCAGTTCCCAGTCATACATCGCCTGCCAGGCAATGTCCTTTTTTCTGGCGGCGCAGGTCCAGCGGTATCCATCTGGAGCCTTTTTCTCATCATCCTCACATGTCCAGCTTCGGTCTGCAATGCCATATTCCTTACAGTCCTCTTTTACCAGAAACATATCCGGCCACCGTCCGCCAATGGTATACCAGTCATAAAAAGCATCCGGGTTAAAATAATATCCAAACGCCTCCTGTTCTTCATAATAAGGTGTCCCATACTCTTTCTCTACGAATTCCTCAAACGTCCGGTAAAACTTACAATACGGAACATTTTCCATGACCTGCATCCTCTTGCACATCTTCGTGCGTTTCCGATGGTGCAGCGGCCCCCAGTTCTTCTCATACAGTCTGCCGTCCACAATCTCATATTTATGCCAGACAGCGGACTGACGCACTGTAAGGACCGTTCCATTTGGAAAACGGACCATATTTACCTTCTCCGTCTCATACCTTTTCCGGTAATTCTCCGTCTTATCTTCAAATTCTAGATATTTCGGATTGTCCGTATCCGAATAAAATGGTTCCATAGCAGCATCCACTTCATCTGCCATCTTGCTGGAAAAAGCAGTGCTCCGCATCTTTACCTCAGACCGGTATATGTCTAATATGGTATGGTGTCCCGGATTTTCCTTCTTTTGCTCTTCGATTTCCTGAATTATACTTCTGGCCCCTGTTACCCTGGCCATATCTTCATCACATGCTTCGATTTCCACAGTCACTAATGTCGCATAATGCATACGCTTGTCCTCCTTTTTGAATAAGGACAGACCCTATATTCAGAAGATGAAAGCGACAGAAAACAGCAGTCTGTTCCCGGTTGCCCTTAATCTGAAAAACGCTGACTTTGCGTTTTCCAGATTGAAAATAATGATTGTTAGACTGCGTTTTTGCTGTCTTAGAATCATTTTTCAATCTATCTTCTGAACATACTGCTGTCCCTGTCTTAAATTTCTTTTTATATCCTCTCATCTGTTATATCTGGATATACCTCCCGACCATCCTGGTCAGTTTTGCCTGCAGCCGGTTTAGATCCGTGATATTCATAAAAATCCCTATAGATCCTCTCCTTCACATGTGACAATCTACACTGACTAATACTGTTTCATCGTCCAGACCGTCAATAAATCGCTCCAGCTCATTTTCCCACTCTGCATTCCTTTCGATTCTGCCATTTTTATCTTCCGGAATAACCCGTTCTGCTCTATTCCAGATTCCATCCGCTAGAAATGCATAAATATTAATCGGGTATTTCTTTCTTTTATAAAAAGCATAGCGTTCCAAAAACTCTTCCTCTGTTTCTCCTTTCTGGAACACCATTTTCCCAAGTATCCAGATACCTTCTTCTGTAATTCTGCTGCTCATTTCTCCTAGAATTCCAGTAAAAAATGCAGTAGAAAGTCTTGCATAACGCATTATCGCCTGCTCCAGTTGCCAGTCATACATAACCTGCCATTCAATATCCTTTTTCCGGGCCGCACAAGTCCAAAAATACCCATCCGGAGCCTCCATCTCAGCACGCGACCAGCTTCTGTATGCAATTCCGTACTCCTTACAGTCATCTTTTACCAGAAACATGTCCGGCCAGCGCCCGCCAATAGCGTACCAATCATAAAAAGCATTTGGATTGTAATAATATCCGTAAGTCTTCTGTTCCTCGCAGTATGGCGTTCCATATTCCCTCTCAACAAACTTATCAAAGGATTTATAATACTCTGAATACGGAACATGCTCCATTACCTGAATCCTCTTGCACATCTTCGTACGCTTCCTGTGATGCAATGGCCCCCAGTTCTTCTCATACAGCCTGCCTCGCGCTATCTCATACTTACAATATATAGCGTACTGAGGACTTGTAATAATCTTTCCATTGGGAAATCGAATCAGATCCACGATCTCAGTCTCATACGCTTTGCGATATTCCTTTATCCTGTCGTCAAACTTCAAATAATCTAAATGATCCGTGTCACAATAAAAAGGAAGCATAATGGTCTCCACTTCATCCGCCATCCTGCTGGAAAAAACTGTGCTACGCATCCACAACTCATGCTCGCATATACCCAGTATAACATCATATTCTGAGTTTCTTATTCTGAAGTCTGTAAGTTTCCCCATCAGTTCTTGTGCTTCCATTGTTCTTGTTTCATTTTCCATACATGACTCTATTTCTACTGTCACTAAAGTTGCATAATGCATAATGATCATCCTTTCTGAAAAAGAGATAGCCAGCAAATTCAGAAAATCTAGGTAACAGAAACCTCAATCTGCTTTCTGTGCCACACAAAATCTTCTGAACATGCTGCTGTCCCTGTCTTATTTGTTTGGTGAATAATTACTTTTTAATATCCTCTCATCTGTTATATCTGGATATGCCTCCTGACCACTCCAGTCAGTTTAGCCGGCAACTGGTTCAGATCCGTGATATCCATAAAGGAATCCCCATAGATCCTCTCAATGTTCTGCTTGTCATCGCCAATGGCTGCCGCCACGAAGATAATGTTTTTCCGCTGGTATTCCTGTCTGACTCCCCGGAGGTCCTCCTCTGCCGCAGTCCCGTCATAACCCCTGTCTGCTGGCTGTCCATCGGATACGATCATTAAGATTTTAATCTCTTCCGGACGCTTTGACAGCTGTTCAGCCACATACCGCAGGGCTGCCCCGTCACGGTTGCCGCCCCTGGCATTGATGTCCATCATCCGGTACTGGTCCTCCTGGTCAATACTTTCAAACTCCGCATAGGAATACAGATCCACTACACTGCCATGATGGGGATCGTACCCTGTGCTGTGCCCGTAAACCATCACCGGTATATCCAGTCCCCGGCAGAAATCATACAGGATAATTGCTGTGGCTCTGGCATAGGTACAGCGGTCACAGGAACTCATAGAACCGGACTCGTCTAATAACAGTCCCACTGCCATTTCCGGAATCTCATTGGGGAGGGAATTTTTATAAAACACCTTCCCGTCATTCCGGCACAGGGCATGGGTGTCTAAACGCCTTCCCATCAGAAGTCCTATCATCTTACCGCCACGCCTGCTTTCCTTTAACTGCTTCACCAGGCTTTTCTGCATCTGTTTGGATATGGCTAACAAAGGATTGGCAACCTGGTCATATTGCTCCACCAGTTCCTCATCCACGCTGCTGATCCGATTGACCTGAATCCCGACTCCCTCATGGATATTGCCATAAGAGATATTCTGTGCCGCTTCATTCAATTCCTGCAATCGTTCATTCTCTAACTGCTCACAGGCAGAACGCTCTGCCATCTGATCCAGTATCCGCTCAATATCGGCTGCTGCACGTTCATCGCATTCCCTCTCATAATCCTCGTTGCGGCTGACTGTGCCACCCACCGGATTTGATACGCTGGATGTCTGCGTGAGGGGTATCCTGCCCTGCTCCTGCTCTGTCGCTTTCTGTTTCCCGGTATTTCCTGCTTTTTGCATTGGTGTCAGCGGTTCCTCGTCGGACTCGTCTTCACTGGAAGCCATGCCAGCGCTTCCCTTCTCATCCCCGGACTCATTTTCCTCGGTTCCTTCTGCTTCATCAGACTCAGATTCCTCTTCGTCCGCTCCGCCGGTTTCCCCTGCTCCGGAACTTTCTTCTGATTCTTCCGCATCTGCACGGGTTTTTGCCCGGTTTCCGGCAGTCTGTCCGCCAGATATCTCTTCTGAATCCTCCCCGTCCGCCACTGGTCTGCTCACGCAACCCGTGGCGCTGGTGGAAGTCCCAGTCAGGCTTCCCAGCCCTGCCTCCAGCAGTTCCTCCGCCGATATGCTCAGTCCGGCTGCCGTCATTTCATCACACCGTTTTTTCATTTCCTCCAGATAGTCTTCAATATAATCCCACAATCTTACCAGAATGGTATTTACCACGTCACAGCGGGATTTGGCTGATTTTACCATCACTGCCTGGTCAATCTCTGTAATGAGGCCGAACACCGACTGGATGCGCTCATCCGTCAATGCCTCATCCCCATACTTGATTTCCCCGAACAGTGCATAGGACAGCATAATCTGCAGGATGCTCTGAAAAATATGTCCGCTTTCCTCTTCCTGTTCTTTCATCTGCGTCACGTCAGGCATCAGTTTCCACTGCCGCTCCCGCAGGATTTCCAATCCATAGCCTAATGTTCCTGGAAACTGGTTTAAGAAACGGTGTTCAATGTAGCCGTCCTCCAGAACATTCCATATATCATGTGCCACCTTCAAAAACAGCTTTTTGTTCAGCTCATCGGCACGCACATAGTCCCAGACTGCTCTCTCATTCAGCTTATCCTTTGCCGCTTTCAAATCAGGCGCAGCCGGATACCACCGTTCATCCACCAGGGCGTTGAAGTAGGACTGGCTGCACAGAAAATCCGTATACAGCACATGTCCCAGTTCATGGGAAAACAGTCCGCAGACAATCTGGTAGCGGTTTTCCCGTCCTCTCACTTTTGTAACAACGGGATTTCCAGCATTAATCCGTATCACCTGGTTATTGGTATCTGCCCAATCCTGTACTTTCGGCTTCCAATAGATTTTGACATGGACCCTCCGATTATAATGGTACCGTTTTGTCTGTGCCACTGCCAGATCCTCAAAATGCCCGGCCAATATCCTGGATGTAAAAAACTGCCTATCCGTGATCTTACTACGTCTTTCGTTCATTAAACGCCTTACTATTTTGTGATCCACCCTTGCCATAGGGTACCTCCCTTCTTTCTGAAAACGCACTGCCGAGATATTCTTGCAGTGCGTTCATGATGATAATTCTTGGAATGCGTATTTTGCTGTCCAGGAATTATTTTTTCAGACTGCCGCACGCATTCTCTTCGGCGGAAAGATTGGTTCCAGCACCGTTGTAATAAGCGCATCTCTGTCAACCTCATCCGACGTTGCCTTGCTGATAATGGTGTACAGTGCCGATTCATAAGGATTTCCCGTAATCTCGGTACTGATCACCCAGTCAATCAGGCTCCTCATGCCATACGAGCCGTCCGTGATACTGTTTTTCCGGCAGTAGTCTGCCAGGTCATTTACCACCTGCACCATCTGGGACACCTGGAACTCATCCGTAGCTCCCGTCACACTCATAGCACGCTGTACCATCACCTCCGGTTCCGGCAACTCCACGTCTTTTACCAGACTCATTCTATCAATGACTGACTGATTCATACCCCGGCATCCCTCATAACTGACATTGGTGGTAACGACCACCACCGCATCCGGATGCCTCTCGATGATTTCACCGGTAGGAAGGGTAATCCCTCCTGACTGCTCTAACAGGGAGTTTAATCCCACCAGAACGCCCGGCTGCACGATTGTCGTAGGTTCTTGCACCTCTATCAAGTATCCATTTTTCAGGGCTTTGATAAAATCCGTCTCCACATAAGAGTAGGTCTGCCCGCTGCTTTTAGAACCTTCCGTCCGTCTGGAAAGTGCCTGTACCTTTTTTGTTACCATGTCAAGCACCACTGCCATGCAGTCCTGCGTGCTGGCATCGTCATTTTCTTTCCCGGTCAGCTGCTGGTACACGCCAGCCGGGTCAAAATCCATGTCATCCAGGTCCGGCAGTTCCATCAGCTTCGCCACGTTTTCATAACTTATGCCGCCCATGCTTTTCAGCGTGGCAAGCTCTTTGTCAAGCGCAGCATCCCCAGTCGAACCGGAATCCGAATCCGGGAAGATCATCCCCACAAAGTCAAAAATCTCCGTACCTGCCGAGCAGGTGTATTTCATGTAGGGAAGATGCAGCCCTGCCGCAATCGCCTTCGCTCCCATTGTCTTACCGGTTCCTGCCGGTCCCCGCAAGAGGAAGTTCCGCATCTGCATGGATTTCCCTGTCGTTTCTTTTGCGTGCCTGCAGATTTCCACCACTTCCTGCGGAATGATATACCAGTCCGGTATTTCCGGCACCAGGCCCTCCTCCACCGCATTCAGTGTGCGCCCCTGCATGACATATTTGCCCTCAAAATCTGCTTTCTCTACCAGAATGCCAGCTTTTTTTATCGTTGCCGGCCCGGTGTTTGCAAAGATAGTAAATTCCCCAGCGGTCACACTAACGGGGGTAAATGCCCCCGAATCCAGCTGTGCATTGGATACCCGCATCAGGTTGCCGGAAGCATCCACATCCAGTTTCAGATGGGCGCTGCATGTCTCATCCTTTATCCTGCGGTACGCATTGTCACACAAAACCGCCATGCTTTCCTTTGCCACATCGAAATCCGGATACCCTTTCTGGTACTGCTCGTAGTAACGCTCATACTGCTCTGCAAATTCCTCATCGTCCATCAGAAACGGCATCATTGCCATAATGACAGCGGCGCCGTCTCTGCCTCTTGGATTCATAGTATAGTTCTCCATCAACTCAGTGTCCTTATTATAAACACTGGCAAGCGCCATTCCTCTTGAATTGTCATAAACCACCAAATGGTAAGCCGTTTCATCCACAGAGGATTTGTACTCCGCCACCGAACGGTGGTCAATCAGGCCAACCGCCCCTTCGCCTGTCCCATTCATACACTGGCAGACCGCATGGACTGCCTTGATCATCGTACAGTTGAGCGTGGCCTCCGTCCCACTTCCATATCTGGATGAAACACTAACCTTTTTGTTTGTCAAGGTATCAAAAGGTTCTGGAAGATCTCGGCTAAAATTAAATATGTTGTTCATGTTTGTACTCATAGATTACCTCTTTCTGCGCTGCTCTCTGCGCATAAAACAAGTTTGTGCAAGCAGCGCATAGTCACAAACTTGCCAGTTGAACGAAGTTCATTTATTCCCTTTCTGCTTATAAAATTATTGCAATGCCATCGGTTACAATTTTTACCTTGTCAAGACCAGCCCGTTCCAGTTCCCGGCAGATATCCGGCCAGCTCTCCGGAGAGGGCAACTCCTCCAAAGGTATCAGGATTTCATTCTTTCCCTGTCCGATCGCCTCATTGCAGCGTTCATTCAGTTCCAGTATGTGTGCCTCACTCCACTCGAATGCAAGCAACTCATAGTTGTTTTCCACTGGCTCTTCGTCAAAAACTTGATCCTCTTCTGGTTCCGGCGTTATCGGCTCCTCTTTTTGCCCCGGATAGTAATCAATCCCCACCGCCTGAAGGTTCCGGTGCAGCACTTCCGCCCTGCGGTAGCCTCCTGCCCGGTTAAGAAGGATAAATGCCTCCCCACCGGCCATGATTTCCTGCATGGCATCCGGCGTCTCCCAGACCCATCTGGCTTCGGGATAATCCTGCGCCACCAGTTCAGTAATCTGTGTCTGCATGATAGAATATGCCATCTGTTCCAAATCCCTAATGGTCATACTGGGTTTTGGTTCTGGCAGTAAAGGTACTGGTGTCAGCACCTCGATTTTTTCTGGCCTGTTGCACAACACCTTAAGTGCTGCCACAAAGATTCCCAGTATCATCAGCAACAGGATGGGCCAAAGCCTGCAGATGGCGGAAAGCAATGCCAGCATCCCTAACAAAATCAAGATGTCAGCGGCTATCCTGCCTTTCATTTCCCTCTGGTTCATAGGCACTCCTGCTCCTTTCTGCAGCGTTCCGGCGGAATTAGAATATGCAACTGGCTACGTTCTTCCAAAGAAGCATTTTTCCAGACCGCTACGGCAACTGCCTGGGACGGCACATCGCACACCAGTTTCCCTGCCTTGTTTCTGAATCCCTGAAAATCATCCCCCAGAATGAGCCGCTTTTTGGCTCCTTTCATTTGGGCAATCTTCATGCTAAACTCATCCGTCTTGTGATAGATCAGAATTTCATACTGCCTATCTGTCGGCAGGACATGGAGAATCTCCTGAATCTCATCCCCTGTCAAACCACCTTGAGACCTCGTGTTAAGTACCGCTTTGAATTTTGCAGTCCTCTCCTGATCTGTGAGAGATAAAAAATCTTCATTTTTCATGTCGTCAGCCTCCCTAAAACGCAAAAATGCACATAAAATTACGAAAGCGTAACTTATGTGCGATCTCACGCTGGATTATTTTTTAACATCATGTCACACCGTAAACAGGTTGTTGCCTTGATAGGCTTCAAATCCCATAAATCCATTCAAGTCCATTGGATTTGCTGACTGCAGCTCAGATGCCTGCTGTGCGGGTGCCTGCCCCGGATTTGCTGAAACTGGTTCCACAGGTGCTTCCGGTTCTGCCTGCCGGGACTGACCCGTCGGCTGGCTCTGTCCCTGGGAGTGGTTCTGTCTGGAACCCTGATTCTCACTGGATTTCCCGACAAAGGCATACTCGATATCCTCCACGATAAGAACATGCTGGCTTTTTTCTTCCTTTGTTTCCTGATCGATCCATTTTTCCTCGTCCAGTCTCGCTGTCAGATTCACAAAGGAACCTTCTTTCAGTTTCATCTTTTTGATTCTCTCACAGACACCGCCAAAGGCTTTCACTGCAATGTTCAGCCAGCGGTAATTTCCTTCGACACGGCTGTCATATACCTTCTGACCGATGCGGAATCTGACAGACTCCCCATTCTCGGAAAACCTCAGTGCCTCTGCTCCCTCGTATCCTTTGGATATCACGACGTTCGTTGCAAATGTCTTAAACATAAGCATTCTCCTTTCTGGCAGATGTGTCCTGCCTTAACATGTATTTATTTCAACCTGTCCTGCAGGCGGAAACCATAGTTAGTCTGCGGAATTTTTCCACAACGCAAAAAAGTGCCAAAAAGCACTCCTATGCTGATTGACACTTTGTAACCTGAATACTCTGTATTTCCTTAAATAACTTGATACTGATATAGAAACTATACCACATACCGCCTGCATCGTCAAACAATTCTTTTACTATTTTTCTTTTCCCACCTGATTTCCTGCAAGAGCCGGTAATATTTTTCTTTATCCTTTTCCTTAATTATCTCCGAACCTCCATCGCATAATAATTTCCGATTATGTAGATACCGTCACGCTCATATACGGGCGTGTTTTCTGCCACATAGACAGCAACCGTGTCCCCCTCTGACAGCCTGCTTATTCGGTATCTGACCGGAACTTTCACTGTCCCCTGTTCCAGCGCCAGATGGACAGCACGTACCCGCTTTCGGAATCCTGCCCTATCTATGCGGACACACTGTCCCTGCAGGCGCATGTAGTTCCCCTCTGCCGCCTGTAAGAATAGCCACAAGGCACTGCCTAACAGCCAAAACATGCATAAAATACATGGCAGGAGCAGATACAAATCCCTATAGCTTTCCATAATAAGTAGTAATAATAGCAAAAACAGTCCCCCGCCTGCAAAGCGAAATAGGACCTGTCTCTGTAATGCCTTCGGCATTTTTGTCCATTTTTCTTTCACCTTGATCCCCCTCACACAATCAGCATTTTCTTTTTCTTTAGAAGCAGTACCAAGGCTTCCACCACCTCATCACGATGTTCTGCCTGCTCCATTTGATGTTCCAACACGTTGTCCCGAATCGTTTCATCGGTGTAGATCGTCTCAACCAGTTTCTGACGATTTTTCTCATACAGCAAGTCCTGATCTGATACCTGATGCTCTACCAGAAATACCAGTTCTGCCACAGACAAGCGAATCCCCGCTTTCCGCATCCATGTATCAAGCTGCCGTTCCAGACCACTCAGCCTGCTACTCATACGATAATTCTGCTTCACCGGACAGCAGACACACCGGGTTAATAGACGGTATTTGTATACTGGGCTTGTTTCCTCTTCCATCTCTGCCAGCCCCTTGTCACCCAGACACAGCACCGCCTGCTCCTCTGCCTCTGATTCCGTAACATTAAACCCAAACCTGCCCCTCAGCCATAAAGAGGCTTCCCTTCCCTGAAGTTGGAATTTTTGATTTCCTCTTTCCAGAAAGAGATTCCCTGCTACAGACTCCAGACATACAATGCCTTTCGATATATATAACATGTTCCCTACCTCCTGCTCATTTTATTTTTATTACACGACAACTGCCATTGATTTACAACATATACATCATCAGAACACACAAAGCGACAATCAATAAGACCGCGCCAATGATCCCTATCACTTTCTTAATCAGATTTTTATCCAAGCCTTCACTGAATCTTCCCTCATCCGCTGGCAGAATATCATCATAATAACCGTCATAGTCATCCTCTGGATCGGTTTCCGATATCTGCCCTGGCTCTTTTGATAGTTCTAATGCCTGCCTTTCCCCTTCGGGTAGACTTAATGTTTGTCGTTTCTTTTTAGCTGACTGTTCCTTTGCCCTGGTAACATTCTGTTTTTGCGATAATTTCTGACTGCGCTTCCCATCTGCTTTTTCATTCTCGGATTCCATGCTGAACCCTGCGGTTTCCTGATGCACTCCCTCATTATCATCGCTCTGGGAAATGCCACGTCCTGCATCTTTTATCGGTAGTTCCTTCCCGCACTCCATACAAAAAGAAACAGCACCATCCACAAGGGCTGCGCCGCAATAAGGACAATATTTCATTTTCATAAGCCTCCTTTGTTTTCATTGAAAAAAGTGAGTTTCTCAAAAGAAAAACCCACTTGTAGACAATATGATTGTATCAGATTTACGTTTTCATGTCATCGGCATGGAGGCGCCATTTTTGTGCCATAAATTAGGCGTTGCTTATACAATTACAATAATTTTTTTCTACTGAATTAACAAAACCAAAAAACTTATTTAACAAGATAAGGACAAAATCCAATATATTTTATATTTGATTTCCCATTAAAATATTCAATTTCAGTAATAGACGATGGATTAATATCATAATCCCATACCTTTTTTATTGATTCATTATTAATATAAAGTAATAATGTTCTAATAGCAACACTATGACTAATTATAGCGATTTTACTATCATCAGAATTAGCAGATAAAATCAAATTATATACTCTAACCATTCGTTTCTGTACATCTTCAAAATTTTCTCCAGATAAAGGCATAAACTGTTCTGGCCTATTTTTATATATATTGTATCCCGATATTGATTCATCATTACATAATTCATCTACCTTTTTTCCATACCAAGGTTCTAAATTAATTTCCATTAAATCATGACAAATAATTATTTTTTTCAAATTATAGTTTGCTGCTTCTGCTATTAACTTCGAAGTCTCCATTGTTCTTCCTAACGGACTACTATAAATATCTGAAAAAATATATTTCGCCAAATAATTTGATGTGATTCTTGCTTGATTATATCCAATTTCTGTAATTTTTGTATCTGACTGTCCCTGCACAATATTATATTTATTGGCCTCCGTTTGTGCGTGCCTAATCAAAAATATTTGCATAAAAATTTTTCCTCATTTCTTAAAGTTTTAATCCATTACCTGATAAATATTATCAAAAACAACATACATCGAATCAGCATAGGTTTTTAAGTAATCACAAATGCTAATTAAATCTTTGTCAAATTTATTATAGAATTTAAATAGATTACGTTTTTTACATTCCACACATACAAAGCCAAATAAGTTGCGTCTATCAGAATTTATATACATATCATCAATCTCCGATAACTTAACTCTAATTGGTATAACAATTTTACTAATATAATGTTCCCTCCAATTATTACATGTATCCAAATAATATTCCCCTTTTTCTATAATATCTTCGGAAACAATTTGGACATTATCTTTTTTATCAAGATTAATTCCTATCCAATCATGTTTCCCCATGCAAAACACTTGATAAAAAGCTGTACTCTGTTCTATTTTATGCGAAACTGCATCATCTGCTTGCAATGCCCCACGTGGCACAATGGCACGTGATATTGTTCTATATGTTACTTGAGACTTATCAACAATATTTGAATTATCCCAATATTGAAAATCCAATATCTTTATACATACATCTAATTCATTTTTAGATTTATCAATTCCCATATATTCACATAACGAATCATATATACATTTAACTACTCCTTCAGAAAAAGTTTTTATCAAATGTTTAGCCAAAGAATTGTTTTTAGTGTTATTGCATAATTTTTTTGATTCATAAACTGTGTCTCGGATTAAATGTGCATAACGATGTGTTGCGTTATGTTCCGAATAAAACTTTTCATCTATTTCATCTTGATTTTGCTTCCAATTCATAAAAAAGAGACTTATCAAGAGAATAACAACAAAAACCAAAACACATCTATTTACACCAGAAACATTTTCTGATATAGAAAAAAAAGACGGAAAAAACTGCGCCAATACTGATGCTGCTGTCACAAATGATCCAATAAAAGTAAGTATTTTTCTGATTAATCGTTTGTTCTTTTTCATACTATATCTCCACTTTTTATCATTCCTAATGCTTTTGCAACAAGACAAGCTACTAAAACCGATGCACCCACTAGAGGATTATTGCCCATACCCAAAAATCCAACCATTTCAACATGTGAAGGAACCGACGATGATCCCGCAAATTGAAGATTTGAGTGCATACGTCCAGTAGTATCTGTCATTCCATATGAAGCCCCCCCTGCTCCGACGTTATCAGGATGCATCGTCCTACCAGTTCCACCACCTGATGCTACGCAAAACACTTTTTTCCCTTTTTCAATGGCTATTTTTTTATATGTAGTTACAGTTGGATCAGTAAACTTCAAATGACTTGTAGAATTTCCTGTAATTATTGTATCAATTTTCGCCTTTTCCAAAATACATACACCCTCATCCACACTATGTGCGCCATAACAACATATATCACCTTTTCCATATTTCTCTTCATTGATTATGGTAAGTTTTTTTGTTTTAAAGTCGTACATAGTATCCACATATGTAAATCCTTTGTATCTAGATATAATTTTAGCTGCAGGTTTACCAAGACCAATAAGATTAACCTGTATTGGAAATTGCCTGAAAATATTTGCATACTTTATGACTGCTAGGGCTCCCTCCGCTGCAGCAAAAGATTCATGCCCAGCTACAAAGGCAAAATGCTTAGTATCATTATCTAGTAACTTTGATGCAAATTTTCCATGTCCTATTCCGATTTTTCTCGTATCTGCAACTGAGCCATTTATGGCAAAGCATTGCAAACCCTCTCCAATATAACTACATATTTCATCAATTGTTTTAGCTTCTTCTTGAATGGCAATAGCTGCACCCACAGTATATGCCCAACACGCATCTTCATAAGCAATGTTTTGAATCGAACGCACTTCCTTATGGCAATCAATATTATGGCTTAAACATATATTCTGTGCATGTTTTAAATCAGAAATATTATGTAAAGAAATACACCTTTTTATTTGAGAAATTCTTTCTTCATAACGCTCAAACATTATTGACACCACCTCTCGGATCCAAAAATTTTACACCTTCATCGTAACGACCATATTCTTCTATATAATTATCTATAATAATATTCTTCCCTAATCTTATATCAGCTAACAAGGATCCCAATGTTAAATATTGATATCCTATAATTTGATCTTTGTTATCTAATGAAAGTCTTAATATATAGCCTTCTGATGTTTGTAAAATTCGAGGAATTTCATTTTTATTAGCAACTATAGTTCCAATATGACTTAATTGATCAAATGCTAAATCATCCTTTAAGGATCCAACAGGAAGACCATCATGCGAAAAAGCAGTTTGAGTTCTTCCATAAACAAACTGTAAAAAAGCATTCTTCATAGCAATATTTATTGCATCACATACTAAGTGTACGTTTAATGCTTCAAAGAGGTTTTTACCAATCAATATTTCTGATGCAATAACTGCAGACTGTGTTATTCCACTACATCCAACCGTTTCAATTAAAGCTTCAGTAATTATTCCCTTTTTTACATTTAAAGTCAATTTACATGCCCCTTGATGAGGCGGGCACCATCCAATCCCATGTGAGACACCATTGACCTCGAAAATTTCACTTAAACAAATCCAATTTCCTTCCATTGGTATTGGAATTACTGATTCACTTTTGTAATTATCGCAGAACATTTTTTTTCCTTTCTCTATACTGATTTTCTAAAAGGATATAAAGCGTTATATTATACCTCAATACAACGCTTTACCATGAATTTAAAAGGAGAAATTTTGAATATTCTGTTTTAAGCACCTATAAGATGTAATCTTCCCATTATATTCAATACTTCAGGCATTATGTCACTTCCAACCATCCTACCTAACCCACCATAAACAAATTCTCTTTCATTAAATTCTTTTACATTGTCCACCCGAACATGTGGCGAAAAGAACATTATTGGCACGGGATCTGCCGAATGCGCTTTAAATTCACAAGCTGTAGAATGGTCTGCTGTAATAACTAGAAGAACATTATCCGGAAGTTCAAAAAATTCTTTAGCAGCCATATCACATTTTTCTATAAACTCTTTTTTTCCCTCAAAATTCCCATCTTCTGCTAGAGAATCTGTTGCTTTAATATGCGTAAAAACAAAATCATACTCTCCAAGTGCTTCTTTAGCTGCAACAAATTTATGCCGTACATTGCTATCAGGTAATGCTGTGGCTCCATCAACATGAATTAAATCCATTCCCAAGAAAGCTCCTATTCCTTTATATAACCCACCACCCGCAATACAGCATGCTTTCAAACCATACTTTTCTTCAAATGATGGCATTGTCGGATACATACCAGCACCTCTCAACAGAAGAAAATTTGCCGGAAACGCCCCTTTTTTCTTTCGATTTTTGTTCAATTCCAAAGAATTAAGAATTTCATATGATTTTCTCATAAATTTATTTATTACTGTTGCAGTAAATTCAGCTTCTTTAGAATCATCCTTAGGCTTGACTTCCATTACAGGTCTTCCTTCTTCATGCGGATCTGCATCAGTTATATTTGCAGACAATCCTTTTCCTCTAAAAACAACTCCTGCACGATGTGCTGTCCCAGGTTTCACAATAATTTCTACACCATCTATATTCATTCCATCAATAGCCGCAGCAAACTCATCAACAACCCTTATACGTCCCGCTCTACGATCAATAATATTCCAATCATCATCTACCGTTCCAAAATTTCCCCTAAAAGCAACATCCCCTTCACGCAACTTAATACCAAGCCCTGCCACTTCAATAGGACCTCTCCCTGTATAATATTTATCCATTGGATAGCCAAAAATTGCAAGATGCGAAACATCACTACCAGGTCTAATCCCACGCCCCAACGCATTTGATAAACCACAAATAGATTTTGATGCAAGTCTATCAAAATTTGGAGTAGTTGCGGCCTCAAGTGGAGTTTTATACCCTAATTCCTTAATTGGTCTATCCCCGAGACCATCAAAAATAGCAAAAATAACTTTATTTACAGTAGACATAACAATATTCTCCTTTCAAGCATATATTCATCAATCTCTCCAATATCCACAATCTATACAAAGAATATTAGGATCCGACTCATCAGCAGAAACCGTAATTAACACACCTCTTAGATTTCGACTACCACATTTGGGACATTTTGACCCCTGTATTCCCACAGGCAAAGGCGAAAATCCCCGAATAATAGAATCCCCTGAATAATCTCTATCCGTCCACAATTTTTCTTGTGTAAAAGTAGAAATCTTCTTTTTCTCTTCTTCACTCAATAACTTTTCTACCATTAAACATTCTCCTTTTTAATAATTTATTTTTAATTATGACAATATACCGTTTCCACACAATTATAATCCTTATATTGGAGAACACAATATGGCTACATCATACTTTTAAAATCCCCAAAATTTCTCAGTATCATTCTTATTCTTAAATATAGCATAACAAATCAAAAACCAAATCAAACTCAACTAATCTCTTAATTTATGTATTATTTTTGCAACATTACTCTTAAATCATTAAAGTAGCCACTGTTTAAGCAAAACATCTTTTTCAATATACTTTGCAAAAATATGTTCACACCATATTCATAAAGTATTACCTCACCATTTTTACTTTCTAAAGATATGGTAGTAACATACTTTTATAGGAGGTTATGCCATGACTTATGAACCAAAACAGTTCGGCATTGTATTAAAAAATGCACGAATGAACAAAAAACTTACCCAAGCAGAATTAGCAGAGATACTGAATATTTCTTTATCATACTTAAAAGACCTTGAACGGTTCCGAAACAATCCCAGTTATGAGATTTTTGAGAAAGTGATTCATTATTTTAATCTGTCGGCAGATACGGTAATCTATCCAAACCAAAACATAACGGATAATACATACCAGCAAATCCAACGTTTACTTACTCGTTGCAATCAGAAGCAGCTTAAAGTAATTCTCGCCACTACGGAAGCATTACTATCTGATGACGAAACTACTTTATAAATTAAACAAAAGGTAAGGGAACAGTGAGGCTGTAAAAAATCTTGTGTCTATGGATTTTAGACTTTCCTGATAAGAATTAGATATGTAAGAGGTTTTTGTCGGTTTTATGTTTTTGGGACTGTCGAATTATTTCTTCTATTTATAGTATAACCATTCAGACGAAACCTATACATTTTTTTCGTTTTTTTATATGGCAAACAGGCATTTTATTATTGCCCTTTCCGTGGGCTCTGCCCACACCCGGCCTCCGGAATAAGGCTGGGATATTCTGGCAATAATATAAATGCCGATGGAATAAGGCTGGGATGGCAGGGTTTTCAAATGTTGCCATCCCGGTCTTTTTTACAGATATTCCGTGAGACGTTCCCCATATAGGACAATCAGCTGGTTCAAGACCTGATCCCAGTTCCGGTATCTCTGGGTCCATTTCTTTGTTACATTCTGGCTCGCCAGGTACAGCATTTTCTCCAAGGACGTGTCACTGGGGAATACGCTTTTTGTCTTGGTCACTTTACGGTACTGGCGGTTCAGCCCTTCTATGATGTTCGTGGTGTACATGATCCGGCGGATGTCATCCGGGAACTGGAAGAAAGAGCTGACATCTTCCCAATTGTTTTCCCAGTTGCTGATGGCGTAAGGGTATTTCTTTCCCCACATCTCTTTTATGTTTTCCAGCTCTGAAAGGGCGGCCGACTCGTTCGGGGCATTGTAGACGGCTTTAAAATCAGAGGCAAATTTCTTCAGGTCTTTGTAACTGACATATTTGAATGAGTTGCGCAGCATGTGGATGACGCACCTTTGTATCTCCGCTTTGGGGAATACCGCCTGTATTGCCTCTTTAAACCCTGGCAGCCCGTCCAAGCAGAAAAACAGCACATCTTTCACTCCGCGGTTATGCAGGTCGTTCAGCATTCCCAGCCAGAACTTGCTCGTTTCGTTTGCCCCGACAGTAATGCTCAGTATCTCCTTGTAACCCTCTGCCGTCACACCCAGCACAACATAGGCTGCACGGCTTAATATCCGCCCATCCTCCCGGACTTTGTAATGGATGCAGTCCATGAATACAAACGGGTATACCGGGTTCAGGGGGCGTGACTGCCATTCTTTGACCTGCGGGAGGATTTTGTCTGTGATCTTGCTGACCATTTCTGCAGACAGTTCGATTCCATACAGGTCATTCAGCTGGTCGTGGATGTCCCTGGTGCTCATCCCCCGCGCATACAGGGAGATCACCTTTTCTTCAATCCCGGAGATGTCGCGCTGGTATTTTGGTATCAGCTTTGGCTCAAACTCCCCATTCCGGTCCCTAGGCACGTCAATCTGGAACTCCCCATACTGGCTCTTGAGGTTCTTTGGGGAATGCCCATTGCGTTTGTTGTCTGTCTGTAAATCCCCCTTACGGTTTTTCTCATAACCGAGGGTGGCGTCCAGCTCTGCCTCCATGAGTTCCTGCAAGATGTCTTTGAAACTGTCCCGAAGGAGGGCATAGACATCGGTGACGCTGCTTAAGTTGTTTTCTGAGATAATCTGTCGAATTTGTTCCTTTGCTACTGGCATAAAAACACTCCTTTTCGATAAGAATTTCCATATCCTAATTCTTACCAAAAAGGAGCTATTTATTTCCAAAAACACAAACTTATTTACACTACCGGAACAGTTTTTACAAAGTTCGACTTACCCTTACCTTTTATTCATGTTCTTTTATATATCAGCATCTTCCACCGATACAAGACTACAATTATTGCAACTTCTCCATAAGTTCTTCCGGCGATATGTCTTGTCGAAGCAAACCGAACCCGCTCAGAAGAAGAATACAGTCTACATATCCTTGGCAGTACGCTTTCTGCCCTTCCAGTGAAAGCATATCTTCTGCTTTTGCTATCCATTCCAAAAACATCTGCTGCTCTTCATTGGGAAGTTTCTGTATCATCTCTTCACATTTTTCACGCAGCACCTCTAATTCTCTCTGCACACCCTCATATTCTGGAATTTTAACTGCCGTATCCCGTGATACATCTTCACAACGAAGTCTGTTAAGAAATTCTATAACTTGTTCCCATATTTTATTCTGCATAACTAATTCCTCCATTCTTTCTTTATATTATAAACACATCTACAAAGAATACACCACATAAAATCATACTAAAATATAAGGAGACCCCAGTTCCTCAAGAACCAGAATCCCCCATACTCACTTTGAAATCCTCAAATCTTTTCATAACATCCCGTCTGCCATCATCCCAGTTACTGACGACATCCTGCAACCGGCTTGTTGCTGCTGACCGCTCTGTTCTGTTGCTGTAGCTCTGCCTGCTGTAACATCATTTCCATCAAATACTTAGCCGACAGCCATGCCTGATAATGCTCCTTTGTTAGCAAGAACACTTCACTCAATGAATCCCATGTCATACTGACTGACACGTGATTTTCCGGTCTGCCGCCGAACCGCGGGACAATCAGTCCCTGGGCATTTTGCTCCCCAGGTCCACTGTCTGCGATAAAAAGAAAATCCGACTTTTTGCCTGCTAGAAGTTTTGCCGTTCTGGACAGGCTTTTCCCATCTTTCCGGCTCTGTCCTCTCTGTGCCAGTTTCGCCGCCGATGTACCTCCAAGCCATTCTAGCAGCGGCTTATTATAATCTCCCGACTGTTTCTTCTGCTTCAGCATATACTGCAGCTCCCCGCAGTAAAGTTTCCGGCAGATTTCCTGCAGTTCATCTACTCCAATAAAGATGTGGATGTTATTGGTCTGTCTCTGCCCGGATGGAAGGCCCACATCGTAGGAAGCAAATGCCAGGTGTATCTTCCCCACTTTAAAGAAATCACGCAGGCTCTCCACAAAGCACCCTTTCGCATCCTTTCTGATTATCTGATTGTAATTATATTCTTCCGTCATGATCCGACACCCCCCAATCTTTCTATGTCTGCAATAATTTTTCTTAATTGCTGCACATTCCTGTCAAACTGAGGGGCGAACTCCTTCTTTGTATCATACTGAATGTAAAGCATCATACACACCATATCCCACGCCATACACACGAGATCCTGATTCTTTGTCATTTTTTCCAGCTTGCGCAGAAACATGCTTGTTTCTGCAACGACCTGACTCCAAAGGATAAAGAAGGACTCGTTTTCCAGAAGATGAAATTCCTCCAGCCATTCCCTCACAGTCTGATGTCCATATTGGCTGCCGCAGAAACATCCGTTGTGGAAATAGATTACTTCTGCTTTTTCCATATCCAGCTTTCCCTTTTCATCCGGTACATAGCAGACGGATCTGCCAAGCGGGTATAATCCGCAGACAGATGGTTTCGCCTTGTGGACACTGCACTTATTATTTTTTAGCCAAGGACACCGCCTTGTTTCCCCTTGGGGGCGAATCCGCAAAATCGGCATCCGGCTTTCCTCTCCAATATAGCACTCCCCATACTGCTGTAGCCATTGTTCCACTGGGATACCCAGGTGCACTGCCAATCGGAATAGATCCAGGGGATTTAACAGAAGCTCCTCCTGGTGCACACAGCAGCCGCCACAGTGGGTGCAGGAAAAAGGCAGCGTATCCTCTAATTTCAGTCGTTTGTTCTCTATACAATCCATTGCTCGTTGTGTTCTCTTACTCATTTTGTTTTCCTCCAATCATTTATTCTGAACCGTTAGTTCCTCGTACTTATAGTTGCTGTCCTTCAGCCATTCACACACAATGTCCAGATTTCTGCTGTCATCCAGAGGAAAACGCAGCAAACCGTTCTCCATATTTTCCAGTTCATACAGATGTTTCTCTGGAAAGACAGTAACACTCTCCGTAACAATTACCCGTGGAAATTCTTCAAACACATAAATCTGCGGTTCCGTACCGCCATAGGACTGACATTCCAGCCTGCAACCAAGCCGTGACCGGCTGTACCGGCAACGGCTGAAGAGAAGGCTCTCACAGAACCTGTTCTGCAGACCGTCTGCGGTCATGAAATATACCGTGACCATCCTGCGGTATTCCTGCACATACTGATAGTCATGATTGCTGATCTGCCGCATGGCTTTATTGGCATCAAAAGCAACCACTGGAAAGCCCCATGAATCACAGAAGAAGAATTTCCTCTCACCTGTTTCATACTGGAACTCCACCACATCTGATACGGACAGGGAATGCCCCCGGTATCCTTCCGGATGCTCACCATTGCACGTCACAAAGACCTGCTCCGGATCTGTCGCCGGAAGCTCCCCGCTGTAGATGCATTCATAGATTTCTGACGGAACCCTGCCGTCCCCTGCTTTTATTGCACAGGCTAAATCCCGGAACAAAATCTCTTTCTGGTCCAGTTCCGGCACCACCTGGTAAACCAATACTTTCATTGTCTCAATCCTCCATTCCATGAAAACGGAGCAGTAAAAACCACTGCCCCATCTCTGTTTTGTATTATCCTGTAACTTTTGCTCAGGCTGACATCGCCTAAAATTCTCATTCGGTAAGGATTGTCACACCAAGCTGCTGTGCTTTTGCCAGCTTGCTTCGAGCGGTACCATTTTTATCATAAATTCTTTCATACGCACTTTCCCACTCTTACCAGACATCCCTGCCGGGAACAAATTCTACCTCAGTCCCCTCTGTAATGGGCATATCGGGTTCCCCATCAAATTCATTTCTGTATTTTGTGCATAGGGATGCCGTGCATCCCTCACGCGGATTGATGTCTACATACAGCCGTCCCTCCGATTCATAAACCGGTCTGTCCCAGCTGTCGCGCCCTTTATAGTTTAAAATCAATTTCGCCATATCTTTATCCTTTCTGCTTCCGGGTTCTGGAGCTCATGCCTTGCAGCAGAGAACCATCTGCCCGATCACTGTCGTTCCGATGTTACTCCGCCAGCATCTCCTCAAATTCCTGCTCGGTCAGAATCCTCACGCCAAGCTGCTGTGCCTTCGCCAGCTTGCTGCCTGCCTTTTCCCCGGCAATCAGGTAATCCGTCTTTTTACTGACAGAAGATGCTGCCTTTGCTCCCAGTGACGTGATCTTCATCTGAATCTCATCACGGGTGTAATTCTGAAGTTTTCCGGTTGCCACGATTGTCTTTCCTGCAAAAGTTGTATTATCTGTACTCATAGTCGCATTCTCCTTTTCAAAAATGATGTGTTCCAGTAACGGTCTCCAGAGCTTTGCTGCCTCCTCATCCGCATACCACTGATAAATGTTGTTGTGCATGGTTTCGCCAAAGTCCGGCAGGACGGTAAAATCAAAACCATCCCTGACTGCCTGCTCGAACGCATTCCAGTCTCCGCCAAAATGCCTGCTGATAATCCGTCCGGCACTGCGTCCCACCATCGGGATTCCCATCCCGGCAATAAACTGGTTCAGGGTGCAGTGGCGGCTCTTGTCAATCGAAGCCTGCAGTCTGGCAAAGGATTTCTCCCCAAAGCCTTCTGTCCGGATAATTTCTTCCCGGTACTGCTCCAGCGCATAGAGGTCGCCAAAGTTGCGTATCCATCCCATACTGATAAATTTTTCCAGCGTCTTTTCAGACAGGCCCTCGATGTCCATGCGGGTCTTGTCACAGAAATGGACAAACTTTTGTACCAGTTTTGCCGCACAGTTTGGATTCTCACAGAAAAGCTGGCGGGTTCCGCCGCTGGTTTTATGGACCTGCAGACTGCCGCCACAGCATGGACAGGTAGATGGAATCTTCTCCGTACCGCTCTTTGTCTGGTTTTCCGCAATCTGCGGGATGATCATGTTCGCCTT
>CAJTGI010000022.1 GCA_910575435.1 Clostridiaceae bacterium | reverse complement strand
ATGGAGGATAATAATCTGGAGTTTCTGGATGCATTGTTACCATGGTCGCCAACATTGCCGGAAAGATGTCATATGAAAATCGAAAATAAATAAGCCGCAAATGCGGCTTAAAAATATCAAGGTACTTGTGGTTTACCGTTTACGTTCGTTTCGTATTGATGATGAATTAACAAAATTTGGAGTTTCAAATGTAAAAACCACTGCAATGGAAAAAATGAAAGAGGGTTTGAAAGATGAATGCAAGAGGAAGACATATATTGATGATGATAAAGTTAGTGATGAAAAAATTGTAGAGTTTCTACAAAAAGTTTATTTTGTTATAGACGATCAAACGAAAAGTGAGTATGTAAAAAAAATAATAAAATTAAATCCAACAATCATTCCGAAGGAAGAAACACTTGTTGCCATTTTCAATGAAATCAGAGATGTGCAAACAGGGAAAAAGAATATTGGTGTTGTAGAGGGAATAACCTTAGAAGCCCCTGATGAAGCCTTAAATTATGGAAGGCATTTGACTATAACGGAAATACGGTTATTAGTATTAAATAGGATTTTAAATCAGGATGTAGTGGGTTCTAAGGTGCCGCAATCATTTATAGATACATATATTCAATTTCCAGAAGAAAAAAGGAAAAATATGTTGGAAGATTGCCAGTTAGATTTATCAAGGGCATTGTTTAATAGTAATTGTCAGGAGGATTTTTGGAAACTATTTGAGAATATATATAAAACGATAGTGGAAAACCCATCTGATGATATTGGGGGATTGTATAGGAAGTTGGATAAAACGATAGTAGGGCGATGTATGGATTTTGACACACTATCACTAAAATATTTTATATCTGTTATTAAGGATGGTATTGACTTATGATTATAAAAGCTATATTTATAGGAAATTCCGAGGAGGCTTATATAAATGAGCAATTTCAAGATGGATTAAATATTATTTCCAGTGATGATAATAACAAAGGAAAAACGATAGTTATTCAAGCTATAATGTATTGTTTGGGAAATGCTCCTGCATTTCCTACTTCATTTGATTATGAAAATTATTATTACATATTGCATATTGAGAATGATAAGGAATTAATTAAAATATGCAGGAAAGGTAAGAATTTTGTTATAAGAAAAGGTGAGGAATATGCTGTATTTGACAATACATCAGAGTTTAAGCGTTATTGGAATAAAAATATTCAAAGAATACCTGTTATAAAAAAGGATAATATATTAAGAATAGCTGATCCTGAACTGCTTGTCCAAGTATTCTTTGTTGGTCAAGACAAGAAAGTCACTTATGATATTGTAAATAAGGGTTGGTATAAAAAGGAAGATTTTTATAAATTGTTATATTCAATGGGAGGGATAGATGGAGAAAATGCATCAGTTAATGATGTCGAAAGAGTAAAAAAGCAAATTAAGGAACTTAAGGATGAGCGAGGTATTTTGTTGAAAGAAAATAAAGTTTTAAAGAAAAGTAATGCTGCTTTTGGATTTTTAAGTTCAACGAATGATAGAGCAGCATTAGAGAATATGTTAAAAGAGGTTGAAGTGATAAAAAACAAATTACTGAAATTAAAAAAGGAGAGGGGAAATGCAATTTCTCGAAGAACAAAAAATGAGATTGCTTTGAAAGAATTGAGATCTTTAAACAGAACTATGAAAACAGGACAAATCTCCTGTATGGATTGTGGTTCTAAACATATCGCCTATGAAAGTGCAGATTCTGAATTTTCATTTGATATTTCAACTACTAAAATGAGGAAACAGATTTTAGATGCTGTTCAAGAAAAGGTTGATATTTATAATGAGGAAATACTACGTTTAACCAATGAAATTACCATTTGTCAAAAAGAATTGGATTTTTGTATGGAAACA
This sequence comes from Clostridiaceae bacterium, assembly GCA_910575435.1. Taxonomy (GTDB): domain Bacteria; phylum Bacillota; class Clostridia; order Lachnospirales; family Lachnospiraceae; genus Butyribacter. The sequence goes on along the minus strand of CAJTGI010000022.1, from coordinate 33,255 downwards.
GCCGATGTTCCAGTAGAGGCATTGTTGATTGTAAAACAAGAAATGGAAGGGGCGAAAGATGCTGATAAACGAATAAAAGAAATTGATCAAGAAATTGAAAAACTATCTGGTCAGTTAAATGTAAAAGCCGCAATTTCTGAGAATATTGAAAAGAAGTCAAAGAAATTGTTGGATAATATTATTGTTCAAATGAATGACTTTTATACTCAAGTTGATACAGCAGAAGATAGTCCATATGTTGATATATTTACTGCACGAGATAAGTTTTTTTCTGGCAGTGAGGCTACAGAATTTCATTTGGCAAAAATGTATGCGTTTGCAAAAAGTTTACAACATAATTATCCAATAATTGTTGATTCCTTCAGGGCAGAAGATTTATCATCAGATAGAGAAGCAAGAGTAATAAATCTTTTTAAAAAATTAGAGAATCAAATTATATTTACTACGACTTTAAAAGCGGAGGAAGGAGAGAAGTATGCTAACCGAGATGAATTAAATTACATTAGTTTTAGTGATCATACTACTAATAAGATGTTGTCGTTAACATATGTTGAAAGGTTTATTCAGGCGGCGGCAGAAATGATGGTAACAGTTAAAGATAATTAAATTGCAAATAAAGGAAGCGTGGAACTATTATGGTACTAAAACACATTGATATAACTGATAATGTTAAAAATTTGTATCATATCAATACGAAAACAAAGGAAAAAACGACTGAAATACCACAATTGCATCTTTCCTTTGAGGATTGAGAGTCATTGTAAGCATGTAGAGTGAATGGACAGAGTACAATACATGTTTGTCTGTTCCCTTTTTGCGTGCGCCCGGTGTTTGTTATGTCGGTTTCTTTTCTTGTCTTGCCATTGACGATTTTTTTGTGTTATTATTGGGATATTGCATGCGGTCAAGAGTTGAAAGTAAGATGTACGGCAATTCGACAAATTACGCCGTAGAAAGAATTATAATGAATGGATAGACCATAAAGTTGCTTTGTGCGCAAATGAAAGACGAACGAAAGTTATAAACGAACAAAGTTCGTTGTGCAGAAATGAGGGTTTTTATGAATTATCGGAAAGACAGATACGGAAATGAAATATCTATTTTGGGATATGGATGCATGAGGTTTACCCAAAAGGCAGGAAAGATTGATTTGGATAAGGCGGAACGGGAAATCCTCGCCGCCATTCGCGGGGGCGTGAATTATTTTGATACCGCTTACGTGTATCCTGGCAGCGAGAAGGCGCTGGGGCAGATTTTGGCAAAGCATCATTTGAGGGAGCAGGTCAAGATTGCCACCAAGCTTCCCCAATATCTAATCAAGAAGAGGGAGAGCATGGATAAGTATTTCTCCGAGCAGCTGAGCCGCCTGCAGACGGACCATGTGGATTACTATCTGATGCATATGCTGGCTGATATTACCAGTTGGAAGAAATTGGTGGGTCTGGGAATCCTGGACTGGCTGGAGGAGAAGAAGGCAAGGGGGGCCATTGGTCAGGTGGGATTTTCCTATCATGGCAATGCGGAGATGTTCTGCCAGCTGATTGATGCCTATGACTGGGATTTCTGCCAGATTCAGTACAATTATATGGACGAGCATTCCCAGGCGGGGAGAGAGGGATTGCAGTATGCCCATGGGAAAGGGATTCCAGTGATTATTATGGAGCCGCTCCGGGGCGGCAAACTGGTGAACCTTCTGCCAGAGGAGGCGAAGGAGATTTTCCGGGAACATTCCGTGCAGCATACTCCGGTGCAGTGGGCGCTTCGCTGGCTCTGGAACCAGCCTGAGGTGACCTGCGTGCTTTCTGGCATGAATGACATGGCTATGGTGGAGGACAATATGGAGACCGCCTCCTCTGCAAATGTGGGCGACATGGATGCCTCTGATGAGGCCATGCTGAAAAGGGTGGTGGGAGCCATCAATGCCAAGATGAAGGTGGGTTGCACCGGGTGCAGGTACTGCATGCCATGCCCCCAGAATGTAGATATTCCCGGCACATTTTCTGCTTATAATAGAAGATACTCCGAGGGGAAGAGGTCTGCGCTGCTTGAGTATGTGATGTGCACTGCCCTTCGGGGAACTTCCTCTGCCGCATCAAACTGCATTGGGTGTGGGAAATGCGAGGCCCATTGCCCCCAGCATATCTCCATTCGGGAGGAACTTAAAAATGCCAGCAAGGTTTTGGAGACGCCCCTTTACAAAGCGGCACGCTTCGTGGCAAAGAGGATGAAGATTTAGGCTTGCTCCATCCATGCCCGAACTTGGGCAATTTCCCTGGCATAGCCCTCGTCATCGTTGGGAGTTTCTAAGATAAAAGGCTTTCCCTGGAGGGCGGGATGGTTCACCACCCGCATCAGGGCTTCGGCACCAATCTCCCCTTGTCCAATCTTCTGGTGGCGGTCCTTGTGGGAGCCTAGGGGATTCATGCTGTCGTTTAGATGGACGGCGAGAAGCCTGTCCAGGCCGATAATCCGGTCAAATTCTTCTAGTACCTGGTCAAGATGATTTACGATATCATATCCTCCATCCCACACATGGCAGGTGTCAAAGCATACGCCCAGTTGGTCGGAGAGGGCGACCTGGTCTATGATGGATTTTAGTTCTTCAAAGGTTCGTCCCACCTCGCTGCCCTTGCCCGCCATAGTCTCCAGCAGTACCGTGGTGCGGTGTTCCGGCTTGAGGGTGTGGTTCAGTGCATCGGCAATCAGGGCAATTCCTTTTTCTGGTCCCTGCCCCACATGGGAACCGGGATGGAAGTTATAATAACTGTGATGAATCTGCTGCATCCGTTCCAAATCGTCAGCCAGAACGTCCAGGGAGAAGGAGCGCACTTCCTCCTTGGCGGCACAGAGATTCATGGTATAGGGCGCATGGGCCACCAGCGTTCCGAAATGATGTTCCGATAAATACTGATGGAGAGCCTCTAGGTCTGCCGGGTCGATCTGCTTTGCCTTTCCTCCCCTGGGATTTCTGGTAAAGAAGGCAAAGGTATCTCCGCCTAATTTGGAAGCCTGCTTTCCCATAGCAAGGAAGCCCTTGGAGACGGATAAGTGGTTGCCAATATAAATCATGTCTTACCTCTTTTCTTTAAAGTTAGTTTCAATCACAGTTCTGGTTTTTTCCGTGATTGGGAATAGTAACATACTAAATGAAATGGACACAATTTGCAAGGTATGCTAATATGGAATAAAAATATGCGATGTTGCGGGCATACAACAGGTAGCAAAGCCAACGAAGGAGGACTTGGAGATGGAGAGCAGGGCTAGAAAGAAAAAGATTTTGACAGTGTCAGCCGCAGTAGCGATCGTGGCGATTATTTGCATTGCCGCAGTGCTGCTGCTTAGGGGAGAGCATGCGCAGGCACCCAAAAGGGGTGAAAATCAGAATCAGGCCGGGCTGGCGACTCAGGGAGGGGACGTTTCATCTGGGATTGCTTTTTCCGCAGAGAGCGGAAATTATGCGGGGGGATTCTATCTGGAACTTTCTGTTGGGGAAGGGGATATCTACTATACGCTGGATGGCAGCAATCCGATTACCAGCAAGACTAGGAAAAAGTATCAGGATGCCATCTATATTTCAGAGCGCATTCAGGATGAGAACGTGGTATCGGCCGTTGACCCCATACTGTTTGATGCGGTAAATGTGTCCTGGGATAGCAAGGAGAAGAAATACAAAAGTACGTTGAATTTGCCCCAGAAAGGGGATGTGGATAAGATTACGGTGGTAAAGGCGGTGGCTGTATCAGGAGAGGAGACCTCGGAGGTTCAGACTCACAGTTACTTCGTGGGCAATCTGCCGGACCACATTGATGGAATCGGGGAGAGCTGCGAGGCATCTGGCCGGAATTTGGCTGTGATTTCCCTTTCCATGGAGTATGATGATTTGTTTGACGCCCAGAAGGGCATCTATGTGAAGGGAGATGTTTTCCAGAATGCATTGGAGAAGGAATTGAAAAAAAAGAAATCCCTGGGCAATGCCAAGGAGGCGAGCCGTTCTCTGGATGCCAATTACAAGCAGCGGGGCAGGGAGTGGGAGCGGCCGGTCCATTTGGATTATTTTGAGAGCAATGGGAAGGAAATGGAATGCAAGCTCCAGCAGGATTGCGGGGTGCGCATCCAGGGCAATTATTCCCGCTCGGACTTGCAGAAGGGGCTGCGCCTGTATGCAAGGAGAAGCTATGGGGACAATAATTTCAGATATCCGTTCTTCGGGGAGGATGCCAAGGATGATCAGGGAAACATCATAGAGAAATTCAAGAAGCTTACGCTGAGGAATGGGGGAAACTGTGCTTTTACTTCTAAGTACAATGATGCGTTCTGGCAGTCTCTGGTTACGGACAAGAAGGTGGAGACCCAGGCGTCCAGGCCGTGCGTAGTCTATCTGAACGGGGAATACTGGGGCCTTTACATTCTTCAGGAGGATTACAATGCAGATTATCTGGAGGAGACCCACGGCGTGAATAAGGATGACGTGGTGTCCTACAAGGGGGATGGGGAGACTTACGAGATTGGCTATAAGCTGGATGAGGGGACGCTGCCGGAGGGCGAGAGCGTGGATTATTATTTCAGGGACTTGCTGAACTTTTACAAGAAGCATAAGAATTTAAAGTCAAAGAAGGATTATGACGCGTTTGCCAAATTGGTGGACGTGGAGTCCGTGCGGGATTACTTTGCGGTAAATGTGTGGATTAATAATAAGTGGGACTGGCCTGGCAAGAACTGGACGGCGTGGAGGGTGACTAAGAAGGATCCGTCAAATCCCTATGCGGATGGTCGGTGGAGGCTGTGCTTCTATGACTTGGATTTTGGCGGCGTGAGCGGAAAGAGCGATATCACTGCCAATACCATCCAGGAGGACGGATACGAGGATGACGGGCTATTGGATATGAAGACGAAAAATCCCATGGCCTTGATGTTTGCCTACCTCATGACGAATAAGGATTTTCGGGAGGATTATATCAAGGAATTGCTAGCCCTGTCTCAGACGAATTTTAAGAAGGAGACGGCCCAGGACAGATGCACGCTTTTTAATGACATTTATTATCCCTTGTTCTGGCAGTTCTTCGTGCGGTATATGGGGCAGCAGAAGGGGACGAAGATGGCGGATCAGGCTATGGAGGGCGGATATGCCACCTATCAGTGCATGATGGATTTTCTGGAGGGGCGTGAAAAATATATTCCGGAAATCGTGGATTGGATCAGAGATTATTATAAATAAATGCCTAGACTTTGAATAAGAGAGAAGCGCCGTTTTTATATTGAGATAAAAGACGGCGCTTTTTTGAATTGCTGTATGGCTACTGTGGAGCCTGTATCTCCTGGACTGTCTTGTCAAGCAGGTCCTGAAGGTCCTCTTTTTTGGTGTCGTCTGAGACCATGGCTTTTCCGAACTGCTCCATGGGTTCCCAGTAACTTTCCAGCACGTTCTGCATGGTGGCGTATTTGTTCTGCTGGTTCAGCGCGGCGATGGGGGCGGAAATCTGCACCTTGTGCGAATTGGCGGCCTCCAAGTTGGCGGGGCATTCCCCGGTAGTCTGGTAGCGGATCATCTGGTATTTGTATGTAGTGAGCCAGCGAGCCACCATGGATGCCCATTTCTTGTTCTTGGTATTGCTGTTCACGCCGATATATTTATATCCGGCGAAACTGCCCATCTGGAGCTGGCTGCTGTTCACAGTATAGGTGGGCAGCTTGGTGGCGCCGCAGTCTTTGCCCCACAGATCGGCGAATTGCTGGGCATTCCAAGTGCCATTTACCACTGCGATGATGTCTCCCTTCTCCATGGTTTCCAGCAGGCTTTCGCTGGGAACATGCTGGAATCCGGGGTGCTTTGCGATATTCAGCATGGAGCTGGCGACGTCTAGCCCGGTATAATTTCCGTCTGTGCCATTAAAATTACATGTGTTAGCCGTGCCTCCCGTGTTGATTTCGATGGTCTTTTCCGCAGCGGAAAAGAAGGAATAGAGATACCATCCGCTAGCCCAGTCCATTGCGAAATACTTATTTTCCTTGGCGGCGATTTCTAAAATTCTGTCCAGGCTGGCTACATCCTCTGCGCTGAAATATTTTTTATTGTAATAGAGAAAATATCCGTTGCTGTTGGTGGAGGGATAGGCGAACAGTTTGCTGTACTCGGATACCGCGTCCACGATGGAGGCAGAGTTCCCGCCGCTTTCCCTGACTGCCTTCTCTGTCTCATGATTCACCGAAGCCAGCAGTCCGGCTGATTTCAAATCCGTGTACTGGTCGCTGGCAAAGTGGAAGATATCGGCGGACTTCTTCGGTGATTCCATAAGCTTCTTCTTGGTGTCTTCAATTTCTTCTGTCTTGATCTTGATGTCAAGTTCTGCCTCGTTCTTATGTATGCGAATAAACTTTTTAATGGCATCTTTTGTAAGCGTCTCTTCGAGAAGAGGCGTCCAGAGCGTGAGGGAAATTTTTTCCTTCTTCTTCCTGCCGCAGCCAGCGGCTAGCAGGATGCCCAAGAGCATAACAAATAATAATGCTATTGTTTTGTTTTTCATATACGGCTCTTTCTATTTGCTTTCTATCATGCTTCCATTAACATTGCTAATATTGTTTCCGGCCCCGCTATAATTCGTATCTTTTCCACGCAATCTAAATAGAGATATGCAAGCAAATCGTTTATTTTTCTCATCATACTTCCTTTTGAGGGATTTTGCAACAATTCTTTCATATGCATAATAAATCGGTTCGCATTTATTCTATCATAATTATTGCCATGACTTCTGGCATAACCCAAGTTGCGGAGCAACTTGCATGATAAATGCGCTAGCATTTATTTTATCATACAAGAGAAGAAATTGCTATATACCTGTATGTTTTTGTTCATATATTGGTTTGGGTCAAATTTATCTGCGATAATATGTTCTTTCCTATGGTGCGCTTTTTGGGAAAAAGTATTGGACAAAGAGGGGGAAGGAAAGATATAATGATGATATTATATTTAGAGGAGGAATCGTTTATGGAACAGTCAAAGGTATATTTTACTTCTTTTAAGGCGACGGGACAAGAAAACCTTTTGCAAAAGCTACACCGACTCATGAAGACTGCTGGATTCGAGGAGATTGATTTTACAGACAAGTTTGCTGCGATTAAGATACATTTTGGCGAATATGGCAATTTGGCATTTCTGCGCCCGAACTATGCCAAGGTGGTGGCAGATTATGTGAAGGAACTGGGAGGCAAGCCTTTCCTGACAGACTGCAATACGCTGTATGTGGGCAGCAGGAAAAACGCCCTCGACCACTTGGAGACAGCGTATTTGAATGGATTTTCTCCTTTCCAGACGGGCTGCCATGTAATCATTGGCGATGGGCTGAAGGGAACGGATGAGACGATTGTTCCCATTAACGGGGAGTACGTGAAGGAGGCGAAGATTGGCCATGCCATTATGGATGCGGATGTATTAATCTCCCTGACCCATTTCAAGGGACATGAGATGGCGGGTTTTGGAGGGGCATTGAAAAATCTTGGCATGGGATGCGGCTCCCGGGCGGGCAAGATGGAGCAGCACTGTGACGGGAAGCCCAGCGTGAGGGATGCCTGCGTGGGCTGCGGGGCCTGCATTCGCATCTGCGCCCACGGCGCGCCGGTGATTGAAAATGGAAAGGCGACCATTGACCATGATAAGTGCGTGGGCTGCGGACGCTGTCTGGCAGTCTGCCCAAAGGATACGATTCAGGCGGACTTTGGCGATTCCATTGCCGTACTGAATTATAAGATAGCAGAGTACAGCCTGGCTGTATGCAAGGATCGCCCCTGCTTCCACGTGTCCCTGATTTGCGACGTGTCTCCGAATTGCGACTGCCATGCAGAGAATGACATCCCCATCATTCCCAATGTGGGCATGCTGGCATCCTTCGATCCTGTGGCGCTGGACAGGGCCTGTGCGGATTTGTGCAATGAGATGGCTCCGGTGCAGGAGAGCGTGCTGGGAGAGAATCTGGAGAAGATGGGCAACCATGAAGGACATGACCATTTCTATATGACCCATCCCGACACGGAGTGGGAGTCCTGCCTGGCCCATGCGAAGAAGATTGGCCTGGGCACGGATGAATACGAACTTATTAGGATTTAGAAGGATCATTTGGAGACATTTGTATCTGAGCAGTTAAATGCAAAGCATATTGCCCCGGCGATAACTGATATCATAGAAGCCGGGGCAGCTTATTCTGCCATTGCCACATCTATTGATACTCCACCTTATAGGTTTTTTTGCCTTTCTTGACAACTTGATACAGCTCAGCCTTTTCATATGCTGACTGTTCCATGCCGTCCTCTGGTATAACATCGATATACAGATCTGCCGACAACGCATCCTCAGCATCTAACACATCCTTTTCGCTTTCCTTAATATTTCCATACCAAACACTGCCTCCGGATAACAGACAAAAGTTTGAAATAATGTCATAAATGGAAATTTCCCCTTTTCCCCGGTTCGTTATCGTAATGGGAACTCGGTATCGATACACTTCCATTTGATAATCTTTATCATATTCCTTGCGATAAGAAGGCTCCTGCACCTCATAGGAAATCCCCGCCAGCTCATATGCTTCTCCATATGCTGCCGACTGATAATGCACTTTCTTTAATCCGGCATTTACTGCCCGATATCTCACCACAAAAAGTAATGTCAGAAAAAACAGAGCCAAAACGCTTATGCACAGAAATACTACTTGTCTTTTCCTCTCAGCAGTCATATTTCTCATACTAGCCTTCCCTCCTTCATTTCATAGTACTTGGTAGCCATCGCCTCAAGAAAATCCTTGTCATGGCTTGCCACGATTATCGTAGAGCCCTGCTCCTTTAAATCCAATAACAGCTTTTTCAATATCTTGATGCCATTCTCGTCAATTCCATTGGTTGGTTCGTCTAGCAAAATCAATTTCGGTTTCTTTAATATTGCCTGTGCAATTCCCAATCGCTCCCGCATTCCCAGAGAATATTTTTTATAATGCCGCTTATCCTCCGGATTTAATCCCACGGAACGCATGGCTACATCAATGTCTTCGTTGCTTACGCCTTCCTGAAGCATAGCCAGAAGCTGAAGGTTTTTCTTTCCCGTAAATTCAGGAAGAAATGCCGGCATTTCAATCAGCACGCCGATTTCCTCCGGGAACTGTCCCGATTCCATTTGCTTTCCAGCAATCTCTATCGTTCCCTCCACATGAATCAGTCCTGCAATCGCACGTAGAATCATAGACTTGCCCGAACCATTTATTCCCATCAAACCTACAATCTCTCCCTCTTCCACGGTCAGGTTCACCTGCTTCAAAACCTCTGCTCCTTTAATCCTTTTCTCCACATTTTTTAATTTAATATATTCCATATTCCTGCTCCTTTTTCAGTCTTTTTATTTCCCCAAAATATCCATTCGTCTAATCCGGGCAATCCCAATTATCAAACTTCCCGCCAAAACGACTCCTGCCATGGCAAATGCCATAAACATATTTCCGCGGGCATACATAAAGCCATTGCAATACATCAAAGGCATATTAATCGGCAGTCCCAAAACGACATAGGCAAGGCAAACGGTAAGCCCGGCGATTTCATTTCCCATCAACGACACAAGGGAATACAGCCAGTAAAGAGTACACATGCCCAAAAAGGTGAGAACGCATGACGCAAATAGCATTGTCTGCGTCACCTCGACAGCATTGCCAAGTCTTCCGCCCAAGAAAAGCACCAGTAACTTTTCTGCCATTAGGAACACCGAAAGTCCCAGAGCCAAAATTCCGCCGCACAGCATTTTGCTATACCAATACAAGCTTCTTTTCTTAATGTGAGGAAGAAAACAACTTGTATGCTCGCAGAAATCTTTCCGAATAAAATCAATAGAGATAAGTAAAATCCCGATTTGAACCCATATCCACTGCAATGGCATCTTTTCCGGGTCCGACAGGAATTTTTCCACGGTAACACCGAGAATCTCATATTTTATAGTAAAGGTCTGCGCATATAACAGAAGAATCACGTCTAATAAAAAAATACTCCCACAATACACAAGCATCCTTTTCCACTGATGAAGCAATATACAGCAATCTCTTTTGATTAAGCCTGACACAATTTTTTTCAAATTCCATTCCTCCCTGTCCTCGTCCATGATTTCCATCCTGCTCAATCACTCATACTGCTCCACATGCCGCGCCAGGAAATCCTTTTTTTGCAAAACAGCAAGCAAAATACACAGCAAGACGATCGTATACGCAAAAAGCCAAAGCATGCCTCTTCCAAACCCGTCTGGCGAAAGATACAGCACCGTGTCTGGCGGGAAGGCATATTTCCAGAAAAGCTGTCTCTGAAAATAAAATTTCCCTGCCGCCTCCATTCCTGCAATCAACAGTACGGCAGCGACGCCTGCCATGGGAAATGTCAGCCATTGCACAATCAAATAAATCAGCCCCAATATATTTAACAAAAGCCACAAAGCAATACTGGTACGAAACATAACTGGCGTAATATGCTCTATTGGATCGCCCGGCACGGTGTGAAACATCCCATTTCCCACAAAAAATAATATCAAGTTTAGCCAAAGGCTAATGATCAAAGAAAATATGAGATTCATAGCAAGCAGATTTAAAAACAATCTTTTTCGCCCGCCAATGTGTAAAATAAAAGTATCCGTTTTCACATTGTCCATATAGCCGGATAATAAAAGCAACATCGCCGGAATCGGTCCTATCGCAACGCATTCCCAATAATAGGACTCGGTACATAAATTGTATAAACTCTCCTTTTCCCAAGGTTTGCAAATAATCATGCCCACCAAAGCGGTCAGCGGCGCCAGCAGTACGATGCGACGGGAGCACAGTGCTATTATCTGGTAAAAAATCTTTCTAATCCAATTCATATCGCATCACCCCTCTGTAAACGATGCCTATAGAAAAGACAAACAGCAACATCAGCAAAAACATGATGATGGATAATTCCATGGTCCCTGTTGGCGCCACCTGATGTGCGTATGTTAGCAGCTGATATGTCCCTCCTCCGTTTGAACAAACAACACCTATTATGGATTCATATAGATAATTCATAACGAATACCGAAATCCATACCATAAATATATTTTTCAACAAGCAGCCGAAGGCCAGTGCCGTACTCGCCAGCAATCCCCCGATTACAAATGCAAGCAAAAGAGTAAGCATGACATGCAGCAGGGGATGGTCGTAATAAAGCTGCGGGAACAACGCTTCCCCGCCATACATACTCACAGTATGTGTTTCCCACAGAATCAAATCTAGCTTTTTATCCGGAATCAGCAGAAAGCACAGATAGATATTGACAAGCAGGGGAATTGAAGACACCAGGCCTCCCGCCAGAAAATTGCTCAAATACAATCCTCCAAAGTATTGCTTTCTCTTATTTCTGCTTTCTACAAACTGAAAATATCCGCTTTGCCTGTCTGACAGCCATGTATCCGCCATAGGAATTGCCACGATCAGAGGCAGAAGCAGATAATATAAAGAGGCATATATGGAGCCGGTAAATCCCCCCATCCATATGCTATATACGGAATGGTCATATTGTGGGTCTCTATACGGATAGACATCGTATGCAATATAAAGGACGGATAAAACGATTCCCACCAACAGCGCCAGGTAAAAATTCTTTTTATGAATCAATCTAATCAGAAAATACTTAAACATCGCTTTATTTCCTCCATTCACTTACCTGTCACATATTCTGTACGGAACAGTGAGATCATAGTGTCATCTTCCTCCTTCGTGGTATAAAATACCTTATAATTTTCCGGAGTTTCTAATGTGGCAGCCTCATAGTCAACTACCATCTTTAAATCAGTCTTTTCTTTATAGGCCAGTTTCTTTTTTCCGGATACTAGAACAGCCTGCTTGTTTTCGCTGCCTATCTCTATGGAAAAATGATCTGCAAAAGTTTTCATGGAAATCACTTCACCCTTGCAGCCGCTTTTTACATGGCAGCGCATTGTATAGCGATAGATATTTTTTCCATCCGCATCCTTTGCTTCTTCAACTTTTATAGGCTGCAGGGTAAAAAATACGCCACAATCCTCATTTTCCTCGCCCAGGTACATGGTGTCTTCATGAATTTTCGTTTTTTTACCTGAGGTGTCTGCTTTTTTTTCCGGCACCTCTGCAGTTTCACTATTCTCAGGCTCTTTTATTTCTGTAGGTGTTTCTTCCTGTTCTAATTCGACAGTGGGCTCAACGGCGGGCGCGGGCTTAACAGCGGAAAAATCTTTTGCCTTTACTGCAATTATCCCTACAACAACAGCAATGCAGCACACGCATAAAATAATTTGTACAATGCTTTTCTTCTTGTTCATAAATTAGTCCTCCAATTTCTTTTATTTAAAAACCTATCTTTTAGCGGAACGGTGCGAAATTGGCTTCTCGTCTCCCTTTCCCTTTTCGCCTCATCATTTTCCTCCTTTCACTAGAGATACAATTAAGGCAGGGCATGTGTCGAGAGTGAATAAATTTTTATATCAGGCGAAGAATGCGCCATCCATATAAGCTGTACCGCCAAGTCTGGCAGAGCCGACAAAGCATTGCAAATAAAAACCAATGGATTCTGTTCGCCTGGAGGAATATATGATACAATGTGAATATATAGAGAGGCTGGGAAAGGGTTGTGCATAGCGGGTTATGGCGAGGCAAGGAAAACTACTTTGAGGAAAGGATGGAGACTTATGAAGTATGAATGGCTAGACAAATATTTACTGGGCAAGAGAAGTGCTACGAAGGATTTGCAAAAGGATTGGAACTGGGTGCGATACCACATTGGGGGCAAGATGTTTGCCGCAGTGTGCCTGGGGATGGAGGATAATAAGCCCTACTATATCACTCTGAAACTGGAGCCCCAGGAGGGGGCGCTCCTCCGGTCGCAGTATGAGGATATCCTTCCGGGATACTATATGAATAAAGAGCATTGGAATTCCATAAAGCCTGAGGGCAATGTGCCTGATGAACTGCTGAAAGACCTTCTGGACAAATCCTATGATTTGGTGCTGGGAGGCTTTGGCAAGAAAAAGCAGAGAGAGATTCTGGGGCTCAGCTGCTGCGGAACGGAGTGCGAGAAGTGCGGCTTTTATGGAGATTTGTGCCAGGGATGCAACGAGTGCCAGGGAAAGGTATTTCATGCGCCGAAAGGGAAGGCTTGTCCCATCTATGCCTGTTCCGTGAATAAGAAGAAATTGCGAGACTGCGGCCAGTGCGGGGAGGTTCCCTGCGATATCTGGAGAGGGACGAAGGATCCTAGGCTCTCCGATGAAGAATTTGAAAAGAATATAGCGGATCGGGTGAAGAATCTGCGGTGATGAAAGCTTGGGAAAGAATTAGGAAGCAGGGGGAGATGGATCAGTAAAGATGAGGAAGGCAGAAGCCGCGATTATTCCTTAAAAGGGAATTTCGTGGCTTTATTTTGTTAAAATTCGGCCATTGCATTGTATTTTTATTAGAGCATATTGACGATTGTTATAAGATGTGATAGCATTAATTTACCTTATAGGTTAATTGGGAGGGGTGTTGTATTGGATATAACCTACAAAAGTAATAAATTAGAAAAAATATGTACAAATGCTACGTATGCAGAGAGGGAATATGGTAATGCAATGGCAGAAAAAATACATATGCGAATAGATCAAATCAAAGCTGCAGAGAACGTAGAAGAGATGATTCAGTTTCGCATTGGCAGATGTCATCCGCTAAAGATAAGTAGGAAAGGCCAATATGCCGTAGATTTGATTCATCCGTATAGGCTTGTTTTTAGAGTGGATGGAAGAGAAATCCAAATTGCCAATATCATGGAAATCGTTGATTATCATTAGAGCAGAAAACGAATAGGAGGTAGCACTATGGTGAGAAGTCGCAGTTATATTGCAGTACCGCCTGGAGCGACGGTGAAAGAACAGTTGGAAGACAGGGGCATGAGCCAGAAAGAGTTTGCTGCTAGGATGGATATGTCAGAGAAGCACATTAGTCAGTTCATTCATGGAAATGTTCAGTTGACATTGGAAATGGCTATGAGATTAGAAATGGTACTCGGCGTGCCGGCAAAGTTTTGGAATCATCTGGAGGCAATTTACAGAGAGAAAATTTTAATGGCGGAAGCGGAGAATGGGATGGATGCAGATATAGAACTGGCAAAAAAAATGCCATACAGTGAGCTGGCAAAGCTTGGATGGGTTTCTGAGACGCGAGTTGCAAAGGAAAAGGTGATAAATCTTAGAAAATATTTTGAAGTAGTTCAATTATCATTGCTAGGGAATAGTCAGATTACGAGAATTGCATGCAGACGTCTGGCAGTAACCGAGAAGGGGGATCTCGCATTGATAGCCTGGGTGCAAAAAGCAAAATTAGTGGCAAGAGATATTAAGGTTGCGCCTATTAATATCAAGGAATTGATTTCTTCTTTACCTGAAATGAGAATGATGACAGAGCAAACTCCGAAGACATTTTGTCCAAAATTAAAGCAAATACTAGCGGATTGCGGCATTGCATTGGTGTTTCTGCCGCATTTAAAGGGGTCCTTTTTGCAGGGAGCAACCTTTTTAGATGGGAGCAAGATAGTCGTAGGTCTCACGGCTAGAGGAAAGGATGCCGACAAGTTCTGGTTTAGCCTGTTTCATGAATTGGCGCATGTTGTTTTAGGTCATGTAAGCCAACGAGACGGAACCACGGACCAGGATGAAAAGGAAGCTGATCGGTGGTCAAGAGACCTATTGATTCCAGAAAGGGATTTTGAAGATTTTATTGCGCAGAATAATTTTTCACGCCAAAGCCTTTGCGGATTTGCCGACAAATTGGGAATTGCCCCAGGCATTGTTGTGGGGAGGCTACAGAATGAGGGGGTCATAAAGTATAATATGATGAATGAATTAAAGGAACATTATCTTATTGGAGAATAATATCAGAACAATTGATGAAAGCATCTAGGCCTTAGAAATTAATTAGACTTAGGTGCTTTTTGGCTTTATGTAGGAAAATACTCGTAACGTAAGGGGGAACTAGATTGCTTTGGTGGGGCGATTACCTGGAAGAGATTTCAAGATGTAGATTTATCCACATATGCCATAAAAATAAATGAATTGCAAATATAGTGCATAATTACCAATATATAGAAGCGAATCAAACAATATTTATCTATTATAACGAAAAAATATGAAAAATTTCAATGATATACAAAAAATATTCTATGTTTTTTCCTATTGCCAATGCGTATACTGTCACTATCGACAATGAATGCACGGAGAAAAGTGCAGCAACGGAAAGGAGAAACATATGAAGAGAAAAATTATTTGTTTGGCGATGGCGGCAGTGCTTAGCCTGTCGCTGGTTGCATGCGGAGACGACTCCAGCAACTCTAGCAAGAAGGGAGCATCATCTGATCAGGGAGCATCTTCCCAGGTGGCAAATAAGGATAAGCCTTTGGTATGGTTTAACCGCCAGCCATCTAACAGTTCCACGGGCGAGCTTGACATGACCGCCCTATCATTCAATGATGGCACATACTACGTGGGATTTGATGCGAATCAGGGCGCAGAACTTCAAGGAACCATGGTGAAAGAGTATCTGGAAGCCAATATCGACAAGATTGACCGGAATGGCGACGGCGTGATCGGTTACGTGCTTGCCATCGGAGACATTGGCCACAATGATTCCATCGCGCGTACCAGGGGCGTTCGCAAGGCCCTGGGCACAGGAGTTGACAAAGACGGCAGCATCAATAGCGAGCCGGTGGGCACCAACACGGACGGCTCTGCCAAGGCAGTCAAAGATGGCTCGCTGGAAGCAGGCGGAAAGAAATACGTGGTTCGGGAGCTTGCCTCTCAGGAGATGAAGAACTCTGCCGGGGCTACATGGGATGCGGCTACGGCGGGCAATGCAATCGGCACATGGTCTTCCTCTTTTGGCAAAGACATTGACGTAGTAGTATCTAACAATGACGGCATGGGAATGTCCATGTTCAATGCATGGTCTAAGGATAACAAAGTTCCTACTTTTGGTTATGATGCCAACAACGATGCAGTGGCTGCCATTGCAGAGGGATATGGCGGAACGATCAGCCAGCATGCAGATGTGCAGGCATATCTCACCCTTCGGGTACTTCGCAATGCCCTTGACGGCGTAGATGTGGATACAGGCATTGGCAAAGAGGATGAGGCGGGCAATACCCTCTCAGATGACGTGTATGTCTATAATGCGGATGAGCGTTCCTACTACGCATTGAATGTAGCAGTTACAGCTGACAACTACAAAGACTTCACTGACTCTACAAAGGTATATGAGCCGGTATCCAAGCAGCTTGACGAGAGCAAGCATGCCACAAAGAAGGTTTGGCTGAATATTTACAATGCATCTGATAATTTCCTAAGTTCCACCTATCAGCCTCTTCTTCAGAATTATGACGACCTTTTGAATCTGGATGTGGATTATATCGGCGGCGATGGGCAGACAGAGTCCAATATCACGAACCGCCTGGGCAATCCCGGCCAGTACGATGCATTTGCAATCAACATGGTTAAGACGGATAATGCGGCTTCCTATACAGCATTGCTAAGTCAATAATTACGGCTCGGCGGGGAAAGGTCAGCGCTAGGATTGGAACCTGCCAGAGTGCGTATACAAAAGAACTGGGTGCGGGTTTTCCCGCACCCAAATTATAGGAGCAAGCAAAATCTGGGATTGCATGAAAGGAGGCTCACGGCATGAGTACAAAAATGGCAGATGAGAGAAAAGATATCGTCTTATCAATACGCGGTATGAGCAAGTCCTTCGGCAGAAATAGAGTTTTGGACCGGATTAATCTGG
The DNA here is from genome assembly GCA_910575435.1 of Clostridiaceae bacterium. Taxonomy (GTDB): domain Bacteria; phylum Bacillota; class Clostridia; order Lachnospirales; family Lachnospiraceae; genus Butyribacter. The sequence continues at coordinate 16,444 of CAJTGI010000022.1, read as the reverse complement.
ATGTAAAGCGGGGAACGGTGATGGGACTGATGGGCGAGAATGGCGCGGGAAAGTCCACCATGATGAAGTGCCTGTTCGGAACCTATCAGAAAGATGAAGGAAAAATAGTCCTTGACGGGAAGGAAGTAAGTTTTTCCGGGCCTAAAGACGCCCTCGAAAACGGGATTGCCATGGTTCACCAGGAGCTGAACCAGTGCCTGGAGAGAAATGTGATTGACAATTTATTTCTGGGACGGTATCCGGTGAATAGCGTGGGCGTGGTTGACGAGGGCAGGATGAAGAAAGAGGCATTTGAACTTTTTCGGAAACTGGGCATGACGGTAAACTTGGACCAGCCTATGAGGAACATGTCCGTGTCACAGAGGCAGATGTGCGAGATTGCCAAGGCGATTTCCTATAATTCCAAGGTGATTGTTCTCGACGAGCCTACCTCCTCCCTGACGGTACAGGAGGTCGATAAACTCTTTGACATGATGAGAAAGTTAAAGGAACAGGGGATTTCCCTGATCTATATTTCCCATAAGATGGATGAGATATTTGAAATCTGTGATGAGATTTCCGTGCTTCGGGATGGAAATCTGGTGATGACCAAGAGCAGCAAGGACACGGATATGAATGAATTGATTGCGGCTATGGTGGGGCGTTCCCTTGAGAACCGCTTTCCGCCGGTGGACAATTCGCCGAAGGACATTATTTTATCCGTCCAGCATCTATCTACGAAGTTTGAGCCCCACTTGCAGGATATTTCTTTTGACGTAAGGGAGGGAGAAATATTTGGGCTGTATGGCCTGGTTGGCGCGGGCCGCACCGAACTTTTGGAAACCATATTTGGCGTTCGCACCAGAGCGGCGGGGCGGGTGTATTTTAACGGCAGGCTTATGAATTTTAGCAATGCGAAAGAGGCGATGGATCATGGGTTTGCTATGATTACCGAGGAGCGAAAGGCCAACGGGCTGTTCTTGAAGGGAGACCTGACCTTCAATACCACCATCGCAAATCTAAACCAATATAAGTCCGGCCTGGCGTTGTCGGACACGAAGATGGTGAAGGCCACGGCCAAAGAAATCAAGACCATGCATACCAAGTGCATGGGGCCGGAGGAATTGATTTCCAGCCTGTCCGGAGGCAATCAGCAGAAGGTGATAATCGGAAAATGGCTGGAGCGCAGTCCCCAGGTATTCATGATGGATGAACCCACGAGGGGAATAGACGTGGGCGCCAAGTATGAGATTTATGAACTGATTGTAAAGATGGCGAAACAGGGAAAGACCATGATTGTTGTTTCCTCTGAGATGCCGGAAATACTTGGGATTACCAATCGAATTGGCGTCATGTCAAACGGGCATCTTTCAGGGATCGTCAACACCAAGGAGACGAACCAGGAAGAGCTTCTGAGGCTCAGTGCCAAATATTTATAAGGAGGGAGATGAATAGGTATGGCAGATAAAAAAAGTGTGGTTCTCACAGAAGAACAGGAGATGCAGCTTCGTAAGCCCATAGACGCCTATGTCGGCGAGATTCAGGCAAAGATTGACAGTCTCAGGGCGGACGGGACAGAAAAGGTTCTCTCTCTTCAAAGCCATATGGAAAGAGTAAAACGGGATGCCGCCCTCACGAAGGAAGAGAGGGAAAGGGAAATTGCGAAAGACAGGGCGGAACAGGAAAAAGCGAAAAGTGTAGAATCAAAAAATAAAAATGAAATCAGCATGCTGATCTCTGATGCGGAAGCATATTTGAAGCAGCATTTTGACCATGATTACTATCAGCCCGTACTGGAGAGCTGCAAGGCGGAAAAGGTCGCGGCAAAGGAGCGGTATCAGAAAAAGATTGCCGAACTGCAGAAGGAGCATCAGGCAACCCTTTCAAAACTTTCTGACCATCAGGAGATCAAAGATGAGAAGTATGTATACAAGAATCGGCTCTTTGATGCCAAAATGCGACTTGAGAAGGAACTCCAGAATATAAAGGACAGGAGACACGGGGCGTATACGTACAAGTACCATCTCATAGATCTTTTGCGCATGTCGAAATTCACCTTTATGGAGGCAAGGGCGCAGAAATGGGAAAATTACAAATATACGTTTAACCGCAGGGCGTTTTTGTTGCAGAATGGATTGTATATTGCCATCGCATTGATTTTTATCATGCTTTGCATCATCACGCCGATCGTGAAAAATGCACCACTGCTGACATATAATAATGTGTTGAATATCCTTCAGCAAGCCTCTCCGAGAATGTTCCTAGCCCTTGGCGTGGCAGGATTGATCCTACTTACGGGGACGGACCTTTCTATCGGTCGAATGGTCGGCATGGGCATGACGGTTTCTACCATCATCATGCATCAGGGAATCAATACCGGGCAGGTGTTTGGGCATACATTTGACTTTACAAATCTGCCCATCGGGGCAAGGGTAATCCTGGCATTGGTAGTCTGCGTATGCCTGTGTACATTTTTCACCACGATTTCCGGTTTCTTTACTGCGAAATTTAAGATGCACCCCTTCATATCCACCATGGCCAACATGCTAGTGATATTCGGCTTGGTGACATATGCGACCAAGGGCATGTCCTTTGGCGCCATCGAGCCTACCATCCCCAGCATGATTATTCCCACCATCAATGGTTTCCCAACGATCATTCTGTGGGCGGCCTCAGCTGTGGTTATCGTATGGTTTATCTGGAATAAGACTACTTTTGGAAAGAACCTCTTTGCCGTGGGCGGAAATCCGGAAGCCGCATCGGTTTCAGGAATTTCGGTATTCCGCGTGACAGTGGGGGCGTTTATTCTGGCAGGCATTCTCTACGGCTTTGGCTCCTGGCTGGAGTGTGCGAGAATGGTTGGCTCCGGCTCCGCCGCATATGGGCAGGGCTGGGAGATGGATGCCATCGCCGCCTGCGTCGTTGGAGGCGTATCTTTCACCGGCGGTATCGGAAAGATTTCAGGCGTTGTGGTAGGCGTGTTTATCTTTACCGCGCTGACTTATTCGCTGACGATTCTCGGTATCGACACAAACTTGCAGTTTGTATTTTCGGGCATCATTATCCTTATAGCAGTAACGCTTGACTGCTTAAAATATGTACAGAAAAAATAGATGACCTTTGCTGCCAAAGCAAAGCCAAATGGCTGGGCGTGCAGCATGCTCGAATGATTGCCAAAAGAGCCGGAAGAATCCCCGGCTCTTTTGGCGCGTATTATTTACATTCATTTGGGCATTTGCTATAATAGTGCAGACGAATAGAGGTGGCTGCATGCATAGGTGGCTGGCGTGGATTTTGAATATTGGCCGTTCTAAAAGGAGGCTTCCGCAATGGATCAATATAAGGTTCTCTTGGTGGATGATGAGGAAGAAGTCATACAGATTATTATGAAAAAGATAGATTGGGAGGGGCTGGGTTTTTCCGTGGTGGGTCATGCCTGCAATGGGATCAAGGCGTTGGAACTGGTGGAGGAGCTGCAGCCGGATGTGGTTATGACGGATATTAAGATGCCCTTTATGGATGGCATGGAATTGTCCAGGCGAATCCGGGAGGGCTTTCCTGCCATCAAGATTTTGTTTTTTACCGGATTTGATGAATTTGAATATGCGAAAGGGGCCATTCAGCTTGAAGCGGAACAGTATATATTGAAGCCGGTGAATGCGGTGGAATTATCGGATGTGTATACCCGGTTAAAGATAAAACTGGATCGGGAAATCAGTGAAAAACGCAATGTGGAGACATTGCAGAAATACTATATGGATTCTCTGCCGGTGCTTCAGGCTAATTTTTATACGTCGCTGCTTGAGGGAAGGTTGGGCAAAGATGAGATTTCGCAATATCTTTCGGACTATCAGATTAACTTTTCAGGGCCCTTTTTTTCCTGTCTCGTGATTCATACTTCTTCCAGCCATATTCCGGATAATATGAATGTTCTGCTTTTGTCCACGTCCGTCCAGAAGCAGGCAGAAGAACGCCTGGCGCAGAAGTGGCAGGCAAAATGCTTTTCTTATCTGGGGAATGCGGTTTTGATCGGGCAGTTAAAAAATATGAGTGATATTACAGAATTGACGGATGATTGCGATAGATTTTGCAAGTATGCCAAGGCAATCATCGGGGCGGTGGTTACTGTGGGCATCGGCAGAGTGTGCGGGGATATTCTGGAATTGCCCCAATCTTACCTGGGCGCCAGGGAGGCGGTGTCCTACAGGGCGATTTACGGTTCCTCCAAGGCTATCAATATGAAGGAAATCGTTCCCCGGGAAACGAATAAATTTGCTTCGGATAAAGATGTTTTGCTGTCAGAATTATTTAAAGTGATTCGCTTTGGCTCGGAAGAGGATGTGGCCAGGGCCGCGGAGCATTATCTAACCAACTCTGCCCTTGCGGAAGAATCCTTGCAGCAGCATCAGGTTCGCATGATGGAACTGGTCAGCTCGCTGTATAAATTTTTGGTCACTCATGGGGTTGACGTACCAGGTTTTTCAGGGAATATTCAAGAATTGTATGACGGCCTCGTGGGGCTGGAGCCGGATGCCCTGGGAACATGGCTTGCCGGCATCTGCCTCTCCATCCGTGAAAAATTAATCCATGCCCGCAATAAATCTACCAAGTCTTTCGTTGCCAGGGCTGAGGAATACGTCCAGAAGCATTACGGGGAGGAGGAACTTTCCCTGGACAGCATCTGCGGGATTCTGGGGGTGTCCAACGCTTACTTTTCAACGATCTTTAAGAAGGAGACGGGCAGTTCCTTTATCAGCTACCTGACAGATTTCCGCCTGGAGCTGGCTAGAGAGATGTTGGTCGATACGGATGAAAAAAGCTATATGATTGCTAAAAGTGTGGGATATGCTGACCCAAATTATTTCAGTTATGTTTTCAAGAGAAAGTTTGGAGTATCTCCTTCCATTTATAGAAGGGAGCATGGGGGAAGTGAAGGATAAGCGATGGGGATATATTAGAAAATTGAAGCCGAAGGAAATCCAGTCAACCATTATGATTGCCTTTTCTGTGATTTCCATTTTCATCATGTTATTTTTGGGAATTGTGCTTTATTTTCGGATTTCCGCCCTGACCCGGCAGGAGACGGTGCAGGATACCCAGAAACTCATGGAGCAGACTAGGGAAAATCTGGAGGATTACCTGGTGAGCATGCGGCAAATATCGGATGCTGTCTATTATAATGTCATTAAAGAGAATGATTTATCCGGCCTGGGAAATAAGATTCAGAGTGGAATGAACCTGATCTATGAGGCGAATCGGGATAATTTGCGGAGCATCGCCATTTATAATAATTATGGCAGCCTGATGGAAGCAGAGCCGGTGGCATTGCAGAAGGAGGACCCGGATGTCACAAAGCAGGACTGGTATCAGAAGGCCATGGCCAAAGTGGAGAATATGCATTTTTCCACCCCCCATATCCAGAATTTATTTGACGATGCTACTCAGAGATATTATTGGGTGATTTCCCTGAGCCGCGTGGTGGAACTGAATGATCATGGGACTTCCGTGAAGGGTGTCTTGCTTGTGGATATGGACTACAGCAGCATCACCCGGATGATGAAGCAAATCAACGCCCCTAATAATGGGCAATATTATTATCTCTGCGACAATACTGGGAAGATTATTTACCATATGCAGCAGATGCAGATCGGCAATGGCTTTTTCCATGAAAATAACCAGGCGGTGGCGAAATATAAAGACGGCGTGCACAGCGAGACTTTTGAGGGAGAGAGCCGGGAGGTGGTCGTGGATACTGTCAGCTATACGGGATGGAAGCTGGTGGGCGTGATTCCTGATTCTACTTTTACCCATGGCATGTTTAATATCCGATATTTTATCGTGATGCTGATCCTTCTCATGGCAATGATGCTGGCTGTGATTAACAGGGTGGTCTCTGAAAGGATTTCCAGTCCCATATTAAAATTAGATGATTCTGTGCGGGGATACGAGGCGGGGGACAAGCCGGAAATCTATATTGGCGGCCCTCAGGAAATCAGGCATCTGGGGTGCTCCATTCAGCGTTCCTATGAGCAGATTGACCAGCTCATGCGTGAAATTGTCCTGGAGCAGAATGAGAGACGAAAGAGCGAGCTGGATGCGCTGCAAAGCCAGATCAACCCCCATTTTCTATACAATGCGCTGGATTCCATTACATGGATGATTGAGGGAGAGCGCAATGACGACGCCGTGTTTATGATATCGGAACTGGCTAAATTGTTCCGCATCAGCCTTTCCAAAGGACGCACGGTAATCAGCGTGAAGGATGAGCTCCAGCACGCCCAGAGCTATATGAATATACAGAAGATCCGCTATAAGAATACCTTTTCCGTTCGCTTCGATGTGGATGAATCCATCGATTTATATTGCACTGTGAAATTGATATTGCAGCCCTTGCTTGAGAATGCCATCAACTATGGCGTGGGAAGCATGGAGGACTGTGGGGAGATTACGGTGAGTGGACGGGAAGAGAATGGGAATGTCATTCTTTCTGTAAAGGACAATGGAATGGGGATGCCGGAGGAGGAAGTGGAGAATCTGCTCACGGACCATAACAGGGTTCCCGCCCATGGTTCCGGGGTGGGGCTTGTGAATGTCAACAATAGGCTGCAGATTCTTTTTGGCAAAGGCTACGGGCTGACAGTGGAAAGCGAGCTGGACGAGGGTACAACGGTTTCTATCTGCATTCCTGCCCTGGCGTTTACGGAGGAGAATAGGAAGCTCTTGGAGAAGGGATATAGTTTTGGCGGAGAAAATAAATTGTCGGGGAGAAGCGAAATTGCTCAAGATGAATAAAAGCAAGAAAATATTTGTCATAACGGAACTTGTATTGGCGGGACTGATAATTTTGATGGCATTTATTATATTTCAGGAGAAGAGAGGAAAAGCCCTGGGAAAGATTTCTGTCATCATACAGGATTCTGATGATAACCAGTGGTCTGCCTTTAAATACGGACTGAAAATGGCGGCCCGGGACAAAGGTGCGGAGATGTTTGTGGTCAGCACCGGAAAAATCCTGACGCCTGAGGAGCAGATGGAGGTCATCAATGGCGAGATTGATAATGGCGCGGATGCGGTGATTGTACAGCCTGCCCCGGGCATGGATACGAAAAAACTGGGGAAAAGATTGAAGAAGCATGTTCCGGTTATGCTGGTGGGCCGTACTGTTTCAAGAGATGGGAGGGTGGGCTCCCCTCCCGGCGTTGGGCCTGATAATTATGCTATGGGTCAGGCTCTGGCGGAAGAATTATTAAATGATTATAATGGGAGCCTGAAGGGGAAGACATTGGGCGTGATGGCAGAAATGAATGGATCGGTGGCAGTGGCTGAACGGTTGGAGGGATTTGAAGAAGCGGTGGAAGGTCACGGTGCCAAATTAAGTTGGCGCGTCACGGAATCTTTCGGGGAGGGCGAGTCCAATTCTCTGGCGGGGCAGACCAAGGTGGATATTGTGGTGGCCCTGGATGACAAGAGCCTGACAACTGCCGGGGCATGCGGGGCGGCAAACGACCTGCATGGGGCGTTGGTGTATGGCATTGGAAACTCCACGGAGGCGGTTTACTATCTGGATACTGGCGTTGCGGAATGTCTGATTATCCCGGACGACTTTAATATTGGCTACCATAGTTTGACGGAAGTGGCGGAGAAACTGGGTTTTTATTTTTATGGGATGAAGAATAAAAAGGTATCGTATAGGGTCATTCGCAGGGAAGAATTGTTTCATCCTGAAAATCAGGAAATATTGTTTGCCATAAGCCAATAGTCCTGCTGTGATTTGTGTCTGCGCGCACTTGACACAAATCTCGTCAAAGCGAATTACATAGCATTCGCTTGCACAAAAACGTGCGCAGAAATGGGGATTATGATGGAAAGAGGGAATTGCATGAAAGGGAAGAAACGTTTTGCATGGGCAATGGTCTGCTGGGCCTGTGGCCTGATTTTGATTTCCTGTGGGAGGAATCATGCTGCATCGGAGGATAGGCTTTATGTGGGGGTGGCGTTTTACAATCAGAGTGATTCTTATATCAGCGAACTGATGAATTGCCTCAAGGAACAGTTTGCCCGGATGGGAGAGGGCGATATGAAGGTCACTATGGCGATGCGGGATGCTGCAGGCTCTCAGAGAACCCAGGATGACCAGGTGAAGGAAATGATTGATGCGGGATGCAACGTGCTTTGCGTCAACCTGGTGGATAGGACGGACCCTTCCACGATTATTGATATGGCCAAGGAAAAGGACGTGCCGATTATTTTCTTTAACCGGGAGCCTGTGTCCGAGGATATGATGCGGTGGGACCGGCTGTATTATGTGGGGGCGGATGCGAAGCAGTCTGGCGTGATGCAGGGAGAATTGGCGGCCGATGCCATACGGGAAAATAAAAGGATAGACCGCAATCATGATGGGAAAATCCAGTACGTGGTGCTGGAGGGGGAACCGGGCCATCAGGATGCGATTATACGCACGGAGAATGCGGTGGATACGCTGAAAAATCAGGGGATAGAGCTTGAGAAGATTAACTGCGGCATTGCCAACTGGAACCGCGCCCAGGCCCAGAACCGAATGATGCAGATGATTGGGCAATACCAGAATAAGATAGAGCTGGTCCTGGCAAACAATGACGATATGGCACTGGGAGCCATTGATGCGTACAAGAAACTAAATTTTACAGAGTCTGCCAGGCCGGTGTTTTTTGGGATTGATGGCACGGATGTGGGCCTGCGGGCGGTGGTGGATTTGGAACTGGCAGGGACGGTTTACAATGACAAGGAGGGGCAGGCAGAAGCCATGGCGAAGCTGGCGGAGGGCCTTGCTTTGAATAGGGAGATGAAGGGGCTAAAGTTTAAGAATAAGAAGTATGTATTTCTGCCGTATAAGAAAATAACCAGTGATAATGTGGGGGGATTTATTGGTAAAAATGGAGGGAGGAATTAATATGAATAAGACTATAGCAAGTATAGGAACTTTGGTAGTAACGATTTGCGTAGCGTTATTTGCTATCTGCATGTTGATTTCCTTTAATTTTGGAAGTTATTTCGTATGTATGATATTACCTATTGGATATATTATGATGGTTGCTGGCTTTTGCTATGAAAGTGATGAAAGACATAGGGTGGCCGCCTATGTTGCAATGACATTTGCTGCGATTTATGCTGTTTTGGTGTTTCTTGTGTATTTTGCACAGACAACTTCTGTCCGATTGGATTCCCTTGGTGAGCAGGCTAGGGGAATACTTGACTTTTCAAGAGGTGGATTGCTTTTTAACTATGACTTGCTTGGATATGGCATGATGGCGCTTTCAACGTTTTTCCTGGGACTTACAATAGATGCAAAAGTAAAAGCAGATAAGTGGCTGAAGTATTTAATGCTGGTTCATGGAATCTTCTTTTTTTCTTGTTTTATTATGCCGATGACGGGAATATTCAGCGCCATGTCATATGGTGGAACAGATGTAGGAGGAGTGATTGCACTTGAATTTTGGTGTGCTTATTTTATTCCAATTGGTATGTTGTCTTTTGTTCATTTTAGGAAAATCTTTTAGCACAAATCGACCGTAAAAAGGTTGAGTTTGAGGGCATCCATCCATTTCATTGACCTGTCACCCTTCCTTTCAAAGTTGTTTAACGGTACGCTTATGATGCAGCGTGACGAAAATGGACAGATAATCAAGGATTCCGTCATTAAATTTGATTTACACGGTGAATTTGGTGTTGCTTTGGAATTGTGCAAACAGACTGTTCCGATGGTTGCGAACAAGTGCATCGTGCGTGCGCTTTATTTTATAAGGCGTCTCGCATTGGCATTTGTTCAACACATTGTTTTTTCGTCCAAATTCGCTTATAATTGGACGTAATAAGTAAAAATTGGACGAAGGGAGATTTCATGAGGAAATTTGATTACAGCAAATTAGCTGAACGAACATGGGATACAGATATACTAAATTTTGTTGCTAAAATCCACGAATGTAAAGGAAGGCAGGATCTCTTCATAAGGCAGAAGCCGGTAGAATTAGATCGTCTTGTTGAAATTGCAAAGATTCAGAGTACGGAAGCTTCTAACAAAATAGAGGGAATTGTTACGACATCAGCCCGAATGAAACAGCTTTTTAAGGAAAAGACAACTCCCCGCAATAGGGATGAAGATGAAATTATGGGTTATAGAGATGTGCTAAATACAATCCATGAGAGTAACGAATATATTCCTGTCAGGTCAACTTATATATTACAGCTTCACAGGGATCTGTTAAGAAGAGCCGGTTTCTCTTATGGAGGACATTTTAAGAATATACAGAATTATATTAATGAGACAAAGCCAGACGGAACAGTGGTCACGAGATTTACACCGATTGCTCCATACGATACACCGGAAGCTGTCGAGAAACTGTGCAATGCATATGAGCAGGCAATTGCAAGTGAAAAGGTGGATGCCCTTATTTTGATTCCTGTATTTATCTGCGATTTTCTCTGCATCCATCCTTTTAATGACGGAAACGGAAGAATGAGCAGGCTTCTGACGCTGTTATTGCTATACAAAAGCGGGTATAATATTGGGAAATATATTAGTATTGAAAAGCAAATAGAGAAAACAAAAGACAGGTATTATGATACACTTGAAATATCAGATGTAGGCTGGCATGAGGAAGAAAATGATCCGACTCCGTTTATCCGCTATATGCTTATGGTAATTCTTGCCTGCTATACAGAATTTGAGGATAGGGTGGGTATGCTCTCCGATGCTCACAAAGGAAGTTCAGCGTATGATATTGTCAAAAAATATGTTGAAGAGAAAGTTGGTAAATTTACGAGTGCAGATGTTGTAGCTCATTGTCCAAGCATCGGAAGGTCTTCTGTGCTTGCATCTCTCAAGAAACTTACAGAAGAAGGTTTGATCGTTAAGTATGGCTCAGGACGGGGTACGTATTATGTTAGGGAAGATAGTAAATGAAAAGAGGATTTGTATGTTTAAGTCAAAAAATGTGTTTGAAAAAGATAGGAATGATATAATAGTGTGGTCTACAAAATTTCTATTTGGACCAATTTATAGACCAAACAATTGACAATCTATACCGAGTTATGATATGGAAAAGCATTTGAGGGTCTTTTGAAGAGATATTTTGGATAATCCAGGAATGGCTTAAAATAAGGGATGATAAGCACTTCGAGGTGCATGGGAGGTGGCTCATGTACCTTGATTTTTTGTGGATTTTAGTGAAAGTAGTTGTGTAAGATTCAAGAAATTATGACTTTATCCTAAAAAACGGAACAAAGACGCCGATTATTTGAGAAATATTTGGAAAGTGTTGACGCAATATAACATTTCATAATTTGTTATATCTTTGCATATCGTTGAAAAATGGCGTTGTTTGTGGTATGATTTTACTGCTTGCAACGCTCTTTTCATCAGAAAGGAGCTACTATGGTACGGAGAAAAGATAATAGAGGCCGTGTCTTAAACGACGGGGAAACATAGAGAGCAGATGGGAGGTATGCCTACCAATATACGGATATGCTTGGCAACCGAAAATCTATTTACAGTTGGAAGTTATTGCCTTCAGACCGAACACCGAGCTTACTTCAAATCTGCACCAAACTATACCAATTTATACTGAGTTATGCAGGGTTTTGTGAAAATCACAAAGAAAGGAAAATGCTCAAAAAGCCAGTAAATGCAAATGTTTACGGTTAGAGGGAAGTAATTTCAGATTAGGCGGTATAGCCCCGATTACAAGGGCTGTACCGTCTTTTTGAGTTCCTATGCGCCTTGCTGTTTGGATTGCGTGGCAGAAAGGAAATTGATTTCCCCAACAAAGTTGAATACAATATCTACTTTCTGTACCCGTTTCCCGTCCATCTTTTCCGGCGCATGGACTATGATTTTCTTGATAAATTCATTGACGATTGCAGGGGTGAGTTCCTTTATCCCCACATACTTGCGGATAATCGCGGCGAAGCTGTCAAAATCGCTCTTGTTCTGTTCGTAGGTATCGACTTCCTGCTGGTCTGCCTTGACCTTTTCTTCCAGTTCCCGCTGTTCCGCTTCATACTCTGCGGACAGCTTCAAAAACCTGTCGTGGCTGATTGCGCCGCTTATATCGTCCTCATAAATCCGCTTGAAGATACGGTCAAGTTCCGCTATACGCTTCCTCGCCTGTCCGACTTCACGCTTCCTGCGTTTCATCTCCTTTTCCGTTTCAGCGGAGCGTTGCTGATACATCATTTCATGGAAAGCCATGATGTCATCAAAGAAAAGGGCGGTCACATCAAATATTCTGCTCCATACTATCTGCTTTAACACTTCCTTGCGGATAAAATGAGCCGTACAGCTTCCCGTATTGCTCTTGTACTTTGCACAGCGGTAATGGTCTTGTGAGCCATTAAAACTTTTACAAGTGGCAAAGTGTAATTTGCTCCCACAATCCGCACAGTATACCAAGCCGGAGAACAAGCCCTGTCGGTCTGCTTTTGTTGGGCGGCGTTTGTTCGCCCTTAGTTCCTGCACTCGTTCAAAAACTGCGTCCTCCACAATCGCTTCATGGGTATTATAGAAAACCGCCTGCTGTTCCTTTGTGGTAGGAATCCGCTTTTTCAGCTTGTGGGATTTGGAATAGCTTTTGAAGTTCACCGTATGCCCGCAGTAGTCCATACGCTCCAAAATACCGACAATGGTACTATCCCTCCAGTCATAGGGATTTTCGGGAAGTGCTTTCCCTTTTTTCTTTGCGTAGTGGGCTTTGGCAGTCAGTACCTTATCTTCTTTGAGGATTTTTGCTATCTGCATGGGACCTTTCCCACCGATACATAAATCAAAAACCCGTTTCACCACAGCGGCGGCTTCCTCGTCTACAATCCATTGCTTTTTGTCCGCAGGGCTTACCATGTAGCCATAGGGCGGCTTTGTCAGATGTTCCCCCGCCTGTCCTTGCGCCCGCTTGATTGCCCGTACCTTTTTGCTTGTGTCTTTGGCGTAAAAATCATTAAACAGGTTGCGGAACGGGGTAAAATCGTTATCCCCCTTTGCGCTGTCCACACCGTCATTGATTGCGATATATCTAACGTCACGCTCTACGAAAAAGATTTCTGTATAGTAGCCGACTTTCAGATAATCGCGCCCTAATCTTGACATATCCTTGACAATGACCGTCGCCACGTTTCCGGCTTCAATCTCTGCAATCATGCGGTTAAAATTTGGTCTGTCGAACGTCACGCCCGATACACCGTCGTCAATGAAGAAAACGGGATTGGAAAAGCCGTTGTCCGCCGCATATCTGGAGAGGACTGCTTTCTGGTTCACAATGCTGTTGCTGTCGCCCTCTAACGTATCTTCCTGCGAAAGACGGGCGTATAATGCTGTTATCTGTCCGGGCTTATATGTATTTGCTGTCATATGTTCATTCCTCCTGTAATGAACGCCCGACAAACAGTGTGCTATCCTTATTATAGCGCATTTATCCCTGTTTGTCATTGGGCGGTTTGACGGTTTCCGATTTTATGAGCCGTATCATCTTGTCGCGGAGCCGTTCCGAGCCGCCGCAGGAGGTAGACACTTCATAGTATGTGCCGCCGATTTTGTAGCAGACGGTTTCTTCTGTTGGCTTTCTCTTTTGAGGTACAAATTCGCTGTCCTTGATTTCCAGTTCCCAATCCATTCTTTTTTCCCTTCCTTTCCGTATTTGTTAAAGTGAGAAGTTTCGGAGCAAGCATAGGAAAAGGGTACCCTTTTCCGTAAATCTGCCCGTTCGCGCTATGGCTTGACGGACAGATTTTGCTTGTTGGGAAGAATCCCAAACCCTCTGATAATTCCTCTCACTACCTACAACACCACACAGGGCAGTTTTGACGGAGTTTTGAGAGAAATTCTTCAAAAAGTTTTCCTTGTTTCTTAATACGGGGAAGTTTGTGAAATGCCAATGCCACAGAATAAATCAGCAAAAATTTTTTTGTGCCATTGACAAATTCTCTGATTTGCAGTATCATATAACAGTGATATATAACACCGTTATATACAGGGAGGTGAGAAAATGAGCGAAGCAGAGCAGACAACACTACATTTAATCCATTCAGCCGCCATGCAGGAATTTCTTGAAAAAGGCTATAAGTCTGCTTCCCTGCGGAATATTGTCAAAACGGCGGGGGTAACGACAGGCGCGTTTTATGGCTACTATAACAGCAAGGAGGATTTATTTGAAGCACTGGTAGGCGAACACTACAATTTCTTATTGGAACTCTTTTGCAAGGCACAGAAAGAATTTGCAGAAATACCGCCAGAGGAACAGCCCGACAATCTTACTTCTACTTCCGGCGTGTATATGTATGAAATGCTCTTGTACGCCTATGAACACTTGAATGAATTTAAGCTCATACTTTGCTGTTCGGAGGGAACACGTTTTTCAAAGCTGATTGATGAAATGGTGGAAATCGAAACAAAGGGAACACATGATTATTTAGCAGTTCTTGAAAAGTTAGGCAGACCAGCGCCGCCCATTGATGAACGGTTAGAGCATATTTTGATTACGGGAATGTTCAACACATTTTTTGAGCTGATTATACATGAAATGCCGCTTGAAGAAGCAAAGCACTATTTGAAAGAAATGAGAGCTTTCTATACCGCCGGGTGGATGAAAATTATGGGGCAATAATAAATCGAGCAGGCTCGATTACAAATAAATGTGATAATAAGATTTGATAATGGAAAGTTTACACTTTCCATTATATTTGACGCATAGGTTAGTTTTAGCTAACTTCATAAAGACGCCACTAATCAAATAAGGATATTCGAGGGCAGTTATTTAGTCCTCATATCATAAAAAATTTTCAAGGAGGTTTTTTTCAATGAAAAAACAGTCTAATCTATCAAGACTGATGGGCTATGCCGGAGGGCACAGAATATTAACCTATCTTTCTTGGGTATTGTCCGTAATGAGTGCGCTGTTAGCTCTTGTGCCTTTTTGGTATATATGGCGTATCATTCACGACATACTGGAAGTTTCCCCGAATTTCTCACAGGCGGGGAATGTTACAAGCTACGGGTGGTCTGCGGTATTGTTTGCGGTTATCTCTATTGTTGTCTACATAGCCGCCTTGATGTGTTCGCATATGAGCGCGTTCCGGGTTGCCGCAAATATCCGAAAAGAGCTTATGCGCCATATTACAGCCTTGCCGCTTGGGGTAACGGAAAAGTATGGAAGCGGAAAGCTGCGGAGAATAGTAAATACTTCCAGTACCGCTACGGAAACATATCTTGCACACAGGCTTCCCGACAAAGCGGGGGCGATTGCCACACCCATAGGGCTGCTTTTCCTGTTGCTTGCCTTTGACTGGCGGTTAGGGCTTTTAAGCCTTGTTCCAGTTGTGCTTGGTTTTCTGATTATGATGAAAATGACAGGAAAAGACATGGAAAAGCGAATGGAACAATATCAAAATGCGCTTGCTGATATGTCAAACGAAGCTGTTGAATATGTACGGGGCGTACCCGTAGTAAAGACTTTCGGGCAGACAATTTTTTCTTTCAAACGCTTCAAAGATGCGATAGACAATTACGAAACATGGGTAATTGCATATACAAAGGGGCTGCGTCTGCCTATGATGTTCTATACAACGGCAATTAACGGCGTATTTGCGTTTCTGATTGCCGGGGGTATTCTCTTTACAAGGGGCGGCGTAACAAATGAACTTCTGTTAAACCTTATCTTCTATATTGTGATTACGCCTGTTATCGGTACGACGCTTACAAAAATTATGTTTATGAGCGAGGACGCAATGATTGTAGGCGACGCAATCAACAGGATTGATGAAGTGCTGAACGAAAAACCATTATCTGAAAGCAGCGTGAATAATATTCCTAAAAATAATGGAATTACATTGGAACACGTTAGTTACAGCTATGACGGAGAGAAAAACGCGCTCAATGATGTATCTCTTTCCATAAAGCCGGGGCAGACAGTCACATTGGTAGGAGCGTCCGGCGGCGGTAAGACAACGCTTGCAAATATCGTCACAAGGTTTTTTGACCCGCAAAAAGGGCGCGTACTGATAGGCAATACCGACATACGCGACATTCCGAAAGAAACATTGATGAATAAGGTATCTTTTGTATTTCAGAACAGCCGCCTTATTAAAGCGTCCATATTAGAAAATGTGCGTATGGCAAAACCAAACGCTACACGCGAAGAAATCGCCCATGCTCTGGAAGCTGCACAGTGCTTGGATATTATTGAAAAATTACCGAATGGCATTGATACGGTTGTCGGCACAAAAGGCGTGTATCTGTCCGGTGGCGAACAGCAAAGAATAGCGATTGCCCGCGCAATTTTGAAAAATGCGCCTATCCTAATTCTTGATGAAGCAACCGCGTTTGCCGACCCCGATAATGAGGTGCGCGTACAGCAGGCTTTATCTGCTCTTTCAAAAGGAGAATCAGCGGATTCTCCCAGAAAGACCGTCATTATGATTGCACACAGGCTGTCATCAATCA
>CAJTGI010000021.1 GCA_910575435.1 Clostridiaceae bacterium | reverse complement strand
GATATGTAACTATTAACTGTATAGATGGGAATGGGGATGAGGGGAGTTCCTCTTAGATGTCCTTACCATTTATACCAAAAAAGAATAAGTCTGTAAGCTGTTTTCCTTGCTTACAAACTTATTATACGAGGAGGTAAGAGATGCTTGACTGGATTTTTGAAGGGATTGTCACATGGATCAGCAGCATTGTCTCTGAGATGATGGACGCTGTATCCGGTCTGTTCCTGGATGCACTGGGGACGGATATGACTGCTATGGAGGAGTATTTCCCCTTTGTGACAAAGGCGTTTACCGTGATGCAGTATACTGCGTGGGCAATTCTCTTCTTCATAACGGTATGGCAGTTATTCCGGGTGTTTGGCGGACCGGTTACGGAGGCGGAGAATCCATGGACATTGCTAGCCAGGAGCAGTCTGTCTGCCTTTTTGATTGGCTATGCAAAGCCAATTTTTCAGGTTACTTTAAATATTGCCACGGCACCCTATACGGCATTGATGGAACTGAAGATGAAAAGGGAGGACTTTACATTTGCAGGAGTGGAGAATGCCCTGAAAAATGGGCTGACAACGATTATCTCTATTGTCACGGTAGTTGGCTTATTGCTCTTGGTTATCCTGATGATTGCACTGGGATGGAATTATTTCAAGCTGTTACTGGAAACGGTGGAGAGGTATGTCGTGGTAGGGGTTCTCTGTTATACCTCACCGCTTGCTTTTTCAATGGGAGCATCCAAAGTAACGGTGCCGGTTTTTAAGTCATGGTGCCGGATGGTAGGTTCCCAGCTTTTACTGTTAGTGATGAATGTGTGGTTTTTACGGGGATTTTCGACTTCAGTTGGCCAGTATGTGGGAAATGGCGGGGAACTGTCAAATGGCAATGGAAGCATTTTTCTGTGGCTGTTCTGTGCCATTGCATTTTTGAAGACAGCACAGAAGTTTGACAGCTATCTGGCGGCGATGGGGCTTAATATCGCTCAGACTGGAAGCAGCATGGGCCTGGAACTGATGATGGCGGCAAGGGCGGTGAGCGGTTTGGGCGGAGGGAGCAGGAGTGCAGGCAGCGTCTTTGGCGGTGGAAGCAGTGCGGTGGCAACCGGTGCAGGCGCAGCGGCGGCAGGTTTTGCCAGCAAGTTTAAAGGCAATAGTTATGTAAGGGATGCGGTTGTAGATGGCGGCGTCCGTATGGGAGCTGGAGGCAGTCTTGGATTTGTAGGCAGGGCCTTCGGCGGGATTGCTGCCAGAAACGGTGCTACGCTGACAGGGGATTCCATTTCCTCCGTGGCCTCCAGGAATCCGAAGATGTCTGGGATGATTGGCGGGGAGATTGCGGATAAGAGCCTTGCAGGCTACATGCCGCAGTTAAAGGGGGTGCCGCTGAAGGATACGAAGATTTCCGGAGGGAAGATCAGTACCACGGCAATGATGCCGAATGGGAAAATGGCAGAACTGAATTTGTATGACAAAAACCAGTTTGAGAAACCAGAGGGACCGTCAGCTCTTGTGGAGGCTTCGGATGGAAGCATGTGGTACCAGACAGCAGCCGGGGATGGCGCAGGCGCTTTCTTTGGCACACCGGGATTTGCAGGAGATATATCCGAGGCAGCAAGGATTCATGAAATGTTTCCGGACTTGCCGGAGGATACCATGCTCCGCACGGTGGATGAGGGTATTTTGGAAGCAAGCACGGATACAGGCAATTCCTTGTGGTATAGCAGTGCCTTTTACGAGGAGCCGGATGCCCCGCATGGCAGCATGCAGGCTTCGGATGGCGTGGACTGGTATGCGATGCGGCAACACGCACAGACGCCGGCATTTGAGTCTGGGGAATTGGCGAATGACTACAACCAGTCCCAGTTCCAGGCATTCATGCCGGGATATGAACAGCAGGTATCTTCCGTGGATGGTTCCAGAAGGCTGGAAGGACAGCTGGAAGTCCAGCATAGCGACGGTTCGGGGACGAGATTTTATGATACGTCCCAGTATGCTGCGCCCCGTGGCGACTATCAGGTATATGAGGACAGCAGGGGCGGCCAGTGGTATGCCATTCATGGGGAGGCGTCGGTGGATAGAAAGCCGGTCTATGAGGATGGAAAACCGGTATACGATGGTGACAGCGTGAGAACGGTTTCCGTGGAATCTGTCCGTTACAGGAGCACGCCGGAACGGTATGACGAGCCGAGGAAGCGGGATCATTCTGCTGTGAAGAGTCCAAGGCGTAAGAACTGACATAGAAAGGAAGAAATGGATTGTTAGGTATATTCAGGGGGTGATAACAATGGCGGAGCCAGAGAAGCAGAAGATGGGAGACGGAAGTGATAATTACGGGCAGGCCGCCAGACAGGTTGCAAAAGCGGCAGGCCGTGCCGGACAGGAAGCAGCAAAACAGGCGACAGCCAATGCTGCTACTGCCACGGTAAAAGCAGGCGTGGAGGGCGGCAAGGCGGTGTCTGAGATTGCAGCAGGCACAGCGGCAGGCGGCCCGTGGGGAGCGGTTCTTTCTGCAGCGTGGTCGATGCGTCATTCGCTGTTTAAGGTACTCATCTGCATTTGTCTGGCACTGCTGATACTGATTACGATGGTGGTGTCCCTGCCGTCCATTGTGTCGAACAGCATTTTTGGGCTGGATGGGACGAAGCCGGCAGAAGGGGCAACGCTGAAGGGAACTTATGATGAACTGGCGGAGGCGGTATCTGATGTAGTGGATGATGCCTATGACCAGGCACTGGCAAAGGTGGAGCAGGCGATTTCAGAGGGAGGCTATGATTATGAGAAGTCGATGGAGGCGCTCATCAACCATGCACAGGGTTCGGCAGATTATGATGTGTGTTATATTTTAGCTGCTTATTCCGCTTCCATGCAGCAGCAGAACGTCAGCAAAGGGGACATGATTGCAAAGCTGGAGGGTGTTTCCGGGGAGATGTTCCCGGTGACGCAGGCGGAAAAGGAGATGACAAGGCAGGTGACGGTTACTTATGATACCTATAAAACAAAGAAAGTAAAGGTAGTGACTGGCAGAAAGAAAATCGGGACGGCAGGCGGGAAACCGGTTTACCAGTACAGTCTGGAGGAAAAGACGTATTATGTGAAAGACAAGCCGCTTACCAGTGATCAGGAGATTACGGTGGATGCCTATGAGATGATAACCGTCAAGGTGCCTGTGTATGGAGCGGGAGAAATTACCGGGACAAAGAAGGAGACTTACTACCGGAAGAAAGGGACGCAGACGCTGAAGCCTGGGACGGAAACCGTGAAATATGTGGAGTGTACCATCCAGCCCTTTGACAATTCGGTGATAGCCGCAGCGTTTAGGATTGATCTGGATGCCACCTATGACCAGTTTGGGATTACCTACCGGGAAGCCATCGAAAACATGGCGAAAGCACTGAAGATGGCTCTGTACGGTTCTTTGGGAAGCGGGGAGAATGTCAGCCTGACAGATAAAGAACTGGTTGATTTTGTGAACAGCCAGAACTGCAATGATACCAGAAAACATATTTTATCCACGGCACTTTCGTTGGTTGGGAAGGTGCCGTATTTTTGGGGCGGGAAAAGCGGTCCCGGCTGGAATGAGGAGTGGAATACGCCCAAGCTGGTAACAGCGGCAGGCTCCAGTTCCACGGGAACCATTCGCCCATACGGGCTGGACTGCAGTGGATTTACCACATGGGCTTACAGCACCGCCCTGGAAGTGGATATCGGGGCAGGCACCTCCGGACAGTATCCGAAGACTACGGCAGTGACAAAGGCGGAGCTGCTTCCGGGGGATTTGGGGTTTCTTGCCGGTTCCGGTGGGAAGGCATGGAGTCATGTGCTGATGTTTGCCGGTTATGATAAGAATGGCACGGGGATGTGGGTCCACTGCACCAGTGGCAAAGGCGTGGTGCTTAACACACCCAGTTATGCCAGTTCCCTGGTACTCCGCAGACCGGCAGGGGTGGATTACAATGCTGCCGTATCTTCCGATGCTTCCTATGGCGAACCACTCTATACCCTTGAGGTCGATGTGACGCATTACTGCAACTGTGCGAAGTGCTGTGGCAAATGGGCTGGTGGCAATACGGCGAGCGGGAAGAAACCGGCTTCTGGCATGGTGGCGATGTCCAGCCATTATCCCTTTGGAACGCAGATCATGATAAAGGGAACGATGTATACCGTGGAAGACCGGGGAGGCAAAGGGATTGAGAATGACATCCACCGGGTGGATATCTTTGTTCCTGACCATAAACAGGCTCTCCGCATGGGAAGATATAAGACGACAGCAAAGATATACAGGCTAGGGAGATAAGGGATAAAGTTTCACATAAGCTCGAAAACACCTCGCTAAGTGAAACTAAGTTATCCCTAAGAAGAACGCATAGCGAACAAGTTCGCATGAGCAGCGTTCTTCACAGCTTATGCAGGAGGTTACATATGGAAGAGAAAGAATACAGCAACATTTATACGATTCCGGCAAATTACACGGATTCCGGCAAGATCATGGGCGGTATGCTGGAGGTTCGGAATGCGGTGGAGACCGGGTTTCTGGTGGCGCTGGTGGGGTATCCGGAGGTGATGCTGATACCGATGCCCATTAAGATACGGATTGTGGTGATGACACTGACCTTGCTCCCGTTGGGGGTGCTGTCCATGATGGGCATTGACGGGGATTCCCTGTTCCAGTATGGCAGCCATATGATCCGGTATGCGGCGAACAGGAGAAAATTACATTTCAGGAGGGTTGGATATCAATATGACCAGAAGCAGCTTAAAAGGAAACAGCCAAAAAAGAAGAAAGCAGCAAAGAAAAGGAAGGAAACCGGGACAGAACGCACCGGCAGGAAAAAGACAGGAGCGCAGGCAGAAAGCAAAGCAGGAAAAGCTTGAGTTTGTGCAGGATTTCATCCCGGTTAAGAATATTGCCAATGGGATCATTGAAACTACGGATGGCAGGTATATTAAGATACTGGAGATTGAGCCAATCAACTTTATGCTGCGGTCCGGGGAGGAGCAGTTTAACATTATCTCCTCATTTGCCAGCTGGTTAAAGATTTCCCCGGTGCGGATGCAGTTCAAGAGCATTACGAGAAAGGCGGATTCGGACAAGCACATTTCCATGGTACAAAAGGATTTAGCGGCAGAGGAGAGCGAGGCGTGCCGGAAGCTGGCAAGGGGATATCTCCGGCTCATTAAGGATGTGGGAAGCCGGGAGGCGCTTACCAGGCGGTTTTTTCTGATTTTCCAGTATGAGGAGATGCGGCGGGGCGATGCAAACGACTATTCGCAGGTATACGGGATGCTGAATGCGGCGGAGCAGAACGCAAAGGCATACTTTCTTCAGTGTGGTAATTCCATCATAAAAAATAAGGATGAGGATGAGGCGGTGGCAGAGATGCTCTACATGTTCTTCAACCGCCATTCCTGTGTGGATGAGCCGTTCCAGAGCCGGGTGAACCGGGTAGTGCTTGACACAATGGCGGCAAAGAATAAGGTGATTGGGGTTGATCCGGTACCTAAGATTCGGATTTCGTATTTTCTGGCACCTAGGGGGATCGACCTGTCCCATCACAACTATATCATAATGGACGGGCTGTACTATTCCTTTTTGTTCATCAAGGGGAACGGGTATCCTGGCAGGGTGCGTGGCGGCTGGATGTCGTCGCTGATCAACGCCGGGGACGGGATTGACATCGATGTGTTCCTGACAAGGGAAAACCGAAGCCGGGCCATTGACAAGGTGGCACAGAGGATACGGCTGAACCGCACGAAACTAAAGGATATGCAGGATACCAGCACCGATTATGAGGAACTGACCAGTTCCATCCAGGCGGGATATTATATCAAGCATGGAATTGCCAGCAATAACGAGGATCTGTTTTATCTGTCCGTGTTTGTGAGCGTATCCGGAAAGACCTATGAGGAGCTGATGTGGCGGAAGCAGCAGATGACCGACATGCTCAAGTCTATGGACATGTATATCAGTGACTGCCGGTTCCAGCAGGAGGCGGCTCTGCGGACCATGATGCCTTTTGCAAAGATTGCCCCGTCGCTGGAAAAGAAAGCAAAGAGGAACGTGCTGACCAGCGGGGCGGCATCCACTTACATGTTTACCAGTTTCGAGATGTCGGATGATTCCGGGGTTCTGTTGGGTGTCAACCGGCATAACAATTCCCTCTGTATCGTGGACTTATTCAATACAAAGAAGAATAAGAATGCAAACCTGAACCTGTTGGGAACCAGCGGGGCGGGAAAGACCTTTACCCTGCAGCTTTTAGCATTCAGGATGAGAATGCGTGGCATCCAGTGCTTTATCATTGCGCCGATCAAGGGGCATGAGTTCCGCAGGGCATGTAACCAGATCGGGGGCCAGTTTATCAAGATCGCCCCCGGCTCCCCGCACTGCATTAACATTATGGAAATCCGGCATACCATCACACCGGAAATGGAGCTGATTGATGAGATGGACTACAGTGAGATGGATTCGATGCTGGCAAGAAAAATCCAGCAGCTGATGATTTTCTTTTCCCTTCTCATACCGGATATGAGCAATGAGGAGGAGCAGATGCTGGATGAGGCATTGATTAAGACCTACGGGGATTTGGGGATTACCCATGATAATGACAGCCTGTATCTGGATGCTATGTCCAGTCCCCCGGCCATGAAGAAAATGCCGGTTCTGGGGGATTTGCATAAAAACCTGAAGGAAAACCCGATGACACAGCGGATTGCTGTGATCGTGAGCCGGTTTGTGACCGGTTCGGCACAGTCCTTTAACCGGCAGACCAACGTGGATTTAAGCAACAAGTACATTGTGCTGGACTTGTCGGAGCTGAAGGGGAAACTCCTGCCGGTGGGTATGATGATTGCCCTGGACTATGTGTGGGACAAGGTAAAGTCCGACCGCACGAAAAAGAAAGCGATCATGATTGATGAAATCTGGCAGCTGGTGGGGGCATCCTCGAACCGGATGGCGGCAGAGTTCTGCCTGACTATCTTTAAGACCATCCGCGGATTTGGCGGGGCGGCGATCTCGGCGACGCAGGATTTGTCGGACTTTTTCAGTCTGGAGGATGGCAAGTACGGCAGGGCGATTGTGAATAACAGCAAGAATAAGATTATCCTCAATCTGGAGCCGGACGAGGCACGTTATGTGAAAGAGGTGCTGAAGCTGACGACAGCGGAACTTCGTTCCATTACCCAGTTTGAGAGAGGGGAGGCACTGGTGTACTCCAATAACAACAAGGTGCCAGTGGTCATTAAGGCTTCTAAAGAAGAGCAGGAGATGATTACGACAGACCGTGCCGAACTGGAGGCAATCCTGAAGGAACGCCAGAAAGGAAAGGGAATGGCAGGGAAGTAGGAATACGTATTTTTTGCAAAATACGCATTTAGGAGAAAATACGCACAAAAAAGAGGTGAAACAATGCTGCTGAAGGATGAACAGTATGTGATTAAATGGCTGTCCCAGTATGGGGCACTGCCAAAAACCCAGATTACGAAGATGCTGCAAAAGCCAGCTCAGACAGCGGAACGTATCATAAAGAACTTAAAGAAGCAGATGCGGGCGGCAGACGTGGGCGGCGGGTACTATGTGGGACTGGATTCCTTGTGCAGACCGGACCAGCGTACCATACTGGCAGTGTGGGTGCTGTTAAAGTTTATTGACTATGTGGACCCGATGGCCCATTACCCGGCAGTCTATCCGTCGCAGATCTTCTTCTTAAAAGAAAATGTGGGATATGAGATTGTGGTGCTGTATGAGGGGGAAGAAAGCCTGCTAAGGCTGCTGCAGCCGCAGGATGACTTAAAGTATATCATTGTCCTTCCCCGCATTTCCATGGCAGAAAAGTTAATGCTGCCAAAAGTGCCATGCCTGTTTGCAACGGTGGGATTCGAGGGGGCGGAGGAACCGGAAGTGACATTTTACTCAGGGGAGACAGTGTATGGAGCAGAACAATTCCTTTCAAAAGGTGTTAGGCAGGGTGGAAAGAATGGCGGGAAAACTGTGGGATCAGATTCGTCTGGTGAAGGATTTCTCTCAGGCGCACCAGCTGCACATGGCATATGAGCAGGCACTGCGGCTGGAGGAGATGGCAGAACGTCTGGTGCTTCTGACGAGGGTGCTTCCGGCTTGCACCGGTTCAGATATGGCAAAGAGGGACGTGGAAAGTAGCATGAAACGGTGCATTCCCGTTGATATGGGATTTACGGCAGAGGGGTGGTTTTGGTTGTGTATCCCTGCCCTGCTCCCGAAAAAGGGAGGCGGCTCGGCGGATTATATCCGTTCTTTTCTTTATCCTGCCATGAAGGAATATTTCCAAGAGAAAGAACCGGTGCGGTTTACGGACTGCGTGCTGGTATACCGCCATGTGTATGACAGGGAACGCCCGGAACGGAGGATGCGGGACCACGATAACATCGAGACGAACATGGTATCGGATATCGTGGCCATGTATGTGATGCCGGATGATGCCCCGTCGGTATGCAGCCATTATGAGTGCAGTGTCATGGGAGAGGATGACCATACGGAGGTTTATGTAGTACCAAGAACGGATTTTCCGCAGTGGTTATTACAGGAAAATGAGAGGTTCAGGGAGGAGGAAAATTCGTATGAAATGGCACTGGAAACGGGCAAAAAAGATATGTAAAAACGGGGCAGATTCAGCTGGGAAAAATGACATATGGGTGAAATGTGTGCAAAGGCTTCTGGTTCCTTGGATTTTCAGCCGGACAGCGGGGCGAAATTCCGACAAAGAGAGCAGTCACGTTGTCGGAATCATTCGTAACAGCGCTTCGGCTCGTACCTGCCGTTTGCTTCGGTTCGGTGGTGAGCCGCCATGATACATTTCTCTGCAACGAGCCACGTGCATCGGCTCGTTACGGTGCTGTCTTTAGTGGGGGAATATCCGGCACACTCCCTTTGCCTGCTTGGTAAGGAGCGGGTGATGAAGGAGCTGGTCCGTAAACTGACTGTAACTCAGACGTTCCGCAATGATGAAACAGGAGAAGAGCATGCCTGCCGTTTGCTTACCATAACAGGAAAAGGCAGGGAGAAATCCATCCGGTTTTATAAGGCTGGCCTTGCCATACTGGAATGGGTGCATCCGGATGCGTATGGGTATTACATGCGCTCTTTCTGGAACCACCGGTTTCCAGGGGATAAGGCACACAGGGAGCGGCATCACCGGGTTGCGGAAGCAGCGGTTCTGTGCATGAAGGCCGGTCTGGAGGTGCGGCCGTATGTGCTGCCCCAGTTACAGAACAGGGGATTATACCATGTGGTACCTGAGAAACCCGCATACTATCTGGCAAAGGATATTAAAAGAGTGGGCGAAGCGGAGATGAACAAGACCATGTTTACCCGCATGGCGGGGGCCGTGTTTTCCCCCGGAGGCTGTTATGCGGTATATAATACCAGGGCGAGCGCCATGAAATGGAGCGGCATGGGGGAGTTCAAAGCCTTGCACAGCCTGATGGAACTTGGCAGGATGAATGCC
Organism: Clostridiaceae bacterium; assembly: GCA_910575435.1. GTDB lineage: Bacteria > Bacillota > Clostridia > Lachnospirales > Lachnospiraceae > Butyribacter. The sequence goes on along the minus strand of CAJTGI010000021.1, from coordinate 31,708 downwards.
GGAGTCCAGGAGGTTGATTCCGCCATTTTATTTGGTGAGTCTGGGGATGTGGCGTTAAAGACGCTGCTTGCTTCCGAGGAGAGTAAACGGCTGGAGTTCCGGTTTGACGGGATTTACCAGCATATTTATTTTATCGCCATGAACGAACTGGGTATCCGCCAGATGAAGATGCTCATGCTCCCAGACTGGAAAAGAAATATGCGGGAAGCGTTGTTTGATGAGGAGAGCCTGGCATTCGATAGAGGAATTTTTGAGTATGACGCTTTTGTGGATGGCGTGTATGTGTTTTCTCATCTGGACAGTGACCTGGCAAGATTGATCCGGTTCAAAGAGGCGGTAACAGGAGGTGATAAAAGGTACGAGGTGGTCTGCTACCCGCACCAGCTGGGGTTTCTCAGGGAATATCTTGGCGACAGGATGGGCTACAAGACCATCGGAATGGAGCTGCTGGAGGCAGCGCTTGGGAAGGGGGGACGGTGATAGTTTAAACAAAGTTAAAAATGTATTGCTATTGTGCGCACAGATTGGTATAATAAAAGCAGAAACAGGAAATCATACAGATTACGAAAGGATGTGTGATACTATGGCAGCAAAAACGTCAAATTTGTACGCAAGAATAGAGCCAGAAGTCAAGGAAGAGGCAGAAAGCATTTTGGCAGCGCTTGGTATTCCGGCCTCAAACGCAATTAATATGTTTTATAAGCAGATTATCTTAAACCGTGGGATTCCATTTGAGGTAAAAATCCCACCTGCAAGGCCGGTCAATGTGGCAAAGCTTTCTGAGACGGAACTGGATGCGGAGCTGGGGAAAGGATATGCGGATATGACGGCGGGAAAGACGAAGCCTGCGACACAGGCATTTGCTGATATCCGCAGAGATTACGGGATATGATGTATGAAGTGGAAATAAGCGGTCAGGCGGAAACTGACCTGCGGGAAATCTATGAGTATATTGCCTTTGAGCTGCTGGCACCGGATCATGCTTCCGGGCAGTTAGACCGGCTGGAAGCGCATATCGAAATGCTTGGGGAATTTCCTGAAAAATTCCGCCGATATGAAAAAGAATCGTGGCATGGCAGGGGAATGAGAGTCATGCCGGTGGATCATTACCTGGTTTTTTATATTTCGGATGAGGCGGCAGCACTCGTGACAGTGATCCGGGTCATGTATGCGGGCAGGGATGCGGATGCACAGCTGCAGGAGCATACGGTGCTGTAAACAGAATAGAACAAATGACATAAAGGTGTATGGAATCTGTCAAAATCCCATATGCCTTTTTTGTTTGGGATCAAAATGCAGGGAGGAACTCATAAATGGATAAACGCAAAAAAGCCGGAATCATTCTCTCTGTCATTCTGGGAACGGGCGGGCTGTTGTATCTGGGAGGAATACTGGGGCAGTTGATTGCGGGATATCAGGCATGGCCTGGCGGGGAGGGCATATCCGTCATAAAACCGCCAGACTGGAATATGCTGGTTTGCATCCGACATGCCTTTACAAAAAATGGACTGAAGGGTATGGTGGCAGCCATTCTTTTTGGTGTGGCGGTGGTTCTCTATGTCCGGTTCCATGATAAGTTTGACAGCAAAGAGTATGATCCGAGGGGATTTAAGAAAAGTAAAACAGGAACTTACGGTACAGCCAAATGGATGAGTGAGAAGGAGTTAAAGGAAATCATGGAGGTGACGGCGCCAGCCAGAGCAGAGGGGGTGATTCTAGGCGAGTATGAGGGAAAGACAGTCTGTATGCCAAAGGATACCAGACTGAACCGGCACATTGCCATCTTTGGTGCATCCGGTACCATGAAATCAAGAGCCGTTATCCGAAACGCCTTGTTTCAGGCATTAAAGAGGGGAGAATCGGTGGTAATCACCGATCCCAAAGCCGAACTGTACAATGACACTTCGGAGATGTACCGGCAGGCGGGATATGAAGTCAAGGTCTTTAATCTGGTCAACCCGGAGCACGGGGATTCGTGGAACTGCATGTCAGACTTACATGGGAATACCCTGATGGCACAGATGCTCACGAACATCATCATCGGCAACACCAGTAACGGCAAGGGCGACCACTTCTGGGATAACGGGGAGGGCAATCTCTTAAAGGCGCTGATTCTGCTAGTGGATTTAGATCCCAGCCGCAGTCCGGATGCGAAGCACCTTCCGGCAGTCTACCAGATGCTGACCCGCAATACCGAGAGGCAGCTGACGGCTTTATTTGAAAAACTGCCGTTGGACCATCCGGCAAGGGCGCCCTATAACTTATTTGCCCAGTCCAGTGACACGGTGCGTTCTGGAATCATACAGGGATTAGGCACCAGACTGCAGGTACTTCAGAACAAGGAGGTGCAGGGGATTACGAGTCGGTCTGACATTGACCTTGCTGCACCGGGAAGCAAACGATGTGCCTATTATATTATACTGAGCGACCAGGACACCACGATGGCATTCCTGTCGTCGCTCTTTTTTTCGCTGCTGTTTATCAAACTGACCCGGCATGCGGATGCAAGACCGGGCGGACACTGCGATATCCCGGTAAATCTGATTTTAGATGAGTTTAACAATATCGGGCGGATTGGCGGGGCGGCAGACGGATCGGATTTTGCGAGGTCATTAAGCGTTATCCGTTCCAGGGACATCCGGGTGATGATGGCGGTGCAGAGTCTGGGGCAGCTGCAGAACCGTTATGGCAATAACCTTTGGGCTGAAATCATCGGCAACTGCGACATCCAGCTGATGCTTGGCTGCACGGATGATGTGACGGCAGAGTATTTTTCGGGGCGCAGCGGGGAGATGAGCATTGAGGTGAGTTCCACGATGACGACCAGACAGACCATCGCGCTGGCTCAGGTAATTCCCCAGTACCGCCAGACGCAGGGGCAGGGCAAAAGAAAGCTGCTGACCCCGGATGAGGTATTGCGGCTGCCAAATACAGAGCTGCTTTGCATTGTCCGGGGCTGCAACATCCTGAAATTAAACAAGCTGGATTACACAAAGCACCCGATGGCAGAAAAGATGGCCAGCGTTTCGATTATGGATTACCAGCCGCAGGTGAGTCCCGCGGCATGTTCCCAGACTGGCTTTGGCGGGGAGGAGGTGAGGGAAGTGCCCCAGTCAGAAAAGAGGGAAGTGAAAAAGACAATGCAAAGAGAGAAAAGTCTGTACCGTTCGGCACAGCCGCCTGCGGATTTTTAGTAGCGATTAACCGGCATCTCGAAGGAGGTGCTTTTTTTGATGGAAATAAGGAGGCAAAGCAAACAAGTTTGCTTAACAAGTTTCCCAGAGGGAACTTGAAAATAAAATTATGGAGGATGAGATATGCCAAGAAAGAAAGCAGAAAAACCAGAAGTAGTGGAAGAAAAGTCAGAAGAAACCATGGACAGGACTCCAGATGGGCGGGAAGAGGCTGTTTTATCAGACTCGGATATAAATCATACAGAGGGTACCGAGGGTGAAAACAGCGGTGAAGAGATTTCCCAGACTGACATGGAAAATTCAGATAATCAGGGGATGGCATCAGCCGGAACGAAGGGGCAGGAGGCAGATTCCGAAAAGGAGAGCCAGTCTGATACAGAAGAGGCTCAGGAGATGTCGGAAGCGGGCGTCGGTGAAGAAATACCCCAGACTGGTTCAGAAGACCTTGAAGACAAAGTGTATTCGCCTGAAGACGCGTTAGATCTGCATGAAAGTTCCGGAAATCAGAGTCAGTCTGACACAGAGTCGGCTCAGACCATGAATACTGCAGATGCCACAGCTAAATCAGTCAAAAATTATGAGATTCAGAACCAGTCTGACACAGAGGGGCAGAATCAAACGGCTCAGGGTCCCGGTGAAGGTAAAAGGCGTCGAAGAGCTAGGAAAAATACTGGATCTGTCAGACTGGCTTCAGCACAGGTGCTTGCTATCGACGGGCACTTGGTAGCCGAAACTGAAGCCGAAAAAGCGAGGAATGACCTGCTGGATTTAATGGAGTCCCAGAAGACGGGAAGAATCCTGACGGGGACGATTCAGGGAGTGGAACGGCAGGAAAGTAACCAGAGCCGTTCTCTGGCAGTCATCTACCACGGTGAGTTCAAAATCATCATTCCTGCAGAAGAGGCGGTGGAAGCACCAGACGATTTCCGGGGGAGGCTGCCGGAAGATGTATTGCACGACATGCTGAACAAACGGCTTGGTGCTGAGGTGGATTATATCGTCAAGGGCATTGATCCCCAGTCTGGGATTGCGGCGGCAAGCAGGCTCGATGCCATGCGTGCCAGAAGAAAAGAATACTATCTGGGCACAGACCGGGATGGCAATTATCGGATTTATTCGGATTTGTGTGCGGAAGCAAGAGTCGTATCGGTGATCCGGGCAGGTATTTTTGTGGATCTGTTCGGTCTGGAGGTGTATATCCCGCTCCGGGAACTGAGCTACCAAAGGTGGATGGATGCGGCGATGTATTTCCAGTCTGGACAGAGGATACTGGTCAAGGTACTGAGCGTGGACCGGAGTGACCGAAGCAACATCCGGGTAACGGCATCGGTGAAGCAGGCTGGAGAAAATCCTTATGAGAAAGCACTTCGCAGGTATTCCGTTGGCAACCGGTATGTGGGGGCGGTGAGCATGGTGGATACCAACGGTGTCTTTGTGGCACTGGATGGTGGCATTGACTGCCTTTGCAGTTACCCGAAAAGGGGCCGCCCGCCGAGGGGGTCCCGCGTAACTGTGCAGATACTGGGAATTAACAATGATTCCAATCGGATCTGGGGAGCGATTACCCATATCGCGGCGCCGAGATGAAAAGGAGGTAAGGACTTGAAAGCAGTAAAAAAGAAACTGGCAGCACTGGCTCTTGCAGGCATGTTAGCTGCCGCATTGGGAAATGGGATCTCCGTTTCGGCTGAAAACCAGGGGACAGAGGGGACGGAGATACAGGTGATGGAAGCAGAACAGTTAGAGGTGCAGTTGGGAAAGGAATGGGCCGGAAGGGAGTTTCAGTTAAAAACCGATGCCGGTCTGTATCCAGGGACAATAACGGTAGGAGGAGATGGCGTGCTGAGGACAGAGCTTGGTGGAAGTCGCCGCTACATACTGACCTGCATGCTGACTGAAAATACGAATGATGGCAGTGAGGTTCCAGCAACCCAAAGATCCGCATCGGAAGAACAGGCAGGAGCACTGTCTACTGACAGGGGAACAGATTCTGAAACTGGTGCAGAGCGGCAGGAAGAGCGGGCAGGAACGATTACTGGTATTCCCATCAAGCATCTTGTCTTTTTTTCTGTTGGGATGGCAGTGGCTGTCGGTGGACTGATCGCCATCCATATCATCCAGAAACGAAGAGAAGATCAGGAGGATGATGACGAAGAGGACTATGATGAGGATGAATAAGTTTCTGGCGGTGGTTTCGTCAGACTGGTATATTTTTGGGGGATAAAAAGCCATAAAGGAACTTTTTTAATGTAATCACAAAAAATATTCTTATAAGGCTTGACAACCGTGCAAGCCCCTGTTATACTGAAACTGTAACAAGGGTTGCGTTCAGGCTTTCGAGACCTGCAGACCTGCAGGAATCGTTACGGATTTTCGCACACAGAGTAAGTCCACAATAGCGCAGACTTGTTGAACATATGAGCCGGAAGGTTGCAGAAATAGAATACAGAGTCAATGACTGGATGAGACACCAAAATTCCAGCACCATTGGCTCTGTATGTTTTTTTTGCGGCTTATTTTATTGGGAAAAAATATTGGCTTAAAATAATCTTGCCAGAGTTTTTCTATGAGAGGAGGCAAAATGCCATGAATGCGAAAAAAAGAAAAAAGAAAGGGAATCAGAAAAAGCAGATGTGCTGCCCGTACTGCGGCAGTCCGGTGGTATTCCGCAGTGCGGATGGAATCTATCGCGATAACAAAAACCGAACCATGCTTTATGTATGTGCAAGGTATCCGGAATGTGATGCCTATGTTCGGGCGCATAAGGGGACAAAAAAGCCGATGGGGAGTCTGGCGGACCACAATCTCCGGTCACTGAGGAGGGAGGCACACCGTTACTTTAACCGTTTGTATGAATCCGGTCTGATGGACAAGCAGGATGCCTACCAGTGGCTGGCAGACATCATCAGCGCCCCGATGTCGGAAGCACACATTGGGCATCTGGGTGAATATTATTGTAGGCAGGTTATTGAGGAAAGCATAAAGCTGCTAAAATCCCGGAAAGAAAATCCGTTTCGGGTAATTCGGGGAAGCGGAAAAATGGAAATGGAGCAAAATGTGCCCTGAGAACCATAGCGTTTTCTATCGATGAGGACATGGACTGAAAAGGAGGAGAGGCGGAATGAATGCGGAAGAGAGAAAAAAGACGGAAGAGAATATGGGTCTGGTACATAAGGTCATTTCCGATAAAGTTCACGGGACTTTCCAACACGGCATGTATTCCAGGGAAGACTTGTTCCAGATTGGCTGTATCGGTCTGTGTAAGGCAGTGGTCAGTGACAGGGGCGGGTGCTTTTCCACCTATGCCTACCGGCTGATCTGGAATGAAATCTGCGATGCCCTGGTTTCCTCTACCCGAAAGGGAAAGAGGGAAACAGTAGTCGATGTCCTGCCGGAGACAGGGGATTTTTATGATAATGATGATAAAGAACTGCAGATTGTCCTGCAGAAAATACTAAAGGAGGCGCAGGGATTGGTGCCCGCATCTACGAAAAAAGGCATCCGTGCAATGTTGTTGATGGAGAAAGGATATACCAGCAGGGAGATTGGTGAATGGTTTGGCGTGAGGGCAAATCTCGTCTGTGCATGGGTATCGAAAGCAAGAAAGTATCTGAGGGAGCAGGAGGAACTGCGGCAGATGGCAGAGGAGTATGGATATGGAACAAAGAAAACAGGGTAGGAGACGACCATTTAAAAAGAAAGGATTTTGGTGGTGGATGTTTCCGGTGGGTGTCAGTATACTGACATGGATTTTATTCCATACAGTATTATTAGCCGGGTATGTGCCAACGGAATCTATGGAGCCGACGCTGAAGAAAGGCAGTTTTTTAATCGCTTCCAGAGTGTATCCGGGCTTGGAGCAGGGGGATGTCATTGTATTCCGGCGGGGTGGTGAGTTGTTGGTGAAGCGGATTGCTGCTGTGGGCGGAGATACTGTAGATTTGGAAAAACTCACATATACTCAGGGCTGGGTGATTCCAAAACGTAACTGGCAGGTGGTTGTAGTACCGAACAATTCGTATTTTGTACTGGGGGATAATGTTAATAATTCCTTTGACTCCCGATACTGGGAAGATATGTATTTGAGGGAAGCAGATGTGGTGGCAAAGGTGTGGGAATAAGATTTTTCTGGAATGTTTGTGGTCATAGTGTTATGATGTAGGTAGGTCTGGAACTGGTCTGAGATCGGAACTGGAGAATGAGAAGGGACTGATGAACATGAAAAACGGAAAAAGAACGATCATATTTACCATATTACTGCTGAGTGTGGCACTATATGCAGGAACGGGAACGGCTTTGGCAAAGACGAAGACCGTTAAAGTGGATATGGCAAATAAGGCATCCAAAACCATGCGCTTGGCAGCGCTGTCAAAGGCAAAAAAGGTCAGGGTCAAAAGCAGCAAATCCTCCGTGGCAAAAGTAAAATATAAGAAGACGAAAAAGAACCGCAGGATTGTCATTACGGGTAAAAAGCCGGGAACGGCAATGGTGACAGTCCGCTGTTATCTGAAAGGCGGGAAGAAAAAGGTATACAAGTATAAGGTGAAGGTCACGAAAAGCAGCAAGACCCGCCAGACTGGGAAAAAACCTGCTTTTGCCGGAACGCTGAAAGCTTCTTTAAATGATACGGGATATGTGAAACTCCAGTATAGCAAAATTGCGGGAGCAGAGCACTATGTGGTTCAGAGGAAAACGGAAACAGGGGAATGGAAAAAATTAAAGACAGCATGGAAGACGACTCTTACGGATCAGACGGTAAAGGCAGATACGGTATATGAATACCGGGTACAGGCAAGGGTATCCGGCACCTATACCCAGTACAGCAATGTTGTCCGGATAGCGGTTGGAAAAATTGGCAGTAACAGTAATGATGCCGGAAATCCATCACCACTGCCATCCCCAGAACCGGCCGTGCCATCCGTGCCGACACCGAAACCATCCCCGGAACCGACACCATATCAGGCAAAATATTCTTATGAGGTCAGCGTGTTAAATCAGTTTACCATTTATGAGGACGTGCCGATTGTGCTGTATGTGAAAACGGATAATCCAAATCCGAATGATTTTGATAATGTGTATGTGAGCATTGGGGCATATGGGGAAAAAGTTTTGGGAGGACCAGCGTATTCTTATGAAGATATTGAGTATCTGGATCAGGAAAAAACAAATACAAATTATTTTAAAAAAGTGAAAGGTGGTTGGATTTACACCTGCAGGGCAGAGGAACCGGGAATCCGAACAGTTTCAATCCAGGAACTGGAAAAAGGAGAAAATAACAATAATACATGGCGTACCGTCGATACGTTCCAGATTGAAGTGAAAGATGGTGCTGCAGGCAAAAAATCATTTTGTGAAAAAGTCATCCAGACAGTGAGCAGTGAGGACTACAATGAAGATGGACTGGGAAAATGGGGCAGTCTTTCTGAGCAGCAGAAAATGGAGCGTCTGGAAGGGTATATCCGTGATAACATGAACTATCCGAGAATTGATACGAACGGCAGTTATCTTGGATACAATACGATATGGATTATACAGGAAAATGTCGGGGCTGACTGGGAGACTGGTTTTACAGACTGTGGCGGTGCTGCTAAGCTGTTGCGTGATATGGCAAATATGATAGGGATTGAAGCATATACTTACACCACGACATTAAATGGAGCGCTTCACATCAAGGTGCAGGCTGTAATCGACGGACAGGAATACTATTATGATGCGACACCGTGGGAGGGCGGCTATAAAAACTGGGAGTATATCCAGTTAGATAAATACTAAAAAGTAACAAAATAGGTTGTTAACATGAAATAAGGAAGAGTCTGTTTGATTGCAGGCTCTTTTTTGATTGAGGAGAAAGGTTGGATCATTATGGCGAAGTTTGTAAGAGGTCCCCCCAGTATGGAGTGGAGACGTGGTCAGTAGATTTAAAAGAAAGGAACTTTGATATGAAAATAAATAAAAAAATTAGAAAAATTGTGACGTATATAATGGTATTTGCCCTATTGTGCGGTGTGACTGCGGTAAATTCCTCAGTATCCAGTGCAGCATCTGCCTCAGTGAGCCTGTCGTCCCTTGGCCGGAAGGGAACGGTTTCCATTGGTTCGAAGACAAAAAGCGGGACATGGTGGCAGATGAAGCTGAATGGGAAAAAGGCATTCTGCATTAATTTAGGGTATACCTGTCATTCCGGGAATACCTATTCAGCAGAAGAAACACATCATTTTGATCAGAATACCGGCGGTGAAAAAAATGGGTATTATGCCAAAATCGTCCGCTGGTATGTAGTGGACAGAAACCGATCCGGCAAGGCGTTTGTCATGGGTCAGGCGCTCATTTGGTCCATCGCTGAAGGACGTAATTCCGAAGCGCAGTTAAAAGATGTCATTAAACAGGTTAAAGGAAATATTAACATTTCTCCTACAAAATCAGTGAATGACCTGTATAAAGATATTTTTGAGCCATCCGGGGCATGGACAGCGGATGTTACCATTTGGCAGAAGACAGGGAACAGCAAAAGATATCAGAGGCTGCTGACAGTAGATGCGGATGACGTGCCAGAGGTAGCCAGTATCAATGACAGTGAGTATTATCGGCAGAGAATTACGGTGATGAAAAAGGATGAGGATGGTAAAGGACTGGGGGGAATACAGTTCACGTTGGATGCAGATAACCTGGATGATCTCTACTCTTTTGCCATGACAGATCGGGATGGCACGGAAACAGGTGATGCCGATGATGATAACGATACCTCCTTCAGTATGACAGGGTTCACGCGGGACAGCGGACGTATAGCCTTCCGAATGACATACCGTCTGCAGACGCAGGAATACTATTATTATCCGGATTCAGAACTGAAGGATATGTCTGCAGATGACAAGAAAGCTGCAAAGAAACATCTGACGGATGACCTTGATCTGGATGAGGGTGTAGACTTCGCCTCTGACCTGACCAAAGAATCCGCCAAGAAACTAATGAATCAGGAAATGAAAGAACTGAAAAATGACATTTCCAATACGTATACCTTGACGGAAGATAATACGGGGGATAATAAACACATCGTTTTGGACCCAGAGTTTGCCAAAGGAAAAAGGATTACTTTAAAAAAGGCAAACAGTTGGAGTCGGAATGAGGATGGGCAGTGGCCGGATTCTTTAGAGGAGGTGGCCTCCGATTATTCCAAAGCATATCAGGTGGGAGTTATCAACAAATACAAGAAAGCGACCATTGATGTTGTCAAGATTGATAAATACAGCGCAGATAAGAAACCGCATGGGGATGCCAGCCTGGAAGGGGCGCAGTTCCAGTTATATGCGGATGCTTCCTGCACGAATAAGGCAACCGTCTATGATGCTCAGGGCATAGCAAAAACGGCAGGGATTTATACCGTCCAGGATGGAAAGATGGTGACAGATTTCCTGCGGAGCGGCAATGCCTACTACCTGAAGGAAGTCAAGGCACCAGTGGGATATACGCTTTCCAATGATGTGCTCACAGTGAAAGTGGATGCCTCGAATAACGCGGCAGAGTATACCTATGACCTTGCGACGGAGGAGTACGGAAATCAACCGATATTGGGTAAGGTTGCAGTGCAGAAGTATGATTCTGAGGGGCAGACGGGATCACTGCATCCGGAGGCTAATGCGACATTTCAGGTATTCTTAAAACGCAAAGGAAGTTATGATGCCTGCGATGATTATGAAAGAGCCATTATCCATACAGACGAAAATGGATATGGAGTTTCGGGTGATTTGTATTATGGATTATATCAGATCCATCAGGTAGATTCCGGGGAAACAGATGCCGTTCTGATTGAAGACATTAAAGATGTAGAAGTGACTCAAAATGGAAAAACCTATCTGTATCCAATGAATAACAATTTGTTCAAAGCCTACTTGAGAATCCTCAAAAAAGATGGCAACACCGAAAAGCAGGTACTAAAACCCGGCACCACATACCAGATCTACAAAGTGACGGATGACGGGGAGAAGCTAGTCGAGCAGAGTTATAGTGATGGAAATAAAAACGTGACGGTAAACCAGTTTGTAACGGATGAGTCCGGCGAGATTATGACCGTAAAGGAACTGAAGTCAGGTACTTATCGTATTTATGAGACGGATTCTGCCAGCGGCCTTCACATCACAGAGAAATACATTGAGGTAACGATTAACAGCAAAGCCGACAATTATGAGAGCTTTACCGACGAAGACGGCTATACCCATGCCGTTGTTACCGTAACTTACACAAATCATGAAACGGCAGGCAGGTTGAAACTCTATAAGACCGGTGAGATGCTGACAGGCTATGAAGAGGGAGCGTTTGTCTATGAGGACCGTTTTCTGAGAGGCTGCGTGTTCGAGGTTACGGCAGCGGAGGATATTGCAACGCAGGACAATCAGGGAACGAACTGGTACGATAAGGGTGAACTTGTGACAACAATCACAACAGGCAGGGGCGCAGAATTTACCAGAGAATGTAAGGATATCACCGGATATACAGTGGATGAGGATGGTACGGTAACGGTTGACCTGCCGCTTGGGAAATACCATTTGACGGAGAAAGAGGCCGGATATGGCTATGTTCTGCCGGAGCAGGGATGGGATGTGGAATTTAACTGGAAAAACAAGGATGAGGAATACGTTCTCAATGCCACAGACGCCACGGACAAAGATGGCGTATTGAATGTAGTCAATGCCCGCGCAAAGGCAGCCATTTCCCTGTTTAAGACAGACGCTGCCACCAGACAGGCCGTCGAGGGTGCGGTATTTGGTATCTTTACCAGAAATGATATTTACAATGCCGATGGAGAAAAGATTGTGGCTGCCGGAACGCAGCTTGGAACGGTTACCACGGATGCCGATGGAAAAGCAGAATCGGATCTTGATCTTCCGTTGATGAGTGAGAATTACCCGAAAGTGGATACGGATTCTGCTGTAGATGCAGAACCTACTGAAACACCGGCAGTTGGGACAATGCCACCTCTGGAAAGTCTTCTGACACTGGCAAATACATCGAAAACTGCATTTGGAAAAGATACAGAAGATGTGGAGGATGAATCGGGAGAAGATTTGGAAACAGAAGAAGATGCAGAGGATGAATCCGAAGATGACGCAGCAGGAGAGACGGAAGATGAATCCGAAAGCGTTCCGGCTACGGATTCTGCCACCACGCTGAATTCCGGTGATTACTATCTGAAAGAATTGTCCGTATCCGGAAGCTATTACCTGAATGAAACGGAGTATCCGGTGCATCTGGAGTACAAGGATCAGGAAACAAAGGTGATTGCTGCGGATGTGGAAGCGGTCAATGCTCAGACAAGCACAGTCATCAGCAAAACCTCCATCGCAAACAGTGAGGAACTGCCGGGCTGTGAACTGCAGATTACGGATGCAGCGGGCAATGTCATTGTGAGCTGGACATCCGGTAATCAGGAATCCATCCGTGTGAATGAAAAACTGGAGGATATGGGTTATCGCAATGTCACAGCCATTCTGGATGAAAAGGGGGCAGTGCAGGTAAATGGCCTGCTTCACGATACGGACTATACGTTGACGGAAACCAGACCAGCGAATGGTTTTGCTACAGCAGAGAGCATTAACTTTCAGATTGTTCAGGGAGAGAACGGTCAGACACAGGCAGTCATCATAAATGGAGAAAACAGGACGCTCCGAACTGATAATGTGATCCATATGGTGGATGACACAACAAAAGTGGAAATCTCCAAGACTGAGATTGCAGGCTCAGAGGAGATACCGGGCTGTGAACTGCAGATTACGGAAAAAGATACGGATACCGTAATTGAGTCATGGACCTCCACGAAGGAAAAGCACATCATCGAGCAGAAACTGGCAGTGGGAAAGTCTTACATCCTGACAGAGAAGCGGCCGGCAGATGGGTATGCAACCGCCGACAGTATTGAGTTTGCCATAGAGGATTCGGGAGAGTTTCAGAGTGTGCAGATGAAAGATGACACTACAAAAATCCGTCTGATCAAACTGGCAAGCGATACCGGGCAGGGGCTTCGTGGTGCAAAATTCGAGGTATTTGACAGCAGTGATAAAAAGGTTATGAGCTTTACGTCCAAAGAGGAGGGCTATGACATCATCGGGAAACTGAAAGCAGGGGAAACCTATACATTCAAAGAGATTGAGGCGCCGAAAGGCTACCAGCTTGCACAACCGGTTCAGTTTACGGTAAAAGATACTGGAGAGGTACAAAAAGTATCAGTAACAGATAAGAAGATACCGACACCAAAAGTGCCACAGACAGGCGGAACCACACCGCTTGTAGCAGCAGTCATCCTGTTTTCCATGTTGGGGAGTGCTGGAATGTTCTTCTTTCGAAGGAAAAAGGCGCGTGCAAAATGAGACAGGAGAAAAAAGTAAATTGCAGGAAGAAACGGATCAAGAGGTTGTCATGCCTCTTTTTTTTGTTGGCATTTCTGGTAGCGGGGTATTTTGTATACCGTTCTTACCAGAATGACAAAGAGCAGGAAGTCCGATTCGACCAGCTGGAGGAAATAGAGGAGCGGGATTTACATCCCGTTTCTCGCATTTTGCCAGAGGAAGAAAAAAATCCAGACTGGATTGGCTGGCTGAAGATTAAGGACACCAGCATTTCTTATCCGGTCATGCAGCGGAAAGGTGACAGCGAGTATTACCTGCATCGGGATTTCGATGGGAACTATAGTTTTTATGGCACCCCGTTTCTGGATTCCAGATGCATGATTGACAGTGATAACTGCATTATTTATGGGCACAATATCAACGGAGGCAAGATGTTCGGAGCGCTCCATGCGTATTCCAGTGAAATCTTTTATAAGGAGCATCCGGAAGTCAGCTTCCGGGCGGGGGATGAGAAACGGAAGTACCAGATCATGTCGGTAATGCAGACAACGACATCATCTTCTGTCTATTCTTTCACCGATGTCGGGAACTGGGATGAGTATGGTGGATATGTAGGTAAGATACTTTCCGGGAGTCTGTACCAGACTGAGATGGGAAAGAAGATCAAGGCAGAACTTGAGAAGGAAGCACCAGAGGAGTTTTTTCGGAAGTATGAGTTTCTCACGCTGTCTACCTGTCGGAGCTGGATGGGACGGGATGCCAGGCTGTTGGTGATCTCTGTCAGAAAACCGGATGAAATTATAAAAGAATAAATTTTATTTCTGCAGGTTAGGGAAAGGCCTCTGATCTGCAGATTTTTTCTTTGGAAGATTATTTTTGGGATTTGCAGAAAAGCTGAAATGACATATTTCTCAGATTATTCGATATCCTGTTCATATGCAATAATGTCGCCCGGTGTGCAGTCTAAAACATAGCAGATTCTGGCAAGGATATCTGCATCAATTTTTTCGACATATCCGTTATACCATTTGTCAATTACTTCAAATCTTGTATTGATGGCTTTTGCCAGCGCATTTCTGGTTATGTTCTCAGAATCCATATATTTCTTTATATTAATTTTGACGGAACCATACTGGTTCATTGTAAAAATTTCCTTTTTCATGAAAAACACCTCTTAACTATGATACTAAACAAAAAGTTACGGTTTGACGATACCCTTATATGATGTTACTATGTACATAGTGACTTTCGTTGAGTTGATTTTTAGTCGCAAATGGTCTGTAGATATGCTAAAATAATAAGATGGTTGCAGAATGACAAAAGAATTAGGCGAGAGGATGCTATGGGTTTGGAATTAAATATTGCTATTTGTGATGACGAGAAGTATTATAGGAACTATGTTGAAAGTGTTGTCAGGGATTATCTGGTAAAAGAGGATGTGCTGTTTCGGATTGAATTATTCGTGAATGGGGATGTTTTTTGTGAAAGAGAAGAAAATATCCAGAAGTTTGACATCATATTTCTGGATATCGAAATGGACGGCATGAATGGGATGGATGCAGCCTATTATATTCGGGAGAAAAATCCGGAAATTGACATTGTTTTTATTACAGTCACGCCGGATTACGTTTTTGAGGGGTATAATGTCAGGGCGGTGCGTTATATTATGAAAAAGGAAATTGACAAATCATTGCCGGATTGTCTGGCTGACATTATAAAAACAAGAAAGTGTAGCGGACATAGGATGGAATTTCCCTTTGTTGGCGGGAAAAGGATCATACTGCTGGATGACCTGCTATATATAGAAAGCCAGTCCCATAAATTACAGTTTAGAAGAAAGGGCGAAATTTTGTATATGTATGGTCAGATTAACGAACTGGAATCCAAAATGTCGGAGTTTAATTTTGCCCGTTGTCATCAGAGCTTTTTGGTTAACCTTGGGCATATCGAGCAGATCAATAACTATTTAATTTGTCTGTCTGATGGGTCTGAGATTCCGGTTTCCCGTCCCAGATATCCTGAAGTAAAGCAACGGTATTTGCAGTATAAAGAGATATAAACATATGGAGGAGAATGGAATGTTGGAAGAATTTTTGAAGAGTATCAGCATTGTTTTCTATGAAGCCCTTTGCTGTAGGATTTTTCTGGACATTTTTTTGAAGCAGAGGTTTTTGGCCAAATGGAAAGGAGGCTTATTCGTATTTTTATTGGCCGGAATGATCTGGGGAATCGGATGCCTTACTAATTCACAGGATTTATATGTATATCGGATTCTGGGGATTGTATTTGGCATATTTTTATTATCGCAGATTTTCTTTTTAGGAAGATGGCAGAAGAAATTATTTATATGCGGGGCATTTTATACATTATTGTATTGCGTGGATTATTTTTCGTTTATCATTCTGAGTACCTTTATAGATAAAAACTATCTGGAAAACGATGTGATGCAGGTTATCCTGGTTTTGATCTGCAAAACGGTTCTTTTTGTTGTTGTCTTAGGGTCCGAACATTTCTGGAAGCGGGGAAGGGAAGTGCAGATAGAGGGACCGGCATGGATTTTGATGATATGTTTTCCAGTGCTGTCTATGGTTATCATGTTGGTCATGCTTTTTTCCTTTCTGGGCAGGAACAGTTCGGCAGACTATCTGGCAGTTTCTCTTGGCATTATGGTAATGAATGTTGTTATGTTTGAATGGCTGAAGTTTATTTCAGAGAAAGATAGGCGATGGAACCAGATCCGTCTGCTGCAGGAGAGAAATGAGGAAAAAATTCAGTTATACCATGAAATGAGCCTCAATTATGAAGAGCAAAAACGTATTTTGCACGATTACCATAATCAGATTGGCTGTATGCAGGGGCTGCTAAAAAGACAGCAGTATAAGGAGGCGGAGGCATATGCAGAGAAGCTGGCAGATTCGCTTCCCGACCAGATGCAGAATGTGGATGTCAACCATCCGATTCTCAATGTCGTATTGAACCAGAAATATCGTCTGGCAAAGCGAAAGGATATTTCATTTCTCTTTTATGCCAATGATTTATCCGATTTATGGCTGGAGGAGCAGGATGCGGTCAGTCTGTTGTCCAATCTTCTGGACAATGCAATAGAGGCATGTGGAAAATTAGAGAGCGGGCGTAAAATATGGGTAAAACTTGTCAGGGAGAAGCGGCAGTTTGTGCTTTCTATCCGGAATACAGTGTCTGAACCGGTTGACATTCAGGATGATGCAATCCCTACAAGTAAAGAAGATAAGGGAAGACATGGGATTGGTCTGAAGAATGTCCGGATGATACTGGATAAGTATCAGGGGATGGGAATGATGCGTTACGAAGAGGGATGTTTTTCGTACACTGCCGTGATACCTGAGATTAAAGTGTAGTGTATTGGCACACCATAAATAAAAAATATAGATTAGCGTATGTTTTGTGCAAGGTCATGCTTTATGCAGCCTTGCTTTTTGTTTGGAAACAATTCAATCAAGATCATTCGTGAAATGTAATCCGAGATTCCCGTCTGAAGGGGAAAGATGAATACAAACAGAATAAATCACAGCAGTGAAAGTGACGATACAAATGCAGGAGGAGCAGAGATGTTCTTCCTGTTTATATTATGAGAACAGAACAGCCGGCGGGGAAAGGAGAGACATTATGGCAAAGTTTTTAAGCTATGAGGACCGGCTGGAGATCGAAAGCAGTCTGAAAGCCCACATGACCTTTACGGAGATCGGGAGAAAGCTGGGAAGGGACAGGACCACAATCACAAAAGAAGTCAGGAATTATTCCGTGGAACAGGATACCGGATACAGCGTATTCCCCCACAACACCTGTAAGTACCGGAAAGGGTGCAGGAGGAAAAAAGTATGCGGAACAACGGACTGTAAACATCCGCTCGTATCCATCTGCAAACAGTGTGAATTCATCTGTAACCGTTACTGTGAACAGTATGAAGAAGAGGTATGCATGCACCGTTTTAAACCGCCTTATGCCTGTAACGGATGCCGTGAGGTAAAAAAGTGTACATTGACTAAGACGGTGTATGATGCGCTGGAAGCACACCGGCAGGCAACGGAAAAAATATCCCAGTCGCGGAGCGGCATCCTCTCGACGGAAGGGGAGATTGCAAGGCTGAATGAGATTCTGGTGCCGCTGGTAAAACAGGGGCAGTCCATCCACCAGATTTATTTAAACCATAAGGACGAGCTGATGTGCAGTGAGAAGACGCTGTACAATTATGTGGACGGCTGTCTGTTCGACATCCGTAACATTGACCTGCCGAGGAAGGTAAAATACCGCCCAAGGTACAAGAAACCGGAGCTGAAGGTAGACCGTGGCTGCCGTGTGGGAAGGAACTATCATGATTATGAGGTATACATGGAAAAGCACCCGGATACGGCGGTGGTGCAGATGGATTCCGTAATCGGGAGTAAAGGAGGGAAAGTCCTTCTGACCATTTATTTTGTGAACGTATCTCTGATGCTGGGATTTCTGAGGGAAGCCAATACATCACAGTCCGTAATCGACATTTACGACGGACTGTATCAGAAGCTGGGAGCATCAGACTTCACAAGGCTGTTTCCGGTGATACTGACGGATAACGGGAGTGAATTCTCCAATCCGAAAAAGATAGAAAACGGACCGGAAGAAAGGGGATTCCAGAGGACGCGGATTTATTACTGCAATCCCAGTGCACCCTATCAGAAAGCAGAGATAGAAGTAGGACATGAATTCATCCGCAGAATTGTACCGAAAGGAAAGAGTTTTGATGAACTGACCCAGGAAGACGTGGAGCGGATGATGAACCACATCAATTCCTACCGGAGGAAGAAACTGAATGGAAAAAGTCCGTATGAAGCATTCAGCTTTTATTACGGGGAAGAACTGGCGCAGAAGTTAGGATGTCAGAAGGTTACCGCCGGAGACATCAACCTTACGCCAGGACTTCTGAAAAAGTAACAGGAAAACAAGCGCAGACCGCCGGCTGAAAATAAGGAGTCAATCAGGCGTGAATTTCGGCTTATAAAATTTGTAAGACAAAACTGACGTCCGGTTTTTGTGCGCATTTTTATCCTGCTGTGGGACCATTATACCACAGAACCGCAGAAAAAAACGGGAAAGTTGCTACAAAAGTGGAATTTCGGGTACAAAATTTGAAGGTCGCTTTCAAAATGTGAAACTCGTTTACAAAACGGGAAGGTCGTGTTACATTCGAGCAATCAAGATCATTTCTTAAATGAAAACCGTCAATTTTTGCAACTTTCCGTCAAATTATGTAATTGCTATTGATTTATTATAAAGATGTATGATATATCTGTGGGCAAAGGAGATGGCGTGCAATGGTGGTAGATTTTGTTGATTTTTTGATTCGGAGTCACGCATTAGAAGAAAAGTACAGAGAAGATTCTATTTATGGTTTGACACTTGTTTTTGAAAAACTAATTGTTTGTACGGTTCTATTTATGCTTTCTTTTCTGCTTGGGAAATTGTGGGAGGGAGTGGTATTTACAGTATGTTTTCTGATGCTGCGTCAGACGACCGGAGGATTCCATGCAAAATCGTTTCCGGGCTGTTTCATAGGCTCGGTAGCTGCGGTTGTACTGACCTTTGAAGTTTTTGTGCCATTACTGGCAAAACATATGGTTATATTCGGATTGATGCTTGCTATTTCCATCCTTTGTATTCTGTTTTTTGCGCCTGTGAATCATCCTGACCTTATGCTGACGCTGGAGGAGCAAAGAAAATACAGAAATTGGAGCAGGGGAATATTGTTTTTGGAAATCGGAGCAGCAGGGATAGGAACTATCTTAAAAATGAAATGGCAGCAATATATTCTGATGGCAATCATCATATGTGCTGTTTTCATAGTAGTAGCAAAGTTAATACGGCAGGAGGTGAGAACAGATGAAAACAAGGAAAACAGGCAGTCCAATTCTTAATTTGGCAGGAAAAATTGCAAAAATGGAAGCGGTTAAGTCAAAGTCAGGATGGCCGCCAATCTGTGCCGGGATTCTGCATCAGCCGAAACGTCCAGTTAAGAAATAGTCGGAATCTTGTGATGCAGAACCAAAAAGTGATTGCCCATTGTATCTGTGCAATGGGTAGGGAATTCATCAGTTATCTTGACTGGTTTTAATATATAACATAAAGCAAAAGTACAGAAAGGGGATTGCGTATGAATCAAAGGAAAAAAGTGATCATTGGTAGTTTGTTAACAGGTATTTTAGCATTTACTTCTATCTTCAGTTCAAATTTATTGATTAACAATGAGAAAGAGGCTGATGCAGCCTCGGTTGACGCTGCTTCGGCGGAGGCAGTTGTGACCAATGCCCTCAAGGTTGCATCCGCCATTACCGGGGAACTCCCTGCCAAGCGCACCAAATTTGTCAAGCAGTTTGCCATGTCCGACGGCAGCTATACTGCCGCCACTTATTCTATGCCGATCCATTATCAGAAAAATGGCACATGGAAAGAGATTGATACCACCTTGGTCAAATCCGGCAAAAAGAACTACAAAACCAAAGCCACCGACCTTTCCATGAAAGTATCCAAAAAAGCAAACAAGAAATCGGTTGTCTCCATGAAGCGGGGCAAAACCAGCCTGTCGATTGCCTTAAAGGGCAAAAAACTCAAAGCAGCGAAGGCGAAGCGAAGCAATCCTAAGAAAAAAACAGCAACCGATGTGCTGAACCAGAACAAAGTTACCTATAAAGGCGTTATGAAAAACACAAGCATCTCCTACGATATTTTTCCAGAAAAAGTGCAGGAGATCGTTAAAATTAGCAAAAAACAGAAAAGAAAAGCCCTTTCGTTCAAACTGAATACCAAACTGAAAGCAAAAGTAAAGGGCAAAAAGGTCTATTTCAAAACTAAAAAGGGCAAGACAAAATTTACACGCATGAGCACGGTTATCACGGATGCGGGTGGGGTATCCACATCCAAAGTAAAATTATCCTACAACAAAAAGAGCAAGACATTAAAAGTGACACCGGACAAAAAATGGTGGAACAGTAAAAAGAGAAAATTCCCGGTAGAAATCCGGACGACATATTTAACTGACAAGCACAGCAGGGACGTAAAAGTAGGCGCAGCCTACGCCGGAACGCCAGACAGCAACTTCGGTTATGACAAATCCCTGTTATTGCAGCCAAACAAATGCGTGGCATTTACTAAGATGTCCACGCTCTCGGAACTGAAAAACAAAAACGTGCAGATCCGGGATGCGGCACTACATATCAAAAACGAGAAAACACTGAGATTAGGGGCGGGAAAGACCTTTGACATCGGCATCCATAAAGTAAAGCAGAACTGGAATGTCAGGAAATTAACTTACAACAACCGTCCGGCTTATGAGCCGGATGCGGCCGCTTCCGTGGGAATCCAGAAAGCGGGCAGCTATCAGTGTGATGTGACAAATATCGTCAAAGCATGGTATGCCGGGGAAGCCAACTACGGCGTAGCCCTCGCGGCGGACAACTCCAACCGCTCCTATCAGGCAAAGCTCGATAGGAATCCGTACTTTACCGTGCATTATGAGGTCGTTGGCTTTGAAGGAGCCGTGGAATTGAAAGAAAATATTCCCATTACCCGCTCCGTCATCAAGGCGGGACAGGAAAACTACTATTACTTTGATGCCAAGCCGGGCATTGCCTATGACATTTACACGGAATCCTCCATAGACACCCAGGCAGTCATGTATGATGCCAATAAAGAGCGCGTGGGCTATGACGATAACGCTGGTCTGGACCACAACTTCCTTTTCACTGGGGCATACGAAGGCAGAAAATACCTGAAAGTCAACGTAAAAAATAATGGGACGGGAAATTACACTCTTCACCTGAAAAAGCGTTTTGCCATCCCGGAGCCAGTAAGCATCAAAGGGCAGGACAAAGTGACCATCACATGGGATGCGATAGACAAGGCAAAAGAATATCTAGTCTGCATCTATGACGGTGGAAAGAAGACCGGTGAAGCCATCGTAACAGGCACTTCCTATGATTACATCTACCACAACGAAACGGCAGGAAAAATCCTTGGCTTCACGGTCACGGCAAGGGAAAACGCATCCTTGACAGGGGAATCATCCCGCATGATATTTAGCACAGACAGCCAGTCTGAGTGGGTGTATGCGGCGCCCATGCAGGAGGCAAGAAAAAACAGTTCCGTCACGGCACTGGATGGAAAAATCTATGTATTGGGCGGGGAAAATGCCACAGGTACTCTGAAGAGTTTTGTGGCATACGATAGCGAAAAGAAAACCTGGGAAACGCTGCCGGACTATCCCGGAACGGAAACCGGAATCTGCAAGGCAGCCATGTTTGCCTACAACAATGAGATAACTGTCGTTGGCGGTCAGACCGACACCAGCGCTACAGGCAAAATGTTAAATGCTGTATATGCTTTCAATACAGAAACAAAGCAGTGGCAGAAAAAAGCAGACATGGCTGAGGGCAGAACCAATCTGGCAGCCGCTGTCAGCAAAGACCAGCTTTATACATGGACAAAGGCAGGGGCAACCGATAAGGCAGAAGTTTATAACATCAAGACTGATACCTGGGAAACGGCAGTCATGCCGGACACCAGCACCGTCATCGATGCCGTCAGCGTGGACAACCGGGTGTTCGTATTAAGAGAAGATGGAGAGAAGATGTTCTGGCAGGAATATCTCCCAGAAGACAATATTTTTGAGGACGCTGGGGCAGAGTGTCCATTTGCAACATCCGACAAATACAGGGCATCCGCTGTCATCAGCGGTAAGATTTACATGGTAAAAGAGACGGAGACAAAAGAAGTCCTCGTCTACGATGCTTATGCGGACGAATGGAGCCAGATTTCTGCCATGAACCTGACCAAGAAAGATTCCGCGCTGGTGGCATCCGGCAAGGACGTGTACAGTATCGGCGGGGAAATGAGCGGATATGGTGTGCTGGATGTAGTGGAGCAGTATAGCGTCAAAGTGCAGAGTACAACAAAAGAAATGTTGGTAAAGAAAGGCGGAGCCTACGAACTGCAGGTAACTGCCGGAAATCTCAAAAAGGGACAGACAAAGATTGTGACCGTAACTGTCAATCCCGATGAAATGCAGATCGTAAATGCATCTTCTTTTGAAACAGAAGATGCACTGAAAGAGGGAGCCGACGGTGTTACGTTGCTGAAATACCAGCCCCAAAAGGGTGTGCTGGTATTGAAACTCACGGGGAGCCTGGAGCGGGGAGAGAGTTTTGAAACCTACCAGTCTATCCCGGTGGAGGGAAAGATTGACGGAAAGACCAAGGTAGAGATTACCCTGACGGATAAAGAGGAAAAATAAGAACAAGAGGATTTGCCAGTTATGGATGTCCATAACTGGTAAGTCCTAATTGTATTGTAAAAAAAAGTTTTACGTCACATAATTAAATGACCAATATATGAATATGCTTTTGCTGAATGTTGTTTTGAACGCTTATATTGGTGTAAATCAAAGTTAGATTAATTACTTGTTTTGAACGGAGGAATATCATTGGAGTTTGTTAAAAAATATAAAGTAATTTTGTCGGGCATTTTGATGGTTTTGTTATTCGCTGTCGCAGGAACGGTGTTTTTCATGATGCGAAATCATAACCAAAACAAGAAGGAACAGAATGTAGAGAAGCAAAAAGAGGAAAATTACCTTTCCCTCAGTGCTTCCGATCAGGAAACTGCCGATTTGTATTCAGAACTCTACGAGATATCCAGAGAGGATGTGGCAGAGCAGCAGATCAAGATGAAAGATTGGGAAAAGACAGCAAAGGAACTGGAAAAGGCTTTCTTCACCATTCCGGAGAACGAAAAATACCAGATGGAAAAGGACGGTTATTCCCTGGAGGATTTACAGGAAGCGGAGAAACTGTCTGTCAAAACTGGAAGAAAAGCAATAGAGCTGGCGGAAGCCAAAGGAAAGATTTCTGATAAGCGCAAGTGGTCAGAGGTAGTCAAAGATAGTGAGATTTTGACTACGGAGGAGCAGCTGGGACTGACCAAGGAGCAGATACAGAGGTTGGAGGACAAGTCGCTGGGCAAGGAAGAACGGGTAGAAGTGGCGATTCTGATTATGAATGGGACATATACCTTTGATGAAGTGATACAGAAACTGGCTGCAGGAATAACGGTCGAAGAATTGAAAAAGCAGAATGAAAATTGATAGTAAATTTGGCAGGAAGAATGGAGTCTTGCATAAGAAAGGAGTTTGGAATCTATGAGGAGATTAGGAAAGATATTGTTTGGAGCAATAACCGCTGCTATGATATGTGGAACATTTTTGTCTGCGAACAGCAGCATCTGCCAGGCTGCGGGGGAATCCTATGATACAGCACTGGAAGCCGCCTACGGCGATACTTTCCGCAGTGTTTACGAAAACCGCCTTGCTGGTTCTCCGCTGGAAGCAGAAGTAGCAGATGGCGTAGACACCGCCACCGGGCATTTGATGCTCTCCCGGAATGACCTGTCGTTGGAAGGCACAGGTGGCATGGATTTTGAACTTGACCGTTACTATGATAGCAATGAAGCCAATCTCGGTCACGCTACCGTGGAGCATGTGGATGCTTTGAAAGTAGATACCATCCGAGTGCATTTTATTGACCAGGAAGGAATGGATAAGAGCATTGTAGTCAATATCGCCATATGGAATAAGCATAAAAATGCCCTGAAGAATCTCTTGGTAAAATATACGAAAGGAGATGTCTGGAGGGATGCTACGGAAAATGATACCCAAAGGACAAAAATTGTCAGCAATGAAGGGCACAACGTGTATGGTCTGGCAAGTGGCTGGCGGTATGATTTTCCATGGATTGAGACAGTAACGCTGACGAAAGAGGAAGGATGGGGGAAAGAACCCAAATACCTGCACTACGGCAGTGCCGGGGTCATGAATATCGAAACAGAGAGAGACGATGCCAGCAAAAGTTATCATATCAAGGGACTGGAAGGTTATGATTACGATGATATTAAATTAGAAGATTGGGATAAGACCGTAGACGGCATCGCCTGCAAGTACCTTCTCCGTGACAAAACGGGGCTCCGCACCTATTTTAACGAAAACGGAGTGATTGTGTTGCAGAAAGATGCCCACGACAACAAGATTGCCTATACATACACGGATGACATTTACTTTAGTAAGATTACGGATTCCGTCGGGCGGGAGATCGTTTTCCATTACAGCGGAGATGATGAGGAAAAGACCTTGGCATCAGTTACCGTTGAGGGCAGCAAGATGGAGGGTGGAGTATCTCAAAAAACGATTACCTATGAAACCGAAGAGAAATCCTATACCCCCCATCATGGGGACAGGCTGAACGGCGTGGTTCTGACCAGCGCAACGGTAGACGGCAGCAAGGAAAAGTATAGCTATAAGACGGTGGAGCGTCTGGTTAATACCTCTGGTGCGGGAGTGGCATCCCAGCGTGTCTCTACCAACCAGAGTTATCTCCTGACAAAAGTATCAGCAGAAGGAAGCGAACAGCATTATGAATACAGGGCATGTTCCCTGCGTGGCTCGAAAGAATCTGGAACGGGGCAGAAAAGGGACGTGGTCACGGAGCAGTTTTATGTAACCAGGGAATATGAAAAAGATACGAAGACGGGGAAAAAATCAAACGGTGTAAAGTATGACTATTTCCAAAAGCAGGAAGACAGCCTCATTTCCTTTGCGGATTTTTATGAAAATCATGATGAGGTTTGGCAGTATGGCAACAGCGGACTGAAGACAGTAACCATTGTCAGTACCTTCAATCCGAATAAATATAAAACGAATGGGAAGTTTTATGATTTCAAATATAAGAAATCAAAGATCAACCCGGACAACCTTCATTTGAAGAGTAGCACGAAGAAAAACGTCAGTCTGTATATTTACAATGAGAACAAGATGCTGGTGGATGAAGTAAATTATGGGAAGGAAAAAGAGCAGACAACATACCAATACGATAATAAAGGTTCCCTTGTGACATTAGAAACCGGTAAATCTTTTGGCCAAAAAGGGGAAAAGGCAGTCACGACAAGGCAGGGATATACCTACGACAAATATCGGAATGTTCTAACGTATAAATCCTCCAAAGCATATCTGGCAAAAAATAAGGGGAAAGAACATCTGTATACGACGACCTACACCTACCGGGGGACAGGAAGTGGATATCCGGCAGGAGACGCTGCAATGGCGTGTCCTCTGGTCACGGAAGAATCCTATGTGGGCGCAAATACCAAAAATAAACTGGCAAGCACTGTGGCAGCGAATGGCATTGACTATGCCAGCATCTCCGAGCAGAGAAGCGTAAACGGTGGTGCATACAAGACCATTTCCAAAACAGATTTCCAGTATGACGGGCAGGGAAATGAGACCCAGGGGAAAGTCTACCCTTCCTACAGTACGGATGGGGAAAAAGAAGTCATCCAGAACGATTATACCTACAACAGTCTGGGACAGCAGACCAAGAAAACCGTAACCATCACGTCCGCAAAACGTCCGGAAGATAACCGTACTTATACCGAAGAAGAGACAACTTATGATTCGTTCGGCAATGAACTGAGCTACACTGATGAAAACGGTCTGGTATCAAAAACTTCCTATGACTCGGAAACCGGGGAGGAAACGGAAACCATCAACGCTGTGGGGACGGAGTATGAATCCAAAGAGAAAGAATATCAGTCTGCGGATGGGCTGAAAAGCATGACCGTAGACGATTATGGTCGTGTCTCCATTGACATCCAGGATGCCTTTGGCAACACGGTAGTCAGCAAAGATGAAGCCGCAGGCACATGGACGGAGAGCATCTATGAGTATGGCAGCGAGGAAGATGGAGATGATTCTTCCGACAATGACGAAGGAAATGATTCTGATGAAGAAAAAGAAGAAACCGCACGGCTGAT
This sequence comes from Clostridiaceae bacterium, assembly GCA_910575435.1. Classification (GTDB taxonomy): domain Bacteria; phylum Bacillota; class Clostridia; order Lachnospirales; family Lachnospiraceae; genus Butyribacter. Next base: position 5,310 of record CAJTGI010000021.1, on the reverse strand, counting down.
CGAAGAACGTACCTATCCCTTTGAGCCGGATGAAAAGCGCTTCATTGTCAATGAAAATGGGGAAACCGTACCGAACTATTACATTACCGGAAAAGGACGGGATATTCTCTCTGGAAGCAAGCACTTCTATGACAATCTGGGCGATGAAATTGGCAGTGCAGAGTTCAGCAATGGGGAACTGGACGCTTCCCACTGCACTTCATGGAGTTTCAGCAAGAGCGAGACAGAAGTAACCGGGGAAGAAGACGAAGCACAGACTATCTCCACCAGTTACAGCAAGGTCTTAAATCCGGCGAAATACCAGCCGGAGGCAGATGCAGAGGGGTACTATGACCAGTTCAATGATGCAGTTCTAAGTGAAAACATTACAAAAACCGTAACGGATGCGGAAGGGAACACCCTGTCCCAGACAAGCACTGCCATCCGTGGTAAGAACAGGGTGGAGACAGTCATTACCTATGAAACGGATGATTTTGGCAGAACCACCAAAGAAAGTACAGTTACCAGAAAACAGCAGGACGGGAAGTGGCTTCCTGCCTATGAGACGCAGACTCTTTCCACCTATGACGATAACGGCAATGTCAGCCAGACCGAGACAAAGAGCCGGAAAGAGGGCGAATCCAGCTGGCAGTCCCAGACTGTCAAGACCGACTATGACGAGCAGGGACAGGTAACAGGAGAATACACTCCAAGGGGAACCAAGGAAAATGTGGCAACCAAGTATGAGTATAACATCCTCGGCCAGATGATCCAGTCCGAGATCCCACAGGAAAAGAAGGATGGCAGCATCGAATACCAGACCACCACGACGGAGTATGATAACACGGGAAATGTGACGGAAAAGAACGAACAGATTGACAGTGACAGGACGGCAAAAACCGAGTATACTTATGATAAGCGGGGCAATCTTGTCATGGTCAAAAGTTTGCTAGATGGTAAGAAAGCGCAGTATGTCCAGTATGTCTATGACATCCAGGGGAACAAAGTGCGCCAGTTTACGGGAATGACGGAACCGTTGACCCTTACTGTGTCAGAAGTAACGGATGCTGCTGAAGATATGGATACGTTCTCCTATGCCGGAAAGACCTATCAGCTCACGGTCAGCGGACAGAAAAAGACCGATACCGTAGCCGAGACGAAGTATGAATATGACGGAAAAAATCAGCTGGTTGCTTTTACTGACCCGGAGGGCAGGAGAGAGACTTATGCTTATGATGTGAATAGCAATCTGACGAAAACAGTGGATAAGAATGGCAACACCCAGAAAAGCACCTATGATTATCAGAACCGCCTTACAGAGATGATAGCAAAGGAGAAAAAGACTGGGAAACAGACGAAACATACTTATACCTACAATGCCTATGGAGATGTTGCGACATTGGATGATACGTCATTTGTGTATGAGGATGCGTCCGGGCAGGTCACGAAAGAAACCACAAAACTGACCAAGAACAAGGATGTGGTGAAGAACTATTCTTACGACAGTGCTGGGAATAAGTCTGCCTTTGCCGTAAAAGTGGGGAACGATACCAAACTTTCCCTTCAATACAGTTATGACGGGGAGTCCAAACTGACTGCCGTTACCGATGAACAGGGAAATCAGATAGTAGGATACTCCTATGACATGGATGGAAACTTGGCAGAGAGGACCGTGCCTGGCAACAATCAGACGACTACCTACACCTACGATTACCAGAATCGCCTTACAGCAATGAAGAACCAGACAGGCAGCACCGGGGTAATATCCCAGTATACCTCGGAATATCTTGCCAATGGACAGAAGTCGAAAGAAACTTCTGATGTGATGGACAAAGATGGCAAGAAATCCCAAAAGACGGCAGCCTATACCTATGATCTGTTAGGACGTATTAAGAAAGAAACCAAAACAGGCAGTGAGGACATTTCCTACACCTATGACAGCAACAACAACCGAAAGAAAATGACGGTTGGGAATAAAGTAACTGCCTACAGATACAACAGAAACGATGAACTGCTCCGCACCGATACGTTAAATACTGACACGGAGGAGGATTCTGTTGTGATATATAAATATGATAAAAACGGAAACCAGCTTGCCACGGTCAATCGTTATGAAATCCCCAGTGACAAGAAAGACAGCACCTATGTTGACATCGATGTGACGCTGGGGGACAATCGGCTGAACGAGAACGTAGTCAATCATTACAATGCACTGAACCAGTTGTCACAGACGCTTACAAAGAATTACAAGGTAAACTTTACTTATGATACCGAAGGACTGCGTACCAGTAAGACGGTGAATGGGGAGAAGACTGTCTTTGTCTGGGATGGAGACCAGTTGGTAATGGAACTCTCTGAGAGTAGTAAGGTGCAGAAACGGTATATCCGTGGAAACGACCTTGTGTATGCCGACAAAGGAGAAGATACAGAGAAACAGTATTATGTGACCGACCCGCATGGGAATGTGGTACAATTGACCGATGAAAGTGGCAAAGTCATCAAGACCTACGAGTATGATTCGTTCGGAAATGAGGTAAATCCGGACAGTAAAGATGACAATCCGTTCCGCTACTGTGGAGAGTATTACGATAAGGAAACGGGGGAGGTTTATCTGCGGGCAAGGTATTACCAGCCGGAAGTGGGAAGGTTTTTGACGAGGGATACGTATACAGGGGAAGATGATGAAGCACTAAGTTTACATTTGTATACATACTGTTATAATAACCCAGTTGTTTATTTCGATAATGGTGGAAATTGTCCGATAGTTGATTGGGCTAAATCATTTTGGAATTGGATAACAGGGGGTAACAAATCAAATAATAACAAATCCAAGGTAACTCCAAAACCTACAGTAGCACCAACTGCAACACCTCAGGTGACAGCTAAACCTAAAGTGAAAAAAACATCAAAGGTATATGCGATCGCAGCAAGTGATTCAGGAAAACATCGAAAATATTTGACTAAAAAACAACAATTGAAAAATGCTAAATATATAAAATCATATTTTGAAAAAAAGAAATGGTCTATAAATGCTATATGTGGTCTATTAGGAAATATATATGAAGAATGTGGCATGAATCCTGGACTATGGCAATATTGGAATGATGTTACTTATGCGTACGGATTGCTTCAATGGGATGATGCGACTAATTTTTTGAATCGTGCAACTTCAAAAAAATTAACACCCAAAGATGTTAATTCAATGGCTAGTGATAATCCTAAAAAATTAATGGATTTACAACTTAAGTATTTTGAAAAAACAATGGGAGGGAAATATAATACTTGGTATCAGACAACTGCATATTATGGTTGTATAAAAATGAGTGTAAAGAAATATAAAAAGAGTAAGAAAAAAGCAGAAAAGCTTGCATATATTTTTCATGGCTCTTATGAGAGGTCTGGCGATACTGATGATGAAATAAAAGAGAGAGGAAAAGCAGCAAAAAAATATCATAATAAATTTAAGTAAAAGCCAACAATATTCTAAAAATATACAATTTGAAAGATTATACTGATGTATATTTTATAAAAATATTTTGGAATGTCTGACTTATATAGAAGATTTGACAGTATTATATTCAGTAGAACAGGAGGAAAAACTTAATTGTTTTGTTTACAGCAATTGAGTTGCATTTATTATATGAAAAAAAAGTTGATTTTTATTTTGGCTATAATTTGCTTTTTAGTGGGGTGCAATAGGGAATCAAATAAATCCGAAAAATTGGCAGTAAGTTCAGAAATGGCAGATAACAACAACGATTCTAATCAAAACAAACTATTATGGGAGAGCATAGTTGGTAAAGTATGGATGAAAGAAACGTGGAGTGCCAGTGAAGCTTATGAAGATATATCCTTTGTAATCACTAGTGTAGAACAAGGGAAATTAGAAGGACAGTTCTTGGAAAAAGGTGTTTTAGCAACAGACGTAAGTTTATATTCAAAAAAAACAAACAATAATATGGTGCTAGCAGGTAATTATAATGAATACAGGGCGGAACTCACTTTTAAAGAAGGTGAAAATATTAAGGGAAAATTAAATATATCACTGAAAAATGAGAATCTGCTTAGTGTAGGTATTAATTACATTGGACACAAAAAAAATACTTTTAAATTTAAACCTTATAATTTAAAAGATTTAGAAACGGATATTCGTGCTGAATTTGATAATGATATTACAGATATTGCTTTGGAAAAATGGGGTAAAATAAAATTTGTTTCTGTAATTAGAACGAGTACAAAACGAAAAACATTGTTTATATATTTAGTAGATGACAAAGAAAATATACTATATGACTTTTCGGGCTCAATGGAGTTTCCAAGTGATTTTAAGGTAAATGATTTTTTGTTTAAAGATATAAATGATGATGGTAGGGAGGATTTGTTGTTGATATTGGGAGGAATAACGGATTTAGAACTTCATAAGATTATAATTTATGATCAAAATGAAATGGGAGGATTTGAAGTAAATATTAAAATGACTCGAAAAATAAATAAAAAAATGAATAAAGCAAAGAAATATTCCATTCAGAATATTATTGATTGTTTAGGATATTGATATTAGAGATAAAGTAATTGTTTACAAAAACAAAAAATGATAAAAACGGAAATCAGTTTGCTATAGTCAATCATTATATTGCCCTGAACCAGCTGACAAGAACTCTGACTAGGAACTATAAAGTAAGTTTTACTTATGATGCGGAGGGACTGCGTACCAGTAAGACCGTAAATGGGGAGAAGACAGTATTTGTATGGGATGGAGACCAGTTGGCAATGGAACTGTCAGATAGCGGCAAGGTGCAGAAACGGTATATCCGTGGAAATGACCGAGGTTACGGCAGTAACCTTGTGTATGCCGACAAAGGAGAAAATACCGAAAAACAATATTATGTGACCGATCCGCATGGGAATGTGGTACAGCTCACGGATGAAAGTGGAGCGGTTACCAAGACCTATGAGTATGATTCCTTTGGCAATGAAGTGAATCCGGATGGGAAGGATGATAATCCATTCCGTTATTGTGGAGAATACTATGATAAAGAGACGGAAGAGATTTATTTGCGGGCAAGGTATTACCAGCTGACAGTGGGTAGGTTTTTGACGAAAGATAGCTATACTGGGGAAGATGATGTAAGAATCCCTATATATGGTTAGGTATAATTATATTGTGTCTCGGTTCATATAATAATGGAGGTTTTAAGTTTGAAACAATTAAGTAGAGGACAGCCAAAGAATAAAGGGCATAGCAAATAAACCACCTATATAGCTGGTTTTAAAAACTAAATATAGACACAACACCTAATCAGGTAACAGCAACAACATCATCTTTGATGA
>CAJTGI010000020.1 GCA_910575435.1 Clostridiaceae bacterium | reverse complement strand
CTTTGCTGCTAAACTGGTTTTCGATCCCATAGCCACCTCCTGAATCCGGTCTAAAAAGTTAAGTTTTAAACTTTTTGGACTTTTTATAATGGTTAGGCTATTATCTCAAAGATTTGGTAACTGGTCGAGGTACTTGTGATTTACCGTTTACATGTGTACTGCACTACCCATGACGGGGAGCAGAAGAAACTGCTGGTGAACACGGCCATCCTGAAGAACCACAAGAAGGCATTGAAGGACATGATGGCTTCCTATGAAGTGGGAGAACCAAAAAGGGAGGACGAGACTGAAACGGATACCCAGCGCACCAAGATTCTGAGCAACGAGGACTTCAACGTATACGGGCTGGCAAGCGGCTGGAAGTTTGACCTTCCATGGATTGAGACCATCGCCATCAAGGAGAAGAGCGACGACCAGTGGAGCGCCAGACCTGCCTACCTCCACTTCGGCAGCCGGGGAACCATGGAGATTGAAACCAAGGTGGATGACGAGGGGAAATGCTATCCCATCAAAGGGCTGGCGGGCTATTCCTACGATGATGTCAGGCTAGAGGACTGGCAGAAGGAAGTGGAAGGAATACAATGCAGATACCTGCTTCGGGACAAGACAGGGATGCGCACCTATTTTAATGAAGACGGCGTAGTGGTGCTGCAGAGAGATGCCCATGACAATAAGATTGCATTCTCCTATATGGACAAAATCTATCTGAAAAAGGTGACGGACTCTGTGGGAAGGGTGGTTAACTTCCATTATGAGGAGGGGGAGGCAATGAAGCATCTTGCCTCCATTACTGTAGAGGGAAATGCCACCTCTGGTGTCAATACTACCGCAGGCGGCGTAACGAAAAAGACGATAACGTATACTTACGAGGAGAGAACCTATACACCCCACAATTCTGACACGCTCAATGGGCTGGTACTAAAGAGTGCCACAGTGGATGGCACCAAGGAAACTTATGGATACCGCATCGTGGAGCGTCTGATGAGTACCTCCGGGCGGGGCTCTGCCTCCCAGCGCGTCTCCACCAACGAGAGCTACCTGATTAATAAGGTGACTGCAGATGGGAGCATTCAGCATTATGAGTACCGTGCCAATGTCATCCGGGGCGCTAGGGATGCCAATGCCGGACAAGAAAGGGACGTAGTGGTGCCGGGCTACTATGTCACCAGAGAGTATAGCGAGGATCAGAAGACAGGGAAGAAGTCCGAGGGATTGAAATATGATTTCTTCCAAAAACAGAATGGTATCCTGCTACGTTTCTGCGATTTCAAGGAAGACCACGATGAAATCTGGCAGTATGGCAGGGAAGGTCTCCGCACGGTGGCTCTTGTCAGCAGTTTTAATCCCAATAAATACAAGACCAATAAAAAGATGTCAGACTACATTTATAAAAAGTCCCATATCAATCTGGATACCCTCAGATTAAAGAAAAACACCAAAAAGAATGTGAGCGTGTACATCTATAACAGCCAGAAACTTCTGGTGGATGAGGTGGGCTACGGAGAGGAAAAAGAAGAAACCCTGTACAGTTATGATAAAGACGGGAAGGGTTCTCTTGTGGTGCTGGAAACGGAGAAATCCTTTGGAAGCAAGGGGAGTGGCACTGTCACTACAAAGTGGGGGTATGCCTTTGATAAATATCGGAATCTGTTGAGCAATAAAAAGCCAGCAGCATATCTGAAAAAAAATGCTGGAAAAGAAAAAATATATACGGTTACCTATGCATATCATGGTACGGAAAAAGACTATCCGGCGGATGATACTCCTTTTTCCCTCTGCACTCTCATAAACCAGGAGCAAAACATTTCTGCCAATACAACCATCAGGCTCAAAGCAGAAATGGCCGACAATGGCATTGATTATGACAGCATCCATGAGCAGAGAAGAGTGAAGGAAGGGGAGTTCCAGACCCTATCCAAGACAAAATTCAAGTATGACGATCAGGGAAATGAAATACAAGGAAAGTCCTTTCCTGCCTATCAAGCTCATGGGGAGAAGGAGGCAATTCAGAACGATTATGCATACAATGATTTGGGACAGCAGACCCAGACAAAGGTGACGATTGCCTCGGCGAAACGCCCGGAGGACAACCGAACATACATAGAGGAGGAATCCACCTTTGATTCCTTTGGGAATGAACTAACCTATACAGATTCGGATGGGCTGATTTCAAAAACCGTCTATGACCCGGAAACAGGAGAGGAGACGGAATGCACCGAGGCGGTGGGAACGGAACATGAGTCCAGGGAAAAGGAATATGTATCTACAGACCAGTTAAAAACTATGTCTATGGATGAATCAGGCCATATCAGCATTGAGATTCAGGATGCTTTTGGTAACGTGATTATTAGCAAGGATGAAAAAGAAGGTACTTGGACGGAAAGTGTCTATGAATATGGCAACAACGCAGAGGGAGATGCTGGCAGTGCATCCGATGATGCCGCAGATGCGGAAAAGCAGGAGAATGCCCGCCTGATAGAGGAAAGAACTTATACATTTTCGCCGGAAGAGAAGAAGTTCATTGTCAACGAAAATGGGGAAAGCGTGCCGAATTTCTATATCAGCGGCAGGGGTAAGGAAATTCTTTCCGGCAGTAAGAATTTTTATGATGATTTGGGAAATGAGATTGGCAGTGCCGAATTTAGCAATGGGGAGTTAGACGCTGCCCACTGCACCTCCTGGAGCTTCAGCAAAAGCGAGACAGAAGTGAAAGGAGAGGAAGATGAGGCACAAACTGTTTCTGTCAGTCGTAGCAAGGAGTTGAATCCGTCTGCCTATCAGTCAACTGTGGACACATCAAACTATTATGACCAGTTTAATGATGCGGTATTAAGCGAAAGCATTACCGAAACAATAACAGATGCGGAGGGGAATACGCTTTCAGAGACAAGCACTTTCATCCGGGGAGAAAATAAATCGGAAACAGTAACTACATACGAGACGGATGACTTTGGCAGAACTATCAAAGAAAACACAGCCACACGGAATTATCAGGATGGAAGGTGGCTGCCAACTTATGAGACACAGATCGTTTATGGTTATGATGATGATGGAAATATCAGCCAGACAGAGACAAAGAGCCGGAAAGAGGGAGACACCCAGTGGCAGTCCCAGAAAGTCAGGACGGATTATGACGATCAGGGAAATACTGTCAGGGAATATACCCCCAGGGGCGTGAAGGAGAATATTGCTGCAAAGTATGATTATGACATTCTTGGAAGGATGATTTCAGCAGAAATTCCTCAGGAAAAGAAGGATGGCGGCATCCAGTATCAGAAAACTGCGACAAAGTATGACAACGGAGGAAGGGTGACGGAAAAAGAGGAGCAAATAGATGATGATAGAATGGCAAAAACAGAGTATACTTATGATAAAAGTGGAAACCTTGCCATAGTGAAGAACTGCCTGGAGGATGGCAGAGCACAGTATGTCCAGTATGTGTATGATGCTGAGGGAAATAAAGTACGCCAGTTCGTTGGCATGACCAGTCCGCTGGAGATTATAGTATCAGAGGTCAATGGAAGCGCTTCTGATGGAAATATAGATACATTTGCCTGTGCAGGAAAAACATATTGCATCACTGTCAATGGAAAGAAGAAATCAGATGTCATCAGTGAGGAAAAGTATGCATATAATAATAAGAATGATTTGGTTTCCTATACTGACCCGGAGGGAAGGACAGAGACATACACTTACGATGCCAACAGCAACTTGACGAAAACAGTGGATAAGAATGGCAACATCTTGAAAAATAACTATGACTATCAGAATCGATTAATAGAAATGGTAGCAAAAGAAAGAAAAACAGGAAAAGAGACCACCCATACCTATACCTATAACGCATATGGGGAGGTGGCCACCCGGGATGATACTGTATTTGCCTATGGGGATGTGTCAGGACAGGTGACAAAGGAAACCAGCAAACTGACAAAGCATAAGGACATCGTGAAGACGTATAGTTATGACAGTGCAGGAAATAAGTCTGCCTTTGGGATAAAGGTAGGAGATGATACCAGGCTTTCCCTCCGTTATGCCTATGATGGGGAATCCAAATTGACCTCTGTCATGGATGGAGAAGGCAATGAAGTGGCGGATTATGCCTATGATGCGGAGGGAAATCTGTCCAGAAGAACTGTGGCAGGAAGTCATCTTACCACTACTTACACTTATGATTACCAGAACCGTTTGACGGCAATGAAGAACCAGACAGATAGTGCCGGAGTGATTTCCGAATACACGCCGGAATACCTTGTGAATGGAAAGAAATCCAAAGAAACTGCCAATATAGTAGATGAACAAGGAAAAAAGGTGGCAAAGACAGCAACTTATACCTATGACCTCCTTGGACGCATCCGAAAGGAAACCAAGACGGGCAGCAAAGATATTACCTATATTTATGACAGCCGCAATAACCGCAAGGAAATGAGGATTGGAAATAAGGTGACGGCTTATAAATACAATCAAAACAATGAACTTCTCCGTACCGATACCCTGAATACAGATACAGAGAAAGATTCCGTTGTAATTTATAAGAATGACAAGAATGGGAACCAGCTGGCTACAGTAAACCGCTATGATATCCCCGCAGATAAGAAAGACGGCACATATATTGATATAGACGTGACGCTGGGAGACAATCGTTTGAACGAAAACGTGGTCAATCATTACGATGCCCTGAACCAGCTGACACAGACCCTGACAAAGAATTACAAGGTGAGGTTTACTTATGATGCAGAGGGACTTCGTACCAGCAAGACGGTGAATGGGGAGAAGACTATCTTTATCTGGGATGGAGACCAGATTGTGATGGAGCTTTCCGAAGGCGGGAAGGTGCAGAAGCGCTATATCCGTGGAAATGATCAGGATTATGGACACAGTCTTATTTATACAGACAATGGAACAGGGACAGAGAAGCAGTATTATGTAATGAACCCGCATGGGGATGTGGTGCAGCTGACTGACGAAAGCGGAAAAGTCATCAAAACTTATGAGTATGATTCCTTTGGCAATGAAGTGAAACCGGATAGGAAGGATCAGAATCCATTCCGTTATTGTGGTGAGTATCTTGATAAGGAGACGAGCGAAGTGTATCTTCGGGCAAGGTATTACCAGCCAGGATTGGGAAGGTTTTTGACAAGGGATAGTTATACCGGGGAAGAGGATGACCCTACGAGTTTGCACCTTTATACCTATTGTGAGAATGATGGGGTGAATAACGTAGATCCCAGCGGACATTGGGGCGCAGTAATTCATCGTGGAATGACTAAAATAATTGCAGAAGGATTGGGTTTTTCTAAAACTGACGCAAAATTAATTGGAGAAGGAGCAATTAGCCCAGATAGAAATTGGAAACCAAAGAATAAGAAAAATAAAAGGTGGCGTGTGAAAATCAAGGTTTCAAATATTAAAGTTGATGTATCCATTGTTAATATCAGAGAGTTTGGTTATGTAAAAAATATAGAAGGACACAAATATTATAAGAATGGACATAAAAAAGTTATTGGTTATAAGCCGGATTTGCATAAAGTGAGCTCCAGTGATTATAAAAATGCAAGAAATAACGCAATAAAGATTGCTAAGAGTGAGTATAACTATGAAGAGAAATTGGTGCTTATTGGGATATGGCTTCATGTTTTGCAAGACAGATGGTCGCATGGGTTAAAAAAAGAAAAAATAAAACATGAAAGAGGAAAAAATAATAAAACTGATAACTATTTGTATGGTTATAATAAAAAAACAAAAAAATATAAAAAATATAGCTTTAAAAATTTGCTAAAGAAAAATAAGCGTCTCATCCATACAATTAACGATACAAGGAAATATTTAAAAAAAGCAAAGGGGGAATTGAAAAAAGAAAAATTGCCTAATAATAAAAAAAGAGTAGGTAGACAAAAATATAATTTAAAACAGATAAATAGAAATATACTTACATATTTAAAGAAAAAAAAGTAAAAGGAGGATAAGTTATGCTGAGTGGTTTAAAAAAATTTATAATTCAATTAATTATCATGGCCAGTTTATTTTCAAGTCTTTCGCTTTCTTACGCAAAGGAAAGAAAGAAGCCAGTGGAAAAGATATATACATGGGATGATACCATGTGGAAAACACGCAGGCATTATGGAATGATTGCCAAAAATGTAGCTGAGGTAAAAATGGAGAAATCTGAAAATTATGAAACAGTTTACATCAGGAAAGGGGGAGAGAATGCTGTAAAAGAAGTAGATATGTATAAGAGGCATCCGGGGAAAAGCCAAAATTATAAAATGTTTACAGTGGGAAAGAAAATAAAAGAATTTTATCCTGTAGGTTCAGATATGTTGTTTTTAGATGCTAAAAATCGACTTCGGCTTAACGGTAGCAACTGTTATCTTTTTGCAAATCATGTGTCTGCAAAAGAATGTAAAAAAGAGAAGTATCATGTTGTAAATAAGATTGTGGAACGGAATCTGAATCCTAAGAAATGTTGGAGCGATTCAGGAATGTTTGCCTATGTAAAAAATAATAATTTATATATTACAGGGTATTCAGCCAGTCCATATGTTTCCCAAAAACATGATCAATTAGAATGCTTTCAGTATGAAAAGCCAAGAATGTTTTTTCAGGGAAAGGGAAGTCAGGTTAAAGATGTAGTTTGCGGAGAGGGTACTGGTGGTTATGGATATAATATTTTTGTACTTTTGAAAGATGGCAGTGTATGGGGAATGGGAAATAATGTGGCAAAATTGATTTCCAATTCAAAAACAAAGTACTTTGATTATTTTGTGCAAATTGTTGCGAAAGGAGTAAATCAAATTTCCGTTAGTTCTAACAATGTAGCAGTGGTGAAAAACGATGATGCTTTGTATGTGTGGGGGCATACGATGAAATCAAGAAGTAGTAAGAAATACAAAAGTTCTGTCATTCCTATAAAGATAACTACAAATGTGAGTGAAGCAGACATATCGGGGAGAAACGATACAACGCTAGTTTTTCGGAGAAAAAACGGAGTGGCATACGGCATGGGACTAAACAGTGGCTGTATCTTGACAGATAAGTATAAGAAGGGATGGCATAAGAAACCTGTAAGACTGATGGGGAAGGTAAAGCATGTATATACTATTGAGGGAGTAACCTTTATTCTGAAAAAGAATCGTTCCCTCTATTGGACGGGAACGCAGGATTGGAATGTGAATTTTGGCTGGGTTGTTAAAAAGTTATCCAAGAAATAAAATCGTGTTATGTTAGAAAGATGGAAAGAAACCATTACGGGGAGATCATGATGGCAAAAATAAAAGTAGCGGTTTTTGTATTGGTTATGTTATTTAGTTTTTTGCAAAATGATTTAGAAACATTTGCAAGGACTAAAAAAGAGCCAGTAGAAGAACTGGAAATATGGGATGATGAATGGCATAGATTTCGATAATTATTTGTGGAATATTTATATTATACAAAATAACAAAAAAACTGTAAAAGAGGTGGATTTATTTCATAAAAAAAAGAGGAAGCAGGAAAATTATAAATTGAATACTGTTTCAAAAAAAGTAAAGGGATATTACCCTATGCTAGATAGAATTCTTTTGTTGAATCAGCAAAATCAATTGCTGGAAATGGGATATGAACACTGTTTTTTATTCGAAAACCATACTTCTAAAAAACAGTGTCAGGCAAGAAGGCAAACAGTAAACAAAATCGTGCAGAGAGAGATTGATATGAAAAAATGCTGGCATGATATGGATATGTTTGCCTATGTAAAAAATAATACATTGTATGTGACAGGTATGGCGGCTACGCCATATAATCCGTCAACACCGGATCATGAAGAGCCGGCGTGCTACGAATATGATATTGTAAGGCCAAGGAAGGGCAAACGGCATCCGAGATGTTGTCTGCGGAGAGGATAGCGGAGCATATGGTAATAATATTTTTGTGCTGATGAAGGATGGCAGCGTCTGGGGCATGGGAAGTAACAGAGACAAGCTGATTTCCAACAATCAAAAAAGATATTATGAGGACTTTGTAAAATTATCCCAAGGGGTGTAAAAAAAATTGCTGCCTGTGCCGGCAATGTGGCAGTTATTAAGAATAATAATGCTTTATACGCATGGGGACATACAATGAAATCAAGAAGTAGCAAGAAATACAAAAATTCTGCAACACCCAGAAGGATTACTGGGAATGCGAAGGATGTGGATATTTCCGGAACTAATACCACCTTGGTTTATTTGAAAAAAAACGGAGTGGCATATGGCATGGGGGGTTGAACAAAGGATACGCCCTGACTGCCCGGTATAAAAGCGGATGGCATAGCAGACCCGCAAAATTGATGAAAAATGTAAAAAAAGTATATTCTGCAGGCGGTCAGACTACTTTTCTTTTGAAGAAAAATAAAGATTTATATTGGACGGGAACGGATGAATGTATCCCATGTTTTGACTGGGTTTCTAAAAAATTGTCCTCGAAATGATATTATGTTATATCACATCACTTTCTTCTTGGCATACCATCTGTCACAAAGAATGTATACATTCTCTTTGTCCGAAATTCTGGCATGACTTAGCGAACCATAGAAGCCTGACATTTATAAATCTGGAATAATCCAGTGTATATAATGTCTAAGTTTCCAGGCGTGGCGAATCAGGGATAGACGATACCTCATATCTTGTGTTATAGTAGTAATGATTTGAAATCAATGTAGCAAATGGCCCAGCAAAAATTGATAGAAAGGCGGGAATCCTGATAGACAGGGGTTTTCGGACAGGTGAAGCGAAATATGAAATCAGACATCGAGATTGCACAGGAAGCGCAGATGATCCACATCCGAGAGGTTGCCAGGCAGCTTGGCGTGGAAGAAGATGACCTGGAATACTATGGAAAGTATAAGGCGAAGCTGACGGATGCCCTGTGGGAGAAAGTGAAGGACATGGAGGATGGCAAGCTGGTGCTGGTGACGGCTATCAATCCCACCCCCGCCGGGGAGGGAAAGACCACCACCACGGTGGGCCTTGGCCAGGCGTTGGGAAAGATGGGGAAGAAGGCTTCCATCGCCCTGCGGGAGCCCTCCCTGGGCCCTTGCTTTGGCATCAAGGGGGGAGCGGCAGGAGGCGGCTACGCCCAGGTGGTTCCCATGGAGGATCTGAATCTGCACTTTACCGGGGACTTCCACGCCATCACTTCTGCGAACAACCTACTAGCAGCCATGCTGGACAATCACATGAAGCAGGGAAATGGGCTGGAGATTGACACCAACCAGGTGGTGTGGAAGCGTTGCGTGGACATGAACGACCGAGTGCTGAGAAATATCGTGGTGGGTCTGGGACGGCCTACGGACGGCGTAGTCAGGGAGGACCACTTTATTATCTCGGTGGCCTCTGAGATTATGGCAATCCTATGCCTGGCAGAAAATATGAAAGATTTGAAGGAGAGGCTTTCAAAGATCATCGTGGCATACGATTATGCAGGGAATCCCGTCACTGCAGGGCAATTGAATGCGGTGGGGGCTATGGCCGCATTATTGAAGGATGCCATCAAGCCCAATCTAATCCAGACGGTGGAGAATACCCCGGCTTTCGTTCACGGCGGGCCCTTTGCCAATATCGCCCACGGCTGCAACAGCGTGAGGGCCACAAAGACTGCGTTGAAACTGTCCGACTACGTGATTACCGAGGCAGGATTCGGCGCGGACTTGGGGGCGGAGAAATTCTTAGATATCAAGTGCCGCATGGCGGGGCTAAAGCCCGATGCCGTGGTGCTGGTGGCCACTGTCCGAGCCCTGAAGTACAACGGGGGCGTGGCAAAGGAGGATTTGAATGCGGAAAATCTGGCGGCATTGAAGAAGGGCATCGTCAATCTTGAAAAGCACATTGAGAATGTGGCAAAATACCAGGTGCCCTGCGTGGTTACCTTGAATCGCTTCGTGTCGGACAGCGACGCAGAACTGGACTTTGTGCGGGAGTTCTGCGAGAGCAGGGGATGTCAGTTTGCCCTGTCAGAAGTCTGGGAGAAAGGCGGAGAGGGCGGCATGGCGCTGGCAGAGAAGGTGCTGTCCACGTTGGAAGAGAGAGAGAGTCATTTCAAGCCACTCTATGATGAAAATTTGCCTATCCGGGAGAAGATTGAGACCATTGCAAGGGAAATTTACGGCGCCAGCCGGGTGACATACGACCTGATGGCCAGCCAGGCCATCGACCGACTGGAGAAATTAGGATATGGCAATACGCCGGTGTGCATGGCGAAGAATCAGTATTCCCTGTCGGACGACCCGAAGAAACTGGGGCGGCCGGAGGATTTCACCGTCAATATCAGGGAGGTCTACGTGTCCGCCGGGGCGGGCTTCGTGGTGGCAATCACCGGGACGGTGATGACCATGCCTGGGCTTCCCCTCCATCCCGCAGCGGAGCGGATTGACGTAAATGACCAGGGGATAATTACGGGATTGTCATAAGATTTAGATCGTGATGGGATAGGAGAGTTCGAGGAAGTATAGTCTTTCTAACTGTATAGGAAACTGCTCCATATTTCGACACGAAGAACGCTGATTTTGCGTTCTTCCTAGGTGAAATCGTAGAATTTCTTGGTCGATGTATTTTATCGACGTAGAAATTCTTTTCACCTTTTTATCTTAGACCATTAATAATTAAAATCATAATCCCCAAGTTTCTTCCATTTTCCCTTTTTCCGTCGCCATGTGTATTCGGTATCTGATGCCAATCTATATTTTTTCCCTCTATATATTACGGAGTAATTAACACAAAAATCTTTAATATTCCACCATGTATTCTTGCCAATCACTTTAAAGGCAACCCTTTTTTTCTTGCCGGACTGTATCGTCACGGATTTTTTTAATTTGAGTTTTCGGTCAAAGGCAGTATAGTCGCTATCTAGTGCTGTTGCTCCGGTTTTGCACAATTTCACTTTTTTATCAGAGAAGTTGATAAAATTTAGATAAAACGTATTATTTCTTGTGTTATAGGAATCAATAGACCCTACTAATTGTATGTTTTTTCTTCCCTTTACCGTGACTTTGCATTTTACTGTTTTGCCCTGGCAAGTGGCATAAATATAGCAGCTGCCTTTTTTCTTCCGCGGATATACGGTGGCTTCGGTGCCGTAGCTTTTCTCGTCGTCTTCTTCTGAATATACAGTGGCAATTTTTTTGTTTGAACTTTTCCATTTTACTGGAGAATTAGCCCCTTTCACAGAGATGTCTTCGCAACTGTCCAGATAGACGGAAATTTTGCTTTTGCTTATTTTAATATCAGATTTTTTCAACGTAACCAGCAAATCAAAGCATATGGTTCCGCTGGACGCATATGACATGACGATGCCGAACCATGAGCCGTCAATTGTCTCTTCAAAATCAATTGTTTTTTGCATTGCTGTTTGACCGCTTTTAAAACTGTATTCTTTGTCGCAAAATTCAAATTCAATCTAATCATTGAATTGGGTTGTGCGGGTGCCATCGTCTTGCATAGCAGAAGTGGTGGAATCATTGCCATAGGCTAATGCTAATACTCCCACAATGCTTACCAGCCAAAATATTTTTTTCAGTTTCAAATTTTTCATCATAGCGTATCCTCCTGAAATTGCCGTGCCGTTTTCAGCGGCACGACTAAAATGATCTTACTTTCCTTTGAATTTGCTCTCACAGTAAATGCAGCGGTAAATCCGATTCTCCCGATCCGTCAATTTGAAGGTGTGGGGCAGCTCCTGCTCGATGGAAGTGATGCAGCGGGGATTCCTGCAGCGGATAATATTGGTGACCCGCTCCGGCAGTTCTAGGGGATGCTTTTCCACGATCTCATTATCCTTGATGATATTGATGGTGACTTTGTGGTCCAGAACTCCCAATACATTCAAGTCAATGTCAAAGGGTCCCTCGATTTTGATGATATCCTTCTTGCCCATCTTGTTGCTCCGGGCATTCTTAATGATGGCAACGGAATTATCCAATTTCTCCAGGTTTAGGTACTCGTAGATTTTCATGGCGCCTCCCGCCTGGATATGGTCGATGACGATGCCTTCGCTTAATACGCCGATATTTAACATATACTTTCCTCCTTGTCTCCCAAACTGTCTCATGTACTGGCATGTTGATTGTTGCTCGTGTCAATCCGCCAGCCCCAACAGCGTCATAATCAACGCCATCCGCACATACACGCCGAACTTTGCCTGCTTGAAATACACGGCTCTGGGGTCGTTGTCCACCTCCGTGGAGATTTCATTGACCCTGGGCAGGGGATGGAGCACGTACATATCTTCTTTTGCATAGGACATCTTAGAGGGGGTCAGGATGAAGCTGTCCTTCAACCGGATGTAATCCTCCTCGTTAAAGAAACGCTCCCTCTGCACTCTGGTCATGTAGAGAATATCCAGTTCCGGCATGTATTTTTCCAATTCGTTTGTCTCTATGTATTCGATGTTTCCATCATCCAGCACTTCCTTCCGAAGATAGTCGGGAATCATCAGCTCATGGGGGGAAATCAGGATGAACCGCACGTTCGGATAGCGCACCATGGCATTGATGAGGGAGTGAACGGTCCGCCCGAATTTCAGATCCCCGCACATGCCCACCGTCATATTGTCCAGCCGGCCGGTGAGGATCTTGATGGTAATCAGGTCCGTCAAGGTCTGGGTGGGGTGGTTGTGCCCGCCATCCCCCGCATTGATTACAGGGATTTCGGAGTACATGGATGCCACGGTGGGAGCGCCTTCCTTGGGATGGCGCATGGCGCAAATGTCTGCGTAGGAAGAGATGACCCGGATGGTGTCCGCCACGCTCTCCCCCTTGGAAGCGGAACTGGAATCTGCCGAAGAAAAGCCAAGTACCTGCCCCCCTAAGTTCAGCATGGCAGTCTCAAAACTTAAACGGGTTCGGGTACTTGGCTCATAGAATAATGTGGCTAATTTTTTTCCTTCGCACACATGGGCATATTTTTCGGGATTATTCATAATCTTTTGTCCGAGGATGAGTATGGCATCCAACTCCTCAACGGATAAATCTAGTGGACTGATTAAATGTCGCATAGCAAGCCTCCCTTATTTAGTATTTCTAAGAGATATTTTACTACATATTGGGGGCGGGTGCAAGATGCAATTCATTGATGCCATTCCAAAGTCCGATAGCCGCCGCTGTTCCCAAGGATTTTGAAAATGACGGCAATACTTTCAATGATCCCGGCCTTCTAATTCCTCAGACTGGTTTCTCGGATACGGTTTCTGACAATTCGTCAGGCCGGCAAGGTAATCCATGCTGGTATGCAGGGCGAGAGCGATTTTTCGGCACTGTTCAAAAGTGAAGTATCTTTTGCCGTTCTCGATCTTTGAATAGTCGCTCTGGTCTATTCCGGTCAGATGCTGCATTTGGATCTGGGTATATCCCCGCTCCTTGCGCAGCCTTTTCAATCTATCCATGGCTTTCCTCCGTTTGCGCGCATCTCCTGTGCATTGGGAAGCATAGGCGCAGTTGCGCAAATGATTTCCCATGTTTATTTATCTGCATTTTGATACGATTATATTTGATGAGACTACAGTGGATTTTTGCACATTGGCAAGATGGGTGAACAAAGGCTTTTTCACTATTATCATTATGGATAAACTGACCTTTCAAAATAGGGTGTAATTGACCTAATACATTCATTATTGTTGAAATAAATATAAAGTAATCCTATAATGAAATAGGATAATTTCCCTATTAAAGAAGCGGAATGGGTTTTGAGAGGGAGTTAACGGAAAAAGATGGAGGAATTTGAAATGACCAATAAGGAAAAATATGTCCAGGCATTTGTGCGGGCATTGGAACTGGCAGAGGGGCAGGTCGGGGAAGGACTGGCATACCAGGGAGTGGAAAATTGGGATTCTGTAGGCCATATGGGACTGGTGGCAGAATTGGAAGAGAGTTTTGGCATTATGATGGATACAGATGATATCATAGATTTTAGTTCCTTTGAAAAAGGCATTGAAATATTAAAGAAATATGGGGTAGAAATAGAAGCCTTATCTATTACATGAAAATTACCGAAATGCAAATATGGAATTATTCCTGACCGTGCTGTAGTTTTATGGAATGAATAGATGCTATAAATAGGGGGGCAGAATGGATATTATACATGCGAGATGCCGGAAGATTTTGGAAGATGATCTGGAAATGCTCATGCATTGGCGGATGCGCCCGGACATTACATATTACATGAATTCTGATCCCCGGCTGACAATGAGAGATCAGGAAAAATGGTATGGGCAGATACAGGAGGATGGGAAAAAGAGTCTGGGGGATGGCAGAAAGGGCTTTTACTGGATTCTAGAAGTGGACGATGTGCCGGCGGGATTTGTCAGTCTGGTGGATATCGACTTTGCGGCGAAAAAACTGCACACCGGGGTGTATGTGGCAGAAAAGGAGAAACGCTCCCTGCGGCTTTCCCTGGACATCCAGTGGAATTTATACCGCTACTCCTTCGAGACGCTTCAGATGAACAAGGTCTGCGAGGAAGTATTTGCCGAGAACAAGGCCGTCAACCGTCTTCTTGACATGTGCGGAAGCACCCGGGAAGGCCATCTGAGAAGCCATGTTTGCAAGAACGGAAGATATATTGACGTGGTGACCAGGGGGATTCTCAGGTCGGAATGGGAGGAGAAGAAGAAGGGGCTGGAATATAATCTGATCGAGATGGAGGAATGGGGAGGATGATATGCTGCTAGAGGGCAAGAAGGCCGTGGTGACGGGGAGCAATCGGGGAATTGGCAAGGCAATTCTTGAAAAGTTTGCAGAAAATGGCGCGGAGGTCTTTGCCCACGCCAGGAAGCAGACCCGGGAATTTGAGGCGGAATGCCGCAGGATAGAAGAGAAATGCCAGGTGAAGGTTCACCCGGTCTATTTTGATGCGGAAAAGAAGGGGGAGATTAGGCAGGCGGCGAAGGAGATCTCTGCCATTTCCAGGGAAATCGATATTCTGGTAAATAATATGGGCACGGTCAATTCCGTGAAGTTGTTCCAGATGACCACGATGGAGGAGATTCGCAGGGAATTTGACGTGAACTTCTTCGCTCAGATGGAACTGACCCAGTATCTCTCCCGGCTGATGGTCCGCAGGAAGCGGGGAAGCATCGTCAATATCTCTTCCTGCGCCGGGATGGATGGCAATACGGGCATGCTTCAGTACGTGTCCAGCAAGGCGGCCCTCATCGGCGCCACCAAGCGCCTGGCTATCGAGCTGGGGGTGGCGGGCATCCGGGTAAATTCCGTGGCTCCGGGACTGACTGAGACAGACATGGGCAGCCAGATGCGGGAGGATCTGGAGCGGGAGACGTTGCAGCATCTGGTCATCAAGAGGAAGGCAGAGCCGGAGGAGATTGCCAATGCGGTAGTCTTTCTGGCCTCGGACATGGCATCCTTTATCACGGGACAGACCCTGCGGGTGGACGGGGGGATGCTAAACTAGTGTACTGTATCATTGATATCTGGCAAAACTACGCAGAATAATTTTTCATCGACAAGGCGTTTGAGGGAGGCGATGCGGTGGCATCGTTGACCGAAAACAACGCAGTTCGATGGAAAATTAGGCTAGGAGGTTTGGCTGAATGTCAACGATACAGTACACTAGTATAATAGCCTTATGACTTGCACTTCATCCCATGAGGTTGAAGGCATGGCATAGGGGAATTAAATAGATGTACTAGGCAAGGAGGTAGGAATAGCAACATGGAAAAGATTCGATGCGCCATTATAGGTTCTGGCAATATTGGAATGAACCTGCTATATAAGATCAAACGCTCCCATGTGCTGGAGTGTTCTTTGTTTGTGGGTAGAAATGAGAAGTCGGAGAACCTGAGAGATGCTGGGAGGATGGGGGTGAACGTGGCCGCCAATTCCACCCAGGCATTGATTGACCAATCGGACCTTTACGAGATTGTCTTTGATGCCACCACGGCGGAGGCGCACAGGATTGCGGCCCCCCTTCTCAAGAGGATGGGAAAGCATGTGATTGACCTGACGCCCTCCAAGGTGGGGAAACTTTGCGTGCCCTGCCTGAATTGGCAGGATTGTCTGGGGGAAATGAATGTGAACATGGTAACTTGCGGGGGACAATCCATGGTTCCCCTGGCTTACGCCCTGACAAGGGCTTGCCCCCAGACCACCTATCTGGAGACTGTTTCTACCATTTCTTCTGCCTCTGCCGGGACAGGAACCAGAGAAAATATTGATGAGTATATCCTTACCACCAGGCAGGCATTGCAGGAATTTGCGGGAGGCATGCCGGGAGGGGATGGGAGGAAGACGAAGGCTATGATCGTGCTGAACCCGGCAGACCCTCCCATCATCATGAGAAATACCCTGTACGCCATGGCGGAGGATCCTGACTTGGAGGAGATCGGAAAGAGCGTGGGGAAAATGGCGGAAGTGATACAGAGCTATGTACCTGGGTTCCAGATTATGGTAAATCCAGTGCTCTTGCAGGAGGGCATCATCGCAGTCACTGCCCAGGTGGAAGGTGCGGGAGATTTCCTTCCCGCCTATGCGGGCAATCTGGACATCATTACCTGCGCGGGGATCGAGATGGCGGAACATTATGCCAGGCAGTGGCTGGAGGAGGAAGGGCGGTGTCTGTTTTGAAAAAGATTAGGTTCATGGATTCCACGCTTCGGGATGGCTCCCATGCCGTGGGGCAGAGGATTCTGCCAGAACATATCTCCGCTTATTGCCAGGCCATAGACCAGGCAGGGATGCATTCGGTCATCGTAGGCCACGGCAATGGGCTGGGAGCCTCCTCCGTCCAAATGGGCCTGTGCGCCATGGACGAGATGGACATGCTGTCCGTGGCGGCTGACAACTTAAAGAGAACGCCGCTGGGTACCTTTGTCACCATCGGCTTTGGCACCATTCGGGATCAGATTGTTCCCGCCATGCGGGCAGGGGCGCAGACATTTTGCATTGCGGCTCACTGTACGGAAGCGGATACCATGAGGAAGCATGTGGAATATCTGTCCCATGTGGGCAGGGAGGTATACGGGGTGCTGATGAACATTCATCTTGCCTCTCCTGAGAAGCTTTTGGAACAGGCCGGGATGATCCAGTCCTACGGGGCGGACGGCATCATCCTGATGGATTCCGCGGGGGCATCCACGCCGGAGGACGTGAAGGCGGTGGTCGGCACCCTGTATGACGGGCTGGAGATGGAGATCGGATTCCACCCCCACAACAATCTGGGTCTGGCGGTATCCAATGCCTACACGGCCATTTTGAACGGCGCGTCTATCATAGACGGCACCGTGGGAGGATTTGGGGCCGGGGCCGGAAATTGTCAGCTGGAGGCTTTGCTGGCCCTTCTGATGAAGGAGGGGATTCAGACAGGGGCTAAACTGTATCCTATCTTAGATGCGGAAAAAGCGGTAATCGAGGGGATGCTGGAATACGGAAAGGCCATTGAGGGCACCTGCGTGGTCAGCGGCTATGCGGGCGTGGTTTCTACCTTCAAGAACAGGGTGGAGCAGGTGGCATCGGATTACCAGGTAGATGCCAGAGATATATTTGTGGAACTGGGGAAGCGGGGAGCCATCGCAGGGCAGGACGATTTGATTTTGGAGGTGGCACAGATGCTTTCCCGAGAAAAATATAGAGGGAGGTAGCGCAATCTATGAGAATGAGAGTGGTAGATTATCTGATGGAGGAGGTGCTGCGGGCGGGGGCGGAGCATGTCTTTTTCGTGCCGGGTACCGGATGCATGTTTCTGACGGATGCCCTGGCCAGAAATCAGGAGATCCAGGCAGTGTCTGTACACCATGAGCAGGCGGCGGGAATGGCGGCAGTCAGCTATGCCAAATATAATAATGCGCTGGGGGCATGCGTGGTGACCACCGGGTGCGGCGGAACAAATGCCATGACCCCCCTGCTGGACGCCTGGCAGGACAGCGTGCCCTGCGTCTTTCTGTCGGGACAGGCGAACAGGAATCAGACGGTGCACAATGCGGAAGTCCCCCTCCGCCAGATGGGAAGGCAGGAGGCAGATATCGTGGCTCTGACCGGGCATATTACCAAGTATTCCGTCATGCTCAATGAGCCGGACCGCATTGTCTATGAAATCGGAAAGGCAATCTACATGGCCAAGGAGGGGCGGAAAGGGCCTTCTTGGATTGACGTTCCCATGGATATCCAGAATATGGTGATTGACCCGGAGGAGCAGGAAAAGTTCCAGGCTCCCGGGGAGGATATGTGCCAGGTGCCGGATGAGAAGGAAATAGAGGGCGTTCTTGCAGATTTGGAGGCTTCGGAGAGGCCGGTGATGCTGGTGGGAAATGGCATCCGCCTGTCCGGGGCAAGGGAGGAATTTCTTGCCTTTGCAGAGAAGTACCAGATCCCGGTCACCTACTCCAGGCTGGGGCATGACCTGATGGACTGTCAGTGTGACCTGTCCATCGGGATGGTGGGGATGCTGGGAGCATCCAGGGCCGGGAATTTCGCCATCCAGAATGCAGATCTGGTACTGTGCGTTGGCTGTCGGCTCAGCATTGACACCACGGGCTACGAGTATCAGAAATTCGCCAGAGAGGCAAAAATCCTGGTGGTGGATATTGATGCGGAGGAGCATTCCAAAAATACGGTGCGGGTGGATCAATTTCTGTATGCGGATGCCAAGGCATTTTTCCGAAAGATGAACGAAACGGAGCCGCCCAGGAGCTGGGATGGCTGGCGGGAGAAATGCCTGCACTGGAAGGCGCATTTTCCAACCTGCCTGGAAGAGTACAGGACGGGGGACAGGATCAATATGTATTATTTTGCAGAGGCTTTGTCTCAGGTGCTGCCAGAGCATGCAACCGTGGTAAGCGATGCGGGAAATACCTTCTTTACCGTCTCTCCGGTGATTCGGGTCAGGGAGGGGCAACGCTCTATCACATCGGGATGCCAGGCGGAGATGGGCTACGCCCTCCCGGCGGCCATCGGCATCTCCTATCTGTGCCCGGGACCCGTGGTGGCAGTGAACGGGGACGGCTCTGTGATGATGAACTTGCAGGAGCTGGAGACGCTGCGGTTTACAAAGAGAAATGTGAAGGTGTGCATTATGAACAATAATGGGTACTCCTCCATTCGGCATCTCCAGAACAATGCCTTTCGGGGGCGGCAGATTGGCTGCGACCCATCCACGGGCATCAGTTTTTCGAATTTTGAACTGCTGGCGAAAGCCTTTGGCATTCCTTACCTGCGCATAGAGGGCTCTGAAAACCTTCCTCAGAAAATAGAGGAGATTTTCAAGGAAGACGGGCCTCTGGTGTGCGAGGTGATGTGCGTGGAGGAACAGCCCTTTATCGGCGTTTCTGCCACCTTCAACAGCAAGAGAAGATACGTGAACCGGCCGCTGGAAGACCAGGCTCCCTGGCTGGAGAGGGAAGACTTTTTGAGGGAGATGGTCATCGAGCCCATCGACCAATAACCGAAGGAGAGAACGCATGGCATTTTACGAGGATTTGAAGAGATTTGGGGATCGTCCCGCCGTAGCGGACGACAGGGGCCAAAGCCTTTCCTACCGGGAACTGGATGAGTTCTGCACTAGGATGGGGCAATGCATGAAAGGGGGGAGGCTGGCCTTCTCTTTCTGCGAGAATGGCATCGCCTCCGTCAGCGGCTATGTGGCCTTTTTGCAGAATCGGGTGGTACCCGTGCTTCTGGACCGGAATATCGAGCGGGGGCTGCGGGACAATCTGATTCGGCGATACCGCCCGGAATATCTGTACATGCCTCGGGAGATGGCCGGGGAGATCGGGGGCTATCAGGCCATATTTCAGGAGGGGGGCTATGTCCTGTGCCAGGCAGAGGAAGAGAATGGCTATCCCCTTTATGAGGAACTGGCACTGCTATTGACGACTTCCGGCAGCACGGGAAGCCCCAAGCTGGTGCGCCAGAGCTATGAAAATATTCAGGAAAATGCGGCCTCCATCGCGGAATATCTGGCGATTGACAGCGGGGAGCGGCCCATCATCACCCTGCCTATGAACTACACCTATGGATTGTCCATCATCAACAGCCATCTGCTGCGGGGAGCCACGATTCTCGCCACCAATGCCACCATGATGGACCGCAGGTTCTGGCAATTCTTTAAAGAACAGGGTGCCACGTCTTTTGGCGGCGTGCCCTATACCTATGAGATGCTTAAGAAATTGCGGTTCTTTCGGATGGATCTGCCCTCTCTGAAAACCATGACCCAGGCCGGGGGCAAGCTGCCGCCGGAACTGCACCGGGAATTTGCGGAATATGCCAGGGAGCAGGGAAAGCGGTTTATCGTTATGTATGGCCAGTGCGAGGCCACGGCGAGGATGGCATACCTGCCCGCGGAGAAGGCCGTGGAGAAGTATGGCAGCATGGGCATTCCCATCCCGGGAGGACGGCTGGAGCTAATCGATGCCCGGGGGAATGTGATTTCGGAGCCGGATGTAGTTGGCGAGCTGGTGTACTATGGGAAGAATGTGACTCTGGGCTATGGGGAATCTCGGGAAGACCTGGCTCGGAAAGATGAACGCCGGGGAAGGCTGGAGACGGGGGACATGGCAAGGCGGGATCAAGAGGGCTATTATTATATCGTGGGGCGGAAGAAGCGTTTCCTGAAAATCTTTGGCAACAGGGTAAACCTGGACGAGACGGAGAGGATGGTCAAGGGACTGCTTTCCGGCGGCGACTGCGCCTGCGGGGGCGTGGACGATCACCTCTATGTATTTCTGGCGGGAGCCACGGAGGAAGAGGCGGGACGGGTCGTTCCGTTCCTGGCTGAAAAGATCAAGCTCCATCCGTCAGCCTTCACGGTGAGACAACTGGATGAGATTCCCAAGAATGAGGCGGGAAAGACCCAGTATGGCAAGCTGGATGCCTATATTGAACATGGGTAGAACGTTCCGCTGGCGATGCCTGGCAAAGTCAAATACCCCGCCCCAGAGGGGCGAGGTATTTGACTCTCGCGGGCGCGCTCGGATGATGCAAGCTTGCTTGCACATCCTCACTTTGCCTTCGCGGAAATAATCGAAGCACGGAGAAAGAGTTCTGGAAAGGAAGGAAGCCATGGAATTTGACGAGCTGTTAAATCTGCCCCCCTATTCCCTGGACAGGGAGGAGAAGGGGCAGCTTCTGGGAGAAAGATTAGAGGAACTGACGGAACTGCACAGGGAAAACTGTCGGGAATACGGCCGGGTTCTGGATTTGCTGCAGGATGGGTTCTTTCAGAGATCGGATGGCGGTTCGGCACCGGAGGGAAGCCGGAATGGGACTCGGCCCGCCAAGCGTCCCTGGGACTGCCCCTTCCTTCCCGTGAGACTGTTTAAGGATATGGAGTTAAAGAGCGTCCCTGACGAGGAAGTGTTCAAGACCATGACGTCCTCCGGGACCACGGGCCAGCAGGTGTCTAAGATTTATTTGGACAGGGAGACTTCCTCCCGGCAGCAAAAGACCCTGGTGAAGATCGTGAAGGACTTTACCGGTAGCGCCAGGATGCCCATGCTGGTGATCGACAGCCCTTCCGTCATCAAGGACAGGCGGATGTTCTCTGCCAGGGGGGCGGGCATCCTGGGATTCTCCATCTTCGCCTCGGATAGGAAATACGCCTTGCATGAGGACATGTCTCTGGATTTGGAGGGAATCCTGGCCTTTTTGGAGAAGCATCGTGGGGAGAGGATTCTGCTTTTTGGCTTTACATTCATGATCTGGCAGCATTTCTATCTAGAACTGGCAAAGCATCCCGGAAAGGTGGATTTGTCCCAAGGCATACTGATCCACGGCGGTGGCTGGAAGAAGCTGCAGAAGGAGAAGGTGGCGCCGGAGACCTTTCGGAAAGAATTGGAGAAGGTGTGCGGCATCTCACGAATCCACGACTACTATGGCATGGTGGAGCAGACGGGGTGCATCTATATGGAGTGCGAGGAAGGGCATTTGCACGCCAGCATCTTCTCCGATGTCATCGCTAGGAAAAAGGAGGATTTCTCCATCTGCCCTTTCGGGGAGGAGGGCATTATCCAGGTGGTCTCCGCGATTCCTGAGTCCTATCCGGGACATTCCATCCTGACGGAGGACATGGGAATCATCTTGGGCGAGGATGACTGCCCCTGCGGCAGGCTGGGGAAATATTTTCAGATAACGGGAAGAATCAAACATGCGGAAGTGAGAGGGTGCAGTGATACCTATGAACAGAAATGAGACTAAGATCAAGATGCTGGTAGGGGATGGCGATATAAGAGTCAGGCCCCTTCCCATATACAGCCGGGAGGCCTGCGGCTTTCTGGAGGATCTGTCCAAGTTCCTGCGGAGTGACCGGGAGGCTAAGGGGTTCCCAGACATTATGGCCTTTGCCTTCTGGTGTCGGCGGGGAAATATCCTGGGGCTCCGGGATGCCTATCCCTTTCGGGAAAACAGGCTGGGGCGGGGGCTGGCATTCCATATCGCCCCCTCCAACGTGCCAGTGAATTTTGCCTACAGTCTAGCCTTCGGCTTGCTGGCGGGCAACGCCAATCTGGTCAGGGTGTCGGAGAAGGCATTTCCCCAGACGGACATTCTGTGCCGGGGACTTGGGGAAGTGCTGAGAAGGCCGGAGCATGCCCTTCTGGCGGGGCAGACCCAGGTGGTCTCCTACGGACATGACAGGGAAATCAATGATTTTTATTCCGGCCAGTGCGATGTGCGGGTCATCTGGGGAGGCGATGCCACCATCCGGCAGATTCGCCAGTCGGAACTAAAGCCAAGAGCCACGGAAATCACCTTTGCGGACAGGTATTCCTTCGCCATCTTCGACCAGGAGGCGGTGGCATCCCTGGGGGAGAGGGAGCTGGCGGAACTGGCGGGCAAATTCTACAATGACACCTTCCTGATGGACCAGAATGCCTGCTCCTCCCCCCATCTGATCTTCTGGACGAATGCCCGGGGAGGGGAAGATGCCAGGAAGAGATTCTGGGAGGCAGTGCATCAGGCAGCGGCAAAGTACGACATGCCGGAAAAGAAGGTGATGGACAAATATACCTTGCTGTGCGAAAATGGGGCCATGGGAAGGGGGAAGAGCTCTCTCCGGCGATACGGAAATCTCCTCTATGTCGTGTCCTTGCAGGAAATGCCAGAGAAGATGGAGAATCTGCGGGGGAAGTTTGGCCTCTTCTATGAAATGAGTTTAGATGAGATGGATGATATATTTGATAGATTATCCCAGCGGGTTCAGACCTGCGTAACCTTTGGCATTTCCGGAGAGACGCTGGCAAAGCGTCTGGCAAACTGCCACGCCAGGGGCGTGGATAGGATCGTGCCAGTGGGCCAGGCCATGGATATCGGCGTTTTCTGGGATGGCTATGACGTGATCGGAAGCCTGTCCAGAGGATTGGCGGTGCAATGAGGTCGAAGGAATTTTTGACTTCAAGGTACATTTGCGGTATGATAGCAAGAAATAGTCAATGACGTTCTGCCCCGGGTCCGGGCGCTGTCAGGCATGGGGCGGCATCACAGATAGGCAGCGCAGAAAAGAGGTATTTGTTATGAGCATGGAGCAGATGCAGAAGGATATGGTAGCGGCGATGAAGGCGAAGGATAAGGTGCGCAAAGATGCGATCTCCAACCTGATTTCGGCGGTGAAGAAGCTGGCCATCGACGAGGGAAAGCGGGAGGACATTCCTCAGGAACTGGTGGACCGGGCAGTGCTTAAGGAAGTGAAGACTGCCAAGGAGCAGGTGGACACCTGCCCGGCAGACAGGGAGGATCTGCGGGCGGAATACCAGGCAAGGCTTGACATCATGACGGAGTATGCGCCAAAGATGCTGAGCGCGGAAGAGATTGAAGAGATTCTGACCACCAAGTATGCCGATGTGATTGCCACGAAGAATAAGGGGCAGATCATGAAAGCCGTCATGGCAGACCTGAAGGGAAAGGCGGACGGCAAGGATATCAGCATGGTAGTGGGGAAACTGACCAAATAAGCATGGCTCAGGATGGATTTTTAAAAGCGTTACAGCCAAGAAGATAAAGTTTCGGCATCAATGATGCGACAGACAGGAGGCGGAAGATGGAGACGTTAAAGGACTGGTATTTGTCCAGTGGAATTGACCAGGAAGTATATGAATACTGCGATGGGATCCAGCGGGGGCTGCAGGAGCGGTTTGCAGAGATTGACGAGGTGGCGGAATACAACCAGATGAAGGTGGTGCGGGCCATGGAGCATTGCCGGGTGAGCGCCGCCTGCTTCGAGAGCAGCACCGGCTATGGCTATGACGATCTGGGTCGGGAGACCTTGGAGGCGGTGTATGCGGAAGCATTCCAGGCGGAAGCGGCTCTGGTGCGCCCCCAGATCACCTGCGGCACCCATGCCCTGACCATCGCCCTGTCCGCCATGCTGCGGCCGGGAGACGAGCTGCTGTCCCCGGTGGGAAAGCCCTACGATACCCTGGAGGGGGTGATCGGCATCAAGGAGGACAATCCTCCCGGCTCCCTGAAGGAATTTGGCATCTCCTACCGCCAGGTGGATCTGCTGGAGGACGGTTCCTTTGACTTTGACGGGATTGAGAAGGCTTTGAATGAAAGGACAAGGCTGGTGACGATTCAGCGCTCCAAGGGCTACGCCACCAGAAAGACATTGTCCGTAAAAAGAATCGGGGAGCTGATTGCCTTTATCAAGGCCAGGCGGCCAGATGTGGTGTGCATGGTGGATAATTGCTACGGGGAGTTCGTGGAAAGGAAAGAACCCACCCAGGTGGGGGCGGATCTGTGCGTGGGCTCCCTGATTAAGAATCCCGGCGGGGGGCTTGCCCCCATCGGGGGATATATCGTGGGCAAGGAAACATATATCGAACTGTGCGCCTGTCGTCTGACAGCGCCGGGGCTGGGCAAGGAAGTGGGCGCTACCCTGGGGGTGAACGGCGCTTTCTTCCAGGGCTTCTTCCTGGCACCCACGGTAACCGCCGGGGCTTTGAAGGGGGCAATTTTTGCCGCCAACGTGTACGAGAACTTAGGATTTTCGGTGGTGCCGGACAAATCCGAGTCCCGGCATGACATCATCCAGGCAGTCACCCTGGGCTCCCCGGAGGGTGTCATCGCCTTCTGCCGGGGGATTCAGGCCGCATCCCCGGTGGACAGCCATGTTGCCCCGGAACCCTATGCCATGCCCGGATACCACAGCGACGTGATCATGGCGGCGGGGGCTTTCGTCCAGGGCTCCTCCATCGAACTGAGCGCCGACGGCCCCATCGAGCCCCCCTATGCCGTTTACTTTCAGGGGGGACTCACATGGTATCACGCCCGGTACGGAATCACCATGTCCCTGCAGCATATGAAGAATGCAGGGCTGGTAAGCCTTCCCCGATAGTAATGGCTGGTCAGTTCTTTATGCGAAGGCAAGTGGGGGAGACGCTCGGAACCCTGTCTGCGGAAAGCACTAGGAGGATGGATCGAACTTGGGTGGGAAATGTCGGTCTCTGTTAGAAACCATCGAAAAATACATCAGATTTTCACAAAATCCCTTCTATACAAAGAAGGGATTTTGTGTTACCATGAATATTGTGTATATTTATGGCAAATTTTGGATTGTCTCTGGGGAGCCTCCTGAAAAGGAGGATATATGGACGAAAAAAAATTGACGATGACGGAACTGCCCGAATCGGAGCGTCCCTACGAAAAATGCCAGGCCCACGGCGCAGCCGTCCTGTCAGACGGGGAACTTCTGGCGGTAATCCTGAGAGCGGGATATCAGGGAGAGAGAGTAACGGAACTGGCAAAAAGACTGCTTTCCAGAACCCCGGGCGGCGGCCTGGCGGGAATATGCCAGATGTCCTTTGAGGAACTGACTGAAATCAAGGGAATCGGTCGGGTGAAGGCCGTTCAGGTTCTATGCCTGTCGGAACTGGTGGACCGCATCATGCGTTCTAAAATCTCGCTTAATTCTCTGACCTTTCACGAGCCGGAAATGATTGCCACCTACTTTATGCCTTCCATGCGGCATCTGGAGACGGAGCAGGTGCGCCTGCTGATTTTGGATGGCAAGAATGCTGTGGCAAAGGAGCTGGTGATTTCCAATGGCTCCTTCAATGCGGCCATGGCAGCGCCCAGGGAAGTGTTCCACTATGCCCTCAAATATAAAGCGGTTTCCATTGTGCTGCTACACAATCACCCATCGGGGGATCCCACGCCGAGCAAGGCGGATCTCAGGCTGACCAGAAAGCTGGCAGATACCGGAAAGATGATCGGAATCCCGCTGCTGGACCATATAATCATCGGGGATAATCAATTTACCAGCTTTGCGCTGCAGGGCTATCTGTCCTAATATATAATAGGTTGGGCGAGGTTCTCTGGGAAACGGAGACTTTGAAATTTAGGAGGCTGTTAATTTATGGCAAAAAAAATTTTTGGCATTGATTTTGGAACCAATGCCATTAAAGTATATAAAAAGGGAGATGGCATCATTCTGTCGGAACGCACCGCGGTTTCCGCCGTGGGAAAGGAAAAGCGAGCCATTGCCATCGGGGAAAAATCCTATGAAATGTATGAGAAAGCCCCGCCCAGCATCTATATTTCCCTGCCCATCAGCCGGGGCGTGATCTCTCATCTGGACGACATGGTTTCTCTCTGGAACTATATGGGGCGGCTGATTTCCGGTAAGCGTAAAATGAACAACTGTCAGTTCTATATCGCCGTGCCTGCGGACATAACCGAGGTGGAGAAGCAGGCATATTCCAAGATTATTACCAAATCAGAGACAAAGCCGGGAAAGGTGTGCCTGATAGACAAGCCTGTGGCTGATGCCTATGGTCTGGGATTGGATGTGGAGGCGTCCAGAGGGATTATGACGGTAAATCTGGGGGCGGACACCACGGAGATTTCCGTGCTGTCCCTGGGAGGCATCGTGGTTTCCAAATTGCTTCCCTATGGGGGCAATGATTTTGACAGAATCATACAGGCCTATCTGAGGAAGAAAGAAAATTTCATTATAGGATTGAAGACGGCAGAGCAGATCAAAAAGCAGCTGGTGTCCGTGGAACCTGGAGAGGCGGAGATCACGGTGGCGGGAAGGGACGTGCTCCGGGGGCTTCCTGGAGAGATGCGGGTTACTTCCAAGGAAATTCACCCCCTGGTCAGAGATATCTTCCACACGCTGGCGGTGGAGGCGCGCTCCATGCTGGAGCATACCCCGCCGGAAATCTCCTCAGAAATTAGGGAGAAGGGCGTGTATCTCACCGGAGGAACATCGAAAATCCCGGGATTGGATCGATTTTTTGCAAACTGGGTCAACGTGCGGGTCAATACCACCGACAATGCGGTGAAGACAGTGGCCTCCGGCATGGGCTACCTGGCAGAGCATCCCAAACTGGCGGCCCGCTATGCAGTGCCTCTGGAAAAGGGATGATTTAGAACGATAGAAAATGGGGGAGACTATGCGTAAGAAAACAAAAATAACCATTGATCCGAAATATATATTGGCGGTTATTGTTGTCTTTTGCCTTGTGGTTGGGGTTATCTCGTATCGCTTTGACGAAAAAATGACGCCTGTGCGCTCAGCGGTGGGAGGGGTCATTACGCCTATGCAGAAGGGAATCAATGTCATAGGAAGCAAGATGGCGGAAAAGATCGATTACATTACCACCATGCAGAAGACCGTTGATCAAAATAAGAAATTACAGAAGCAATTAGATGAGCTGTCCGCAGAAAACAAGCTGCTGCAGCAGGATAAATATGAACTGGAAGAGTTTCGGAAGCTCTATGATTTGGACGAGCAGTATGCGGGCTATTCCAAGGTGGCGGCCAGGGTTATCAGCAGCGATAGCGACAACTGGTATAATTCCTTCGTCATCGACAAGGGTTCCAAGGACGGCATCAAGGTGAATATGAACGTGATGGCGGGAGATGGCCTGGTGGGCATCGTGGTCAAGGTGAACAAGTCATACTCCAAGGTGCGGGCCATTATTGACGATAGCAGCAATGTATCGGGAACCATATTGAAAAATTCGGAAAACTGCATTGTGAGCGGCAACCTCAATCTGATGAACGAGGGGTTGATCGAAGTCTCTGGCATTGATGGAAATGCCAGGATTGAGGAGGGAGCGGAAGTGGTAACCTCGCAGATTAGCGATAAATACCTTCCGGGAATTCTGATTGGATATATCCGGGATTTGAAAAAGGATTCCTCCAATGTCACCCAGGCAGGCTATCTTTCTCCTGTTGTGGATTTCACGGGACTGAAGATGGTTCTGGTGATTACCCAGGTGAAAGATTCGGCGGAGTTAGAGGAGATGTTGAAATGAAGCGATACCTTAGTATGCTAGTGATGGTCGTTGCATGCTTCGTATGCCAGACGGCTATTTTCCCCCACATGCAGCTTCTGCACATCATGCCCAATCTCTTGGTGGTACTTACCTCCATTTCCGGCTTCATGTATGGCAGGAAGCTGGGCATGTACGCCGGATTCCTTTGCGGGGCGCTGACAGACTGCATCTATGGGGATGTGATAGGCATCAGCATTCTGATCTTTGTAATGATTGGATATGTGAATGGCATGGCAAACAAACTGTATTTCAAGGATGACTTGTCTATTCCGATTACTGCCATAGTCCTGAGCGATTTCCTGTATGGATTGCTCTATTTTGTCTGCTTCTTTCTATTGCGGGGCAGATTTGCCATCTTACGGTATTTTGCCGGAGTGATGGTGCCGGAGGCAATCTACACGGTCATCATAGGGATTTTGATTTACAAATTCATGTACTGGCTGGAGGAGAAGCTATATCCTCCGGAGGAAGTGCCGCTGAAAACGGAGAGTAAGATTTATTAGAAAAGGAGGGTTAAGATGTTCGATACTTGGAAAGAATATTTGATTGCATTTTTTAATTCCAGGCTGCTTCCTGTGGCGGTGGTTTTTGTAATCCTATTTTCCGTCCTTGTGAACAGAATGTTCCAGCTGCAGATTGCTGAGACGGATACTTATGCGAACCAGACGGCAAAGCTGAGCAAGAAGACAAGGGACATCAAAGCCTCCCGTGGAAATGTCTACGACTGCAACGGCAAGCTTCTGGCGTACAATAAGTTGTCCCACAACGTGGTGTACGCCTCCAGCGATACCAAGTCCGACCTGACATCAGAGCAGAAGAACGAGATGATATATAAACTGATTCAGATTCTGAATCGGGAGAGCAGCAAGGTAACGGTGGAGTTCTATATTGAATTTAACAAGAAGGGACAGGCAGAATTTAATATCAGCGGCAATGCGCTGCTGCGATTCAAGGCGGAAGTTTTCGGCGGCAAAGTGGCCACGCTGAACCAGGAGCAACGGGATATGACTGCCCAGGAAATCTATGATTTCCTGCGGTACGATGAATCTCCCAACAGTCCTAAATTTATGATTGGAAAGGAATATGACGATGAGACGGCGCTGCAGATTATGGCGGTGCGGTATGCCATGTACATCAATCGATTCCACAGCTACCAGAGCATTACCTTAGCCAAGGATGTGAACGACAGCACGGTGGCGGCCATCAAGGAAAATAACAATGAACTTCCCGGCGTGGATATCGAAGAGGATACCACGAGAGTTTACAAGGAAAGCAAATATTTTGCCCATGTGCTGGGGTACACCGGGGCAGTTACCACGGAAAAGCTGGAGTCGCTGCAGGAGACGGACCCCAATACCAGTTATACGATTTCTGACCAGATTGGCATCTCCGGCATTGAAAGCACCATGGAGGACTATCTCCGGGGAGAGAAGGGAAGCCAGGAACTTTCTATCAACGAGACTTCCGGCAGAGTGGAGGAAGTGACCAACTCCAGGGACCCAGTGGCAGGCAATGACGTGTACCTAAGCATTGACGCTACCTTGCAGGAAGAGTGCTACAAGCTGCTGGAGGAGCATATTGCCGGGGTGCTGATTGCCAATATCAACAATAGCGACAGCGCGGGGAGCAGGGGGCAGTCCGCTTCCAAGATCAAGGTTCCGATTTACGATGTCTATAGCGCGCTAATCGAAAATAACATTATTAACTCCTCCCGCTTTACGGATAAAAGCGCTTCCAAGCTGGAGAAGAGGACGTACAGGAAGTACCAGCAGAAGTCAAAAGAAATTCTGCGGAAGATGAAGGACATCCTGGCAGTGGATAGCAAGAGGACGTCCAGGCAGCTCTCGGATTCCATGGCGGAATTTGTGGACTATTTCTACAGTGTGCTAAAGAGCGACGGGGTGATTTTGGTAAATGAGGTGGATAACAGCGATGCTACCTTCAAAGAATTTGCCAATGGAAAGCTCAGCCTCAGCAAATTCCTGCAGTATGCCATCACGAAAAACTGGGTGGATCTGAGTGCCTTCAATATCGGCGAATCTTACTTCAGCACGGAGGAAATCTATCATAAGCTGATTGATTACGGCATGGAGCTGTTGGAAAACGACACCACCTACCCCAAGATGGTATACAGCTACCTGATCCATCAGAAGGAGCTTAGCGGCAGGGATTGCTGCCTCCTCCTCTTTGACCAGGGAGATATTAAGTACAATGCCAAGGAATATGAGAGGCTGGAACTGGGCCTCACCTCTGCCTATTCCTTTATTATCAAGAAGATAAAAAAGTTGGAAATTACGCCGGGGGACCTGGGGCTGGAGCCCTGCTCCGGCTCATTGGTGGTCACGGACGTGAATACGGGAAAAGTAAAGGCCATGGTCAGCTATCCCAGTTACGACAACAATAAGATGGCCAACCAGGTGGATTCAGAATATTTTTATAATTATCTGACCCAGGCATCCTCCTCCCCCCTGCTAAATCGTCCCGTGCAGCAAAAACTAGCGCCGGGTTCCACCTTTAAAGTGGTCTCTTCCGTGGCGGGGCTGGAAGAGGGCGTGATCAGCCCGTCCACCACCATCTATGACCATGTGAAGTTTACAAGCATCAAGAACCCTTCCCCCAGCTGCTGGAAGAAGTCAGGACATGGCAACCTGCGGGTGGCGACTGCCATCGAGGGTTCCTGCAACTATTTCTTCTTCAATGTCGGGTTCAAGCTGGGAAATGGAAACAGCAGGACCCAGACGGTAAACAATAAGAAAGGGCTTAGCAGGCTGGAAAAATATGCGGATATCTTCGGGCTTACCGACCCCTCCGGGGTGGAACTGGCAGAGTCAAGCCCCCAGTTTTCCAAGACGGACATCGTCCGGGCCTCCATCGGGCAGGCCACCCACGCCTTCACGCCCTCCCAGATTGCCAGGTATGTGACCACCGTGGCAAACAATGGCACCTGCTATGACCTGACGCTGCTGGACAAAGTGGTAGATATCAAAGGAAATACCGTGCTGCAGAATAAGGCCAATGTGAGAAATAAGGTCAGACTGTCACAGTCTACCTGGGACAATATTCACCGGGGCATGTATCTGGTGACCAATGGGAATAGCGTGGAGACGCCCATGTATAGCAAGTTAAATGTAAAAGTGGCCGGAAAGACGGGAACGGCTCAGCAGAATGAATACCATGCCAACCATGCCTGGTTCATGTCCTATGCTCCCTATAAGGACCCTGAGATATCCGTCACCTGCCTCATTCCCAATGGATATGCATCCTCCACAGCGGCCCAGACAGTCAGGGATGTCTATCAATATTACTTTAGCAAAAATAAAAAGAAAGTTTCCGGCAGCGTGAAGATGCCGGAAGTCGGTACGAACCAGATGGATTAGGCAGATTGGAGGAAAAACATGAGCGATACTGTAATGATGAAGGGAACCAAGTCTGGAATCATCCTGGTCTTAAAAGAGGATGTGGATTATGAGACATTGAAAAAAGATGTGGCGTCAAAATTTAAATCATCCGCTGCATTTTTGGGAAAAGCCCAGAAGGCCATTACCTTTCAGGGAAAAAAATTGACGGACGAGCAGAAGACGGAATTGGTAGATCTGATCCAGCACAACTGCGAGTTGCATATCGTGTGCATCATGGAAGATGACGAGCGGCTGGAGAAGGCTTTCCGCAGCACCATGGAAAATACGCTAGCGGTGCAGGAAGCGAACACCGGACAATTTTTTAAGGGAAACCTTCGCTCTGGACAAGTGCTGGACGTGGAGACTAGCATCATTGTGATAGGCGATGTGAAGGCGGGGGCCAAGGTGGTATCTAAAGGCAACGTGATAATCCTGGGCGCTCTGAAGGGAAATGTATATGCTGGGTCTGACGGAAACGTGAATGCCTTCGTGGTGGCTTTAGACATGGATCCCATGCAAATCCGAATCGCGGATACCATTGCAAGGTCTCCCGACAAGCGGGACCGAAAGAAGGCGAAGGAGACGAAGATTGCCTTCTGGGAGGATGGGAACATTTACATCGAGCCCCTGGACAAAGATGTGATGAATGATATCCGGCTATAGATTTTTTGGGGAATATTTGTTAGAATAAAAAGAAGTATGATTTTAGCTCATGTGAATCTCCGCTGACAGGGGACGTATTCCAATAGAAGAGCTTTCATTATAATTATTCATTTAGGAGGAA
This sequence comes from Clostridiaceae bacterium, assembly GCA_910575435.1. Classification (GTDB taxonomy): domain Bacteria; phylum Bacillota; class Clostridia; order Lachnospirales; family Lachnospiraceae; genus Butyribacter. Next base: position 15,009 of record CAJTGI010000020.1, on the reverse strand, counting down.
TAAATTCATGGGAGAAGTAATCGTTATTACATCCGGTAAAGGTGGCGTGGGCAAGACGACCACCACGGCAAATGTGGGCACGGGCCTTGCGATGCAGGGGAAGAAAGTGGTACTCATTGATACAGATATCGGACTTCGCAATCTGGACGTGGTGATGGGTCTGGAAAACCGCATCGTGTATAACCTGGTGGACGTGGTGGAGAATAATTGCCGGATTAAGCAGGCGCTGATTAAAGACAAGCGCTATCCCAACCTCTATCTGCTTCCCTCTGCCCAGACAAAGGACAAGACGGCGGTGACGCCGGAGCAGATGAAGAAGCTGTCTGACACACTGAAGGAAGAGTTTGACTATATTTTAATGGATTGTCCCGCCGGAATCGAGCAGGGATTCAAGAATGCCATCGCAGGGGCTGACAGGGCTTTGGTGGTGACCACGCCAGAAGTTTCTGCCGTGCGGGATGCGGACAGGATTATCGGTCTTTTGGAGGCCAACGATATCAGGAAAAATCATCTGATTGTCAATCGTCTTCGCACTGACATGGTAAAGGAAGGCAACATGATGTCCAGCGACGACGTAGTGGAAATCCTGGCAGTGGATTTGATTGGCGTGGTGCCGGACGACGAGCAAGTTGTCATCGCCACCAATACCGGCGAACCTCTTGTGGGCTCTAATTCCAAGGCCGGACAGGCTTACATGAATATCTGCCACCGCATTATGGGAGAGGAAGTTCCTTTCCTGGACTTGGAGGAAACCAAGGGATTCTTCAGCAAATTTGCGGCAATTTTCAAGAAATAGCGACTATTCGCAGCGATTTCTTGAAAAGGTCAGAATCGTTGCGCTTGCATTAGGAACGGGGATTACATACGGTATGACATCGCATAGGGCAAGGGTAAGTTTTGTCGCAATGGGGATGCTATGATACAGAAATGAGGTTAAATATGGGTATATTTACGAACTTTTTTAAGGGTGCCGAGAACAGCAGCGATGTGGCCAAAAATCGCCTGAAGGTGGCAATTACTTCCGACCGGGCAGTCTGCTCTCCAGAATTGATGGAGCAGATGAAGAATGACATCATTGAAGTGATTTCCAAGTACCTGGACATTGACACGGATGGGCTGGATATCAAGGTGACAAAGACGGAGTTGGATGATTCCTCTGAGACCGTCAATGCTTTGCTGGCAAATATTCCGATCAAGGAAGGATCCAAAAACTTCAGAAAGAGGTAAGAGGAACTTGCATGCTTAGCAATCAGAATCCGGGTGGCGAGAAACGAGGGTGAGCTTATGTTAAACAAGTTAAAACAGTATGATTGGAAAAAATTTGATTACTCTCTGCTTGCCGCAGTGATAATCTTGTGCATATTGAGCGCTTTCGCCGTGAGGCTTGCAGGCGGCGAGGTCAAAGGACCCATCTATATGAGAAATCAGTTTGTGGGCATGATTCTCGGATTGATCATTGTGGCTGGCCTGACATTGCTGGATTACCACTTCATCTGCAAATTTTCAATTTTCTATTACCCCGTGGGGCTTCTCCTCACGGCGGCCACCCATTCGCCCATCGGCACGGATAATGGAACGGATGCCCGGCGGTGGATCTCTCTGGCCGGGGTCACTTTCCAGCCTGTAGAATTGATGAAGATCATCCTGATCATCTCCCTGGCGGCCTTTTTCGTGAAGATGCGAAATCGTCTGGACCGGGTGGGGACGTTCATTATGGCTGGAGCCCTCACGGCACTGCCGGTGCTGCTGATCATGTCCCAGCCGGATTTGTCCTCCAGTCTGGTGGCCATTTTTATCATGGTGGTTCTGATGGTGGTGGCCGGGGTCAGCTACCGTATTTTGGCACCAGTATTTGCAGCAGGAATTCCATTGAGCCTGATATTGTTTTGGTATATTCAGCAGCCATATAATGTCATTTTGAAGCCTTATCAGTATAAGCGAATTATGATCTGGCTCCATCCGGAAACGGATACGGAAGGATTGAATATGCAGCAGAATAGGGCCGTGCGGGCTATCGCCTCCGGCGGGCTGACAGGAAAATTCATCCAGGATGGGGGACAGCATGACACTTCCCGGGTCTACGAGCCTATTCCGGTAAATGAGAGTGACTTTATCTGGTCTGTCCTAGGGGAAGAGTTGGGCTTTCTGGGATGCTGCTTCGTCCTCCTGCTCTTTGCCTTTGTTATATTTAAGTGCTTTGCCGTGGCGAAGAAATCCCAAGATTATACGGGGAAGCTCATTGCTGCCGGCGTTGCGTCCATGTTTACTTTTCAGGTTTTTGCCAATATCTGCGTGGTTACGTTTATTTTTCCAAATACCGGACTACCGCTGCCTTTTCTGAGCAACGGCCTCAGTTCCATGGTTTCTTCCATGATTGCCGTGGGCCTGGTAATGAATATTGGGATACAGCCTGGCAAGACGAGCAAAGGGGGATTCTCCATGCGGAATATTTATGGCAATAATCCCACTTCTAATATTGATTTGGATTTGGAGTTATAAATACAGAAAGGAGAAAACGAAAGAATGAATATTGGATTGATAGCACATGATGCGAAAAAAACCCTGATGCAGAATTTTGCCATTGCATACCGGGGCATCCTGAGCAAGCATGTGATTTATGCCACAGGGACGACAGGAAGATTGATCGAGGAGGTTACCAACCTGACGGTGCACAAGTACCTGGCAGGTCATCTGGGCGGGGAGCAGCAGCTGGCATCCCAGATTGAGCACAACCAGATTGATATGGTGTTTTTTTTGAGGGATCCCCTGTCGCCCAAGTCTCACGAGCCCGATGTGAATAATGTGATTCATCTGTGCGATACTTACAATATTCCCTTTGCCACCAATCTCGCCACTGCGGAACTGCTCATCAAAGCCTTGGAGCGGGGAGACTTGGAATGGCGAGAAATCATAAAAAAAGAAGGAAATGACGAAGAATGAAATGGATGAAAACAACAGCGTTTGTATGCGCCATATCCCTGCTCAGCGTCGGATTTTTTTCCGGCTGCGGCAAGGAAAGAAATGCCCTGATGGACGTGCGGCTCGCTTCCGGTGCCAGCCGGGGAGGCGATGCGTCCCAGACACGGACGGCGGAATACCTGTCCAAAGATTTGTGCGTGATACCAAAAAACGGACAGTCGAAGCCGAAGGATGGGGCCATGACGGCCAAGGCATCCATGATAATCAATGACACGGATGGAAAAATGCTGTATTCAGATAATATTTATCAAAAATTGTATCCTGCCAGCATCACCAAGATTGTCACCACCTATGTGGCGCTGAAATACGGCAATATGGACGACGTGGTGACGGTGAGTTACAACGCCTCCCACATCACAGAGTATGGGGCCACGCTATGCGGCCTCCAGCAGGGGGATAAAATAGTGCTTTGGGACTTGCTAAACGCTTTCATGGTCCATTCCGGCAACGATGCCGGCATTGCCATTGCGGAGCATATCTCAGGAAGCGAGAAGAAATTTGCAAAACTGATGAATAAGGAGATGGCGGCCATCGGCGCAGTGCATTCTCACTTTGCCAACTCCCACGGCCTTCACAGCGACAAGCACTATACCACGGCATATGATTTATATTTGATCTTTCGCAGGCTCATTCAGAATGATGCCTTTATCCGGCTTATTGACCAGGGACAATATACGTTGAAATTCCGGGGCGGCAATGGAAAGAAAAAGAAAATATCTTATCTTTCCACAGACAGATACCTGATTGGCAGGGCCATGGCGCCGAAGGGTGTTCAGGTCATCGGAGGGAAGACAGGCACGACCTTCAATGCAGGTTCCTGCCTGATCCTGTATTCAATTGGTCCGGACGAGAAAAAATATATTTCCGTTGTATTAAAGGCGGACGGAGGGGACGACCTGTATCGTCAGATGAACCATTTGATGTCCATGGAGGGAAGATAGGAAAGCATGAAAAGAAAGACGGAAAAAGCATCTGCTTTTTTCCGTCTTTCTTCGCCACTCCGAGCCGGAATACTAGCGTTCCGTGAGGGCATTTCTGATTCGGCCGTAATAGCTGATGGCATACAGGCCGCCGATTCCCACGATGCAATAGATAATGCGGGAGAAGATGCTCATATCCCCAAATAATACTCTAACCAAATCAAACTGAATGAATCCAATCAGTCCCCAGTTGATGGCACCAATAATGACCAGAGTAAGCAGAACATAGTCTATGATTTTCATATGAAACCTCCTTTGGGTATAAGTGGGTAGTTGCTATTCACAGCCAGCCTTCTCCTTATGACAGCGAGCCTGTTGCTTTCAAAGCCGTGAATAGTAACGCTTCATAATCAGTTTTTGCATTTCGCTAAAAATTATACCTGATTTCCAACTTTTGCAAAAAACTGGACAAAAGCCTGGATTTCGGATTATAATATGAAAAAGAGGCAGAGCGTTATGTTACGGCGAAGTTTCCTACTATGTTAAGATAACGCTAGGAATGGAGGATTCATCATATGGGCCGGCGGAAAAATCAAAAAGTCATTAAGATGAAACGGCGGAATTCCTATCAGCTGGGATTCTTTTTGTGCCTGTTTGCCATATATATTCTGGTACTATTTTTCCAATCATTTACAAAGGAACATGTGTCTATCTACGAAGTCAATCAGAAGCAGATTGCCGACAATGAGAACCTGCGGGGGATTGTCTTGCGAAAAGAAAGCCTTGTGACGGCCAGGCAGGATGGCTTTGTGAATTATTACGTGGGAGAGGGAGCGAAATTGTCTGCCTCTACCACGGTGTATTCGGTGTCCCAGGAGGAGCAGGTGGCAGATGCGGCCGCTTCCCTGGATACCACTTCCGTCAAATTGTCGGAGGAGGATACCAGGAACATCCGCGGCACTATCGCCAATTTCCGGGGGGATTTCGACCTGTCGGACTACCAGCAGCTAGTAAGTTTCCGTTATAATGTGGAAAATGCGCTGCTGGAGTTGTCGGATATCAATCTTGCGGACAACCTGAATAAGATGAAAAAGGAATCCGGCTCAAATGAAAGCTTTAAGCTGGCCAAGGCAGAGAAGACCGGCATCATCTCATTTGCCACTGACGGCATGGAGGACATGACCATAGATACCCTTGATGCCAGCCATTTTAAAGAGATGACTGACCAGTGGAAGCAGCTGCGAAGCAATAAGGAAATCAAGAAGGGTGCGCCAGTATATCGGGTAGTGACAGACGAGACATGGTCTCTGGTGGTGTCCCTCAACCGAGAGCAGTATCAGAAATTGCTGAAAAAGGATATGGTTCTGGTAAAGATTAAGAAGGATAATATGCAGCTGACTCCCACGGTGCGCACATACACTAGCGATGGCGGCTATTATGCCAACTTGATTTTTGATAAGTATATGATTCATTATCTAAACAATCGGTATCTGGATGTGGAAATCCAGTTTAACAATGCGGATGGACTCAAAATCCCTATCTCTTCCATCGTGAAAAAGAAGTGCTATGTCATTCCCCAGGAATATATTACCAAGGGAACGGGAAATTCCAGAAAGGAGGGCATTGCCGTCATATCTTTTAAAAAAGATGGAACGGAGCAGATTGACTTTGTCCCCGCCGAGGTGTATTATCGGGACGAGAAGGGCAATGCCTATATTTCCGCCAATGTGGCAGATACGGGAACCAGCATTCTCAAGGGAGGGGCGGCGGATAGCAGGATGCCGCTTACCAAGATTAAAAGCCTGGAAGGCGTGTACAACTGCAACCAGGGATATTGCAGGTTTCGCTATATAAATAAGCTGTATGAGAATCAGGAATATGCAATTATTGAAAATGGCAACAGTTACAGTCTTTCTAATTTTGACCATATCGTGCTGAATCCCGATAAAATTAAAGAAGACGAAGTGATTTATTAAATAGAGGCTGTGAATAGTGAGAAAAAGAAAGGTAGGTGCGAACATTGATTGCAGAAAATCTTGCGGCAGTGGAGAAGCATATCGTAGATGCCTGTGAGCGGGCGGGAAGAGGCAGGGAGGAAGTCACCCTGATCTCTGTGAGCAAGACAAAGCCCCCGGAGATGATTGAGGAAGCGTATGCATTGGGTAAGCGGGAATTTGGCGAGAATAAGGCCCAGGAGCTGAAGGAGAAGCATGCATTGCTGCCCGGGGATATCAATTGGCATTTCATTGGACACCTGCAGACAAATAAAGTAAAATACGTGGTGGGCAGGGCATGCCTGATTCACTCGGTGGACTCCCTCCGCCTGGCGGAAGCCATTGAGCAGGAGGGTGCTAAGAGGAACGTGGTCTCCAAAATCCTTCTGGAGGTGAATGTGGCCGGGGAGGAAAGCAAGTTTGGCATAAAGCCGGAGGAGACGCTTGCCCTGGCCAGTCAGATTGCAGGGATGCCCCATGTGCAGATCCAGGGACTGATGACCATCGCCCCCTATGTGGAGAATCCGGAGCAGAACCGGGAGGTTTTTCGCAGGTTGCGTGAATTGTCGGTTGACATTGGGAGCAAAAACATTGATAATGTCTCTATGGGTGTGTTGTCCATGGGCATGACTGGAGATTACCAGGTTGCCATAGAAGAGGGCGCTACCTATGTGAGAGTGGGCACCGGCATCTTTGGAGAGAGAAATTATCACCAGAATGGAAGTAATACATAAAGCTGGGCATGAATGGAGGATAAACATGGCAAATGGATTAGGTAAATTGATGAATTTTTTGAAATTAACGGACGAAGATGACGAATTTGATGATGATTTCTATGACGATTACGATGACGGACTGTCCCAGAGGGAATTGGAGAAGGAGGAGAGACGCCTGGCAAGGGAGAAGAGAAGGGAAGAAAAGCGCACTCCCTCATACAGGGAGCCTTCTTATAGAGAGGAAGATGATTTCAGTTACGAGAGGGAAACCACGGCTTCGGCAGCACCTCGGCGTGCCAGCACCGCCAGTTTTCGGTCTGCCTCTTCCGGCAAGGTGGTTCAGATGCCCTCCTCCAACGGGGGAGACATGGAAGTGTGCATCGTGAAGCCGACCAATATCGGAGAAGCCCAGCAAGTTTGCACCCTGCTTATGGAACAGCATCCAGTGGTGGTGAATTTGGAAGGAATTGACTTGATGGAAGCCCAGAGGATTATGGATTTCATTTCAGGATGCATATATGCAATCAGCGGCAACATGTGTCAGGTTTCTCGGTATATTTTTATTTTCTCGCCCAAGGATATTGATATTTCCGGAGATTACATCAAGAGCCTGGAAAATGAGGAGAGCTATAACATCGCATCATTCAGTAAGGAATTTTAATTCATGATTGCCTATGTGATTTATTGTTTGCAGGTATTTTTTACAGTGCTAGAAGTCATTGTGCTGCTATATATGATACAGTCTGTCCTATATATGGGCATCCATATACAGCGTTTCATGCTGATGCTTGCTTACCCCATGCTGCATCCTATGCAGCGATTGGTCAAGCACTCCGTGCTGGGGACTTTTTCTGTTGACCTGAGTCCCTATATTTTACTGGTGGCATTGAATTATTTGGGAAATATCTGCAATTACCTTTTAATGCAAAATTGATATGGGAGGAAATGGAAATTAGCATGCATTTGCCAAAGGAAGAAGAAATTTTATTCCAGCATTACAGGGATTTGATACAGATGTCCTATCAGAGAGGGATTCCCGCATACAGCAATTTTGCGGGATTTCGTGATATGGAGCTGGGATTTCTCGCCCTGGAAGATTTCTATGGCAGGAATCAATTTTATGAAAATATCCATTACCAGTTATACGGGGGATATGGCGAGGCAGAGCGAAAGGTGTTTTGCTTCTTGGGCGGGGATGGCTCTGGCGGAATCCTTTCGGGAGAGATGTTTCCAGGCCAAGATTTATCTGGCATGGAGCCTTCCATGGATTTCCCCATAGCCTGTATCCATATTGCTCCGGCGAACAAGCGGTTTTGCGAGCCGCTGAGCCACAGGGATTATCTGGGAACAGTGATGGGACTGGGACTTGCCAGAGATCAGATCGGAGATATTCTGGTGGAGCGGGAGGAAAGCCCTTCTTCCTGTTCCTGCTATCTCTTCTGCAAGCGTGATAAGGCAGAACTTGTCTCCAGACTGACCCGCATCAGGCATACCACGGTCAAGGCAGAGAGCGTGGATTTTTCCCGCAGCGGATGGCGGCCTTCCTTCCGGGATATTGCGGGTAGCGTGTCCTCTTTCCGCCTGGACGCCTTGCTGGCATTGGCTGTCAAAGTTTCCCGATCTCAGGGATTGGCGCTGGTGCAGGGCGGGAATGTGACGTTAAACGGCAGATGCTGCACGGAAAATGCCAAGAAACTTCAGGAAGGAGATGTGTTTTCCGTGAGGGGATATGGGAAGTTTATATTTGAAAAGACCGCATCCCTTTCCAAAAAGGGGCGTTATCGGATTACATTGAAACAATACATATAGGATTGTTGCTTTGCAAGGCGGGGCAAGCCGCTACAAACAGCAACGTAAATATGCGTTTTCAGGCATGCGCAGAATGGAGGATGGAAATGCTTACACCGATTGATATTCAGAACCACTCATTAAAGACGGCCGTGCGGGGCTACAGCAAAAAGGAGACGGACGACTTTCTGGAGGAGATTATCAAAAGCTACGAGGAAGTTTATCGGGAAAACAGGGAACTAAAAGATAAGCTATCCTCTTTAAGCGATGGAATCCAGTATTATAAGGGAATGGAGTCTACCCTGCAGAAGGCTCTGGTTCTGGCTGAAAAAACTTCCTCGGAGACGCAGGAAGCCGCCAAGAGCAAGGCGGAGGCCATGACCAGCGAGGCAGAGGCAAAAGCGGAGGCGCTCGTAAAGGAAGCAAAAGCCAGGGCGGAGGCGCTCGAGGCGGAAGCCAATGCCTATGCGGAGGTGGAGAAGGCCAAGGCGAAGCAGGAACTGGAGGAAACTAGGAACCATGTGAGGAAATTGGTGCAGAGTTACGAGAATTATCGCCTGCAGTTCAAAAAACTAGCCGAATCCCAGATTGAGATGCTTGACAGCGAGCATTTCTCTATTTTTGCTCCGGAACTGGATGAAATACTGGGAGAGAACGCCCCCAATGCGGACGAGGCCATGGAGGCAGAGGAGACAGTGGCAATCAATTCCGGCATTTCTTCCAAGGGAACTTCCAGAATTGGGTCTGGGGAACATGAAATCGACCAGGCGCAGGAGGAGAGCATTGCCACTGCGTATCGTGAAGTTGCCGGGGAGGAGGAGTCCCTGGATGAATCAGAGGATTCTGAAGACATGGAAGAGGGGACTTCCAACATTGAGAATGTTTCAGGAGGAGATGCCATTTCTGAGCAAGAAACCATGGATTCCCATGACGTGGAGACAACAAGCCCCAAGGATGATATTAGGGATGGGGAAATGTTCCAAGATCATCAGGAGGAAAGCCAGGAAGCCGAAGAGGAGAATTCAGTGGAAGATGAAAGGGCCAGAGAAGAGCAGGGAGGAGATTCCCCCTTTGAATTTATTGATACCTGAGCAGCAAGGGAATGAAGCGGATGTGGCCTCTGTATATCGGCACAGGGCGAATGTTTCCTTAATCGCAATCAAATGATGGGAGAGAGAGATGCAGAAGCGGATAAAAAATATGTTTTTTGGAATCTTGGGAATCTTGTTCCTGCTGGGACTTGACCAGGGGAGCAAATACTGGGCAGTGGCAAATTTAAAGAATCAATCAGCCATTCCTGTGATTCCCGGGGTTTTTGAGCTGCGGTATCTGGAAAACCAGGGGGCCGCTTTTGGGATTTTACAGGGCAAGCGTCTCTTTCTGCTGGTCTTTACCCTGCTGATATTCATCGCGCTGCTCTTTATTTATTCCCGCATACCTCCAGAGAGGCATTATCTTCCCCTGCGGGCCATCTGCGTGATGGTAGCGGCGGGGGCCATTGGAAATATGGTGGATCGCTTTGCGCAGGGATATGTGGTGGACTTTCTGTATTTCTCCCTAATTGATTTTCCCATATTTAATTTGGCAGATTGCTATGTGACAGTTTCCTGCGGAATGATGTTCTTGTTCGTGCTGTTTTTCTATCGGGAAGATGATTTTTCATTTCTGTGGAAAGTGTGAGAAGGATTTCTAAACCAGCCCTAAACGCTGACGAAGAAATCCTTCTCACACAGGAAGAACGCAAAAACAGCGTTCTTCTGACGCCTTTGTTTGTGTCGGCAAATTGAAATAAGCTGACACCTTTGAGAAGTGTGAAAAAATGAGGTAGAGTATGTCAGAGAATCGTTGTACAGAATTTCTTGTTGGGGAAGGGGATGCCGGGATGCGTCTGGATCAGTTTCTCTCCGGGAGGCTGCCAGACGTGTCCCGTTCTTATTTGCAGAGACAGATCAAAGACGGGGGAGTGCTGGTGGATGGAAGAGCAGCCAAGGCGGGGAATAAGTTAAAGCCAGGTTCTGCAGTGGCTATCACCATAACGCCTCCCAGGGAATTGGAAATCCTGCCTCAGGATATTCCGCTGGACATCCTATACGAGGATGAGGATATCATAGTGCTGAATAAGCCGAAACAGATGGTGGTGCACCCTGCGCCGGGACATGATTCCGGCACCATTGTCAATGCGCTGCTATACCACTGCAGGGATTCTTTGTCCGGTATCAATGGCGTGATGCGGCCTGGCATCGTCCACCGGATAGACCAGGATACTACGGGAGCCATCGTGGCGTGCAAAAATGACCACTCCCACCGCTTTATCGCGGCGCAGCTAAAGGAGCATAGCATTACGAGAACGTACCACGCCATTGTCCACAACCATGTGAAAGAGATGGAAGGCACCATAAAAAGTACCTTGGGGCGGCACCCGGTGGATCGGAAAAAGATGGCTATGGATGTGAAAAACGGCAAACCCGCCATAACCCATTACCGGGTGCTAGATTATTTGAACCACAGGTATACCTACGTCTCCTGCCATCTGGAAACAGGAAGGACGCATCAGATCCGCGTGCATATGGCCAGTCTGGGAAACCCAATCCTAGGGGATGCCGTCTATGGGCCAAGCAAGTGCCCCTTCCATCTCCAGGGCCAGACGCTCCATGCAAAGACGCTGGGATTCATCCATCCCAGCACAAAGAAATATATAGAATTTGATGCGCCCCTGCCAGATTACTTCCAGAAATTGCTGGCAAGGCTAGGGGGAACCAGCTAAAGCCATATGCCCCTTACCGCCTGTTATCAATTCTGTCCGTGTCTGCCGTCATCCCGCAGCGTTACCGCCTTGGCGGCATTGCGCTTTTTATCATCCTCCAGGGCGGCATAGTGCTTCCTGGTCGTATTGACATCATTGTGCCCCAAAACCTCCGCCACAAGGTAGATATCTCCCGTTTCCCGATAGAGGGCCGTACCGTAGGTGCTGCGGAGTTTATGGGGGGTAATATGCTTGAAACTGGTGATTTGGCTGGCGTATTCCCCCACCAGATTTTCTATGGCCTGCACGCTGATCCTGCGCCGCTGGATGGAATAGAATAGCGCGTGCTCATGGCCGGCCACGGGCCTGATGCCCTCCCTGGCTATGTCAATATAGTCTTTCAGTGCCTTCCGCACTTCTTCGCCAAAGTAAACATATTCTTCCTTGCCACCCTTACGCATAATTCTTATGCGGTTTTCCCGGAAATCCACATCCTCGATATCCAGTCCGACGCATTCGGAGACTCGAATGCCCGTACCTAAGAAAAGGGTGAAAATGGCTATATTCCGCAATTTATTCTTTTCATAGAAAGCCTTCTTCCGTCCGGTCAGCTGGTCTCCGGCATGTTCCACCAGATTCAGGAGTTCTGCCACCTCGCCGGAATCCAGACGGATAATTTCCCTGTCGTGGAGCTTGGGCATATCCACCACGGTGGTGGGATTGTTGGAGATGCGCTCCCTTTTCTGATAGTAGAGATAGAATTTTCGCAATGCGGATAATTTCCGGTGAATCCCCCGCTCATCATTAGAGTATGTTTTGCCCTGATAGGTATAGTATTTCAAATATTCCAGATATTCTTCTATATCCACAGGTTCCAGGGAATCCAAATCCTGCAATGTGATTTTTGCGATATCCGTGCCCAGGGATGGATTTGCGGCCAAGAGGAATCGGAAGAACGTTCGAATATCGTAAGCGTAGTTGATGCGGGTATTTGCGGAGGATGCCTGCTCGATGCCCCGGAAGAAATCCTTGGCAAAGGGAGGAAATTCCTTCAGCAAATTGCGCAACTTTGTCACATTGTGTGATGATTTTTTTTGATAGTATGTCTGGCGGTTAGATGCTCCCATAGCAGTCTCCATTCTGAGAGCGTGTGTTGTATGAAGAGCTGCAGGCTGTCAGTTCCAGGCCCCGTCTGCGACGCTCTCGGCACAGGCAGCCCTATAGTACCATTATCATAGCACAGACTTTTAGCCATGGCAATAATGGAAGGTACCAGACAGTAAAAAGCCCCTTTGCTCGCTGCTACTCGCAGACATGCCTTCCTCATGGGATACATTTGCTTTCTGATAGAATCTGCATTGCTGCACGTGCAATTTCTACTTTACATTTTCCTGCTTTTTTTCTATAATAGTATAGAAAAAAGATTGAAGGTGAAATGTGTTGAGATTATATGAATTTGATCAGGGGACAGAAATTACGCTTTGTTCTCGCACGCCTCGGAGCAGATATGAATTTTCATCTGTGATATTAAAGATTTTTCCAGAACAGGGGCGCATTATCCTTGCTCCGGTGGATGTGAATGGGAAGACGGTGCATTTCTCCCATTCTGGCATTGAACATACAATCACAATTACGAATAAGACGAAGGTGTATGAGTATGCCAACGTGAAGCTCAAAGAGATTAGAACAAAGTCTAAAAAATATAGATATGCACTTAGCGTTGAGTGCGAAGATGATGTCAAGCCGGTGAACCGCAGGAATTTCTTTCGTGTATTCCTTGGCGTGGAGGGAACATTGGAAACCGGCGTGACTCGGCGCAGCCAGGAAGTGATCATCAAGGACATCAGCGCCAACGGGCTAGGGGTGATTTGTCCTAAGCAGGTTAATTTTCCTACGGGAACAGATGTACAGGTTACATTTCTTGATGAGATGACTGGGGAAAGTTTTGATTTGGGCTGCACGATTGTCCGAAAAGTGAAAAATGATGAAAATACGGTAGTATATGGATGCCAGCTACCAGAAGTGAGCGACTCTATGGAGAAATTTGTTGCTCTGAGGCAGAGGATTGCAAAAAACAGCGGCGATACACATTAGGATATGCGAGCAGACAATTTCTGCTTTTGCAAATATATTTTATAAAAGAAAGGTGATGTTTGTTATGCATTTGATTCCAAATGATGATTCTAAAGCGATGGATGAAAAACAATGTGTTAGGTGTGGTCGAATATTAAACCAATTGTACAGTAAAGAATTGTGCCCCGAATGCATAGAAATTGAATTATTCCATGACGTAAAAGAATATATCAGAGAAAATAATGTCAGGGAAGGTGATGTGGCAGAGCATTTTCATATTCCACTGAGAAAGGTGCATAATTGGATTAAGGAAGGGCGGATTCAGTACAAGGAGGAGAAAACAGAAAAGATAGCCAATCTTACATGCAAAGCCTGTGGAAAGCCTATCTCTTTCGGAATGATTTGCGCAGAATGCCATTCTAAGCAAAATCTCCAAGTGGTGACAACTTGGGAGAAAAAAGATGATGATAAGATGCGTTTCCTTGGACAAGATAAAAAATAATGATAACATAGGGTATACATAGGGCTCCAGCGTGGCTGGCGCCCTTTTTGCGCATTTTGGCACACGGTTTACTTCAGACTGGGATTTTGCTTTTGATCTCCCTGACATTCAGTGATAATAATGATTGCATTTATGTAAGCAGAACAATTATTTATTCTGCTTGGAACTGGAAATAGGATAGCCATTTCCCTGAGCATCCGTGGTAATTTCATTTAAATGCTCATTTTTAGTTTTATGTTCCTTTTTGTAGGTGGTACTGCTTTCCCATACACCTTTTGGAGTGGTATGCGTTGGCTTGTCGCTCTCTGATTGTTTCATTTTTTGCCTCCAGATTTTTTATTGAAACAAGTGTAACCATGTTTTGGAACAAATATACAGGAAACCAAACCATGGGACAGGAAAATTTTACCGGCATGGGAATTGCGATATTTATGTTGCGCTTTCTGATGGATAGGCTGATTGAGATGTCAAAGTCGGAACAGAGCAAATTATCTTGAAAAAGAGAAGAGGTGGAAAGGATATTCTTTTGACACGGGAACTGGAAATGTGTATAATGGAGTGAAATGTGTAAACTCAGATGACGGAGGAAGAGGCGCACCGCTACATCCAGAAGCTGAGCATGGACAGCGGGAACGGGATGGCCGAAGCCGCCGGAATGATCATAGAACTCAACGGAAAGGAATGGGACATTTAGGATGAAGGCATACCTCATATTAGAAGACGGAACAGCATTCGAAGGAAAAAGCATCGGCTCCCGGAAGGAAGCCGTCAGCGAAATCGTATTCAACACCTCCATGACGGGATACCTGGAGGTCCTCACCGACCCCAGCTACGCGGGCCAGGCCGTAGCCATGACCTACCCCCTCATCGGGAACTACGGGGTATGCAGGAAGGACATGGAATCCCGCAAAGCATGGCCGGACGGACTCATCGTAAGAGAGCTGTCCCGCATGCCCAGCAACTTCCGCTCGGAAGAAACGCTGCAGCACTTCCTGGAAGAAAGCGGCATCCCGGGCATCAGCGGGATCGACACCAGGGCCCTCACGAAAATCCTCCGGGAAAAGGGCACCATGAACGGCATGATCACCACCGACGGGCAGTACGACCTAGAGGAAGTGCTGCCCAGATTGAAAGAATACCGGGTGGCAGGCGCAGTGCAGAGGGCAACCTGCGAAGGGAAAGCCACATACAAGCCGGGAGACCTAGACACCCGGGAATGCGCGCCGGGAAAGAAAGTAGCGGTCATCGACGTAGGCACGAAGAAGAACATCATCCGCTGCCTGCTCAACAGGGG
>CAJTGI010000019.1 GCA_910575435.1 Clostridiaceae bacterium | reverse complement strand
CGTCCCATCCTTTAATCTTAAATTCATGTTTCCTCCTCCTTTCAGTTTAAACTCATGCATATCGATAACCAAAATCAATTTACAGAATACACGACAGTGCCAGACTCCCAAAGGTCGGCCCCTGCTTCTCCCCATAACCCTATCACTCCACTATCGTAGAGTACGATAGCATATTTTGTTCCAGAGAGGTATTTGGTACTGCCAGGCCTATACTCTGCCGGAATATATATGCCTGATGATGCCGTGTCCCAAGCCGCCCCCTTTACATGGTGCCTTGCCATCACAAGGCAGCGTTTGCCTAATTTGATAAAAATAAGTTCTGCATCGTGATTTGGGATTGTAACATTCACCGCATCGCAGCAAATCGCACCCAAGTCTGCACTTATTTTATTAATCGCATTTTCCAGAGCATTTCCCTTCTGGGCGGAAAACGCCCCGATATTCTCCGGCGTGATATTCACATTCCCGTGGCGAAACGCATCCTCCTCTGCTCCCTTCACTCCGGTCACGTTCCCGGACTGTTGGAAATTATCATAAATGTCCTGGCATAGTTCCTTGTATTTCTTGGCATTGTCCGAATCCTCTCCCTGCCTCACGCCACTTCCCCCTACTGCGTAGGACTGAGAAAGTTTTGCATCAAAATCTGCATCATCGGCTGAATCCGATGCCGCATTTGCGCTGGCCGCCGCATTGCCTGCCTGGGCAGAAACATCTGCCAGGTAATCCGGCCGAAGATGCTCGCCCGTTATGCTGCCCTTCCTGACCTCCCCGCAAATCCTAACGTTCTTGCCAGCCCGCTGTAACTGGGCAGTCGCAAGGAAATACTTTTTCCCATCATATGCGCAGGCATACGCAATCCCGGACGATCTGTCAAGATACACCCTGTCTTTATTTTCGGAGGCGGCCCAATTATCAGGAGGTCCATACCCATAGGCATCTATCTGGCTGTACTGGCTGGTGTCCCAGTCATATCCCTTCGCAAATGCAATCGTTTCGCTATCATCGAATGTATAATCCGGCACCACATCTCCGATATTCGCCGTCCACTGCGTCCCATCGGATGTCGTCATGGTAATCACCCCTGCGGAATCCATGGTAAATGATACCGGGATCTTCTCCACGTTGAAATCCACCTGGAAGGTCGTTCCATCGTAAAATTGAAATGACAGAATCCCGGTGCTTGCATTCCATGACGGCATGCCGACAATCACCTTGCCCGCATCCGCCTTGTCGAATTTCCCAGAACTTAAGTTGCTTTGCACCACGTCCAGATTTTCCACTATGTTGTAAATCGCGGAATCCATCTTGTTCAGGTTTGTTTTTCCTAGCGGCGTAATCGGAGAATCCGACTTGTTCAGCCAATTTATCCTGCTGTAAACATACTTTTGATATGGCATCTTTCTCACATCCTTTCCCATTCCCAGCGTGCCATCAGCCCTTCCCGGTCGCCCTGTCGGCCTTTCCCGGTCACGTTTATAACGCTTTTCCACCATGCGGCAAGTCCTCCTCAGCACATGGCTATCCAGTTTACCCGGAGCGGGTAATTCCCATCTGTCCGCTCCATATAGATTTTAAATCCTGATTCCGATGCGTCCGCAACGCTGACGCTGACAGCGGCGGGATTGGTGGTGATGGGCGTGGCGACCACGTTTGGCACGGCTGGCATGTCTAGTTTTACTTCTGCATAATATGGGACATTTGCATTCATCTGCTTGGATACGTAGCCACTTTGCATATTTCCGCAACTTACTCTTGGGGCATAAAAAGCCGATCCGCATTCTACCACCGGCAAAGTTCCTCCGAGGAGGTCATTCGATGCCATGCGTGTTAGTCTTATCGTTGACTCCAATTCGCTTAGGGTGTCTTTGCGTGACAGCGAGATGCCTTCCGGGGATGCGGTAATCACCGAATGGCATTTTGCGAGTCCGTTGTTTTCCGTATTTTCCACGTAGTGATATTTCGTGGCTGACAGCCCGCTTTCTGTGTTTAGCGCAATCTCCGTCCATTCGCTGATTTTCGTGATGTCCCCGGTTCCAGTATCTCCCCATATCAGTTTGCCGTTGGATATGGCACATGCATGGTAACGCCCTGTGCCTAGGTCGATGTACAGTTCCCCGGGCCTTGCCCCCATGTCTTCCGGGGATTCTCTTGGCTGCCCATCCCCATAAAACCTTATGAGCAGGGGCGGGGGGATATCAGATCCGCTTAATACGATGTACCCCCAGTAGGTCTCAGCCTGGCTGGATGTGGTATGAGGTTCTCTGCATTCGTAGGCTGTTGCGCTGTCGTAATCGTAATATACGTCTCCAATTTCCGCCCGCATTTCCCTGGGGGATGCTTCCGGCGGACCGTATCCCGCAAACCGTACCGGCCCATCGTAGGCTCCCTCGTACTTGGCATTCCTCAGGAGGATGCTGCTGTCTCCTTCTAGGGATGTGGCGAAGTTGATTTTGCCGCCGGTGATTTCGATTGACCTGGCCACCACGTCCCCCTTCTTGTCCACGGAAAAATAGGGGGATGCAATCTCTATGCCCTGCTCCGCTGACAGGTTGATGGTCCCCCCGGATAGGAGGCTGATCGCTTCGTCTGCCGATAGTTGGATGTTTTTTGCCGTCACAACAAAATATGTGGCCGTGGGATCGTCCGCATCAACGCCCAGAGCCACCTCTGCCAGATTTCCCTTAGAGTCTACCTTTAGTACGATATTCTCTGCCGTCTGCTCTATGCTGGATGATAGTTCCTCCCTTGCCTTCTCCACCTCGGTGGATATTTTCTCGTCCGTCTGATTGAATCTGGTCTTGGTCTGCTTGTCCAAGTTCTCCAGTTCCACGGATACGCCGTCCACGCTCTTCTTGATTATCAGCGTCTTCCTCTTGAGTATCTGGATTTCCTCCGCAGGGGTTACCTCGTTTGCCCGGACTTTGTTCCCTTTGGCCTCGTATTGATCTATCAGTGCCTGTATCCCTGTTAAGGTGCGGCTAAAGATGTAACTCTCTACGATATCCGTCCTCTTTTCCAAGGCATACACATCCCCGGCCTCCAAATAAGGCAGTCCGTCCAGCTGGGTGTTTGCGGGGCGGTAGGTGATTCCCTTGATTTGCCAGAAGATGTTTTCCCCGACCGCCTGCAGTTCGGCGGCCGCCTTTCCGTAAAGCAGAAAGTTTACCGTGATAACATAGGGATTGGTCGTGTCATCGCCTATGGTCACGCCTGTGTCCTCTTCGTCTGACTGGATGTTTAGGCAGGTGATGGGGTGGGTCATGTATTCTTCGTAAGTCACTGATCTGTATTCCGGGCATTCTGTTTCTTCATCTGACACACCGAGATACTGAAATCCGTCTTCCGGGTAGAGGGTTTCTTCCGGGTATACATTGCCCCCCTCTTCCATCGGGACTGCTGCCCCTTTGGAATCCTCCGGGAATAGCCCCAGTCCCTTGATGTGGATCACTTCAAACTTTCCTTCCCTGTTCATCCTGCCAAACCCGCCATTTACTGTGCATAATGCCTTTAATGCCGTGGTGCCGGGCAGGCTTCCTGCTGATGGCTCTATGGTTTTCTCTACGGTCATTCCGTCGTTTGGCAGGGTTTGGGGGACGTATGGCACTCCTAGGTGCGCCAGGAGGGATTCCCGCATGGCTTTTACGGTGGTGGTGCCGTAGACGTTCTTATCCGTCATGATGGCGTTTCCGTCCTCGTCCTTTTCTCCGGAGGGTACTGATTGCGTCCCGGTGATGGGGAATAGGGCGTTGTACCAATCCGCCACATCGATGGAGGCATCGTACATAGCATCATATGCTACCACCTTCTTGTAGTCCATATCGTTTACCCTGACCGCATTATCCACGATGTACTTCCCCATGGGAAGAATCTGGACTACCGTTCCATCTTCATCCCTGACCTCGATTTCTGCGGTAAAGGTCAGACCGGATATCTGCTCTGCGGTTATTTCCGATACAACAAACTCTATGGAGGAAGCAATGCATCCCCCAAGCCTCAAGTCCTCCTCGTCACAGATGGATTCCTTCACTGTGACCTCTTCCGAATGCAACTGCTCGTTGTCGAAGTTCAGGACAATATCTGGAAATCGAAATATGTAATTATACGAATGTCTGTCGCTCCAAAACATCTCTTTCTGTTCTTCTGTTATATTTAACACGCAATCCCTCCCCTAATATTCAATCGCCGCCAACCTGATAGGCAGATACATCGGCGCTCCATGGTATAGGCCGCCATACTGAAACTGCACGTCTGGCATGTAGAATGTTCCAGTATCGTAATCATCGTCCCAATCATTGTAATAGCGGATGCGAATTTTCCGAGCCTTATATAGCCCGCTCCCTTGCCTATATCCCTCTCTGATTTGATGAATCAACCTGCACTTATCTTCATAGATCAGATATGGTGTGTTCCACTCAATCTTTGTCGGAGCATTGTTCAAAACAGTCCTTTTTAATATGCCATTCCCATTCCTATAAGAGTCAATGTCCTGCATCTGTTTTGGCGTGATGCTAATGCCGCCATTGGGCTGTATGAAGCGATAAGACAACTTCTTGAACGTATAACCGCCATCTTTGCTATATGCTGTAGGCAGGGCAATCAGGCCCTTGGAATTGGAGTACGCCATGGAATCTTCCCCTTTCTGGAAATATGCGCACAAAAAAGACACTCACCTGGATTCACTCTAGGAAAGTGCCTATTTGCTTGATATAAATATAACATATATAAAATGTGAATTGTGTGAAACTTTTTTCAGATAATTCTTTTCCTATCTTACTTAATCTATTCTAATCTACTTATGCGACCAAAAAGAAACCAAGCGGAAACCAGTTCTTGACATATCTCTGGTAATTGTTTATTATATTAGAAAAGAGCGACCGCCCACAAGGTGTGGTTTGACTCCCTTAGAATTGGTGTTACCCTATCCTAACTCGGTCAAAGTTACAAGGATAGGGTGATTTTTATTTGCGCTTATACCTATTATCTAAATAGGCAAGCAGTGCAACGAGAAACGTCCCGAAAAGAATCAACAATGTCAATACTTCGTATGTACTCATATACACCACCTCCCTTCAGGAAGGGAGACTAGCCGCACCTTGAACACGATCGCTTAGAAAATATATTATCATAATTGACAACCAAATACAATGTTGCCTTACACGGTACTCTCTCATATGCATGCCCGGCATCATACTCTTCTTATGCGACCAAGAAGCGACCAGATGGGGGCAAATTGGCAACCAAGCATTGACATATCCCCTGAAAACGATTATTATAATAAAAAAGGAGCAGCCGCCCACAAAGCGGCCAACCTCGTAAGTAGATGTTAAGCCTACCTAATCCGGCAAGATTACAAGGTAGGTTTATTTATTTGCGCTTGTTGTTCCTATCTATGTAGGCAAGCAGTGTAATTAAAAATGTCGCAAACAGAATTAAATCCTGAAACGTAAACATTTCCATCCGCACCACCTCCCTTCTGCTATGAACTAGGGAGGCTGTCCACCTTGTAACACGGTTACTCCATTCACATTATACTATATGCATCCATATTTACCAACCACAAAAGAGCCGCTTTCACGGCTCTCTCGCAGATAACTTATGATGCGCTGCGTCATGACGCTTGCTTCACTTCCGGCTCTTCCTTGCCGTGATGGTAGAGGTAGTCCTCCAGTTTCCGCAGTTCGTCTTTCAGGTCAAGCGTCTTGTTATGCAAGTCCGACAGCGACCATTCATAACATTCTACTGTGTTTGCTCCCTCCATGATGGCATCACGTGCCATCAGCATGTTGCTATTCAGCATTTCTGCCTTGATTGCCAGTTCCGTAATTTTCAATCTCAAGTCCATAATATCACCTATTCCTTTCCAAATCCTACATTTCAAAATAGTCCAGCACCTGGTTGGCTATCTCCTGCAGTTCCGGGAAATGCTCCACCACGTCAATGGGGTAGATGAACCCACGGCCGTTCTGTCCACGATACAGCCGCTCCGCCTCTTCTAGGTCATAATACTTCCCGCATTCCTCCAGAATGATGTGGTACAATTCCTTCAACTCTATGTCCTTGTCGTAGCGGATGCGCCAGATTCTGCTACGATTCTTCTCGTACCAAGTATCCTTCCTCGGTGTCAGCCTTCCCAGCCCTTGGAATTTGGCTGGTTTCTCTTGCTCCAATGCTTTGAGCCGCCTATGCAGGTCGTTGAGTTTCAAGTCTATCAGGGTTAATTTGTCCGACTTGTCTCCTTCCAGTTCCTTCACCCTCTTGTGCAAGTCGTTCAGTTTCCAGTCTACGACTTCTTCGGGGGTTAGTTGGGGCTTTTGCTGCTCCACAACTGGCTGTTGCTGTCTGAAATAACTGTTAACGAGTTGCCGCTGGACAGCCCATGACAGATCGTCAGAAAACGGCTTAACCAACATCAAATAACCCTGCTCGGATAATAGTGTAAGACCATTCGGAGCAGTTATCCCAAACATATTCTTGGCTTCGTACGTTTCGCATACGAAGTAATCTTCCCCAAGAACAAAATGCCGCTTATTCCTACTGAACGTGTTTCTCGCCGTTCCACTCTTCCTTTGATGCACTGTGTCAATGTCCTTAAAGGTGACAACCCTCTGCCCCTCATACTCCCTGATTTGCATCTCCGTATTCTCAATGGTTACCATTTCATTCATAAAAAATCTCCTTTCAGTGTTTGACAACAACACCAAAGGGAGATATAATAAGCATATCAACCACCTTTGGTGTGTTGTGGTGTTTGAGTAATCGTTCTGGTCGGCAAACTACAACGATTACTCTTTTTCTTTTAATTCCCAGTAAACTTTTCTGATACCCTCTCGGATAATATCTGCCTTTGATTTTCCTGTACGCTCTACGCAATACTCAAGATACATCATATCTTCCTCTGACATTCTTATCCTTGTTTGGAAAATCTTAGGGTCATCAGTGCGCTTACCCGGTTTTTCTCTTCCCAATAACATCCCTCCTTTCTATTGGTTACACATATTATTTTAGCGCATGTGTAACCATCTGTCAATATCTATTTTCAATATTTTCTAAAAATACCAAATATTGTGTTTTGATTTCCCCTCAAAAGAATGGTGCGATATGTATATCAGTCTTTGTAATTGCAAATTGTCAAACATTATTTTATAAAAACATAGAGGGCTTTCGCCCCCTATCTGTGATTAGGTTATATTGTAAAAATCCTTCTTAATAGTAATTTTTTTCTCTTAAAATGCCATCATAAAATGTTGCGTACACTCTATGCCCATCATACGGATTCTGCCACTTATACTCTATTTTTTCTCTATAAAGATAATCTTCCCAACCTCCTTCTTCCCTCTGCAATTCCAAAATTTCCCTATACTCTTGTTCTGTATGCGTAATACTGCTATCCACCTCTTCGTACATACCCAGTTTATTTATGACCTGTGATAATGTCATACCTTGATACAATGAATTATAATTCGCATACGTCACCTTTGATTTTGCTCCTATGGAAATCCTCTTTTTGTATGTCTTTTTCCCAATCTTGCATTTCAGGTATACGCTCCCTGCCTTTTTCGCCTTTATCTTGCACCACTTCTTTCCCTTGGACACAATCTTCGCTTTCTTGTTAGAGAGGCTCCACTTGG
This sequence comes from Clostridiaceae bacterium, assembly GCA_910575435.1. Taxonomy (GTDB): domain Bacteria; phylum Bacillota; class Clostridia; order Lachnospirales; family Lachnospiraceae; genus Butyribacter. The sequence continues at coordinate 50,797 of CAJTGI010000019.1, read as the reverse complement.
TCTTTTTCTTTCCAAAATAAGAATAGAGGTAGACCTTGACTGTCCTCCCCTGCTCGACCTTCTTCTGGTAAAAATAAAGGTATGCGGCACTCGCCCTTCCGCACGGAATCACGGATACCAAAAGCGCAAGTGCGATAATTAAAGATAAAATCCTTCGTTTGTTCATTGACAAATCCTCCTTAAAATTTTTATATTATTTTACATACCTTGCTTGTATTGCGGGAATCGTTATGGTATTCCCTAATACAGATATGTAAATTACCGTCCATTGGCACTCCCCATAAAATTTTTTCATGATATTGCTTTAGTTTCCTCTATATCTTCTTGTACTCATATTATCATTTTAATTAAAACTCTTTTTTAATGATAAACTTTCACTATAATTTTCGCATAATTTCTACTTGTTTTTTAAAACAACAGAAAATGCACCTTCTTCATAAGTTTATCCTCCATATCCTATTTTTTTATTCTGCCACAAAAGGCAGGGTTTATATAAATCATGTGGAAATCTAATATCTTTTAGAATGTTCTTTGAATGATATCAAAAAACTAATAAGAAATTTCGTCAAAAACTTCATCCAACACTAAATTTTCTGAAGCCGCAGCAATCAGTTCCCCGGCAGCATTACTCCAAAATGCTATTTTCACTTTTCTTCCTTTTCTTTCTATCGCCTCTACAACAGGCATAAAATCTTTGTCTCCCATGACTAAAACAAACACATCTTTTTCTTTTGATTCTTCATATAACGTATCATTAATTTTCTGAACTATTCCAGTATCTATTTTTTTCTCTTTATTATCTTGATTTCTTTGTTGAGTTTCTACTGTAAATCCAGCAGATTCCATTGCATTCCATAAACTGTCTTTTTGAGTTGGCTTTGAACCTACAATAATTGCCCCTTTCACCTCAGAAAGATTTCCATCTACAGCCTTGGATAATAATTTGCCAAAATCAATTTTCCATGAATTATCACATATTTTATTATTATGTGCATCAATTACATTTTTCGCCATTCCTTTCTTTACAGCAGAAACATATTTTCCCTCAATCCAAACATTCGAGTTATCAACAAAGACATAATATCCCATATACAATTCTCCCTTATATTTTATTATTTAGAATCATACCACACAATCCGACAATTTTCAATTCTGGATTTTAAAAAGAGGCCGCCTATGCCACCTCTTTGCCAATCCTCTTTCAGCGTTTTCTTTTGTGGTTATAATAAACTTCTTGATAACCACACCTCTCTTCCTTATCATATTTTACAGCTAATGACAATAGAAAAGCAGATTAAACCGTTCTATATCTCATATTCAGGATAACAAGCTTCCCACACATCCTTATGGTATGTATTCACTTCACCATAATTTGCATCAAATATCTTCCTGACTTCATATCCCATTTCCAAACCGACTGATTTTAATTTTCGCCAGTTAAAAATTTTCCAGTCAACGCCATTCATTTTTGCTACACGCTTTATTGATAGCCAATCTTTGCTATAATCCAGTTCCTGTTGTAACTTTTCCTTCTCCTGTTCTGCAATCTGCCTGCGCTCCACCTCGTCTGCGTATGCCCTCAATGCAGATGGAAAATCTTTTGGCATAATATTTTCCTTATATCGCTTATCTACTTCGATAAAATATCTTCTGACTTGCTTCCCTATGTTATTCCGCTCAAGCATCGCCATTTCCTTTGCTATGTCAAGCAAAATAACATACTCTTTTATTCTTCCTCCGTTTTCTAAATTTTTAGAAAACGTCTCAAAATCCTCATTTTCCAAAGCATCGCAATCATTAAGGCGGTTCTTTACCCAGTCTGCGAATTTGCTCTTTACATTAAGAGTTTCGTGAAGTTCCGTTCCATATACAACCTTCTCTCCTGTGCTTGTCGCATACACTGGGACCAACTTATTTTCAAGTAAGGTTAATCCATTCGTATTTTCTCCCATAAGGGCTTTATCTGCAGCATGACTTGTAATGTTTCCCATAGGTTTTACCTCCCGGATTATAATAGAATCGCAGAGCCTATCGTTTTTTTTCGCCATACATAGCGAAAAATCAATAAGCCCTGCGCCGTCCAATTCGTAACCAGCCGCTTCACTGGGATGCTCGCAGATCAGCACACGAAATCCGAGTTGTAAACACCGCCAGAATCCCCTGATTCCTAAAACATTTCAATATATGGCAACACGTGAAATCTTATAGAGTTATATGTTAATCGTGAAATTTTTGTGAACATTTTGATTCTAGAAAAGAAATACAAATAGGACGGCCTACGACCGCCCCTTCTCATATGTAACAAACGCATAGATTTACCTAATCACCTGTTTGCTGAAATTTTCCTTTTACCCTGCCGTCAAAGTGATTCCCGAATGAGATCGTCAAATACAACAATTCCTTCGCATCCTCCTCTGACAATGATTCTATCTTCCTTTTTAGTTCCTCGTCATCCATATAAAGCATTTCCCAATATTCTGGCACTGTTAGCATCTTTTTTCCTCCATATCCAAAATTTTGAAACAATCATACCGCATTCCCCAAGAAATGGCAAATTAGCAATATCAATCTATTCTATAATGCCAAAAGAAATGCAAATATATATTGCCCAAAGAGAAATCATGCTAATCGGAATAATAATATCAATCTTCATTCTTGTCTTTCTAATATTAACAAAAGTTTTTCCATTACATATATTTTTTGACATTTTACTATTCACCTTTTTTCTTACTTTCCTATTATTGCAATAGATTATTTCAGTTAAATGATGTTTATTATTTTTTCTAATTTTATTGCCTTTCTTATCAAATTTCTTCGCCATATTATACTTGTGAAAATCTACTATTAAACTTCTTTTATAAATCACTGGAACCCATACAAATAATATCTGAAACATTGATAATACAGCAATGATTATTATTGCAATTTTACTCTTATCTAAAAGCACTGCTCCAACAGCAAGCATAATGGATTGCGATGATAAAAAACAACTTCGATATGCTTGCATATTTGATTCATATGTTGACCACTTATTTTCATCCATGCTATTTTCCTCTAAATAGTAAATTATTGATTGTATATTATATTATCAATATAGACCACTGCATTTACAAAAAGCACTATTCATCCAGCCTGTGAATACCTACGATGGACTTCACTCCTTTACGCAATCACATTCATATATTTTCTTATGATACACTTTATTTTTTCCATTTGTTTTATACCGAATATACAATTTAAAGCCATCCTGAATATCATCCGGTATATACAATGGTCTTTTACTGATTCGTATCTTCTTAGCCGTCTTTTCCATAATATTTAATAATTCATCCGAATCGTCTATATCTGATTTATCCTCCCCAAAAATACCCAATGTCCCTAACGGAACTTTTACATTTCCTTTTTTGCTCATAATATAAAATCCACAATCATATATGCCGACCGTTCTTCGCTTTCCATTATAAACAATCAAGAAAAAGGAAAGCCTCAAGAAACACACTTCTTTCCCAACACATACTGCATCTATAATATCTCCAGTATTTTCATCAGTGGTAATATCGTGTTTATTTTGTTCACTAATTCCTAATTGCACTCCGTCAATATCAATATGCACTCTTCCAAAACATTCACTCAAAAAATTTAGTCCAAACCCCAGTATTGTTCCAATAGCCGTAGATGTTATAGCAATAATTGCATCTGTTGGAAATTCCATTTGCCCTAATCCTCTTTCTCCTCAATCAGTTTCGTAATATTATCCGGCAGTATCGCAGTATCCTTCTCGAATGGGAACAGCACCTTGATTTCCTTTGGCGTTTCAATGGAGGAATATAGTTCCATACCCTTGTCAATCAGTTTTACCAATTCCTCTTGAGTTAGATTTGATTCATTCCCTGTCGTCCCCTCTGCAGCATCCTGATTCAACCTTTTGTAAATATCTACAACTCCCTCCAGCACCTCGTTCTTTTGGCGCATCATTTTCAGTATCCGTTCTTGGTTCTTGCACGCAATCCATTTTGACTTAACTTCAAATGCCCCTCTGTCGGGTATATATGATTTGCACGCCCGAAAAATATTACATAACTTCGTAAATCTCTTCCTTCTCTTCTGATTATTTTCCATAATTATACACCTCCATGAAACCGTTGGCAATACCATCTTAAAAAAAGCAAAAACAAAAGAGCGGGAAACCCGCTCTATGCATCCTCCTGGTTATATCCAACATCCGGCACTACGATATCAACCGTTCCGTATTCTTCATTACTTCTCTTCTTCCTTAATATTCTTGCACATATCTCTCAACACCCTGCCAATCTTCACAATTATCAAAAAAGAAATCCCTCCAGTCACAATACAGACCACTCCTGGATTTTGAGCAAAAGCATCTTCCAGCCATTTAAACATATTGTTCCTTATAAAAAAATACAATAAACTTGATACAAGCAAAATAGTAATTATAATATAGTTTGTCCACCAAAAAATAGGATATTTTTGAAATATAGACGCATTCCCATTTTCTGTTGATGAAAAAGATAATTTCGTCATCTTTGAAACACAAAACAAAAATACGAAAATTAAATTTACCAAACAGAGTCCCCATATGCATCCTAAAATCACTAATTTCAGTAAAGAAGTTGTCTGTATGCCAGAAAAAATATTTTCTAATGAACTTATTCCTCCAAACAGCAAAAATGCAAGTGCCGTAAAAATACCAACCAGCGTAAGCAACTGTTCGCTCATATTTCTGGACAATTCCGTTATTCTTGTTCTCATTTCATCATTAATTTTTTCTTGCACAGGTGACATCAATTTATCAAATTTTTTTCGATATTCGTCATCCGTCTGGGATAACACATTATATTGATTCTGTGCCAAATTTACATGATCCCATATTTTAACTATTGCCTTTGTTGTGTCTTTTAATAATTGCACCTCCGTTTCATCTCCATCTCTTTTCGCTTTCTCCATTCTCTTCTTATATCCAAAAGTACCTGAAAAGCCAGAAACCTTTTCAATATTTGAAACCAATGAACCAAAAATATCTATCTGCCCATTAACTTCATATTTAATAAAACACTGATAGCATATATTACTAATTGGAGAATATAAGATACGATCATATTCTTTTATATATTCGTAAATTTTGAAAAAAACCTTTTCGCTCTCTTTATTAGTAAAATCATTGCTATCAATCAACAATAATTCAAAAAACCCCTCTACCCTACTTGTCATTTCCGCAGTAGGATATTTCCCCTTATTTTTATTTACCCTAACCCCATTATTAGTCTTTGAAACATTAATCCCTGCCATATTCAGTCCTCTGCAAAATAGTCTCTAATTTCATCTAATGAAATAACATTATTCCGTCTCGGTGCATAATTGTCTCTCCACGGAGATTGATTATGCGTTATTTCAACTAATTCAGATGCTGTATAATCTGCACAAACATCCACTATTCCATCAACCAATTCCATCTCACCATCTTCAAGTCCAACATCATTACCCACAAAAAACGCAGGAATATTGGAACTTCCATACACCTTATATTCTCTGTACACAACTGGAACAACCGGACCAAAGTCCCACGCTTCAATATCATCAGAAAAGCAAGGACGGCCAATACTAACTAAAAATTCAGCCTGGACAAAATATAATATTTTTTGCAGTTTTAGGTTACTAACAGAAAAACCGTTTTCAGCACAATACCAAATGATATATCTTGCAATTTCAATAGCACTTCTCATATAATCACCGTCCTTTCTCTTTATTTATTATCATTATATTATCATATAATATAATATGTGTCAATATAACAAGAACATTTGTTCTGTTTTTGATTGCAAAACGGAACAATCCCCAAACCATATACAGTTCGGGGATTCTTTCTTCGTCCAGACGGATTTCTCTTTCAATTATGCCTACAGCGATCCTACACCTCGAACAGCCCCTTACCAGTCCGCTTCCTGTGTTCCGTGTTCTTCCGTTTTAATCATACAACGATTTTCCAAACCTCTTTTTATGCTGGCTATTTGCATCTGTGGTTATCCTCACAATATCCCCATCAGAAACGCCCTCCACATACAGTGGCTGCCCGCCGTAAGAATTAGCCTGGAGATTGTTCACCGCATTAACCACCTGGGTCAACACTGGAGCCAGGGCGTTGAACACGCCATCGGATATTCCAGACGTTATCTGGTCTTTATTCGCCACTGCTGTTCTACGCCCCATCATGCCGATCATTTCTGGGCCTTTCTCGTTCGCCCAGAATAATTGCCCTCTTTGCGGAAAGCCGCCTTTTGCAAATTTAGGAATGCTCTCTGTTTTTGGTAAACTATTCGCATATTGCTCAAGAGCCTTCGCCTGCGCTTCATTTCCTGTTGATCTTGCCGCTTTTGCAGCAGCCTTAATACTTTTTTTTGCTTGCTCATTTGTCTTTACGCCAAACGTAATACCTATTTTAATATTTTTCTTCTTAATAAGATTATCTACCTGTTTTTCAATCTCATCAAGTTTTTTCTTTGCTTCTTTTGTATTTCCGCTTGCCATAATCTTTACTTTCTCTTTGTTCAACTTCTGTATTTTACTGTTTATGCTACTAACCGTATCTTCTGCATCCTTTCCATCGGCCTTAACCGTAATCTTCGCCTCCGCTCCATTCAGAGTTTTTCTTTCTTTGTTAATGGCATCCAATTTTTCTTTGGCATCTTCTGTGTCTCCTTTTGCCTTAATGATAGCCTCTCTATTGTTTAACTGCTTCCTTCTTTCCTCTATCGCCTCCAACTTTGTTTTTGCATCAGCATTTGAGCCGAGTATTTTCACAGTGGTTTTCTTTGCTTTCAAATCGGCAATCTCAGTATTTACTGCTTTAATTTTTTCCTTTGCATCAGCATTATCTCCCTTTAATTTCAATTCATTTTTCTGCTTTTGCAGTACCTTAATATCATCATCAATTTCCTTTATATTCTTTTTTGCCCCAGCATTTTTCACCTCAAGCTTGACACTTTTATTCTTCATTTTTTTCATGACATTATAACTGTCCTTTAATTCCTTCTTGTGATCCTTTATCGTCTTCTTGCTTTCATTCAGTGCTTTTCTGTCCTTTTCAACAGAACCTGCCAAATCGTCAAATTTTTTGTTTGCTTTATCCAATGTCTTATTCGAATCTTTCAAGGCTTTGTCTGCTTTTTTTACAGCCTTTTCAAATCTAGCCTCCTCATCTGCCCATTGCGACAATGGAAGATTCGAGTCATCATACCCCTTTTTTCTATTTTCTTTTATCGCCTTATCGTGCTGTTTTTGCAAGTCCGTTAATTGTTTTTGCAAATCATCCCTTTTCTTCTTTGCTGCCTTTTGGTTTTCCTCAGCATTATATATATCTCCTCCCATTTTCTCTAAGGCTTTCTCTTTCGCCATCAACTTATATTCCAACTTCTTCTGCTCCACAAGTTTTTTAAGTTGAGACCACTCCCCCTTATATTTTCCTGTTGTCTTATCTATCAAGTCGTTGAGGGATGGTATTGCCTGTATTAATTGCTGTGAATACTGTTTTAACTTCACCTTTTCCCCTGCGCTCAATTTCTCTTTTTTGGAAAGTATTTCGTATTTTTTAGCCAATGAATCTAAATTATCGACCTCACCCAATGAATCAAAATCCACTTTGCTTACTTCTTTAAGCGAATCTTTCAAGTTGTCTGTTGATTTTTTCAAATTCTTAACAGATGCATTAACGTTTTCTACAATTTCTCCTAATTTGCTTTCCTTGAATGTCTTTTCCGCAGCCTTTTCCGTCAAATTTTGCGCAACACTTAATACCGTTGCAACCACTGCCGCAATTCCCGCTCCCTTAACTAATTTTGTCGCTGACGAACCTATTGCCGTATCAAAAAAAGTGCTTAACTTCCCAGCCAAAGATGCCAAATTCCCAGATGATGATGTGGCATTCCCTACTGCTACCGCTATCTTTTGTCCAAGACCCGCAAAAGTGCTTGCGTTTAATTTCCCTGAAAATTTCAAGCCAGCAAGCATAGTCACAATAGATGTTTCTATTGGTGCCTTTGAGAAACTTCCCAATAATGCCTGTGCTATCCCTAGAACTATTGATTTCGCAAGCCCTAATAGCCTCCATATGATCTTAGAAAAGTCAATTCCAGATATCAATCCTCCGATTGCTCTACCCACCCTGATCCAACTGATTCCTTCCAATGCTGTTATGATAGCATCCAATATTCCTTTTATGCTGCCTCCTATCGCTTTTCCTGTCGTTTCCCAGTTGTTTCCCTTAAAAAAGCCATTGATTCCACTAGCTATTTTACTTCCCAAATCTTTCCACGAGTTTTTATCAGATACCAAAATATATAATGCCTTAGATAAAGATGACACCAACTTCCCCAGTTTCCATCCAATCTTCCCCATATTCACACTTGAAATAAAATCCGCTATCGCCTGTGCCACATCCTTCCATTCCACAGTACCAAGTGCCGTAATCAAGGTATCCGCAATGCCGCTGATTCCCTCTGTAATGGACACGCCCAGTTCCTGCCATCCATTCAGCCCAGTCTTTTTATTCACCTTCCCCATGGTATCCAAGAAATCATTGATTCCCTGCCCGATCGCCTTGCCCAGCCCGCTGAAATTAAAGGTCGTAATCGCCCCGAAAGCAAACTCAATCGCCGCCCTAAACTTAGATGCAATGGACTTAATATAGGACTGAATCACCCCGCTATCAATAGCCGCATTCAGAGACGTGGCCAGAGACTCCCCGAATTTTGTCCAGTCCACAGTATCAAAGAAGTGGGTTTCCGCATCAAAGAACGCTTTCAGCGACTTTCCAATGGCAGTGCCCAGCCCTGCCCAGTTCAATTTTTCAACAAAGCCGTTAAGGGATGTTGCCAGAATCCCCGCCACCTTCTTCAACCCGGCCGCAAAGGTATCCACGTTCTTGTTTACCCAATCAATGCCCCCATTGATCCAGGAGGCAATGGCAGAGCCGATATCGGAGCCATTCCCACTCTTCCAGGCATCCTTGAAGAGTTTCGTCAGTTTATCCGCAAACTTCTCCGCATCCGAGGTCATATTCTTGTAGGCATCATTCCACACCTTCTCATAATCGGCGAGGGCGGCAGATAACTGGTCGGTAAGGTCTATGGGCTTGCCAATGCCATTCTTATCATCGTCCTTATCGGAATCCTTGTTTGTGGTAATGACATTCAACTCGTCAAATCCCATCAGTTGTTTTGCCAGCTTCTTCACAGAATCCGTGGTATCATCCACTGCATCAGATGCGTTATCCGCATCCTCCTCCAGGCCATCAAAGGCATCCGAATACCCGCCGCCAGATTCTCCCATAATTTTCTTATATTCGTCTTCCATGCCAGTAATCTTGAAAATATATCCAAGAAGCCTGTTTACAGCAATGGCAAGGCCATTCACATATGGCAAAACCTTTGCCACGATTGGAAGAAAAATATTTCCAAGTGTTCTGCCTGCGGCGGCAATGCTAGTTTTCAGCATTCTAAATTGATTGGATGGGCTTTGAATTGTTTTTGCCAAATCTCCCCAGCTGGACTTGCTTTGATCTAAAATGGCAATCATGCGAAGTTGCATCTTCTCTGCCTGCGTCATTGCCGAAACGTCTTTTTTAATTCCCATTTCATGGGCATAGTTAGCCAAAGTCGCATTCGTAATATCAATGCCATATTTGTACAGCGCACGAGATTGACCAATCAAACCAGACTGGAAATTATTCATTACCGTTGTTAAATCAACATTTTTGAATGAGGACATATCTCCCGATAGTTTGCTCATTGCCTTTGCTGTAACAAGAGACGCTTCTCCAGTCATTCCAAGAGAATTAGTTACATTCATAATACCAGCAGCGTAATTCGTCATTTTAGTCAGATCAAGACCAAGATTCTTGCTGATATCATAATTTGCATTGCCATCCTCGGTAACGCTATATCCAGTCAGTTTTCCAATATCTTCTCTCATGCGGCTGGAAAAAGAATCGCCATATGCCTCGGCATTTTCATATCCATATTTCTTATAATCTTTCGACCACTCTTTCCCTATTTTCCCTACTACTGTATCAAAATAGTTGTACTCCTCGATGTAATCCATGGATGCATCCACGGAATCCTTTAAAACTTTGGCACCCGTCCGCAATGAGACAAATCCCCAAAACAGCTTCCCCAGTTTTTTAGTCAATCCATCAGCGGAACTTGACATAGAGCGAAAGCGTGTTGTCAGGCTCTTGACCTTGCCACCAAAATCTGCAATGCCTCTCCCAGCCTTTTTCGTGTGATTCCAGATGGAGCGGAACGCATTCCCAATCTTTCCCGAAACTGAATGGGCGGTATTCCCGACATCTACAAGACCAGACTTGTATTTCTTCAACTCCCCGGTAGCCTTCTGCAGTTCCTTGTATGTACTGTCAAATTTCGGATCGCCGAAATTCAATCCCTTCTCTTGCATGGACTTTACTTTCGCCTTCAATCCTTCCACCCGGTTCCCCAGGGAATCCGTTTTCTTGATTTCCTCATCCAGTCCTGCCGCATGGCGATTCAAGGCATTCTTGTATTCCTTCGCCTCCAGCGTAACCTTCCGCAGTTTGAGATACATCTGCTCCCATTCGTCAGAACCCATGCCCTTCCCGGATTTTTCCAGTCCCTGTAATTCTTTTTTAAGATTCTTAATTTCCTCAGAAAAATTTCGAAAAGAATTTTGCTGTCCCTGGGCAGATGCTACGGAATTTGTCTTTTTTTCCGACACTCCACCACGCGTTTTAGACTGGATGGGCGTAGTCAGCTGAATCCGCTTCAATCTCTCTATCTCGGACATATAGGAGGAAATCAGTTCTCTTGCCTCTGGATACATGCTTCTTAATTTTCCTAAATCTATTTCCAGATTTGATATGGGCGTATCAAGCAGACCTCGCTTTGCAAACGTGTCTTCACTTGCTTTCATGCTTTCCTTCATGCGTTCCAACTCTTTGGAGAAATATTCTAAAGACTTCTCCGATTTGCCAGGACGAATAATTTCTATTCCCGCATTATTAGCATTTGCCCCCTGCAGTTCCTTAATCCTCACTTCCAATTCCGACAACTGATTGAGCGTTTTGGAAATGTCAAATTGAAGATTCTTAAATGTTTTACTCTCGGCAGATGTGCCTCCCACTGCAAGTATTTTCTCCTCTTTTTCCGCTAAGGCATCCAGTTCTTTTCTCAACTTGTCAGCGGTCTTCTCTAAGTCGCCCAATGTCCCTTCAAACACATTCCCTTTGCCGAAACCAGAATATTCTTTGGCCAAATTCTTGATAGCGCTCCGCATATCCTGCACCCCGGAGGAATCAAACTTTAATCCAGCAGAAATCGCCTTCCTGGAGACAGAGGAAGCCCTCTGCAGAGAGCTAGCCGCCCTCTCTACCCCTTGAGCAGTTTGTTCCAAATTAGAAGCCTTGATGTTGGCAAGTTTCTCCAGATTGTTTGCCATCCGGGTAAAATCAGAAGCCTTGACCTCCCGAAGCCCAGTTACTGCTTTGGAAAAATTCTGGATGCTGGCCGCCATCTTCCCCAGATTCCCCACGTTGATGCCATTGACCGCCGAACGCAACTGTACCATCTTATCCACCAATTTATCCAACTGCTGGTTGGCTCCCCTTGCTGACGCATCTATCTTGATGCTAAGGCTATCTATATTTCCCATGGCCAATACCTCCAATTTAAAAAAAGAGAGTGACCTTATTCAGAATCACTCTTCTGCTGTTCCTGCTCACGCAGCCTTTGACGTTCTTCCCGTGCCTTTGCCCTCTGGTTCCTGCCCTCCATGATAGAAAGGCTGGCCACAAGAGCCTCTCTGGCACGCACAATCTCTTCTTCCGTGTAATTTTCTTCTTCCTCTTCCCCTTCATCCAGACATCCCTTCCCCTCCTGCTCCATTCCAAAGGGAATCTCCGGGTATTGACCACCAAAGCAAGCCCCCACCGCCCGCATGATATATAGCCCATTCCTCCAGCGAGCATATTCCTCCATCTCGAATCGCTTCTGAAACGCATCCCTGAAAGGCTGCAGTTTCCTTGGATTCAAGTGCCAGAACAAATCATAGGGCACGCCATATAGCAGGGCATTGGGAAGAAATTCCGTCCTTACTCGGCTGGCGAAGGTTTCTCGTCCTTCTCTGCCGTTTCTTTCTGATTCTTGGCACTCTCTTTCACTACGCTGCCCATGCTCTCCAGAATGTCTGCCATCCCGGTCCGTTTGAAAAAACCATCCTCCTCCATCTGATTGGAAATAACGGTAACCAATCCATAGTAGGAAGCCGCCATGGCATCCTCTGGATTCTCTTGGCAGAACTGCTTATACAGCCGCTTGGCATCCCGCCTGTCAATAATCTTGCCATCCCCATCCTCTCCATGATGCTCCAGCAAGCCGGCATAAAACATATCCATTGCCATGCGTGGCAAATCAGATATGGTCATAAGGAAATCCCTAATCTGCAATGATTCCGATTTGGATTCATCAATCTTGGTCATCATTGCCCCACCAAAAATATCCGTCATGGCATCCACGCATTTCTGGTTCTCTGCCGCTTCAAATGTATACTCCAGCGTATATTCCTTCTCATCAACAACAAATTTCATAATGCATTCTCTCCTTTTTTGAAATCAGAGGGAGAATGACTCTCCCTCAACAACACTCTCCACAACTTAGGCTGTGGGCTCAATTTCTGCTCCCAGCCCCATGTACTCATTCACCACATTGGCAATCTCCAACTCCAGCTTGCTGTTCACCTCCAAATCCGGCATAGGAATCTCTCCCGGCTCGAACTTGACGAAATAAGAGCCAAAGCCCGGAATAAAGATATCTCCCCATGTGGCAAGCCCCTTGTCTGCCGCCTCCTGGGACGCATCCAGCAATTCATTCCAAGCCTGCACTGTATCCACGGTGGAGCCCTTCTTGGTTCCGTTGAAATTCAAATTCCAATCCCCGCCTGTATCCCCCACGCCTGCGATATATCTCTTGATTTCATCCTCGAAGCAGGTAACGTCAATCTTCTCTTTCGAGATATTGATGCCAGCAATCTTGCTGCACCTCTTAATCCATTTGAAACTTGCCGGCTTGTCTCCGGCGGTAGTCTCCACCGCCCAGCCGAACTTCACGCCAATTGTAGACAGGTCCATAACAATTTCCTCCTTTTTCTGCATACAAAAAAGAGCCTTTCAGCCCTCTCACCATAGTTTCTATATTTATCAAGCAATCTCCCTGATGGAATTTTGCTCAACAAACGCCTTAATTTGTCCATATCCCCAGCCGCAATCAATCAAACTAGAAACCAGCATTTCCTTCGACTGTATCGCTTGCAATTCCTCTGGCGTAAAACAACTCCTTAAATCATCCGACTTGCCGATTCCATGCTCCTCCCTTAATTGCTTTGCATTTTTACCAAATAGTGCTTTATATACCATATCTGTGTACAGAGAATATGCATGCCCATGCATCCGCTCATTTTCCTTAGACCTTTTTATGGAATCAGTCACAATATGCCGGACTGTAATTCCTTTCTGCCGCTCAACAAATTTCTCTTTCAGCAATTTCTCCATAGCGTTAAACTGCCTGATATAAGATTCCTTGAACTTCATAGCCTTTTCACCTGTGTAACCCATGGCCAGAAGAGCAAATCCGTCTCTGGTGACATAATACATTGGTAATGATTTGTTCTGTGAAGACCTATAGAAGGACAATCCAAAATTGGATTGTCTAAATCCTTCTGAACATTCCAATTTTTCAATATCTCTCAACACATGAGAATGCTGTTTTTCAAAAGTCTCTGCAATATCCAGACTTGTCACTACGGTAATTTCTTCCTTATTTACTTTTTGAATTTCAACCAACATAAATCTTTCCTCCGTTTATTTTTAGTTGCACAAAAATAAGAGCCTGGCATTTCGCTTGGCTCCCTGTTTACTAATATCCTTACAATTCATCTCCGCTACCCACCAGCCGCCTAAAGCGGGCAATTGTGCGGAAGTGCCCCTTATTGTCCTGATACGGACCGGCAATCAACCGATACCCCATGCCATGCATCACATCCCCGGCGGCGTCCATAATCTGCCGTGCCTCCGTCTGGGAACCCGCTGGCGGTTCTGCAGAAAAAGACTGCAGTTCAATCGTAGAGGTGATATAGCATTGATTATTCTGAAAATCGCTACCCTCCGTTGGCTCTCCCAAAGAATTGACATACAGACATGGAAAACCCGGCGGCTCCCCGGACACATCCTTTGAAGTCATTGCCAAATCTGGAAACGGAGCGTCCACATCAATTTTTAACTTCTGCTGCAATGTCTTATTCACTTCGTTCCATACGCTAAGCACTGCCAAACACCTCCCTCGCCACGGATTCCACCCTTGACTGCAAATCCATTACTGTCTGATACATGAACGGTCTGCTGGGCATTCCCTTTGTCCAGTACCATTCCCCATCCTTGAAATAGTACCAGCCCAGATCACCATGCTGGTTGATGTCATACTTCCAGCCGGCAATGCCGGGATTTGGGTGAGGGGCATTCGCCCCTGCAATCCCGGTACCAAACTCCACATAAAAAGCCCATGGACAATCCGTAACGACCATCCATGAGGCTCCGTCTGGAATATTCCCATTGTACTCTGCCTTAATACTAGAAAGCAGTTCTCCGCTGTATATGGCATCAAAATCCGCTACATTTACCCTGGCAACCTCCACGCCCACATTCGCTAGGCGCTCGGCAAGGAGTTTGCATTTATAGGCGATATCAGATTGATAGGCTCGCAGTTCCTGGATAGCATCGTCAATACTGGAGGGGCTGTCATAAATGAAGTTGATTTGCTTTGGCATCAGTATTCATCACCACCTACTCCACAACAACCCAGTCCTCGGCCAGCATATCCGTCTGACTTGCCAGCCATGGAACAATATTCCCCTGGGCAGTCTTCATGGCGATATACGCACCATACGGCACCTTGCCATCATCTGTCGCACATTCCTCTCCAATCGGAGTGCATGGCGCATAAGATGCCGCTGGAACATAATACAGAAACATCCCTTTGCCATTCCAT
Source organism: Clostridiaceae bacterium (assembly GCA_910575435.1). Classification (GTDB taxonomy): domain Bacteria; phylum Bacillota; class Clostridia; order Lachnospirales; family Lachnospiraceae; genus Butyribacter. The sequence goes on along the minus strand of CAJTGI010000019.1, from coordinate 35,714 downwards.
CCCCTACGAGCAATCTTTCCACCATGCCTTGCAATCTCAAGAGCAGTGCCAAAATTATAACCACTCTCCAAAGAACCGGTTGTGTAGTCCTCAACTGTAACAATACCATAATCAATAGCGCATTGATTTTCGATTCGACACCCTCTTGCACTTTCCCAACCTTTGGCGAAATATGCAATATCTGCATCTGCCAATAGTTCCAGAGACTTTGAAAGATATTTCAAAGGGATGCAACCAGCATCTGGGTTATAATCCTTGAAATAGGATTCAATGACTTCCACATCATCATCCAATGCTACTTTTGCACTTTCAATTGCCCTTTTCCTTACTGCAAGAATTTCTTCCTTCGTCTTTCCATTCATCGGCTGACTAATAAACAATTTCTTCATATTCTCTCTCCTTTTCCAATCCTCTTAATCGCAATCCGCACTCCATCCAGTCCATCCAGCGGCGCCGCTGCCACCTTATAATCCGCACTGCTGGCATCGGCCAATCCATCTTTCCGCAGGACCGGCTTGGTTTCATACCAGATTAGAGAAGTCTCTGTAATCGGCAAAGCCTTGTTCACCGTAGAAATAATTCTGTCATAGGACACATCCTTCCCAAAAGGGGAATCCTCCGCATCAGATTTTCCGGCACTAAGGCTGGCTCTGAACTCTACTGGCGCAGAATACCTTGCCACTGTGTCCAGTACATCATAATCACTGTCTGCTGATTGCTCTTTATACAATGAATAATATATCTTCCGCTGATTTCTTCTTAAATCCCGCATCATATTTTCTCCTTATAATTGGCATCGCTCCCAGCCACCACCTAGATGCCGCCCTGCCTGGCATAAGGAGAGATTTCAAGGAATCGCCAGGCGTACCGCTTGATTCCCTATACCGAAGCAATCCCTCTGTCAACTAGGACACCGATGATCTCATTGACCTTGGCAATCACTGCCGCCAAATCCGCATCCCCTGGCAGTTCTGCAATATTTACCGCCGTACCGCTAAGGCCTTCCACCTGCGCCGGCTCTTCCTGTACCACCCAGTCCCCATTTTTGCGGACATATGTAGCATTCTTCGGCGTTTTCGGAACATCTGGTATACCGCTGATGCCACTCTCCCAATCCTCGCCATTCTGCGAAAACTCTAATCCAGACTGTCCCTTGCGGAACATTGCTACGGCTCCATCACCCACAGGCGTTTTCACATAATCCATGGTCTCTGGCAGTTCCTCTTCTGGAACATCCGGCTGGATTGTGCCTGATTCCGATACCTGCACGGGCAGCCAAGGCGTTGCAACCATATTTCCACTGATTACGCGGACATCAAAGGGAGATTTATCAGCCAGCATTTCATTAGGAACCGCACAGGCATCCCCCACCAAATCCACACGCACTCTGTTCCGATTTTTGAAAAATTCTGCCGACTTCGTTCCGGCCATCTTCTGAAACTCTTCATCAAAATTGAAATGAATCCCAAAATAATTGATTGCACCGCTGATAAATACTGTCTTATCAGCCTTAGAAATCGTCATATTGCTCACATCAAATTCCAAAAACTTCATATTACCTCCTATACTACTGTTGCAAAGGGAGTGACAGGAGCAAAGTATTGTTCCCGGTCAACATATGATCTGCTGGTACCGCTGTCGCTGTGACTTTTCTCTCCCTCTGCCCCAATCTTGTTCCAGTCATAAATCACCAGATTGTACACCACGGAATAAAACTGATACATGTCCTGTTCAATAAATTCCCTGCTGCAGCCCTTCTGGTAATTTCGCCTCATCTTCACTTCCCGTATCGCATTTTTGACTTTCAGGGACAGATTCGCCACATCCAAATCATCTTCCAGATCGTCAGCCAGTTCAATACGCAAATCTTTTAACAATTCGTCCTGCAGTTCATCCATCCAGAATCCCTCCTTACAGTCCTAATCTCTTGATAATCTCCGCTTTCAGCACATCTCCTGTGCTTTCCGCTGCGCCATCAATGCCAAGTTCTGCCGCCAATTTCTTCAAATCCTCCACATTCATCCTGGCAATATCCGACTTCTTGTACTCCGGCTTTCCTGCTGGCTGCAGCGGGGCGACTGCCCCTTTGTCTTTATCAGCCTCCTTCCAGCCGCTCTTCAAAAAGGCGTCCAACTGATTCTTGTCCCTCGCCTTCATCGTCACGCCATCTTTTACTACCTTTGTCATTTCAATCCCCTCCTTACGCATTTTTGTGAACTGCAATTGCATCTTTCTTCTTGTCCAGCACAAAGCAATCGTAGCGAACTCTCGCCTCCACCAGTGCGCCGGAAATGCCAGGGGCATTGTAGTTAATCTTGAACTCCTGCAATTTCACCGGTGCCGGGGCTACCAGTGGGTTTGTAATCAGAAAATCCACATCTTCCGGAAGATACGATGCAGGGACTTTGATTGTCGGAACCCCATCAATCATTCCAACAATACCATTAATCATCATTTTCTGGGACATATCTCCCCACTTGGTAAAGTTATCATCCAATTTAATCTTATTGTGGTATGATGGGGTAACTACCGCAATCCGGCCTCCCTGAGGTGCCTTATCATCATCAAGAACTTCTTGACACGCAAGAAATTCCTCAAATGCGTTGCTCTTGGTCACGGCATTCGTAACGATATGAGTTTTCCCGGACACGGTGCCCGCTGTTGGCACATTTGCCGTAATAACGCTAAGCCGATATGTATCCATTGCCGGAATCACCAGATTGTCAATATTCTCTGCCAGCGTTGCGGCAGCCTCCATCGTCCCATTGGTGTCCTGCTCACTTGCAGCATCAATGGTATAGGTAAAGGACTTATCCTGGGATACCGTCATTTCCTGCTCACTGTTGCCCAGTTCATCCGGCGTACCATAACGGTTGCTGCCAGTTGTCTTATAGTCATTCAGGGTTGCCAAATCCCTGCTGAAAATATTCACGGTTTTTACTCCGATCCAGTCAAAGTTTCCGTTAATGATTCCTGTGGTCAGAGACTTGAGCTTAAATCTCTCATCTACCGCGTCTGCATATTTTGAAGCATAATTTACTGCCATATTCATGTACCTCCATTACATATAATATTTTACATTCCTACTGATTTGAACCCTTTCAGAAAGGCATCCTCCGGCTCGTCCTCCCCATTCCCGGCTGGCGGGTCTGGTCTTGACTTTGCCCACTCCGTCTCCTTCTGCTTGAGCAATGCATTCTGAAAGTTCTGCTGAATCTTGAACAATTCCTCCGTGTCGCCGTCGTACTGGGCATTTGCCGCCTTCGCCGCCAAATCCTCCGAATAGCCTAGGGAAAGAAAATTCTTCTCATACTTGGCAACAGTATTCTCCTTGAGCAGTTTCTGAAATGCCTCCTCCCTCTCTGCCTCCTTCTCTGCCTTCTCTTGCAGGGCAATTTCCTCTGCAGATTGCTTCTCCCGGAGTTTCCTCTTGTAGCCCGCCGCTTCGCTTGCCGCCTTATCCATTGCCTTCTTAATCTTCGCATTTTCCACACGAAGATGCGCCAACTGCTGGGCAAGGCTCGCATTGTCATCGCCCTCCGGCGGTGCCTCCCCTCCCGGCTCATCGCTGCCAGCATCATCATCCACCTCATTCTCTGGCCCATTTCCAGAATCACCACCTGTCGGCTCACTACCCGGCTCTTTGGCAAATAACTGCAAATTCATTTTCAACGGTTCAAATTTCTGCTTTCTCATCTCACTACCTCCATTGCGTTTTTCATTCTTCTCTGAATCCTCATGCTCTTGCGAAATTTGTATTGCCCCTTCTCTGGGGCATATCAAAAGGCATCTGCCAGCACAAACACCTTAACTGCTCAAGATGGGACTGTTCCCGCTCTGGTCAGATTCATCCTGTTGAAGCCTGCCTAACTTATCCTCTTCCGATGCCGTCATGTCATAGGGCACTTTCCCCACATCACCAGAATCTGCCTTCTGCTTCTCATAAATTGATTCCTGATATTTCTCCACCCCCTCCTTGGAATCCAGCCAAATCTGCTCAATATCCCCGCCCATATCTGACAACTGCATGGCATGTCTGCCATACACCCCATGGGAAACATAGGTGGCAAAAGTGTTGGCCTTCGTTGCCATGTCGTAGTTCTTATTTCTTACAAATTTAATATCGATATCCGATATCCTCAATTTCTTTAGCGGGCTATCCTCTGGTATATCCGATGACAAATCAATAATTTTCTTAATTACCCGGAGCGTCTGGATTTCCGATGCCTCAATAATCTGAGATTCCTTATTGGCAGAGCAATCCGCATCAGACCATCCACTAGACATGCTCATCGCCGTGCCAGTTGAGCCGCCGCCCGGCTCGCTCCGCAGGGGAACATCGCATTTTTGCAAAATAACATCCCGGCGGTACTTGATATCCTCCAAAATCCCCTGGTAGTCATACACGAACGCCAACGCTTGAATCTGGGGCTTATTGCCCGCCCCAGTTGTCTTGGACAGAATCCATTGCCCGGCCTTGACCTTCTTGGTTTCTCCATCCTCGCCCTTAGGCAATTCAATATCATTGGCCCACCACACTGCCTGTGTGGTCTGCGCCACATCATTAGTGAAATCCGATACGAGGATATTCAGATTATCCATATCGGAAATCTGCCGCTCAAAGCATCCTGTCCTGTCGTGGGAGCGGTTATATTCAACAATCGGAATAATTCCAAGGGGATTCGCTTCCCCGCCCTTTCCATTCGTGATAACCTTTTTCCCTTTCTCGTCAACTTTTTCCACTCCGTTGATAATCGTTACACCATCCCGAATCTCGTACACGGCATCCCTCGTATAGCAGGTATAATATCTCGCCCCACTCTTTGTAATGCGAAAGGTGCAAGCCATCATCGGAACCCTAAAGGCATCATTGGAATACACCACAAAGGCAAACATGGGATTCAGGATGGCCATCTGGAAGACAGAGCCGCCGTCATATTCTCGCTTGATACGAATAAACCGATATCCCACACCGCAAATCTCAATATATCTCGCCAGTTCCTGGTCAAGGCTTGCTTTTCCCTCTTCCCGGAACATCTCTGACAGCATGGAGACCGCATTATCATCCCTGCCACTATCGTTTCCAGACAAATCATTGTTCCCATGCTGCACATAGATGATAGGATTGCCCCAGTTGTAGCCAAGCTTGAACTCTGTCACCTCGTTTGCCACATTGTCCGATACTTTTACATCAATCTCCGGCCGGATCACCTTCTCCCTCTTCAACGGCTGATAGCCCTTCTCATATTTCAGAAGATAGGCTATCTCATTACTATTTTCCATATGTGTGATAAGTGCATCATTCAGCACGGAAAGAATGTTCATCTCGTCAATGATCGCCTCATCCGTGTAAATCCGCTTTCTGCCGAATAATTCCATCGTCTCCTCTGCTTCCACTTATCTCACCTCATTTCCATGCACGAAAAAAAGAACCATGCGGCTTCTCCCTGAAACCACTTGGCTCTCTCGCTGGTTTTTCTATGATACTAATATAACACATTTAAAATGTGAATTGTGTGAAAGTTTTCCACATGCATTGATTTGACATATCCAGCAAATAATGATATTATATCTATTAAGATATCTTAGAGGAGCGGATACCTTGCCCCCATATTTGGGCGAGGACATTTGCTCCTCTTTATCTTTTCCTTTGATACACATTCAAAATCTGTCCATCCTTAGACAAAACTACTCTATTCACAAACCGTGTATGCCTAGAGCGATAAACATCTGCTACCTGCCTTCTGATTCCCTCTACATCCAATGGACACTTAGAAATATCAATCGCAAAATTATTCGCCTGCCTTTTCTTTTTCGCAATCATATTGTATATCACTGCTTTTCCCTGTCCAATCGGCTGCTTTATGTCAAATGCCTCATCGTCCAGTAAAATGTCTGGAGTAGATACATTCTGTGGCGATAGCACTCGTGGAATCATTTTTACCTCCATGCCAAAAGATTTAGCCAAAACTTCCGCAATATCTTTCTCTCCAGCAGAATAGTCTAACAATATCTGTCTGCCATCTACCACATAAGTATTTCCATCTTTCTCATATTCCTTTGCATCCGCAACACTGCCCTGCTTTCCCTTTGCACGATTCAAATATTCCCTGGTAACATCCAGAAATCCCTTCTCATCATCCTTAGATTCTTCCTGCGTCTCTGGATTTTCTCCCTCCTCCGGCTTCTCCGCTTTCTCCTGCAAATATTCCACCGAGCATCTGCAATTCACGATTTCTTCAAGCCCCGCCCCCAAAGAATCATCCTTCGGGTACATCATCATGTAGTCTCCAACGTGAAAAGGCTGTTCGATGCCGATAACCGCTCCATCGACATCCGCATGGTCTGTCCGCACCCTATCATCCCGATAGGAAATCCATTTCTTTTTTGTGCAGCCTCTTTCCACTGCCCCAGCATATTCATCACCATTTAGAATGGCATTCGCCTCATTCTCTGCCACGCTGGTTGCCCTGTCAATGGACGTATAATAATTGTCCTGGGGATGATTCTGCGTTGCGTCCACGATGCTCCCGGACACCCTTTTAATATACCTCCGCATCCTCTGATCTGGCTCGGCAATGCTTTTCACTGAATCTATGTATCGCTTTTCCAGTGTCTCAACTAGATATTTCCTATCGGAATTTCTCTTGGACAATGCAAATAAAAAAAGCACATCAGCAAGCAATAGGTTTGCCAGACGGACACGCTTCTCTTTTTCCTCCTCGCTGATCTGCATATCGTCAAAATAATTATGAATCGGTATTTTTTGTCTGCCGGATTTTCTACGGCCATGCGAGGTTGAAAGTGCATTCAACTCGTCAAAGCCCATTACTGCCATGTCGTCCCCCCCCCCTGCTTATGCATTGGCAAATGTCGCCACTGCCTTCCTGTTCCAAAACTGCATTGCAATCCGCTTATTCTCACACAGCAAAAAAGCCATAACGATCGCTCGCTTGGCTCTTGATAATTTTTCATATTATTATATTACCACTGTTGGAATGTGAATTGTGTGAAATATTTTATTAACGACCAGCTTCTTTACTCATAAGCTGTAAATATCTGTGGCACATAGGCAGATATTTATCTGATGATTATTAGACTTATTGCCTTTAAAATAATTATGGTGGAGTGGCAAACCTCCTAGCATCAGCTGCCATGTATAATGATTACTGCATTAAGGCTCCTATTTCTTTCATCTGTTCTACACCATTTTACACCATTACTACACCATTTAGACATTTTAATATATCAAATTATATGATGCCTTATGATTTTTGAATTGCCCGCAACCACTGTAAAATAAGGGCTTTATGACGATTTATGTCAATATATCGTTTTTTATAAAATACCCCCAATGATACAAGGACTATATCAAGAACGTGGCTTCCAGCGAAATATACGCCACCTGGCCAGAATCCACAATCTTTGCCAATATCTTGGCAATCCAGTCCATCACGCTGAACCGGGTATATACCGAATGGTACCGAAATAAGGGGAAAGACTTCACCATCACCACTTCCACTGCCTATGATCAGAAATGGATTGCCGGTAGAAATATTTTCGAGAGCATTTCTTCTGCGGTAGATTCTATTTTTACCAACTACTTATCTCTGCCCAACGTGAGGCAGCCCCTCTTTACACAATACTGCGATGGCAAGCGGGTATCCTGCCCGGACTGGATGCGCCAGTGGGAATCCAAAACGCTGGGCGACCAAGGCTACACTGCCATCGAGATGCTTCGCTATTTTTATGGGGATTCTATTTACATCAACACCTCCGAAGAGATCTCCGGCATCCCATCCTCCTGGCCTGGTTCCAACCTGACCATCGGAAGTACCGGCAGCAAAGTCCGCCAGATGCAGGAACAGCTTAACGTCATTGCCGGGGCATATCCCCTGATTCCTAAAATCGCTGCTGATGGCATCTACGGGCAGAATACCGCCAATGCTGTAAAGGTCTTTCAAAAAGTGTTTAAATTGCCGCAGACAGGTATAGTAGATTATCCAACTTGGTATAAGATATCTGAAATATATGTAGGAGTTAGCAGGATTGCTGAAACATTTTAGCCAAAAACATACCGATTCATTGCGACCTTCTTTCATGCCAGCCAAAAAGAGGGGCTTTGCCCCTCTTAATAACTTCCAACCCTATCTGCTTATTATCATTCGCACACTACCGTACGAACATATATACGGTCCATTATTCTTCTTCCTTCCGAGATTGTGCCAAAACGCCTCCCTTATCCATTTCTGGCAGAATCTTCTCCGCCCCCTCTCCGCTTTGACCCTCATCAATCTCCGCCTGGCTGCTACCCTGTGTCATATTGTCCATTGCCTTTTCTTCCTCTTCCTCCATCTCATACTTCATAGCAGAAACCCTCTGGTATTCTGCCACGGTGCGAAGAATGATTCCAATATCTTCCGGGCTAAACATGCCAATCGCCTTTCCCAGGCTATTGATACAATTCTTATTCACCAGCAAAGTGCCACCGCCGGAAAGAGGAATCACAATCGTATCCTTCGCGTTGGAAGTATCCCCCAGGCTGATGGTATGCCCCTCGGAATCACACTGGAAGGTGATGCCGTTATAGGTAATAGTCATCCCATCCTGAGACAGGCAGTCATAGGGAAACCATTGGTCTTGTTCCCCTTCCTCCGCCTGTGCTGCCTCCACCTTAAGCATTCCATCTTTACCAGTCTTCTCAAGAAGCATCTCTTCTCCATTCATCGCGGCAAACAATCCCTTGCTCCCCTCATCCTCTTCCAGGATTCGCCCCAGATTGGCTTTGGAATAGGAAACAAATTTCTCCCACTCCTCTGCCCAGACTTCCCGACGCTCCTGCCGCTGGTCATCTGCCACCTGCAGATTCATCTCCCCCTCGCTCTGCACCTGTCGGCGTATTTCCTCCTCAATAGCGTCTATTTGTGCAATATAGGCATCCCATTTCTTCTGGGACAATGTCTTATCCGGAAAAGCATCCATCTGCTGCCCAAACATCCAGCCATTGCTGCCATAACCAGTAATTCCTGCCATTCTATCTCCTTTCTATGATTCCATCAACAATCTCCCTCACCGCCAAAATTCTCCGCACCGCCTACACCCTCTTCCTCAAATAACGACACAAACTCCCCCATCCAACGCTGATAATTCTCCTTCCAGCCTAACCGCTGGCTAGGATTTTCTAAGAAATCCCCAAGGAAATCCGAAAGTTCCAACCGGGTATCAGCGATGGCATAATGGGCAAAATACCCCTGGTATCTCTGAACTTCCCTGTCCGCATAGACCCCATCCTCCACAGCGAGAAGATCAATTGAGACTCCATTTTCCACCCTGGCAAAAAAATCCATAAATTCTTCCTGGTCCAAATTTCCAGACAGATAGTCCATCCAGAATCTCTTATGGGCAGAAAAGGGAAGATTGCGTCTAAAATCAAAATTCCGAAGGAAAATTAAAACCCTATCATAATCCCCGGTCCTCCCAAAGGGCAACTTCCACAGCGCACGGCTGTCTCCCGCCCTCTTGCAGACAATGCCATCTTGAGTATAGCACACAATATAGCGAATCAGCTCCTCCGTTCTCTCAATTGGAGAATAGATGCACTGGCTTACCTCATTGGTCAAAAGAAGGCCATCATCCACTACGCCATCCTGAGCCTCTTCCAGAAAAACTCTCTCTGGCATATCAGATCCCCATGCCTCTTCCTCTCTGCCAATCTGAAAAAAATCCTGCGGCATACTTTGAAAAAGACCTTCTTCTTCCTGAAAGAAACGACAGCCCTGCACCCTAGAGGAGAAAACCAGAATCAATGATTCCATCTCCTCCTTGAAAGACCGCTCACAATAAGTCGTTTTCTCCTCAGCATCCAACTCCCCTTTAAAATATTGGGTAAATTCGTCCATCTCTCCTTTTTCACCAGAAACCTTCCAACTTTTGCCTGATATTTTCAGGTAGATCCCCCATCCTGTCTCGTCTGTCCGTGACAATGCCCTCCAGTCAGTCCATCGGATGCCTTCCAGTCACCCGATGCCTCTAAGCCTTCTCCAAGAGCAGGCAATTATCCTTCTGGCGTTCCAGAAAGAATAATCGCCAACTAACTTCGTCCCCAATCTGCTCCCTAGATCAATGATAGTAAGGAAGCCTAGGATTATCAGCTGCTGTCAGGCTTCCCTCCCCTATGCATCTAGAAATTGCTACATATCCAATCCAATCAATGATTCAAAACGCCAATGCCTCTTTCCAGACATTGCCTGGCCATCCCTCTGTCAGTCAGAATGGCCGCACTCCCCCTTCGGTCCAAGTGCTAGCGCTTATGTAACAATTATTCTTATGTCCATGGCTCCGATAGCCTCCTTGCCTTTATTGCTCAATCTCTTACCCAAACTCCACTCCCTTATACTTCATGAATTTTCTTTTCACCTGGGAATACCTTACTTTGGGCACAGAAAAAACTTCCCCGCTGGTCAGCGTCAACGTATAGCTGCTAATCTTCGCAATATAGCGCATATTAACCAGAAAACTCTGGTGAATGCGAATGAAGCCAAAATCCATCAGCTCCTGTTCGATATCGCCAAGTTTCCGATAGATGCTATATGTGGCATCCGGCGTGTGAAACCAATTTTTATGCTTATTGGATTCCACATACAGAATATCCTCCACCTGCAAGGTGGTCTGTCCCTCCACGAAAGAATAGGTAATCTGATTCTGCTCCTGGGATAGTTTTAAAAACAACGCCTTCATCTCCTCCTCCGTGAGATGCTCCTCTTTGTCCTTCTGCAAAAAGAGAGAGATGCCGGAAATTTCCTTTTCCGTCAAATCCAAATCTTCCCTTGAACAAAGTTCCATCAGCGCCTCCTTAACCGCTTCCTTTTTCTGTTCCTTGTCATCACAAATTGTCAGTATCATTCCCGTCTCCATTCTTGCCCAGTTCCCTCTCTGTCGGACAAATTTTCTTTTTCATCTCCAGGCCGAAGCCTTGACCTCAGCCAAGAATCCTTTCTCCCAGCATCACCTGCCCTTCCTTCTATTCGGAGTACGTGCAAGGCAGAAAACCGATGTGTGATTAGGAATTGCCCCGCCCAGCACAATAGAAAAAGGACAGCAAAAAGAAACCCCTTTCGCTATCCTTAGCATGCTTGCACTCCCTTATTATTTTTATCGGAATATTCTCATATTTCCTTATAAGTATTACTCAATCTGACTATGATTTGACACAAAATGACCATCCTGCCAATGGAATGACCATTCTATGCATACTCTCTCACTTCCTTCGATTCCATTTTGTAAAACCGACATGTCACCAAACCCCTTTCTTCTTTCCCGCCTGCCCATTCAATTAATGCAAAACTACGCTTACAACATATATTGACCAGGCTTGATAGAACATAATATTGCTAAGCGGACGGCCCGAATTTTTTTATTAGAATGATTGATTAAGGTAGTATTTCATTCCAACCCGCAAGGGGAGCGACGGTTCAATAAGTTTACCAACCTGCCGGAGCTGATATTTCAATCCACGCTCCCACAAGGGGAGCGACTCGCATAAGCAACCGCTTGTTTTCCTTCTAAAGAAATTTCAATCCACGCTCCCACAAGGGGAGCGACAAACTCCGCAACTCCCTGTAACAATATTAACACCATTTCAATCCACACTCCCGCAAGGGGAGCGACAGAGGGATACGCCACGGGGATTAAAACTGGAGAGATTTCAATCCACGCTCCCACAAGGGGAGCGACCCGACGCGTTCACGTTATTTACAGACGCCGGAACATTTCAATCCACGCTCCCACAAGGGGAGCGAGTCGATATAGCGGCATACCATGACGAATATCAAGAATTTCAATCCACGCTCCCACAAGGGGAGCGACGTTCGTAAATATGGCCGCATCCCCCTTAATCGTGATTTCAATCCACGCTCCCGCAAGGGGAGCGACAGGATATCGTGACAAATGCGGGCGACATTACCACATTTCAATCCACGCTCCCGCAAGGGGAGCGACACGGTGGGGCTAATCAACACTATTGACTATTTCGATTTCAATCCACGCTCCCGCAAGGGGAGCGACTGCAAAGGGGTTCTCTGATGGCTTTGATTTTGGCATTTCAATCCACGCTCCCGCAAGGGGAGCGACCGTGCGTCTTACATGACGAGGAAGGGAATGAGCTTATTTCAATCCACGCTCCCGCAAGGGGAGCGACCGGTATTTCGCAGGCTGTCAAAGAGCGAGAAGTCTATTTCAATCCACGCTCCCGCAAGGGGAGCGACACGACAAGGAGCATACTAAGCCGAGCGACACGGTAAATTTCAATCCACGCTCCCGCAAGGGGAGCGACACGTCAGTGATTGACAAGGTCGAATATGAAAATGATTTCAATCCACGCTCCCGCAAGGGGAGCGACTCCATCATACAGATTTGTAATCTGTCTGCTAAAGATTTCAATCCACGCTCCCGCAAGGGGAGCGACTTATGAAGACATATCACATGATAGACAAGAGAGATCATTTCAATCCACGCTCCCGCAAGGGGAGCGACATCACAACACAGCATGGGAAAACGCAATACAAATTATTTCAATCCACGCTCCCGCAAGGGGAGCGACGGCGGGCCGCCTCCTCTTCCGCAGCCCTCATCGCAATTTCAATCCACGCTCCCGCAAGGGGAGCGACGTGTTAATAAATACCTTCAGGTCTTCCACATCGTATTTCAATCCACGCTCCCGCAAGGGGAGCGACCTTCCTTTGCTGCCTGTCCTGCTCCCTTTCGGGGATTTCAATCCACGCTCCCGCAAGGGGAGCGACTTGGCGGCGTTGCTGCCGGGATTTCGGCGGCGTGATTTCAATCCACGCTCCCGCAAGGGGAGCGACAAATGTACAGAAGCACCTGGCTAATTACAGGATGATTTCAATCCACGCTCCCGCAAGGGGAGCGACCGGCAGTCCTTATTTTCAACCACCACCTTCTCCAGATTTCAATCCACGCTCCCGCAAGGGGAGCGACTCCTGTTCTGCACGCCCATGGTGACCTCGCTGTCATTTCAATCCACGCTCCCGCAAGGGGAGCGACGATTATCCTGAATGGGACGCCGATTTCAAGGAACATTTCAATCCACGCTCCCGCAAGGGGAGCGACGAAGAAGCGCAGCGACGACCTGTACCAGGCGGCATTTCAATCCACGCTCCCGCAAGGGGAGCGACTTGGCCGCTCTCCCCGGATAATGTCAACTTATCCAATTTCAATCCACGCTCCCGCAAGGGGAGCGACGTGGAGGCTTATGCCGCAAGCGGCGTGTTTGGACATATTTCAATCCACGCTCCCGCAAGGGGAGCGACATAAGCCCGGTATCCTCGTACTTCGCCAGGCGGTTATTTCAATCCACGCTCCCGCAAGGGGAGCGACTTTTTAATTATACTCAGTCTGGCGTAAGGGCGTTGATTTCAATCCACGCTCCCGCAAGGGGAGCGACGGGTGGCACCGGGTACTGCATCCGTCTTGTAGATGGATTTCAATCCACGCTCCCGCAAGGGGAGCGACTCTCATGCCAGTATCCCAATCTTTAAATACAACATTTCAATCCACGCTCCCGCAAGGGGAGCGACTATTTACCAGTTGAATTGACGGCTCGGCTGTTTTAATTTCAATCCACGCTCCCGCAAGGGGAGCGACACGTGCCATTGATCTTCTCCCCGGAATACTCATGATTTCAATCCACGCTCCCGCAAGGGGAGCGACAGCCAAGTGTCGAGGATGATAATTTCGATGGTACGATTTCAATCCACGCTCCCGCAAGGGGAGCGACGTTGACTGGCAGAAAGCAGAATGAGTTTGCAAATATTTCAATCCACGCTCCCGCAAGGGGAGCGACCCATACTGTCAAACAAAGGCTCGTACCACTTGACAATTTCAATCCACGCTCCCGCAAGGGGAGCGACTATATAAATGATTTTCTTCTCGATTGACGAATCAATTTCAATCCACGCTCCCGCAAGGGGAGCGACTTTAAGAGTCTCTTCTATGTCTCTATTCATAGCATATTTCAATCCACGCTCCCGCAAGGGGAGCGACTGTTTCGATGAAGCTCTGGACTGATCCTAACATTATTTCAATCCACGCTCCCGCAAGGGGAGCGACCTCGAAGAGAAGCGTCATTCCCCTTTGTATTATTTATTTCAATCCACGCTCCCGCAAGGGGAGCGACCAGGTCTTGAACGGTGCTTTCCCTGACAAAGAGATTTCAATCCACGCTCCCGCAAGGGGAGCGACTAATCTTTTTCTTCCCTTCCGCCAAAGTGATTACTATTTCAATCCACGCTCCCGCAAGGGGAGCGACTTGTAGGATATCAGCATATAGACCTATCAATTAAATTTCAATCCACGCTCCCGCAAGGGGAGCGACAGTTGCGAATTACTGTTTACTTTTTCCGCTTTGTATTTCAATCCACGCTCCCGCAAGGGGAGCGACAATCCACTTCTGGAAGTCCGGCATATTTGCTTTTATTTCAATCCACGCTCCCGCAAGGGGAGCGACCGCAAATGCGCTTTGGTATTTGGCCAAATCCATTATTTCAATCCACGCTCCCGCAAGGGGAGCGACCAGATTTTCGAATCCTCTGCCACGTATCCTGCAATTTCAATCCACGCTCCCGCAAGGGGAGCGACTTGCCGGAATACATAGGAAGGGAGGTGCGTATCATGAATTTCAATCCACGCTCCCGCAAGGGGAGCGACTTCCCGAAATAAGGGAGCAGCTTGCCCTGTATGATATTTCAATCCACGCTCCCGCAAGGGGAGCGACGCAGCAGAGGAGGGAGGGGAATCAGATGCTTAGGAAATTTCAATCCACGCTCCCGCAAGGGGAGCGACATGACGCAAGGCGATGGCATCATCACGCCACATTATTTCAATCCACGCTCCCGCAAGGGGAGCGACTCTCTGCTGATTTTTTCTGCAAGAAGGTATCAGGATTTCAATCCACGCTCCCACAAGGGGAGCGACAGCAAAAGTGACATAATTCCCCCTCAATGCGCACTTTTATTTATTCAATATTACCAAATTCCACCACAATTTTCTATATATCAATACAAATAAATCCATATTTGGTTCTATTTATCGGTGCGAATCTCCCGGCCAATTCATGTTAACTTATGATTCGCACCAATTCATATCATCAATATTCCTTCTGGTTCATATGATGATTTTATTCCAAAATGCTCAACCTTGGTCTGATACTTATTGCCTAGATAATAAAACCTCAAACTATCCTGTTTCTCATCAATCATAGACACCAAACTATCCTTCAATAGTAGCAACTGCGACGAATCTAAAATACACTCAAAAACAGAATTTTGCACCCGCTGTCCATAATTTATGCATTCCTTTGCAACCTTTCGAAGACGCTTTCTCCCGGCAGCATCCTGCGTAGAAACATCATACGTGATTAACACTAACATCTTCAACACCTACTTCCATAAAAATGATGGATATTCTTCCAATTCTCCCCTGATTGTCCGGGCGAGCAACCCCCGGGTTTTGTCAAATAATACTTGATAAAAAAGTTCCTATCGCATACACTATTTATGTCACCATGGGAATTGGTGCGGATTGAAATATTGTTTAAGCAGTCCTTTTAAAAGGCGGCGGCAGGTAATGTATCTTTACTTGCCGCCATTTCTTATACAAGTCTTTATGTCAAATACCTCGCAGCAAGCTACAGGGCATGCCCCAGCCTCTCTTTCGCAAGTCCGCACCCCTCTATCAATTATTTCTTTCCATCATCATTGATATGTGCAATCCAGTCCATCGCATCCTCCCATCCCTATTCCAGTTTTTCCGCCGCTTCCCCCATCAATTCTATAATATTCAGATGCTGGGGGCAGACGCTCTCGCACTGCCCGCACCCCACGCAGTCAGACGCTTTTCCTGAATGGCTGGTCAGTCCGCCATAGAACATCTTCGGGCGTCCATCCCCCGGATACATCCGCTTCGTATTCAGCGCCCGGAACACATCTGGAATCCGGATCCCCGACGGACAGCCATCGCAGCAGTACCGGCAGGATGTACACTGAATCAAGGGCATGTCAAGCATTTTCCTCACCAAGTCACCCAGCACTTCCCGCTCCCTGCTGTTCAATGGCTCCAGATTGGCAAAGGTATCTAGATTATCCTCCATCTGGCATTCGTTAGACATGCCGCTCAGAACCGTCATAACGCCCTCCAGGGAGCCGGCAAATCGCATGGCCCAGGATGCCACGGATGCCTCCGGCCTCTCCTTCTTAAGCATCTCCTCCAGTTCTGGTGCCAAATCCGCCAGCGTCCCGCCCTTGACAGGCTCCATGACAATGATGGTCATCCCCCGGCGGTGCAGGATCTCATAAAGTTTCCCCGACTGCACCAGCTGATTTTCCCAATCCGCATAATTTAATTGGATCTGGACAAATTCCACCTCCGGATGCCTGTCCAAGACTTCCTCCAGCAGTTCCGGCGTGCCATGGTAGGAAAACCCAAAATGCCGAATCTTTCCCTGAGCCTTCTTCTCCATCCCCCAGGAAAAGCAGTCATACCTTTCATACGTATCATAATTGCTGCCATCTTCCAGGCTGTGCAGCAGGTAGAAGTCAAAATAATCCACCCCCGCCCTTTCCAACTGCTCCTGGAAAATCCGATCCCTGTCCTCCTCGCCCTTGATCTCCCACGCCGGCAACTTGGTAGCAAGATAGAAGGAATCCCTAGGATAGCGCTTCACCACCGCCTCCCTCGCCACGGTCTCGGACTTGCCGCCGTGATATACGTACGCCGTATCAAAATAACAGAATCCCCTGTCCATATAGGCATCCACCATCCTGCATACCTGATCCAAATCAACCTCTCCATCCCGCTTGGGAAGCCGCATCAGGCCGAAGCCCAGTTTTGGCATATTTTTTACATCAATTTTCATAATGTACTCCTTTCTATCATTCTCATCCGGCTAAATAAATTTTTATCCGTTTTTTCTTCCTCGTAAAACCAATCACTCGCTTTCAGCTTTACTATCGGAACAATTCCAGCAGTTCCTCCCTGGTCAGCTGGTTCAGGAACACCTCCCCGGAATCAATCACCCTCTCCGACAATTCCCTCTTCCGCTTCTGCAACTGGTAAATCTTCTCTTCAATGGAGTTTTTCATCACATACTTGATTACATGCACCTGCTTTTCCTGGCCAATGCGGTAGGCCCTGTCCGTAGCCTGCTCCTCCACCGCCGGATTCCACCAGGGATCGAAATGAATCACCGTATCCGCCCCGGTAAGGTTCAGACCAGTGCCCCCCGCTTTCAGCGACACCAGAAACACCTTCACCCTGCCCTCATTAAACTCCTTCACATACCGCTTCCGATCCAATGCCTTGGTACTGCCGGAGAGATAGAAGTAAGAAATCCCCTCCTCCTCCAACTTCTCCGCAATGATGGACAGCATGGAGGTAAACTGGGAGAAGACAATCACGCTGTGCCCCCCGTCCAGAAGATCCGGCAGCTGTTCCATGAGAAGCTCCATCTTCCCGCTATCCCCGGCATAATTCTCCACGAAAGTCCCCGGATGGCAGCAAATCTGTCGAAGCCTGGTGAGCGCGGCAAGGATCTGCATCCTCCCCGCACCGCTCTCGATGCCCTCCTGCTCCTTCATCTCCATCTGGATGCGGGATAGGTAGGACAGATAAATCTTCTCCTGCTTCTTCGTCATATGGGCCATGCGCATGCTCTCCGTCTTATCCGGAATCTCCCGCAGCACCTGCTTTTTCATTCTCCGCAGGATAAAGGGCTTAATCCGCAGCTTCAACTCCCCGATCCGGTTCTCATCCTCCCCCCGCATGATGGGCTTTTCATACAAGTCGCTAAACTTCCCGTATTTTGGAAAGAATCCCGGCATGATAAAATCAAAGATTGACCACAGTTCCGACAGGGCATTCTCGATGGGGGTGCCAGTCAGGGCAAACCGATGCTTTGCCGGAATCATCTTCACCGCCTTGGCGCTCTGGGATCCGGGATTCTTGATAAACTGAGCCTCGTCCAGAAAGAAATGGTCAAAAGACAACTCCTTATACAAAACCGCATCCTTCCGAATCAGGGGATAGGTGGTGATAATCACATCCACATCCCCCCGCTGATCCAGCAGAGCCTTCCGATCCTCTGGCATCCCTGACACGATCAGGGTGCGCATGTGAGGGGCAAACTTCTCAAACTCCTCCTGCCAGTTAAAGGCCAGGGAAGTGGGGCAGACCACCAGTGACTTGGTTCCCGGAAAAGATGCCATGTACGTGATGGCCTGCAGCGTCTTTCCCAGTCCCATGTCATCCGCCAGAATCCCCCCCAGATGATAGCGAGCCAGCGTTCTCAACCACTGATATCCCACCACCTGGTACGGACGCATCACAGCGTGAATCTCTTTTGGAACCTCCCAGCTGCTCCGCTCCGGGTGGCGGATCTCCTCCACCAGCTTCTGATATGCCTTATCCTTCTGAATGCGGTTTCCCTTTGGGAGAATATCCTCCAGGAAGAGGGCTGAGGAGCCGGGCAGGCGAATCATCCCCTCCTCCGTCCTGCCATTTTCCAGCAGCCACCGCAGGGAGCGAATCTGCCTGTCCTCCTGGCGCAAATCCACAAAGGCCCCGCTCTTAAGCCGAAAATACTTCCTCCTAAGGCGCACCGAGCGGAAAAACTCCTCCAGTTCCTCCCGGGGAATCTGGGAATAAGCCAAATCCATTTCCAGAAAATCTATCTCCGTATCCAGATGCACCTTCCCCCCTGCCTGCCCCATCTTCGTCACGGAGGCCGTCTTGTAGGCTTTGGAGTAGAAGACCTGGAAATTTTCCGTCAGAAGCCCCATATGCTCCGTCATCATGGCAAAGATATCCTCCTCCCGCTTCAAGAGGAAGGTATCGTCCGTCACCTTGAAGTTCAAGTTGTAAAGGATTCTGGTCAGCCGCTCCTCCTCCTCCTTGTCCCGCACCAGAATAATATTCCCACTGGCGAAATGCCGCAGGGGATTCACCTGATACTCTCCATAGGCAAATTCAATGGTGGCCCGGATATAGCATTTGGTCTTTGACCTGGCGATGTCCAGATACAGTTTCGGCACCAGGGGCTCCACCACGTAATTTTCCTTAATCTCCTTTGGCACGGCCACCTTGAGGGACTTCTTCATCACCGGGAGGACCTTCTCAATAAAGTCATCCTTATTCTCCCCCCGAAACTCCAACTCTCCCCCCTCTCTCCGAAAAAGGGTAGCGTAAAAGGGCAGGATATTCCCCAGAAACTCCCGATCCGGCAGATACAGCCTGTCCTGATAAAAGAGAATCCCCCCATCCTCGCACAGGGACAGCAGGGGATGTTCCCCCAGGTACTGTAGCAAGAGAACATCCTTCTCCATCTTCAAATCCATCTCCAGGGATGGATTCCCCCGAACAATCTCCACCTCCTCCATCTTCTTGCCATAGAGGTTCAGGGTGCAACTGCCTCCCGCCGCCAGAGAAAGCACCTTCTCCAGCATCCTCTTGGAAAGCACGATCTCCTGCCTGTTAAACAGGTTCGAGTAGTAGGTCTTGCCCAAAGTCTCCTGGACTTCATACATCTCCGTCAGATATTCCAAAATGGGCTTGGATGCCTGGTCGAAATCGCACTCCCCGGGAATAAAGCAAAATTCCTTCCCCAGACGGATGGTCTTTTCCTGATAATAGTCCGTGATAAACTTCTTGGTATTGGACACCTTGTACATCTTACCTGCGCCCGCATAAAGGCTTAAGTACGCCTTGGCATTCTGCTTCTTCATAAATTCCGGCACTGTAATGGAAAGGGTGACATGGTAGTAGTGGGGAGACAGCTGGCGATATTCCCGCTTCCTGAAATACTCCACAATCTGGTAGGCCGTCCTCTCCTCCGGCTCCTGGGCAATGTCCGCATTCTTCCGCTGCTGGTAGTCCGCAATAAACAGCATGGTGGCGATAACATGCTTGCATGCCCCCGAATACTTCACATAGCCGGGACAGTTGCAGGTATAGCCCATGTCATCTTCCGGGGAGATGGTCACGATGTACTGGCTGCCCCCCTTCACCAGCGCCCGGTACTGCCTGCTGGTCTCATTCCAGGTCACCTTGGATACCGCATGGGCCGCATAGTAGCGCATCCCCCTGTAATACACCGTCTCCGAAGATGCCATCTGCCTGATTGCTTCACGGGTAATATTGTGCATAGATCCTCCTCTTTTTCGCAACCCACTCAGGAACAGTTCAATTTCACATATTATATAAAACAGTTCCTTCGCCACACTTCCAAACATGCCATTTTTACCGGCACTGCCAATCCTTCACTTCTTACATTTTCAATAGATGCAGCCTGTCCGCCAGAATGGACATCCTGCGCCCGAAAGGAAATTCATACAATTCCGTTCTGCTAAGGGCCTGCAGCTTCAGCACCAGCACGAAATAACTAAACACCGCCACGATTGCCGCCGGGATAATCGCCACATAGATCCGATGGGTCAGCAGAATGAACCCCTGGTATACCAAGTAAGTCAAGACACCCATCAATACCGAGGCGATGAGGGGCACGGAAAAGGTCCGCACCACCTCCTGGCGAAATCCCAGGTGCTTCCGCACCGCCCTGCCATTGAGATAGCACACCAGCATGGGATAGGTCACATTTCCCAGCACTAGGGCAAAGACGCCCATCTCCGTAAAAGCCAGAAGCCCATACACCAGCACCACGTGAAGCACCAGGGAAGCCAGAGAATGAACCACCGGCAGATTCATACGGTCAATGCTCTGCAGCACGCCGCTGGTCACGGTGGACAATGCATAGAAAATCACGCAGGCAGAACCCGTCATCAGCATGGCTCCCCCCAGGGCAAAATCAGAATTGCGGAACAGCAGCCGCAGAATCGGCTCCCCCAATACCGCCAGCCCCACCGCCGAGGGAAAGGCAATAATCATGTTGAACTTGATGGCAAGCCCCACCCTCTGATGCACCTCCCTGGTGTGATTCTTTAGATAGGAGGCCACCAGGGCCGGAATCATGGAGGAGGCAATGGCCGTGGACACCGCCGTGGGCACATTCACCAGCAGGCGATACTTGGTGCTGTAGATGCCCAGCAGGGAACTCACCCGCCGGGCAGACATCCCCTTTGTCTCCATAGCCATATTAAACAGGGTCACGTCGATGATGCCGCTAAGCTGATACACCGTCTGGCTTAAGATAATGGGAACCACCGTCCACAGGATGAGCCGATAGGATGCCGCCAGGCTCTCTCGGGAGGAAAGCCTGTCCCTGCCCTTCTGCCTCTCCATCACCGGCCGATAGAGGAGATAGATGAAAAAGAGGATCAGAAAGGCCGCCACAGCCCCAAACAGGGTACCCATGGTGCCTCCCGCAGCCCCCCAGCCCGCCACCTCCGGGGAGGTGCTGTACTTTCTCATAAGCATGAAGGATGCGGCCACGCTCACAAAGGCATTGATAATCTGCTCAAAGATCTGGGACACCGCCGTGGGCATCATCGTCTTGCGCCCCTGGAACAGCCCTCGGAACACCCCCATCACCGCCACGATAAAGATGGTAGGCGCCAGAACTCTTAATGGCAGGGCAATCCCCCGATACTTTGCAAAGAAATTGCTCTCCAAGGCATCCGCCCCGAAATACAGCAAAAGAGCCGCCGCCCCCCCAGTCAGGAAAGAAAAAAATAGAGACCGCCGAAAGAGGGTATAGGCACTTCGATACCGACCCTGGGCGCACTTGGCAGAAACCAGCTTGGACACCGCCATGGGCAGGCCGTAGGAGGAAATGATCAGCATGATATTGTAGACCTCGTAAGAGGCAGAATAAATCCCCATCCCCTCATCCCCCAAGATATTATTCATGGGAATGCGGTACACCAGGCCAATCATGCGCACCAGAATCGATGCCATGGCAAGAACGCTGCCCTGCTTCAAAAATCCACTGGTTTTCACCTGTTTATCTTCCCCCATACATATCCTCCGTCTTTAATCCCTGGTAATGCCCAAGTTCTGTAAAATATTCTCCTGCTTGCCCTCCATCACTTCCCGCTCCCCATCCTCCATATGGTCATATCCCATCAGATGCAGCATGCTGTGGGCGGTGAGAAAGGCAAGTTCCCGCTCCAGGCTGTGCCCATACTCCTCCGACTGCTCCCTTGCCCGCTCCAGGGAGATTACGATATCCCCCAGCAGCAGCTCCTTCGTATCCAGATTGAAATACATAACCTGCGCCTCCGGGGAATCCAGCTGGGAAAAATCCGCCGGCACTTCGTATTCCACCATGGGAAAGGACAGCACGTCCGTGGGCACGTCCAAATCCCGAAATTCCTGATTCAGCCTGCGGATGCCCTCATTCTCCGTCAATCTCACATTGACCTCGCACTCATAGGGGCACTGCTCCTGCCGCAGGGCCTCCTCCACCACCTTTATTAACAGACTTTCATAGTCAAAGCCAATCTCTTCCTCCCCATCCCTCTCAAATAAAACCGTCATTCTTATGCATCCCCCTTCTCAAAAGCATGGGCAGTAAAATATGCCTGCAGCACCTCCAGCTGCTCCACCGTCATCCCGCTGTCCCTGAGATTTCCCTTGGACAATCGGTTCTGTATCACGTTATGTACCAATTTCTCATCCGTCAGTTTTTCCCGCATCCCATTTTTCGTCAGATAGTCACTGGTGGAGAAAATGCAGTCACTTAGCATCACCACCGCCGCCTCCGGCGACTTGGGAATCTCATAATTCGGGCTGTGCTGCCTGATTACCGCCTGCAATTCCTCCGGAAAGGCATGCTTCTCTCCCAGTGCAATGCCCGCTTCAATATAATTATCCGACTCTGCCATCCTACCCATCTCGTGATACAATCCCCCTGCCCTAGCCAGAAGACCGTCCCCGCCGATGGCATCCGCCGCCCTGCCGGCCAGATCAGACACCTGACTGGAATGGCGATACAAATCCCCGGAATACTCCCGCAATGCCACCGCCAGGGAAAACTCTTCCTCCAGCAGCCGCTCCAATAATTGACGCTCTGACAACTGATCCGATGCCATGCCCGGCTCTTTCTTTTCTGCTACCTGCCCCCGGCTCTGGAGATACCTCAGATAAAAATATCCAAGAAACACCATCACCAAAATCCCCGCCATCTCCACTGCAATCTGCTCGCCGTGGGCCAGAAGGGCATGCATATTCAAGCAGTACCGCACCAGCTGCAGCACCCCGTCCACTGCAAGGAGTATCACGGCGAGATACACCGTCGCCTCTCTGGTGCGGTATAGGGAAAACAAGGTGGCCAAAAGGAATCCAAAGAGAATTACCACCGCAAAAGCATACAGGTCTCCCCCCTCCATCAAAACCAGAATGACATATCCAGTCATCAGAAGCACATGAAGAGAGACCGCCAGTTCCAGCCCCGCCTCCATGGCCGCAAAGGCCACCACCAGAAGCCACAGGACGCCCACATTTCTCACAGGGCAGATTCCCAGAAAGAGAAAGGAGAGCATGAAGCATCCCCAGAAAATGCCCTGATGGCGAATCCTTCGATAAAGTTCCTTTCCGCTGGTGCGAAGAAACACCAGATAGCCGCTGGAGAGCAACACCATGAAAACTCCGTTGGAAAAAAGCGTCTGCAACGTATCCCTCTCCAAAAAGTCATGCACCGCCACCGACAGCAACGGGGCAAGATACAAGCAGATTCTCTGCACCAGCCCCCTGCCGCGATTCTCCTGTGTATCCATTCGTTTCCTCCTAAGATCTTCCTCTGCCTCCGCGGGAACGCCTGTCCTCCCGCCTCGCTGCCGATGCCACCTGCTTCTTCCTCTCCAGACGCTTGTCATACTGGTCATACGCTTTCACGATCTTCTGCACCAGAGGATGGCGCACCACGTCCTGGCTAGTCATATAAGAAAAGCCGATATCCTCCACCTTGTCCAGCACTTCCAAAGCCTGCTCCAGCCCAGACTTGGTGTCGAAGGGCAGATCCTTCTGGGTCAAATCCCCCGTCACCACCACCTTGGAGCCAAATCCAATTCGGGTGAGGAACATCTTCATCTGCGCCGGCGTAGTATTCTGTGCCTCGTCCAAGATAATAAAAGAATTGTCCAAGGTACGCCCTCGCATATATGCCAGAGGAGCCACCTCAATCAGCCCCTTCTCCACATTCCGCAGATAACTCTCCGCCCCCATGATCTGGTACAGGGCATCATACAGAGGCCGCAGGTAGGGATCCACCTTGCTCTGCAGGTCCCCGGGAAGAAAACCCAGCTTTTCCCCCGCCTCGATGGCCGGCCTGGTGAGAATAATCTTGCCCACCTCGTCCCGGCGAAATGCCTCAATCGCCATAGCCATGGCAAGATACGTCTTACCCGTGCCCGCAGGCCCGATGCCAAATACGATCATTCGGTCCCGAATCAGCTCCACGTACTCTTTCTGCCCCTTCGTCTTAGGCTTGATAGGCTTTCCCTGAATCGTGTGGCTGACGATATCGGAATCGATATCCACCAAATCTGCGGAAGCCCCCTCCAAAGCAAAGGACAGGGCATAATTCACGTTCTGCTCCGTAATCGTATTCCCCCGCCTTGCCAGCTCCAAAAGCTGCATCAGAATCTCCTCCGCCTGCTTCAGCCTTCCCGGCTCCCCCACCAGCTTGATGGCGCCATCCCTGGCAACCATGGTCACATTCAGATTCTTCTCTATCTTCCTAATATTGGCATCACAACTGCCAAAAATATTCCCCTCGTATTCCACGGGAATTTCAATGATTGTTTCCGTCACTGCCATCTGTCTCTTTTTCCTTCTCAAATATCTTATTCTTTTTCTTGATTGCCTTGTAGGTATCCTGCTTCTTCTCAAACTGCACCGTCCCGCTCAGCCGATAGTTACCCTGGTCTTTCCGAAAAGACACGGTGCTGTCTTTCAGCACGTACCCCGCCGCCCTCTTCTTCTCCAGATAGTAATCATACCTCTCCCTCAAGTATTCCTCTGCCTGGGAAGGGGTATACACGCCATCTTTCTTCTCAATCTCCCGCAGGGTCTTCTTGTCATACCGAACAGGATAAAAATACGCAAGAAAAGGGCATAACAACCCACTATTTCGGATTATATCATATTTCTCATAACTTTCCAAATGCTTTCGGGGATTATAGAAAAAAAAACTCTTGCCCCCGGCGGAGATGGCATAAACCGTCCTGCTCCTCCCGGTGTACACCGTCTTCTCATACCGCATATTCATGCTATCGCTGTATTCCTCCTTGGAACGCACCACCACGTCCCCCTCCGCCTGGACATACCGCCTCTCCAGCAGCTCATCTCCATCCCCCCGGATGGACACGCCGCCGGAAATCAGGACAGCCCCCTTCTTCACCTTCTTCCCAGCCTTCACCTTGGCCGTTCCCCTTCTCGTCACGATGGAGACCACCTGTCCCGCATCCCCGGCAATCAGATGACGCTTTTTCTGCTTCTTCTTCTGCTCCACCAGTAGCACTTCCCGAACATGCACATACAGCTTGCTTCCCTTCTGCTCCACATTGGCCCATCCCACATCCTCATACTTTTTCCGCAATTTCTCCTCAATCTGGCTGCATCGCAGGTCCTTCGCCGCCATGCCACCATACACCTGAATAGTGGCCAGATACTTTACGATGCTCTCCTTGCTGTGGTAGGACTGTCCCTCCACGGAAATCCCCCAGATTCTGGTGGAATAGAGAACCATCAGACAGCAAAAAGCAAGGATGCCACACCAGAAACTGACCCGCTTTCTCATGGAATGCAAAATAAAAGGCAGGCCATGCCGTCCCACCACCAGAAGCCGCACCCTGCACTTTCTCGCGATAGGGCGAAGCCGATAGAAATCTTTCAGCCGAATGCAGAAGAACACTTTGCCCTTGGCACTGCGTATCTGCCACAGCACCATCCCCCTGTTTCGGCACAAATTGATAAACCGCTCCGAGGAAATCCCAGTGAGGCACACCTCCAGCGTGCCCCCCAGCCATCCAAATATTCTATGTACCATAATAATCCTCATGCCTTTCCAGTACCTGCAAACTTGTGTAATGCACTATGCCGTAGGCACAAATCCGCATGTGAAAATCTATTTTTCACACTGTCCACCTCATGTCCCAATATGCCATCCCATGTCGCTAAGGAACTGTTCAGAAATAACTTCTAATGGCTACTACTCACAGCCACTCATCCTCTCATGCGATAGCCCCGCTGCCTACCGGCATCGGTCGTTGCGTTTCCAACGCAACTTTGGCTTCTACACTCCGTTTCGGTCCGTGCTGAACAGACATCCACTGGATGTCTAGCACCTTATGATTGGATGAACAGCTTCCACAGTTCATAGAGAAGAGATGCACTGTCTCTTACAAGCAAGCTTGACGAGACAGCATCCCTCTTCTCTATGAACTGTGAATAGTATCCTCTAGTGATATTCTATGCCGCAGATGTCCCCAATTATACACATACTGTCATCCCGATAATAGGCAATCATTAAATTCTTCCCCGTCACTTGGATCTTTCCCACCTTCGTCTGCACCCTGATTACATTTTCCGTATATTCTATGATATTTCGATAATTTTCAATATTGCAACGTCCCCGCCCATAACCGGTAATGATTGGCGCTCCCGCCAGAACATCCTCCGAGAGCTTCATTTTCCGGGAGATGACTCTGGCAATCTTCGGCTCCCCGTCGGCTGGCCTGCATTCCGCCTTCTTGCTATGCTTGTGCTTTGTCGGCCGTACAGATAAGGACTCTCTCACAAAACCGCTCCATTTCCGTTCCCATTCACAATAGACCGTAAATAGCAACCCAATTCCCATATCAATCCTCGATTTATTTTATGTCTTTTTTTTAAAAATGTGCTATAATGTTTTTACTCAGGGGTTACTGTTGGCAAAAAGCCTATCCCATGAAGGGCTGTGAATAGTAACGCCCGATACTTTTTCAGACATGATAATGCAAAGAAAAATATAGCAGATTGGAGTTATTATGGCAAACAAATACAGCAAAGAAATATTAAATCTTCTCAGAAGCATTCAGAACATTGACTATGTGTCACCGGAAGAAATTCCTGACATTGATTTATATATGGATCAGATTACCACCTTTATGGACGAGCATCTGGCATCCTCCAAGCGGTTCGAGGAGGACAAGATCCTCACAAAGACAATGATTAACAATTACACCAAAAATGCATTGCTCCCCCCCTCCAAGAAAAAGAAATATACCAAGGAGCATATGATACTTTTAATATTCATTTACTATTTCAAGAATTTTTTGACCATCAACGATATCAAATGCATCCTAAATCCCATCAGCGATACCTTTTTCAACAATAAGGGCGGGCTGAATCTGGACGACGTGTACAAGGAAATCTTCGATATCCAGTTGGGAAACATCGACTCCCAGGTGCGGGACGTGATCCGAAAACTAAAAAAATCCGGAGAAACCTTTCAGGAAATAGAAAATGACGAGGAGAGAAAGCAGCTCACGGACTTCGCCTTCATCAGCATGCTAAGTTTTGACATCTGGGTGAAGAAGACCATTATCGAGAATATGATTGACAACACCCTGGGAAAGAGGAAACAATAAAATATGCATGACCGTACCACTCCATTTTGACATTGCCGCAAAAATATATCCCGCCAGCTCTGATGCAAAATCCCCCAACACTTCTGGATTTTCCGACATAGTATACATCTGCCCCGCCGTGCGCTTTTCCGATTTTAAATCATATGTCCAACTCCAGCTGCACTTCCTCTTCCGCCTCCAGCTTAAAGTCTTCAATCTTCTCAGGATTCACCACCGGCAAATCCTCCAACGATTCAATGCCAAAGTTTCGCAGGAAATCCTCCGTGGTGGCAAAGAGAATCGGCCTCCCCGGCGCGTCTAGCCTCCCCGCCTCGCACACCAGATGATACTCCACCAATTTATTCACCGGATGGTCCGACTTCACCCCCCGGATATGCTCGATCTCCAACTTGGTCACCGGCTGCTTGTAGGCGATAATCGACAGGGTTTCCAGCAGCACATCCGTCAGCACATGCTTCTTCGGCACATGGGCAATCTTATTAATGGCCTCGTACATGGTTGCCTTGGTACACATCTGAAAGGCGCCGTCCAATTCGATAATCTGAATCCCCCGGTCTTCCGAGGCATAGTTGTCCATCATGCTGCGAATCACCCGGCGGCAGGTGTCCTCATCCTGCTCCGTAGCCGCCGCCAGCCTCTCCAGTTCCACTGCCTCCCCCATGGTAAATAATATCGCTTCTATCACTGCTTCCAATTCCGCTAATCTCATCATCTTCCCCATTTCTATCCCGCACTGGTGGGAATCACTTCCCCTTCCTCCCCATCTTCATAGGTAATCCAGATATCATCAAAAATATTTTCCTGGACAATTTTTAGCCTTCCTACCTTCATCAGTTCCAAAACGCCCAGAAAGCTCACAATCACCATCATCTTGTCCGCCTGCTCCTCCAACATCTGACGAAAGCGGAACCTCCCATGCTCCCTGGCGTATCCCCTGATGTAATCCATCCGCTCCGTCAGCGTTACAGGCTCCTTCTGAATCTTGCCAAACTTACTGCGGATAGGGTCAATCTTATCCACCTGCTTCTTCATCACGCTGTGGAATATTTTCTGCAGCTTCGCCAGCGTCACATCCCCCAGTATCTCAGAGACATCAATTTCCTCCTGATAGTCTGCAATCTCTTCTGGCAGGGTAGCCTTCTTAAAAAGATGCTTGGAGGCATCCACCTGCAGATCCTTTAATTCCAGGGATGCATATTTATATGTCTTATATTCCAGCAATCGCTCCACCAGTTCTGCCCTGGGATCCTCCACCTCTCCCTCCTCGTTTACCTCCACCGGAAGGAGCATCTTTGACTTGATCCGCAAGAGCATGGCTGCCATCAGCAAAAAGTCGCTCATCACGTCCATGTCCTTGGTATCCATCCGGGAAATGATTTCCATGTACTGCCTGGTGATCTCCACGATAGGAATGTCAAAGATATCGATCTTATTCTTTTCAATCAGATGGAGCAACAAGTCCAGGGGACCGTCAAATGCTTCCAACTTTACAGAAATGCTCATAAAAAATCCCATGCCCTTCCGTTATCTGCAAACAATGCGCCTGTATTGCGCTAGTGCCGAACAAATCTATCCAATCAATCGCCCTCAACAATCATATCCCACTACAATAGCAGATGAATCACCCTGTAACTTCCATAGTGAATCAGATTCAGCAAAACCGCCAGGATGAAAATAATCTTAATCACCCCATCCATCTTGATAATATTCAGGTATTTCTGGGATGAGATGCCCGCAATGACCAGCCCCATGTCAAAGGTGGAAATAGGAAACAGGTTAGCAATCAGCATCCCCAGGCTCAAAATGGCCAAATACTGGATCAGCAGGGTAACGCATTTAATCCCCAGCCCCTGGCCAGACAGGGTAATCATTCCCTGCACCCCAAACACATGACAACGAAGGGCAAAAATACTGCCGCCAAAGCATAGAAGAAGCACAAGAAATCCCGTAATCCCCAATATCAAATTCGTCCTTTTCTTCTGTATGCGGAACATGAAGGGCCTGGAAAATGTCACGCTGCTGGTAACAGACAGTAGCATTCCTACAGGGTCCAAGTAGCGGTAAACTGCCCAAATGCTATGGGCAAATTTCCGGCAGGTCCCTTCCCTCCTCTGGATTGCCATATAAGCCAGCGCCTTTGACAATTCATGTACTACCATCAATAGGGACGCCGCCACAACGCAGATAGCAGTCTCCAACAGAATCTCTTCCATACGCCCCTCCTGTCCTATTTATAGTAGTCGAACTGCAGCTCGTACATTCTTACCGTATCTCCCTCCTCAATCCCCAGGGCTTCCAACTCTTCCAAAATGCCGCTGGTGTGGAGGAATTTCTGGAAAAATTGAAATCCCTTTTCCGAGTCCAGATTGGTGTAGCCCAGCATCCTCTCAATGCGGGGCCCCTCCACCACATACATGCCATCCTTCTCGTCATAGGAAACAGTATACGGCTCGTCGGGATAGTCCAAAGCATCCAGTTCAAATTCCCGCTCATAGGTAATCGGATCGTCAGGAAGCTCATCCAGCATCTTCCTCAGATAATATAGCAGTTCCCTGACCCCCTTACCGCTCACCGCAGATATGGGAAACACCGGAATCCCCTGGGGCTCAAACTCTTCCCGCAGGAGCGTGATCACCGTCTCCTCCTCCGTGCCATAAAATACATCCGTCTTATTGGCAGCAATCACCTGGGGCCTGGACGCCAATTCCGAACTGTAGTTCTTTAACTCCTCATTGATTACCTTGATATCGTTCAGAGGGTCTCTTCCCTCCGTGGAGGCAGCGTCCACCATATGGATAAACACCTTCGTCCGCTCAATATGCCGTAGAAATTCGTGTCCCAGTCCCACGCCATCGCTGGCGCCCTCAATCAATCCGGGAATATCCGCTATGACAAAGCCATCCGCCCCCTCCAGATCCACCACGCCAAGCATGGGCTGCAAGGTAGTAAAATGATAGTTTGCAATTTTGGGCTTTGCGTTACTCACTCTGGACAGAAAAGTAGATTTCCCCACATTCGGGAATCCCACCAGCCCCACGTCCGCAATGGTCTTTAACTCCAGAATGACATGCAGCTCCTTGCCCGGCTTGCCCGGCTGGGCATATTTGGGCACCTGCATGGTAGGAGTGGCATAGTGCATATTTCCCTTGCCACCCCTGCCGCCCCTGAGAATGACCTCCCTAGTGCATCCGTGGGACATGTCCACCACTACCTTGCCCGACTCCTTCTCCCGGACAACCGTGCCCTCCGGCACCTTCACCACCAGGTCCTCTCCATTAGCGCCATGGCAGCGCCTCTTGCTGCCAGGCTGTCCATCCCCGGCGCAGTATTTCCGAAGATGGCGGAAATCATTCAAAGTATTGATTCCCTTGTCCACCTGGAAAATCAAATCCCCGCCTTTTCCGCCATCTCCCCCGTCAGGACCGCCGGCGGGCACGTAGAGTTCCCGGCGGAAACTCACATGGCCATCCCCGCCATTTCCCGAACGAATATAGATTTCCGCACTATCTGCAAACATCCTTCCACCTCCTTCTTTCCTATCAGCTAAAAAAGGGACTGCATGCCACAGCCCCTTTCTCACAACCGCCAAAGCGGTTCTCGTTCAGCGCCACCATTCATAGCCACCCATTCCCCACGGGATGCGGCCACGAATAGCAACCATTTCATACATATTAAGCCTCAACCGGATATACGGAAGCCTGCTTCTTGTCTCTTCCTTTTCTCTCAAAGCGGACAACGCCGTCCACCAGTGCGAACAAGGTATCATCGCCGCCCCGGCCCACATTGTTTCCCGGATGAATCTTCGTGCCACGCTGCCTGTAAAGAATCGTCCCAGCATGCACAAACTGACCGTCTGCTCTCTTTGCCCCTAATCTCTTGGACTCGGAATCCCTGCCGTTCTTGGTGGAACCCATTCCTTTCTTATGAGCAAATAACTGAAGGTTCATGTTTAACATCTCTCTACACCTCCTGCTTTCTCTTAATCTCTAATTTCAAATACTGTTTTCCATAATCATGCTCTATGCCCTGCAAGCCCAGAACCAATGATTTCAGCAGCAGCTCTGCCTTTTCGCTAACGGGATGGGAAGTCAGGAAAAATGTCACCTCGTCCTCACCCTCATGCTCTTTGTAACGGAAGGCATCCCCTGCGAGGCTCTCAACGGAATTCACCGCATTGATGAGCAGGGCAGACACGCCTGCACAGACAATATCCTGTCCCGCCTCCCCGAAACCCGCATGTCCCTGAAAGACGAAACCCATATACTGTCCATCCTCGTTGTCATATACCGTCACATGTATCATCGCCGCCACCTTTTCTGATGCCTGTTAAGCGTTGATCTTGTCAATCTTAACCTGTGTGAAAGCCTGTCTGTGACCGTTCTTTTTGTGATATCCGGTCTTTCTCTTGTATCTGTAGACAATCACTTTCTTTGCCCGGCCTTCTTTTACCACAGATGCGGTAACCGTAGCGTTTGCCACGTCAGCGCCAGCCTTCATCGTGCCATCATTCACGGCAAGAACCTGGTCAAAAGTAACGGTCTCCCCTGCTTCCACTGGAAGTTTTTCCACTCTGATGACATCACCTTCGGCAACCTTGTACTGCTTTCCGCCTGTTGCAATAATTGCGTACATCCTATCTTCCTCCTTATCATTACTCGCTAACTACGGCGTCTGGCTTGGGATTGGAAGATAAATCTCCCCCATCCTTTACAGACTTCAATTTGCCTCGTTAAGCGGCACACTTGGATAGTTTATCACAGTGCATTCCCCTTGTCAATCTCAATTTCCAAATATTCTATCAAATTCTGGCACTTTGTCATTCTACCTATGTTTTTAATAACCAGAAATAGTAACTTGGTGGCTGCTATTGCAATATCATTCAGATAGGCTATAATATTATTGAATTTAGACAAAAGTCTTACGGCGGACAGGCGAGGCAAAAAAGAATACAAAACAATCCTTTCGTACAGAATGAAGTCAGAGGCGAAAGCGCAATAAAGCCAGGGCGAGGAAACTCACCTTGCAGAAACGAGGAAAACTATGAATTTAGAACAGGTAACAATGAAATTAGAACAATACGGCCAGGAACATCTGCTACGATATATGGATGAGCTCCCTGCCAGAGAACGGGAATCCCTGTGCAGCCAGATTATGGAAAATGACTTCTCCGTCCTAGGGCATATCCATGAATCCGCCCCCTCCCAGGGAAGGGAAGTCATCTCTCCCATCAGGGCTATGACCCTGGAAGAAATCGCAGAAAACAGGCGAACTTACCTGGAGAAGGGCGCCGAGGCAATCCGTGCTGGCAGAGTTGGCGCCGTGCTGCTGGCGGGGGGCATGGGCACCAGGCTGGGTTCGGACAACCCTAAGGGAATGTACGATATCGGCCTGACCAAGCCTGTATTTATCTTCCAGCGCATCATAGAGAATCTATTCCAGGTGGTGGATGAGACCAAATCCTGGATTCATCTCTTTATTATGACCAGCGATAAAAACCACCAGGCCACCACCGGATTCTTTCAAGAAAAAAACTACTTTGGCTATGACCGAAACCACATCCACTTCTTCAAGCAGGATATGGCTCCCGCCGCAGATTATCAGGGAAAAATATATCTGGAAGGCAAGGCGAAGCTGGCCTCTTCCCCTAACGGAAACGGGGGCTGGCTCACATCACTGAAAAATGCCGGGCTGCTGGATTTGATCCACCGGGAGGGCATCGAGTGGCTCAACGTCTTCGCAGTAGACAATGTTCTGCAGCGCATCGCCGACCCCTGCTTCATCGGTGCCACCATTGACCAGGGATGCGACGTAGGTGCGAAAGTCGTCCGCAAGAACCATCCCGATGAAAAGGTGGGCGTTATGTGCCTCAAGGATGGCCATCCCTCCATCATCGAATACTACGAGCTGACAGAGCAACTGCGGGATACCCTGGACGAGAAAGGCGAACCGGCATACAACTTCGGCGTCATCCTAAATTACCTCTTCCATGTGGAGAGCGTGGAAAGCATCATGGAAAAATCCCTGCCCCTCCATGTGGTGGAGAAAAAGATTCCTTACCTGGACGAATCCGGCATCCTCCAGAAGCCGGAAGAACCCAACGGATATAAATTCGAGACTCTGATTCTGGACGTGATCCAATTATTGGACAAGTGCCTTCCCTTCGAGGTAGAGCGGGAGAAAGAATTTGCCCCCATCAAAAACAAGACAGGCGTTGACTCCGTAGAGAGTGCCAGGGAATTGCTGAAAAAGAATGGTATTTCACTGTAGCCAGCAATCGACACCAAACCAAAGGTTTGGTTATAGATGGTGATGCCGCCTTGAGGCATGTCAGTTTGCTTTGAAAATGCATGGGAGGGCAGGATTATTATCCTGCCCTCCGTCTATTTCCATCGATTCCCCACTACCCGCAGCCGGGAATATTCTACATAAAATGGCTCTCGTAAAAATCATCTACCAATTTCTCTATCATCCCCTCATCCTTCTCTGGGAATTGCTCCCCGACATATCTGTGGAACTTTGCGGTAACCAGAAGATCGTTCTCCATATCTGACACGCTCTCGTCTCTCCATCCGGCCAGTTTTTCCTCTGTAATCTCCTCCTCCATCCACTGATTGATGGCTTCCATCTCTTCTTCCTCTGCCGGAATCTCCTTCTTGATCCTACCAGCTTTCACTAGGGAAACCACTCCCGCCACGAGAAATCCCGCAAACAGCAGGCCCAAAATGCACAGAATCAGCATATCGTAGGAAAGGGGAATCACCTTCAACTGGGTAAGAGCCAGGTATACGCCACCCAGAATGCCAAATAAAATCAAAGTGTATCCAGAGAATTTCACATCCTTGTATTTCTCTGATTTCTTTACAAACTCTTTTCCCTCCCTGTGATAAAGGAGTTCCACTGTCTCCTCCTCCACCTTCTCGTCAAAGAGGGCCTCCTTCCCTGCATCACTTGCAGTTCCTGCCTGTCCCTCCATGGGAGCGGACCCTTCCTCCGCATCTGCCCCTTGCTCTGCTGTCACAGGTTCCCCATCAGCATCTGCATCCATCCCGTCTTCTGCCAGATAGCCTTCCGCCTCATTCACGCCATCCAGCTCTTCCCGGGACTGCTGCAACTGCCCTGCCTGCTGTTCCTCGGCTTTTCCCAAAAGATATCCATGTACCAGTTTTTCTGCCTTCTGGACATCCCTCGTATCCACTAATATGCGAAAACGCTCGGTCTCTTCCACCCACTCCTTCTTTAGCTTCTCAATGCCGGAATATTTCAAAAACTCCATCATTTCATTGGCGGGCTCTTCCCCTTTAATCTCGCAGACATCCACCAGATTTTCCAACTCTTCCACCAGTTCCGTGCCACAGTCTGCGCAGACCGTGATTCCCTCCCTATACTCCATCTTACATTTTGGACACCACATATGTATCTCCTCCTTAAATGCTGCATAAAAATAGCCACAGCCTACACAGCCGTTCTTTGTCTCTCCTATGTTAGCACAAGAGGGCAGAAAACTCAACCCAATGGGTTATCAATATGGTCAGAGGGGACAATGGGACGAGCGCAGCGTCATATCAGCAATGGGAAAAGCGCCATCAACAGCAAGGGCAAATTACAAAAGGCATAGTGTCCTTCGCATTTGAATGTGAAGGACACTATGCCTCGCTATACTATAGGATAATTCAAACACATGGAGCCGCGACGCCTGTCACAGTGCCTCCACGTCTACTCCCTTTAACATCTGGTTCTTGTAGACCGTGGTATCTTCCTCCTCCAGAATGTATGCCCGGTAAATCAGCACGCACATCTCCTCCCCAATTTCCACATGACGCCTCTCCAGGGAGCGGTTCGTGGTGAGGGAAATCCCATTGACCTCCAAGGTCAGTTCCAGCGTGCTGCCCCGGAAGCTGATATCCGTAATCACGCCCTTCTCCGCCGCAGGAATCAGGGAATGGAATTTCTCATTGTCATTCTTATAATCCGCCTTTCCGCTTCGCGAAAGCCACCGATAGGGTCATGAAACCTTAGTTTCTCTCGCTTCGCTCGTTTCTATTTTCTTTACCTCTTGATATAATCTTTTTATAAGACTGACACACTACAGAACACGTGGAGGTGAGTGGCGGGGCTGTA
>CAJTGI010000018.1 GCA_910575435.1 Clostridiaceae bacterium | reverse complement strand
TCGGCCCCGCGGTCCGGGGTTGAAAATTTTGTTAGAATTTTCAGGGTTGTTCTGCTGTTCAGTTGTCAAGGTGCTGCTGACTGCTTGTTGTGTTCTTTTGTGCGTCAGCGAGATTTATATTATCACGGCGGGAGGGGTTTGTCAACTGTTTTTTTCGTTTTTTTTATTTTTTTTGTTTCTTGCATGTCTTGCGTTGGTTTTTGGGTTGGTTTCCCACAACTTATTGGCTTGATTTCACAAGGTTAAAGATAACTTCAAGATGGAAGATAACATTATGAAAATAATGAAAAACAATTCAGATCTTTTAAAGTATAAGATGTTAAAAGATATTGAATAAAAAACCCCAAAGTCTTTCCAGATTGGATAACACCTCGCCAGGAAAGGCTACTATTGCGCCTAAGAAGAACGGTGCTAGACATCCAGTGGATGTCTGTTAAGCACGGACCGAAGCGGAGCGTAGACAAACCAGCGTCTTCATATTGAAAATGCCAAGCAACTTCCTATACACCAAAAAAGGAAAGAACCTTTTTCGGTTCTTTCCTTCATTTTAATTAACGGAGAAGGAGGGATTTGAACCCTCGCGCCGCTATTAAC
This sequence comes from Clostridiaceae bacterium, assembly GCA_910575435.1. Lineage (GTDB taxonomy): Bacteria > Bacillota > Clostridia > Lachnospirales > Lachnospiraceae > Butyribacter. The sequence goes on along the minus strand of CAJTGI010000018.1, from coordinate 61,458 downwards.
GACCTACTCCCTTTCCAGGGGAGCCCCTTCAGCCTCTTGGGTACTTCTCCATACATTCTAGCCAAAAGGCTATTTTAAAACATACGCCTCCGCATACATTTTAAAATATCCTCTTGTAATCCATCAGCCAATCCAACGCTTTATATTTTCTCAAAAAAAAAGAAACGGAGAGGGTGGGATTCGAACCCACGCGCCCTTGCGGACAAACGGTTTTCAAGACCGCCTCGTTATGACCACTTCGATACCTCTCCCTATTCAATTTCGCAGTCTCAAAAACGACTTCCGATAACTGCTTTGCTAGTATAACATCCCGCTACGAGGAAGTCAAGCATTTTTTTATATCCCTTTAAAATTTCCAAATATTTTTCTCTAAATAATTGAAAGCATCCGAAAAGAAAGCCCTCGCCGTCTATCGGCGTGCCCGGACTTTCTCTTTCGAATGCAATGCGAAATCTAGGTCATATTAAAATATTTTCCACTGCGCCGCAGCGGGATGTTGCCTTCATCCCTCTTTTATTTGGTTTTCCTGCTTACTATGCTCGACCACTTACCAATATTCTTTTTATTCTTGCTCACAGCACAAATCTTCACATAATACTTCTTTGATTTCTTTAGTTTTTTAATGGTCTTCTTTGTTTTTTTGGAAGAAACCACCTTGGTGCCAGTAACCGGCTTGATCTTTCCATTCTTTATCTTCGCCAGTTTCTTCTTGCTGGTGCTGTAGGCAATCCTGTAACTAACGTTTTTCTGGGATTTCCAGCTAAGCTTCAGGCTCTTCTTCCCTGCCTTCACCTTAACGCCAGTCACCTTCTTCACCACTGTCTTTTTGGGTTTCTCAGCCTTGCCATCTCCCCCAGTGGAAGGCGGGGTAACGCCTGATGGGGGTTTTACTGCGGGCGGAGTTGCGGGCTTTTCATCCTCATCCACAGGATCCGGATTCGGCACGCCCCCAATAGCGTCCACAGTCACTGCCTGAAAGGCCCCATCCCCGAAATCATAATCCTGTCCCCTGTACTTCTTGGATAGATCCATCCAGCCTGAATCTGATCCTACAGGCAATATGGTGTAACTATAATTATATACCTTATTGTCCAAACGATATGGTTTCAGCGTCTCATAGCCACAGGAGTTATTGCCCGTGCCGTTCACCGCTCCATCCACTGTGACAAATGTCTTTACTTTGGGTGTCAGTTCCTTCACATGCTTCGCTTCGCTAAGCTGCTGTGCGGTAAAATGCAGCGCAGAGGCATTGACTTCCTCATTTCCGCAAATCAGAACACCCTTTTGTCCTGCCTCGTCCGTAATGCCAATCCAGCGAACCCCGGTGAGATTTCCACAGTCCTGAGGCTTGGCAAAGGGATAATACATGTCATTGACTTTTGCGTCATATACCCCAACTCTCGTATAACTCTGCCTGTCACTATAACTCTCCCCATCCCCATTTCCAAACCATTTGATCTTTTCATGGCCTTTCTCCAAGGAAAGGGTCGTCCCCACCTTCATAAAGGTCTTTATCCTGGTAGTTGTGAAATCCAGATTCATATTTACCGTGATTGCCCCGTTATCCTCGATCAAATAGTTCATGGCAATCTTTCCCGGTAACTTCTTGGCTTCATCCATCTTGTATTCGGATTCCCATTTGGAGGTAATCATATAGCATCCGCTGCCATTCTTCTTCACCTCAGGCTGACCGGACAATTTAAGTTCAGACATAATATCAACATATTTGTTTGGCTTGTCATTATCCAGCGTTGCACGACCGATATTCGGAGTAGGTCCCTGCCTCATGATGAGCTGATCCTTATAATAGTAGGATTCTATCAGCCCGGTTTCCAGATTCACCCGGAATCGGAAATCCTTGCCGGACACGATATAATACTTGCTCTGCTTTACCACCTTCACATTGCTGCCGCCGATGGTCCGAGGCACCTTGGCTGTCTTTGCATCTACCGCAAGCTGCGCATAGGCCACTTCATCGCCGGCCTCCCAGGCAAATGTTTTTTCCTTCGCCTTCACGCTGATGTTCAGATAGTATTCCGCCCCATCCTTCAACGCAGTCGGAAGGGCATAGGGAACGGAAATAGTCTTTTCCTCGCCGGGAAGCACTTCGGCATCAATCTTTCCATTGCCAATGCTCTTCCCATCCTCCAACAGATCCCACGTCACGTCAAAGTCCGATAACTTTTCTGAAATTGCTTCATTTTTAACCTGAATCTCCTGTCCCGTGAGTTTCTCCTGAGTAGAGGTAAACCAGAAATTCTGGTATTGATACTTGACTTCCTTGATTTCGGGCTGGGGATCCCGGTCTGCAGATACGAGGCCATTCATGCAGAAATTGGTATCCCGATTCGTGCCTCCCCAGTCGCCGCCATATCCTAAGTAATATCCATTCAGATCGTTCAGGCCGCTGGCTTTGGCATCTTTCGTTCCGTAATAGTTCCAGTCATCCTTGCCAATGGCGATCTTTCTTGACTGGTCTACCCAGTCCCAGATAAATCCTCCCATGAGATTGTCATAGGTGCGGAAGAGATCCCAATACTCCTTCAGATTTCCGACGGCATTTCCCATGGCATGGTCATACTCGCACAGAATGAAAGGCATGTGGCTGGTTCCCTTTCCATATTGATTTTCCACAGACGCAGGATCATAGTACATATGGCTCACCATGTCAATGGCGGTAGAACCCTTGTTGCCGCCGCTCATCCCCTCATAATGGACCATCCTGCTGCTGTCCCTATCCTTAAAATACTGCACCAGATGGGCAAACATGCCGTTCGCATAATTCCCATCCCTCTCTGACCATCCCTGGCAGCATTCGTTGCCAATGGACCAGAATAAGTTGCAGGTAGTGTTCTTAAAACGCTCATAGGATGCGGTCTGACGGGTCATGGCGGCCGTCTCCAGCATTGCCACCCTATCTTCTAACGAATAAATCGCATGGCACTCAAAATTGCTCTCGCACATCACATACATGCCGTACTTGTCGCAAAGATAGTAGAGGTAATCATCATTGGGATAGTGGGAGGTTCGGATGGCATTGATATTGTTCTGCTTCATCAGCCTCACATCCGCCTCCAGTATTTTCCTAGACACGTATTTTCCTGTCTCCACATCCGTGTCATGGCGGTTCACGCCCTTAATCAGAAGACGCTTCCCATTCAGCTTCACCGTCTCATACTTCTCCGTGGCGTTATTGAATTTCCCGTCATCCGTGACCTTGGTAGGCGTGAAGGTCAGTTCCCGGAATCCAACATTCTGACTGACGCTCTCGTAGTGGATTTCCGACTGCTTGTCGTACAGGGAAATCACCGCCGTATAGAGATTGGGATGCTCGCTGTCCCAAAGTTCCGGCTTCTCCACATCGCATGCAATGTCTGTGCTGGCAGAACCGCCGGAAGCCATCGCCTCGACATCTGCCGTCTTGGAAGCGCATACCTTTCCCTGCTGGTCATACAATACTACCTGAGCCGACATATTCTCCGCAGATGCCGCAGAATCGTTCGCCACATTCAATGCCACATTCATCGTGGCCTCCCCATAGCCTTCCTTAAGGGCGGTGGTCAGTTTATAATCCTGGATATGCACGGCTGGCGTGCTTGTGAGATATACATCCCGAAAAATGCCGCCGTCATAAATCATATCCTGATCTTCCAGCCATGTGCCATCGCAGAACTTATATACCTTCACCGCCAGAACGTTAGGCTTTCCCTTTTCATGCAAAAGATCCGTGATGTCAAAGGTGTGCGGGTCATAACTGTCCTCGCTGTAGCCCACCTCTGTGCCATTGACATACAGATAGTAGGCCGACTCCACGCCGCCCAAGGTAATGTATACCTTACCATTATCTTGAAGCATGGAATCCTTTACCGTAAATGTCTTCCGATACAGCCCCACCGGATTCTTCTTAGTGGGTGCCTGGGGGAAATCAGCATTCTCCTCAAAAGGCATAGCAGAGTTGGTATAAATTGAGTGATCGAACCCAAAACTGGTCCAGCTGGCAGGAAGTTGCACGCTCTTCCAGCCATCTTCCTTCTTTTCCAGATAATCCTCACCCTCGAAGGAGCCGAGGTTCTCCGCTTCCGCCGGAGAATCGAACACAGTCAGATTCCAGTTCTGCCCTTCCCCCGTCAGAAGCTGATAATACGCAGAACCCTCTCTGGCATAATCTTTCGCCCCCGCATAAGCTGTCTCCATATCCCCATAGGGAATGAGATTGGAACTGTCCGGCATCGTGTTGACGGAAGTGATATTCAGATTGTCACCCGTGCCCTTCCACTCGTTTCCCGTGCACTTCTTCCTGTCAGCCTTCAAAACCGTGGCTTTTGGCAATGCCTTGTATGCAAATGCATCGCCGGCAAATCCATCATTCTCTGCCGCGATAACTTTTTGAAATATACCAATATCCTCTGGTAATACTGCAAAAAGCATTGCAACAGCCAAGGTCATTGCAATAATCTTACTTATAATATGATTGTTTCTTCTCATTCACGTTCCCCCTGCCGCTCCTGCGGCTAAAATGCTATTCACAGCCATTTCCCTCTTTCTAGCACAGACATGTTTCCTGACATCTCAATCACTGTGAATAAGCATAACTAAATTACACTGTTTCGATATTCCAATGGCGTCATATGCTCATATGACTTAAATACTTTTCCAAAATAATTCACATTCTGAAACCCGCACTTCTCCCCAACTTCCCTGATAGAATATTCGCTGTAAATCAGCAGAGACTTTGCCATCTCGATTCTCACTCCATTAACATACTCCATGGGGCGCATTCCCAATGCCTCCTTGAACATCCGGCACAGATGCTGATGGGTCACGGGAACCACCTTGCACAAATCATCCAAAGAAATGGGATACATAAAATGATTGCCAATATATTCTTTTAGCACAAGAATCTCATGCGCATAGGGCGCATCTTCCTGTTCCGGGATTGCATAGAGCATGGTCTGATACACAAACTCCACGATAAAGGGATACACAGAGCCTGCCGCCAGCACAGTCCCATGCTTTGGATGGATAATCAGCGCAGTCCGCATCTGATTCAGAATCCGATCCAGACCGGACTCATCCTGCAGCATAAATACGCCCCCCTCTTCCAGATGGAATTTTCGATATAGATCCGGCAAACCAATGCCTCCCGGCACCATCCATCGCACATCCCAGATGTCCCCATCAGGATAATAGCTGTGGGGCATCCCCGCCGGTATGAAAAATGCAGCTCCCTCCGGAAGTTCATATGTCCTTCCATTCATTTCCAGCCATCCCGAGCCATAGGTATTGTAGAAAAACTGGTCGTATTCATGTCCCTGCGGACGGACAATCTTCGGCTGCAATTCATGCAGACCGATGCTGATGACATAGAATGGCAAATCCTGAACTTCCTCCGTGGAGGGATACATATAGTACCATAGCATAAAATATCTCATCCTCCCGCTGCTATTTTTCTCGGGTTGAACATTCATAGTAGCCAAAAAACATCTACAAGGCGTTGGCACTTCCGATGTGAATTATAACCTACTACTACTCTGTCGCGACTACTACAACTTTATCATTGGATATGGCTTTTTACAATATGGCTCCGCCAAAGATGTTCATATTGTTCTACTCAATTCATTTTAGATTTCATGGAATACTGCCTGGCAATTCTTTCCTCCGGCTCCGCATCAACCAGATATAAGACCATTATTACGCTCTTTGCAAAGTTCTTTCATGCGCTCCAACTGCGCCCGCACTCCCTCCCGGCAATCCGGCTCAATCTTTTTATATTCCCTGGTCAGATTGCGGATTGTATTATTGTTTTCCTTTATCTGCTCCGAAAGGCATACCCAGTCTATCAGATTTTGCACTTCCTTATCCGTTTCGTAAAGGTCCGCCAAAATGATAAAAAGCCCCCTTGGATGGTATTCCGTAAGGATATTGTTTTTTCAAAGACTAAATGATATGATACTATGTAGTTTTGCTAGGATTGTGAGAAGTTGTAGGAGGTATAAGAGGATTATGAGTTTTTGGGAACTTTTCTGCGGTAATACCTTTGGTTTGACAATAAGTACGCTATTTATGCTCTGGATCTCTATGTTACTTTTGGGGCGAAAACCATATCAAATAAGAGAGCGCAAAGTGAAAATAATTGCTTGTACTATATTATTTATCTGTGTCTGGGCATTGATAGGGACAGTTTTTTATAAAGTAGGTATCTTTCGATGGAGGTATAATGCAGGACAAATCTTGTTTACCTATATGGGAATGACAGGAGCAATGTCTTATTTATATTTTCTCTATCGGGAAAATCTGCTGACTTGTTGGATTTGTGCTGTTTTTTTAGAAATGTTGGAATCTTTTGCGGTACACATAGGCGTTTTATTTTCACCTAATATGACGTTTCATTTGGATATTTGGGGAGAACGGTTAATCTATTATTTTTTTCTGTATGGATTAACACCACTCATTGAGATTATCTGGGTGCTGTTTCTATTTAAAACCGGAGTTGGGAAAATGTTCCGACTGTGGATGGAACGGAAAGAATCGAAAAAGGTAAGTATTATTTTTATCAGTTTATACCCGATTTTGTCTGAAATACTTTATTATATGGTGCAAATGGGAGAACGGGTTGGTAACGATAATGCAGTCGTTTCTCTGTTATATCTACTGATTGTTTTTATTATTTTCGGTTATGCAGGGCGTCAGGAAATGCAAAAGAAGCAAATTCAGGCTCAGCAGATTAGTATGCAGCAGCAAAATGCTTATATTGAGAGTTTAGAAAAACTGCAGAGTGAAATGCGAAGATTCCGTCATGATTATAAAAATATGATGTCTGGCATGTACCTTCAGGCAAAAGAAGGAAATATGGAAGCAGTGCAGAATTTTATCCAGGATATGACAAGTGATTTTGATTATCAGGTAGGGGAACAGATACGCAGATTGACACAGCTTGGAAATATTCATATGCTTGAGGTAAAAGGGCTGCTGTTGGGGAAAATGGAAAAAATGCAGCAGGAGCAGATTTCCTGTGAACTGGAAGTATTGCGTCCATTTGATAGGACGCGGCTGAGAACGACTGACTTGTGCAGATGCCTGGGGATACTGATTGACAATGCTATTGATGAAGTACAAGGAAAAAAAGATAAGAAGCCAAAACCGCAGATACATATTATGATTAGCAGTCAGGAAGAATGCACAACATTTCAAGTAAGAAATCCATTGTATTCAAACATTGATTTTCACAAGATTTGGCAGCAAGGTTATTCTACCAGAGGGGCGGACAGAGGAATTGGCCTTGCAAGTTATAAAAGTATTCTGGAACATTATGAAAATGTCTTCTCTCTGACAACAATCAGGGATGGCTATTTTATTCAGGAGTTAAAGATACAGGAATAAGAAATGTTAAAAATTGTGGAGGAAAAAATATGCTTCCAATTTATATTTGTGAAGATGATGCGACGATACTCGCTACACAGAGAAAGTTTTTAGAAAAACAAATTATGATGGAAGGTTATGATATGCAGATTGCTCTGTGCAGCAGGCATCCCCAGGAAATTATTGAAGCGGTGGCAGCGGATCCAAAGAGAGGAATTTATTTTCTGGATGTGGAGCTTAAGGATGAGCCAATGGATGGATTTATGCTGGGACAACAGATTCGAAAGTTTGATACCAGAGGTTTTCTAATCTATGTGACTTCCTTTCCAGATCTGGCATTTGAGACATTTCGTTATCACCTGGAAGCGCTGGATTATATAGTAAAGGGCAATTCTGAAAAAATGCTGGCTGGAATGCACAAAAACCTTGCAATCATTACTGAGCGGATGTGTAAGGAGCAAGGAAAGCAAAAGGAATACTTTACAGTAAAGGTGTTGGATATTGTCAAGCATGTTCCAGTGGATGAAATTATGTTCTTTGAGACAAGTGTCCGTACACACAGAATAGAACTTCATGCGAAGAATGACTGTATTGATTTTATTGGCAGCATGCAGGAGTTGCAAGAGCAGTTTAGGGAGCATTTTTTAAGGGTTCACAGGTCATATCTGGTCAATGTAAATAAGATTCAGGAGTTAGATTTAAAGCATCGGGAAATTCTTATGGATAACGGAGAAAAATGTCTGTTTTCTAAAAATATGAAGGGGGAGTTGTTGAGCAGAATTTAAATGACAGCGTTTCACAAGCCATTTCAGGCAGTATGGTATGCCATTCAGGCAGAACTCAGCAAAAAGGTGATAAAACATGATATGATACTTCCATCATAATTACTCTGCGATAGAAAAACAGGGCAATGATAAAGAAAATATTTAGAAAGAGGGTTATGTTATGGAACAAAATGTATTGCTGGATTTATCACATATTTCTAAGCGCTATAAGACGGAATTGGCGCTTAAGGATATCAATATTACGCTTCATAAAGGCGAAATTCTTGGATTTTTAGGGCCGTCAGGCGCTGGAAAAACTACCACGATTAAAATAATCACAGGACAGTTAAGGCAAACATCCGGAGAGGCGAAAATTCTTGATACAGATACGGTTAATATTGATGAATCAATTTATGAAAAAATTGGCGTGGTTTCTGATCAAAGCGGAATTTATGAGAAAATGACAGTATGGCAGAATTTAAGTATGTTTGCAAAAATATGGCGTGTTCCCAGCGTAAGAGTGGAGGAAGTCTTACATCAGGTGGAATTGTATGAACATCGTAAAAAGCCGGCAGGTAAACTTTCCAGAGGGCAGACGCAAAGACTTGTTTTGGCCAGGGCAGTGCTTCATAAGCCAAGAATTTTATTTCTTGATGAGCCAACAAGCGGATTAGATCCATCGACTGCGGTATCTATTCATAAAATGTTGTTGGGACTGAAAGAAGAAGGTATGTCAATTTTTTTGACTACTCATAATATGGAAGAAGCCACAAAACTTTGTGATAGAGTTGCACTTTTGTATCAGGGGAAAATTGTCGAGTGCGGCTCGCCCAAAGAACTTTGCCTGAAATATAATCAAAACAAAAAATATCGTCTGCTATTGAATAATCAGGAAGAAGTCGTCTTAGAGCAAAGTCCTGAAAATATTGCAAAAATTTCAGAATGGATGCAGAGAGATGAAATACAGTGTATTCATTCTTGTGAGCCGACATTGGAACATGTATTTTTACAGGTAACAGGGGCATCCCTTGGATTAGCCAGTATGTGAGAGGAGTTTTAATATGGATAATATCAATAAATTAACAGCAGTTGCACAGATTAAATGGATTTGTATCAGCCGCAATACAGCGATTATGACTGGGCCGTTTCTAACCGTGGCGATGGTATTGATGTTCAAAATTATATATGGCATCAATTCTGGAGGTGATTTACCACCAATTCTGGTGTCTTTGATTCTGAGTTTGGGAATTTCCCTTAATTTGTGTATGAACGGATTCCTGATGGTAGGGACTGCCATTGCAGAAGAGAAAGAGAAACATACGTTACGGGTCTTAATGACGTCATCAGTCACCGGAATGCAGTATTTTATCGGAAGTATTCTATTTCCATTTGTGTTGATGAATATCATCAATCTTGTGGTATTGGTGATTAGCGGTATTTCTATGAGCCAGGTATCTGTTGCGGCTTTCTTACTGGTCAGTGCGGCAGCCTCTCTGATTAGTTGTGTCATGGGAATGATTGTTGGTCTCTGCGCCAAAAATCAGATGAATGCAAATTTGATTTCTTCTCCATTGATGATGGTGTTTATGATGATTCCAATGTTTGGAAATCTATCCGAAAAATTGCACCATATTTCAGAATTTTTGTTTACAGGGGTGTTGACAGAAATGGCGAATGGATTTGCAGAAGGAATGTCATATACGTTAAAACCTCTGGATATCGCAGTGCTTATCGGAGAATTAATCATTAGCATTCTTGTATTTTTAGTACTTTATCGAAGAAATGGATATGAAAAAGACTGATGCAATTTAGGCAGTATCGCCAATGCCTCTTAACTCCATATCAGTCAAAATCACTTATTAGATATATGATGAAAAATATAGAGCTGTATTGAGTATTATGCTATACTGTTAGTGTTATTGCATGCAGCAAATATTAAAGAAAAGGAGGAAAATGCCATGGAATGCGAAACCTGTGCAAACTACTGTTACGACGAGGAATACGAAGAATATCATTGCGATGTGAATATGGACGAAGATGACCTTGCCCGATTCCTATCCAGCAAGAGAACAGCATGTCCCTACTACCGCAACGGAGATGAATATCGGGTAGTGCGAAAGCAGATGTGACCAGTTTGCAAAACCAGCGTCCCTATTTTTCCAGTAATGTGAGAAAACCATTATCGAATCATGATATTTGCCAGCACCACGCTAGCCACAGTCCCCGCCAGGGTAGATAGCAACGCCCCTGCCAGCATCCACCTTCCCCCAGTGACTGCCCGGTGGTCCTTATCCTTTGTCGCAAGAAAATATACAGATATGGTATAGAAAATCGTCTCCGAGCAGCACAATAGCAGCCCCGCAAGATAACCCACTTCCGAATCCGTGCCAAATTCCTTAAAGATATCCACCAAAAGCCCAGTTGCCGCAGAAGAAGATACCATCTTGATGAGGATCAGAGGAATGACCTGGGCGGGGAAATGCAATACTTCCGCCAGTGGTTCCAACAGGCCAGCCAGGGCCTCCAGGCATCCCGACTCCCGCAGGATGCCAATGGCAATCAGGAGTCCAATCAGCGTAGGCAGCACCCCTGCCACCACTTTCATGCCGTCAGATGCCCCTTTCACGAAAGCGTCAAAAATATTTGTCCTGCTGGCTAAGCCATATCCGATAATTAGGAAAATAATGATGGGTATCATCAGATTTGAAATAAATGTCAACAAATTCATCGAAAATCCTCCTGAAATATTTGCGATATTTCCCATTATATCTTATAATTAAAATAAGAATGCCTTTAAATACATATGCGCAAAACTTGACAGTTAGACGTTACTGCGTATTGTTACCGTTAGACTTTATATAGAGCGAGGCAGGGGAAAGGATTGGTGATATGCATACAGTTTTTATCGCAGACGATGAATTAATCATTCGGCAAGGATTGCAGTGCGTGATCGAATGGAATGATTTGGGATTTGAGATTGCGGGAGAGGCCGCCAACGGAGAGGAAGCACTCAAATTCATTCTCAGCCAACAGCCAGATGTGGCAATGCTGGATATTCGCATGCCAGGGCTGAACGGGCTGGAAGTAGCGAAACGCGCCAGAGATAAAGGATACCAGGGCTATATTATTATTCTCAGCGGATTCTCTGAATTTCGCTATGCCCAGGAGGCAATACGGCATGGGGTAAAATATTATCTGACCAAGCCCATTGATGAAAACGAACTGACCCAGGCAATCACGGAAATCGGCAATGCCCTATCTAAAAAAGCAAATGAAAAAGAAAATATGGAGCAATATCGGGATCGCACCCGCAATATCATCCTCTGCGATATTCTCAAGGGAGAGGCGAATATCTCTTCCTTGAACCTTACAGAACTGTGCCTGGACAGCGATGCTTACCAAGTGGTAATCTATGAAAAATATAATTTGGATGCCGAGGAAATGCCCTATTTATTTTCTGATTTGTTAAACATGACCCAGAACGACAATATGTATGCCTATGAGACATTGGATCTGGACAGCAATCAAGTCCTCCTCCTAAAGGGCAATGCCATCCTATCCCAATTCCAGAATTTCCTAGAACGATATGAGCGGGAAGAAAAGCCCCAGTCAAATTCCCCTCTGGATTCCTTGTTTATCACCTACGGGCGCACGGTGGAGCGGGTGGAGGACATTTCCATTTCCTATGGCGAAGCACTGCGCCTGCTTAGGCGACGGTTTTTTTGCGAGTACAAGCAGCACACCATCGGATATCTGGACTTGCCCACAGATGAAACCAGCCATGTATTTGAATTGAATGATGAAGTTCTCCAGAATTACCGAGAAAAATTAGTGGGATTCCTCCAGACATCCATGAGAAACCATGTGGCAGAAACCCTGAACGAATTAGAAAAGAACCTCTACCGCTGCAAGGAAGGCATCCCCCAGATCAAGCTTTTCCTCACGGATTTATATTTATCCATTAAGGAGAAAATATCCCACCTATATCACAATACCGACATTTCCTTCCCTGGGAATGCGGACATTATCAAGCAGATTGATGAGAAATATTACCTATATCAAATCGTGCTTTTCTTCACAGAGCAATTTGAAATGATAATGTTATCCATCGGCAGCCCTTCCAGCAGCGGCGTCATGGAAGATATCATTCACTATATCGAGCACAACTACATGGACAACATCAAGCTGGAGACCATCGCCCCCCTCTTCGGATACAATAGTTCCTATCTGGGGAAAATATTCACGAAGAAAGTTGGCATCGGCTTCAACGTATTTGTGGACCAGATTCGGATCAACCATTCCAAGGACCTGCTCACCAAGACGGAACTGAAAGTCTATGAGATTGCGGAACAGGTGGGATACCGCAATGTGGACTACTTCCACACGAAATTCAAGAAATATGTAAACTTAAGCCCGGCAGAATATAGGAGAAAAATGCAGAAAAACTAATTTTTCCCTATGATTTCTTGGACGAACCGGGATATATCCACCTCTTTATTAAACCGCTCCTTTACATAGCTGATATGCAAATGCTTCTTCGCCCTGGTCATAGCCACATAAAACATCCGCCGCTCCTCCTCCAGATCTGCCGTCAGGACGGACTTGCTGTGGGGCGTCACTCCCTCATTGGCATCGGGAATGAACACGCAGGCAAACTCCAGGCCTTTGGCGCCGTGCATGGTCATCAACTGCACCCCATCCTCCTGCTCCCGCTCCTTTTTCCTGGATTGTCGCAACAGTTCTTCCCGGTATTCCTGCATAGATGCAAACCACTCCTCAAAACTTTCGTGGCTCTTGGCCTCCTCCTGAAGCTCATCCAATATCTCTAGCAAATCATCCGGTGAAATTCCTCGATAATCCGCATATTCCCTCACATATTCCTCATAGCCAATGCCCCGGCGAATGAAATTTACCGCTGCATAAGGCTTCATCTTAGCCAGCATGGACAAATCATGCTGCAGCTGCTCGATACGATCTACCATCCATTCCTTATCCTCATAGAATCGCTTCAACTCCTCCAAGTCCGCATAGGGTTCCGTAAAAGCATTGCGATGGACATACCTTTTTGGCTTGTTGATGATCCGCATCACTTGCCCTCGCTCCCGATTGCCCTGGGCAACCCTGACATAAGCAAGCACGTCCTGAACCATCCAGTGGTCGTACAGATTAGGAATCCGCTCTTTCATAGAAAAGGGAATGTTAAATTCCACCAACTTAGAACTCAAAGCCCGCGCCTGGGGATTGGTGCGAAAAAGCACCGCCATCTCTCCCAGGGGAATACCCTCCCGCTGATACGACAGAATCTTTTCCCGGATATCAACATTCTCCTCCGCCACTCTGGGAAATACTTGCACGCTTATCATCACCTTGCCCGTGGCAGAATCCCTCGCCACCCAATTCTCTTCCGATAATCCGTCCCCCGCCAAAAAGCCATTGCTCTCTGTTGCCGCGACTTCCCCCGTCATCGCAATCGTTCCATTTTCTGCCACGGCAGGTTCCTCTGCCGCCCGTATTTTCTTCGCCATGCGGTTCTTATTCTGGGAAATCACCCGCCCTGCCGCCTCCACGATCGGAGCGGCGCACCGATAATTAATATCAAGAAAACACTTTTTCGCACCGCGGAAGTCCTTTAAAAACTGCTTCATAATATCCGGCTTCGCCCCTCTGAATCCGTAGATGGACTGGTCGTCATCTCCCACAATGAAAATGTGATTCTCCGGCGCCGCCAAGAGTTTCATCACGTCATACTGCACCAGGCTGATATCTTGAAATTCGTCAATCAGAATATATCGAAACTGCTCCTGCCACAACTGCAAAATATCCCCTCGCTGGGAAAGCAGTTCATAACAGTACACCAGCATGTCGTCAAAATCCAACAGCCGCCTTCGCTCCAACGCCTGCTGGTATTTTAGGAAAATCTCCCGGAATGTATCCCCGGGGCAAAGCGGGGAATAATAATGCTCCAGATCCATCCGGTCCCCCTTGACCCTGCTAATCTCCGACTCCAGATCGCCGATAAATTCATTTTCATCCTGAATCTCCAAATCCGTTCTATGGATCAAGTCTTTCAGAATCTCACGGCGAACTTCCTCCCTGACAATATTATCTGCCGTATAGTGATAGGCAGCTTTCAAAATCATAAAAAATATGGCATGAAATGTTCCAAAACGAACTCCCGCGGAATCCCGGGGATATAATTTCTGATAGCGTTGCCTCATCTCTGCGGCCGCCGCCTTGGTGAATGTAATCACAAGAATTTCGGAGGGGGACACGCCCCGCTCCGCGATTAGATGATGTATCCTTTCCGTAATAACCCTCGTCTTGCCAGAGCCAGGCCCTGCCAGGACGAGCATGGGGCCCTCAAAATGAGTGACCGCCTGCCTCTGTCCCTCGTTCAGATTTGTCATTTGCTAATATCCGCCTCCAACTTCTCTATTCCTGTCCTGATGCGGGCGATAGATTCCTCTTTCCCCAGAATCTCCATCAGTTCATAAGCGCCTCCCGGCGTCATCTGCTTCCCAGAAACTGCCGTCCGCAAAGGCCACAGCACCCTGCCGTTTTTCAATTCATGCTCTGCCACGTATTCCTTGCAAAGGGTTTCCAGGCTTCCTGCCGAGAAATCCACCAAGGCCTCCAGAAGCGGAAGCATATCCCTCAATACATCCAGAGAATTTTCACTGTTAGTCTTCATTTTCTTATGGGTATACATAGCCACATCGTAATCAGGAAGCACATCGAAGAAATCTATCTTTTCCCTGATATCCGGAAATACCTCGATCCGCGTCTTGACCAATTCTGCAATCTTTTCTAAATCATAATCCTTCGTCACTACCTCCCGAATCACTGGCAGCGCATACTCCAGATAGCGATTCCAGTCCATGGCCTTAATGTATTCTCCATTCATCCACTTTGCCTTGGTGATATCAAATACCGCCGGAGACTTGCTGATATGGCGATAGTCAAATGCCTCCTCCAGTTCCTTCAGCGAAAAGATCTCCCTGTCCTCGCTGGGGCTCCATCCCAGCAATGCCACGAAATTCACCACCGCCTCCGGCAGAAATCCCTGTTCCAGCAAATCTTCCACAGAGGCATGCCCGCTTCTTTTGGACAGCTTCTTGTGGTTCTCATCGGTGATAATGGGACAGTGGACGTACTCCGGCACCTCCCAGCCAAAAGCTTCATAGAGGCGGTTATATTTCGGCGCAGAGGAAAGGTATTCATTCCCCCTCACCACATGGGTGATCTCCATCAAATGATCGTCAATAACGTTGGCAAAATTATAAGTGGGGTAGCCATCCGTCTTAATGAGAATCATGTCATCCAACTCCTCATTCTCCACGCTAATGTCGCCATAAATCGCATCGTGGAATACAGTCGTGCCCTCCGCAGGAATATTCTGGCGAATAACATAGGGCATGCCCGCCGCCAGGTTCGCCTCCACTTCCTCCTTGGACAGATGGAGACAGTGCTTGTCATACTTGGCAATCTCCTTGCCATCCTCAGTCTTGTCCGACGCACGAAGGCTGTCCAGCCTTTCCTTGGTGCAGAAGCAATAATAAGCCTCCCCCTTCTCCACCAGCTGCTTTGCGTACTCTAAGTACATGCCGCTCTCCATGCGCTCGCTCTGGACATAAGGGCCATAGCCCCCATCCTTATCCGGCCCTTCATCATGGTTCAGCCCAGTCAGTTCCATGGTATGGTATATAATATCCAGCGCCTCCTCCACAAAGCGCTCTTGGTCTGTATCCTCAATGCGGAGAATGAAAGTGCCATCCTCATGCTTTGCGATCAAATACTCATACAGCGCCGTGCGAAGGTTGCCCACATGCATCCTTCCCGTTGGGCTCGGTGCAAATCTTGTCCTAATCTTACTCATCTCTAGCCTCTCTTTCCTAAAAGTATTCATATAATAATTCATTGCCCACCTAGCATTAGTATGACATAAAAATCACTCTTTCGCAACATCTGTCAGGAAAGAGTGACTCACAATGAAATGACTTCTCATTCAACTGCCTTGATTCTTATTCTTCATTATAATCCGTAATATAGCCAAAAATCTCAGAAATATTTCCGTACGCCCGGAAGTTCGCCCTCTCATCCCCCACATTTTCCTTGGTATTAATGAGAACCAGCTTATCCCCACTGTAGTAGCGCAACATGCTCTGCCAGGTGAGAGAATTCAGATGGGTTCCCACTACCAATAGCACGTTGGCATACTCTATGGCGTTGCAGGCCTTCGTCAGCCGGGCATTGTCTAACATTTCCCCAAAAAGGGAAAAACCAGGCCGCAAGATAATCTGGCAGTCATCGCATTTCGGAACATGCCTTGACTCCCTAATGTATTTGGAATTAAAAATCTTGCCGCAGGAAGGGCACTTATTATCCTCCACCGTACCATATAGCATGATGACTTGATTGGCTCCCGCCTCGCTATAACTGTCATATACCATGCGGGTGACAACATTGGTCAATTTTCCTCTTTTCTCCAACTCCGCCGCAGCACGATACACCGTGGTAAGGCTTGGCTCCCTCGCTCCCAGAACCACATCCTTATAATAATCATAGAATACCTCTACCTGTCGGGTAAAAAATTGCTCCGTCATAATTTCTTCCCCGGAATAGCCATATTTCTGCTCTATATCATACACCATATGCTCCGCCCGCACACCATTCATGCCGGACTCCCTAGTGACCTCGCTCCCGCTCACTAGAACAATATTATCGTTACCCCGGATTACTTCCCTGATTCCATCCAAATTCTTTTCCATCACAATCCCTCCTCTCGGGACCGTCCATTTCCGCCAAAACTTTCAGCCCTCTTTTTCTCTAGGAAACGTCCTATGGCAAATCAGCACATATCCTTTCAATTCTGCCGATATGCAAACGCCGCATCATCGATATCTAAAATAGTTTCGTAAAATATCTTGCTGAATGCCAGCGATGCCGCCGGCTAATCGCCCAAGTACGTGCAAATGCAGTTCACTGCATTGTCAATGCCAGACACGTCACTGCGGATTACCAGATCATAATTATTCAAGTTCAGCCACTTCTCGCCCACATGGTAATTATAATAATTTCCACGGCGCTTATCATTCTTCATAATAATCTCTGCCGCTTTCTTCTCATTTACCTGATAATTATGTATAGCCCTCTGCAAGCGGTAATCCAAGGATGCGCGCACGAAAATATTAAACACATTGTCCCGCTCTTTCAAAACATAATCAGCACATCTTCCCACGATCACGCACGGCCCTTCCTCCGCCACCTTGCGAATCACGTCCGACTGGGCAAGGAAAATCCGATCGTCCAGAGAAAGACCTGAAAATCCAAAATCCTGATTGCCATACACATTTATTCCCATAGCCAGAGAGTACAGCAAGCTATTGGTCGCCTTATCCTCCGCCCTCTCGAAACTCTCCTCCGCAAAACCGCTTTCCTTCGCCGCCCTAGTAATCAGTTCGTTATCATAAAAAGGGATTCCATAACGCTTGGCAATCTTTTCGCCAATCTCCCGTCCCCCGCTGCCGTACTGCCTTCCGATTGTAATTACCTTATCCATAGAAATCCCCGCCTTTCTGTCCTCCGGCAAAAAGCCATTTTCGCCGTTCATGCTGCAAATAATGCAATCTGGCAGCTTTCGCTGCCAGAAACCATCTCATATTTCAGCCATCTGCCAATACTTCAAAACATTACCATCCAAAGCCATCCGCACTACATGGGACATCCCCTGCGACTATCGACAGCGCCCTTAAAAGAGCAGGTTCATCCGCTGACGCTCATCCTCCTGCTTCTTTCTCTGCATCAGGAAATTCACCGTGTCCAAAAGCTGCTTCTTATTCATATCGGAAGCCACCTTGGCAAAATCCGTATCCGCCATATTGCTCACTGTCTTCGTGAGGTTATAGGATGTCTGGGTATTGTAGCCGATGGTATGGTCCAGAGAATTGCTCTGGGCGCCAATGCTGCTACGGTTAGAGGACACTTTGGACAGCGCATCATCGATGGTCTGGATGTCAAAGTCCTTTGTCACGTCAAAGTCAGCAATCCCCAGGGCCTGAAGCGTAGCATTCCCAGTGTCAATCGTCTGGCCCTGTCCAGCGTTGGCCCCGCTCTGGATATACATATCCGAATTCGAGCCGTCCAGAAGCTTCTTGGTATTGAACTCCGTATTGTTGGCAATATCAGAAATGCCCTGCTTGAGCTGATCCACCTCGTCCTGAATGGCCCGCCTGTCCCCGTCTGACAAAATAGCCGTATTCGATGCCTGCACTGCCAGTTCCCTTATGCGCTGCAAACTCTCAGTAATGCTATTGTATGCGCCATCGGCTACATTCAGCACACCTTTCCCATCCTCCGCATTTCGGGTACCCATGTCATAGCCGTTAATCTGTCCAATCTCACCCTGGACGATGCTCATCTGGGCAGCCCCGTCAGCAGCAGACTGGAGCTTGCTCCCGCTCGCAATCTGGCTGTAATAATTTGATCCAACACCTGAAATGCTCATATCCATCACTCCTCCCGATTTATTTACCATCACCCTAAAGGTTGCACTTGCGTTCTCCTATTCATTATAGCATAATTTCTGCAAAATGAAATACACTTTTCGGATTTTCACTAATAAAATTCGATTGTTTCATTTGACAATCCCAGGCGGCAATGTTACTATTTATCTAGTAAAGTCGGGTGAGAATGATACGCCAAAATATGAATCGAAAGAAAGGATGAAAGTGATTTATGAATGAAGAAAATAGAAAATTATTTTTTGACGATGACAGCGAATACACCGCCACCATCACCGTCACAGACGAGGACAACAACGAAATCGAGGCCGAGATCATAGCCTCGGTAGAAATCGAGGAACTGGGGAAGGAATTCGTCGCACTGCTCCCCACCACCACGCCAAGTGATTTGACAGAGACCGAAGCCCTAATCCTGGAATACTCCGAGAATGCAAAAGGCGAGCCTGTGTTTATTCCAATAGAAGACGAAGAACTCTTTGACCTAGTCAGCGAAGCTTTCGACCAGTTCTTTGCCGATCTAGCCAACGAAGAGGACGAGGAGGAAGAAGAGGAGGAGGAGGAATCCGAAGACTACCTGGACAACATACAGATTCTCCCGGGCATCTCTATCAAAAAAGACTGAAATCCCGCCGGGCAAGGCAGACAC
Organism: Clostridiaceae bacterium; assembly: GCA_910575435.1. Taxonomy (GTDB): domain Bacteria; phylum Bacillota; class Clostridia; order Lachnospirales; family Lachnospiraceae; genus Butyribacter. The sequence continues at coordinate 42,169 of CAJTGI010000018.1, read as the reverse complement.
TGCCTTGCCTTTTTATTGCAGCGAGCTCCACGCCCTCTCCTCGCGCTCCATCTCAAAATAGAGTCTGAGAACATTCCACCTACTATTGGTAGGAGTCAGAATCGCTTTATAATCAATAGGAATCCCCCTCTTCCTCAATATGGCTAGAATCTTATCCATTTTCTTTTCCTGCACGTCACAGAATAAAAGCAGAGATTTGTCCGGAAGTTCCCCTGCGTATTCTTCCCCGCACAGGGCACGCCCTCTGCAAATCTCTCCCAGCGTCTCTTTGAAATAAATGGGAGCAACAGCCTCCGCTTTCAGCCGAAGGGCAGATGCCGCCCTTTTTATTTCCGATACATGGGGAGACTGAAATATCAAAATCTTTTCCATCAAGCGACCTCCATAAGCAATTTGGCAACAGTATACAGGAAGTCTGGCACTCTGGCAAGAAATCTTTTAGAACCCATGCGATGCATGCAAATTTGCCATGTAATATTTTTGTAATATAATATTTTAAAAAATAATTTAATATTTAATCTTTTTGATACATTTTCTTCAAATTTTTGTTCTATAATATAAGAGTTTTGTATAAAATAGAGGAGTCTTTTCAAGCGACGCTGCTTGAAGGCGGAGGGAAGCTGCTTTGTGTATAATGGCTAATAATCTCAGGGTATTGTTGGGTTTTTATACTAAATATGAGAATTTTTGCATATTTATAAGAAACTGATGACTTTTACATCAAAATGGAGTATGATAACCTGAGCAGATGGACAAAGAGATTAATTAGTTTTACTTTTACAGCAATATAACCGTAAAGATTTTAGAAGGCAGGGGCAGACATGAACAAGAAACAACAGCAAGAAAATAACACCAAGCAAGATTTATATATGGAGGAATCCAGCGCAGAAGTATTTGACAAGCCCGGGAGCGCAAAGGCGGATGACATAGTTTTTGACCCGGTTGACGCCGATTTGACAGATTATGGCGACACCGAAGCTTCAGGCAAAATTGATGAAGTCCATGATGATTCTGCCGATTTGGGCACGGCTGATGCTTCTCCTGATTTTAGCAAAATTGACGGAGTGGACATGAATCCAGACATGCAAAAACTAGAGAAAGAAATAGGCAATCAAAAAGATACGGAAAAAAAGAAAAGAGGCGGGGAGAAAGTTCCTAAGAAGTCCCGGAACCCCTTTCTGAGAGCAGTAAGAATCACTATTGCTATTGGTATCTTCATTTTATGCGCGGTAGCACTTTGCCATCATATTTATTACAGCGGCCGCTGGTATAAAAATACATATATTAACGATGTGGATGTATCCGGGCAGACCTTGGAGGATTCAAAAAAAATTGTTTTGAGCAAACTGGAAGGCTATGGCTTGACAGTAATCGGCAGAGACGGGGGAAAACTTACAATCAGCGGCGACGATATTGATTATAAGTTTAAGATTAACAAGAAATTTGATGAGCTTTTTGACGAAGTTCATAAAAAATCCCATATCTTTAGCAAAAAGGATGAACTTGCCGTAAATTACGATGTGGAGTATGACGAGGAAAAACTGGCCAAACTGATTAAAAAATCCGATCTGGTCAAAGGCAGCGATGATTATAAAATCAACAGGCCAAAATCCGCTTCGGTTAAATATTCCTCTGACAAACTGCAATTTGTATGCGTAAAAGAACAGATGGGAAATACCATTATTAAATCGAGGCTGACGGAAGGCATCAAAGATGCATTAAGCAAGGCGGAAACCACTCTGGATATTAATGACACGGCGGAAAATCCCTCCGAGCATGTGCTGGAGGATGTGTATAAAGCTCCAAGGGTCACCTCGGACAGCCCGGAACTCCAAGACCGGCTGAAAGCCAGCAACAGCAAGGCTCTCCGCTTCATTTCATGGAATATGGGCAAAGGCGTGACCGAGCAAATCACTCCCACGGAGATATCTTCCTGGATTAGCTACAGGGACGGGAAAATAAAATATGACTGGGATGCGGTTTCCGACTGGGTGGAAGAATTCTGCCAGAAATATAAAACCGTGGGCAAGGATCGGAAAGTGAAGATGCACAATGGCAAGACTGTCACCGTCAAGGGCGGCGACTATGGCTGGCAACTGGACTATGAAAAGACATTAAAGCAAGTAAAAAAAGCCTTGCAGGCTGGCATTGACCAAGATAAAATCGATGCCTACATTGATGATCCCTCAGAGGAGAATAAGGCGGCGCTCACTTCCAAGAGAAAAGTACAGTACGCAAACACTGCTTATAGAAAAGATTTTGATGGTTCCGGAATTGACTGGGATCCTAAGAATTATATAGAAGTATCTCTCTCCAAGCAGAAAATATATGTCATCCGAAATGGCAAGGTAAAATTTTCATGCAGAACCATTTCCGGCAGACCAACGCCAGAACGCGCTACCAAGAAGGGGGCATATTTTATCAAGGAGCATAGGCCCGCCAAAGTGCTTAAAGGGGAAGATTATGAAACTCCAGTAAAAAATTGGGTGCGCATCACTTGGTCAGGCACTGGCTTCCACTCTGCCACCTGGCAGCCCTGGTCCCGCTGGACAAAGGATTTTTATAAAATTCGCGGCTCCCATGGATGCCTGAATCTGTCTTTGGCAGATTCCCTGCAGATCTATAAGCTAACGAAATACCGGGAAGCAGTATTCATTTACTAATAGAAGATTTCCATCCCAATGAAGCATTTTTCTCTGGGATGGAAAATACTTGGATGTTCTTCGACTTGGTAGGATTAAAAAAACACAGGGATTAGAAAATTCCTGTGTTTTTTTTGCGTCATTTTTCTAATGATTCCCGCGAAGATTAAAACTCCTCGCAAGTCTTACAGATGGGGCTTAAGAGCGGTAATCTCCATTTATCTTTACATAATCATAAGTCAAATCACAGCCCCATGCCTTGGCAGAGACGTCTCCCTGCTGTAAATCCACCTGAATATAAATCTCATCTTCTGCCAGGACCCTGGCCGCCTCTTCCTCTGAAAAGGGGACTGCCATCCCGTTTTCACAGGCAGTAAAGCTTCCCGCCTTTGATTCCAGCATCACATTGACCTTCATAATATCAAAGTCTGCGGGAGCATAGCCGATAGCGCACATAACCCTGCCACAGTTGGCATCCTCGCCGAACATGGCGCACTTGAATAGGTCAGACCCCACCACGCTCTTAGCCACCGCTATGGCAGTATCCAGGTCCTTCGCCCCCAGACAGGTGCATTCCAAGAACTTAGATGCCCCTTCCCCGTCTGCGGCAAGCATTTTGGTCATATTCATCATCACAATGTAGAGTGCTTGCCGAAACGTCTGATAATCCATGCCCTCTTCTGCAATCTCCCCGTTGCCTGCAAGGCCATTGGCCATAACGCTGACCATATCGTTGGTGGAAGTATCCCCATCCACGGTAAGGCAGTTATATGTAACCTTCACCACGTCATCCAAAGCCCTTTGCAGCAATTCACTGCTAATCGCCACATCAGAAGTAATAAAATTCAATGTGGTGGCCATATTTGGATGAATCATGCCGCTTCCCTTGGCCATGCCCCCCAGCGTGCAAGTCTTCCCCTGCAGCGTAAACTGTACCGCCACCTCCTTCTCCACGGTGTCCGTGGTCATGATGGCCTTTACCGCCTCAGCATGTCCCTCCCTTGAAAGTCCTTTCGCCAGGGAAGGAATCCCAGCCTGAAAGGGCTCAATCGCCAATCTCTCGCCAATCACTCCGGTGGAGGCCACGATCACTTGCTCCTCTGGTATCCCCAATTCCTTCGCCGTCAATTCGCTCACGGCCTCCGCCACCTGGATGCCATCCACATTGCAGGTATTGGCATTTTTAGAATTGACAATCACCGCCCGGGAAACTCCCCCAGACTTCGCCAAATGTTCCTTGGTCACGGTGATGGGCGCACCCTGCACTTTGTTCTGCGTATAGACAGCCGCCGTATTGCATGGAGCCTCGCTACATACCATCCCCAAGTCATTTTTGTCTTTGTCCGGGTTGATCCCGCAATTCATTCCATTTGCCACGAATCCCCGGGCGGCGCACACGCCACCCTCCACATAAGCATACCCTTCAAATTCTTCCATCGTCATAGCCTCATTCTCCTTTTTAAGCCTTGCCATATCTTCAACTGACATCTGCCCATGGCAGACTATCGCCCCCAATCCCCCTCCCACATCAACGCTCTTGGCAAGATGCACCTCTCACTCAAATGTTACTCCGCACCGCTCCAAGCCCTCTCTTGGTATTTCCTGAGACGTGCGGATATCCAGAATGCTCTCCGTCTCCGTGGCTGCATTCTGATACCAGATTACCGCCTCTTCCTTATTTCCAGCATCTTCATAATATCTGCCCAGCTCGCAGCACACCTCCGCGCTAGCGCCGGTGGCAGAATCCTTCAATGCATACCCAAAGAAGCCCGCCACCTCTCCCCGCAGCCTATAGGCCCTGGCAAGAACGCAGATTGCCTCCTTCACTTCCTCCATGGTTCTGCCATCCTGGGACAGCGTTTTTTCAAATATGGAAATGGCCCTGCCAAAGTCTTCCTCCTCGCCACAGCGAAACAATTCCATGGCATACATGTGATGGAGCTTCTTGGACAGATACTCTTCCCCGTTTCCAACCCGGCAGAGAGCCGCCAGATCCCTTGCCCCGTGATTGCCCTGGGGCTCATGAATAATCTCTATCTGGCTGTCATACACCACGGGCTTGGTGCGAAGGGTCTCGTGAATCGGGTCGATCCACACGAAGGGCCGCAGCCTTCGGTACAGCTTAGGGCGATATTCTTTTTCAAAATTGTATACCGTATTGTTGGCTACCGTGCGGTAAAGCATCTGCACCATCTCCACTTCCGGCAGCAAGATTGACTTCAGCTGCAGCAATTTCTGCTGATTCTCTTCATCCAAATATTCATCTGCATCCGCCGTGTAAATATATTCTTTGGTAGCCTTTGAGGATGCGAAATTCCTGGCATCTGCGAAACTCCCCGTCCATGCGAAATCAAAGACCTTTTCCGTATATTTTCCCGCAATCTCTCTGGTATTGTCCGCAGAGCCCGTATCCACAATGATAATCTCATCCATGGCGGGAGCCAGGCTTTCAAGACATCTGGCAAGCACCTTTTCCTCATCCTTCACAATCATGCACAAGCTGAAACTGACCATGATCCTCCTCCCATCCCCTTTCTACTCTTCCGGTATGTCATCCGGGCTGTCATTGTCCTCGGGAATATCCCCCGGGTCTTCCTCCACATCCCCTGGGTCTACAGGCGGCTCTGTCTCCACCTGGGGTTTCGGCGTCTTAGTAGCCACGGGCTTTTTCGTTACCTTCGGCTTCTTCGTAGGCTTCTCGGTAGGCTCCTCCTCCGCATCTGGTTCCACGGTTGGTTCTTCCGTCTTAACCTTGCTGTCATCCTCCTCATCCTCATCTTCGTAATCATTATTCTTCTTGCTATTCTTCGGCTTGCTGCTGCGGTAATCCGCAAATTCCGCCGGTTCTAGATTTTCATGAATCCCCTCCATGTAATCCCGCCAAATGGTGAGAGGATAAGTATTTCCGTACAAGTCATCCAAGGTCTGGGGAGCATCATATCCCACCCAGACTGACGTGGTGTAATACGGCGTATACCCGCAGAACCAGCCATCCTTCTTATCCGTGGTGGTTCCTGTCTTCCCTGCGCAGGCCATATTGTTGGAAAGCCCCCGCCCCCTTGCCGTGCCCCGGGTCAGCACGCCCGTCAGGATATCCGTCATAGTGCGGGCCGCCGTCTCCTCGTAAATCTGCTTCTGTTCCTGCTCGCTGCTATTGTTAATCAAAGTGTTTCCATCAGAGTCCGTGATCTTTCTTACGCAGGTGGGCTCCCTGTACACGCCATCATTTTCTATGGTTGCATAGGCCGACGCCATTTCCACAGTGCTGACGCCATTGGTCAGCCCTCCCAGAGAGGAGGCGGGAAAATAATCGCTGTCCACGATCTGGGAGAAATTCATTTTCAGCACATAGGACAGCCCCACCTTGGGGGTCAGTTCTTCAAACAATTTCCAGGCTACCACGTTTTTTGATTTCTCCACCGCCGTGCGCAGAGGAATCTTTCCCGCATAGGTCCCGTCAGAATTTCTCGGTCCATCCTTAAAGGGCGTGTCATCCACGATGGTGCTTGGAGTATAATTCCTCTCCAGCTGAGGCGTATAAACCACGAGAGGCTTAAAGGAGCTTCCCGGCTGGCGATAGCTCTGGAATCCCCGGTTCAGCGTATATCCGATGGTATTCTTCTGCTTTCGCCCGCCCACGATGGCCACCACGAATCCAGTCTTATTGTCCACGCAAGTAGCCGCGCCCTGCAGCTTATACGTCCCCTCCTTGGTCTTCTTCTTAAATCCCGCCAAAGCTGTGTTTACCGCCTTCTGCAGCCTATTCTGCTTGCTGGTGCTAAGCGTAGTATAAATCTGATATCCGCCGGTATACAAAAGGTTGTGGCACTCATCATACATCTTCTTGTACTCTTCGTCATACTCCTTCTCCTCTTTCGAGGACTTGAACTGGTTCTGGAATTCGAATCCCCTATGCCTCATCAGTGCTTTCGTGGCACAGGAAATGGTATACGTGGTCATATAATCCTGAGTCTTGAGGGGTTCCGCGGGATCTAGTATGATTTTTTCATACTTGGCATCGCTGTACTCTGCCGCAGATATTTTCCCCGCCTCCAAAAGCTGGTCCAGAATCCGCACCTTTCTCTGGTTGGTATTGTCAAAGTGCTGCAGCGGATCATAGGTGGTGGGTCGGTTAGGGATGGCGCAGAGAAAGGCGACCTCCGCCAAAGATAAATCCTTCACGTCCTTGCTAAAGTACGCCTTGCTTGCCGCCTGAATGCCAAAATGGTTGTTAGCAAAGCAGATGGCATTCAGATAAAATTCCATGATCTCATCCTTCTCATACTTCTGCTCCAATTCCATGGCAATAAATATTTCCCGCATCTTTCGCTCTTCCGTCTGGGCATTGGTCAGAAATACATTCTTGGCCAGCTGCTGGGTAATGGTGCTTCCCCCGCGGGTAATGTCATCGCTGCCGCTAAGCTTGGTCCTGATATACAAGGCCGCCGCCTTGGCCGTAGATAGGAAGTTCACGCCCTTGTGCTCATAGAACTCCCGATCCTCCGTCACTACCATGCAGTCAATCGCCGACTGGGGAATATCTTCAAAATCCACATAAGCGGAATCCCGGTCCCCCTTCAGCCTGGCGATCGGCTTCTTATTCGATGCATAAATCGTGCTGGCCTCCGAAGCGCGGAACGTATTCTTGTTAGACTCCTCCACCAGATGCTTCGCCTCATTCTTCCATTTCAGCAAATCATCCCCATACTTGAAGTAAAAGAACATCAGAACGCCCAAAACGCCTACCAGCATTAGCAGAAAAGAAATCTTAAGGAACATCCGGAATTTTCTAAACCTCTTTGGCCCCCGCTTCCTCTCCTCCTTCCTCTCTTTCCTGCTCTTCCTTTGTTTCCCGCCAGCCGCCTCCAGATCCTTTCTGGCCGCTTTCTGGCTCCGGGCAACGTCTCCCCCCCTGACATCTCCGCCAGCTCTCTGATCCATTGGAACACGCCGTCCTGCCGCACCGCTTCTGCCGCCTCTCTGCCCTTCCACGCCACTGGCTCTCTTGCTGCGGCCCGAATTTCCCATGCCGGCTTTCGGGTTATTTGCCTTCTGGCTCTCCCTCCACTGGCGGTCTAATTCCTCCATGCTGGGAATGTTGTACATTGGATCAAACTTATTACCCTCGCTCATAATCTGTTCTCCATTCTACTGAGGAACTGTGCAATCTGCACATGTCAATGATGCGCAGTTCCTTATCATTATGACAAACCCTGAAAAACTACTTCTTTTCATCATACCACATTTTTACGATTCAATCAAATTTTGCCCCATCCTGAATAAACAGAAAATTTGCGGCAATACTCCCCCATATCAATCGTATTTGCGTAATAACGCATTTCCAAAAAGGAGGCACATTTCATGAAATTATATCGACACATAAAATCCCGCATGTTAGATTACATCCGCCAAAAAAAGGGGCTGTACCCAGGCTTTTCCGCACCTAAAATCCTTTCTATCATATTATTGTACTCCGCATCCTTTTCCCTATTCCTTGCAGGGATAAAGCACATTCAGGCAGAGCAGGCGGCAGCCAGATTCGTAAATATGCAGTATGACAGAAGGGCGTCCACCCCTGCCCCAAAGGATTCAAATGCAGCAGGCCAGGAGCAATGCATCCCCACACTGCAGAATCATCTGGCTGAGAACATCCTCCGCCTCCATGTAGTGGCAGACAGCGACGCCCCGGAAGATCAGGCGTTGAAATTAAAAGTACGAGATGAAATCATAAACTACCTGAGGGAAACTATCCGAAATGCCGATTCCCCCGCCCAGGCAGAAGAACTCGTCACCCCCCAGATTCCCAGATTGACAGCAATCGCCCAGAAGACTTTGGCGCAAAACGGCAGCCATTCTCCCGTTCAGATCGCCATAGAAGACCGGCACTTTCCCGTAAAGACTTATGGAGACCTCACTTTCCCCTCCGGAACTTATCGCTCCCTATGCATCGACATCGGCACCGCCCAGGGGCAGAACTGGTGGTGCGTCCTCTTCCCCAGCCTGTGCTTCGTGGACGAGACCACCGCCACCGTCCCAGAAGAATCCAAGGAAAAGTTAAAGAAGGGACTGACAGAGGAGGAATATCGGGCACTGGAGCAGCCAGAAAACTGGGCCAAACCCACGGATTCTCCCCAGAAGGGCAAGGACCGTCCAGAGATTCGCAGCGCATTGTTCGACTGGTTCTAGACCGCCCCGGCAAATGGAAGCCCCTCCCCCACCGCTACTATTTGTCTGAGCAGGAACCTAGCATTTATACTATTGAAATATATCAAAACATCCATTAGAATACTATATAAAAACTGAAATATGGCAGAGCAAAATCTGACATTTTGCTCGCCTCCTCAGCGCAAAACCCTTCGGAATGGAGAAAAAGATGGAAAAGCAAGAAGTACAGCTGCTGGTGCGGGGCTCCCAGCAGGATATCTCTGACCAGGCAATCGAGCAAATTTACCATGGGCATTACGCTTTCCGGCAAAACACCCATTATATTCGCTATGCGGAAATTGACGAGAACGGGGTGCAATCCCCCGCCAGCGGAAGCAACTTGCTAAAAATCAAAGACAAATCCGTACATCTAATCAAAAAAGGCATGATAACCACAAGAATGGAATTTGATCCCCTGAAAAAGTATCGATCCAGCTATCAGACGCCCTATGGAACTTTCCAGATGGAAATAGCCACAGAAAAATTAACGATGTCCCAGGACGAGGAGGGGATCCACCTAGACATCGCTTATCAGCTAAATTTGGACGAGCGTCCCCTATCCCAATGCAGTTTAGAAATCCATATAACATTTCAATGAAATCTGATGCTTTTCCCCTGCCCCTTCCATATCCGATGCTGGCAATGCATCGGATTTCTTTTTGACGCGCCCTTTTTATGGCATAATTATAATCTTTTCCCGCCTTTTCCAACAAAATTGCCAAATCGCCGCAAAGCCATACTATTATTGCATTAGCAGGTAAAATATACTATAATGTATTGCAGTATAATATGAAACGGAGGGTTTTATTATGGAGTTGGAAATTCTGAAAAACGAGGAAAAGAGACAAAATCTTATCATGGCGTTATTCTTAGTCGCCATTCCTATCATCGCTACTGCGTATGTGTTGCTTTTTAATGGAGGATCCTCCAGAGATTGTATCGCGTTGATTATTTCAGCAGGCGGCATACTCACCAAGCTTCTAGAGAAGATGCTCGGAAAGTTTGCGAAGCATTTCTACATCGCCGTTCTGCCATTACTGGGAGCCATCGTACTTTGCCTATGCAACCCGGCCTCCTTCGGAGCCATGGTGGAAGCATATTTCCTAGTGCTGTTTCTGGCGATTCCCTACTATGATCTGCCTGTATTGCGGACATGCGTGATCTTCACCGTCCTGCCAAACGTGATTGCGATGGTCCTATTTCCAGCTCAATTCCTGGCCATGTACTCTCTCTCCATCTGGATATTCATTTTGATGGTATATGGGCTGGCAGTCGCGGTATCCGCTATGATTGTGTTGAGAACCCGCTCCCTGTTCCTGGATGTGGAGAAAAAAGAAAAGGGAACCCACGGAATATTGGAAAGCATTCGGAAAACCTTCGAGGAAGTACAGCAATCCTCTGAAAAGATTTACGAATCCATACATAATTTTGAAGAGAACTCCGAGAAAATCGCCTCGTCTACAGAAGAGATATCCAGCAATGCCCGCATCCAAATTGACGAGGTAAATGAAAGCACGGAAATATTCAATGAATTGAACAATAAAATCTTGCAGTCCGAAAGCCATGTAAATAATACGATTACAAACATGAATGCCTTAAAAGAGAAAAATAACGCCGGGCTTTCTGCCATTTCGGACCTGTCAAAGAAATTTGGTGAAAATATCAAGTCCACCCAAGAAGTATCCGAGGGCGTGCATGACCTATCCGACAAATCCGCCCATATCGGCGAAATCGTGGACAGCATACATCAGATTGCCCAGCAGACAAACCTCCTTGCGCTGAACGCCGCCATCGAGGCCGCCCGCGCCGGAGAGGCGGGAAAAGGATTCGCAGTGGTGGCTGACGAAATCAATAAGCTCTCGCTGGAATCAGCAGATGCCACCCAGAAGATTGAGGCAATATTAAAAGATATCTTAAATACAGTAGACCATACAAGCAATGTGATTGACCTGAACAATACGATTGTGAGGGAATCAAATGACCAGCTGGAAGAAACGGTGCAGATTTTCCACAATATTTCTTCCTCGTCAGAAGATGTCGTTAAGGTTTCTAGCGTGCTGGAAGCCGAACTGAAAAATATTTTAGCCATCAAGGAAAAAATATTGGAATATATCCATAAGATCACTTCCATGTCTGAGACATCTATGGAATCAGCAGTAGGCATTGGCAAGTCTACAGAGGAACAGGCGATGGCTGCCGAGGAAGTGATGAAAGCCATGGAGAATGTACAGAGAGAGATGCACCAGCTAGGCAAACTACTAGAATAGCATGATGCCAGGGGTACGGCGAACACCGACATGTTGGCCATCGTAGAATCTTTGTGCTTGCAAATCACAACACAGGAGGTATTTATGCAGACAATGACAAAATTCACAAAAGGAGCCCTTCTATGCGCCCTGCTCTGTGCTATGAGCGGATTGTTCTTCGCTGACACGCCCGGGCAGGCAAAAGAGCAGACAGCATTCATCGTGGGATTCGATGCGGAATTCCCGCCCTACGGCTACATGGATGAAAGTGGAGAATACGTGGGGTTTGACCTGAGCCTGGCAGAAGAAGTCTGCCGGCGAAATGACTGGACCTTGGTAAAGAGGCCCATCGCATGGGATTCAAAGGATTCCGAACTGAAATCCGGCTCCATTTCCTGCCTGTGGAATGGTTTTACCATGAATGGCAGAGAGAAAGACTACACTTGGAGTACCCCCTATGTTGACAATTCACAGGTAGTCATCATACGCAAAGACTCGGGCATCAAGGAATTATCCGACCTAAAGGGCAAGATCCTGGTGGTGCAGAGTGATTCCTCCGCTCTGGCCGCATTAACTGGAGAAGATGCTACAGATGACAACAAGAAACTGGCAGACTCCCTGAAAGAACTGCAGCAGGTGGGGGATTATAACTCCGCCCTCATGAATCTGGAGAGCGGCATGGTGGATGCCGTTGCCATGGATTACGGCGTGGCGGCCTACCAACTGGAGGGAAAAGAGGACGCCTTCGCCCTGCTGGACCAGCGTATCTCCACGGAAAAATATGGCATTGGCTTCAAACTAGGCAATGAGAAGCTGCGGGACCAGGTGCAGACCTCCCTGCTGGAAATGCTCTATGACGGCACCTTTGAGCGGATTGCCAAAGAATGGAAGCTTGATTCCAGCATCTGCCTCAGTTTCGATGACAAAACCTATGTAGACGGAAAAGCAGTTCCCGATATCGACACAGGCTCTCTGTCCAAAGCGACGGCAAATCCAGAGGAATCCTCTGAAAATGTCAAGGTGAAGGAGAAGGCAAAGAAAATGTCTGTCCAGGAAATCACCCGCCAGCTAAGCAGCGGCATGCTTGCCACCCTGGCAATCTTCTTCCTGACACTGCTATTTTCCATGCCCCTGGGACTTCTGCTCACGGCAATACGCATGTCCCGCTTCAAGCCCCTGCAGTGGATTGCGAAAATATACATTTCCATCATGCGAGGAACGCCCTTGATGCTACAGCTGCTGGTAGTATTTTTCGCCCCCTACTATGTGCTGGATATCAAAACGCCCTACTCCTATCGGTTTATGGCGGTGATTATCGGCTTTTCCCTAAATTATGCCGCATACTTTGCAGAGATATACCGTTCCGGCTTCCAGAGCATTCCCATCGGCCAGCGGGAAGCGGCTTCCATCATGGGGTATAGCCGCCTGCAGACCTTTTTCCACATCCTCTTTCCACAGATGGTGAAACGGGTGATGCCTCCGGTAACGAACGAGATTATTACGCTGGTAAAGGATACTTCCCTGGCCTTCGCCCTCTCCTATGCGGAGATGTTCACCATGGCAAAGCAGATTGCCGCCGCCCAGACTTCGCTGACCGCCCTGTTTGTAGCTGGCGTATTCTACTATATCTTTAACTTTATCGTAGCCTATGTCATGGAATTGATTGAGAAAAGGCTGGATTATTATCGATAATATTGCCCCGTGCAACAAACCGACGGCAGACATGCATATAGCAAAAGTTAGCATGGAACAATCGGGCAAGCCCAACTGCCAGACACATATTAAGCGTTTTATGCAGAAATGAGGAAAATCATGAATATCTTAGAAATGAAACATATTAAGAAAAGCTTTAGCAATAAGGCAGTGTTGCAGGACATTGACTTGTCGGTGTCCACCGGCGAGGTGGTGTCCATCTTAGGCCCCTCGGGCTCTGGAAAATCCACGCTCCTGCGCTGCGCCACCTTCCTGGAACGGGCTGATAGCGGGGAAATCTCCTATCTGGGAGAAAAGGTAGTCCGCAATGACAGTGCCGGAAAGGCCCTCTATCCCAAGAGAAAGGAACTGCAGAAGGCCCAGAGCAACTTCGGGCTGGTATTTCAAGACTTCAATCTCTTTCCTCACTATACCGTGATGAAAAATATCACCCACGCCCCTATGGCAATCCAGAAGCGAGGAAAAGAGGAAGTGTTCCAGGAAGCCAGGCAGCTCCTGGCAAAAGTCGGGCTGACAGAAAAGGAAGACGCCTATCCCTGCGAACTGTCCGGGGGACAGCAGCAGCGAGTAGCCATCGCCAGGGCGCTGGCACTGCAGCCCAAAATTCTCTACTTTGACGAGCCCACATCAGCCCTCGACCCGGAAATCACAGCTGAAATCCTGCGAGTACTCAAGCAACTGGCCGCTGAAAAGATGACCATGGTCATCGTCACCCATGAGATTGACTTTGCGAGAATGGTTTCTGACCGGGTGGTCTTTATGGATAACGGCTATGTGGTGGAAGATGGAAAGCCGGAAGATGTGATAGACAATCCCAAAAATGAGCGCACCAAGGCGTTCCTGAAAAAACTTCACGTATAATGCAAATACCCCGCAGCGTCCCTGCGGGGTATTTTCGCTACTGCTATTTCGCCCTAGCGTCATCCCTCTTTCGCCCCGCTGCCAGATACAGCACCATCCCGGCAAACAGTACGGCCACCGCCATCCAGATGCCGAAAACCAGAGGCTCCCTTGTCTTGAACATATCATAATAGCCCTTAAAATAAATGACCAATATAATTGCGGGCAACACATAGAGCATATAGTACTTCAGTCCTTTCGGAAAAGGCGAGCCAATTCCCGTATTCGTCTCCTTCAAAAATGCATCAAATCCCCACCCATTCTTCTTGACGCAGAACAGCACGAACATCAAACTGCCCAGAGGAAGAATATTGTAAGACACTAGGAAATCTTCCACATCCATAATGGTAGAGCCCTGCCCCAGAAGCTGGATTCCTGACCAGAGATTGTAGCCAAGCACTGCCGGAATAGACAGCACGGCAATCCCTGCCAGATTCACGCCCAGCGCCTTCTTCCTCTCCCATCCGAAGAGATCCATGCTGATGGAAATAATATTTTCAAATACGGCAATCACCGTGGATAATGCCGCGAAGGACATGAATACGAAAAATAGCATTCCCCAGATACGCCCGCCGGCCATCTGGTTAAACACGTTGGGCAGGGTGATGAACAGAAGGGAAGGCCCCGCATTCGGCGAAATGCCGAAAGAGATGCAGGCCGGTATGATAATGATGCCGGCCACCAGGGCAATCACCGTATCCAGCACCAGCACATTTACAGCCTCCCCGGTCAGTTTCCGATCCTTGCCCAGATAGCTTCCAAAGATTTCCATAGCGCCGATACCCACGCTCAGAGTAAAAAATGAGTGGGTCATGGCATCGAAAATCACATTTCCCAGTCCACGCTCCTGCACCCTGGACCAGTCGGGAATGAGATAGAAAGCCAGCCCCTTGCCGCTCCCCTTCAGGAACAGGGAATTAACAGCCATCACCACCATCAAAATCATCAGGGCAAGCATCATGACTTTCGTAATCTTCTCCACTCCCTTTTGCAGCCCCAGACAGCAGATGCCGATGCAAAGAACCACCACCAGCAGCGTCCAGAAAATCATGGTGCCAGGACTGCCAAGCATGTGCTTAAAATAATTGTCAATTCCTTCCACCGGCGCATGCTGGATCACGCCGCTTCCCATGACATAGACATAATAAATCATCCACCCCGCCACCATGGTATAAAACATCATCAGCAAATAATTTCCCGCAAATCCAAACCAGCGATAACGATGCCACCTGGCCCCCTTCGGCTCCAGCCTGTGGAATGCCTTGCCGATACTCGTTCCGCTGCCCCTGCCAATAGAAAACTCGCAAATCAAGATAGGCAACCCCAGCCCAATCAGACAACACAGATAGATCAAGATAAAAAATGCGCCGCCATTCACACCGCAAATATACGGGAACTTCCAGACGTTCCCCAGACCCACTGCACATCCCGCCGACACTAGAATAAATCCCAAGCGGGAAGCAAACTTCTCCCTTTTTTCCTCTTTCATATCATATTTCCCTTCTTTTCTTTACTTCTCATCCACTGTCATCCCGTATTTCAGAATAGGCATGCCACTGTACAAGACCATTTTAAACCAAAGCATTCTGTTCCTTTAACAGAGCAAAAAAATCTTCCGCCGGCATGGGCTTGGCATAATAGTATCCCTGAACCTGGTCGCAGCCGATGCTCTGCAGCAAGTCAATCTGCTCCTTCGTCTCTACGCCCTCTGCCAGAAGTCCCAGTTCCAGCTTATTTGCCATAGCCACCACCTGCTCCAGAATGAGCCTGCCCTTCCTGGACACCATCATATTCTCCATAAATTTCTTATCCAGCTTAATCACGTCAAAGGGCGTTTCCAGCAAGATGTTCAGAGAAGAATAGCCGCTGCCAAAATCATCCATCAGCAAGGTAAAGCCCTCCTCCTTCAGCCGAAGCGCCTTATTGCTAATCTGCTGATCATCCGCCGTCTCCGTAATTTCCAATTCCAGCAGTTCCTTGCGTATCCCAGTTTCCTCTATCATCTCAGACAATATCTGAATGCACTCGTCATCGTCCCGAAGGTGGATGCGGGATACATTGACAGAAATCGGCGCAGGGTCAACTCCCTCTTCCTGACATCTCCTGATAAAATGGCAGGCCTCGCTCCATATGTAATAATCCACCTTCTTGACAAAGCCATTCTCTTCAATAATTGGAATAAATTGATTGGGGTAAATCAAGCCTTTTTCCGGATGCTTCCAGCGCACCAATGCCTCTGCTCCGATAATCACATTCTGGGCAATGCTGTATTTTGGCTGGAGATACATTTGAAACTGCCTCTCGGTAATGGCAAGCTGCATATTTTCCTCGATAAACTTTCTATTGTACAGAGAATCCTTAAACTGCTCCTGATAAAAAAGAATATTCGTGAGAACGTTATTCTTGGCCCTCTTCCTGGCCATGGCCGCCCTGTCTTCCATCTGGCGAAGTTCCATATTGCGGTCTTCCACCGTATAAATGCCGTAAGACAACTGCAGCCTCACATTTTTATAGTAACTAATCCTCTCATCCAATTCCTGAATAAATTCAACCAATTCCTGAGCGTTCTCATACTCCGTCACCACCATGAACACATCGCTGCGGAGATTGACAAAAAACTGGTTTTCGCTACAATTCTCCCGCAACTGCCTGATGATGAAATACAATATCTCATCGCCAAACTTTTCCCCATACAGATCATTGACGATCTTAAATTTGCGGATATCAAACTGTATAAATCCAATATCCTTCTTGGATGCAAATAGAAGGTTGTTCACATTTCTGTTAAAGCGGTTGCGCTTGCTCACGCGCTTTAACAGGCTCTGCATATCCTCATTTTCCGGGATATCCTCCAGGGCAATGCTGCTCTCCGCCACCTCCTTGAGATACTCCTCCAGCATCTCCTCCAGCAAATGAATGCTCACGCTCATGGCAGAAGGACAGGTCTTTAAGATCAGCCCCTGCTGCCTGATCTCTGCCATCTCTATCGGTACGGAAATATCCTTCCCCAGTATCTCCCGGCAATTCACCTTGCCATCCATTTTCTCCCGAAACCGCTGAATAAACTCATCCGTCTTCTTGTTGCCATACATTTCCAGCTCTCTGTCCTGGGAGTCATAGAATCCCAAGCCCATGCCAAGAACCATCAGCGCCGCCGTAATGCAGCCGCAGGTCCCTCCCTGGCGCATGCCTCCCCCAAAGCAGGTGCTCACCTTGAATGCCGTCTTCAGATCCAGCCCGAAATCCCCTGCAAAAGCCCCAAATAAAGCCTGAGAACAATGATATTGCTGCTGCAATAATTCCTCGGCCTTCTCCAAATGTGTCATAAGCATCCCCCATATAGTCCAACTACCGCTACGAGGTGAAGATGTTTGCCATCAACGCCACTTATTATAATCTAACACATTGCTGATATTTTTTAAACCATTTGCCCCAGCGAAAAATATCTGTTTTCGGTTATAAACCATCTTTTTTCACCTTTTTAATCTCTTCCAAATGATTTGCCTATACATCCCTGTGGGTCAAATATGCGACTACCTCTCAGATATAGCCACATGAACCATGTCCCCGGCGCCCTTGCTGATTTTCTCCCGAATCGCCTTCGTTATTCCAATAATATAGCAGATAGTCCCATCCTCATTCTTGAGGCCCATATTCACAACGCTTCCATCGTATGGCTCACCGTCAAATGTGGCATGAACCTTCACTCTGCCCTTCCCGAACTCATCCCTGACATTCCATGGAAAAGCCACATAAGCCCCTCCCTTTTCAGGTATGCCTATGATTTCCCCATCGTATTCATAGATTTTCTCATTCATATGATAACCTCGCATTTTCTTTATTTGCGAAAGGCCAAATACTACACTGCAAATCTAACAGTCTAGCTTTGACGATTCTATCGCGGTCCTTTACTATTGTCCACCAGCATGCTTCATTATTATACACCCTTCACTATCAGATATGGGAGCTAATATCAAATTCCTGTTGACAAATCCTCGACAGATAGGATAGAATAAGTAAAACGCTGAAAGAGACAGTAACATTGATGCAAAATTCACAGAGAGTCAGGGAAGCTGAGAACTGATAATGGATGCACGATGCGAAGATCCCTCTGGAGTTGCAGACCGAAAGCATAGCAAGTAGGCTCTGCCGGTACATCCCCCGTTAGCGGGATAGCATATGATGGTATGTTCATACAGGTGGTATAAAAATGAGTAGCGATAGCCCTCATCCTAGTATAGGATGGGGGCTTATTTAATTTAACTAATGCAAGCCAATGCCAGCGATCTCCTCTGTGTGAGCCATCCGTTCAAATTCTCAACGGCAACATTTTCAGCATGCAAAATGAAAAGGAGGAATCACAATGAAGTATCAGGAACTATCAGGCAAGCCAGCATTGCATCTCATACAGGAGGAGGTGCTGGATTTCTGGAAAAAGGAGGGGATTTTTGAAAAGTCCGTGGAGGAGCGGTCGTCGGGAGAAGAGGTGGTTTTTTATGACGGTCCGCCCTTCCCCACGGGAAAGCCCCACCACGGAACGGTTCTGGTATCCTTTATCAAGGATATGATTGCCAGATACTGGACCATGAAGGGTTACCGGGTTCCCCGGGTATGGGGATGGGACTGCCACGGCCTGCCCATCGAAAACCAGGCCGAAGCCATGCTGGGCATCCATGACAAGAACGAGATAGAAAAAAGCCTGGGCATTGACAGATTTAATGAAAAATGCTTTGAGATCGTATCAAGCAACAACGAGGCCTGGAAAGAATATGTGGAGCAGATGGCCCGCTGGGTGGACTATGACGGGGCATACAAGACCATGCATGGGGATTTTATGGAAAGCGTCATGTGGGCCTTCAAGGAGTGCTACGACAAGGGATATATCTATCGGGACTACCGGGTCACGCCCTACTGCATGCACTGCGAGACATCCCTGTCCATTTCCGATACCAGGGAATCTGATTCCACAAGATTGCGCCAGGATCGGTGGATTGTCGCAAGATTTCAGGCAGAAGAAACATTTGACGGAAAGAAAGTATACTTCCTGGCCTGGACTACCACGCCCTGGACGCTGCCCTCAAATCTATGCCTGGCCGTAGGGGAGAGACTTGATTATGCCTATGTGGATGTAGGAGATGCCATCTATGTGGCATGCAAGAATACCCTGGCAAACTTTGAAATGATTTTTGGAAAGAATCCAGCCATCGTAAAGGAATGCAAGGGCTGCGACTTGTTGGGAAAAGCCTACGAACCATTATTTGATTATTTCGCAGACAGAAAGGCAGATGGCGCATTCCGGGTAGTATCCGCAGATTATGTGGGCTCGGAGGAGGGCGTGGGTATCGTCCACACCGCCCCTGCCTTTGGCGAGGACGACTACTGGACATGTAAGAACAACCAGATTCCCCTGGTGAATCCCGTGGATGACAAGGGACGTTTTACAGAAGAGATCAAGGATTTCTATGACCCGGACCAGCAGAAAAATGTCATAGAGATGAATCCCGCAATGATTCGATTCCTTTATGAGCAGGGCAAGGCGGTGGCGGACGGAACCATCGAACACAACTATCCCCACTGCTGGCGTTGCAAGAGGCCGTTAATATATAAGGCGATGGATGCCTGGTATTTTGACATTGGAAAACTAAAGGACCGCCTAATTCAGCGAAACGAAGAGATTCACTGGGTGCCGGAAACCGTAAAGCACGGACGCTTTGGAAACTGGCTGGCAGGGGCCAGGGACTGGAACATATCCAGAAACCGCTACTGGAGCACTCCCATCCCCATCTGGGAATGCGAGGAATGCGGAGAACGAGTGGTGCTTGGCAGCATCGAAGAGATCTATGAAGCCAGCGGCATCCGCCTCACCAATCTCCACAGGCAGTACATGGATGCCGTCACCTTCCCCTGCAAGTGCTGCGGAAATACCATGCGCCGTGTCCCCGAAGTGCTGGACTGCTGGTTTGAGAGCGGCTCCGTGCCATTTGCCCAGAAGCATTATCCCTTTGAGAACAAAGAATGGTTTGAATCCCATTTCCCCAGCGACTTCATAGTAGAATACACAGGGCAGATCCGCTGCTGGTTTTACTATCTGCACGTATTGTCCGTTGCGCTGTTTGATCAGCCCGCCTTTCAGAACTGCATTGTCCACGGCACCATTTTGGCAAAGGATGGAAAAAAACTTTCCAAATCTTCCAAGAACTATACTGACCCCATGCACTTGATGAGGCAATATGGGACGGACGCTTTTCGGCTCTATCTGTACCAGACCAATGCCATGCTAATCGGAGATTTGCTATTCGACGAGGCTGGCATCCAGGATGCGTACCAGCAAATCATCTTACCCTACTGGAACGCATGCAATTTTTACATTTCCTATGCGAATATAGATGGCTTCAAGCCGGAAAAATGTACGGAACCCGCATCTGACAACCAGCTGGACCAATGGATGCTGGCAAAATTATACGAGACCCAGCGGCAGATTACCCAGAATATGGATGCCTACCAGGTCAATCACTATGTGGAATACCTGGCATCCCTGATTGACGGCCTGACGAACTGGTATATCCGGCGTTCCAGAAGACGCTTTTGGAGCAATGGCATGTGCGAGGACAAGAGAAATGCCTATGAGACCCTATACTATGTCCTCGTCTGCACCACCAAGCTCTTCGCACCGGTAGCGCCAATCATATCAGAAAAAATGTACAAAGTATTGACGGAAGGCTTTTCCGTGCATCTGTCAGAATGGCCAGAGATCCCTGAATCATTTGCAAGGGAAGACCTGATTGACCATGTGGAATTGGTGCAGAAAATCATCTACCTGGCACGTTCCATCCGCAATAAGAACCAAATCAAGAACCGCCAGCCATTAAGCTGCTTGAAAGTAGCATTGCCAGATTCATCCAAGAATGGAATTATACAAGAATTCAGAGATATCCTTGCAGAAGAATTAAATGTAAAGGAGGTAGTGACCCTTGATGACGTGGAAAGTATCGCAGACGTAAAATTTGCCCCAAATTTTCAGGAAATCCGAAACCGATACCCCCAGCGCATTTCCGAAATTATCCAGGCAATCAAGTGCGGCAGATTCCATATGGATAAAGATGGGGTGGTTCTACAGACGGAGCATGGAGATGAGTCTTTTGATGGGGAAATCATCCTGGCATCATACCAGGCCAGAGAGGGCCAGCACGTAGCCAGCGACCATGGCATCGTAGTTTCACTGGATCTCATCCTCACCGAAGAACTAAAAGCAGAAGGATTTGCCAGAGATATCGTGAGAAACATTCAAGATGCCAGAAAGAATATTGGCTGCCATATTACGGATCAAATCTTCCTTGCCTTCGAGGGAGACGTGCCCGAGCAGTGGCTGGAATATATTTGCAGGGAAACCCTCGGGCAGATTAGGGAAATTTCCTCCCCGCAGGAGGTAATCGAAATAGCAGAAGAAGGACATCGCAAGGTTAAACTTTTCATTCGCAAGGCCTTTCAAAATTAACATTTGTCGAAAAATATGGTTATCAATATTGCCCATGCGCAAATAAAGGTGTATAATGTTTTTATAAAATTACTATGCGAAAGGAGATTGGGTTATTTGACACAATTACTATTCGACAGTGTATGGACTATTTTATCAATTACAATATTTTCTTCCCTATTTATTGGTTTGTGCATTGCTTTAATTTTATTTTTTATTAAACATAAAAAATAATATAAAATATTCCGACTTTTTACAAAGTCGGAATATTTCAGTATAAACATGCCACTTTTTGGTCGCTTGCTCACCTTGACTTTACCTTTAAAATACTCATCCAAAATGAATGAATATGTCTTTCACCTATATCCCCCTTTTCCATTATATACTCCCTTATTAAGATTCCATGAAAATTTCTGATATGCGCTCTTTCTATAAATCTGTATCGCCCCCCATGGCGTAAGCAGTTGTGTAACATCGGTATAATTACATCTTATCGTACAACTTTTCTTGCTTTTTGAATAACTTGTGGTATAACTCCTGTCTTCCGCCGTGGTGCATATTGTTAAGCCTGTAATGGTAAATTTTCTATTTTTAACAGATGATATAACTCCCGTCTTTTTATTGTATTTTATATCAGCAAATAGATTATAATGAAGAACCGGAGTTCCTCTCTGATACCCTTTGTTTTTGGTAACAATATTATTTGAAGCAAGCTGCATCGCACAATACTGTTGGTCTTCATTCATATTTTGTAATATTTCACCATCTTCAAGTACATTCTGCTTTTTTTCCAAAAAATCTACAATCTCCTCGGCAGTATCCATGACCACATATGATTCGTTCCTTATGATATCTTTTTTATCGACATATCTTACTTCGATATTCTGACAATTATCAATAGTATCAGAAACAGATATTTCGTCATATATGTCATCAATCATTTCTGCTTTTTCATCATCGGAATCCTCCGTAACGTATTCTTTGTAATCCTCAATAATTTCTGTTCCTTTAGCCACTTCCAAAGCATCTTGATTATGTCGCATTCCACCAGCATCACTATCTTTCCATACAACATCAATAAGACTTTGTTCCATCATATTATCATTTTCTGTTAAATCAATGCTGTCAACCACCTTAATCTGTACAATTGATATAACAGTTACAATAACCGATAGAATAATGCTGAAAAATTTCATATGCTTATCTCCTTTAAATGATGACAACTTATCCGATTACTTCTCATCTCCCTTGAATGCCCAGAAAGTTCTCATCTTTTTTACACATTTCTCTGAAGGCAATTCATCCCGAATACGAAAAGTATAGATTCCTTTTCTCAAGAAATCATGGCAAAGCCTCTCTTGAAAGATTTGCTTGAAGTCCTCCTGGACTTCTTTGTCTTCCAGCAACTTCCTATCCTTTGTCAAGATAGTCACAATATAACTATAATATCCTGTCTGCTCCACCTGATACTGGAGTATTTCCACTCCCATGCTATCCATTACGCACTGAAAGGCATATGTAAATTCATAGGGCGGAATGTCTATATCCTGCTCCACCCGAATCATATCATTTTTTTTCGCCTTGGTCAGCTTCAGTATCCTGCCGGGATGGCCACAGGAACACTTCTTTAAAGAAATCTTTCCCTTGTCTCCCAGACTGTAGCGAACGAAAGGCATAACCGTATTATGAAGGGAAGTCAGTACGATATCGTCCTCCTCCCCATCTGGAAGCAGTTTTTCCCCATCCATAATCTCTACAAAAACATTGTCCTCCAGCAAATGCAAATGCCCCTCCGGACACTCGTAAGCAATGGCGTTCATTTCATAACTTCCATATATATTCACAGTTTTGCAGTGAAAGGCAATTTCAATCTGCCTCCTCTGCTTGTGTGTCACGCATTCCCCAGTGAGTTCCACGCATTTCAGCGATGGAATCCCCTTTTTCTTCCCATTGCCGATATAATTGGCAAATAGCAGAGCCACACTGGGCGGCATTAGAATCCATCTCGGTTCATAATCACACATTTCCTGATAGATTCTCCCTATTCTCTCCTCATTGAGTCCCAGTACAGAAAACCCCAAATCTTTTCTGCCGCTCCGAGGATCTCTCGCCGTCCCTTCGTCGCAAAAATCTGGATACATATGGAAATAGCAACTCTTGTCTTGAACTTTTAACCCATAATATCTGTTGCGGCAATCCCACAGCGGGGATAAGGAGGAAATCATATCTTTCACGCTCCATGGTATCCCCATGAACATTCCATTGGAGCCAGAAGACATTTCATAAATTCTCTGATTATCTTCGGGAGAAGACTGGGAAGAGGAAGGAATGACACACTCGTCAGCGCAGACCATCTGCCTCCTATCTACAACTGGTACCTTCGTCCAATCCTCCATCAAATCCTCGATGGATAATTTTCTCTTTTGTAATAGTGCTTGGTAAAACGACGACTGCGTATAAGCATATCGCAAAATTTCCTTCTCTCTTTCCATACAAACTCTCCTTCCCCTGCGAAAGTTTACTTACCTCCGCATTTCAATTAATACCTCCAACTCGCTACTGCCTACTCTTCCTCTGAACTGCCAGAACCTTCAAGTTCTGCTCTCAGGCAATCGGGAAGTTCAACTTCTCCCCAACTATTGCAACTCGTTCTGGACAAAGGCATCTTCTGTCCCATATTGCTCAGCACCTGATTTGCTCTTTCCCTCCATGTCTGCCTCATATCGCCACCTCCTAACTCACTGCATGACTACTGCACCTTTCCTACTCCTATACAGTGCCACGAGAAGCACCTCCGTCTCCTGGAACATCAGTGCCCAGAGTACGATATTCCCCAGTTCCGCCGGCAGGAACGGGAACGCGCATCCCCAGAAAGCAAGTACAGAAAGCGCCTTC
This sequence comes from Clostridiaceae bacterium, assembly GCA_910575435.1. Taxonomy (GTDB): domain Bacteria; phylum Bacillota; class Clostridia; order Lachnospirales; family Lachnospiraceae; genus Butyribacter. Next base: position 18,095 of record CAJTGI010000018.1, on the reverse strand, counting down.
TTTTTCATGCCCCTTCTCTGCTGGTCTGTATAGTTTAACTGTTGCAATGATGCCAGCGGTATCCAATAATCAATCTCCACTGCAAGAAGCACCACCACACCCCCCACTGCAGAAACAGGCAGAAAAAGAAACTCTGATAAGATGAGAATCACTGCGAAGTTGACCAGAGAGCATAATAGGCATCCCACCATCGTCTTACGGTGGCTGCCTCCCATAAATGTCCTCAAACTGCACAATGCCGCATACGCCAGATAGAACTTTCCCAAATCATGACATAGCCCGAACACGAGAGACAAAAGGAAAAACTTCTCGCTCTCATCCAGTAAGACCTGCAAAGCATATTGTACTTTTGCCACAGTCAATTCATCCCCATGCTTCTCCGTCTCCAGCACACTCATAATGCGCTTGGCGATCTTATCATTCGTATCCTGCCACATGGCTTTCCTCCTTAGTATCTGCCCCCCTCATGTACTGTTTTATAACAAGATACGACATTTTTCAAGGGGTTTTTAGACTACACGTCACCAACGACAAAGAAAACGACCTGAACGACATTTTTTTCGCTTTGACGAAAGACGAAATCTGTCTATAATAGAACTATACATGACGAAAAAGGAGGAGAATTCAGATGGAACAAAAGCAGAGAATTTTGATAGTAGAGGATAATGAACTGCAGAGGATCGAACTGGTGGATCATCTCCAGAAACTTCATCCTTCCCTAATCATCCATTCCGCCACAAATCTGGAGGAGGCAGAACTCATTTTACAGGATTCCATTCTGGACGACGCCTTTCTTCATCTCTTCCTCCTGGACATCCATCTCTCCAGCAACGAGAAGAAGCACGAGGGATTCCAGTTCGCCCAGTTAATCCGTTCCCACACGGTATATCAGATGACGCCCCTGATTTTCCTCACCAGCAATAAGCAGCAAATCGAATTTGCATTAAATAACTTTCACTGTTATAATTATATCAAGAAGCCCTACGACTGCGGAGAGATTGCCAAGCAGGTGCAGCATCTCCTGCTGTCCCACATCATTCGGCAGGAAACTTTCTTTGTCCGGGATACCCGGCGTATCGCCCACAGGATATACATAGACAGCATTCTCTTTCTGGAGTCCAACGGCCATACTCTGAAGATCGTGTGCCCGGAAAACACGATCGTCACCCGGGACTACACCCTCTCCTCCGTGGAGGAGCAACTGGGAGACGCATTCTTCCGATGCCATCGAAAGTACATTGTGAACACGAGATTAATCGAAAACTACGACAGCCTATGCTCCAATGTACAGATTCGGAATCATGCCATTCCAGTGGGCAGAGTATTTAAGGACAAACTGTTAGAAAGTATACAACTTGCATAGATGGGAGGATGCGATGTCATTATCCATGAGCCTGTTCGGCATATTTATTGAAAACCTCTGCACTTTTCTTCTACTGAAATCTTTTCAGGGAAAGCCAAAAATCCCTGACTGGCTGGATATTACTTTTTTTCTCCCTGGCTTTATCATGGCTCCTCTCCCGGATTCCTACGGCACATTTGCGTTGATTTACGGTCAAATAATACTTTTCCTATACTGCTACTTTAGATGCGGCAAAAAACTTATCCCCGCAGTTTTTCTGCTCTGTCCTACGACCATATTCCTGCAATTTATACAGGGGCTGGTTATTCTATTGCTGACCCCGGTAATGAAGATCCTGCCTATTGTATACTTGCCGTTGGTAGGTAGCATCACCACGCTGCTCCTAATTGTGCAGGTGTCTTTTTTGACTCCCTGTGCCACTCTCTATCATAAAATACTCACAGGAGGATTTGCTCTTAAATTCTTGGTGCTGAACACCTATCTGGGTATTATTTTGAAAACCCTGTTTTATAAAGCCCATATGACCGACATCTATGAATTTACGAACTTGCTCTTTGCATCCTTGTTCCTTATGCTTTCCGTGAACATCTGCATCTTTTATTATGAGCATCAGCTGAAAGAAAAGCAGAGGGCTCTGCTGGTCTATGAGAAAAATAAGCCACTGCTGGAGACGCTGATCAGCGATATCCGCTCAAACCAACACGAGTATACGAACCGGCTCCAGTCCATTGCCACGCTGGTAAATGTTTGCCATGACTATGATTCCCTGCGGGAATCGCTGCTCAAATACACGAAGAAATACAACACCGTCCATAAATGCTATCCTCTATTGGGCTTAAATATGCCATTGGTTGCCAGCACCCTGTACAATCTCACCACCATGGCAGAAAAAAAAGACATTACCATGCTCTATGATATTCCAAGCCCTGAATTAAAGTGCAAGGTATCTGAGCATATTATTGTGGATTTCCTCCACATCCTCACCCAGAATGCCATCGAGGCCACTTCGCCGGGAGAGTACATCTATATCACTCTGGCAAATCAAGAGGACGTATTTTATTATGAAGTGCAGAATCCAGTGGATCACTTTATTTTACAGGATGAATTTAAGTGCTTCTTCCAGAAAGGCTACAGCACGAAGACCAACGAATCCCATCCCAAGCCGGAATTCGCCATGCCCCATGGATATGGTCTGTCGGAACTATTAAGCCAGGTGAACAAGTTGGGGGGAATGGTAAGCGCGGACTGCATCTTCCATGAAGACAAGAATTGGGCTATCTTTTCACTGACCCTGTAATGCCTCCCGGAGTACATCCACGTTTTTTTCCATCAGCTCCAGATATCCGATGCCCCTGTCAAAATTTCTCTTGCTGATATTGTGGACTGCGTTCAGTTGTGCCTTTTTCGCACCAGTCTCATCACAGATGGTATTGCACATCAGCTCGCTGGAAAGTTCCATGTGAAATACCACGGGAATTTTATCTTCTTTCACTTTATCAATTAAAAATGCGATGGTCTCCACGCTAGCCCCCGTCTGGGTAGAGCATCCGGGATAGGCGGCATAATACTTCAACCCATAGGCATCCGCAAAATAACGGAATGGGAATCTGTCTGCCACCACAATCTCCCTGCGCTTGCTGCTAGACACCACCTTGGTGAATTTCTGATCTAGTTTTTCTAGTTTCTTTAAATATCTTTCTGCATTATTTTGATACAGACCTGCATTTTTCTCATCTAATCGAGATAATTTGTCACATAACCTTTCCACAATCTGCATGGCATTTTGGGGCGAAGTCCACACATGCTCATCAAATTCCTTCTCTTCCTCATGACTCCCAGCATCCTCGTCTCCATGGCCATCCGCGTCCTCCTGATGCTCCTCATCATCATGATCCTGCACTTCCATCCCCTCTACGATTTCTTCCTCTACCACCTGGTCTACCAGGTCCATCAGACGAACGCATTCCAGACCCTCATTGTCCACTGACTCTATGATGGTATCGGCCCAGGCGTCCGATTCCCCGCCCACTGTGACAAACATATCCGCATCCTGGACCGTCTTCATGTCCTTAGGCGTGGGATCAAAAGTGTGAATATCTGCCCCCGGCAGCATGAGCATGGACAAATTGATGGCATCTCCCCCGATCTGCCTGAGAAAGTCGTACTCCGCAAAGACCGTGGCCACTACCTTAAGCCTATCATCTTTTTTAAGGTTTCTGGGGGAGCCACACCCCCAGAAACTCAGCATTACTGCCAACGCACTAATCATGCATAAAATATTTTTCTTCATATAATCTATTCCTATTTTCTAACGCAACCATTTGTCTCACTGCCAAAGTTCTACCTAAATTATGGAGGCAAGCGATCCTTCCCTTGCCTCCCATAATCCCCACCAAGTCATGCAATAATCTGCTACTTCTTTACCTTTTTAGACTTTACTTTGCTATAACTGCTTTTTACCTTCTTCCCTGTATCCTTGTATGCCCTCACCCGCACATAATATTTCTTTCCCGCCTTCAACTTGTTAAATGTAATGGCTTTGACAGATTTCACTGTCTTTTTCCTGACGTTCTTCTTAAACTTTCGATCCCTTGCAATCTGAACCACATACCTCTCAGCATCCTTCACCTTGCCAAATCGGACTGTCAATGTCTTTCTCTTAGAAATGATTTTCTTAATGACAGGTTTCTTTAGCTTGATTACCTTTTCTGGCACTTTGGAGGGTTTCTCGATAGCTGTTACAATCTTAAAGGCCGCTTTCGCCGTCCCTCGGTAATCTCCCATGCCAGACACCAAGACATAGGCATTGCCTACCTTTACATGATCGTGGTAAGACAGGGCATAATCCTTCCCCTCCGTCAGTTCCTTCCCCGATACGGCAACCGTAACCTTCGGCTTGACAGCATTTCCCGTATAGGCTTGATCTGCAATCGCCTTGACATTTGCCTCAGTTAGCAGAATGTACTTCGCATCAGCCCGATAGCCTGAGTCAGTCACATCAAACAGGCTGATGCCATCTACCCTGCGAAGGCAGGAAGTCATTCCTCGGAGCAGCTGATCCGGCTGATAAGCATATTCTCCTCCCACCAAATTTTCATCCACGATTCCCTTCTCCGCATCCACATATTTTCCAGATGCCTCAAACAATGTTTTTCCATTTTTTACAAAGGCGGCATCCGTCAGGGGATTATCCTTCAGAAGCCCCACGGTAATCATGCACTGGGCTAGCGTCCATGCATTGTCGCTGGCTCCCGGAAAGCCGCCCGTCTGGTTGTCCTGCATGGCAGAGAGCATTTCCATCACCTTTTCACAAGCCTTTTTCACTTCCCTGCTGTCCACGCCCTCCACACTTTTGGAGACATAAGGCGCCAACGCCTGCACGGACATAGCCGCAGAATCCAGCGTAGTCCCCCACTGGTTTCCCAAGTCTGCCGCCATGCCAATCTGACCATCCACGTCAGCCAGCAAATTGCCCACCAGCTCCTTTTCCGTCACATGCCCATCCCCTGCGCTCCACGCCGCCCCGGAGGCTTGCATGGCAAAGAGGATCAACGCTTCCCTTGTAAAAGTAGTAGCATTGGCCACGTCATACAGGGATCTGTCCGTGATTTTCTCCGCCAGGTTCACGCCCCCCGCCTTGGTGATATCCACGCCCAGCGCAGACAGCACCAAGGCAATCTTGGTATAATTGATTAATACATATCGGTTTCCCTCATAGGAGGAGAGGGTGGTCTCCTTCCCCGTGGCAGGATCATAAATCTTCCCCTGCTCCTTCATTCCCTGCAACTGGGACAAAACCTTCTTGCACACGTCGTCATAAAATGCATTTGCCTCAAAGCCCGACTGCACCAGAGAAAATACTGCGTAAAGACTATCAGTATCCTCAATTCCCGGCACATACGCCCCCTTTTTAAAATTTACATCATATATCTTCCCTGCCAGCAGTTTTTCCTGTGCCTCGGCATTCCTCAATACTGCCGCCTGATCTGGCTTTTTGCTGGTATCATTGTCATAACAGGAACACTGTGCTGGCATATCTTCAAATGTACCGTACACCAAACTAATCTGATCATTCGCCTGCAGCGGATAGTCTCCGATGCCAAATCCCCAGCCAGTGGCTGGATTCTGCGGTTCCGCTCCATTGACCCTAAAGCCCCAGTACACCCAAGGCTCCTCGGTGGAACCGGACAAATTTCCAATGGAACTTAAAAATCCATTGCTATATTCGTAATCATCCTTATAATACTTATCCAGCACCTTCTTGACAGCCACTTCCGCCGTGTCCCCCTCCGACACCTGAACCGCCGTCTTGTCAATCTTCACAGCGGCATCTGCCGCCGTTCCCTCTGCCGCCACATACACTACCATCTTCTCTGCCGCTTCTGCCCCGCTGGAATCCCGCTTGATAAATGCTGCGGAAGAACCCAGCACCAATGCAATAGCCAGCACCGTGCTTAACACTTTTTTTGCTCTCATCTTCTCTTCCTTTCTGAAATTATTGCGAACGCCAGTCCTTCCTATCGGTTGCATCCACATACAATTCCCCATGTGATGGCGACCAATTGCATTTTCTGGCACACAAATCCCCCACCGGGATTTTCACGTCGCATGTTACCAGCAGGTCTCCTGGCTTATGACTTCAGAAAACTTCCCTTCCCATGAATGTCGCACCCTTGCATATCTAAACAATCCGTCTTAATTGGCGCGCCCATCCACAGTGGGCTTTCCACAGAAACTTTTACTCCAACAGAAAATCAGACTCTGGCGGCAAAAACCTGACAGCGAGCCGATCTTTCAAAGCAAATCCAATCTTAATCATGGCTGCCTCCATGACCATGAAACTGTCCGGCATCGTTCGTGACTCTCTGACGACTTATCCATTTCTGCTATAAAATCTTCTGCGCTGGCGCACGTCAAGGAACCGTTTCTCATGTCCCTGTCCGCACAATCCAGCCATCCTTACAGTAGCGGGGGCTGCTGCCGCCTTTCACGGCATTCCCTTTTCAGTCTGCCTCCCACTGCCCAGCCTGTTCCCAGAAACACGGCGCAATGGAAGCAGAGCACTGATAACTTTGCTATTGTAGCATTTTCACCCTAAAAGTGCAATGCATGAATATTTGTGCTATAATCTAAAAAATGCCTGTTCCTGCACGCCAGCCCATGGCATGCAGAAAGAGGCATAATTAAGAAGAAAGGGGATGCCAAATGCAATATACCAATCATTTCGATTCGCCCATAGGCAATCTCCTCCTTGCCGCTGACGATGTGGGTCTGACCGGACTCTGGTTCGACGGATCAAAATATTACGCAGACTGTCTCGACTCAGAGCAGGAGGAGAGAGACACGCCCATTCTTGAACAGGCAAAAGAATGGCTGACAATCTACTTCTCCGGCAGAGAGCCCCGCTTCCTGCCTCCCATCCATATGATGGGCACTCCCTTTCAACTCGATGTCTGGACAATTCTGAAAGAAATTCCCTACGGAAAAACTACCACTTATGGACAAATCGCAAAGGAAATCGCCAGGCAGAAAGGCATCCCCCGAATGGCCGCCCAGGCAATAGGCGGCGCAGTGGGACGCAATAATATTTCCATCATCATTCCCTGCCACAGAGTAGTGGGAGCAAAGGGAAATCTAACAGGGTATGGCGGAGGGCTGGATAAAAAAACTGCGCTGCTGGCTCTGGAAAAAATTGATATCCGGCAACTAACTGATTAACCCCATTACTTTGCCAGCAATTTCCCATCCACTGCGTCAATCGTCACAATGTCTCCCATCTGAACCTCGTCCGCCAGAATCTTCCTGGCCAGAAGGGTCTCCACATTCTTTTGCAGATAACGTTTCAGCGGCCTGGCACCGAAGGCAGGCTCATAGGCTTGCCCTGCGATAAACGCCACGGCCTCCTCCGTCAATTCCACCTGAATCTCCTTGTCTCTGACCCGCTCATTCAACTCTTTCATCAGAAGATGAATAATAGAAGAAATATTGCTTTTAGTCAAAGGCTTGAAGAGAATCATTTCATCCAGGCGGTTCAAAAATTCCGGGCGAAAACTTGCCCGCAGTTCTGCCATGGTCTGGTCTCTGGCCTCCTCGCTGATATTCCCTGCATCATCCACCCCCTCCAGCAAATATGCGGAACCAATATTCGAGGTAAGAATGATTATGGTGTTCTTAAAGTCCACCGTTCTTCCTTGAGAATCTGTAATCCTGCCGTCATCCAGTACCTGCAGCAGCACGTTGAACACATCGGGATGGGCCTTCTCGATTTCGTCAAAGAGAACCACGGAGTAAGGCTTTCTGCGCACCGCTTCCGTCAGCTGGCCCCCCTCCTCATACCCCACGTATCCGGGAGGCGCGCCAATCAGCCTGGCAACGCTGTACTTCTCCATATATTCGCTCATGTCGATCCTCACCATATTGCTCTCATCGTCAAAAAGGCTGGCGGCAAGAGTCTTGGCAAGTTCTGTCTTGCCCACTCCGGTAGGCCCCAGAAAGAGAAAAGAGCCAATGGGTTTTCCTGGATCCTTGATCCCAGCCTTGGAGCGAATAATAGCCTCGCTCACCAGCGAGACGCCCTCTTCCTGTCCCACTACCCGCCTGTGAAGTTCCTCCTCCAGATGCAGCGTCTTTTCCCGCTCGCCCTCGGAAAGCTTCGCCACAGGAATCCCAGTCCACCGAGAAATAATCTTGGCAATCTCTTCCTCCGTCACGCTCTCCTGCACCAATGTGCGATTCTCAGCCTTCGCCTGATCTTCCGCCACTTCCAGCTGCTTTTCCAATTCCGGCAGTTTTCCATACTGCAACTCAGCCAACTTGTTCAAATCATAGTCCCGCTTAGCCGCATCCATTTCAGTATGCAGGGCATCCAATTGTTCTTTCAGCGCATTGACCTCATCCACAGATGCCTTCTCCCGATCCCACCGGGCTTTCTTCTCATGGAAGCCATCCCGGAGTTCCGCCAATTCCTTCTGCAGCTGGTCCAGACGCTCCCCGGACAATCGGTCCGTCTCCTTCTTTAACGCCGCCTCCTCAATCTCCATCTGCATAATCCGCCGCCGAATTTCATCCAGTTCTGCCGGCATGCTGTCCAGTTCCGTCTTAATCATAGCACATGCCTCGTCCACCAGATCAATGGCCTTGTCGGGCAGAAAACGATCGGAAATATATCTGTTTGACAAAGTAGCCGCCGCCACCAGGGAAGCATCCGTAATCTTCACGCCGTGAAATACCTCATAGCGGTCTTTCAGCCCCCGCAGGATGGATATGGTATCCTCCACCGTCGGCTCATCCACCATGACAGGCTGGAACCGCCTCTCCAGAGCAGGATCCTTCTCGATGTACATGCGGTACTCATCCAAGGTAGTGGCCCCAATGCAGTGCAGTTCTCCTCTGGCAAGCATGGGCTTTAGCATATTTCCCGCATCCATGGCGCCGTCAGTCTTGCCCGCCCCTACAATGGTATGCAATTCATCGATAAAGAGAATGATCTGCCCGTCACTCTTCTTCACCTCTTCCAACACCGCCTTCAGACGCTCCTCAAACTCTCCCCGATACTTAGCCCCCGCCACAAGAGCCCCCATATCCAGGGCAAATACCTTCTTATCCTTCAACCCCTCGGGCACATCCCCCTTGACAATCCGGTGGGCCAATCCCTCCACGGCGGCAGTCTTTCCCACGCCCGGCTCTCCTATAAGAACGGGATTATTCTTAGTCTTCCGGGACAGGATGCGAATGACATTCCTGATCTCCTCATCCCTTCCAATCACCGGGTCCAGCTTGCCGTCCTTGGCACGCTCCACCAAATCAGAGCCATATTTTTCCAGCGTATCGTAGGTAGCCTCCGGATTATCGCTGGTGACGCGCTGATTTCCCCGAACCTCAGAAAGAACCTGGAGAAAACGTTCCCTCGTGATGCCGCACTCTCTCAGAAGTTCCTTCACTTCCCTGCTGGGGTGGGCCAACAAACTAAGGAACAGATGCTCCACAGAAACATACTCGTCCCCCATTCGCTTCGCCTCATCCTCCGCATACACCAGCGTCTCATTCAGATACTTGTCAATGCGCAAATCGCCCCCGGAAACTTTTGGCCGTTTATTCAGGATTCCCTCCACTTGGGCCAGAAAGGCTTCGGGAGAAATCCCCATCTTCTCAATCAACTTGCGAATCAGGCTGTCCTCCACCTGCAGCATAGCCACCAGAAAATGATCCTGCCCAATTTCCTGATTGCCATAATCCATGGCAACCTTTTCCGTATTTTGCATCACTTCCTGAGACTTCTGCGTAAATCTGCTAATGTTCATATTAAATCCCCCCATTCTTACTTAGAATTTTTCTCGCCATCGTCACTATGTCCATGTCAGTACGCCAATCATCAATGAGTTGCCGCCTTGCGGTAATCTACAAGGCGGCATCAGGGTCCCATATCTCACGAATATCAATTCCTGCCAGCGGAATCAGGCGATTCTCATAAATCTCATCCCTCGATGGCAATGTATTTCTTTTCCTCCACCTTCTTCGGGTCTTTCTTAGGAATGGCTAGTTTCAGAATGCCATCCTCAAATTTCGCGTGAATCTCCTCCTGGGAAACGCCATCCCCCACATAAAAGCTGCGGCTCATAGTCCCCGCATATCGCTCTCTCCTGATATATTTCCCATTCTTATCTTTCTCATCGTTGTTCACGTTCTTTGCCGCCTCAATCTTAAGGTAGCCATTCTCCAGCTGGGCATTCACCTCATCCTTCTTAAATCCCGGCAAATCAATATCCAGCTCGTAACCATTTTCCGTCTCCTTCACGTCTGTCTTCATCACGTTGTGGGAACGTTTTCCGTACAGGGCTTTGTCAATCGAAGGAAATGAAAAGTCCATCCAATCATCAAATAAATTTTCTCCAAAAATACTCGGCAGTAACATAAGTCATTCCTCCTTTAAATCATGTTTCCAATGCTTTGCGCTACTCTTTGTTAAAGAACTTGGAAAAAGCAATATCTGTGATAATCAATTGCCAATTCACCACAGGGTTATTATTTGCTCCTACATAGAAAAGTTATGCAAATTCTTCGAGTTTGTATCAAAAACTTTCGTTTCAGTAAAGATACCCTCCTGCCTTTCCTATGGACGTTTTCCCTTGCTCTGATTATGTTATAGCACAATTATTAGCACTCGTCAAGAGCGAGTGCTAATAATTGTGTGAAATATTTGTGACCTCATTGCTATCCATGGTCACTGTGAATTTCTTAGGAACCGTTAAGAAATAACTATTAAAACCTTACTGCAACAGACCACTTTTCAAGTCCAATGGCCGTAAATCACAACCTATGGCAACAATTCGTAACTATTCAGCCTGCGGCTTCATAGTTACACAGCAGTGCTTTCAGCACTGTTGATGATATAATAAGTCCCAACGGACTTATATTGCAAGTCGCTTCGCAACTTGGGTTATGCCAGAAACCGTGGCATAAATGCTGTACACATTTTGCGCAAAAAACGTGCAAAATGGCACCGTAAAACTCATATTTTTGACAAAAAGCATGTCAAAAATCCTCGCATTCTATGGACTGCTGAACTGTTACAACAATTCTAACATTTTATCAATGAGGCGAAACACAGTAGTTGCCAAATATTTTGGATATCGCTCCCCATCCTCAATATAAAGATCCTTTGCCCGTTGAGCAGCCAGAAGAACTTTATCCCTAGTGTAATCTTCCTCCTTTATCTGCTTTTTATTTTTACCTATCAGCGGAGCCTTCAAATCACGCAGTCGCTTCCTAAAATGTGCTGTCTTCTTATAATTATGTACATCTGTAACAGCAAATGCGCTGTCTTCACTCGTGACATCATCATGGTGCAGCAGCAACCACAGTTCAAAAAAGGGATTGCTAATGGCATATCCGTATCCCTTATGATCGCAGTCATCTAATGCTTCATGAAATTTCTCTATTTTATCTTCATTTAAATTGTCATCGATATCTGTCACAATCCAAAATTCATCTTCATATTGATCAAACTGATATTTTTCTGCCTGCTCCATTTTGAACTGATCTATCTTCTCCACAAGTTGCTTTGGCTTGCTCTTTCCTAACATGCTTTTCTGCTCCGGGGTAAGATCCTCGTCATTTGTATGAATAGCATCCTCCTGAACCGATATAAACTGAATCTTTGTTTCTATTCCTTCAAAAAAACCGGGAACCAATATAAAATATTCTTCTTCCGTAACACGCCCCTCCGTTGATAAAAAAATAATCTTGCTGGTGCTTGGCCTATGCTTGCGGTAAGGATTCTCCGGGGTACACGGTATCCTAGTTTTCAAAATGATCGCCATAATGCTCCCTCTTTATCACTGGAATCGCCCCAAATCTTCCATTCAAATAAGCCTTCAATGCATCCTGCCCCTCCTTAATTTGAAAATCCGAAAAGGGCTTTAGATGGGACATTCCCTGATAATCTTTTTCCACAAACCAAATCTCATCCTGCCCAAATTCTTCCAAATCAATAAGATTCACATCGTGGGCGGTATAAACCATTTGATTGCAAGTATCCCCGCATCCCCTTAAAAATTCTCCCAATAGATAGTGCGACAACTTCGTATGAAGGCTACGGTCTATTTCATCTATAAAATAAATGTTTTGATTTTTCCTTCCCATTGTAAACAACATAGGCAGCAAATCCACCAGCCGCTGCGTACCGTCCGACTCATCATCAATGTTAAATGGCACGCAGTCTCCATTTAGCATATGATTGAACTTAACCTGAATAAGAACCGGTCCCCTGCTCTCTCCTTCCCCAAAAATGAAATACTTTCCTCCCACGCTCAAAATACCGTTTCCGCTCTCCTCAATCTTTCTTATAATCTCACCGGGAATGTCAAACTTCTCTATAAACTCAGAAAACAACATTTTATTACTTACAACGGAAATATCTGTCACGCCGGTATCCATCCTCCTCAGACCTTCTGAAATAAATTTTCTAAAATCCTCATCCCGATCCATTTTCAAGGGCAATCCCTGGACAGTAGTATTGGGAAAAATCACCTGAATGTTTTCAAACCATTCCACAACTGTCTCAGCTCTTTTAACGCCATAATCATACAATTTATATAAAAAAAGCTGATTTCTCTGCTTCTGTCCCATGCCGTCCTTTAATACTTCTGCGATATTTCTTCCCTTTGAGTTCTTTCTCGCCAATTTCGATCCAATTTCAATCTGCGTCAAGCCATCTTCCAGCGTCTGACGAACAAACATGGGCTGAAAATCCTTCTGCGTTAAAATCATCAGCCACTCTTCATGCACCTGCTGCGCATCTATGGTAAATCCATATTCATACACTTCATCATCCAGATAAAACATAAACTGAAAAGTCGATTTGCCATCCAATTCCGCAATATCGCCCTTAAACTGATCTATCCCTATACCCTGCCCGCTTTTTATCCCATCCACAATATAATTCCTAGCAAAATATATTGATTCCACAAAAGACGTTTTTCCAGAAGCATTGGGGCCAAAAAACCCCCCTCTTCTTAACACCTTCCAATTCCCTGCTTTTGTATTAATCGTTTTCACTAATCTCTCATCTATATTTTCAGATGTTGGAAACATGCTGAACTCTAACGGATAACCTATTGATTTGTAATTGCTGACAACATATTTTAATAACATTTCATCATCTCCAATCCATTCTGTTTTATACTATATTACTTTATTTTTGGCAATAAATCCACCTCCAATCCTTTTTCATTCTTTTAGGCGAAAATATTCCTCCATGCGCTCCTCCCCGCCAAACAAATAGTGATACTGCACCATCTCGTAATCCCGCAGAAGTTCCATTGCCTCCCCATCCACCTTATCATCGCCTTGATCTGTCGCACCATCCCCAGACAGATGCCCGCCCCCGCTAGGAATTTTCATCGTCACCTCGCCAGACCGACCATCCTCATGTTGATGTAGCCTTCCCTCCCGGTCATAATATCCGCTTGCGCTGACAGAAGGCAGTTTTTTGCGAACATCCTCCAAAAAACGGTCATAAGCCGTCATCTCCAGCCCGGCAGTCTCCAGCAATAACTTGGACAAGTAATTCAATGACATCTGCTCCGCCTCCCCCTGGGGAATCTGGTAATTGGCCCAAATCATATAAGGAACCAGATGTTTTTCCATCACCTCCTCCTGGCTGAAAAAATCTGGTTTCTTCCCCATCACCTCTTCATAAAAATCATCAGAGAGGTGGGGCTGGTGGTCTCCGAACAGCAAAATGACCGTAGGCTCCTCCACCTCTTCAAAATACTTTACCAACTGCTCCAATGCCCGGTCCGACTCCCGCATCAGGGACAAATACTGCTCCGTGCTGGAAGAAGCGATAAAGTTAGTCACCTTAATCGGGCAATCAGGGACATAATCCCTGTCATCATAGGGATTATGATTCTGCATTGTCACATCAAACACGCAAAAAGGAGCATCCGTTGCCCTCCCCTGATACAATTCTTCAATCTTCTGATAATTTTCCCGGTCCCCCACATATCCCCGAATCAAATTCCTCTGTGGAAAGTCCTCCAAAGATAAAAAACGATCAAAGCCCAGCAAAGGATAGACCGTGTTCCTGCTGTATCCCGACGGCTTATATGGATGCATGGCAATCACATCCCCATAGCCCTGCTCTTTCAAATTGGTGACAAGATTGGGAATTTTCCCATCTAAATATTGCAGATAGGGATTTCCAGGCAAAAATGCCTTGGTGGCACCTGTGAGAAATTCAAATTCAGAATTTGACGTATATCCTCCATACACGGAAGAATGAGCATATCCCTTGACTGCATTCTTCTCCAAACTATCATAAAAGGGCATCACGGGCTTGTTGGTATCAATCCGGCCAAGCACTTCCAGATTTGAAAACGACTCATTCATAATCATAATCAAATTCGGTTTCCTTTCCCGCTTTTTGCTGATTTTCTCCTGGGAAAGATAGGGGTCTAGAATCTCCCGCACCCTCTTCAAAGAATATCCTGCCGGCTCTTCCACAGTTGCTTTTCCCGCATTGGCGGCAAAATAGAGAAGATAGCCATTCTCCCGCATGCCGATGTTGTGATCCCAACTGAGGGAAGTCACTCCCTGAAAAAATACTACGTCCGTGCCAATCCACAAAAAAAATGCCAGACTGCACCCGATTCCTGCCAGGGAGGCAAATAAATATCGGGGAGTAGCATAGGCATGCTTCCTCCCCGGCAGAAAGACTCTGGCAGCCGCAAGCAACGCCAAGCACCCAATCATGCCCGCCACAAAAGCGGCATCTATTTCGTACCGATAATTTCCTGCCACCGTAGCCGCCGTGTCCAGCGCATACACATCCATAAATACAATTCCATACCCCCGAAAGAGAATGACAAAATAATTGGCAATCCCCACCAGCAGAAAAAGAATCTGAGATACGGAAAGCGCAGTGCGGAGACCATGAAAAACCCCCAAAAGGATTAAATTGATTCCCATGATCAATGCCACGTTTTTCATCTGCAATTCTAACCCATACTCTGTAAAGAGTACGTCAAAGAACAATTCCAACGCCATGAATTGAGCATAGGAATATATGACAAAAAAGCCGGCTTGGTACAGCGGGTGTTCCATCACCCGCCGTGTCCGGCTTTCTGTTCCAGCGGACGTTTCCCCGTCCTCAATCTCTTTTTCCAATGCCTTATCTTCCGCTTGCATCAGCTTTCGCCCCACCTGCTCTTCCTGTGCCGCGCCAGCCAATGCATCCTCCTCACGCATCAACTTGTCTTACGCCAGTCCTCTCTTTGCAAATTCTGTTTCGCCCCTATCCTCTGCCGGGAAAAATATTGCGGATCACGGCCAATGAAAGGCGAGGATTCCGAACATGCTCCATGTCATAAATTCACTTAAGTCTATCTATCGGAAGAAATCCCAAAAACTGCCGAAATCATCTGTACCATCTTCCCCAGGGATGCCTTCGTTTCCGCCTGATCCGTTATTTCCCCCGTTGGAGCCATTGTCGCCATTAGAGCCATTGTTCCCTCCACTGGACCCATCGTTTCCGTTAGAGCCATTATTGCCCCCGGCAGAATCATTGCTTCCAGTGTCGCTTCCATCGGACAGACTATCCAATGATTCTTTTCCTTGCAGGGTCACCGTCAGTTTCTTGGCCTTATATTCCCCATTGTTGCTGCGTTGGACGGTAACTTCCACCTTCGTGCCCTTGCGGTAGCTATTGACTTTTTCCTGCAGGCTTTCCATGGTAGTGACTTCTACTTTGTTGACAGCGGTGATTACATCCCCTGCCTTGATACCGCCCTTCTCGGCGGCGCCGCCTTTGGCAACTTCTTTCACATAAACGCCATAAGGCATGTTATACATCGTCACCTGCTGCGTTACCTCAGTGCCGGAAATTCCCAGATATCCTTTCTCGTCCTCATTCAAGATCTCTTTATTCATCAGTTCGTCAATAATAGGCGTAGCCACGGAAATGGGGATGGCGTAACCCACACCCTCTACGGAAGAAGCGGCAATCTTGGCAGAATTGATGCCAATAACCTGCCCCTGCATATTAATCAGCGCGCCCCCGCTATTTCCCGGGTTGATTGCGGCATCTGTCTGAATCGCTTTAATCTTATTTCCTACACTCTGTCCAGACTCATCCGACTCTGTAATCTCCCTGTCCTTGGCACTGATATATCCCACGGTCACAGATTGTCCGTAACCCAAGGCATTTCCGATGGCAATCACCATCTCGCCAACCTTTGCCTTGTCAGAATTGCCCAAATCTGCAATTTTTATCTTTTCCATAGTGGTCTTTTTCACGGAAGAGACCGTTACCGCCACCACTGCCAGGTCATTAGAAGAATCTGCCCCCTTTTCCTTTGCCTCATAAATCTCCCCATCTATGAACTGTACGGATATGGTCTTTGCCCCGTCTACCACGTGATTGTTGGTGGCGATAAGCAATTCCTTGTCATTCTGGCCCACGATAAATCCGGTACCGCTGCTAGTGGCTTCCCTCCCCTGATAACGCTGGCCGAACAGGTCATAATAATCTGCGCCCTGGGAGGTGCTGGTAATAGCCACCACTGCCGGCATAGCCTGCTCAGCAATAGCCGCCACATCCTTCTTTTCCGCCGTATCCGAAGGGTTGGCCTGATCTTCCTTCTCATCGCCAGCCTTCTTATCACCCTGATCAGTTACGGTAGTATTATCCAATTCTCTCGTACCTGTGGCAGCCCTTTCTACCCTGCTTGCAAAGTAATTGAAACCATTAAAGAAGATTCCGGCAACCAAGCCAAAGACAACTGCGCATGCCACTGTGGCAAGCATCTTTTTGCCAAAAGAGACAGATGCTTTCGGAGGCTTTGGCGATTGCCCGTAATAGGCATTTCCTGAAAAATTGCCTCCATAGGGACTTCCGCCATAGCCATTTCCTGATGAATCGCCTCCAAAGGCGTTTCCCTGGGAAGTTCCGCCAAATATATTTCCCTGGGAAGCCCCGCTATCATCCCTTCCCTGCAGGCTTCCGCCATAGCCATTCCATTCCTGGCTTCCACTGTCTCCCAGTCCGGAGCCTGCCTTCTCTTCTTTATCTCCAAATGCCGTGGCATCATCGCTCCCGCCAATGGCTCCATTCTCATCTGAACTAGCCCCCGGGCCATTATCCTCCGCACTGGCATAATAATCTCCCGAATGGGCCGTCTCATCTCTGTCACTGTAGGCATAGCGGTATGTGCTATCCTCCTGGTAATCTCCCTGTATCGCATTTCCGTATTCGCCGGTATATTCTGCATTGCTATCTTCTCTGCGCTCTTCCATCTCCCTTTCCTCCTCCTAATATTCTCACTTCAGACCAATTATACCAAGCAATTCTTGATTTGTACACTGGAACTATTCACAGTTTAGCAAGCAAATGTGTAAAACCTGTGAAAAAAGTCGAATTTTTTCTATATAATCTTGCGGTTTCCATGTAAAAACTATATAATCCTGTCTTTGACAGTTTATAAGAAATAAAATCGCTGTAATCCTAATAAATATAGGGCATACAGCGATTTTTTCTTTTGTCACGGACCATAGTATTTTATTCTCTGCCTTTACTTTTTTTCTGGATTGTTTTCATCTGGCTTTTTGTTATAAACTGATAGTCTGTCCGAAAACCGCAGGCTTCGTGCAAATCATCCGTGATCTTTAGCCGTTTATATAAGGGAATGAATCCCTGCTCCTGTATCCCTGCAAAGTTCATTGACCTTAAAGTTTCCAGGATTTCTTCGCAAGTATAATTAAAATCCAGTTTCCTTTCCAAAACACGATACGTCAAAAGTGCTAAAAAACATATGAGAAAGTGGGCTTTGATCCTATTCTCGTCTTGCAGATAAACAGGTCTTGCCGCAAAGTCTGTCTTCATGATCCGGAAGCATTCCTCGATCTGCCATCGCCCTTCGCTGACTTTGAGGATATCACTCACATCATCGTCCAGCAAATCTGTACACACCGCATATAAGCCATCATATAATGCCTCATCTGCGATTTTGTTCTCGTCAAGGAAACTATGCACTTTCGCTTTTTCGCCATCATCCGTGACAGCAACAGCACCAATAAACCTTCCCGGATCATTTGGATTTTTACGCTGCTTCTTGGCATTTCCGGAAGCGATCATTTTTTCAGCACGTTCTACCTGTTTCTCACGTATCACTTTTTGGTAGCGTGCATACTTCGGGGAATAAGTAATGATCAGCCGTTGATGTAGTTTTTGGGG
>CAJTGI010000017.1 GCA_910575435.1 Clostridiaceae bacterium | reverse complement strand
AGGTTATTTATCAGGAAGCGCAACGCTCAGGACAGCCTGTTTTCTGTATTGTAGATGATACGATTGCTTCGCATACCAGGCCTTCGTCACAGGCCGGGCATCCAATTGAAGCAGCGTACTTCCATCAATCCCATTTAAAGGGCTGTCAGCCTTGTGACCGTTGGCGGCCGTGAATTCTATGTGTACCGCTACGAAGGAGAACTCAATGATATTCCAAACGCGGTGGTTATTATCAGCTATCCCCGGGAATCTTTTGGAGATCCGAAAGCGCTGAGGGTATTTATATCCACAAATGCCGGAATATCCACACAGGAAATCCTTGACACATATACAGAACGGTGGGCAATCGAATTATTTTTCCGTCAGAGCAAAAACAGACTCGCGCTGGACAAATATCAGATCCGCTCACGGCAGGGAATCGAGCGGTACTGGCTGATTATGTCATTGGTTCATTACATGTGCTGTATGTATTCCGGGAAATACAATACCTTCGAGGAAGGATACTGGTATTTTCAAGATCAAGTCAAAACAGAGCGAATCGGTAATCTGCACCAGTTCATAAAAAATGGTGCGTCACTTGAAGCTGTTTTGAAATTGGTAGGGTAGTTTTGTGCAAATTTCTATATTTGCTCATTTATAGCTATAAATAAAAAAAGTCCTCTTTAGAGCGACGAATCGCTCCAAAGAGGAGAGGGGTTTGAGGGGTATATCTTGTTACTGTTTAAGTAACTTGATAACACAATTATAGTAACACACATTTTTAAAAAATACAAGCCCTTTTTACAAAAAAATTTAAATATTTGAAACTTTTTGTTACTATTATCACAAAGCCCCTGTTTTCCTTATTTTGGGAGATTCCCACCACTGTTTCACACTTCTTTTTCTGACATATTTTTGCCATATTTCCATTTATTTTTAAGTAGGATTTTACAATTTTATTACTTTTTTTACATTTTTATTATTTTTTCTACATTTCATTAAAATCCATCCGCCATCCTCAACTACGCCACATAAAGAATATATGATATTCCACGCCTTGCACTAATCTTTTTGGTCTCTTCTGCCGATATTTTTATTAGACAATTTGAACATCATGCATTTGCCTCATTTCCTATAGAAATGAGACAAACGTCAGCAAAGATAGAAATAGAAATCGAATAGATTAACGGAGGGATGGCCATGTCAGTAATCACCGCAGGAAATAGCAGTTATCAAGGTTTTTTAAGGAAATTTTATTCTTCAAACAGGGCGGCTAGTCGGGCTTCCTCCCGCAGCACCATAGGAAATGCGGAACTGTTGTCCGCCGATTCCAAAGCCTTGAAGAAAATAAGCAAGAATCTCCAAGAACTGACATACGATAAGGACAGCGGGGAGGAGATATACCAGAATATCAAGGCGTTTGTGGAAACCTACAACAATCTTTTGGAGAACTCAGACAAAATCGTGGATGCCCCTCTGGAGCGGACCATGAAAAAACTTAAGAACTTTATCAAAGACAATACAGAAACTTTGGAGGAAATCGGCATCAAAGTTTCTTCGTCCCGCAAACTTACGCTGGACAAAGAAGACTTACTGAAATGCACGCCAAAGAAAATTGGAAAGGTATTTTCAGATAGCAATGATATCTCTTCCAACCTGGTTTCACTTACCACGAAATTAGAGCGCATGGCGAAACCTTTGATGCAGACGGAATCCCGCATTCGGAACCAGCGGCAGCAGCAGAATGCTTCTATGGCGGATCTGCCTGTCACCACCTCTACCATGAGTTCTACCAAGATTGACTTTATGGCATAAAAAAAATGGGAGTTTTTCCAAAGTCGGAAAACTCCCATTTTTTTATGCATATCCCCTTTATCCTTTGTTACCGCTGACCAATTTTCAAGTTGGGAACTGCATTCAAATCCCATCCACTGCGAACGCCAGCCATATATTCATAATATCCCTGGGCGGCAATCATAGCGGCGTTATCGGTACAGTAAACAGGCGAGGGATAATATAATGTAATGCCCGCCTCCTGGCAAGCCTGCCTCATCTGCCCCCTCAGGGAAGAATTGGCCGCTACGCCTCCGGCCACGGCAATGCGCCCTTCTCCAAGTTGCCTTGCAGCAGCTATAGCCCTTCCCACCAGCACATCCACTACGGCCTGCTGGAAGGATGCCGCCACATCTGCCTGATTCACCGCTTCCCCTTTCATCTCACACTGATTCAGATAATTCAAGACAGCAGACTTCACTCCCGAAAAACTAAAATCAAACTCAGAACCCGAAATTTTTGCCCTGGGAAACTCAATGGCGCTTGGATTCCCCTCTTTTGCCACCCGGTCGATCTTCGGTCCTCCCGGATAGCCCAGTCCTATCGCCCTAGCCACTTTGTCAAAAGCCTCCCCCGCCGCATCGTCATGGGTACAGCCCACGATCTGGAATTTATCGTAGGATTTCACCTGCACCAAATGCGTATGTCCTCCTGATACCACCAGACACAGGAATGGAGGCTCCAAATCTTCGTGTTCCAAGTAATTGGCGGCTATATGCCCCTCGATATGGTGCACGCCAACCAGGGGCTTGCCTGCGGCATAGGCCAATGCCTTTGCCTCTCCCACGCCCACCAAAAGGGCTCCCACCAATCCCGGGCCATAGGTAACGCTGATGGCATCTATCTCTTCTAATGGCGTTCCCGCCTGTTCCAGAGCCTCCTCAATCACCTGATTGATCCGCTCAATATGCTTTCTGGAAGCAATCTCTGGTACCACTCCCCCATACAGCGTATGAATGTCAATCTGAGATGAAATGACATTGGAAAGCACTTCTCGCCCATTTGATACCACTGCCGCCGCCGTCTCGTCACACGAACTCTCTATTCCTAAGACTTTGCATTCTCTCATCACTCTATATCAACCTTTTCTGCCTCTGCCTGGGTAACCTGCTGCCAGCCTAAGATCTTCCACTTTCCGTCATCTCCCCGGCGGCAGACAAACCTCTCATACACCTTGGTGGTCTCCTCCTTGCCCTTGATCGTAGTGGCAGTCATCACCGCAGTGCTATCCTTCCCGTCCATCTTAACGATTTCCAATGCATTATTCTTCTGAACCACGCTAGGCAAAAATGTCTGCCCTGCGTCCACTCTCTTTTTCTTATCATCCTTTAATTTCTTTAGCATATTCTCATATGTATTCTTTTCATCCTGCAAAAGTTCATTGTCATACAAATTGCGGAGCTGCTTTAGCACCGCCTCCATATCCTTTTCAGACGTATCCTCGTTATATATGCACCGATTGATTCTCCAGTACAATTTCACCACCTCCGTGGGCGTCTCCGGATATTTCGTCTCCAAATCCTTTGCCAGAAGCTTTCCCACCTCCGTAGTTGGCAAAACAGATTCCTCTGCTTTCTTCTCTGCCTGCTTATTCATCATAAAATACCCAGTCAGAATAAGCGCTGCTATCACCAGTATCGCAGCAAATGCCCCCACAATTTTCTTCGTCATCTTATCCATACTCATCCTCATTTCTGCGCTGCATAATACTTTTATTGGCTGCCGCTTACATTCATGTGCCAGGCAACGCACCGGCACATCATTGCAAAACGAATGAAACATGTTCATTCCCTTTGTAAATATCAGTCAAGCCAACACTTCTCATTCACACTCCTCTGGAAAATATAGCGTGCAGCTTTTCCCGTCCTTTCCTGGGTGCGCCGAGGGGAATACTTTATTTACCGGTTTCATGTAATCCTCCGGGCGAAGCAGGGACGGACTATAATGAGTCAGCCACAGTTCCTTCACTTCCGCAGCCCTCGCCACCTCCGCAGCCTCCAGAAAAGTCATATGCTTCTTTTCCTGCGCCTTCGCCTGCTTCTCCTTCTCCCCATACATTCCCTCGCAGATGAGAAGGTCTGATTCCCTTGCATTTTCCACCAGGCTATTCACCGGCCGAGTGTCAGTGCAATAAGTCAGTTTGATGCCTTTCCGGGGCGGCCCGATTACCATGTCCGGAGTGTAAGTGCGTCCCTCCCACTCCATGGTTTCCCCCTTCTGCAGCCGGCTCCACAGCTTCATGGGCACCTGGTTTGCCTGTGCCTTTTCTATAAAAAATCTGCCTCCCCTGGGAACCGTAATGCTGTATCCGTAGCAAGGAACATTGTGATGCACCCGAAAAGCCTTTAGATGATATCCCTGCAATTGAAATGAAACCTCATTTTCCTTTAATTCCACAAAATTCAATGAAAAGGGAAGTCCCGGCGCAATCACCCGGAGATTATTCACCACCCTCTCCAGCCCTTTCGGGCCAATCAGAGTCACC
The DNA here is from genome assembly GCA_910575435.1 of Clostridiaceae bacterium. GTDB lineage: Bacteria > Bacillota > Clostridia > Lachnospirales > Lachnospiraceae > Butyribacter. Next base: position 58,978 of record CAJTGI010000017.1, on the reverse strand, counting down.
GGCTCCGTCCTCTCGGCATTGCCCATAGACAGCAGCAGGCCAGGCAGACCGCTGATATGATCCCCATGATAATGGGTAAAGCAAATCGTATCTATGGCATGGACGCTCCATCCTTTCTCTCGAATGGCTATCTGCGTCCCCTCTCCGCAGTCAATCAGGAGACTGCTCCCCTCTAGTCTCGTCATCAACGCCGTCAGCCAGCGTCCGGGCAGTGGCATCATTCCACTGGTTCCAAGCAAGCATACATCTAGCATATTTCCCGCTGCCTTTCCCAAAATAATTCAAATTGCTATGTCAGTTAGCACAGTAATACTATTATATCACACCTTCCATTTTTTTCCAATAAGCGTATCGGTTCTCCCCCATAATTCTATCTCGCGGCACCCGCTATAATTCCGTCACTTCCTCTTCATCCGGAGGAACGGCAAATCCTGCAATCAATTTATCGTAACATTCTTCGCAGAGTATGAAGCGATGACGAGTCATATCCTTCTTGGAAAAGTATCCCCACGCTTTCTCAGCCATAAAAACGTCCTCTAGCAAAATGTCACTGTTATTGCTGCGCTTTAACTTCCTGCCACATCCATTGCAAATCATCTCTTCCCGCATCTCCTTCGTCCTCTCTGTAACATTTCCAGTTACTATTCACAGCCGCCTCCGGCTTTTATGGCTGTAGTTCGTAACGATAGTCCCTCTATACGAAGTATAAAATCCCCTCCTGCATTTGTACAGTGGTAATGCATGGAAAAGTCACAAAGATTTCTCCATTAAAATCCCATCTTCCACAGGATGAGAGTAGTATCCCGGCCTGATGCCCAACTCCTGAAAGCCAAATTTGGCGTACAGCCCGATGGCAGGAACATTGCTGCGGCGCACTTCCAACAGAACCCGCTCCACTCCGCGCCTTTTCACCGCCACAAGCCCTTGGCGAAGCAATGCGCCTCCAAGGTTTCTCTTGCGAAAATCCTCTGCCACTGCCAGATTGCACAGATCCGCCGTATCAAAAGAACACCACAGTCCGCAGTATCCCACAAGTGTTCCGCCATAGCATGCCGCCAGATAGCAGTGGTCCGGCGAAGCCAAGGCATCCCGGAAGCTCTCCTCGCTCCACGGTCTGGAAAAAACCTGTCGCTCCAGCAAAGCCACCTCACGCAAATCCTCCTGACCCATCTCCCGGATCGTTACCCCATCCAGCTCCACCTCGTCCATCCTCACCTCATCCATTCCCTGCCTTTCCCCTTCTGCCAAACTCTACTGCATCCGCTCCCTGCCATAATGCGAAACACAGCAGCCTATGCGCCGCCATCTCCGCTTCCCTTCATCCTCTGCTCCCTTTCCCTCTCAGCCTGAGACTTCCGCAGATAGATGGGCCTATGCTGTCCCGCTTCCTCCATGCGCCCCCCGTGAAAATAAATCTCCCCCAATGCCGCCACGGCAGCCCCGCTCTGTCTGTTCAGATGAACCGGCGCCACTACATAAGGCACGGAAAGCTTGCTCTTCAAGTATTCCATGTGTACCGGGATGCCATCCCCCAAGAGAATGACCCGTTCCCCCAAGGCATTCATCTTTTCCCCAATCTCTTCTATCGCCACGGCACACTGTTCCTCCAGGCATTCCAGTCCGCTATCCGCTATGCGGTAAATCCCCGTGTATACTTGATTTCTCCTGGCATCCATCATGGGACAGATCAGACCGTCCGCCACGCCCACGCGATATGCCAATCCCTCCAGCGTAGGCACTGGCACGATGGGCTTTTTCAACGCCAGTCCCATCCCTTTGGCAGTGGATGCGCCAATTCTCAAGCCGGTAAAAGAGCCCGGCCCCGCCGCCACGGCAATGGCATCCAAGGATTCCAGAGAGACTCCCGACATATCCACCACCTTCTCAATCATGGGCAAAAGCGTCTGGGAATGGGTCTGCTTATTATTTACGGTAAACTCTGATGCCAGCACACCGTCTGCGATGATTGCGGCAGATGCCACCATCCCCGAACTGTCAATTCCTAATATTTTCATTACTTACTCCCCCTTTTGGGTAACTGTTACCTTTCTATACTGAAGCCCTTGCTCCAAATCCTTTTCAATCCTTATGAGAGTACAGCCTTCCGGAAGAATCTCCTGAATCCTGGAAGCCCATTCTATCAGGCAGGCACCTTGCCCATAAAAGTAATCCTCATAGCCAATTTCCTCCATCTCTTCCGCATCCCCGATTCGGTAGGCATCAAAATGATAGAGGGGCAGCCTCCCGCTGTCATAAACCTGCACAATGGTAAAAGTAGGGCTGGAAATGGGTTCCTCAACCCCCAGCCCCTTTCCAAATCCCTTGGAAAACACCGTCTTGCCCACGCCCAGGTCTCCCTCCAGAAGCAAAATATCCCCCGGCCCGCACGCCTGTCCCAAAGAAAAGCCAATCTCAAAGGTCTCCTTCTCCGATTGGCTATGAAATACCTCATTGGTCATGTTTCGCCTCCTTCTAATCCTAGCCTTCCTGGCCCTCCCCCTCTTGCATCTGATCCTCCTCTTTCGAGGGCTTCCCTTCCTGCGTCTGGCCCTCTTCTTTCAAGGGCTTCCCTTCCTGCGTCTGGCCCTCCTCTTTCGAGGGTTCCCCTTCCTGCATCTGGTTCTCTCCAATTTCCTCTTCCTCAGGAATATAATCCCTATATTTCTTCACCATCTCCCCAATCATTCTCTGAATCTCCTCATACCGCTCCCCGCAGCATTCCCGTGGAAAGATAAAGGCACGAACCGGGGACATATACACGTAGATGCCCTTTCCCCCATAAACCACCTTCCGGATTTGGTACCACTTGATGTTAGCCTCCTCTTCTCCCTGCCGCACAGTAATTCCTTCCTCCGACAGAATATAGGACAGCTCGTCCTTGATATCCTTGCTCCTCTTCACCTGGGCCGCGCATTTCCCATAGAGCATCACGGGCTGAATCACGGTAAATAATGCCGCCACGATCAGCAGCACGGCGATGGTGGAAGGCACCAGCTGCCGAAAATTTGCCACGCAAATCCCCAGACAGCCAAAACTGATCAGCAAACTGAAAATGCCGCCAATGCTGACATAGGTATGGCGCATGGTAAACCGATACAAATCCTTGGTCTGTAATTTTACCTGAAATTCTATCTCCTTCATATGTCATCTCCTATTCTATAACTTCTATCCATCTCTACACCTATGCACTAACACAAACATCTATGGCCAACTAGCGCACTTTATCATTGATTCCATGCAGCACACTGCATCTGCCACAGTCCTTTTCATAGCAGTATAGCAGAAAATGCCGGAATAGGCAAAGGTGTTTCCACGCTCTAGGAATTGTGATTTTTCCGCATGCACCATTTCAAGCACAGTGGCACTTGTAATTTGCTCCGCTACACCGCATTTTTCCAGTCATTTTTTCCTTCAATTCCAAAACAAGATATGCAACCACCCAAAACAAACATCAATAGCGCAATTCCCAATATATCGAAACAGGTGACAATCTCTCCCCAAGAAATAAAAATTTCAGGATTTAACCAGTCAACAATCATATAATACGCAATGACATCTAAAGGAACAGACAATATGGAAGGAATGAAAAACTCTGCACAATTCATGATTTTGACATGGGCTTTGCAAAAGCCAACAGAATATAGCACCCAATATTCCTCATTTCTATTTCTATTTTTAAGCCAAACAAATAGAATAAAATATATCATCAAAGTTACAATAACGGCAAATAAAATATAGTATAGCATCACCAGTTCATTGGAATATGCAATGTCAATCATTTTATCAGAAGTATTATGGACAATAAATTGAAATTTGCTTTTTCCCATCTCCCTTAACTGGCTGCAAATTTGATCCTCCTGCTTTTTACTACACTTAATGTATATCTTATTTGAAAAACATTTTTTCGAGTCTCCCAGCAAGGCCATTAAGGAACTATCCGACATGAATACAGAAAATCTAGAAGAAACACCATTTCCGCACTCATAGGGATTATATTTTACAAAACCTGCTATTTCATATTCTCTCTTATGATACATCATAACATCCTCTTGGTCATTATAGTCATAGCCAATTTGAATTTTATCACCAACTTTATAGGAAGTTAGATTGACATTGACATTTTCATATCCTTCGCAATACTTGGGAAGAAATATATATTTTTCATTTCTTAACTTATTAACATCTCCTTCCACAACATAATTTTTCAAATCATATATTGTATTTGCATTGCAACCTATCACTCCAACATGCGTTAATGACATATTTGCAGAAAAATCAATATACTCTTCGTAATCTGACATCAACAAATAATTTCTAAATATCTTCTTTATTTTTCCTTTGTCTAATGTGGCCACGACTTCTTTTGAATGATCTTTATAATCCTGAATATAGCAAATGGGGGCAACGATATTCTTGATCCCCTCTATTTCAGATATCTTGGATATCAAATAATCTATATCCTTTTTCTGCTTCATATCCAACCATAAATTGCAGTTAGCTTCTTTCTCATTTCCAATACTGCGTTCAAATTTGTATTCTGTAAAAATAAAAGAAGCAGACAGAAATGTTACGAGATAAAACAAAAAAAAGATTGCCGATCTTCGCTTATTTAGATTGGCATTTCTAAAAGCATAGCGTATAATAAATAGTTTTCCCTTCCAGGCAAGAGAGAGTCTACATTTTTCGCTGCATGATATATCATCATAATAAATTATACTTGTACTATTCTTATTTTCATCTTGATAATACTTTATAATAACGCAAAGCAGTTCCAAAATAATATAGAAAGAAACTGTACCTAACATGGTATATATGGCGATATTCTCAATAGCGTAGCATTTCCCAAAAAATGCATAACTAAGCCCTTTGCCTAATATGACACCCAGATATAAAGAAACGACAGCATATATTATTTTTTCTACAATATAGATAACAGAGAGTGCAACTAGCCCTATTCCTAATGATTTATATACTTGCACTGTTTTGTTTGCCTCATGGCGGGATGCAAATTGAAAGATGCATAAAAGCAAAAATGCCATAATAGATGTTACGCCTACCATAAAAAGAAGCAATTTATTCTTTTGCAACCTATAACTGTTTTCTATCAAATATCCCCCATCATAGAAATTTTGAGTTTGTATGAGATCTCCATTATACCAAAAAGATTCCTTTGAATCGTATGTGATGCCGTAAGCATCCTCGCATGGAAATTTTTTAACTCCTTTTATTTTGCCTATTTTTTGTGAGATTTTTTTCAAATCCCCGCTATTCTTTAATCTAACCACTGCCAAATACTTTTCTTTTCTCTCATTTCTTGTTGACATCTGATCGTAATAATCGCCATATATAAATTCATTTCTTAGTTTACTATTCTTTTTTTGATTTCCAATACCCAAATTAGCATAGTATACAGTTTCCCTCTTTACAGATGCATAAATCCCTGAAATAAAATATGTCTTTTTACCCAAATCATATTTATCACTAATGCCCAAATCATATTTTTGGCTTATATATTCAGGAATAACCATTTCATTTCTATTTTCAGCAAATTTACCCTCCACCAATTTTATCATCATCTTTTGCGTTTTCTTATCACAGCCTAATATCGCATAATCATTTTTCTGAACCTTATCATATTCTTTCATGCAAAAAACTTTTCCCACGCCAAAAACTTCTGGCAAATCCGCAATCTTCCCAATGCTTTCTTGATCCTCTAATATATATGCAATATGCCAGTTGCCTGTCATCTTTTGCACACGCTTTTCATTGCTATCAAAAATATCTCCAAAATAGTTTGACAAGCAAAGAAGAAAAGAAACAGGTAGTGTTACTATTACCAAAAAAAGCGCAAAACTTTTTTTTATAAAAATACAGTTGTTAAATATAAGTCTAAAATAATATTTATACTTCATATTTTAACTCGCTTTCTTTTAATTAACGTGATGATACTGAAAGTAAAAATCTAAACAGCTAACTAACAGTTCCTAAATACTTGCAGAAACTATATTGCCATTACAAATTTTTAATCGTACATCTGCTCCTTGCGCCACGTCTAAATCATGTGTCACAATCACCAAAGCGCGTCCATATGTACGATTTATTTTATCAAGCAACGCCATAACCCTCTCGGCGCTTTCTTGATCCAAGCTATGCGTTGGCTCATCAGCAAATATAAATTTGCTTTCAGAAAAAACAGAACGCGCAACCGCAACTCTTTGTTGCTCACCGCCAGACAAAACACCGGGCAGTTTATTCCGGCAACCTTCCAAACCCAAATACGATATCAAACCATTTAATTTGCGCATAGAGTATTTTTTTCCAGATAAATAATGCTGTATGCATATATTTTCTTCCACATTTAAAGTAGGCAGTAAATTAAAAAATTGAAAGATAAACGAAACGTATTCTCGCTTAAATTTGTTTCGCTCTTTCATTGTTCTAATCTCATGTTGATTTAAATACAATTTGCCACTACTGGGACTAAGCAATCCTCCCATAACATTTAGCAACGTAGTCTTTCCGCTTCCCGACTTTCCCACAATAGAAATATATTCTCCTTCGCAAATAGAAAGATTAATTTTATCTAACACCTTGTAGGTTCTTTGGGCATTCCTATATTCCACCTCAATATCCTCTAAAAGTATTCTACACAAAATATTTCCCCTTTCTAAAATGAATATGATTTTATTTTCCTATCCACAAAATATATTCAACCATCTTGCGTATTTTTGTACGATGAAAAATGAAATAAAAAAACATGCTTCCCAGTGAGTTTAACATGACATCGTCTATATCCACCGATCCACACATAAAGACAAATTGCAAGCATTCTATCCCAAGAGAAATACCAGCAACCGCCACTGAATAATATATTATTTTTCTAAAAACAGAAGAAAGATAGGGCAAAAATATTGCACAGGGCATCAATACCACTAGATTTCCCAATAAATTAATTAACGTATATGACATGTTTGCATTCATTTTTAAATAGGAAATTATCGTTTTCCCTGGTATAAAATTCATACAATGTTCAATGTACGCCATTCTATTCTCCCTACTTGCCGTAAATATGCATTGAATTCCTCTTCCAAAACTGTCATACGCTATCAGCATGATAAATAACAATTCTAAATAAATAGCAAGACAAACAAAGAGCAACCCTTTCCTAATTTCCTCCTTTCTTTCCGGATAAGCATGCAGTAATGAGCGACAACCGCAATACGCAAAAAGACAAATTATTAATGATAAAAATACCCTTCCTCCCAGCCCCAAAATTATATGCTGATTAAATAATTGCATTATCATGTAGCACAATACAAAAAAACCTAACAAAAAAAATGTACATGCAGATGCCAAATATATTTTTTTATTATTCATAATCACTACTCCTTACTCTTTTTTAATAATTTTTTAACAGAAAACTCTTAATTACCTTTTCTAAATCACTTTTACATTCAACATTTCTGTATATACGTCGAATTATTTTGACAATGCAACAACCAAAAATACAACCAACAAAAATATAAATTACATCATCAATAGTAACACTTAAATATTGCGCATTAAGCACAAAGCAAACAAGCCACTTAATAAATTGAAGTCCAACCGAAAACATTAAACAACCAGCAAACCACTTTATCATGCTTTTACATGAAAGTCTCATAGAAAAGGAAAAGGCGCATCCAATAGATACCGAAACCAAGGCATATTCCCTAAGATACTGCATAAGTATAGACCATCTATTTTTTGTAATGTAATGCATAATTTCCCTGATATCTCTAAATAATAACCATGTCTGTGTTTTTTCCAAATAAGCCTTTTCTTGAATTAACTTGGTCTGAACAGGCATAGGCAAAAAAATACTGGAAATTATTATTGTCACAACAAAATGCCACAATATATATTCGGCAATTATACTTTTTTTCTTTTTATATATTATAAAAAGATTAATTAAAAATATGATGCCTGATACAATCCAAACACCTGATTTCAGTATCATCTAAAGCCTCCTTAAAATATATGAATTAATAACCCAATTCTGACTTTAATAATTATACATTTTTACATTTTTTGAATTAAATGCAACAAAATATTTATAATAGTCGTGATTTTTAGGCATCTTTTTTTCAAATGACCAATAATATTTTCCACTACCGACATTGACCCATTTATGTGTTTCCTTTCCAGAAAAATCATCATAATTATGGTATGAAACATAATCTGAAAAAATTAAGTTTTTACGATATAAAGACGCACGCAAATAAACTTGATTTCCACCAGCCTGTGTCACCTTCCTCTTTAGTGACATTGACATTTTAATACTTTTCCCAGAATACTTTCTTGTGCTTCCCGAGAACTGCCAACAATCTGTACTCATAGACAAAGTTGAATTATAACTACTTGCAAGCGCAGGCATGCCAATTACCATACACATTCCTAAACAAACCAAAACCATCCTAAATTTACTACTAAGATTTTTCATAAAGTTTTTCCCCTTTCTTTTAGACAAGAAACTTTTCTGCTGTACCTTTCCCTATTTATGAGACAGCACATTATAAAAATATTTCTTATATATATTCAAGAAAAATGTTCCGAGCGTATAAATTATGTTCCAAACGATTACCTATATAATAATACGTAACATAAATACATCTTTTTTGTTAGTAAACCATATTTTTCCTTTGTATTTTTTTACAACGGCCTTCATAATTCGCATTCCAATTCCAAATGTTTTACCGCCATATTTATCAAAATTATTAGATTTATTATTTTTAATTACTAAGTATAAATGATTGTTCAAATTCCTAATTTCAATAAAGAGTTTTCCTCCTTTTTCTAAATCTGATATCGCCCTACCTGCATTATTTAACGCATTTCCTATAATAGTGCAAAGATCATTATCACTTATTATCAAATCTTGTGGAAATTCTCCAATTATTTTATATTCAAAATCATTCTGTTCCTTTAGTGTATTTATAGTTTTTTCTATAAAATAATCTGCAATTATATTTCCCGTATTTATTAAATTATTTTCTGAATAGTCACGAATATATGTCTCAACGTACTCCTCCAATTCTTTAAAAGATTTCTTATTAAAAAACAATTTAATTGCCTCCATATGTTTTTGTACATCATGATGGATTTTTTGCTCTTTTTCATTTTGTATCAGTTTTTTGAATATGTATTCTTTTTGAATATACAATCTTTTATCTTGTATTTTCTTCATATGAATATATTTTATATTTTGTATGATTTCAAAAAACAAAAGCAAACTCTCTATTATTAATAGCAGCAAACATACTATTTTTAATGACAAGATTTTCATTAACAGTACCTCCCATTTCTTGCACAATACATTAAAAAATCCGATTTCACTTTTTTCTTAGACGAGTTGAAATTGGTATGATTTCCTCTCCCATCTTTGCACCTTGATTAGTAATACTATCAACCCACAAAAAATTAACGATATACGTTCTATGAATGCTTACAAAATCAACTTTTTTGAGCATCCGCTCATATTCATATAAAGGTACACGTGTCACTATTTTTTCCCATTTCCCATAAACAAATCAGAATATACTCGTTCAGATTTAATATACCTTATATTTCGACTATCCAACTCCTCATTAATTATCACATATCGCTCCATCATATTTATGGCAGAAACAAGCATCTTTTGAAATTGAATATTTATGTCCTTTTTTTCTATAAATCCATATACGTGTATACCAAAAGCCATATGCATAAACTTATTATAATTTGTTACAAAAATAATAATTATGTCCTTATTTAAATTCTGTATTTGGTTTTTAATATCTATTCCATTTATTTCAGGCATATCAATATCCAATATCAATAAGTTAATTTCCGATATGTCTAATAATAATTTATACCCACTATTATACATAGTAATTTTATATTCCATTTTTACTTTTGATATAGTTTCTTTACATATTTTATATATCTTTCGTAAATCTTTTTCGTTGTCATCGCATATTCCTAGCGTTATCACAATTTCACCTCTTTATATATTTTTTATTTATGTCGCTTGCCATGCTGTGTCCTCACATCATATACAATTTCATTAACATACGCTCTACCATTTGCTCCACCAATTTTTCCGATACAACCTCATCTGATAATTCAATCATACCAATCATAGATGCTGGCTTGACCCGCCTAACACTGACAAGAAGGGCAACAAAAGGAGTACTCATATTTTTGTTCTATTGGTTCCAATATTACATATGCCACATACACTTCAAATTATAAAAGAACTCTTTATCAAATGTAATTGTATTTATAATCCGACAAAATATCAATAAATTCAGTCTTCCATATTGTATCAGAGTATAATTCCGCTATTTTTTCTGCCCACCCAGGAAAATTTATAATGATATATAAGTATCTTTCCTTCAAAAAATCTGCCATTTCATTAATTTCATTATCCATCAAACTGTCCAAAAGTTCATATATTTTTATGGTATCCACCATTGATTGATTATATAATATGTAATCAAGGCATATCTTAATATAATAACATCTGTTACATTCTATTTCTTTACATAAAATCAATAAATCTACAGCAGAATCCACTGATTTATCTAAAAGATAATTCATTCTTTGTAATGAATAATTTAATGCCTTACTTACATATTTTTCCTGATCATATTTATAAGTTAATTTTAAAAATGTAATTGCTTCTTTTGAATCCGCACTAAGCAAAAGATCAAATTGTCGATAAAATTTTCGTATAGTTTGTTGATTTTTGTATTGATCCCCATATAACAAAATAATTTTAAACATTCTTACTGCATTTTTAGGATTTCTATATATCAACATTTCATATTTGTAATCAATATCATATAACATTTCGCGAACATATTTCTGAGTTTGCCTGCTCATAATAGCAACTTCTAAAAAATCAACTACTAGTTCAGGCTGTTTATAAAATAATTCTTTAAATCTATTAACGCCATTCATTACGATACGATCAGCCTCCTCCATCCTGTCATGCATTACGCATAATTGCAATATATCTATCACAACCTCAGGCGAGTGTTCATATATTTCGTTTATATTTCTCACAATATCTTGCAGTAAATATTCTGCATCTTTCTTTGCATTAATCTTATAATAAAATTTTAGCACCCTAGACTTCAAAGTCCATGACGAAAAATGCGCTTTATGTAGCAAAACTGTCAAATCATGAGATAATTTTATCCCTTCCTTAATTAGCAAAAAAGAATCAAGGAAATCAAGACATTCTATCAGTAAATATGGATTTTCATGTTCAGCTTTCTTAAATATTTGCATAAAAAGCCTTCGGTTTGCTAATGCTCCAACATCTCCTATTGTTTTCCAGCACTTAAACACCTCCGCTATTATCTGAATATTTTCCGGATACCTATACAATACTTCCTCAACTAACTGGTCCACTCCACCTTTATCCCCTAAGAAAGGATTAGGCATCTTTTCCAGACACTTGTTAACACATAACAACCAGTCTAAAACATCAGACGCATCCGCCTTCGTATATGATAAAACTTGTATAACATCCCCAATATTTTTCTTTAATGAAAATTTATTGTTATCTGTTAAAATAAATTCATTGATTTCCCCCAAAAGCATTTCAAATTGAATACTAACCCCTCTCTTTAATAAAGACTTTCTATACTTTTGTTTTGTTCCATATGGTACCTCCTCATCATGCAAACAATAAATATCATAAGAAATATCATCCTGCAAAAAATTCAATATATCTTTTTGCCTTTCAAGCACATCTTTCTGTTCGACCTGATCGAATACTTGTTTTTTCTTAATGCACACGCCTCCTTTTTGATTGGCAACGCTAAACAGCGAAGTAAACTTTAATAAAACATCTTCCTGAATATTCATTTTCCAAAATTGCGAAATGTACCTCCAATCATTGCTTTGTATAATTCGCATAGAATCCCTTTTCGTAGTGGCGTGCAAAATTAACAAGTTCATAAAATATGTAGCGCAATTTTGCATATACGACCTCTTGGATACACTGTCATACGTTTGTTCGCTCCAAATTGATGGCATAAAAATATCCTTGCAAAGCATTTCAATTTGCTTATCAAACAATTCTTCAATAATAATATCATAATCATCACGCTCCCCTTGAAAGCATTCATTAATTACATTTTCTTTCCACTCAACGATCATTTCAATGATCTCTGGCTCTGCACATAAATATGCGCTCATTAAGGCTGTATAATACTGTTTGTCGAAATGATTCGGATCATCTATCGCTTTTTGATAACTGTCGCACCTCTTGGAAGTTTTCAGTGCATCCAACTCATCGATTGCCCTAATCAAGTATTTCAACACCAAATCCGCAACCAAAAATTCATAAAAAGTTTTATGTAAAAATTCAAATGCCACTTCCTTATCTTCCGTTTCTATATTTCCTGATTGCGAGTCATGGATAAAAAAGAAACTGCCAAAAAACTCCTCCGCATCACTGAGCATTTTGCCTACCTTGTCATATGTGGGCATCTGTAATTCCATATATTTTAAATCTCTCTCCATTTCATTCACTTTTAAGGAAAGTTTCCCCCTGATAAACATCCCCAGTGCAGCTATGCCTAATTTTTCCATCTCCGAATCTACCATCCGTTCTTTATCTTTCTTCTCGGATTCCTCGTATGACACCTCATTTCCCCTAGGCCCTTTTCTCAATTCTCTTCTTATAAAACGCCTCAGCAATTCATTATATAATTTCGTCCTATTTAAGTTTTCCTCCTGCCCCAAAGAATTTGTCCCCTCTTCCAAATTGGCATCATAAATGGCCAGCATTAACAGCAGCAAGGGTTGCCTGGAAAGCTCATCTATGCTGCTATTGTCTTTAGGCAACATGAAAGGAGCAATCTGTTCTTCACGATATACATCCTCATTATTTTTATTCCATATCTCAATCCATTGTTTCCTTTGATGTTCATTAAACTCTAACAACTTCAGCGCTATTGTCCCAACAGGTATATCTGCCTTATCTATCAATGTTTCCCTGCTTGTTACTACAACCCTAACCGGCCTATGTCGCTCCGCACATTGCTCTTGGAATTTTAAAATCTTTTTCAAGAAATTTCTATACACTCCGCCCGTGGCTTGCAACACCTCATCATATCCGTCAAATACCAGGGTGATAGGATTGTATTTGAAATTCTCCGCAAACCATTTGTACGTTGGCAACTGCTCTGCAGCATCACCGTCCCTTTGAATTTGCTCGCACACGATATCCTCAATTTCTTTTTCAACACTTACCTCTCTCAAGGGTATGCGAACAAATATATTGTTCCTGTCACTCATCCTTGCACACACAATCTTAGTAAGCAAGGATTTCCCCCCGCCAGGTTCTCCCAAAATAAGTAGCAAATTATCTAAACTATAATGAGATACATAAAATTTTGCCCAAAATGAATCCATATCGCTACATTCATCCAGGTCCTTCCATGTATCTTTTTTTTCTAACTTTTCCCTTCCAGAATATTCTAATATTTTATATGATTGTGGTATAAATGCACTGCCAATGGAAGGATAATTTAATTTTTCATCGCTATTATTTGAATCAATGATTGGTTTTTCTATATCACCCTGATATTTCTCCATCAGATTGTTTATTATATCATTTACTTTGTCTTCCTTCATTTTTTCTGGCAGATCAAGCAATATCTTTTCTATATGTTTCAATCCAACATCTATTTTTTTATCCGTATTGCAGCCCATGTAAATGATATTTTGATATAATTCCTCAATATGACCCATTTCTCTTTTATTATTTTCCATCTGCATATAAACATAAAATTCATTATAATGACTAGCCAGATATAAATATTGCCCTCTAAATCTATCTATCGCTAATTGGGGCATTTTATTAACAATGTCAAGAAAATGGGAAATCGTTTTTTCACTGCTGGTTTCTTCAAATGACAACATATGCACAAAGTTTATCAATCCATCGCGCATTGATCTATACATTGTGCCAAGATGCTTCTCAATGTCTGCATACCCATATACTATGTTTGGAAAAAATATCTCCATATCCGATAGTGAATGATCTCTCCCACTCTTCTCGCAATCAATGCTTTCGAAAATAGCCTTTTTTTCCTTTAAGGATAAATCTATTGCCTTTCTCATTTCCTTCGGCATTTGTTCATCTAACACGTCAAAAAATGCAGTATAATATATGACAGAATAAGCCCATTGCATTTGATTTATTCTTTTATCGCATTCGTTCGTCTTTTTATTGATAATTTTATTTAGAACGTTCTTACCTATATCTATTAACTGATCTTTAATTGTTAGCGCATTTAAGAAGGCACTTATATCACCACTTGCGCCTCTGGCCCCCAACAATAAAATCGTTGCTCCCGAAAGAGCGCTTAAATCATCACATATCCCATTGAAACTCTTATCTTTCTTCAACTTATTACACACATCTTTAAATGTCAACTGTTTCATCGTTCTCCTCCTTGTACACTATACACTTTTTATCATATTAAATATCTGGGTTAATCTTTTGAGTTTTATCTAATATAGCACTCGCATACGATTGAGTTAAGGGTTCTCCTATAGCCTCCTTATAGTTAAATCCCAAAAGTCAAATTGCTTTTAAGATACCAACACAAATTAAATCTTTTAACTGATGGTACATTGCAATATCTTTATCCAGGCTCATTCCTTTAATAATATCTAATACTAACTACTAATTCCAATTTTTTCAAACCATCCAATAAATATTCTACATCTATTAACTACCACAATCAGACTAAAAATTCTACATGATTTCCTTGCACTATGTTTTATCCCTACTTTTATATCTTACCACATAATCACATATTTTTCCATAAAAATGTGGCAATCCGCCCAATTCGGCAAACTGCACATCAGCCATAGTTAAGTAATACATGGTCAAAATTCAGCAATGGTTTCTTTTTACAAGTTATGATATACTGTCTACATGAACAGTAGCAGTTAGCAGCGAAATGCGGTAATGCCGCATTTGCATTTATAAAGAGGGGAAAAGAACATATTATGAAGTATTTAGAAAATCAGACAGAAGAATTATTAAGCAAATTACAGACAGAAGATCTGCAATCCCTGCCCACTGCGGCAACGGCACAGGCAAATCCATCTCTGGAAGAAGAGATCGCCACGCAGATGGATTTTGAAAAGCTCACGGAACTCTGCGAGCACCTAAAAGATGCCGTGCAGGAAATCCTCCGCTCCGGCGGTCTATATTTCCGCATCTTTTCTAGAGTGAAGTCAGCGGACTCCATCGCCAGAAAAATCCAAAAAGGGAAGTATGGCACAGAGGAAAACCCCAAAAATATACAGGACTTGGTAGGACTGCGCATCGTCCTATACTATTACGATGACCTGAGCATCTGCCGGGAGATTTTAGAAAACACCTTCCAGCTCATAGACGGTTGGTCCCGCTCCAAATACAGTTCCAACGAGTTCAAAGCCACGAAGATTAACGGCGTTTTCCGCTTTCCGGAGGAATATTTCAAACTGTATAAAAGGGAAGCCTGGAACTTGCCCATCGACACTACCTTCGAGGTGCAGTTCCGCACGGTATTCTTTGAGGGCTGGCACGAAATCGAACACGACATGCGATACAAGAGCCTGCTCCCGGATGATGAGTTCTGGAAGGGAAGCGAGGAACTGTCCCGAGTGCTCAACTGCATTCTGGCAAATTTGGAACTCAGCGACTGGTCCCTGGTGCAACTCTTTGACCAGCTCTCCTACAACCACTATAAGAATGCGAATTGGGAATTGATGCTCAAGAGCAAGTACCGCATCCGAATGGACGAGAGCAGTTCTCTTGATTCCCGCATTCTAGATTTATTTGACAGGAACCGGGAAGTGGCAAAGCAATTTTTTAAGGCAGAACGCATCAGCCTCATCAAGGAAATGCTTAAACTAGATAACCCTTCTGTAGACTATAACCTGATTGTGCGTTTAATGAACAAGGCAGAAGTTCACAACGAAGAAATCGCCGCCATCTGCGACAGCCTCGCCTCCGAGCAGGAGGAACGCCCCTATCAGAAGATCCATCTGGCCAAACTGGAATCCAGCATACTTTTCCACCTGGAACAGCCCTTGCTCCACCGGGAGACTCGAAAATCAGAAACAGAGTTTGCAAATGCCGCTTCCATCCTCTACAAATGGGCGCGCTTTAAGCTCGGCTCCGTATTTGATGATATTCCGGCAGATGTATCCTCCTACAAGAATTGTTTGCCGGGATATCAGTTAAAAATAGTCTACCAGCCGGAGGGGACGCTTTTTTCCCTAAAACTGGACCACATTGACAGCAAATCCATTGGAACCCTATGGCATTTTCACGCCTCCGTCAAGCCCGGGGAAGATGGAAATCTCCAATTTCGCCATACAACTTCCATGGATATGCCCCGGGGGCTGTCTGCCCATGCCACCTTTAGCCGCCCCTCCTTTCTTACGGACCTCTCAAACAAGGTGGGAATCATGGATATCGTCCGCCTGGGCAGCAAGGCGCATTTCGCCACAACGCCGGAAGAATTGGACCAAGGAATCCAGTTGGTAAAAAATCCCCGGCGGCGGCTTCCCGTTATTTTAATCGCCCAATGCGATCCGGAATCAGGATGTTCGTCCAATAATGGCCCCTGGAACCATGACATGAATACCTTCACCGTCAATGGCACGCGGCTGGCAAAAGTGGTGGGAAACTACTGCCATGTATATATGATAGACCATGCTCTGGTAGAATCTTACAGCCAATTCCTGTCCTGCTCCGCCCAGGATGCCTCTGGCTCCATCTGCATCTTCTGGCAGGAATCTAAAATGAAGAAACGGGAATTGTATACAAGGAAAATGGTTATCGACACCCAATTCGACTTCAACCGCTTTGCATTTCATGACGTGAACATCCATGAAAAGGCCTTCCGGCACAAACTGGCGCAGATTATCAAAGACGAGCATGTAGCCATATGATTATTCCCAAGGCTATCGCTGTCATTCATGGCTATGCCCGGCAATTTCCCGATTTAGCGAACAGAAGCCCCGATGCATAAGGAAGCATCGGGGCTTCTGCTATTCGCAGTCACCTACATCTATTGATATTGTTTGATCTAGCGTAAACAATGTTCCTACCTTCTTGTCCTCAAACAGGTCATATAGCCTTTTCGGCTTTCTGCCATTCATCAGCACCACGTCAATGCCGGCCTCGTAGGCCAATTCCACAGCGTGAATCTTCGTTCTCATCCCGCCCGTGCCAAACTTGGAGCCGGCGCCTCCCGCCAGTTCCCTAATCCCCTCGTCAATCTCATGCACCACGGGAATCAGGCGTGCCTCGCTGCTCTTGTGGGGATCGCAATCGTAAAGTCCATCAATATCCGACATGATAATCAGCAAATCTGCCTTGGCAATGGTGGCCACCACGGCTGCCAGGGAGTCATTCTCCCCCACCTCCAATTCCAACTCGTCAATAGCCACCGTATCATTCTCATTGACTACGGGAACAGCCCCCATGGACAGAAGGCGTTCCAAGGCATTCTCCACATTCTTTCTGCGATCCTCCAGCAAAATATATCTGGTCAGCAGCATCTGCGCCACCGTAATGCTGTAATCCGCAAAAAGATTGTCATACAGATTCATCAGCTCGCACTGCCCCACGGCGGCGCATGCCTGCTTGCCCGGAGTATCCTTAGGACGCTCCGTCAATCCCAGCTTGCCCATGCCCAGGCCAATGGCCCCGCTGGATACCAGAATCACTTCATGTCCCGCATTATAAATGTCAGCCAATGTCTTTGCCAGCCGTTCCACACGGCGGATATTCAACCGCCCCGTCCTGTGGTGGGTCAATGTGGATGTGCCCACCTTCACCACGATTCTCTTTCTCTCGCTGATCTTTCTCACCTTTGCCTCCTACTCCGCTATTCCTGCACAAAGATTTCGGCAAAGGATGCATTCACTATCCCTTGCCGATAACTTCAATCATAGTATCCTAATTAATGCCATGGTTTCTCCAGCATATTAGCAACTTTCTTCTTTCATGGATAATTGCAGTTCCTTCCGAACATTGGTGTCAATCTTAGGTGTGGAGCGATCCTGCAATGTCTCATACACCCTGGGAACCATAATGCTCTGATATGCCGGGCGGATAATCTTATCCACGTTAATCAGTTCCTCCATGCGGTGGGCGCTCCAGCCCACGATCCGCGCCATGGCAAAGATCGGCGTGAACAATTCCTGGGGAATCCCCAGCATATTGTATACGAATCCACTGTAAAAATCCACATTGGCGCTAACGCCCTTATAGATTGCACACTCCTCGCCAATCACCTCCGGCGCGATGCGCTCTATCATGGAATAAAGTTCAAACTCGCTCTTCTGATGCTTCTCCTCTGCCAGCATCTCCACAAAAGTCTTAAATGCCAGCGCCCTGGGATCAGAGATGGAATAAACCGCATGGCCCATGCCGTAAATCAGCCCCCGCCTGTCAAACGCCTCCCTGCGAATCAGCTTGTGGAGATAATCCCTGACCTGGTCCTCATCGGTAATATCCTTCACATTCTGCTTCAAATCCTGAATCATTTCCACCACTTTGATATTCGCACCGCCGTGCTTCGGCCCCTTGAGGGAAGAGAGAGCGGCGGCGATGACGGAATAAGTATCAGAGCCGGCAGACGTGACCACCCTGGTGGTAAATGTGGAATTGTTTCCTCCTCCATGCTCCATATGAAGTACCAGCGCCAGATCCAGCACCTTCGCCTCTACATCCGTGTATTTCTTATCAGGGCGGAGCATGCGCAAGATATTTTCAGCCGCTGACAGATTATCGTCAGGACGGTGGATGTAAAAACTCTCATCGCATTCATAATGGTTGTACGCATGGTATCCGTACACTGACAGCAAAGGAAATACCCCGATGAGCAATAGGCTTTGCCGAAGCACATTTTCTAAGGAATTGTCCGTCACCTTGTCATCATAGGAGGACAGGGTCAGCACGCTTTTCGTCAAAGAGTTCATAATATCCTTGCTGGGCGCCTTCATAATCACGTCCCGGACGAAGTTGGTTGGCAGCCGCCTGTTCTTCGCCAATATCTTCTGGAACTCCACCAGCTGGTCCTTATTTGGCAGGTCGCCAAACAATAGCAAATATGCCGTCTCCTCAAATCCAAACCGCTTGTCATTCCGAAAGCCCTTGGTCAGATCAAAAATATTATAGCCCCGATAATACAGCTGCCCGTCGCAGGGCACCGTTCTGCCATCCTTCTTCTCGCTAGCCTTGATCAGCGAGATATTCGTAATGCCAGACAAAACTCCCTTGCCATTCTTGTCCCGCAATCCCCTCTTCACGCCAAACTCTTCAAAGAGCTTCACGTCAATTTGATTATTCTCCCTGCAGATCTTGCTGCACTTATCTGCATATTTCCCCATCATCTTGTCAAAATTCTCACTCATATAACTACCTCGCTTTCTACTTAATGTCCCCCTCGTGTATCATCTCGATAATATTGTGGTTCATGGTGGTTGCAACCTCTCTCAGTACCTCCTGTTGCTCTCCGGTAATTCCGGCAAATATGTTCTTTAACATTTTTTTCCTCTGCTGGGAGACCGCTTCAATAATGGGCAATGCCTGCTCCTGAAGCAGCAAATGCACGTACCTCTTATCCTTCCCCCTATGTTTCTTCACCAGAAGCCCTCTTTCCAGCAATTTCTCCACTGACTTGGACACATAAGACTTTGCCATAAAATGCATCTCCACTATATCCTTGGCAGTGTCATACTGATCATGCTCATGGAGAAACAACAGCACGCGAATATCCACCATGGTCAGTTGGTACTCCTCCAGCACGGTGCTCAAGTACACTTCCTGCAGTTTCTTATAGTGCCTCCCACTTAATAGTAGTTCCATTTTGTCATCCACCGTCACCACATCCTTCCACCCAGAATGTATTCGCAAATGACTATTCGCAAATGATTTTAAACATCGAAATCTATGTATCTACATATAGGACCAACGCAAATAGTTCATTACAGAACTATTTTAACAGATATCATGCCATTGTGTCAAATCTTTCACAAAGTTTACATATATTAGTAATGCAGATGGGATATTGTTCCCTAACAACATGCCAAATGTTGCGCCAAGAACAGCCAGAACTTTACATTTATCCCCAGCATGGCTATAATGATACAAAAATGGCACGCCGCTTTCAGTGCCAGCCGAAATGGCGCACAGGCTGACGACCGAAGTCCACAAACAAAATATGCATTGCAGAAATGAGGTAAATCATGTTTTCAGAAAAAAATTTAAAAAAAATCGTCCACAAGATCAAAGATAATTACGACCAGGAAGAACTATTTTGCATTAAGAAGGGCCAGCAGATGCCCAGCCGGAACGCCATCATACATATCATTATGGGATTGCGCCAGCTGATGTTTCCCGGCTACTTTGACGAGGAGCACCTGGGCAGCACCATGACAGAATATTTTCTCGGACACAATATGATGAAATTATACGATGCACTGACCGTGCAGATTCGGGCAAGCCTGCAACAGCAGGGGCAGGAAAAAAGCGATGGGACAGCAATCTCTGAGAGGGCGGAAGAAATCTGCCACCAATTCTTCCACTCCCTTCCCCGCATCCAGCAGACCATCATGAAGGATGTGCAGGCGGCCTTTGACGGAGATCCCGCCGCCCGCTCCAAGGAAGAAATCATCTTCTGCTACCCGGGGCTACTGGCAGTGTTCATCTACCGCATGGCCCACGAGCTCTATCTCCTGCAGGTACCCTTCATTCCCAGAATCATGACAGAATACGCCCACTCCCACACGGGAATCGACATTAACCCAGGCGCAACCATCGGCGAATACTTCTTTATCGACCACGGAACCGGCGTGGTTATCGGCGAAACCACAGAGATTGGCGACTATGTGAAAATATACCAGGGCGTCACCCTGGGTGCCCTATCCACCAGAAGCGGACAGCTGCTGCGGGACGTGAAGCGCCATCCCACCATCGGCGACCATGTGACCATCTACTCCAACGCCTCCATTCTGGGAGGGGAAACCGTAATTGGAAAAGGCGTGGTCATCGGCGGCAATGCCTTTATCACAGAGTCGGTGCCCGATGGCTCCCGGGTCAGCGTGAAAAACCCCGAAATCACCATCACAGAAAAAAGAGAGGCCGACGACATCTTCGACTGACCTCTCCTCAAATCATTTATTCCAGACATGACCGGGAGCGACATGGGCAATTTCGCCCATCTCCCTTACCTGGACATAGCATTCAGCACTTGGTAGACCGTGTTGGCCACGTACTCCAGCGGCACCTGCTTCTCCACCGCCCCGATATCGTAAGCCACCTTGGGCATTCCATACACCACGCAGGTAGCCTCATTCTGTCCGATGGTTCTCGCTCCCGCCTGCCGCATGGCCAGCAATCCCCTGGCACCGTCTGCTCCCATGCCAGTGAGAATCACTCCCACCGCATTTCTCCCGGCCGCCTTTGCCACTGAATCAAAAAGAACGTCCACGGAAGGGCAGTGGCCGCTGACCTTGGCACCCGGCCTGACTTCCACCCGATAGATATCCCCCGTGCGCATCAGGCGCATCTGCTTATCCCCCGGCGCAACAAGTATCTTTCCCTTCTCCACCAGGTCTCCGTCCCTGGCCTCCCTCACTTCCACCTCGCATTCCTTATCCAGGCGTTCCGCATACATTTCCGTAAATTTGGGGGGCATATGCTGTACAATCACAGTCCCGGGAATATCCTTATGAAAATTGGTCACCACATCGCTGATGGCCTCCGTACCGCCGGTAGAGGCACCGATAGCCAGCACCTTGTCACGAAATTCGCCTTTGCCGGAAATGACCTGCTTCGCTGGTCCCCGCTCCCTCTGACCCATCTGCACCGTGGCGGCAACCTTAATCTTGGGAATCAATTCTGCCTGCGCCCACCTTCCAATATCATCCAACTGGGACTGCACCGGCTTATTCACGAAATCCACCGCCCCCGCCTTCATGGCATCAAACACAGTGGCATTCAGGGCACTGACCATCACCGTAGGAATGGGGTATTGGGGCATGAGCTTCCTCAAAAACTCTATGCCATTCATCCGGGGCATCTCCACATCCAGGGTCATGACATCCGGTTCGAAGCGCAAAATCATATCCCTTGCCTCAAAAGCATCCCCTGCCGCCGCCACCACCTGAATATCTGGGCTGCTGTTCAAACTATGGGAAATCATATCCCGAAAAAGCCTGGAATCATCTACTACCAAAACTTTAATTTTATTCATACCATTCTCACTTCACTTTCCTGTATACTGACGGCTGGAGGCACTGAAAATGAGAGGTGATCTCCCCAATGCTCTCCGTAGTTCCTATAAACAGATAACCGCCCGCCACTATATGTTCATATATGCGGTCTAGCAGTTTTCTCTTAGTCTCCTCGTCAAAATAAATCATCACATTTCTCAGGAAAACCACATGGAACAATCCTCTGAAGGGTATCTCATCCATCAAATTAAACTGCCGAAACACGATCTTTTCCCGCAGCTCTTCCTTCATCTGGTACTGTTCTTGTCCCACCTCGTGAAGATACCGCCTCTTCCAGTTCTCTGGCAATGGCCTGATCTGCTCCTCCAGATAAACGCCATTCTTCGCCTTCTGCAAAACCCTGGTGGAAATATCCGTGGCAAGTATCTGGGTGTCCCAGCCCTCATCCAGAGAAAAAAAGTCCTGCAGCACCATCTGAATCGTATATGGTTCTTCCCCGGTAGAAGAGGCCGCCGACCAAATCCTCACGTCACGCCCCTTCCCCCTCTGCACATTCATAATCCAGGGAAGAACCACCCGCTTCAGATAATCCATATGTTCAAACTCCCGCATAAAATAGGTGTGATTGGTGGTCAGCACATTGATCAGCTTCCCCGCTTCCTTTCCAGTGGGGTTCTTCTCCACCTCCTCAATATACTGTCCATAACTTTCATATCCTTCCCGAAGTAAATAATTTTCCAGCCTTCCTGCAATCAGCACCCGCTTCCTTCCCAGTTCAATCCCGTAACGATCCTTGACATACTTTACTATATGCTGAAATTCTGGTTCTGATAATTGCAAGCCCTCTACCTCCTCACAAAACTTTTTCCGATATAAGTTCCTGATACATGGCAGTCAGCGCCCTGCCCCGATGGCTCACCTTATTTTTTTCCTCCGGCGTGAGTTCCGCAGTAGTGCACCCAAACTCCGGCACATAAAATATCGGATCATAGCCAAATCCATTGTCCCCCCGCTGTTCATATCCAATCCGCCCCTCAATCACTCCTCTGGTAGTAAGGCTTCTGCCATCTGGAAATGCGCATGCCATGGCACACACAAACCTTGCCGTCCTCTTTTCCTCCGGCACTCCCTCCAGAAGCTTGATGATATGATTATTCTTTATATCATAGGAAGTATCCTCCCCCATATATCGTGCAGAATAAATGCCCGGCGCCCGATCCAGGTAATCCACCTCCAGCCCGGAATCATCTGCCAGAACCATCTGACCCGTGATTTCGCTAATCTTTCTGGCCTTAATCATGGCATTTTCCTCGAAAGTGCTGCCATCCTCCACAATCTCCACATCTTGCAGGTTCTCATCCCTCAGAGAGGCAAAATCAATATTTTCCCGCCCCAAAATCTGACGGATTTCATCCATCTTTCCTTCATTTCCTGTAGCCACAATGATTTTCTTCCTCTGGTTCATGGTCTCCCTCATTTCCGCAGGGGATGCAATCCTCCGCTTTCTATACTGTCATCCTTGCACTTCCGATATGAACGCCCCTTTATCCCAGCTATTTCATGGCATTCATAATTCCCCGATAAATTCCCTCTGCAATCTTCTGCTGTCCAATTTCCTTCTTCATCAGGCTCATATCATCCTGATTGGTCATATATCCAATCTCCACGATGGCAGTAGGCACTTTGGAATGCCGAAGAAGGTATAGATCGTTCCTCTTAATCGTACCTCTTTTTTTCATATCGGTGCTGGCCACTACTTGATTTAAAATCACGTCTGCCAATTCTTTATTTTCCAACTTCCCATATCGAGGTGCTTTCCCCGCATACAAAGTCTCCACCCCAAAGGTATTCGACCCACCCCGCAATGCATTGCAGTGTATGCTCACAAACAAATCCGCCTGAAGCCCATTGGCCAGCCGCGTGCGGTCTTTCTTAGAAACCTCCTCATCCTTCGTGCGGGTGTAATACACTGTCATGTCCGTCTTTTCCAGAAGCCTAGATAATTTCTCCTGCACGTCCAGCACAACATCCTTCTCCTGGTATTTTCGATTGGCAGAAGACGTGCCTTCGTCCATGCCCCCATGTCCCGCATCCACCACCACGATTTTCTCATGAGCCTTCCTTGCAGCGAGCAGGGAAATATAATATGCCTCATCCGATTCAAACAAAATCGGCTCATAGGCTTTCTTCAAAGTAAATCTCAATTGCACGCTATTTTTTTGTAAATCCCGTTCTCTCTGGTCCACCACCTCAATCTTGCGAAACGCCGGGTCCTTTTTAGAGATTCTTCCACTGCTCACATGATATCCCCGCACCCGCAGGATGTCTCCGGAATCAATGCCGCCCCGGGCAACCCCCTGGAATGTTACAATCACTTGAAAATCCATGTATCTATTTTGCAGATATACCTTGGCCGGGGATGCGATGGCCTCCTTCGGAATCTTAATATAGGTATCTGACCGCTCTTCCACCAAAGCCTTGGTCGCCACCGTGGGCGCTTCCTTCTTTTCCTGGGGAAACACCGTCTTCTGGCTTCGGGATTCCTTATAATCCTCCGCATGCACCCCTATCTCCAGCTGTTGCTGGATTCTCTGGGAAAACCCCAGGCCGCTCACGAACACCACCACAAAAAAAGCAATGCTCTGAATGGCAAGACGCCTCCACTCCCGTATTTCCATTTCCACTTCCTCCATGTCGCCTATACCTGCAGCAAACCTCTGCATATATATAATATCGACCTATCATCCTCCTCTGACACTGATTATTATAAGTACACGCTATGAAATTATACAATAATCCCTCATGTTATGCAATACCAAGTCCACGACTGCCATTCATTCCCCAACCGCCAATAAATTACCGTCAAATATTGAAAACACTAGGGTTTTATTGTATACTCAAACATAACAGTTTGATAGGCAGAAAGTGAGGAAATACATGATTAAGAACATCAATCTCGCCGGGACATGGCAGTTCGCCATGGACGGTGACAAGACAGGCATCGAGAAAGAATATTTTGCAGCATTGCCGGAGGACACCATATCCCTGCCGGGAACTATCTCCCTAGCAAAAAAGGGCACTCCCTCGGACAAGCGGGAGGTGGGCTTCCTGACAGATCCATACCTCTTCGAGGGCTATGCCTGGTACGCTAAGGAAATTTCCCTAGAGGAAGAGGACTTGAACCGGGAAATATACCTGCACCTAGAGCGCACCCGCATGACGAAGGTCTGGGTCAATGACAGGCTGGTAGGGGGGCATGACAGTTTGAACACCCCCCACCGCTATCGGCTGACAGATTATGTTGGCGAGAAGGACTTCCGGCTCACCGTGCTGGTCTCCAATGTGGACTATCCCACCAAGGGCGGGCATCTGACCTCCCCCGACACCCAGACCAACTGGAACGGCATCATCGGGGATATCTCTCTGCAACTGTATGACAATATATATATTGAAAATATTAAGACATTCCCCAATATCGAGGATAAGACGGTGAAAGTCACCTTCACCACCCAGAACCGCACTGACAGCCCGGCAGCGAAAAAACTGTCTGCCCAGGCATTCCTGACAGACATTGACGGAGATACGGGCATCACTGCTCCCGCAGCAACGGCCCAGATTGACTTTCCCATTGGAGAGGGACAGGGCGAGTTCGTCTATTTCCTAGGTGAAGATGCCGCTCTCTGGAGCGAGCACACCCCGGTAGTCTACCGTCTGGAACTGACCTTGGAGGACAGCCAGGAAAAAGCGGTCACTACTTTCGGCCTGAGAAAGTTCTCCACCACGGAGACAGAATTCCTCATCAATGGAACGCCCACCTTCCTCCGGGGAAAGCACGATGGGCTAATCTTCCCCTTGACAGGAGCAGTTCCTGCCACTGTAGAAGAATGGATTCAGGTGATGAAGATATCCAAATCTTACGGGATTAACCATTACCGCTTCCACACCTGCTGCCCGCCGGAAGCCGCATTCACCGCCGCAGACTATCTGGGCATCTACATGGAGCCCCAGCTGCCCTTCTGGGGAACGATGACTGCGCCGGGCGAGGAGGGGCACAACGAGGAGGAGCAGAATTATCTGGTGGCAGAGGGCTTCCGCATGATGGATGCCTTTGGCAACCACCCCTCCTACTGCATGATGTCTCTGGGCAACGAACTCTGGGGCAGCAAGGAGCGGATGGCAGAGATTATCAGAAACTACAAAGCCGTGGACAGCCGCCACCTCTACACCCAGGGCTCTAATAATTTCCAACACACCCCGGTGCTTCTGCCGGAGGATGACTTCTACGTGGGCGTGCGCTTTAGCAAGAACCGCCTGATCCGTGGCTCCTACGGTATGTGCGATGCCCCCCTGGGCCACATCCAGTGGGATGCCCCCTCCACGATGCACAACTACGACGAGGACATTCTGCCAAGCGAAGGGGAATCCTCCAATGCCGAAGGGGCAGAGGAAATAGAAATCCAGTACGGAACCGGGGTGAAGAAGGTAAAGGCCGCCCAGGGCGAGGGGGCGCTAATTCCCCACATCCCCGTGGTAACCCACGAAATCGGCCAGTTTGCCGTGTATCCGAATTTCAAGGAGATTGACAAATATACTGGCGTGCTAAAGGCTAGGAACTTTGAAATCTTCCGGGAACGCCTGGAGGAGAAGGGAATGCTTGACCAGGCAGAGGACTTCTTCTACACCTCCGGCAAGCTTTCCGTCCGCTGCTATAAGGAGGAACTGGAAGCCGCCGCCCGCTCCAAGCTGGTTGCAGGATACCAGATCCTGGATATCCAGGACTTTTCCGGACAAGGCACCGCCCTGGTGGGCATTCTGGATGCCTTCATGGACAACAAGGGACATGTCACCCCGGAGGAATGGGCGGGATACTGCTCCGACGGCATCCTTCTGGCTCAGTTTGAATCCTACGTGCACACTGCGGGAGAAAGTTTCAACGCCGCTATGGCCCTGCGCTACTACAATCCAGAAAAACTCACTGGAAAGAAACTCCACTGGACGCTGACCAACACCGTGGCTGACAAAATCAACGCAGGCGCTGCCACCGTGGGCAGTGAAAATCTTGGAAAGGCAATAGAGGGCAATTGCATTCTCGCAGAGGGGGACGTGGCAATTCCCGATGGTGCTTCCGGCCTGGTGCAACTGGGGGATGCAAGCATTCCCGTGCCAGAATCCGGGGAAGCCAAGGCATACACCCTCACCCTGACTGTGGAGGGCACCCCCATGAGAAACGTTTATGAATTTTATGCCTATCCCAAGCAGAGCAAGACCAATCTGTCCATTATGTCCAATGTCCAGCAGAATGGCACGCACCTCTTCCTGACCCAGGACTTTTCGGAGGCAGAAGCCATGCTAGCCCAGGGAAAGCGGGTACTGTATCTGCCCCAGGAGGTAAAAGAAAGCCTGGAAGGCTTCTACTGCACAGACTTCTGGTGCTACCCCATGTTTCGGGATATCTGCGAGTGGATGAAGAAACCTGTGGCCGTGGGAACCATGGGGTTGCTACTGCAGGAAGACCACCCCGCGCTCCAGAACTTCCCCACCCACAAGTATGCCACGCCCCAGTGGTATCACATCGTCTCCCAGAGCGATTGCGCCATCTTAGACGATGCAACGGAAAAATCCTACCGCCCCATCGTGCAGATGGTGGATAACTTCGAGAGAAACCATAAGCTGGGCATCCTCTTTGAGGGACGGGTAGGCGAAGGACGGCTGCTTGTCTGCACCAGCCGATTGAGCGACATTGCAGACAGGCCGGAAGTAAAGCAATTTACCAAATCCATCCTGGATTACGCCACCTCCGATGCCTTCGCCCCAGAGGCGGAATTAGATCTGACCAAACTGCGGAAGGTATTTGAAGGATAGACTGTATGGCAATTTTACGACTAATATATTAGCCAAAACTTGCAAAAAACCACCAAAAGGGTTAAAATATTAGCCATGAGAGATTATCAAATTTTTATGGCTCCCGATGAGATGAATCAACAAATTGCACAGAGGATGCGGGAACGGAGAAAGGAGAAACATTTGACCCAGGCAACGCTGAGCAAACGCGCCGACGTAAGCCTGGGCTCACTGAAAAGATTTGAGCAGACTGGAGAGATATCACTATCCTCCCTCATCAAAATTGCATTTGCCCTCGGTTGCGAAGATGATTTCCATCATCTTTTCGCCAAAAAGGGTTACTCATCGATTCAGGAGGTCATTGATGAACAATTATAAGACATTGCAGGTATTCCTTAATGAAAGGAAGGTCGGCACGCTGGCCGCCACCCCGGACTACCGGGTCGCCTTTGAATACGCTACCCCGTGGCTGACAGAGGGCTTTTCCATCAGCCCCCTATCCCTGCCGCTGGAAAAAGGAGTTTTCATGCCGAAAAGTTACGAGCCATTCGAGGGGCTGTTCGGTGTGTTCGCCGACAGCCTGCCGGACGGATGGGGGCGGCTTCTGCTGGACCGGATGCTTTCCCGGGAAAAGATCAATCCGGCACAAATAAGCAGCCTGGACCGACTGGCCATCGTGGGCTCCTCCGGCATGGGCGCCATGGAATATCGCCCGGAGAGCGAACTGTCTTTAGATGCTTCAGATTTATCCCTAGACGAATTGGCAATGGAGAGCGAGAAGATTTTGGAGAGCCGGCAGTCCGATAATCTGGACGAGATCTTTCGCTTGGGCGGCTCCTCGGGGGGAGCCAGGCCCAAGGTATACTATCAGATGGAGGGAAGGGAATGGATTGTGAAGTTCCCCTCTTCTTTTGATGGGGGCGATATCGGAGAACAGGAATACAATTATTCCCTCTGTGCCAAGAAATGCGGCATAGAGATGCCGGAAACCAGACTCCTGCCATCCAAATTGAACGCCGGATATTTTGCCGTGGAGCGGTTCGATCGGAAGAACGGCCAGAAAATCCATATGCTTTCCGCCGGCGGCATGCTGGAAACCTCCCACAGGATACCGAACCTGGACTACCGCATCCTGATGCGCCTGACGATGAAGGTAACGGGGGATTACGGCGAGATCGAGAAACTGTACCGCCAGATGTGCTTTAATGTATTCGCCCACAACAGGGACGATCATGCTAAGAATTTCTCCTATCTTTACGAGGATGACAGATGGCGGCTCTCCCCGGCCTATGATCTTACTTACAGCAATTCCATCGGCGGGGAGCATGCCACCACTGTGGACGGAAATGGCAGGGATCCCGGGCGGGAAGAACTGCTGGCCGTTGCCAAGGATATCAAACTTGATAGAAGGCGTGCGGAGAGGATTGCCTCGGAGATCCAAGAAATCGTATGTACGGACCTAAACTACTATCTAAATCCATAATCAAGCCAGATATTTCCCCATCTCCCGCATCACTTCCTCCACATGGATAGGCTTTACCAGATGGGCATTCATCCCCGCCGCAAGGGACTCATGCTTGTCCCTCTCAAATGCCGTTGCGCTAAGGGCAATGATGGGAATGGACCTGGCATCCCTTCTATGCTCCATGCCACGGATAGCACTGGCTGCCTGATGCCCGTCCAGAATGGGCATCAGGATATCCATCAGAATCAGGTCATACTTTCCATCCTTTCCGCTCTGGAACAGGTCAACGCACTGCCTTCCATTGCCAGCAATCTCCACAGTGGCTCCATGTTTCTCCAGCAAGTGCTTTACGATTTCTGCGTTCATGGCATCATCCTCTGCCAAGAGAATGGCTTTTCCCGTCAGGTCTACGGAGTCGCTCCCTAATTTCTTCTGGTTTGACAGGAACTCTATCATATTCTCTTTAGCCGGAATCTCCATGGCCAGCTGAAATGTAAATCTAGTACCCTTTTCACTGCTACTCTCAATCTCTAGCTGTCCTCCCATCATCTCCACGTAACGACATGCGATTATTATGTCTAATCCAATGCGGGAATCCCGGTCCTGATTCCAGTGCTTTCCATTTTCCAATAGATCCGATATCTTCTCAATCTCCCTCTGGGAAATAGGCACGCCGCAGTCTTCCACCATGAAAAATATCTCTGCCACAGACCCATCCCTGGCAAGCTCCTGCACCAGCACATGTATTTCCCCTCCCCGGTCAGTATATCGGATAGAATTTTCCACCAAATTGGACAGCGCCCGACTGATTTTGGCAGAATCCCCCCGCAGCAAATTCATCTGAAACTGCCTTTCAAGCAGAAGATTCATCCGTCCGGTCCGGCAACGCTTCACTGACTGCTCCTCAATCTTTGCCAGCACATCCTCCAGGCTGAAAATCTCGTTGGCAGGCTGCCAGGCCGCCAGCTCTATCTTAGACAGATCCAGGATATGATTCACCACTTGGCACATGTCCTGAGAGGAAGCATCAATCAAATCCAAGCATTTCTCCACATGCTCCCAGTTCTTCACATCCATGCGGGCAATGTCTGTCATCTCAAATATGGCATTCATGGGCATCCTAATTTCGTAGGACATCTGGGATAGAAGGGTATCCCGGTCCTGAATGGACTGGCTGTCCAGCATCATTAGCACGCTATTCCCCAGAAGCTTGCTGACCTGCAGCAGCTGCCCCTTCCACTCGTCGGTCCAATTAAAATCCGTCTGGGCAATATCATATACCAGAACGGCCCTGCACACGTCCTCCGACACCACCGGGCAAATCAGGCTGGAAAAGCCCGACACCAGCAGAGGATTTTCCCCAAACTGCCGAAAGAAATCAATAAATGCGCCTATGGTATTATCTACTATCCTGCTATGCCCAAAATTCTCAACGAAGAAGTCACGCACCTGCCTGTTCAGGGAAAACATATCGCAGGCTTCTCGCACCCCGTCCGACACCGCCCAGTGGAAAAGCGCATTTGCCGATTGCTTTCCCTTCAGGATGGGATAAATCCTGATTCCATCCAGCTGATAAAACTTTCCCACTCTGGCCATAGCGATCTGAATCGTACTCTCCCTATCCTTGGCTCCTATTATCAATGTTGAAATATTTTCAAGAAACAACTGGGACTTCTGGGCACGCTTTCTCGGCGCAATCTGGTGATATGTCTTTTCCGCAGATACCGCCACGATACCCCAATCCGAATCGCCTTCCAGTATCCCTTCCTCCTCCCATCCCACATCAATATATCCCAGAACCACAGTGAAAAGGCTGTCAATCTTCTCCTCTCCCAGATAATAGCCGAAATCATACTCCAGCCTGTCTACGGACTTCTCCCCCACATAAAGTTCTCGCAAGCCATTGTTCAGGCTTTGCCGGATGGCCCTAGAATCTACACTCTCAGAATCCTCCAAATACATGAGAAACACGCTGGGAGACAGTCGGCAGGTCATAGCCCCGGCCACGTCTCCCGCCGCCTCCTTTATCACCTCGGCGGCATTCATCACCACGAAATCCCGGTAGATCTCTCCATAGCACTCCCCGATTTCCCGATAATTCTTCAGATGCACAATCATAATCTGATGCACCTTCCCTACGTTCACGATTTCCGACTCGCGAATAATCTTGCGCAGGCTGGCATAATAATACATCCCGGTCAAGGCATCAAACTTTTTCGCCTCCTCCGCCTTCATCTCCTCCAGCTTCTCCTCTGTCACATCCCGAAGCTTGCCCAGAATCATCACGGAGCGACCCTTGCTGTTTCGCAGGATGCTAACCTCGTAATGCGCCCATCCTCCGTACTCTCTCCCACCTTCTTCAAAGCGCAAATCAACCTTGCCGCTGTGATGATTCCCATATTCCTCTGGCAAGGCCAGGAATCTTTGAATCACATTGCACACCTCGAGGGAATTCCAATTCATCTCTCTCGCATATGAAAGAAAATCTCTGATCTCTACGTCCCTCTTCCCCCAATCCCGAATGCTTCCATTGCTGGTATACACATCCCGTTCAAGATGATACTCAAAGATAAGGTCGTCGGAGGCGTTCAGCATCATCTGCAGTTTTGCCTCCTCCTTTTCAATCTCATTAATAAATCTTCTCTGCTCCATCAGAATGACATACGCCCGCTCCGCCAAGCGGAAGAGGAACACAAAGCAAATCAAAAACTCAATGGTAAACCCAACTGCCAAGGGCACATAGGTTTCCCATACCGACTCCCCCGGATACAGTCGGTCTCTAGTTTCCATGGCGCGGAAATAATAAGAAACCAGATAGCCTAGGTAGGCCAGCAAAATAGTTTTGGAGGTAAGGGCCTTGTCAAAGTACATGCAGCTAATGATAGGTGCTACCATAAAGGTCATATAGACGCCCACATAATATTCCGTTCCAAGGGTGCTAGTCAGCAAAATAACGCAAAGCAGAATATAGTACTTTAGAAACTTCTGATTATCAATAAATTTTGACAGCACAAAGGGCGATACCGTGCAGAAAGAGCCAAGGCAAATCAGAGTAATCTGCACATGACCGGAAAACTTGAATATTCCCGCCACGTTCAGAAGCAGCATCACAGGAAAAAAGACAAAGACCCCAGCCAGATACTTGCATACTATTGCATTTACCTGCCGTTCATTTGCCTGAAACAATGCCTTTTCTGTTTTCAGTTCATTTCTACTAATATCTAACATGGCTATCCTCGATATTTTATAAATATTTAATAATTTTATAGATTTTACCACATAAATTCTGAATAATCCAGACAAAAATACTAAATGTAATAAATTTCATATGAGGCCGTTGCTATTAATGAAAACTTTGCCTTTTGCTTATTTTTTCCTTTCATATTGCCGCAAAATACAGTATAATCATATAGAAGAAAATACTACCGCAAACAAAAAAATGGAGGAGGACGTTACCGTGAAACAATTTTTTGGAATGAGCCAAAGCGGAAATTTACAGGATGCTGTCCGCGGATTAAAGAATCCTCAGCTCATTATGCTGTTATCAAATAGCGAGCAGTTCGAGGCACATGTAAAAAAGCTGGAAGCACTTTATCCCAATGTCCCTAGCATTGGATGCATCGGGATGAGCTACGATAGGAATGTGGTTGAAAAGGGCGTGGGAATCATAGCATTTACAGACGGCATCACCGTTGCCGCCAATGTACTGGAACAAGCATCCACCATGCCGGTAAAATATATCGACCGACTGGAGAAAGACGTAAACAAAGTCAACGCTTCCCAAAAAGATACCATCTGCATTGACTTCTGTTCTGGCAACGATGCCTGCGTGCTTACTACGATATACAGCGTGCTGAAACGCCAAAACATTTCACTGGTGGGCGGAACTGGGGACGGCGGCAAAGTATCTGCTAATGGCAAGATTTACGAAGATGCGGTTGCCTATGCCATGGTCAGAAACAATAATGGCCGGGTTAAGGCTTACAAAGAAAATATATACCGTCAGAAGGGAAACTATCGATTTATCGCTTCCAAGACAGACAAGTCAGAATACATGTTAGGAGAATTGAATGGCTATCCTGCCAAGCAAGTATATCAGCAAATCCTCCATGTAACAGAAGAAGAAATCCTGACGCAGACATTTAAAAATCCTTTTGGAAAAATCAACGGAAATGATACCTGCATCATTTCCATCAAAGAGGTATCAGGAAATGCCCTGACATGCTTCCGGCAGGTAAATGATTCCGACGTGCTCATCCTGCTAGAATTGGGGAATTACAGAGAAATCGTGAAAAATACCATACAGAGAATTCACCAGGATTTCCCGAAAATTTCTGCAGTTTTCTCCGTAAACTGCCTGTTCCGGTATTTGCTGTTTACAGAAAACAACTACATGCAGGAATACTTGAACGTTATGGGAACCTTAGGCAATCATGCAGGGCTGGTGGGATACGGGGAACACTATAACAATCAATTTGTAAACCAGTCCATGACCTGCGTGGTATTTGAATAGAGGAGGAAGAAAAAAATGCGATGGAACAAAAAAGAACAGCCTATGGATACATATCCCATATTGCACGTAATGGGAAGCCTGAAAGACTATCAGAAAGACCTGGTCCAGAAGGAGGTAGACTCCCTGAACCAGCTTGGCATGGTGAACCATTCCTTTCAAGGAGTGCTGAGCGAATCAGATAATTTTCAAAGAACATTGCAGGATTTTGAAGAAACATTCTCAAATATCAATCAAGTATCCGGAAAGTTTGCAAACGTAAAAAGCGATATTGCCCAGTCCGTCACCCAGGCACAGGACGAAGTGGAAGATTTAAAAAACAGTTCCCTGCAAGTGGAAGCACATTTCGGGGAGATGAAAAATACCTTTAATGATTTCCAATCCGCAGTACAGGAGATAAAAAAATGCACCAACAAGATTACCTCCATAGCCGAACAGACAAATATCCTTGCGCTAAATGCCTCCATAGAGGCGGCAAAGGCAGGGGAGCAGGGCAAGGGATTCGCCGTAGTGGCAGGAGAAGTCAAGAACCTGGCAGACGAGGTCATGAAGCTGGTAGCGGCAGTTGAAACCAGCATTGCGGACGTGGAACAGGACACTGACAAGCTCCATACCGACATTGACACTTCTCAGCAGGCGCTGGGACAGAGCATTGAAAAAGTAAACGAAACCTATGAAATGTTTGACAAGATCACCGAGGCAGCAGAGGGTGCCACCACCGTCCAGACAGAGATAGCCAGCGTGATAGATAACTCCAAGATTGCGCTGCAAAGCGTCAATACATTTTTCGACAAGACAAAGGAACAGTATCAGGAAGTCATGAATCACATCAACTATGCAAGCAAACTGGGAACCACCAAAAGTGCCATGTTTGAAGATGTGGATAACATGCTTTCCCAGATTCCCCCCATGCTGGAAGAATATAAGAAATAGAATTACGCAGAAGTATGCAAGGAAACATTGGCGCGTTCCCTTGCATACTTTTTGATTTAACTCCAATAAAAAATATATCATGATTGCCTATAATATAAATGCGATTGTTCTGTACTATACAGTTATGGATCGCATTATTTTTGTGACCCTTATACTATTTTATAAATAGTATTTTGCATAATAGATAATCATATTGACAGATATTTTCCAATAAGGTATAATTGTCGCAAATATTTTATTCAAAAAGGTGTGTTACTATGGCTAATCATACGAGAAAGCAAAACAACATGAAACACGGTTCCATAGAATTGGTATTGTTATTATTACTACAGTCCGGTAAAAAATATGGCTACCAGCTGGCACAGGAATTGAACAAATTTAGCGATGGGAACTATGAGTTAAAAGAAACCACCATGTATCCAACTCTCTATCGCCTAAACGAAAACGGCTATCTTGATTCCGAACAGATCAAGGTAGGCGTGCGAAGAACCCGAGTTTACTATTTCATTACCGACAATGGCAGGCAGCGGCTGCAGGATTTGCTAGATGAATACCAAACCATAACAAATGCCATTGAAAAAATCATAACTCGAACATCAGAGGGATAGCATCAGTTAGAACATAAAAGAAAGGCATCATCCACTTAAAACTCATTTAAATTTATTACATGATCGCACAAAATTTCGATGTCTTCTGAGATATGGGATGCAATCAGAATGATTTTCCCCTGCTCCCTGTACCGCAGTAGCAATTCCCGAATCTCCTTGACACCATCCATATCCAAGCCATTAAATGGCTCGTCCAAAATCAAGATAGAAGGACGTTCCATAATGGCCTGGGCAATCCCCAAACGCTGGCGCATGCCTAGGCTGTACTTTCTCACAGGACGTTTCAGCCCGCCGTCCAATCCCACAGTTCCCATGCTTTCCAGAATCTCCTTTTTTCCAATCTTACCATTGATGTCAGCCAGCAATTTCAAATTCTTATACCCAGAATAATAGGGAATGAATCCGGGCACCTCAATCATCATGCCCACATCCGACGGGTAATCTGCATCTCTGCCAATCTGCTTTTCATTGATAAATACTTTCCCCTCCGTGGGGCGCACAAAACCGCAGATGCATTTCATAAGCATGGTCTTTCCACTGCCATTCCGCCCGACAATGCCCCAGATTTCGCCCTGGTTTGCTTCCATATTAATGTCTTTTAATATGATTTCATTTTTAATAGAGAGTCCCATATTCTGAACTAAAATCATTGCAACATCCTCCATATATGCACTATCCAACCGTCACTATTCACAGCCGTGCATGTCTTTCTGAGATAAAATTGCCGAATGGCATCATGCCCGCATTTCCTTTTTCCTGTGCCGTACAGACTGCCGCTAATCTATCTCCATGCCCGTAAACTGCACGTTCCGCAGCACAACGAAATTTCCAATCAGCAATAGCAAGATACCCACAAAAAAATAAGCAAAAGAAAACCACACCGGGCAAATCTGCTCCCGAAGTATCTCGTCATAATGAAGCCATACCATGGTATTTGCCATGGGAAAAATCCACATGGCAGACTGCTTCATAGAACATGTTACCACTCCCAGGCCGATGACGGCACATGCAAAAATCATCCCAAGCGCGCCAAGTTTCAACAGCTTGCAGACATACAAAATCAAAGCCAGCAATAGCAGATACGCCATTAGCAGTACAAAGGTTTGAATGACCGCCCTATAAAGGGGAATCTGGTTATAAAGATTCGACGGCAATAATTGCGATGCAAAGTTTCCTGCTTCATTCGGATATATCGATTGGTATTTCGTGACAACATCGCTCCAATTACTTCCCCATCGGCCGCCGGACATGGCCATGGACACTCCCAAAACCACCCCCAGAAAAGAAAAGATAGCCAAAATTAAAAATACCACCTGGCCCAGAAACCAGTTCGCCTTCTTTGCCCGATGCACCGCGAACAGCATCCCGTCACTTAAGATGGGATAATCCCCTAGGAGAATCATAAATACGCAGGGCAAAAGCATGACCAGCATTTGGGAATTTCCTACTGCGACAAAAGGCTCAAATACATTCAGCGGCTGGCCCATCTTCTCCGCCCGCTCTATCAGGGGATCAACAGCCAATCCCTTCATAAAGACCAATAACACTCCCACAATAATGATTCTGGGGTTGGTAATCCACCTCGCATATTCTATTCTTGCAACCGCCCACACCGACTTCCACTTTACCCTATTCCCCATAATCCGTCCTCCTGCCCAATATCCACATGTATGCGGCATACAAAAGAGAGATTCCAATCACATGAAACAGCAATATATATTTTGCATCCGAGGCATATTGATTCAGGTCAGCCACGGAATCCAGCAAAATAATATTTGATAGCCTTGCCAGCTTTTCTTTAAAACCCTCCCCACTCCAGGCATCCATTCTAATTTTCGTGCAAAACTGCGCAATGGAATATTGGAGAAAAAAGGGAATGCACAAAACCAGATATTTATTTCTGACAAAGGAGGATAAAAAGATAACCCACGCAACAGAAAATGTACCATACAAAAAGATTTCAACTAATTTCAACGCCATCATCCCCCCATATCCCAAAAGGGAAATGCCGGGATAAGCGTCCATGGCCTGCTGTCGGATAACCTCTTGCAAATCACCCTGATACAGCCCTATCGCCGGAAACATCATGGAGACAATGCCCATATAGATACCATATCCAACCATAACGGCCAATCCCCCAGAAAGACAGGCCATCACATATTTCGCCGTATGATAGCGAAAATTGGAACTGCGGAAAATATAATTTCTCACCGCCCCAGTCCTGTATTCATCACACAGGATAGGTACAAAAGCAAATCCGCCGATAATTGGGATGAATAGGGATAGCCAGCCTCTGTTTCCCGTCATAGACACCAAAAAGGAGTTCATTTCCCCATGCTCCAGCATGGATTTTTCGTCAAACTGGCTTAAAATGCTTGCCGCAGAATATACTTCATTCCTCTGGCCGTCAGCATACACCGGGCTGCTCAGGCATAACAACACGGTAAAGAATATCGAGACGTAGAATCCATATCCTGTAAGGATTTTGATGGCATCCACCTTACCGTTCCTTAATATCTTCATACATCATTCTCCAATTAGCGTATAGGAGTAGGAATGATACTCCCCATTGAAAGCATTTATGTAAATGCAATGAAACAAATTGTCATTGGGATTAAATACAGTAAACTTCCATACCGGAACCAGCGTAGCCTTTGTAAAATCTTTGCTGTATTCTCCCTGATATACAAATTCTATTGCCCGCAATTCAAACTTCACCCCATGGGTCAGTTTGTCATTGACAATCCCAACTGCATCCTTCAGAGAATAAACTTTGTCAATCTGCTCCTTTTCCTTAACGGCTGGAAAGGAAAACCCGGTAATTGCGTCAATGTCGCCTTTCTTAATCATAATGGCTTCCCCAGAAGAGGTAAAATACTTTGAAATATCTTTATCACTGTATGTCTCATCGCTTCTATCGTAGGGTATCCCACGCCATGCGCTTGAATAAGAAAAGACATAGGCATAATTGCCTTTTCCTATCTTTACCACATCAACTTTTGATACGGAAATGGAATACCCGTCCCCTATTTCATAGGGCAAGCCAGACAGATAGTCCTTTTCAAAAAATGAAATTGCCTCCCCGACAGATACTTCCTCCCCTGCCAGAGAATAACGCTCCCCATCATATGTCCCATCATTGATAAAGCTCTTCTCCCTCCTGTTCTTCGGGATATCCGTAGGCATCCAGGATGATACTTTTGTTTCCTCCGTCTGAAATGAGGCATACGCCTCCCCTTTATTTACCCAGCTGGGAAAGGACCCGCTATCTACGACCCACCATAAATACTGGTTTTTTTCAATATTCCTGTACAAAAACGAAAGCACCTGCAACTCCCCATTTTCAATCTGGGCTTTATATTCCTGATACCTGGGATACCAGGTATATTTTTCATCATTTAAATTTTTCGGGTGGGATGCCTTCTCCTTCTGATAAAGTTCCTCGGCTTTGGGAGAGGAAAACAACACATATGCAGCATCAAAATCTTTAAAATAAAATTGACAGTATGCCACGAAGGTCTCATACAATTCCTTTCCACTTTTCCCTTGGATCGCAGATAAATCAACCTCTAACCCAGCACAGCGGTCCATCTCCGGACATTTCACCCCACACTGATCAAAATCCAAATTCTCATAATCCTTCTTCTTGCAACTCTCCATATCCTTCTTGTAAGTATCAGAAACCGACTTTAATGTTATCTTTTTGCCGGGTTTATACTCTGTCTTTGCACGGTCACATCCAGAAAAACATATCGCCGCAATGCATAAAATAATCGCCAATCTTTTATTCATTCCATAATTCTCCCATAAATGGGATAGCGGCTCTGCGGGCCGCTATCCCATGCCTTATAATCCAAGTGCAGAGTTATCTTTCAATAATACCATAAACTCTCAAATTAGCTGTCATAGATGTATAGGCATCCATTCTATAAGTCACATTGCTAATAGCACCGCTAATTGTCCATGACATGGAGCCCACATTGTTATACACAAGAGGCCCCGTTGACATTTTATGCGTGGTACAATTTAATGTAAGTTTCCTATTAGCAAGATCGGTCATATAGGTTATCAATCCCGTATAGGTTTCTGAAGAGGCATGCATAGTAGCATATCCAATAATATCCTTTCCCTTAGAAGTATCAGGTAAATTATAATCCCTTGCAAACCATTGTACTTTTTCTGATGCTGCTTCTGCAGCGGAGAAATTTATTCCTGATGCCATTACTGTTAATGCGGAAACAATTGCAACCATTTTTTTCATAGATTTTCTCATAAGTATTACCGCCTTTCTAATTGAAATTTTATACCTGAAATTTCATACCAAATGACAAGAATTATCTTGTAATATCGCCTTCAACTTCTAGTACACCTGTTTCTGTTGTATATGCCTCCATCCTATAGGTTACTTTACCGATGGACCCACTGATTGTCCATGATATAGAACCCGTATTATTATACTCAAGGGAACCGGTTGACATTCTATGCGTGGTACAACTTAATGTAAGTTTCCTATTAACGAAATCCGACATCTTTGTCACAGTCCCCGTATATCTTTCTGAAGTACCCTGCAATGTGGCATATCCAATGATATCCTCTATCGGTATTGAAACAGGCACATTAATATATCTGGCTTTCCAGTTAACTGTCTCTGGAGCTGCCTCTGTAGTGGAATTATTTACTCCTGAAGCCAACACTGTTAATGCTGAAACAATTGCGACCATTCTTTTCATAGATTTTCTCATAAGCATTACCTTCCTCTCACTAATTAATTTATCTTTTCCATCTTGTACTAAAGGACATTTCATCTTTCTGTATATTTTTAATATATAGAAATCTTCCGTACTGCTATAATGCAAGAAACTTATTATATTCAAAAATAAAATATCTAGACAATGTTTTCCATTTAAAATATCCTGTAAGTTTGCGTTCTTATCATATATCATTTCCCCTTAACCTATGACAAGAACGCCCCCGCAATGCTTTCTCTGTAGACTCTGGTCCTGCGTAGATACATTCTCTCACCTCCCTTTTCTCTATGGTTTAAGTGTAAGAAGTCCATTTTGATTGCTGAAATAATTTATAAGAATTGCATCACAAAATCTTTAAACAACGTGGAGCATCTGAATGGCCATAAAACATTATCTTTAATACATTGCATTCCCATTTAAAATCTATAAAGAGTTTTCTACTTTGTCGTTATTATTCATTATAACATCCTTGGTTACTTGTTGTCAAAATATTTATGTTTGATTTGCTAAGTAATAAATTTAACTATTTTGTTTTATAAATGCTCTGCAATCTTCTTACACACCAGCTCCAACATAATATATATCTATTTTTAGAAAGCTATCCAGCTGATGAAAGTTATATACAATATCGCCACAATAAACTTCATTATCCCTGTTGAACAATACCGTATTTATTTCTGCTTCTTGTGCCGCATTATCAGAAG
The DNA here is from genome assembly GCA_910575435.1 of Clostridiaceae bacterium. Lineage (GTDB taxonomy): Bacteria > Bacillota > Clostridia > Lachnospirales > Lachnospiraceae > Butyribacter. The sequence goes on along the minus strand of CAJTGI010000017.1, from coordinate 17,876 downwards.
ATAATTCTCCGTTTCCGGTGAAATATGCTCTAAATGACTTCTTAATCACGAGATTTTCTCATGGTTAGTGAAGAACTCATTTAGAGCATATTTCATGTAAGGAGGCAGACGCTATGACGAAAACCAAGATTACCCCGTAATAACGGAGTGGACAATGCCAATGGAGAGAATGATTTTACCCCATTCTTGAACATCATGTATGAATGTCTGGGCTCAGAAATGCGCTGGCTCCCGGCTTGTAAAATCAGGAGGTTTATGGTAGTATGAAGATACGAATACGAAAGGGAAAGCAGATGGGAAGGTTGACAGTGACGGAACAGATAGACCAGAAGCATCAGGAAGATTTACAGAGGCTAAGAGGCTTTCGCCTACTTGATGATGATTTCCTCACAAAGTGTTTTGAGGGAGATACGGCAAGCATAGAACTGGTATTGCAGATTGTACTGGAAAAACCGGATTTAAAGGTGCTGGACGTCCGTACCCAGGTATTTGTGGAAAACCTGCTGAACCGTTCAGTGAGGCTGGATATTCTGGCTACGGACAGCACAGGGGCAAAATTGAATGTGGAAGTGCAGCGCTCCGACAAAGGAGCCGGGAGAAAAAGAGCAAGGTACAATAGCAGCATGATGGACGCAAACCTTTTGAAGAAAGGCGAGGACTTCGACAGGCTGCCGGAAACATGGGTAATCTTTATTACAGAGAATGACGTAATGGGAAAGGGGCTGCCGCTCTATCCGGTTGAGCGGTGCTTTTTAGGAACCGGGGAAAAATTTGAGGACGGTTCGCACATACTGTATGTAAATGGTGCTTACCGTGGAGATACGCCAATTGGGAAGTTAATGCATGACTTCTCCTGTACAGACGCAGCGGATATGTATTATGGTACATTGGCAGACAGGGTGAGATTTTTCAAAGAGAACAAGGAGGGAATCGAGATTATGTGCCGGGCTATGGAAGATATGAGGAATCAGACATTGAAAGAAGGAATGAAAGAAGTTGCGCTCCGTATGTTGGCGGCTGGCAAATATGCTTTAGAGGAAATCGTTAATATTTCAGGACTTTCTCTTGAGGAAGTCAAACAACTGAAAGCTGATAGGAGCGCATAGGCAAAGTTATAGAGCCGGGAAATCTAAAAACCAGATTCCCGACTCTATTTATTATTCTACTCTAATTTTGCCACCACAATAAGGACACGCATTATTATTCCAAGCAGCTGTCATTTTGGTTATGGAGATATTTTCGCCACAAGATACACAAGGAAAATTTTTCCCGACTGAATTTTGATATGGTTAATAATAGTAGTTGGGTTATAAATATATCGACGAACCCTATTGTGTATAGTATCATAATCAGTGATAAACTGTATCTTTTTTTGTTTCGAATGTAAATCATATATTGACGAATAATTGAGAGCATATATTGATAATTTACTCTCTATTGATGTTTCTTTTGCTGGAACATGCTTTTTCCTCAAATGTAATAATCGATGATAAATTAAATCCGAAAATTCCGGCATAGAAATGGCGTCTATGTTGACACGCTTTTCTTCTATGGCTTAATGTCTGGACTTTTTAGATTTACAAAATGTTTCTAAATCATTCCATGTAAGTCTATTATGTTCCCTTCTGTCAAAATGCTCAAATGTGTATGGAATAATAAATATTTGGAGATTCCTTCTCTTAAATCATCTGTTGTATTCAACCCCATGCCTTCCGTATGTATCCACAAATCATATACTTTTTCATAATTTTCATAATCTTCACATTTTCCTAATCGTCATTATCGTCTTCCCAACGCTTGCTATTATAAATGCTTCTAAATTTTTCCAATCGGCAATGCTGCTCATCATCCAACTCTTTCATTCCATTTTTATATTCATATCCATTTTTCCGATAAAATTCTACCCCTGTAATAGATGAAGGAATTTCTATTCTTTCTGCTCTTAAAAATAGTTCATCGGATTCAAGGGTATCAATGATATGGCCGCCGATTCCCTGCCCATGAAATTGACGGCGGTGAGTATAAATACCGGGATGGAAAAAATATATGAAAGATAAGAAGACTATATAACAAATTATACCAGAAAAAACACAAATTGTCCCATACCCACCAAAGCAAAATTCTTATCTGCTATAATAGCATAGGTAGTGAACGGATAAAATGCTCCAAATACAGGCTTTTTAAAATGATAGTTGATGATAGTTGATGGGAGAATGAATATGACAGATTGTGACAACAAAAGACCATGCCCATGCACTTATGACTGTCCGAGACATGGGAGGTGCTGTGCCTGCGTGGCTCATCACAGAGATAACAATGAGGGAGTACCCGGGTGCTTTTTTTCCGCCCAGGCGGAAGCTACATATGACAGGAGTATAGAAGCTCTGTGCCGGGACAGAGGGATCATTTCAGACGAAAGGTGAGGAAAAATGGTTTTACAAAAAAGAATGGTGCTTTTAACACTTGCCCTTTCAGGAATACTTTGCCTTGGGGGATGTGGAAGGAATGAAAATGAAAAAATCACTTCCATAGAACAGCTCAACAATCCGGCCTATACGATTGGTGTTCCGGAAGGCGGGGCGGGCATGTATATGGCGGAAAAATATCTGCCGGAGGCGGAGCATAAAACATTTTCCGGCAACTCTTCGGGGTATCTTGCCATTTCCCAGGGAAAACTGGACGGGTTTGTTTATGACCGGGTAATGATGGAATTTGCTATTGCCAGCGGTCTTGAGGATGTGGAGATTTTAGAGGAAGACCTGGGAGAAAGTATGGATGTGGCTGTGGGGATTTCACCCAAAAGCCAGGTTGACAATTTAAAGGATAAAGTGAACCAGTTTCTGTCGGAAGCAAGAGCCGAGGGGACGCTGGATGACATGTATGACCGCTGGGTAAGCAGGGCGGAGGGAACCATGCCGGAAATACAGGCACCGCAGACGCCGGACTGTAAACTTAGGGTGGGAACCACAGGGATGGTTCAGCCTTTCAGCTACTATGAAGGAACGACTCTTACCGGATATGATGTGGAACTGATTTACCGTTTTGGAGCGTGGCTGAATGCGGAAGTGGAAATTAAGATTTACGACTATGACGGAATCATTGCCGCGGCCGAGGCCGGCGACATTGACTGTATTATGGCGAATTTAAATGCCACCGAGGAAAGGCGCAAGCAAATCGAATTTTCCGATTGTGTTTATCCTTCGGTGACTGCCGTTATGGTAAGGGCGGAACAGAAAGACAGCACGGAGAAAAAATACGGGACACTTTCGGATTTTGCCGGAGCAAGGTTTGCCTCATTAAGCGGAGGGGTTTACGATAAACTTTTACAGGAAGTAATTGCGGATGCGGATGACTTTTCCTACTACAATTCTGTTCCTGATATTGTTGCGGCTCTTAAGGCAGATCGTGTGGATGCGGGGGCGTTGGATGAACCGCTGGCACAACTTGCAGTAGCAAAAAATGAAGGTCTGAAAATTTTTGAAGAACCTGTCGTACGGGATAAATATGGATACGCTTTTCCCAAGAAAAGTCCTCTGCGGGAACAGTTTAATGAACTTATTACAAAGTTTAAAGAGGACGGAACGATCGCATCCTTAAAGGAAAAATGGCTTGGGGCGGATGAGAGCATAAAGGTATTAATGGAGCAGGACTGGCCGGGGGATAAGGGAACCATTCGGTACTACTATGATGGCGCCCACGAGCCTATGACATATCTTGGAAGCAGCGGCGAACCTTTAGGGCTTGAGATAGATCTGCTGCTTCTGATTGCTCGTGAACTGGAGATGAAGGTGGAGATGACAACCTGTGAATTTGCTTCGCTGATAACCGCCCTTGAAACCGGGAAGGCAGATGTGGTCAGCGGAAGCCTTTCCATCACGGAAGAAAGAGCGAAGCGGGTAGACTTTGCAGATACTCATTATGACTCAGCTATGGTACTTCTGGTGCGTGATTTGGATGGGGCAGTGCAGGAAAAAGGTTTCTGGGCAAATCTTAAGGACAGCTTCCAAAGCACTTTTGTAGTGGAGGGACGCTGGCGGCTGATTTTGCAGGGGCTTGGCGTCACCATACTGATTTCTGTCTTTTCAGGATTTTTTGGTCTGTGCCTTGGCTTTGGGATATGTATGCTGCGCCGAATCAATTGTAAGCCAACTCAGTGGTTCGGGGCGGTCTTTGTTCGTGTGATTCAGGGAACCCCTATTGTAGTCTTTCTGATGATTTTGTACTATGGGATTTTTGGTTCGGTGAATATTTCTGAAATTCTGGTTGCAGTGATTGGATTTTCCATTAATTTTGCGGCCTATTCATCAGAGATGATGCGGACAGGAATAGAAACTGTGGATAAGGGGCAAAGCGAGGCAGCCCTTGCTATGGGCTATACGAAAGGTCAAACATTTTTAAAGATTGTATTGCCCCAGGCGGCCAGAAATTTTATTCCTGTGTTGAAAGGCGAATTTATTTCCATGGTAAAAATGACTTCCGTAGTAGGATATATTGCTGTACAGGATCTGACCAAAGTATCCGACATTATACGCTCACGTACCATGGAGGCGTTCTTTCCATTGATCATGACAGCAGTAATTTATTTTGTAATTGCAAATATAATGACGGCAGCTCTCTCATTTGCAGAGAGGAAAGTTGCACCGAAGCGAAATAAACGCAACTTAAAGGGGGTGTGCATGTGATGACAGAAAAGAATGAGACCCGGAACGCTTGTGCCGGGGGAAGTATGAACACGAGCATCATATCTATCCGACATCTGTGTAAGGAATTTTCAAACGTAACCCCTTTGAAGGATGTAAGCGTGGAGATTAAAAAAGGAGAGGTGATTTCCATTATAGGCCCGTCAGGCACAGGAAAGTCAACCCTGCTTCGATGCATTAATCTTCTGGAGACACCTACAAAGGGCGAGATTGTGGTAGACGACGTGGTAACAACGGACAAGAAATGTAAGGTAAATCTGGTGAGGCAGAAGATGGGAATGGTATTTCAGTCCTTCAACCTGTTTGCACACAAGACCATTATAGAAAATATCATGATGGGGCAGGTCGATCTTCTTGGCAGAAGCCAGCAGGAGGCTTATGACAAAGGGATGGAACTGCTGCGTAACATAGGGCTTGCAGACAAGGCTTTTTCTTATCCGGATGAACTTTCGGGGGGACAGAAGCAGCGTGCGGCTATTGCAAGGACGGTGGCAATGGAGCCGGAAATTATTCTTTTTGACGAGCCGACTTCAGCCCTGGATCCCACTATGGTGGGGGAAGTTCTTTCGGTGATCCGCGGGCTGGCAGGGCAGGGAATGACCATGATGATCGTGACCCATGAAATGAAGTTTGCCCGGGATGTATCCACCAGGATATTTTATATGGATCAGGGCGAAATCTATGAGGATGGAACGCCGGAACAGATTTTTGAGCATCCAAAGAGAGAGAGAACCCGGATATTTATCCGGCAGCTTAAGGTGCTCCATGTGGATAAAATCTCACGTGACTTTGATTTTCCGGCCTTTATGACGCGTCTTGAGGAGTTCGGGCGTAAGCAGCAGTTTTCACAGAGACAGATTTACGCCATGCAGCTTGTTGTGGAGGAAGTGCTGATGCAAAAACTACTGCCTGCGGCAGGGGAAGCGAAGGAAAGGGATATTTCTCTGGATGTGGAATACAGCGAGAGGGAAAATCTGGCGCAGATGCGGTTTACCTATCATGGACCTTCCTTTCATCCTTTTGGGGACGAAGAAGATTTGTCCGGCAGGATGATAAAAGGAATGTCCAAAGAGATGGAGCATAAGTTTGTGGATGGAATGAATCAATTTATTATAAGTATATAGATAAAAAAAGAGAAAAAATTATGGAAAAGATGAAATTAAGTAATGAAAATATTGCGCAGGCAAGCAGTCTTGCAGAAAAGACGCTTGGAGAATGGGGCGTTGATGCCAGAAATATTATCCAAATCCGGCTTGCAGTGGAGGAAACGCTGTTAAAGTACCAGGAAGCTTTCGGTGTGGAGGCAGTATTTGCACAAAAATATATCAAACGTCTTAATCGCATCCGTCTGGAACTTTCCCTGCCAGGGGAAAGGGTTGATCCCTTTGATACCGGGGAGGAAGAACAGAGCCAGGTACTGCGGGGACTGCTTGCCAATATGGGGGTTGCACCCGCGTGGCAGTACAAAAATGGAGAGAATCTTATTTTATTTTCTCCCAAAAAGAAGAAACGTTCTCAGATGGCTTCACTGGCACTGTCTGTAATACTGGCTTTTTTGTGCGCCGGTGTGTGTAGTTTCCTGCCAGAGAGTTTCAGGACTTTTCTTGCAAATGAGATTATCAGCCCGGTATTTAACCGTTTTATGGGACTTTTATCGGCCATTGCAGGTCCTATGGTGTTTCTTTCAATTGTATGGGGAATATACAGCATTGGGGATATGGCGACTATGGGCAGAATCGGAAAGAGGATGATTGGACGCTTTATGCTGATGACGGTTCTTCTGACACTGCCCGTATGTTTGGTGGCCATGCCGTTTTTTTCCCTTAAAACCGGAAATGGGGGGAAGTTTGATTTTTCTGAATTGTTTCAAATGGTTCTGGATATTGTACCAGGCAACTTTTTTACGCCCTTTACAGAAGGGAATCCTATGCAGATTATTTTTGTGGCAGTTTTAATCGGAATCGCAATGCTGATTCTGGGAAGCAAGGCTACGATTGCCGCGGCCTTTGTGGAACAGTCCAATTATATTATACAGCTTATTATGGAGGCAGTCAGTTCTTTTGTTCCCCTGTTTGTGTTCGGCAGTATTTTAAATATGATACTGGGTAATAACTTTTCGGTATTTCTTCCTGCATACAAGGTGGGTCTGGTAATGCTTATGGGAGATGCTATTCTTCTGGCAGTGTATCTTTTGCTAGTATGCACAAGGAAGAAGGTGCAGCTTAGGGTATTGCTGAAAAAGATGATGCCCACTTTTCTGATTGCATTAACTACGGCATCTTCTTCTGCCGCATTTGGGGTGAATATGGAGTGCTGTGAAAAAGACCTTGGAATTGACAGAAGGATCGTTAATTTTGGTATCCCTTTAGGGCAGGTGATCTTTATGCCAGGGGTTTCCGTTATGTTTCTAGCGGTGGGATTTTGTATGGCTGAAATCTATGGCGTGACGGTTTCTCCGGCGTGGCTGGCTACGGCATTTCTCATTGCTATCGTGCTTGCGGTGGCGGCGCCTCCTATTCCCGGCGGTGCGCTGACCTGTTATACGATTTTGTTTGTCCAGCTTAAGATTCCCATGGAGGCTGTGGCGGTCACGATTGCCCTCAATGTAATACTGGAATTTATTACTACAGCGGTGAACTTGTTCTGTCTGCAGGCAGAACTTGTGGAACTGGCTGCCGGCCTTGATATGCTGGATGTGAGAAAACTGAGAGAGAAGAAAAATATATGAAATAACTGAAAGAACCCGAACTGTCAGCAGAAGAAAGGAAGGAAAAAAATGGAAAATGCATCAATGCTGAAATTTCATGCGGACGATATTATTTTGAAAGAAGGCGGAACTTATGAGGAAATGTATAAAATTGTATCCGGTTCTGTAGCAGTTTATATCCGGTATGGAGAAAAGGAAGAACACTTGATTGGTATTTATTCCAGTTCCAAGTGTTTCGGCGAAACCAATGTGTTTACCAGCCAGCCAAGTATTTATACGGTTGTTGCCTATGGGGATGTGCTTCTGATGCGCATTACAAAGGATTCTCTGGAAGAATTTATCAGAAGAAATCCCAGAAATGCAATTGATATCATGCAGAATATGGTTCAAACCAATATGCTGATGCAGAAAAATATCAATCTGCTGCTGGACGATATTTATGAAAAGCAGGATATCAATAAGAGAAGAACAAAAGAAATAAAAGACAAGATTAAACAGTACCGCATGAACGGCTTTCATCTAGGAGTTTAAAATGCAGGATTACACTCTGACAAATCATGATATAGATGCGGCGCGTCATGAAGTTGAGACATTTTGCGAATGCGCCAATGGGGAAAAAGGGGACGTTCTCCGCACACGACTGGCTGTGGAAGAGATACTGCTGAAATATCAGGACGCTTTTGGCACAAAGGGGACTTTTCAATTTCAATGCAGAAAGCGGATAAACCGTCTGTATGCCAGTTTTTCTATTCCGGGAGAAAGAAACGATGTGCTTCATACGGACGGCGGCGAAGAAAGCGCTATCCTGAAAGGCCTCCTTTCAGGTATGGGTGGAATTCCCACATGGCAGTTCAAAAACGGAGTCAACTACCTTACCTTTACATTAAAAAAGAAAAAATTATCTCCTGCTGTATCACTGCTGGCAGCAGTGGCGCTGGCTCTTTTTTGCGGTACAGTAAGCAGTTTTCTTCCGCAAAAAACGGTTAATTTTCTTTCAGAGGAAATGATTACGCCTGTTTTTGACACATTTATGGGGCTGTTGAGTGCTGTTGCAGGCCCCCTGATATTTTTGTCGGTGGCAGGCGGTATTTATAATATCGGGGATATTGCAACGCTGGGAAAAGTCGGAAAGCGGATGATCAGCAGATTTCTATGGATGACGCTGATTTTTACGACAATATTCGGCATTGCCATTCTGCCTTTCTTTCCTCTTGCAGGCAGCGGCAGAAGTTCCTTCCGGCTTTCGGAACTTCTGGAAATGGTTCTTGAAATTGTCCCAGACAATTTTTTTACACCTTTTTTGGAAGGAAATCCTTTGCAGATTATTTTTCTTGCAGCCCTTGCAGGGATGGCAATGCTGATTCTGGGGAACAGGGTTGCAATTGTTTCGCTATTTTTAGAACAGGCAAATGCCATTATATTATTAATCATGGAAAATATCAGCGCTTTTGTCCCCGTTTTCATTTTTGGCAGCCTTTTCAATATGATTCTGGGTAAAAACTTTTCTGTACTGCTGAAAGCCTATAAAGTGCTGCCGGTTATGCTGCTTGGGGATGTCTTTCTCATGGCGGTTTATACAGGCCTTGTATGCATTCGTAAAAAAGTTTCTATGGCAGTCTTCCTGAAAAAAGTTTTTCCGGTTTTTATGATCGGTCTGACAACAGCTTCTTCTGCTGCCGCATTTTTGGAGAACAGGAAAGTGTGCGAGGAACAGTTGGGGATTGATAAAAAAATTGTAAATATCGGCGTTCCTCTCGGTCAGGTGGTATTCATGCCAGGATTTTCTATTTTATATTTTGTAATGGGAATTTGCATGGCGGAGATTTATGGTGTGAAGATATCCCCGGTATGGCTGATTACAGCGCTAATCATTGCGGTAGTACTGGCTGTGGCTACACCGCCCATTCCCGGAGGCGCTCTTGCCTGCTATACGATTCTGCTCTTACAGCTTGAAATCCCTGCCCAGGCCATTGTGATTGCAGTTGCCATAAATGTGATACTGGATTTTTTTGCCACAGCAGTAGATTTGTTTTGTCTGGAGGCAGAGTTGACAGAACTGGCGGGGGACCTTGAGATGCTGGATGTGGAGAAAATCCGGAAAACATTTTGAAGTTATTGTAATAAACCAGATTGAATGACATAGATGACAAAAGCAGAGTTCTGCGGACTGACGCTTGACGATATCGACATAAATAACAGGCAGATAGGGATAGATCACCAGTTACAACGGACACGGGAAGCCTTGAGAGCAACGAATTTGCCGCCTTTGCCAGCCTTTTCAACGAATGGCATCCCAAAAGCACGAGCAAAAAGGTAAAGGAAGTCATTTTCAGCGGAGGTCAGGAAGGCATTTTACACCACAAATGCGATTGAGAGCCTGAATCCTTCCTACCGGCGGTTAAACCGTCAGCGGAGCGTATTCTAGAATTTCAAATTCCCCACCATTTCTCTTACCAAAATTCCATGTCATATATCATCCACGAAACTCTGAGATAATATTGTCATACCATGATTCAAACTCTTACAGATAATCCATCTTCTGATTTATATCGCAGATTCTCATATATAGCATTTGTAGTTCCTGTTTATAGAGATTCTATCTCGTTTAATAAAAACTTCTATCTCGTAAACTGGAATATATTAAATTTTAGAACGGCATCTCCAATCAATCGAACTGGAAGGAAAACACCCAAGCCTCAGACTTTTGTATCGGTACACACTCGCCGTACAGCGGTCAATGATGCACTTCTGCTTTGCCCCAAGGCTCGCATCGCCGATAAGCTGCTCGTATAAAGACAAAATATACTCTGATTTTAAGATGACAGGGTTTGCACAGCAAAATTCTCCTTATCCTGCTTGAACAGATTCCTGAACGTCTTAATCATGGTCTACCTCCTTACGCTTTCTTGCTTTTTCATTTTTTTCCTGCCTTTTCCACCTGTTTTCTCCGTTTCCCTGCTTCCTTACATCTTTTCGCCCTGCATTTCCGCTTCTTCCGCTTTTTCTGCACGGCGGTGGTTCCCTTTTCATGGGCTTCAATGGCGTTCTTCACCACTTCGTAATATAGATTCTCTGGCATAAACAGGAACTTCTTCGGCAGAATGAACTCTGATTTTATCCACGCTCACACAAACTGCTCTGCGGTCATGTCGTTGTATCTTATAAATCCCATCATCGCAAAGGGCAAAGCACCCAGAACGCACATCCAGCTCAATGTTTCCGTCCCGAACCTGCCACGGAGCAGGAAGAACAAGCCCACCGCCACGCCGCAGGCAAGCACGGAAAACAGGAATTGCCGCATCGACAGCCCGAAGAACATGGATTCCGTGTAGTTACGGATTTCCTTATTTATCTTTACTTCCAATTCATAAACACCTCCCTTTTGGCACAAAAAAATCGCCATCTTTGGGAAAATGACGATTCTTCAAATTAATTCAGTTTACCTCCAACTCATTCTTGCGTTATAAACATTGTTTACGGCTTCGATATAGCATATGAAAGAGGGATGGTCGTGGTCGTTCTGCCGCAGGTATCTGTTTTTAATATCTAGATACTGCATCCTGACAAACTGCCATTTTCCCCTTTTCTTGATATACTTAGTCTTTTTCTGTATTTCCGCAGAATGAGGGGCTTCATTCCAATAGTATTCATCCCGATAAGTGAATCCTGTCTTTTTGTGTATAAATCTGTGAAAATGCTTCCTTTTATCTCTACAGACAATACAGACATCCATCGAAAACTCGGTAGGATTACCTTTAACAAAATGCCTTTTCTCCGTAGTCAGAGAAGATGTTGAATCATCGGAATCTCCCCAACCATGTTCATCTAACGCCTTATTAAAGGCTTTCCTTGCACATTCCTTTATAAATCCACAATCCTCAAAATCTTCACATCTTACAATTTCAAGATCGTAATCCAAATCAATCGGCAACGAAGCATTTTGTACAATGAGGTTCTTTGCACCACTCCCTACAAGATAGAATACTGCACCAATATCATAGTCCTCTTTCAAATAGTGGCATAAATCCTGCATTATCTCACCACATAAATTTCGGACACGGCTTAGAAATTCCTTATCTTTTACATAATCAAACATAAAATCTCCTTTCATCCCCAAGCCTGCCATTTAGATTTTAAAATCTAAATTGTTATATTATAATCATCTGACAATCATATGTCAAGTAATTTTTTCAACAATTTTGCGATTGCATAATTCAGTTGTTTCTTCTTTGGCAGGATGCGGAGCTTGTAGCAGTAGTGGAGATACAGCCCACGCAAAATTCCGATTTTCTTGGCATCCTTTAATGTGCCTTTTACCCTTATGACCTTGACGGGTTTTGCCGGCTCGACAAATCGGGAGAACTTAACCGCATAGGAATTTTCCCTTATGCGTTCCGTTATCCTCTCGTTGGTGTAGTCCTCGCCGAGCTTATAGAGCCACTTTGGTCTTTGCCATCCTTTCCCGATAATCGTCCAGTATTTTCGGTTAGGGCCGAAATTGATACGGTATCCCATTTCCGACAACTGACGGTCAAAGTCTTTCAGCGTAAATGATTTTGAAATCGCTTCGTCCATCGCCTACCGTGCCACGCTGTCCCTCGTAAGCAGACCGTTCTTCTCGGATTGGCAGAGGACATAGGGCTTCTTCCTGCCGTTTGGGTGTTCGATGACCGATAAGGAATACTCACGGCACAATTTATCCGAACGCTGGCGGAGCAGCCGCGTGTTCTTCTTGTTGTCGTGGTAATGCCTGCCGTCAACGTAGGAAACTGAATTGACGACAAAATGGTTGTGCAGGCATTCCGTAATCAGATGCTTCGCCACAATCACTCGAAACCTGCCGCCCCACATCTTCTCCGCCAGCTTCACGCCGACCTCATGGGCAATCTCTGGCGTGACCTCGCCTGCCTTAAAACTCTGGAAGCCGTGGTGGCAGACAATCTCGCTCTCATCGTTTCATTGTGCTTTCGCCATCATCATCTCATCCCTTGCGGAGGCAGGGTCGCAGTTTACTCCCATGACGAAAAACTGCCGCTCAGTCTTATCATCGTTGGTGGCATACTTCATCACATCGCCCATCGCCTGTAGGTCGGCATCCGTGTATTTCGGTTTGGCGGTCTTTTCTGGATTCTCGGCGTAGCCAATGGGATGGTCGAGCTTGCCCTTTACATCCCATATCTCACAGACCGCCATCAGCCAGACATCTTCCTCGGAACAAGGTAGCACTTACCCACGTCCAGACAGAAGTCCCGCCACTGTTTGGCCTCGTCATAGAGCATCGGCGTTTCCACAAAGTTTAGGGCGTTCGCCTTCGCCGCAAACTGGTTGATGCGGTTGCCGATGGCGGACAACTCCCGCATGATTTTATAGAACTCTATGGTTCTCTTTCAAAAGGATATTTATAGAACAAAATTATAAAAAATTGTAAAATCAGCACATCTATAAAATTTATTTTTATTACAGAAAGTTACTTTCTTCGGCATTCTGTAATTGTTTATTATATAGCGGTATGTTATAATTTTTAACAGAAAAAATATTTCTACAAGATATGAGAAGGAGATACCATGAAACCAGAAATTATTACACCCGAGGTTAATGCAACCCAAGAATTTATAGAAATTGCATTCGATTTTTCAAATCCACTTGACTTGGTAAGGGAAGCAATTAGCAATTCCTTTGATGCAAAAGCAACAAAAATAAAAATGCTGTTCGAAGCAATCCCTAAAAAATACGGAAAGAAAAAATTTCAGATAACATTAGAGGATAATGGAACTGGCATGGATATGAAAGGTTTAAAATCCTTTTTTGATTTGGGTAATTCATTGAGTCGGGGCGATGATACTAAAATTGGCGAAAAAGGTCATGGAACAAAAGTATATATCAACTGCGATAGCATAAAAGTTGATACAAAGAAAGATGGCGTACATTACATTGCCACAATGAATGAACCTAAATACCATTTGTTAGATGGACAAATTCCAGAAGTCCATGTAGAAATTGATGAATCGGACTCTACTAATCCAGATGCCACATGGACAAAAATTGTTATACTGGGTTACAATGATGATGATCGCAAAAAGTTTACACATGAACAGTTAAAAGATTATATCCTTTGGTTTACAAAAATGGGATCAATAGAAAAAGAATTCGGTATCGAAGAAAATCAGAATGTTACTTTAGCATTAAGAGGTGTCGATAGGACAGAAGCTGAAGGTAATGAAACTTTAGAATTTGGGCATTTTTTTCCTGCGGAAACGCCATCTATTAGTGAGCTTTTGGAAATACATATGGCGAATGCACCTAAATATTATTGTAAAAGGTGGCTATTTGAAGAAAAATTAGAAAATTCTCCCGAGAGCAAATGTGAAGTTGTATTTTATTTAGAGGGTAGCAGGATAAAACACTCTTATAATAATATGATTAGAAGACCTGGACATACACCTCCAGAAGGAGCATATAGCATTCAGGAAAGATATGGTTTGTGGATATGCAAGGACTATATGCCTATTCAGCGAAAAAATGAGTGGATTACAAAAAAAGGCTCCGAATATACAAAATTTCATGCATTTATAAATTGTCAGGAATTACGTTTGACTGCAAATAGAGGCTCAATTGAAAATACTCCGTCTGATGTAATGAAAGATATTCAAAATGTTGTTACTAAAATCTATGAAAAAATATTGGAAAGTGATGAATGGTTTGAAGCCACCTATTTAGAGGATGAGGCAGAAGCTTACAATACAACAGAAAAAGAGGAAAAGGATTTCAAGAAAAGAATAGCTTTAATTAACAAAGCAAAAATAGCAACCTATCACGATATCCACTTGGTTGAGCCACAAAAAGAGCAAGGGGTGTTTAGCTTATATCTCCAGCTGTCACAAAAAGAACCTACACTTTTTCCTTTTACAATTGTAGATTATGACACACATTCAGGTATAGACGTGATTGTAAAGGAACGTAATCCATTATTACCTTTGAGCCGCGACAATCTATTTTATGTAGAATTTAAATATCTGCTTGAAAAGAATTTTAACCACTCTTTTAAACATTTAATGAATATAATTTGTTGGGATATCCTACTGTCAAATAATGAAGAAGTGGAGGATATTTCAAGAGCAAAGAGAAAATTGAAAATTATACCACCCGAAAATGCTAATGACTATACTCGATATTTTCTGGATGATGAACGCAATGGAATTAAAATTGAGATATTTGTGTTGAAAACATATTTAAAGGAAAAATTGGGTATTGATTTTGTTTCTCGAACAGTCAATGATTGTTTTTAAGAAAGAAATGTTGTTTGACAAAATGAATTGTGATATAATTAAAAAAACGAGTTGGAGGAAGAGAAAATGATTTCAAAGTATAAAGGATTCGCCACTGCAGTTTTGGTCTTAGGGATTATTGGTTCAATAATTCTCGCTGCCGTATATGGCGAAGTTAAAGAGGGGAAGCATTAGCATATTTAGAAATGTTATCCAAAAAAGAATGTAAAATTGATACTAATTCACTTCAACAGTCAGAATTACCACCATTATAAAGAAACGAGGGACAACAACATGGCAGAACGCTATCGTAGAATATTAAGCATAGAAGAAATGTATTTCCAAGAAGAATCACCATTACTTCTTGAAAAAGCAGCATTATTATTTGATCAAAAAAAGGAAATTAATATTTTTCAAGCAAAGTTTATTAATATACAGAGTACCCCGATTGCCGCTGTATATGTTGATATTACCTGTTTTGATATTGTAGGAAAGAACTTGGGAACCGTTCAAGGAATTTATCTGGATATGGATGTTCAACAAAACTTTTCTTTTGGTTCAAATGTTCCAGTGGAAATTCCTTATGTAGATGCGAGAAAGTTTGCATTTAAAATAACAAAAATAGTGTATACCAATGGAAACATGAATGAACCTAACCTTCCGATGCATAGTATTCCTCAAGTTGAAAATTTAAATGCAAGTTATCCTCATATAGAACAATATGTTCGTGAGGTTAGTCTTTTAAATCCGAGAGTAAAGTGCAAAAATATTTTAATAGAAAACAAGGAATATTGGATATGTCCTTGTGGTACTTTAAATGCTAAGAAAAATAAAATGTGTCGTAATTGTGATTTAAGTATTGATAAATTAACAAAATTATCTGACAGATCATATTTGGATCAAAGACACATGGAATATGAAGAAGAGGTACGAAGAAAAAAGCAAATAAAACAACAAGAAGAGGAAGCTAGACTTAGGGAAGTACATCTTAAGAATAAAAAATTAGTCAAAATATTTTCAGTATGTGCAGTAGTTTTAGTAGTTGTTTTTTTGTTGGCAAATTATGTGATTTTTCCTCAATACTATAGTAGTAAAGCCGAGGAATATATAAATGATAAGGATTTTGGTTCTGCCGAAAAAACATATCAAAAAATAACAAGTCAAATAAGAAAATCTAAAGAAGTAGATGGATATTATAATTATTGCATTAAGTTTTTGGGCAAAAATGATATTGATAGTGCGGAACAATGTTATATAAAAATTCAGGATACTGAAAGAGCAAAAGACAATGAGTTAAATAATTTGTGGAAAGAGGCATGTATTAATGAAGCAAATAATAATCAAGATAATATGATTTTATGTTATTCTCATATAAAAAATCAAGACATATTAGAAAATAAAGAATTGAATAATGCTTTTATGGAATGTGGAAAAAAATTATTAATAGATATGGACTTTGAAAATGCAGAAGCACTATATTTATCAAAAGTTACAGATAAGTATTCCACTTCTTTAGAAAATATTTACTATGAAAGTGCAAAGCAGTTGATTGAAAAAGGAAACTATATAGAAGCTATTGATAATTGTTTTAATTATATTTCTGCGGAACATTTAACTGAATTAAGCAACAATTTAAAAAATGCATATATTTTATCACTTGACAAATCGCCGTGGAACAGTAATAGATTTAGCAAAATAGAAAAATATTTATCGCAAGAAAAGATATTTTCAATAAAAAAAATTTTGTATTCAAAGGGGAAAAAAAATTTGAATGTTAATGGAGCAAATACTTTTTCAGAAAACTGTTTTGCTCAATTAAAGAATTATAAAGATAGCAATGAGTATAATAAACTTCTAAGAGTTATTTCAAATGATAATCTAACCCAAAGATACAAGTCTCTTAGAAAAATGAAACTGCCATTTGCGAAAAAGTATAGCAAAGAAAATGATGCTTTAAAAAAATACAGACAAATATGTGGTAATTGGATATCATATGATTACGGTTGGGTTATTACGGTCAATATTAGTATGGATAAGGGTGCACATATAATTTATTATTTTAATGAGAACCATTATAGAAAAGGAAAGAAATTTAGTGATGAGGTAGAAGACATTTGTTATAAATCAAACGAATTATATGAATCATTTTGGGATCACAAGATTACATTAACGGCTTCAGGAAAATTAAAATTACGTTTTAATGATAACAGTGGGTCCTATACATGTTCTAGGAGATAGTGATACATATACATGCTATTTTTCCGGCTATTAAAATTGACATAAATGCCTTATCCAAACCCTGTCCAGTTCTACAGGTAGTGTAAATAAGTTCGTGTTTTTGAAATATATGGCTCCTTTTTGGTAAGAATTAGGATATGGAAATTCTTATCGAAAAGGAGTGTTTTTATGCCAGTAGCAAAGGAGCATATCCGACAGATTATCTCAGAAAAGATGACGTATAATAAGTTTCGCAAATTAATTTCATAAAAATAGACATGGTCTATAGCCGTTTGGTAGAATTAAGTCACCACAACAAAACCTACTAAAGGAGGTATAGAACCATGTCTGATAACATTATACAACTAAACGAGGACTTAATAAAGCACGATCTGAAAGACCTCGTCCGCTCCAGTGTGGAAGAAACCCTCAATGCCCTGCTCGACAAAGAAGCAGATGAACTGGTCAATGCACAGAAGTACGAACGTTCCAGTGGACGTCAGGGTTACCGTTCTTGGCATTATAAGAGGAATTTTCAGACAACTGCCGGGGATGTGGAGTTAAATGTCCCCAAGTTCAAAGGTGTCCCTTTTGAGACTGCCATCATCGAACGCTACCGCCGCAGGGAATCCTCTGTGGAAGAAGCCCTGATCGAGATGTATCTGGCAGGTGTTTCCGTACGCCGGGTAGAAGATATCACGGAAGCCCTTTGGGGGACCAAAGTATCTCCCGGCACTATCAGTAATCTCAACAAGAAAGCTTATGAACATATCGAGCAGTGGCGCAGCCGGCCACTGTCCGGTGACTATCCCTATGTCTATGTAGACGGTGTCTATCTCAAACGCAGCTGGGGCGGTGAGATCCGGAATGTCTCCATCCTTGTGGCTATTGGCGTAAACAGCGACGGATTTCGGGAGATCATCGGTGCAGCAGAAGGAATGAAAGAAGATAAAGAAAGCTGGCGGTCTTTCTTTGTATGGCTTAAGG
>CAJTGI010000016.1 GCA_910575435.1 Clostridiaceae bacterium | reverse complement strand
GGTAGTGTAAAATAGTTTGTGTCTTTGGTAAAAAATAACTCCTTTTTGGTAAGAATTAAGATATGACAAATCTTATCAAAAAGGAGTATTGTTATGCCAGCAGCAAAGCAACAAATTCGACAGATAATTGCAGAAAACGACATTAGCAGCGTTGCCGATGTTTATACCCTGCTCAAAGACAATTTTAAGGATATCCTGCAGGAACTTATGGAGGCAGAACTGGATGCCACCTTGGGATATCAAAAGAACCAGAAAGGGGGCATGCACACAGATAACAAAAGAAATGGGCATTCCCCAAAAAATCTAAAAAGCCAGTATGGAGAATTCCAGATCGACGTGCCAAGAGACCGTAATGGGGAATTTGAGCCGAAATTAATCCCTAAATACCAGAGGAATATATCTGGCATAGAGGAAAAAGTGATTTCCCTTTATGCCAGGGGGATGAGCACGCGGGACATCCATGACCAGATCCTTGACCTCTATGGAATCGAGCTGTCAGCCGAAATGGTCAGCAAAATTACAGACAAGATCTTGCCCCGGGTCAAAGAATGGCAGACACGCCCGTTAAACCCGGTTTACCCGTTTGTGTTCATGGACTGCATACACTATAAGGTACGGGAGGATGGAAGAATCTTAAGCCGCGCTGCCTATGTAGTGCTTGGCGTAACGGTTGACGGATATAAAGAAATACTCAGTATTACTGTAGGAGCAAATGAGAGCAGCAAGTTCTGGCTTGGGATGCTAAATGACCTGAAAAACCGCGGTGTAAAAGATGTTCTGTTCTTCTGCGTGGATGGCCTTCCCGGCTTCAAGGAAGCCATACAGGCAGTGTACCCACAGGCTCAGATACAGCGGTGCGTCATCCACATGCTGCGCAATTCTTTTCAATATGTGAATTATAAAGACCTCAAGAAATTTTCATCAGACTTCAAGGCAGTATACAATGCCCCGACCGAAGAAGCCGCCCTTACAGAACTGGAGGGTGTCAAGGAAACATGGGGAAAGAAGTATCCTTATGCCATCAGTAACTGGGAAAATAACTGGGAAGATGTAAGTTCTTTTTTCCAGTTTTCCGATGAAATCCGCAGAATCATGTACACAACAAATATCATAGAAGGACTGAACCGCCAGTACCGAAAAGTCACAAAAACAAAGAGCGTATTCCCAAGTGACACCGCTTTGGAAAAAATGCTTTACCTTGCCAGTGAGAACGTAGCAAAGAAATGGACACAAAGGTACCGTAACTGGGATCAGGTGCTGAACCAGCTGATTGTTCTGTTTAGCGAAAGACTCACAAGCTGCCTGTAAAAGAAAAAACAGGGGCAGAGAAAAAACCACTGCCCCTGTCTTATTCCATCGGCACATGTATTATTTCCAGTACACAGCATTCTTATTCCTGAGGCCGGGTATGGGCAGAG
The DNA here is from genome assembly GCA_910575435.1 of Clostridiaceae bacterium. Classification (GTDB taxonomy): domain Bacteria; phylum Bacillota; class Clostridia; order Lachnospirales; family Lachnospiraceae; genus Butyribacter. The sequence goes on along the minus strand of CAJTGI010000016.1, from coordinate 64,799 downwards.
CCCATGAAAAAATAGAAATAATGCACTGCCATATTTGCCATGCAAAAAAATAAAAAAATGTATAAATTTCCTTAAAATGGCTATACTAAAAATAGAAGGTTAAATTCGACAGCAGAAAAAATGAATTTTTGACAGCAAAATATTACATATCAAATTTTTACCGATAAGGTTTGTCTTTCATAGACACAAAATTATTTACACCCTCTTGGTACGGCTTTTCTTTTGGTGATTGCCTATTTTGGAATTATGCTTTTTTATACATTTTTAAATATGGCAGTTTGGAGAAAAGTTTTTCCCGATTTTTCAAATCTATTAAATATTATTACCATAGCGATCTGCATATGTGTTTTTATTGTGTTTCTAAAAAGAAGCACAGGATATCAAATGCGGTTGTTGTCTAACACAAATTTCACAGGGATTATTTTAGCTATTGGGTGTTCGGCGTTATTTTTTCTTTTGTTAGATAAGTGCTTAGATCCAATATTTGAGGGTATTTTTCCGCAAAGCGAGCAGGATTATCAAGAAATGATTCAAAGTTTAATCATATCACCAGTGACAAGTTTGATACAGGTATGTGTGCTTGCTCCTATTATTGAGGAAATACTTATGAGAGGAGTTGTTTTAGGTGGGTTAAAAAATACTTACGGACGTGTTGCAGCGTTATTGATTTCTGCTGCGCTTTTTGCATTTTTACACTTTAATATGGTGCAAACTTTGTCAGCATTTGTGTGTGGTATTGTTTTGGGATTGCTGTATATCAAAACAAGTTCTATATTTTGCTGTATGATAGCACATTGTGGATATAACTTGATTTCTTATATTGCTACGTTTTATCCCCATATATAAAAGGAGGTTTGAAATGCTTGGCATTTATTTTAGTGGGACGAGAAATTCACGATATGCCTTGGAAACTTTTCTTGGTCAATATGATGAATCAGCAAAAGTTTTTGCAATAGAAGATGAAAGCCTAGTCGGCCACATAAAAAACAACGAAGAGATTGTTTTCAGCTACTCTGTGCAGTTTAGTAATATTCCGAAAATGTTAAAGGATTTTGTGGACAGGTATCGACATTTATGGCAAGGCAAAAAGATTTTTGTAATAGCAACGATGGGATTGTTTAGTGGGGACGGGGCAGGCATTCTGGCTCGCCGACTTCGCAAGTACGGGGCGCAAATCACAGGCGGCTTACATTTGAAGATGCCAGATAGCATAGCTGATGAAAAGGCATTGAAACGTCCTATAGAGAAAAACGTGGAACTTGTGAAAGCGGCGGAAAAGAAGATAAGCAATGCGGTTCGGGAGATGAAAAATGGCAGGACGTCACAAGAAGGAATTGGTTTTCTGTATCATTTTGCCGGATTGTTTGGACAGCGTTTGTATTTTTATAATAAAACGAAGCGATATACGGATAAAGTAAAGATTGATACACGAAAGTGTGTTGCTTGTGGTAAATGTGCGGGATTGTGCCCAATGAAAAATCTGAATATTGAAGACAATGTTGCCAAAGCCGGGAATGGATGTACCATGTGTTATCGGTGCATAAACATTTGTCCCAAGCAAGCGATTACATTGTTGGGGAAATGTGTTGTAGAGCAGGGGACGATAGAAAAGTATTTATAAGAATGCCAAATGAGTATTGCCATATACTGCTTGAAATATAAAAGAGTAATTGCTTTGCATGAAGATAAAACTTTGAACTTTATATTTTGGAGGATATATCATGATTATTGTAAGAGCAGAAAAGAGAGACCTACAGAATATACTTGACTTGCAGTATCTCGCCTATCAAAGTGAGGCGAGACTTTTTGATAGCCAGGATATTCCGCCGCTAAAACAAACTTTGACTGATGTGGAGGATGAATATCAAAAAGGGATTATTTTAAAAGCATTAGATGAAGACAAAACTATCATCGGTTCTGTGAGAGCATTTTGCGATAACGGGACAGTTTATATCGGAAAATTGATGGTGCATCCATCAAAGCAGGGGCAAGGGATAGGGACGCGACTTTTGATTGAAATGGAAAAGCAATATCCAAATCAAAGATACGAGTTGTTTACCAGTACCAGGAGTGAAAAGAATATAGCATTGTATCAGAAACTTGGCTATAAATCTTTTGCCGAGGAACAGGTTACGGAAGAATTGAGATTTGTGCATATGGAGAAAGTATAAAATTTTGGAAAAAGGAGAGGTTGAGCATGTGGAATGCTGAGATTTATAATCGTTATGACAAAGAACGGGTACAACCATCGATTGACTTGGCTGCTAGAATCAAGGATATGAAATTTCAAAGAATTTTAGATGTCGGGTGTGGTACGGGAATGAGTACAGCACCGCTTGTTTCGGCATGGGAACGTGCTGAAATTATAGGAGTAGACTTGTCAAAGGAAATGCCGTCAAATCAATGTATTATAAAAGCAGAAAAAATATTTGCTGATAAGTTTAAGGAGATTGGAAAAGATAAATACATTCTGCATTCCGCACCACAGTACTATGATATGGTAGCAAAATGTACGAATAAAATAGAAATGTGGATAACCGATTATTGCCATGAGATGGACAATCATGGGAAGATTCTCGAATTTCTAAAGGGAGCGGCATTGCGTCCGTATATAGATCGGCTGAATGAGGAAGAGCAGGAATTGTTTATGGATGAAGTGATGAAGAATTTAGAGATAGAATATCATGATCAGGCAAATGGAAAGATATTGTTCCCGTTTAAGAGGCTTTTTTTGGTTGGACAAAAATGAGTACTAACAAAGGGAATGTTATGGATATTACTTTTTTGCTTTGGACGAAAAATGTTGGCTTTTGCTTTCACGTATAGAAAATATATGATAAAATAAATGCTAGCGCATTTATCATGCAAGTTGCTCCGCAACTTGGGCTATGCCAGAAGTCATGGCAATCATTATGTCGGGCACGCCATTCCTTTGTGGATAGCATACATATTGGGAAATTTGTTGATAAATTCCAAAAATATCTGGACGAAGTGCAGGGGGTATGCTGGCGCTATAAAGGATTCGAAAAATCAAATGTATCAGAGGCAAAGATAGAAGTTAGGTTTAATGATAGATTGGAGGGAGCAGATGATACGGCTTGCAAAAGTTAAGGATTTGGAAAGTGTTTTGCAGATTACGCACGACACCATTTTGGAAATATACTCTCATTATTATGCAGAAGGGGTGGTTAAATTTTTTTTGGAACATCATAGCAGGGAAAATGTGCTATTAGACATTGAGAATGAGATTGTATGGCTGCTGGAAGAAGGGGGAGAGATGGTAGGGACTGTGACAGTCAAAGAGAATGTGGTAAACCGTCTTTTTATCTTGCCGAAGTATCAATCTCATGGATATGGCAGCCGGCTCATGGACTTTGCTGAGAATAAAATTGCAGAGGAATTCAGTTATATTCAAATGGCTTCCTCATTAGCAGCAAAAGAAATGTATCTGAAACGTGGTTATAAAGAGAACAAAACTTGTAGGATATTAACAGATGATGGTGATATCCTTATCTATGATGAAATGGAGAAGCGAGTAAATTGTCAGACGGATAGAATAAATTATGATGGCAAAGTTTTCATTCCTCAAAGCAACACGGAAAATGGGGAAGTGGATGAAGATACAATATTTCACTATTTTCAAGAAAATGATTTATTTTGGGCAGAATATAGTGGAGGGGAGGTGCTAAAGGGACACATGATTGGCACTGTAGACGAGAATGGAGAGTTGGATTTTCATTATCAACATTTGAATAAAGACAGGCAGTTAAGGATTGGAAAGTGTCACAGTATTCCGCGCATTTTGGAAAATGGAAAGATTGCATTGCGGGAGAAATGGCAATGGATGAATGGGGATCTGTCCAGCGGGGAATCTTTGGTAGTTGAGACATAATGTGAGGTAGAAGTTTTACTATAATGCGGTGCTGGAGCATGGACAAGGGGAGTAGTTTTTGGGGGTATATAGAATGAAAGGAGTTTTTTAGATGAAGGAATTATTCGGGGAGTTATCTGCATTGCGACAAGTAGAAGCCATTGCATTGGGTGGTTCAAGGGCAGGCAGCGACTTTGATGATAAATCGGATTATGATGTGTATGTGTATTGCAAGGAAAATATTCCAGAGGATATCCGCAGTGCTTTATTGCAAAAATACTGCAGCCGGATTGAGGTTGGAAACCATTTTTGGGAATATGAGGATAATTGCGTATTAAATAGCGGCGTGGATATTGATATCTTATATCGTGATTTAGATGCATTTGCAAAGGGAATTTCGGAGGTGGTTGACGAATGTGCGGCACATAATGGCTATACTACCTGCATGTGGCATAATCTTCGCACCTGTAAGATAATCTACGATGCGAATGGCAGACTGGCATCATTGCAGGAAAAGTATAAGATTCCTTATCCGTACCTGTTAAAACAGAATATCATCAACCATAATATGAAACTGCTTCGCTATGCAATGCCCGCTTATGAAGTGCAGATTGCCAAGGCGGTAAATCGAAATGATATGGTTAGTATCAACCATCGGATTGCAGAATTTTTAGCATCCTACTTTGATGTGATATTCGCAATCAATGAATTGACACATCCCGGCGAAAAGCGCTTGATGGCGTTTTGTGAGAGGCAATGCGAAAAATTGCCGGCAGATTTTCGGAGAAACATGGAACAATTATTTTGTGATATGTATGGAAGGCCGGAAAATATTTCAGGGGATATTGATGCAATGATAAGTGAGCTGGAAAAAACTTTAGCGGGTGTTGCAATACAATCATAATTACCAGGAGGAAACAAAGTAATGGATTTTATCTGGGTTGCATTAGGTGGCGCGGCTGGTGCAATGGGGAGGTATGCGATAAGTTTGATTCCTGTAAAAACTACTTTTCCCTTTCTGACGTTTATCACGAATATTGTTGGTGCAGCGTTAATTGGATTTGTGGTCGGAATCGTCAGTGAAAGGGAGAATGTATCGCAAAACAGTATTTTGTTTTGGAAGACAGGCATTTGCGGTGGGTTTACAACTTTTTCCACGTTTTCATTGGAGGCATGCAGGTTTTTTGAGGACCGATTATATATGCAGGGCGGATTATATGTTGCTTTAAGTGTAGTGTGCTGCATATTGGGAGTTTTGTGCGGTAAAAGGCTGGCATTATTATTGCGGTAAATGAATGCTTTTAGAGGATTTATTTATGTAGATGACCAGTATCGTGGCTGGAAATTGTCGGAAATTAATATTTATAAAGGAGGCTGTTATGCTGGATAAAATACCTAGTACGGAAGAGATGACAACTTTAGTTGGAGAATCGTTATACGATGTTTGGAATAAACTAAATGCTTTGATTGAGGAAAGATATGACATGGAATGCATATGGAATAAAGGCGGCAAAGCATGGACATATGAATATAAATATCGTCGGGGTGGCAAGACATTGTGTGCGCTTTATGCAAGAGAAAATTGCGTAGGCTTCATGATTATCTTAGGGAAAGATGAACGGTTAAAATTTGAAGCAGATAGAGATCACTATTCACAAGAGGTTCAAAAGATTTATGATGAAACAAAAACTTACCATGATGGGAAATGGATCATGTTTGAGCCGGTGGATACTTCTATGTTTCATGATTTCATTAGCCTGCTGGGAATCAAAAGAAGGCCGAACAGAAAGTAAATTTGTGAGAAAGTGAATATGGATAGCCGTTTGCTTTGTGGGGAAATGCCAGCAAATCAATGTATTATAAAAAGAGTTTCCTTTGTTTTGGACGAAAAATGTCGGTTTTTGCTTTGGCAATAATTATGATAAAATGAGTAAGAACTTAGAAAGTAAGGATTTGGAGGGTTAACTTTATGGCAAATGCATACAAAGTCATAGATGAGAAGACATGGAAAAGAGCTTTACACTGTATGGCTTTTAGAAACAGTGTTGAGCCTGCATTTTGCGTGACTTTTGATGCAGATATCACGAATTTTTTGCAACAGATTAGGAAACAAAATTTTTCCTTTACGCTTGCGTTCGTCTATGCGGTATGTAAATGTGCAAATGAGATTGAGGCATTTCGTTATCGTTTTTTAGATGGCAATATTGTTTTGTTTGATAAAATTGATACCGCTTTTACATATTTGAACAGAGATACAGAATTATTTAAGGTGGTTAATGTTCCGATGCAGGACACAATGAAAGAATATGTGGAATTGGCTGCCCAGAAGGCAGAAGAACAAAAAGAATATTTTACTGGGCCGCTTGGCAATGATGTTTTTCAATGCTCGCCTATGCTATGGGTGACATATACTCATATTTCCCATACCAATTCGGGCAAGAAGGATAATGCAACGCCTTTGTTTGACTGGGGGAAATATTACGAAAAGGATGAACGGGTGATTATGCCTGTGTCGGTTCAGGCACACCATTCTTTTGTGGATGGCATACATGTCGGGCAGTTTGTAGATAAATTGCAGAAATACTTAAATGAATTGTAGAGGGAAATGTGGGATTGTAAAGGCTGATGAATTTCTCGCACCGTTGGTGCGAAATTTGAAGGAAATTGTGAAGAGGACGAGGAATTTGAATCATAGGAGGGTACATTCCCTGCGGCTTGCTGCGGGGAGTTTCATTAAGTATGAAATTGCCTATAGATCATATGTCATGTAAAGTAAATTGTAGAGGTATATGTTGCAACATAAGGGGAAAGGACGTTGGTATATATGGAGGAGATGTTTAAGGATGCAACTTTAGATTTACTACTAGGTGGAGTAGAAAAAAAGGTAACAGAAGTAAAAGTAATTATGAATGGAAAAAACTGTTTATAGATTCAGGTGCGTTTCTGAGTAATAATCAAGATACATTAAAGTCTTTTGAAAACGATTTGTATCTTGTTTTTTCGAAGGATAATATGAAAGAAATATCAAGAAAATTGGAAAGATGCGGATATATATACATCATTTTACACAAATAATTATTAGTTACTCAACTTTCCCAGCAGATATTTCTAAATAACTCCTGTATAAATGCGGCTTGAGAGCTCATCCAATCGGTTACTTTACTTTTTATACAGGCTGTGACATCTGCTGACAATGTTGAAATATGCTCTACAAACAAAGCCGTCAGGCTTTGGAGGGCAGTTGTTAAATCCATGTTCTGGATATCTTCGCAGAACATAAAGAATAATTCGCCATAGGTCTTTTCATCATTTTTATTGCGGCGTATCCATTCCAGTATGGTGTATCTGGTAAATACAATTGCCGTATGGCTGACCATGGCATCATAGGTACGGCTCTGGAATTCAGTGCCGAGTTTCAGAAAGGATTTCGATGCTTTGAAAAAGCATTCCATTGACCATCGGTTTCCATAAATACGTACGATTTCCGTATCGCTGAGGCTGCAGTCCGTGCTAAGGAGATACAGGCACTCGCTCTTTTTATTGCGGTTACGTACAATGACAACCTTAACCGGGATTCCCATTTTGGTTGTCACGATAATAGAACCAAAAATGTTTTTGTTGTTGTTAAAACGTACAAATCTGCGCAATTCCGGCAGCATATAGGCCTTGCCCTGGTAATTGTAGTGCTGCTTTAGTTGCTTGACCATCCCGATTGCATCCAATCCGGCCCCCATAATCTTTGCCAGCATCGGTTCTGTCGTAAACCAGGTGTCCATCAGGACATAATCTGCCTGGATGCCGGAAACTAATGCCCTTTGGATTAAAAGGATTGCAGCGTCTGGCTTTGCAAGCAAGCTTTCTTTACGGGTTTTATAGCCGTTGGTGCGGTGGTCAATCTTATCAGAAATTTCCTGGTAACGATTGCTCTTCTTGGCAGAAGAAAGCAGGTTAAACCCTACCGGGGCGAAGCTGTAACCGTCAGACCAGCCGAGTGTAAGCAAGGTAAATCCTTTTTGGTATTTATGCTCTACATGGTCATATACCCGTGCAAGAAGTTCCACGGCCTTGCTTCGGTTCCGTTTGATGACAGAATTATCTAGGACAAATACCTTGACACGTTCCGGTCTGGAAAGCCTGCTGAATGAACTGGTCACTTTTGCGGCAAGGAGCAGAAGAAACTTTGTCCAGTTAAAAGAAGTATCATTCAAAAAACGGTAGTAAGTGTTTTTAGAAACAGCCCCTTCTTTCCGTTTGGAGTTCAGGAAGCGGAAAAGATTCCTGCCTTGGAATACTAACAGTAGCAGAAACTGAAATACCTCATATGCGGAAACACCGCAGGATTTGATAATGTTCGATTTGCGCATCAGTTTTCCGATTTGAAGCTCTTTGATTGCGTTAGAAAACTGATTTTGGGTATTTTCATTTTGGCTCATTTGGTTTATCATAAGATCGGCACCTCTTCTTTGGATGGTATAGGTTGTGGTGATCGTATTATACCAAAGATTAGGTGCTGTTTTATGTCAATGCACCAATTTATTTCTTTATTTTGCTTGAAAGTTCAAGCATCTTCACCGGATTTACTGGTGGGAAAGTTGAGTTAATAAGAAATTATTGCAAATTTCATTAGGACGGAGTATCATATAAGTAGAAAAAGTAAGTCTTTGGGTGATGAAATACAGAAAAAAAGCGGAAAGGACTGATTTATTGCCGTGGCATTAAGAGAAGATTACTAAAAAACTTTGGACGGACAGAAAAAGAAAGTCCGAGAACTTGTAATAGCAGGATTGGTACGGATAAAAGAGGCGAGGACAAAAGATTTTAATGCTGTATGTAACAGATTGGAGAAGAAATACAGAGATGAGGTAATATCAAATTAGAATTACGGAGTTGGCAGAGAAAGGTTTAGAAAATGCTGGCGATAGTATTGCTTATAAATTGAAAATTCATCTGCGTTTGAAAGCGGAAAATAAGCATATTCTTTTAGTGTATGTAAATAGTCCGAATATTGGAAAAGTTGATAAGCAATTAATTTCTGAAAGAAGAAGTGATAAAACGTTAAAAACTGTATATGTAATTTGTGTTTTTTATATTTCTAACAGGGAGGATAAAATAATATGAAGGACAAATCTCAATTTTTTAAAACAGGTGCGGGACGCAAAGTTATTATTCTAATATGCTATGCAATTATCATATTTTTGGCATGGCTTATACCTGAGATAGTGGGAACTTTGTTATGTCTGCCAGGTGTTTATTTTGGCTGGAAAGCATTGGATCGAATTCAGCCGATATATTTTATATGGTTGCCAATAATGGGATGGTTTATCTACATAATTGTGAAACTTATGATTTCATGTCTTGTTGGTATACTTGTTATTGTTCCATATAAAATAGGTAATAAGATTTTTGAAATGATTCAGTAAAATATTTTGGTCATGTATTCGAAAAGGAGAAATAGTGAGGAATAGAGATGCATTGCTAACTTATTTGTAAGATTCAGCACAGCGAATTGTTTGAGCAAAGGAAATGCATGGTGGTTTTTTAAGGGCTATTAAGTCCATATGAAATAAGTAAATAATTGTAAACTGTAGTGTTGTATTTTTGATTTCTAATCTAAGGAGGAAAATATGCTCATGAAAAACATGGACATACAAAAACATTACCATCAGTTTTATGAATATCCGAAACAGAAAATTGATGGCAAGGGAAAGTCTGTTACATATAAGTTATCTAGCAAAGAACGTAAGGATAGGGTAACGTCCTTATACGATGCAGTTATGCGAAATGATAAAGATGCTCTGAATGAAGTTATTTTATTAGTATCTGATCCGGGGTTTTGGATTGTTTATAATAAGTTATTATTACATGATGCAAGATATCATAGTTTGGTATTTATAGATGATTTGATACAAGATATACGAATAAAAATTATAGAAAAAGCCCATAGAGGATTTGTGAGTATAAAAGAAAATGCTTCGGAAATTGAAGAAGAAAATTTTTATTTGCAGTTATTGGGGATATTTGAGCATTCAGTATTTGAGTCGGTAAGAAAAAATTGGAAGACAGAAGGAAATTGGGATTCTTATGAGGAAAAAGTAGGAATGCAGGGAGATTTTTTGGCGCAGAAAAATGGGGATGAAATAGTTTTTGCCGAGTCTAATCTTTTTCAGGAGGAAAAGGAGAGGATGCAAAATATTATCGTGAGTTTGTTTATCAATAGATTGGCAGATTCCTCGCAAGATCCACATAAGATTGTTACATACTGCTATACAAGTTTGTTGCCATTAGTATTTAAAGGTAGCCGTAGGCCAGAATTTCTTGCCAAGATAAATGATATAAGTGGAAGAAATGGTCAAAAAAAAACGAGCGGATACTCTTATGAGGATGGTGTGTTATATGGAGAGATTATGCGAAACAGTGCAGTCCTATTAAAATGGGCTTTGGATGCGATGTACGGTGAAAATATTGGTTTTTTACAGGGTGAATGTGCAGGGTTATATAATGAGGAACCTTTGGCTGATACAAAACTTGTGTGGGGGGAGGTATTTAGGCAGAATCTAGAAAAATATGTGGTAACTGATAAGAAAGAAAAGGAAATCATCATTACAGATGATTTTGGTGATTTAAATATAGAAAACTGGTCCATTCGTGTACAAGTGGCCGTGTATAAAGAGATGGAAAAAGATTTAATTGCAAATGATAAGTTTTTGAAAGAGACCGTTGATTATGTTAAATGGGATCTGAGAAGGTAGGTGATTTATATGCATTTATCATTAGAAAATTTGAGAGAACTGGCACAGAGGTATTATAGAGAGGAATTGTTATCAGATAAGCAGTTGGAGTATAAAAAACATATGGCAGAGTGTGATGTTTGTTACGAAAAATTTTGTGCCGAATATGTTATACAGAAAACATTGTTAGATAGTGGATTAATTCAATTCTCTGCATTGAAAGAATTTTCAGTTCCGGAAGAGGAAGAAATATGTGTCAATATTAAAGAGATAAAATGCAAATTAATTAATGGAATAGATGGTTTGAAAAGGGTTGTGGAAGAAAAAAAGGATCAGGTTTGTGCTCTTTGGAATTTTTATTCTGTGCCACGGCCTGCGCTTAGCAGAGGGGAGGAAGTATTGAATGAGAGTGAAATGATGGAAAATGAAGTGTCAGATTATAGTTATATTAAGAAAACATCGAAAGGAATATTATTTCGATTGGATGGGACGGATTTTAAAATATCAAATTTGCGCTTGCTCTATATTGTGGATGACGTTCGTGCCAGTTACCCTTTTGTGTATAATGAACAACATGACTGTTATGATGTAAGAATAGAAGGGGAGATTCCTGTAGGGGCAGAATTTCAAATTGTGGAGGTGTCAAATGAAGATAGATGAAATGCAGGATGATGGGTATATTTCCTTATTTTCAAAAAGCGGGAAGCAATTGGTTGCTAAGATTATTGGAAGGACATTTTATGATAATGATGAGTATTTGATTTGTGAAACAAATAGTCCTGATAACCCAGTCTGTGTGGCTGATGTACGTTCTTTAAATGGACAGAGCATTCCTGTGGCGGATATTACAGCACAGGCAGTAGTGGAAAAGTTTTATGATGAAAATCCAGATTTGGCAAATAATCTTTTTTATATAGTTGATGAAGAAGGAAATGATATTTGCGTGGAGTTACTGGATTTTATTGAATATAGAGAAAAAGCATATGCGGTATGTATTCCGCATGGGGATGAATCTATGGAGGTTATAATCCTTGAGGTACGTGAAAATGAGGAAGAGGAAGAATACTTCTCTATTGAAGACGAAGAAGAATTAAATGCTATCTTTGTTTTATTTAAAGAACGCAATGCGGAGAATTTCGATTTTGTGGATTGAGAAAGGAAGAATGGGACATGCGTCATGCAGAAAAGACTATCAAAAAATATACAGATAAGATGCTTATAGCTGCACAAGAGGGGGCAGGGAGTGATGCCGTTCTTTATGCAGACAAAGCCGCTGCAATCAAGTGTTCTAAATCGGAGATACAATGGAATACGGCATATAATCATTGTATCATGCATTACGTTTATGACCTTCAGGCGGACAAAGATGCTTTATATGAAGAAATGCTTCAATTAGGGGAAAAAGCATTTATATTGGAGGAAAATGCCTTTTCTATGATTTTTGGAAGTTTTCTGCAATTACAATATTGTTTGTTGTTGTTCGGGATGAAGAATTGTGCCAAAATTAAAAATTATCATAATATTGCGAATGCCTTTTATAATTATTTGAAAAAAAATAGTATTCATAAAGTTGGAGATTTGGATTATTATGAAATATCATTAATGGCTTTGTGTGTATATCATGCTAATACAGGACGTATGTCTTCTGCTATAAAGTATGGCGAATTGTTTCTGGGATTGTTGGAAGAGGAGTGTTATCTTTCAGAAATGGAATTTAGTGCGCTGGTACATCTTGCGTGGTGCTATCAGAGGGAAAGCAATATTCGTAGTAGTAAAAAGGTGTGCTATTTTCTGTATAACAAGTTGATGTCAGGTGAAACGGAGGAAATCGACCAAAGTATTATGCAGTCGTGGCTGCTTGCATATGCTGGGGCATATATTAAAAGCATGCTATACGCAAGGGGATATGAATTGATTCTAGAATGTATGGAAAAGGAAATTGTTTTTCATGATAGTCCGAATGACCAGATGTATGCGATATATACAGACTTATTGAAACTGTCTGAATACATAGATGTTCCTCTTTCAGAAGATATTAAGGAAAAAATGGAGACTGTGTTTGCTGAGAAATGTGCTGTTGCGAACGAACTGGATAGGTGTGTGGAAGCGGAGGTATATTATTCTTTTTATTTATTCTGCGAGAGAAAGCAGGAGAAGAATATGGCAGAAGAATATATGACAAGAGCAGTCAAATGTTTTTTTTACGGATACGTCAGTGAAAAAGAAAGAGAGCAGTTTTTGTTGATTATGGCAGAGGGAATTGTGTATTTTCATAATACTGGAAGAGCAGAAATGGAAAAGAAGGTAGCAGACTGTATAATGAAGAATTTGAGATCACTGTATTCTTATGCAGAATTATATTTAGACAACATAGAAATGGAAAGATATGTGGTTTTGATTAATACATTATTTAGAATAGCATACTCTTATTATATGGGCAGTGGAAAATTAAAGGAGGCTTTTGTGTATTCCGTTAATTATAAAAACTGTTTGCTGTCAATAATAAGAGCCAGAAATAAAAAGATATCTCATGATGGAGCTTGTCATGAGAAAATTTTGCAGAAATATAATGCCTTAAAAAATGATTCTGCAAATAAAAAAAATTATAGGTATCATCGCAATAGAAAAGCTTTTGTATATTACAAAGAAATTAAAGAATTGGAATATCAATTTTCTGATGCTTATGAAAAAAACAGGGCATTGGAGTGGTATTCTTATGAAAATATTATGACAAATATTCCATGCAATACAGCGGCTATAGAAATTGTTTGTTCAGATTCCAATCTATGGCGGGGAAAATCCGATGCGTTTAATTTATTGGAATACGATGAAAAAAGAAAGAATAAAGTTGATGTATTTGTAATGGCAAAGATTAATTCTGTTCATTTGTTGCATAAGAGCATTGAATGTTCAGGAGAATTATATCAGCAGTTAGATCTCCTATTTGAAAAAATTGGGAATCCAGAGTTGAAGATCCGGCATGAGGCAGAATGTATAGGGCGGAGTATGTTTGAGCCTTTTTTTGAACTGTTAGAGAAAGTGGAACGCATATATATATCCCCGCATATGGATTTCTCTAAAGTTCCATTTGGGTTGATTTTTGATTATTGTAATCCGAAGATTGGAAAAAAGGAAATTACTTACTGCCAGTCTTTGCGCGATTTGTTTGAGAGTGATTATGGAGTTAATGATTCTTTTCATAATAGTTGTATTATTGGAGGTGCGTCATATGCAGTCAAAACTTTAGCAGATAAGGAGCAACGAGTCGAGGTATGGATGGAAAAACATAAAAAAGATTTTAAAATGAATAGAGAATTCGTGGTTGAATCAATCAAGTACCTTCCATTTAGTAAGTATGAAGCAAATAAAATTGCAGAAATTATAGGGACAAGAAGTTTTACATCGGAGAATGCTACGAAATATAAAGTAAAGGGGGGGTATAGCTATCTGCATATTGCGACGCATGGATGGCAGCAGTTGGTTGGCGAATTAAATTCATGGTTTGATTCTGCGCTAACATTTACTGGTGTATGGAATTGGTATATGTTTGGGCAGACGAATATAGAATATGGAAATGGCCTACTGACAGCAGAAGAAATAAGCCGAATGGATTTAAAAGAAACAAATTTGGTTACATTATCAGCATGTAAATCGGCAGACAGCAGATATTCAGTTTATGAACAGCAGAGTGGGTTGCATTTGGCATTTGGTGTTGCAGGCGTGAAGTATGTCATATCGTCACTTTGGGAGGTGGATGATCTGGCTGGTTCTCTTTTAATGATTTTTTTATATGAGTATATTAAGCAAGGAGACGGTATACCACTTTCGTTAGATAATGCAAAAATTAAGTTAAGAACGACAACGGTAAAAGAAATTCGTGAACGTTTTAAAGGGCAGGAGAGAAGTTCGAGTGGCAATTTGGAGAGAAATGTGTTAATGAACTTTAAAGGGTACCCGGATCAAATATGCCCTTACAAAGCACCTAAATATTGGGCTTCATTTATTTGTTATCAATATAAATTTTAGATGAGGTGATGAGCATTGTTAAATAAACTTTATAATAGACAGATTAATCCAAATACGATGAAACCAGTGAAACTTTCAGATGCAGAATTAGAAATAAAAGTTATTTATGAAGATAATATATCTCTGGCGAAAGAGGGAAACTTAGAAGCATTGTTTCAGATTGCAGAATCATTTCGCTTGTATGCAAATTATTATGATGATGAAAAGGTTGGCAGTGAAGCGGTTACTATATATCAGAATTTGGGAAAACAGGGAAATGGAAAAGCATTATGCCAGCTTGGACATTTTTATATGCAAGGAAAATATGTCGTAAGGGATGAAAAGAAAGCAGTAGAACTATATCAAAGAGCTGCACAAATAAATTATGCAGATGGCTATTACTTTCTGGGGAGTTGTTTAGCAGATGGAAACGGAATTCCTCAGGATGAGGTAAAAAGTTTTCAAGCATATTTGCGATCGGCAGAGCTTGGCGATGCAATGGGAATGGCAAAAACGGGAATTATGTATTATGAGGGGAAAGGAGTTATGCAGGACTATTCTCAAGCGTATGCATGGTTGCAAAATGCATATAAAAATGGTGAAGACTGGGGGATATATTATTTAGCAGTCTGTTGTCTAAATGGGTTGGGAACGTCAATAAATCAAAAAAGGGGTTTTCAGATGTTAGAGAGGGCAAATGAACTATTTTGTTATGAGGAAGATGAAGCGAGAAAGTTGTTGGTTATTTGCTATGAAAAAGGGATAGGAACTGAAAAAAACATGGAGAAAGCACAGGAGGTCAGAGATAAAATAGAGGATATGCAAAAGACATGGGATAGATTAATTTCGGCATTTTCAAAATGAAAGTATCTAAATATAAGCAATATAAATTTTTAGGACACTCAAAAAAGAGTGTTCTTTTTTGAGTGAAATTAATTTTTTTAATCACTTTATAGCGAAGGCATTAATTGATGCGTAATATTTTACAATGGAGGTGTATGCTATGTGAATTTATTGAGTATTTTTTCAAGAAGGTGTAGAGCAAGAGAGAAAGGAAGGTGGCTATTTATGAAAAAAGGATTACTGAGGGGATTGTTTTGTATGGCATTGGCAACGGCAATGGTTCTGATGTATGTGCAACTGCCAAAGTATGGTGAAAATAGCAGTTTGGTGGTAGCAATTGCAGAAGTTGCCAGTACGACAGGGTGTGTATTGATATGGGCATATATAAAAAGTGGAAGCGGAAGATTTAATATCTATACAACAAATGTATATGTGTCAGATTGGGTTATTGTATTTGGAATATCAAGTGGAAGAACGCAGGTTCAGCATCCTTGTTTAGATGGCTATAAGTTTGTCTGGGTAATAAGAACATATTCAGCCAATGCTGGTTTGGGGGCATTCGGATATGTAGTTGCTGCGAATGCATTTCGTCCGAATGTAAACAAAGCATATCCTGGAGTTGACAATTATCATGAATTTAATTCTGCATACAGCCATTATTTAACTTCTTGCAATGTACAAAACAGAGCGATGGTGGCAAAGGGTAGTAAAATTGGTATTGTAGGAAATATAGGTTCTGCATCCAGAAGAAAGCATTTACATTTTGCTGTGGTGGATACATTTATTGTGGAGTGGCTCTTGCAATGGATATGCAACCTATTTTTACGGGTATAAAACAACGTATGCAGAAGTTACATATTACCATCCGATTTATGTAATTCAAAATAGCAGGTTGCCGTAAATAAAGGTGAATTGTTGGAAGTGATTTTTGACATGGTCGATTGTAGATTTTATATAATTTAATACAAGATATAGATTTATTGTGCATTAAATGGTGTCAAAAGAAAGCCAAACAGGAAGTAAAACTATGATACGGTGCTGCATAGGCTGGAGATTTCTCGCGCCAGCAGTGCGGAGGGGATGAAGGAAAAAAATAACGTTAGGAAGATGAATATGGATAGCCGTTTGTTTTTTGGAACAGGCGGCTTTTTATTTTGAAATGGACAAGGTTCTAATATAACCACTCAATACTGGTTATAACCAGTAAAATGGATGATTTTTGCCAAAATATATTAAAAACAAGTATAAATTTGTCTAATTTGCACAAAAAATAGCAAAAAAGTTATATATTTTTACGATATTGACAATTGACTGGTACTATTATAATATAATGCCAACAGATGTGGTTATGACCAGTTGGTTATGGATATAACCAGAAAAGAAAGGAGGGACTGAGATGGAGGAATTTAAGGCGCCTAAATATCTCCAGGTCAAACAAAAAATCATACATAATATTGATAACGGTTCATATAAGGAAAAGGAGGCGATTCCCAGTGAAAGGGAATTGATCACGCTTTTCGATGTGAGCAGGATTACGGTTCGAAAGGCAATTGACGAATTGGTCAATGAAGGATATCTATATCGTATTCACGGAAAAGGCACATATGTAAAGGGGGAAGGGGACCAGAACAATCTGGTATCCATCACCAGCTGCACGCAGGACATCGAGGAACTGGGCTACACGCCGAGCCGGAAGGTATTAAGCGATGAGGTCATCCCTGCGGATGCGAAGAGGCGGACAAGCCTGAATCTAAGCGATGCGGATCAGGTGTTCCGGCTTTCCCGCATATATTTTGCAGACGAGGAACCATTAAACTTTACGACAACGTACCTTCCATATAAGGTTTTTCCGGATATTGACTTATATGATTTTTCAAAGGTTTCTTTGTACAGAATCATAGAAGAAAAATATGGCGTGAAGATTACCAAAGCGACGCGCACGATAGAAGCAGTCAGCGCGCACGGGGAGCTTGCGGAGAATCTGGACGTGGAAGAGAATGTTCCATTGCTGCAATTTTGCTGCACCACATATGGCCAGGTGAATGGGAAAGAAATTCCCATTGAGTATTTCAAATGTTGCTACAGAACGGACAAGTTCAAGTTTTATATTCATCAATTGCGATAGCAAAAGAAAGGAGAATGTCATGAAAAGAAGAGCGGGTACTTTAGTTTTAGTGATGGCATTATTGTGTTCCATGATATTTACAGGGTGCGGCGGTAAAGGAGGTTCCGAGAAAAAGGGCGGAAGTTCCAGTGACTTGAAGGTTGCGATTGTATGTTCTAATTCCGGACAGAATGACAATGGGTATAATCAGTCTGCCTGCGACGGCATCAAGGAGCTGTCTGAAGAGATTGGATGCGAATACAAGATTATCGAGCCTGCCAACGGTGTTCCAGAGGCATTGGAGACGTTGGCGGGGGATGGCTATAATCTGATATTCTCCTTGGAATATGACTTCGACGCGCTGATCAAAGGCGTTGGCGGTTCCGAGGCGATTGCGGCCCAATATCCGGATACGACCTTTGTGGTGTTTAACGATGACCCCAACAAGGATGACTCAGGCAAGCAGATTTACGACAATGTCATTTCCGTATTGTTTGATGTTCACGAGGCATCTTACCTTGCCGGCTACTTATCCGTACAGGTCAATGAGAATATGGGAAAGCTGTTTGACAAATCCTATAAACTGACGCCTCTGGATCAGTCAAGGGGAATCGGCTTTATCGGCGGAACAAATTCCAATGGAATTCTTGTATATTCCTATGGATTTATCGAAGGCATCAACAAGGCTGCCGAAGAGTATAAGGCAAATTACAACTACTATGCGAAATACGATGCAGGCTTTACCGATTCCGCTCTTGGAAGCACCGTTGCGGGAACCTTCTACGATGAGGGAGCAAACGTAGTATTTGCAGATGCGGGCGTTGTGGGCGACGGTATCACGGCAAAGGCAAAAGAGGTTGGCAAACTGGCAATTCAGACAGACGCCAATTTGGATACCCAGCAGCCGGGCTTCGTTCTGACAAGCGTGTTGAAGATTACAGGCGTTCCTGTGAAGACCATCACCCAGGCTTATGCGGACGGCAAGATTGACGAGATGGACAGGCTGCAGACATACAACCTTGCTTCCGGAGCCACGGGAATTACCGATCTGGAAGAGATGGGCAAGCATGTGCAGGATCAGGCGGTATGGACGGAGATTAAGGACAAGGTGCAGGCGATCAGCGATGAGATTGCCAATGGAAATATTGACGTGACGAACAAACAGTTAAACGAAGACTTTGATTCGTCCACCTGTCCGAATGTAACAGTGAAAACAGAGTAAGCGTTCATTCAACTAAGGGCGCCTAAGGATTTTGAGAAGGGCTTTAGGCGCTCTTGTTGTATCGAAACGAGGGGGATTTCTATGAGCATGATTATTGAAACACAAAATTTGACGAAAAAATTCGGTGATTTTGTCGCAAATAATAATATTAATCTCCAAGTGGGTAAGCAGGAAATTAAATGTATTGTTGGGGAAAACGGTGCCGGTAAATCAACTTTGATGAATATGCTCTATGGCGTATTCAGACCCACAAGTGGAAAGATACTCCTGAATGGGGAAGAGCTTGTTATGAATTCTCCAACAGATGCTATCCGGCATGGAATCGGCATGGTGCATCAGCATTTTAAGCTGGTGCCAAGTTTTACCGTATACGAGAACATCTTGCTTGGAAGTGAGATTACGAAAAAGGGTTTGATCGACCGACGGAAGGAGATCGAAAAGGTAAGGGAACTAATTGAGCAGTACCATTTTCAGATTGATCCAATGGCAAGGATTCAGGATATTTCGGTGGGATTGTGCCAGCAGGTTGAGATTCTGAAAATGTTATACCGCAACGTGGATATCCTGATTCTGGATGAGCCCACGGCGGTTCTGACGCCGCAGGAAGTTGATCAGTTGATGGAAAACCTGAAAGTGCTGCGGGACCAGGGGAAGACCATCATTGTTATCACCCATAAGTTGCGGGAAGTGATGTATCTGAGCGACAGCGTGACGGTGATCAAGAGCGGTCAGGTGATTGGAAATGTGAAGACCCGGGATACCAGCGAGACCGAACTGGCACAGATGATGGTTGGGCGAGATGTGGTCCTCACAGTAAAGAACGAGGATGGCCCGGCTCCGAAGGAGGAAGAGGCTTACTGCGTGAAAAATATCTACACGGTAAATGATGCCAATCAGGAGATTCTGCACGATGTTTCCCTGTCCGTGCGCAAAGGCGAGGTGCTGGGAATTGCCGGAGTGGAGGGCAATGGGCAGAGCGAGTTGATCAAGGTATTGACGGGCGTGATGACCGTGACCAGGGGAAGAGTGGTATTGAACGGAAAGGACATTACTAACGCCTGGCCGGATAAGCTTCGCAAGTTTGGCATCGGAATCATTCCCGAGGACCGCTATGCCCAGGGCTTATGCCGGGATATGTCCATACCGGAGAACTGCATTGCGGGATATTTCGATACCCACAATGTGTGCAGCAAAGGCATTCTCAGAGGAAAAAATATGAAGCAGCTGTGCAATGATTTCATTCAGAAATATGACATCCGTGTTTCCGACCGGTATGGCCTGGTATCCCAGTTATCCGGAGGAAATGCCCAGAAGGTAATTATTGCAAGAGAGTTTGAGAATAATCCTGACTTAATCATTGCCTGTCAGCCAACCAGAGGCGTTGATATCGGCTCCATTGAATTTATCCATCGACAGCTTTTGGCCCTTCGCAATGCAGGAAAGGCAGTCTTGCTCATTTCCAGTGAATTGTCGGAAATTATGAGTTTGTCCGACCGGGTTGCCGTGATGTATAAGGGCAGCATCATCGGCGAGGTGGATCCGCGGGTGACGACTTCGGAGGAAATTGGATTATTGATGGCAGGCGCCGGTCAGAAAGGAGGGAGCGGACATGAAGAAGAGTAAAGCAAGTTACATCGGTCCCAAAATTCTAAATACACTGCTTCCTGTTGGATTGGCATTTTTTATTGGCGGCATTATCATCCTTTGCATCGGAGAAAATCCAGTCGAAGCCTATAGCATGATGCTTGGGAAATCCCTTTTTACTGCGAGAGGATTTCTGAATACCCTGCATTATGCTTCCCCGCTACTGCTGACGGGGCTTGCGATTGCGATTACGTTCAAGGCGAATATTTTCAACATGGGAGTGGAGGGACAGCTCTTATTTGGGGGATTCTTCGCGGGAATTGCTGGCGCATCCCTGAATTTATCCAGTTCGGTGATGGAGAAAGGGATCTGCATGGCCATTGGAATGGCGTGCGGCGTACTGTTCGCATTGGTTCCGGCGATTTTGCGGGCGTATTTCCATGTGGATGAGATGGTGGTTACCCTGATGCTGAATTATGCCATGATCAAAGTGTTGGAATACTTATCATCCGGTCCCTTCCGAGAAGCTGGTTCCGGATATGTCTGTACGCCGACGATTAACGAAAGCGCAATGTTTAAGCGGCTTGGCATAGATAATTCCAGGCTGACCATGTTTTTCTTCCTTGCATTGGCCGTGTTGATTGTCATGACTTTTATATTCATGAAAACGAAGCTGGGCATGCAGATTACCGCCATCGGAAAGAATCCCGACTTTGCGGAAGCAACGGGAATGCGCGTCAGGAGAAAGATCATTCTCCTCATGTGCATCAGCGGTGCCCTTGCCGGGCTTGCCGGCTCAGGACAGATGATGAGTGAGAAATTCAAATATACATTGACATTTTCCGGCACGACGGGACTTGGGTGGGATGGCATGCTGATTGCCCTTTTAGGAAGGCACAATCCCATCGGCATCCTGCTGGCGGCTATATTCTTCAGCGCATTGAAAACCGGCGCTGACAACATCAATATGTACACTTCGGTTCCAAAGGAAATTGTAGGCGTCCTTCAGAGCCTGATCATTCTCTTCCTTGCCGTGCAGTTCCTGGATGAACGCTATGGACTGAAAGAGCGCATTCAAAAATGGATTGGTCGAAAGGAGGTAGCATAATGGCATTTCTTAACGGAATAATATATGATTCTGTTTATCATGCAGTGCCGATTCTGCTATGTGTTCTTGGCGGAATCTTCGCCTATAAGGCAAATGTACTGAATATCGCGCTGGAAGGCATGATGCTAGCTGGCTCCTTCTTCTCTGTTCTGGTTAGTTTTCAGACGGGAAACATTGTGCTGGGATATCTGGCTGCGATTGGGGTATGCATGGTAATCGGATTGATTTTCGCATTCTTTGGAGTATCCTGCAAAGGAAATGTAATTATCATCGGACTTGCTATTAATATGTCAGTGACCGCCATTGCCGGATTTGTATTGCAACTTATGAATTCCGCAAACATTAAATTGGATTTCACAAATGCTGCGGACTTTAAAATCCACATTCCGGTGATTGAAAAAATTCCGATTTACGGAAGCATAATCAGCGGACACACTGTCATCACATACATTTCTTTCGTATGCATCGTCCTCATCTGGTTTTTAATGTACCGCACGAAGTTTGGAATCTATGTGCGGGTCGTTGGGGAAAATGAAGACTCGGCGAAAAGCCTTGGATTGAATACGAACAAATATCGTTATCTGGCCGTGCTGCTTGGCTCCTTCTTCTGTGCGCTGGCGGGAATCAACCTGGCGCTGGAGCGCATGACGATATTTACTAACAACATGACGGCAGGGCGTGGATTTATCGCGATTGCGGCCATCTACTGTGGAAGGGGAGACCCGATTTTCTCGTCTATGTATGCCGTGATCTTCGGTCTGGCAAGAGCGCTCTCTGTCAATTTAAGTTTGCATGCCGGCGCGGCTGCCGCCGTATTTGACGTCATTCCCTATGTGGTAATGACGGTGGTGCTGACCGTTGTATCTATCGTGAAATATCGAAATCATAAAGTGCGTGGGGTATAAGATATGAGAAAAAGTGCTTTGATCATAGTAGATATGGTTCGGGACTTTACAGACCCGAAGGGACTTGTCTACTATCCTGAAAACAGGAATATCCTGAAAAACATTCAGGTAGTGCTGGAGGCGGCCAGAAAACAAGATCTTCTTGTGATCTTCCTTCAGCACCGGAACCGCAGAGGAAAGCTTGACCGGAAAGCGGCCGCTATGAGGCCAAACTGCATCGAGGGGACATTTGGAGTCGAAATCGATCCTCTTCTGACTGTAGATGAGGAGAAAGACTATGTGATTCCAAAGAGAAGGTACAGCGGCTTTTTCGGCACCGATCTGGATCTGGTTCTGCGGGAGAACGGCATCGAAAATACAATTATTGTGGGCACAAAGACGAATTGCTGCATTCGCGCAACCGTAACCGATGCCTTTTATCTGGACTACACGCCCTATGTGATCCGGGAATGCGTCGCTACGAATGACAGAGTGGTCAATGAAGTGCATCTGACGGATATAGATAAATATCTGGGGCATGTCATAGACATGGAGAGGTTTCAGGAGATGCTAGACAAGGAAGAACTATAGATGAGTTAGGAGGTGTGGCTTGGAAATGAGTATCAGAACAACGGATGTGCTGACAAGTGGATATGTCAGCATGGACCATATTATTAGGATCGCTTCGCCGGCGCGCATTGGGTTCACCTCTCTGGTTCAGAACAAGTCCAATGTAGACATCAACTATGGCGGATGCTCTGTCAATATTGCTTATGCCCTGTGCAAGCTTGGCATGCGCGCGGTGCCCATCCTTCGTGTCGGCGAGGACTTCCAGTCCAATGGGTTCAAGCAGTTCCTGACGGACGGAAATGTTCCGCTAGACGGCATCACAGAGATTCCCGATGAAAAAACCAGCGTATGCTATCTGCTGCAGGATAACCATAACGACCATATCACCATTTTCTATCCTGGGGCGATGGATGAAAAATATGCGGGGCCGATGAAGGATGAAATGTTTGAAAATGTACGTCTTGGCGTGATCACAGTAGCGCCCCAGAAGGATAACCGGGAATTTTTCAACCAGTGCAAGAGACACAACATTCCCATTGTATTTGGGATGAAAGATGATTTCGATGCCTTTCCGGAGGAGTTTCTAAAGACATTGCTGACCGAGAGTGAAATCATTTTTTCCAATGAAGTGGAGCGGAAGATTATAGAGGAACTGCTGGGGATGAAAGACATCAAAGAACTGTTCCGGATCGGGAAAGCGAACATCATCGTGACCACATTGGGAAAGGACGGAAGCCTGTGCTATATCCGGGAAGGGGAAGGGATTCGTCAGGAAAAAATCGGAATCTGCGAAGTGGAGCATGTGGTGGACGCTACCGGATCTGGGGACGGCTATATGGCAGGGTTTATCTATGGCTATCTGAATGGGCGTGATCCAAAGAACTGTTGCGAGCTGGGGAGCGCACTGTCTCATTTTGTTCTGCAAAAAGAAGGGTGCTGCTCCAATATCCCGACAGAGCAGGAGCTTCTTGCCAAGGCAGGAGAGAAAGTGTGAGGAACGTTGTGCCGCCTGTGGCGGCATGTTTGAATAGGTGAGGGGAACGTTACGATAGAAAGAGAGGCGATGGATAAGCATGAGTACTTTATATATGGGTGCTGACAGAGAGACGGTGTCAAAATATGTATTATTTTCCGGAGACCCATGGCGGGTGGAAGTGATAAAAAAATATCTGGATGAACCAAAGCAGGTTGCCTTTATGAGGGAGTTCAATACGTATACCGGTACATATAAGGGCGTGGAGATTACCGTGACATCCACGGGAATCGGGGCTCCTTCGGCGGCAATCGCGATGGAGGAAATGTACGAGGCGGGCATGGAGGTTGCCCTCCGCATGGGAACGGTGATGTCTATGCAGGACGATATGCTGGGGCATTTCATGATACCCCTGGCTGCCATGAGGCGGGAAAGCACCAGTCAGACATATGTGGATCTGAGTTATCCTGCAGTTGCTGACTATGAGCTGGTAAATGTGATGAACGAGACTGTGACGGCAATGGGCAAGCGATACGCAAATGGCCTGAACTGCACAATGGACGGCTTCTATAGCTGCATGCACGATTCCAAGTTCTCCAAAGAATGGGGGCGGGATATGTCCAAAACCTTTGAGGAATTGAAGAAACTTGGCGTATCCGGCATTGATATGGAATCCTCCTGCATGATGACTCTGGGAAGGCTGATGAATGTGAAAACCTGCGTGCTTACGATGGTAACCGTTCTGGAAAACCTGAAAGAGACGCTCAAAGGCCAGGAACGGACGGACGCAGAAGACCTGTTGTGCAGAACGGCATTAGAGGGAATTTACAATTATCATATAAAACACAAGGAAGAATAGATGGCTATCTTATGATGGGAGCAAGCAAAATGATATAAGGGAGGTACATAGACAATGAGTAAAGAGATATTTCAATTACAATCATCTACTATGATTGGTATGGTGCATTGCCTTCCACTGCCGACAACAACCGGGTATTCCGGAGACTGTCAGAAGATGATAGACCAGGCGGTGCAGGATGCGGTGACCTTGGAAAAGGCCGGGGTGGACGCAGTCATAGTAGAAAATATGGGTGATACCCCGTTCTCCGCGCTGATCAACAAAGCCCAGCTGGCCGCATTGACGGCGGCGGCAGCAGCGGTGCGGAATGCAGTGAAAATTCCCATTGGAATTGATGCGGCATTCAACGACTGCGAGGCAGATATTGCCATTGCGGCGGTGTCAGGGGCATCCTTTATCCGGGTTCCTGTCTTTGTGGATACCGTGTGCACCACCGATGGAATCATTTACCCCTGTGCGAAGAAATGCATGGAATTTCGGAAGCAGATGGGTCTGGAACATGTGAAAATCCTGGCGGACGTCCAGGTAAAACACGCTCACATGGTGCTGCCTTATATTTCCATCGAGCAGTCTGCATGCGAAGCGGCGGACAGTGGCGCGGACGGGATTATCGTAACCGGGACTCAGATTGGAGAAGAGACGCCGATTGATTTGATCAAGCGTGTGAAAAAGGTAGTAAAGCTTCCTGTATTTGCCGGGAGCGGGGTGAAAGCGGAAAACATCAAGGAGCAGATGCAGGTTGCGGATGGCGCGATCATCGGTTCCAGTTTAAAAGAAGGCGGGATACTGACAAATCCCATCGACTATGACCTGGTAAAAAGAGTATTAAATGGATTAGCATAGTGTGAAGGCTGAGTAAGAATGGGGGATTATTATGATGAGACCTATGAAGCTGGCTGGCTCTGAATTGATGTTCGGAGCTGGCAGTCTGGATTACATAAAAAGTATCCAAGTGGAGAGAGCGAGTATTGTTGTTGGTGGAAGCAGTATGGAGAGAAGCGGTATGCTGGCAAAGGTGGAGGGACTGTTCCGCGATGCGGGGGCGCAGGTAAGCGTAATCCGCGGCGTGGAGCCCGACCCGTCTTTTGGAACGGTTCTTCGGGGAGCAGGAGAGATGCTGGAGTTTCAGCCGGACCTGATCGTCGGCTTAGGCGGAGGTTCCGCAATGGATGCGGCAAAAGCCATGTGGATTTATTATGAGCATCCGGAATTGAAGACAATCGAAGAAATCCTGCCGCCCAATGAGTTTCCCAAATTGCGGACAAAGGCAAGGTTGTGCTGCATCCCGTCCACAAGCGGAACCGCCAGCGAAGTATCCCGCTCAATCGTGATTTCTGACAATGAACGCGGCATAAAACACGGGATAGGAAATATGGAAATGATGCCTGACATTGCCATTTGTGATCCGGCAGTGACCATATCCATGCCTGCCCACATCACGGCTGAGACGGGAATGGATGCTATGACCCACGCGGTGGAAGCCCTGGTTTCCCAGCGTGCAAACTATGTATCAGATATTCTTGCAAAACAGGCAATCAAAGATATCTTCACCTATCTGCCCTTGGCATACGAAGATGGAGCGGATGTGAAGGCAAGGGAAAAAATGCTGAACGCATCCATGGTTGCAGGTCTGGCCTTCACCAACGTGTCGCTTGGTATCGTACACTCCATCGCGCATACGCTGGGGAGCTTCTTCCATATCGCCCATGGGCTTGGGGATGCGATCGTGCTGCCATACGTAATTCATTTTAACGAGATGAAAAGCGAAGAGGCCCGGAACATATACAAGAATATGGCGGAAGAGCAAAAGGCGGATAGTTTTGAGGCCAGTATTATGGCATTAAATAAGAAGTTAAAGATTGCAGATAAAATCTCTGCACTGCTCAGCGAGGAACAGAAAGCAGAATATCAGGAGAAGATTCCGGAGATGGCTGACATGGCGCTGGCAGATGGATGCACGAAGACAAATCCTGCAATTCCCACAAAAACAGAGATGGAGGAACTGTTCAAAAGGATTTTTTAATTAATAAGGAAGGGAGTAGTGTGAAAAAGTTTTTTTCACACGGCACTTTGTGTCTGCTCGCTGCTTGACACGAAGTTGCTTCATGCACAAAAGGCAAAAACGAACGAAGTTCGTTATGCAGAAATGGGGGAGTAAAATGAAACTGATCTGTTATTTATCAAATGGTTATCCGACGATTGAAAGCAGCATTGAGATGGCGGAAATATATTCTGAGGCCGGCTGCGATGTGATTGAAATCGACTTTCCGTCCGCGAATCCGTATCTGGAAAGCGAGCTGATTTCTGGAAGAATGGCGAAAGCCCTGGAGAATTGCAGTGATTTCCAGAAATACATGGACGGAATGGTGACGGCGAAGAAAAACAACCCGGACACATCTTTTATCCTGTTATCCTACGAAAATACAATTAAGCAAATGGGATATGAGATGTTCGAGAATTTTTGCCTGGAACATGAATTCAAGGACCTGATTTTAGTGGGCCTGGAAGATGAAACCATTAAAAATAAACTGATTGAAGCCGGTATCCGGGTAAGTTGCTATGTGCAGTATCATCTGGATGAGGCAGAAGTAGAATCTGCCATCCGCTCCAATGGATTTGTCTATCTTCAGGCGAAGCCAACCACGGGAAATGTCAACCCGGACTATCCGGAATTGAAGGACTGCATCCAGTATTTAAGGAGTCGGGGCATCACAAGGCCAATCTACTGCGGCGTGGGAATCTACCAGCCGGAAGATGTTTCTATGGCCAAGGAGGCAGGGGCAGACGGCGTATTCGTGGGAAGCACGGTATTGAAATTGCATGATGATATTCCTGCGCTGAAGGCAAAGATCAAAGAGCTGAAAGCCCAGTGTTAAATATGAGTAGAACGAATCATCCTGCGTGAATGCATCAAAGGCTTAATTTTCGTTGTACTGGGCATTTTGAGAGAGTGGAAAGGAGATTCGAATGGCAAGAGCAAAAAGTATTTCGATCATCACCCTTGGAGTGGATGATCTGGAGCGGTCAATTCGCTTCTATGAAGCCCTTGGATGGGAATGTTCGCCGGAATCCGATCCGGCAATCTGTACCTATATGCTGGCCGATAATATTGTGCTGGGGCTTGTCCCCTATGAGTTCCTTGGACACGATGCCCAGATGGAAGTGACTCCCAAAGCGCAATATCGGGGATTTACCCTAGCCATTAACGGCACCAGCGCAGAAGAGGTAGACGAATTGTATGGGGCGGCAGTGAGCGCCGGCGCCACGAGCTGGCAGGAACCCCAGTGGAAGGACTGGGGAGGATGCGATGGGTATTCCGGATATTTCCTTGATCCGGATGGATATCCCTGGGAGGTTGCCTACGCTCCGTTCCTGAGATTAACAGAAGATCATCGGCTGCTGCCGAAAACAAAAGATGAGGTGTAAAGGGAAAGGGAGGCGGAAAGCAAAGCCCGTGTCATCCCGCTTTTGCATCGCACAAATAAAAAGCAGCGCCCGCATCATGTGAATTGATGCGGGTGCTGCTTTTTATTTGCAATGCTTTCGCAGTTCTGCTAGACTAGGCGGTACAGTTTGTATGGATGGCGCATTCTTCGCCTGAATATAAAATTTAATTTATTCTCGACACATGCCTTGCCTTGATTGTATCTATAGTGAAAGGAGGAAAATGACGATGCAGGAAGATTTGTTAGGTACCAACAATGAACTGGAATTTGCCGTCGTGCGTGAAATGTACAAGGAGCAGGAATTTACGAAGACCTATGAAATGTACGTGGAGGACATATACCGCCTCTCCTTTTCATTTATGAAAAATCATATGGATGCAGAGGACGTGGTGCAGGAAACTTTTATGAAATATTATCACTCGGAAAAGGACTTTGAAGATGAGTGCCATCTGAAAGCCTGGCTGATTGTGACGGCTTCCAACCATTGCAAGAATTTATTGAAACATTGGTGGAGGAAGGGGAAGAGTCTGGAGGATTATCTGGATGCCGTGGGAGCGGAAGAGCAGATGATAGATGAAATGATGGAGCTGGTGATGAAATTGCCCCAGAAGTATAAGACGGCAGTTTATCTATACTATTACGAGGGGTATGACAGCAGGGAGATTGCAAAATTGCTGAAAAAGCCGGACTCCACCATAAGGACTTATTTGCAGAAGGCAAGAAGGCTGCTTAAGAAGGAATTGGAATAGATTATATGAGAGAAAGAGTTGTTTGTGCTGGCATGTTTGGAAATATAAAAGGCGTGAAGTTTTTCGTGGATCTTGAAAACGCCTTGGAAATGGAGGAAACTTATGAATAAAATAAAAAAATCCTATGAAAAGATTCATATGTCTCGGGATGCAAGGGAAAGGATTTATACGGAGATTATGGATTGCCAAGAGAATGGCAGCCGGGAGGATGATGATGGGAGAAGGAATGTATTTTCCGGATGGAGAGCGGTAGTTGCGGCATGTCTTGGACTGGCCCTTCTGATTCCATCGGGAGTGTATGCTGCCGGAAAGATTTCTGATTATCTTACCGTAACGATCGGGCAGGAAAAATATCAGGCAAAAGTTAGGATAAAAAAGTCTGACGGGAAGCAGAACATGGTTCTTTCGGACATCGACCAATCCCAGAGCGAAGAGTCTGGAAAGGAAGATGCCGAGAATGCGGGAAAGCAGTCAGCAAAGCCTGAAAAATATATCAAGGTAACGGCGGATTTTGGAAAGGAATATCAGTATCAGGATCAGAGTTACGATTATTATGTAGATGAGAATGGGAAGGAGGAAAAGGTAAAGCGCCAGCTGCCGGAAGGAACGGATGGAATGTACGAGTATTCCCACAGGGATGGCTTTGATGCGGCAAAGGATATCTATTATGACGTGATTTATATGGACGTGGGCGAAGAAGCCATCCTGAACCTATATGATAAGGCCTCTATGAAAGAAACTACCGTAAATGGGCGCAAAGCCCTCTTGTGCCAGTCAAACACGGTGCATAAGTCTCGATATGCCTCGGATTATGATAAGAAGTATACGCTGGATATCTATGTGTTCTACGAGGAGTATGGATATGTCATCAATCTCTGTGGCATGCAGGGGCTGGGGCAGGAGAGGCTGATTTCTCTGGCCGAGAGCATTTCCGTGGCAGAGGCCGAGAAGGAACAGGCCAGCAGATATGAATACCTGAGCCGTTTGCAGCGGGCTGATTTGCAGAAGAATCAGGAAAATGACGAAAAGATAGAAATTCCATCGGTGAAGGGATTGAATCAGAAGGTGGATTATAGGGGACTGTCCTGTCAGGTGACGGATGTGGCCGTTTCTTCTAAGGTGACAGATCGGGATTTGAAGAAATTTAATGAAAATTACTTTTCCGGCAAGAGCGGGTACTGGGATGAAAAGGGAAAACTAAAGCCTTACATCCGTGAGGAAATTCGGCGGGGCGATGGCGCATCCCAGCCGGAAGCATCCGTAGTCGGTACAGGGAAGGTGCAGCCCAAGATGGTTTACGTTACCATAAAGGTGAAGGCCAATCGGACGACGTTTTTCGAACTGCCCATGGTGAGATTCCTGGAAAAGGAGAATGGAAGGTATTATGATAATCAAAATCAGCGTTACTGGCAGTATAATCGGCCGGAAAAGATAAGGCACGCCCTGGTTGATTTCATGCCATGCTATTTTAAGGAAACTGAAGGAGGAAAGAACTTCTGGCTGAAAGAGATGGAAAAGGGCGAGGAGCAGGTATATCACTTTGCATATATGGTGGACGGAGACCTGACGGACGACATGGTTCTTTTGTTTAATACGAGTGGCAGCAAGGATGAAATCAAATACGTGGATATATGGAAATAATGGAGTGTGAGCGGGCTTTTATTCAGGGGTTTGGGGTTGTGGAATAAATGCCAATATTTCCCATCTATAGTAGGCTTGGTAACTTTACATGCCATTTTCTTTGCACCATCTGATATTTGCTCATTATTATACGAAAATTATATTATTATTATACGAAAGTTATATTTAACGACTTGAAAAAATTTTAATACATTATATAATTATATAATATTGTGGCAAGAAAACAATGCAACATTTATTCGGAAAGAGGAGATGTTATGGTGAAGAGAAGAGGATGGATTTTATGGCTTTTGATTTGTTCCCTGATTTTGCCGGGAACAATGGTGGAGGCGAAATCTTCCAAAAAGCCGAAATTAAGCAAGGCGAAACTTACGTTGAACGTGGGGGCGAGTAAAAAGCTTACCGTAAAGAAAAAACGCAAGCTAAAGGTTAAGAAGGTAACTTTTTCCAGTTCAAAGAAGCGGGTGGCAAAAGTGACCAAGAAGGGCAAGATCAAGGCTCTTCGGAAGGGAAAAACTACGATTACCTGCAAAGTGATTCTGAAGAACAAGAAAAAATACCGCTTGAAGTGCAAGGTGACCGTAAAGAATGCGAAGAAGAAGACGGAGGAAGAGGCGGCATCGAAGACGCCAGTTCCTAATAAGCCAGAAGGTCCTAAGAAAACCACGGAACCTTCTTGGACAAAGAATCCTCAGGAATCGAATGCGCCTTCGAAGACGGAAGTGCCAGAGGAAACTGCCGCGCCATCGACGATTGCGCCGTCTGAGACAGGAAAACCTCAGGAGTCCACTGTTCCGTCTGAGACAGGAAAACCTCAGGAGTCCACTGTTCCGTCTGAGACAGGAAAGCCTCAGGAGTCCACTGTTCCGTCTGAGACAGGAAAGCCTCAGGAGTCCACTGTTCCCTCTAAAACGGGAAAACCAGAGGAATCTTCCGTTCCATCGGAATCAAGCACTCCTCAGAGGACCATGGTGCCATCTGGAACCAAGTTTCCCCATATATCCAAAAATGGAATTGCCACACAGGATAATGGGGAGATGCGAGAGGGCATCGATGCCTATGACATTGTATGGGATATGGGCCTGGGCACCAATCTGGGCAATACGCTGGAAAGCTGCGGAACTTGGATTGACCCTTCTTCCGTGACTAATTTTGAGACTGCCTGGGGCGCTCCGGTGACCACTCAGGAAATGCTGACAGGCATGAAGAAGGCAGGGTTTTCTTCTATTCGCATACCTGTAGGCTGGTCTAATATGATGGCTGATGATGGAAAGTATATGATCAATGAGGCGTATTTTAACCGGGTTGAAACCGTCATGAATTATGCGTTGAACGAGGATATGTACGTCATCATCAATATCCATTTTGACGGTGGATGGTGGGCGAGATTTGGCTCCAAGGATGAGACTGAGCGTCAGGAGGCCATGAAAAAATATCAAAGCATGTGGCTCCAGATTGCAAATCGCTTTGAGGAATACTCAGACAAGGTGATTTTTGAGTCTGCCAATGAGGAATTGGGGGCAAGGCTGAATTCTACAGATGATTATGCAGGTTCTGGCTATTTTACTAGCGAGGATCAATTGTTCCAGCAGACAAACATCATCAACCAGACATTTGTGGATGTGGTTCGCGGCACAGGCGGCAATAATGCAAAAAGATATCTGATGATTGCAGGATATGATACCAATATTGGCCTGACCTGCGATGTCCGCTATAAGATGCCTAAGGATGTTATAGATCGACATATGTTCGTGTCTATCCACTACTATTCTCCAGCACCATACTGCATAGCGGACGATCCGGAGAATAACTGGGGTTACAGCGATACCTGGGGCACGGAACAGGATATAGCCGAAATGAAGAATGAGCTTGGCAATATGCGTACCCATTTCGTAAATAAAGGTTATCCTGTGATTATTGGCGAGTATGGCGTCTGCGACAGCACGATTGATGGCAAGAAGGTAAAGAAGAAAGGACGGGATTTGTTCTTCAAGACGGTCTGCGAGTATGCGACAGAAAATAATATGTGTCCCGTGCTCTGGGACGCCAATCAGATCTTTGACAGAAAGACTTGCACCATGCTGGACGACGCAGACCGAGAAAACTATTTGTCCCTTAGCCAGAAAATAAGGACGAAGCCCATCGTGAAGCCGGATATTGTGAAAGGGGTGGCGCGCTGGTCAGGGAAACTGAGTTATAGTGGATGGAATCCTAAAGATGTATTGGCAGATAACACGAACACATTTTCCATTAGAAATGTAGGCGGCTGTTTCGTAATCAATGGAATTGATTGGGGAAGCTTTGAGCGCCCGGTAATGAAGGTGACTTATACGGGAACTGGTGCTGGGGATTCCCTGACAAGCAAATGGTATCATACTGTCAAAGATGACCCATACTGGACAGCCCCGTACGATGATGGCACGGGACTAATCGCCAATGGGGAATTTCAGAAGGGAAAAGAGGTAGCCATTGATTTGTCCGGAGCAAATTTGACTGACAACCAGAGACTGTACTTCACCTTAGGGGCGGAGGAAATGGAAGGGCAATTTACCATAACAGTGCAGTCTGGGAACTGATAGAAAAAAAGCGAAATAAAGTTTTGTTTAATGATAAAAAACAGGCGGTATGGCCCGATGTAAGGGCTATGCCGCCTGTTTTCCTATTGATCGCAAGTGAGCAGTCCGTGTTGCCGTAAATCAGTCAACTCGTTCTCCTTCTTTGCCATAATATTCGCAAAATCTGGCATGGAATGAAACTGGTTCCCCGGCTTCATACAGGTGGGAGATGTCCCCGAAGGAACTGACTCGGAAGGATGCGATGCCTTTTCTGCGCTCCTCTGTATTGACAGTGGTCACGGAGGTGGGGGCGGCACAGAATCCGTGCCAGAGCACCATGGGGGAGATTCCCAAGAGGTGGCTGAGCATGACGCACTGCACGCCAAAGTGGCAAATCAGTACCAGGCGGTCTGCGCTTGGCTTTTCCACCCGATAGCAGTGTCCCTCCCGGATGTATCCGTGGTCCGCCAATAGTTTGTCCAATCCTTCTGCCACCCAGCGGTATTCTTCTGCCACTTTGCTGTCCCGCATAATGGCAGTATCCGACCACTTTTCTTTGTCGTAATATCTCTCTTCCTTTGTCCAGTCCTGGGGGAGCCAGTCCCAGGCAATGGTACGGCCCTCCCCATCGGGCCTGGCGATATCGGCTCGGAAAAATTCCTGCATCCAGGGCAGTTCTATGGCTTCCCTGCCCATTTTCTTCAAGGTGAGGGAAGCGGTATCTTTCGCCCTGCCTAGAGGCGACACATAAAATTCCTTCACGTCCAGTTTCGAGAGGCGGTTGGCTAGGATTTCTGCCTCCCTCCACCCCTTCTCTGTCAGGGAGTCAATGGAATAGTCCGGGTCGCCGTGTCTTATGATTAGAAGTTGCATATTCTTTCTCCTTTTCTTTCCAGAAGTCAAATACCCTATAGCGGAGATTATATAATAAATATGTCTGAAATTCAAGATTGATTGTCATGCAGAGAAAGTAGGTAGTTGCTAGTCACAGTTGTTCACCCCGTCATGTGATAGACCCGCCGACTTTACATTCTGAAAATGGATTCAGTTATAAAAACTTAAGATTACTGGCCTCTGTGAGAGGGATAGCAGGTAAAAAAGAAATATCGGAATACATGGCATGGGGTCAGCTTGGATGCACAGCCATAATCAGGAGAATATCGATACTTTGTGTGATGATTCATTGACAAAAAAAATTTATTTGGTAGAATACTTTTAATGGAGAGTCCTAACAACAAATGGATATTCAAAAAGCGTTAGCATTGCTGCGGTGACACTACATTCAAGGACTATGGAAACATAGTCCTTGATATATTTTATAGAATAATGTTATGACACGGTTACCATTAGAAGTTTATTGGATAGACATGAAGCATATTCGAGATTTGCATAATATTGACGATAGAATCTTTTCTGCATAATAATTATTAAATACTCTCAAATAAGAGATATGACAGCGTTTCTTTAGCAAAAAGTAGAATGTTGAAATTGAATGTGCAGTTTATGTGAATAGATGTAGACAGGAATTATAGAAAGATGATTATGAGTCACAATAAACAGCGAAGCCGTGAATGGTGACAGTTACGAGACGAAGGAGGACGAAATGCCCAATATTGCTGTCGTAGATGATGAAGAACCTATGCAGAGTTATTTGAAAGAAATATGTTTAGATTTTTATAAAGACAAAGCAGTTACAGTAGATTGCTTTACGGATGGAAGTCTATTGCTGGAATCGAAAAATCGATATGATTTGATTTTTCTGGATATTGAATTGGGAATTGATAACGGCATAGATATTGCCAGAAAATTGAGAGAAAAAGACAAGCAGGTGCAGATCATCATCGTATCGGGCTTTGAGAAATATAAGACCGTGGCTTATGCGATCCATTGCTTTGATTATCTTGATAAACCGGTTACGCCTCAGAAGATTACATATATTTTGCAGGAGTTCGAGGACTATGCGGTTTTTGAAGAAAAAGAGGATCATATTATTTTAAGGGTGCTGGAAGGGATGAAGAAAATTTATATATCATCTATTCGCTATATTGAGTACAGGGAAAGAAAGGTGTTTATATATACTACTTCTGCTACCTATAGCCTGTATGGAAAAATCTACGAATTATTTGAACTGCTGCGGGAACGGGGCTTCGGGCAAAGCCATAGGGCATATATCATCAATTTCAGAAAGGTTAGCCTAATCAAGGGGCGGGAGGTCATTTTAAATGATTCAACGCATTTGCCCCTATCCAAATCAAAGAAAAAAGATTTTATTGAGCAATATGAAAGATTCGAGGTGATGAGAAGGCATGGTTGATTGGTATATCAGCGATACGGCCCTACAATTGTCATCCCAGCTGCTGGTATCTGGCACATATTTATGGATGCTATATACTTATATTGCAGAGAGAAAGAGATTGTTCGCATGTATGGGAATTTTGTATGCTGTGATATCTTTTGCGCTAATCTATGATGTGCAGGAAAGTATCATTTTTTCAGTCATTGCGTGCATTCTCTTTCTCTGTATGAATCAATTTAGAAAAAGACTGCCCATAATCGTGGTTACGACGGGGTATTTATTGATTAATCACAATGCATTATTCATCAGGACAAATCAGGAAACGCTTTTTTATATGATGTTGAAATTAATTGCGCTAGAATGCCTGTTTTTTGTATATGAATGCATTATCACCTTAAAAAGAAAAGAATATCCGAACAGTGCATTGCTTTTCCAGACTGTGTTTTTTGGAGTTTCTTTTGGAACAAACTTGTTATTGTTGTTGCATCATCAAAATATGCGGCGTGGCACAAAGGATGTTTTGTATTTTTCCGTATTTGCAAATTCTGCATTATATATTTTTGTTTCGGTCTTCTTTGGCATTTATATGAAAAACCGATGGACCATGCAAAAACTGGAAATTAAGAAGCTTAAAGATGAGATGGTCTATAGGCAATATGAGATTTTAAAGCAAAAATATGAGCATGTATCAATCTTAAAACATGATATGAAGCACCATTTGCAAACGATCTCAATTCTTTTGTATCAGGGGAAGCGGGAAGAGGTTCAAGAATATATTGACCAGTTTGCGAGCAATATGAACGAAAATGCAATGGTTTATCATTGCTCAAATGCCATTCTGGAAATTGTAATTAATGAAAAATATCTGGAGGCAACAAATCAGGGGATTGGGATGGAACTGAGATGTGAGGATGCGGGCTTGGAATACATAGATGACGTAGATGTCATTGCTATTTTTGCAAATGTTTTGGATAACGCCATAGAGGCGGCATCCATGCTGGAGGGAGAAAGGAAGATATGTGTCACACTTCTGGAAAGGCAGGATGGCGTTTTGTTTCAAGTGATGAATCAATATAGGGGGAAGGTGTTGAACGTGGGTGGTAAATTGCGAACGACGAAAAGGGGACATGAGGGCTGGGGCATAGCAAGCATTCGAAAAACGGTGGAACGATATGGCGGAACGATGCAAATATCATATGACGATATGATTTTTACGATAACGGTTCGTTTTAAACAATAAAAAAGTCTTTTTGAGCATTCTTTGTTGGAAAAGCAGAACGTTAACGCTATAATTGCTTTCGAAAGAGATTTCAGGACACAGAAATAGAACAGGTACCATTATTTGAACCTCTTAAATTGGTATTAGAACTGATTAAAAGAGGAAAACTTACCATGTATGCAAATTGCAATATTTACAAAGGAGGAAACTTAAATGCCAAAACCAAGATTTACCGGATTGAGTGACAGTTATATTTTTGAAGAGGCTGGTGGTATGAGAGACCAGTTGGAGCAAACGATTCTAAATGAATTGCAGTTAAAACAATATCCATTGCAGGCCACTATTTCAACGATAAGGGCAGGCAAGGGAGTTGTTGGGGCACTGTTTGGAACGAAGGAGCAATGCGTGATTGTAAATGTCGATGAAGAATCCCAGATTGCGATCTCTAATACAACGGTTGGAACATATCTATATGTGGAAGTTTATCTTATGGTTCAGGAAAAAAATACGTTTTTAGCCGGAATGAGTGCAATGACTGACAACGTCTTTAAACAGCAGAAAAGAAATGCTTTTTATTCGTCTGCCAAAGCAATAACAGAATCTGCTTTTAAGAAGCTTAATTTGAAACAGGTAAATAGTGGATACAAATCAAATCAAAGAGAAATTATTAGTGAGGATTGATTTAGTATATAGTAGGACTTTAAAGCAAATTTGTGATGGGATGGGGAGTGCCCCATCCTATTTTACGTAAGAAGGAGGTAGAAGTTGTGGCCAAGATAAATTTGATATGTGAGCAATGTGGAGGCAACATTATATTGGATAATTCACATGAGATTGGTACATGTGAATATTGTTTCGCAAGTTTCTTGATAAAGCAGGATAAAATAATTCAAAATATTACGCAAAATATCACAAAGCATGTATATGGATATGAGGGTAAAGATGTAGAAGAATTGTTGATGGATGGCTATAAATTAATAAGCATTGGAGATAATGCCAGAGCAAACGAAAAATTTAAACGAGCAATAGATATTCAGCCGGATTGTTGGAGTGCATGGCTTGGATATGCTTCTTCTGGTGGCGATAGATCTGGATATATATCTATGGTTCCTGCATATAGAAAAGCATATAATGTTGCTGCGGATGAGAAACAAAAATTGGATACCTTTGTCGAAATGACTAAATATTTGCCAGATCAACATTTAAGATCAGCATTTATTAGAGCCTTTAATATTGCAGCTTATCAGGAACAAAGCAATGTGTTTAATTTGGTATCTGGCGTTATCGGTTGTGATGAAACGGAAATGGCTTCTTTGGCAGTTGATCTCTGTCCTGACGATTGGAGGGCGCATTTTGCAATGGCTAAATTTAGACAAATACGTGTCCGCTGGTGTGAATTGGAAGGTAATATATTGATGGGAAAGCACTTGCCTAATCATGCGATGAAGGTTCTGGACATTTTTATGAAAGCATATAGACTTGCGAAGAGTGAAAATGATGAGGCAAGGAAAATTATTATTTCATATATAGAAAAAATGGAAAAGGATAATTCGTATCATGTGTTTTTTTATGAATTGCAAAAGAAAATATGGAAAGAGGAACGATAATGGGAGGAAAATCTAAATGATAATTATTGATAGGATTAAGTATGATGGACTGGGCGTTGATTCAAAATGGTTAATTTATAAATATCCTTCTGAGAACTTTGTCCTGGGTTCGCAGTTGATTGTCAATCAAGGACAGGAAGTTCTTTTTTTTAAAGGTGGCGAGGCATTAGATTTATTTGGTGCTGGTACGCATACGTTATCTACTGGAAATCTCCCTGTTCTAAATAAAATAATAAATTTGCCTTTTGGAGGGAAAACTCCATTTTCAGCGGAAGTTTATTATGTTAATAAGACTATTAATTTCGACTTGAAGTGGGGAACATCAACTTTGATACCGTTAGAGGATCCGAAATATGGTTTGATTTTAAATGTTTCTGCTCGAGGACAATATGGTATTGTCATTAATAATTCACGCCTGTTCGTTTCGCGTATCATTGGTGCAATTCCTAATGGGACAGTTGTGGATTCTCTTATGGTTAGAAAATATTTTAATGGATTGGTAAATTCAAAGATAAAATCTGTCACGGCAGAATATATGATTAAAAAACAAATTTCATTTTTGGAAATATCTCAATATTTATCGCAGTTATCTGATCTGTTTATGGAGGTTTTAGGCAAAGAGTTTGATAGATTTGGAATTGAGTTAATTAGTTTTTGTTGTGAGTCAATCGCTCCCCAGAGGGAGGATTATGAAAGATTGCGTAAATATAAAGAAGCGCTTCTTTTTAAATGGAGTGACAAAATATGTTCTAATTGTGGAACAAAAAATGATTATATGATGAAGTTTTGTGGTGAGTGCGGTAGTAGGATTTAGATAAACAATATTTTAGGGGATTATAGGGAGGATTGTACATGAAGTATAAATCATATCATAATAAAAACGCTAACATAAAAAAAGTAAATTTTATTTTGCCAATTATTATTTTTATGATATGGCTAATTTTATATTTTTCTATTATTCCGCAGATATATGGAAGAATAATCCATTTGGAAAAATATTTAGTAATTCCGGGATTAACAGATAAAAAATACAGAATGCTTCTTTTTGAAAGTGTTTTGAATGGATCAGTCGAGGAGGTTGGGTTACGGTTTCTTGTCATATTATGGGAAACTTGTTTTATCATTTCATTGTTTTTTTCTTGCAAGGGCTTGCATGAAAAAAGAAAAGTAATTAAGAAAGATGCTAGGTTGGTGGAAAGCCAACCGTATTTTTTTATTCAAGATGTCAGACATAAATTTGAGCAAAATAAATTAATGTATTATGGAGAGGAATATAAAAATATTTTGTATTTGATAAAATGTTTGGAGGAGAAATTATATGTTGAACATGATTTTGGGTGCGGGAATCAATTGGTTATACAATGTGAGAACGAAATTGCTGAAAAAATGTTTTATCTTGAAGATATTGCTTGTAAATGTTGTGATGGTAGATTTTCTGATAACTTAAATGACATAATAAAGACTGTCAAAGAAATTGACTTTTTATTACGTAAGCGACAGGAATTAATTAAAATCCGATGATTTAAAAATGGAAGTGTCATTATAAGCAATAAAACCAGCATTATAAACAAAAGCAATATGTTGGAACAGTTTTGTCCATTATAATAATGATATAAATAGATTCTGAAACTGACAACGATGGAAACAGAGGGCTTATGTTGGAGAAGGGGGAAAACATGCGATGAAAAAAATGATTCCTGTTGTAATTATTGGTATCTGTGTCTTTATACTTTGTTCTGATTATTTGAAATCTAGTCTGATAAAGAGTGCTGATTTTAAGGAAATGGAAGTGTCTGGAGGGGAAATATTGCAATGCAGTCAAGATATTCCAGAGGGCTTCTATACTATTGAAGTGCTGGAAGGACCGACAGAAGTGGGAGTTGATGCATTAGATCAAGGAGAGATTTACCATAATTATCATGTTATGAAGGGCTCGGAATTTTTTCTTGGGGGAGGCAAAGGAAAGGTTAAGATTATGCCAGAAAGTACAAAGTATTTAGATGGTAAAAATTTTGAGATTTGTCAGATGGGGGATTATAGGGTTGGAAGAGATATTGCGGAAGGAACGTATCAAATTGTATTGCACAGTAAATTGATTCCGAGAAATTCGATAGGAATATTTTTGTGGAATGAAGATGAGGGCAGATGTAAGGAGCAATATGAATTTAAAAAAATAGGTGATAAGACAAAGATAACATTAAAGAATTGTCAGATATTGGAAATTTATCGAACAGTGGAACTTGAGGATAAAAAATGTGAGATTGAGTTGGGATTTCGTCGTCTTGAACAATA
The DNA here is from genome assembly GCA_910575435.1 of Clostridiaceae bacterium. GTDB lineage: Bacteria > Bacillota > Clostridia > Lachnospirales > Lachnospiraceae > Butyribacter. The sequence continues at coordinate 24,243 of CAJTGI010000016.1, read as the reverse complement.
AAAAGGTTCTTTTAGGCATTTTCTGTTGAAAAAGACAAGACGTAAATCTTATAATTGTTTTCAGAAGGGAGGTGAGAAAAATGAGGAGACCGAAGAATTTTTTATGGTTTTTGTTCGCAGTTGTGATAATCGTGTCAGGAGTTGCTCAAGTGAATGCGGCGGTAACTAATAATATTGAATTTAAATTCAAGATAAGAAGTTATCAGGCCAATCGATATTCTGATGAAAGAGAGCGTTCCACAAAGAATCCTAAATGCGCTTGGATGGTTGACTTTAGGAAATCTAATGAAGATGCGCATGGCAAGAAATGCAAGACAAGATTCTGGTTAGATAGAAGCAATTTTTGGGGAATAGGCGAACAGGCTTCTGATGATCATGATATTTTGGAAGGAAGTGGGCGCAAGTTTTATCCATCTACAAAAAAGGGGACACAATGTACTGTGTGTCTTGGAGCAGAAAACAATAATTACAATGCGAAAACGTATACGGCTTCTGGTTTTTGGGATGAAGAGACAGCAGTAATATTAAAGTAAGTTAGAAAAGAGGACGGTCAGCCATGTATAAAAGTCACTTGCAAAGAATAAGGAAAAATCGCATAAAGGTTTTTATTTTGCTCCTGTTGTTATTGCTTCCTTCCTTGGAGGTGTTTCAACTCATGCAGCAATTAAGTGGGCTTGATCTGACAAGGCCAATTTACTCCCTGTTCTTTTTGTCGGGAGCGGGAAGGGGGCATTTGTTTCAGGTGATTTACTTGTGGCTGCTTCCTTTGTATCTGCTGATTGTTGTGGGAGATGACAGCTGTGAAGATGAAAAGACCGGATATAAGTATGCACTGATGGGACGAGTGGGAAAAAAGAATTATTTGCGGGAAAAGTGGAAGAGTTCCTTTGCCATTGGCGGGAATATTATGTTTTTTTCCCTGCTCTGCAACGTATTGTTGATTTATTTGGCCTTCGGCTCCAGATGCAGTGACAAGTATCTGGCTGAATATATGGAAGGCACGACGCTGGAAAGGGTATATATGGAGTTTCCTCTGTTATGTTATTTTGCCTTTATGCTGATTGCATCTCTGATTAGTGGATTTTTGAGCATGCTGGGGGCGATTGTGTCAACTACGTTTCGGAATAAAAAATATTCTTATGCCATTGTTTTTTTGGTCTGGCTAATATTTATCGTGATGGACGATTCCATTATGCTGGCATTGCAGCCATATATTGAATATCCATTGAATTTCTTGCTTCGCAGCGTTGCTAAGTTTTTGCTGGTTTGCTGTCTGAGCCTGATAGGAGCGTTGCTATATGAGAAAATGCGTATTTGTGAATAATTGCTACTACATTGCCATTTCTTTTTTCTTATCGCTATTTTACTGCTGGGTGACAAATCGCTCTTTCCTGTCTGAGAATATAGATTATGAACTATTCCGAGAGGTGAATGGAAGCATTTATGGCTATAGTTCGCTCCAAAGCTACTTTTGGATTTATATGCCGATCTTTTTTCTTTTTCTGATGTTTTTGATGAAGGAAGAGAGGGACTATAGAACGGTTAGATTCAAGAGCAGGCAAGTGATTGCCGTGGATAGGATTAAGGTGCTGGGCAGAGCGGTGGGAATCATTTTACTACCGCATTTTTTTGTTCAAATTCTGAGCAATGTTGTTATTTTTGGAGGAACATCATTTCTCAGTGGCGGATATTTTTTTGCCGAAATGCTTCAGGCATTCAATGTTGCTATGGTATTTGCGATTCTTGGCCTTTGCTTTGGGTATGCCATGCTCTATATGAAAAAAGAAGCAAGCCTTTTTATCATGCTCATCGGCACCCTTATATTTTATTTCGGCAATAGGATTTTTTTGAATTATGTCCTATTGCGAGAGATGTGCGTCAGGGATTTGATTATAGGGAAAAACTATCAATCATATGAATTTATATTTTTTGCAGTGAAAAATATGATTCTGTTTTGCGTGTTGGCTCGCTTGACGGTAATGGGGTTGAAGGAGACGGATCTTTATGAGAAATAGGTTGTTTCGGCTGGCTCTGTATGCGTCGCTCATTCAGCAAATTCTTTTTTGGACGATGAAAGAGGAAATTCCAAAATTGTGCTTTTTCTATGGTGTTCCCCTGACTCGCCAAGTGACCTATCATACAATGATGTTTGGGTATTGGTTTCTTCCAATATTTTTTGTGGTTTACTATTTTTCTGGTTATTTCTCGTATGTGGATGGTTATGAAATGGCAATCCTCATAAGATATAGGAAAAGAAGTACATTCTTTTGGAATAGGCTGTGTTCCCTAATCAGGGAACTGACTATTCTGGTGGGAATGCAGTTGTTGATTGGCATTGGCGCAGACTTTGCCAGTCTGAGGTTGCTTGGTGCAAGAGGCGGATTTCTGTATGACTGGAAGTTAGATGAGATGATTGTTTGCCTTATGAACTATTTTGTTGTCATGTTAATCATCATCTTGCTTCAAAACTTATTGGATATGTATTTGGAGAGTACCTATTGCTGCAATGCGATGGTAAATGTTTTTATTATCATCTCTGTTTTTGTATATAATTTTCATAGCAGTCTGCGAAGTGGCATATTCAGGCTAGTAAATATTGCAATGCATGCCCGCATGGACGTGCAGGGAATGGAAATGTATTTTTGCATGGTCTTGATTATATGTGGCATGATTGGCGGAATGCGTTTTCGATGGAAGAAAATGAGTCTGCTGGGAGGGAAAAATCGTGATTAAATTAGAGCATGTGGTGAAAAAGATTAAGAATAAGATGATTTTAGATGATATCAACTTTGTCTTTCACGAGGGGAGGATTTATGGGCTATATGGGATTAACGGTTCCGGCAAAACCATGATATTGCGCGCTATTTCTGGATTGCTTCTTCCAGATGGGGGCGAGATATGGGTTGATGGGAAAATGCTTGGAAAGGATATTGATTTTCCGGAGAGCATTGGTTTGATTATTGAAAATATGGAGATGCTAGGGCAGTATGATGCCAAGACAAACCTGGAGATTATTGGCAAAATAAAAAAAGTGGCCACGGTTGAGGATATTGCATATATATTGGAGCGGGTGGGGCTTCAGCAATTTGATGGACTGAAAGTAAAAAAATATTCTCTTGGAATGAAACAGCGTTTGAATATCGCTCAGGCTATGTTTGAAAATCCTGATTGCATTTTGCTGGATGAACCCTTTAACGCCTTGGATGATGAAGGGAGAAGGATGCTGGCGGATCTTCTGCTGGAAGAGAAGGGCAAGGGGAAGACCATTATTATTGCGCACCACTATAGGGAGGAATTGGAAAAAATATGTGATGAGGTGCTGGAAGTTAATGCTGGGGCTATTGTATGTGGCGAGGGGAATTTTTAAAATATTTACTTGCCAACAGTGGGCAAATATGGTAACATACCTTTTGTTGGCAGATGCAAATCTGTTTCGGTCAATAAAAAGGGCTTGCTTTTTTTAGCGGGTTAGGATATAATATTGACTGTTGAGTGCTGCTATGGCTCAGGTGGTAGAGCGTCGCCTTGGTAAGGCGGAGGTCACGGGTTCAAATCCCGTTAGCAGCTTTGAAGCGGGAAGATTTTGTATTATGCAGCTGTAGTACATCGGTAGTATATCAGCTTCCCAAGCTGAGGAGGCGGGTTCGACTCCCGTCAGCTGCTTTGTGATAAGAGTCTAGGCAAGCATAGCACGGAATACCGTGTTATGCTTGTTTTTGGATAGTGACAAACAGTTCCTAAGCGATTAGATGGAAGACGCTGCCGGACAGGAGCCGGCATGCATAGTAGAGAATTGAGATCAGTCCGATTCCGATGCATATGGGCAGGAATATGGGCGGCTCCTTTTGGAGAAAATAGCGAAATATGCCTAAATATATGACGAGAGGAAGCCATAGGTAAATCATGGCATGGTACTGGAATGCCTGGGCGAACTGGCATTGGAATAACGCCATGCATGCCCTGGTCATGCCGCATGCCGGGCAGGGAAAGTGCAGAAGGATGGCGATGGGACAGGGCGTGTGGAAGAGGTAATTGCTTATCATGAGATAGAGAAGTGCCAGCGCGGCGGCCAGCCAGAATCGCCGGATATCTTCCAGCAGCTGTTTCCACGGAGAATGTAACTTGTGCATGTTTTATCTTCCTTTCGCTATTTGTCATTCAGGATTGCAAGACTATTATACTACAGAAAGGGGAAATATGCATAGTCTCGGCAGAACTGAGCCATTAAAAAAGCAAAGGTGAACGCAGTTTCCTTGCAGAAATGAGGTGAAACATGGTAATAACGAAATATTCACTGGTAGGGGCGATTCTGCAATATTACCCCTCGGCGGCAAGATGCTTTGAGGAGATGGGGATGCACTGCGTTTCCTGCCATCTGTCTCCCAGGGAGACGTTGGAGCAGGCCTGCGCCACGCATCAATGCGATTTGGAGGAAATGATTGGAAAGTTGGATCATTGCATTAATGGAGAGTAGCAGTAATGATTATTATATAAATTAGGAGGTAAGAAGTTATGCCGTTTATTAATTCTAAAGTTAGCGTGAACATGAGCCAGGAGAAGAAGGAGCAGGTCAAGAAGAGACTGGGAGAGGTGATTTCCCTGGTGCCGGGCAAGTCAGAAAACTGGCTGATGGTGGGCTTTGAGGATGGCTGCGATTTGTATTTTCAGGGCAATCAGGATGGCCCTGCCGCTTTTGTGGAGGTCAAGATTTATGGGGGAGCCACCGGGGACGTGTTTAATAATCTGACGGGGGCGATCTGCCAGATTATGACAGAGGAATTGGGGATTCCATCCAACCGCACGTATGTGAAGTACGAGGAGGTGGAGCATTGGGGCTGGAATGGCTCGAATTTCTAGGGTGGCGATAAGTTTTAGATGGTATGATGCGTAATCTGGTTGCTGGGATTGGCAATGGAATATGGGATGGCGTTGTACTAGTGCAAAGAATGGGAGGACATCATGAACCAGTTACAGAGACAGTTAAGGAATATTGACCACAGGGGATACCCTGCCTATAAGGACTTGAAGGGAAGATATCATTTTCAGAAATATACCTTGCATATCGAGCATGTGCAGGGGGATCCTTTTGCATCACCCTCTAATCTCAGTGTGGAGATTAAGGGGAATGTGGCGGGCTTCCCCAAGGAATACTATGGGGAGTACCATCGCAGGGTGGCATTGCAGGATTATCTTCTGCGCGGCTTTGCCAGAGGGCTGGATCAGATTAGCTTTCAGGCGAAAGGCTCTGGAAAGAGCGGGCTGGTAGCGGCGAGCCATCCCGGGCAGGAGATATTGGAGCGGAGCGCATGCCATATTGATAAGAACAGTGGCGATGTGCTGTTTCGGTTCGTGGTAGGATTCCCTGCTAGGGGTCGGTCTATTGCGGCAGGGGAGCTGGAGAAGATTTTATTTCAGCTACTGCCACCGGTGGTGGGAAAGCAGGGGATTTATGCCAGCCTGCCGGAAAAGAAGGTCAGGGAAGTGATTGAATTGGCAGACGACCAGAAGGCTCTCCGGGAGGAGATGGCGGCACAGGGACTGGTGGCTTTCGTGGCCAATGATTCCATCCTGCCCAGGGAGAGCGGCGTGTCTGAGAGACCCATGCGGAATGCCATTCCCTTCCAATCTCCCGCTTCAATGGAGGTGACCCTTTCCCTGCCCCACAAGGGGGATTGCAAGGGCATGGGCATTAAAAAGGGCGTGACCTTGATCGTGGGCGGCGGTTATCACGGAAAGTCTACGCTGCTCCAGACCTTGGAGAAATCTGTGTACCCTCATATTGCTGGCGATGGAAGAGAATACATAGCCACAGAGGCTACAGGCATGAAGATTCGGGCGGAGGACGGAAGGAGCGTGTGCAGGGAGAATATCAGCCTGTTTATCCGCAATCTTCCCAATGGGAAGGATACTTCCGATTTCTCCACGCTGGATGCCAGCGGCTCTACCTCCCAGGCTACCAATACCATGGAGGCATTGGAAACGGGAAGCAAACTGCTGCTGATTGACGAGGATACCAGCGCCACCAATTTCATGATTCGCGACGAGTTGATGGAACAGGTGATTGCGGCGGAGGAGGAGCCTATCGTGCCCTTTATCAAGCGAGTGGGGGAACTCTATCAGCAGAAGGATGTGTCCACGATCTTGGTGGTGGGCAGTTGCGGAGCCTTTTTCCATGTGGCGGATACGGTGATTCAGATGGAGAAGTATCTGCCAAAGGAGATTACCCAGGCGGCTAGGGAGAAAGCCAAGGCATTTCCTCTGGCATACGAGCCGGACGATGTGGCTATTGACTATGGCCAGGGCAGAAAGGTTCGCTTGCCCAGGGCCGAGGATAGGACGAAGATCAAGGTCATGAGTACCGATGGATTTTCTTACAATAAGCGGCAGGTGGATTTGCGCTATCTGGAACAAGTTACTGATGGGGAGCAGATGCTAGCCATTGCCAAATGCTTGGAATATCTGGAGAAGAAATATGGCGGGAAGGAAATGGAATTGTCAGCGCTTCTTCGGGATGTGGAGCAGTTATTGGAGAAGCAGGGCGTGGCTGGCTTATGCGCCCGGGGTAGCGTGCCCAATATGGCGATGCCCAGAAAATTGGAAATTAGCGGCTGCATTAACCGTTACATTAAGTGTAAGTAAGGGAGGTATCTATGGAAATAAAATGGCGTAAAGCAGTTTTATCCCTTGCGTGTGCTGCATCAGTGCTGTTTGGCGCGGTGGGTGCGAAAGCGGAAGTGATACATGAAAAGAGTTTGGAAGAATATATTTTGTCCCAGATGACTTCGGCCCATGTTACTGGAATGAGCATTTCTATTGTGAGTTCTGAAAAGGAATTGTATTGCGCAGCCTATGGTGCGGCGGAAAAGACTACCAGGGATTATATTTTGGGGGATTTGAGCAAATCATTTACTGCGGCGGCAATCATGCGGCTGGCGGAAGATTCGGAACTTCGCCTGGAAGATCCGGTGGGGGACTATCTGCCGGAGTATCAGGCAATTTCTGATGTGACGATTAAGGACTTGCTTCAACATACCAGCGGCATTACTGAATATGAGGTGATGTCTGATATTCAGGCCAAGGGAAAGAAGGGATCTTTTCGGTATGCCAATGCCAATTATAATTTGTTGGGCAAAATTATCGAGGCTGTGTCGGGAACCAGTTATATGGAGTATGTTTCTGACAATATTCTGGATCCGCTGGATATGAAGTCCACCTATTCCTTGGAAAATATTTCAGAGCATAAGGGAGAGATGGTTACTGGTTATCGGAATTATTTTGGCTTTCCCTTTGCCTACAAGAACGCCTATAATGCAAAGGAAGACTGGATGCAAGTGCCTTCCGGCTATTTGGTGTCCGATGTGAAGGACATGGGCAATTATTTGCGGATGTATCTTGAGAAAGGCGGGAAAGTGCTTTCCAAGAAGAGCGTGAAAACCATGCTTTCCCCGGGAGTATCTGTGGGAGACGACCAAGGTATCAGGAAAGAGATTGTGGAAGCAGAAGCTAGTTATGCCATGGGCTGGATTGAGAAGGAAGTCGCTGGAGAGCGGATGCTGTACCATACGGGTAGCGTGGAAAATTATACCACTGCCATGATTTTGCTGCCGGGGAAGGATTTGGGGATTTCCCTAATGTTTAATGGGGCGGATGCTCTTGCGGGACAGAAGTTGATTGAACAGCTGGAGGCTGGGATTTTAGCCATTGAACTGGAACAGAAGCCAAGTAGCGTGGATGGCCGGGCTTTCTATGCGAAGCATGTGTCTGTGGACGTGGCAATGATCGTATTGCTGCTGGGCGCTTGGGTACCTATTTTCCTCATGGGATTTTGGAGGAAGCGAAGAAGGGATAATCTCTGGAGCCCGGTGGGGATTGGAATAGATGCCATGGTTCATTTGGTGCTTCCAACAATTCTTTTAATCATTATGTGGCAGGCGATGCCGATCATGTGGATGCGAAGATTCTATCCGGCAATCTATTATGTATCGCTGGCCGTAATCGCATCTCTTTACTTTGGAGCGGTCGTCAAGGTCATCGCCATGGTGATTTATGCGCTGAGGGGGTCTGGTGAGGATGACGAGGAGATAGAAGATTTAGAATCTGCTGAGGAAGGACAGTCGGAGAAGAAGGAAGAGGAGACTGTGGAACCGAAGGAGAAGGCTGAGGGAGAACTTTCGGAAGAGAAAGAAGAGAAGGCCGAAGAAGGGCAGCTGGAGAAAAAAGCAGTGGAGGCTGAGGGAGAGAAGAACGTCGAAGAAGAACGGTCGGAAAAGGAGGAAGAAAAGACTGAGGAAGATCGACCGGGTGACGAGGGAGAGAAGAACGTCGAAGAAGAACGGTCGGAAAAGGAGGAAGAAAAGACTGAGGAAGATCGACCGGGTGACGAGGAAGAGAAGACTGGAAAAGGGAAGTCAGAGAAGAAGAAAGAGAATACGGAGGAAGAGTTGCTAAATAAGAAGGATGAAAACTAGCCGCCGGATTAGCAGAAATAAGGGGGATGGGATATGAAAAAGTACAATGTGCCTTGGATTATGGGATGTATTGTGCTGGCAATCCTGGCAGGAATGTGGATGTCTGGCGGGAGGAAGGTGCAGGCGGCGAGCATGGCATCCCTAATCAATGGCATCCGGGCAAAGACGAAGAAGCCGATCCTCAAGACATATTATGCGGATTATGATGGGGAAGGCAGCAAAGAACTTTTTGCCATTACGGGAAAGAAAAGGGAAGGGAATGATATTATGTGAAAAATGGGAAGGCGCAGAGAGTGAAGGGTTCCCTTGAGGGGTTGCGTCAGATTTCTGGCAGGGAATTCGCTATTTATTGCAGTGCTTTTGATAATATGAAGACAGACGGCATTTGGATGGGGCATATTTGGAAACCGTATTATTTGAAATGGACTGGAAAGAGGTTTCAGGAGTATCGTGCCAAGATCCACATTAATTTGCGCCGTATGGAGAATGGCGGCACTTCTTATGAAAATGTGAATCTGGCGGTGCGTGGCAGGAATGTGTCGCTGATGATTGCAAATCGATTAGGGAGTGATATCGTGGAAAAGTCCAGTCATGGCGGAATTTATTGCAGGGCTTCCAAACGGTTTTAGAAAAGGCGGAAAGTTTCTATAAATAATAAAAAAGAAAACCGAACTTACAGTGATAATCGACACGCTAAGTTCGGTTTTCTGACAGGGGTGCCAGGAATCGAACCCGGCTCTGGAGTTTTGGAGACTCTTATTCTACCGATGAACTACACCCCTATTGTATGCCGCATTTGCAATGCGACTAATAAAGAATAGCATACTGTTTCGCATTTGTCAAGGAAAAGAATCCTAAACTTGAAAAAATATCTTTGGCAAAAATAGCGTGTATTTGTTGCCTCCTTTTGGTTTTTATATTGCCTTTGCAGTGAAAAATGCGCTAAGGAACTTGATAGTATTCTTAGCGCATTTTTACTTACATTTGACTGTGAATAGCAATAACCTAATCCAACTTCAAAATTGCTTTTACCTTCTCTACGGAAATGTTCAATTTCTCTGAAATGTCCGAAATGGCAAAATCCATTTCAAATAAAAGTTCTACTTTTCCTTCAAGTCTGCCCTCAAGTTTTCCCTGCGTAATCAACGCCTCAGCCACTTCACACATAGTCACCGCACCTCCTCTTTCCTTCCTGTCGTTGAGATACTGCATCCCATCCAGATATCTTTCATCCTGCGTGAAAGCAGAAATAAACTCCAATACTGCCTGGGGATGTGATAGTTCCCTGTTGCTTGCAAGAGGATTCTCTCCCAGCCTCCTCCTCTTGAAAAACATCGCAATTTCCCTGAAGTCGCTGGTGAAAGATTCTATAATCTGATCTTCCAGAAATGCGATATCGAATACATGTATCTTGTAATCCTGTACGTACTCCCTCCAATCAGGGGCAATGTCCAGCATTTCAAAAAGGCTTTTTGCCGCCCGCCACTTTCGGTCAGAAAAATTCAGAACAATCGTGATGACGGGAGTGATTTTCTTCTCTCCCCCGATTACCTGCTGGCGATAGATGCCAAAGTCATATCCTAGCACCCGCAAGGGCATCAGTTTATCAACGCGTGTCTGGTTTTCAATGCCGAGGGAACTAATGAGCAAGCTGGCCTTGCCGTGGTATTTTTTCAGAATGTCCCTGCGCTGGTCATTTACATCTCTCCCATCTGTCTTGTAAATGGACTCCGTCGCGCCGGCCCTCAGCCCGTCCGGGCAAAGAACATTCCTCCCGAACAGCAGCGTATTGTAGATATCTGCAAACACCTCGTTGTAATCCTCGATTTTCTTGCTGGCCAAATCTTTTGTAGCCATATCAACCTCCTTTTCATATGCCATACGCTCAATAGAAAAGAGAGGCTCCCCATTCATATTATATGCAACAGGTAAAAAGTTTTCAAGGTCAAACAAGGCATTTCCATAAAACTGAAGGAGTGAGGGAAATATGCCGCATTACGGGAGATGTGGGGACTGGATCATTAAAGAAGGTTGCACTTTGGAGCCGGAGATATGTTCCACTGCCTATGGGTGAAAAGAAATAATATCATCAGGCGTGCAGTCTAATGCAATACAAAGCCTTTCTAATGTCAATAAGGTTATATTCTCGTTTCTTTTTATGTTATATATCGTCTTGCTGTCTATTCCACCTTTTTTCATCAGGTAATATTGGGATATCCCCTTCTTTTTCATAATATTCCAAAGTGGACTGTAATCAACCATAAAACCGCCTCCGTCAATGTTATATCCTAATGAACTGATATATACCAGAACGATTATTTACATATAACTGCAATCTAATTTGCTCAGCAGAAATGATAAAATAAGTATAAAACAAATTTACGTAAAATAATATTGTTCGTGTGCGAACAATGGGAACACAAATATATAGAAAGGAAATCAGCCAATCTTTGCACGCAAAGATTTGACAGCCCAAAGAAAAGAATGTATGCTAAGGTTGGATTGAAAATTGCAAATAGGATAGTATATAGGTATATAGCACTGTTGCAAGAGATATGGGTAATGATAGTTACATGGGAGATTAGGGGGATGGAAAGAAGGATGGAGGATAATAGATAGAGTATGAGAAAGATATTGATTCGAGCCGGGATGTCTCCCATGGTAAATCACAGTCCTGCAGAGGTGCTGGGGTGCAACCTCATTGGCAATAATTTGGGGAATATGTTGTTTCCCTACAGTGTTAGCCGTTGCCTGATGACAAAGGATGTGGAGATTCATGCGCTGACGGTGCAGGAGAAATATTCGGAGGCGGCGCTGCAAAAGATTGACGAGAATTACGATTGCCTGATACTGCCCTTTGCCAATGCGTTCCGAGTTTCTTTTGTAGAAGAATTAAAGACTGTCACCCGGCTGGTTCAGGGATTGCACATTCCCTGCATCGTGGTAGGAATTGGCGCTCAGGCAGGCTTAGACAAGCAGCCGGAGAATGAGGGACTGGCTCAGGCGGCCAGGGAGTTTGTGGGGGCTGTGCTGGACAAGTCTGCAAAGATTGGGCTGCGGGGGGAGTTTACAGCCAGATATCTGGAGGGGCTGGGATTTCGGGCAGAGAGAGATTTTACAGTGATTGGCTGTCCATCCATGTATCTCTATGGGGGGGGATTGCCTGAGATGCAGGTGAAGCCATTGACGAAGGATTCTCCCGTAAGTATCAATTCCAAGATTCAGCTGCCCCAGAAGTTTCACGATTTCATGTACCGAAGCAGGGAAGCACTGCCCAATTATCATTACATTCCCCAAGTGGTTCAGGAAATAGGCATAATGTACCAGGGGCAGGAAATGCCTGGGGATTTTGTAAAGAAGCTGCCCGATCATTTTCCTGTCCGCTGGGATGATGAGATCTATGCCCAGGGAAAGAGTTATTTTTTCACTAACGTACCCGCTTGGTTACAGTATTTGGAGGGGAAGGAATTTTCCTTTGGCAGCCGCATCCATGGAAATATTGCGGCGATTTTGGCGGGAACGCCGTGCTTTATCGTGGTTTCTGACCAGCGCATCCGGGAATTGGCAGAGTATCACCAGATTCCCCATATCCTGATGAAGGAATTGAAGAAGGACGCTTCCATATTCCGGTTTCACGAGCAGGCTGATTTTGGCGGGATTGCAAGGGGGCATCAGGAAAGATTTCAGCATTATCTGGATTTTCTTCACGAAAATGGACTGGAAACTGTCTTTGACGGAGGAATATCGCCGGAAGTTACGCCTTTTGACAGGGAGATTCAGGCGGCTGGCTTTGACATGGATGGAAGGCTGCCCCTGGCATGCCTGGATGAGAAGCTGCGGAGGGAAAGACTGCGCGAGATGGGCAAGGGAAAGGTGCTTTGGCGGAAGGCGAGGAAATACCTGCGGAGGAAAAGGGTGGGATTGGATACGGAATAGTTGGTGTAGTTACAGCGCATTGGCTCTGATGGAGGGGCTTGGAAGTCGCTTTAAGACCAGATAGGAGAATGGAATGAACAGTCGAAAATCTCTGTACGATGTGGCATCCTTCTACGACAAGAAGGCAAAGTTAAAGGCGAGTTATGAAGGCATGCGCTACCAGGTGGAACAGGTGGCGGATGGGGAGGAGAAGAGGCTACGGGCCACGGTGTGGCCGGAGCCTTTTTGCTACGAGAAGACTTTGGAGGAGCAGAAGCAGGCCAAGGATTTTGCCTATGGGGAAGAGGGGCTGGATCAGGCGTACCGATGGCTGTGTGAAAAATATGAGGAAGAGAAGTCCCGGTGGGAGCATGCTAGGGACTTTCCTTTGGAAGGTCTGTTCTCTAAGGGGAAAGATGGTTCGTGAGTATGCTGTGTCAGCGTGAAGATTAAGATTCGTATCAGTGGGAATGCTTCCTAACAGCGACTGGCTGTGGGGAGAGAGGAGTAGTATGGGAAAATTATGGCTGGAGGAGGGCTTTTGCCCGAAAGATAGTTACCAGTGCCTGATGCCGGTGGAATATGAGGCTGTGGAGTCCGGGGGCGTGGTCAAGGAATACAGAAAAGTACGGATTGCCTGTCGGCATGTGGGAGACGGGGGATGCGAGCAGGAGGGGGCATGCCCTTTTTATGAAGGGGCGCCGGATATATTGGAGAAAAACGCCAATTGGTATGAGCCGTAGAGGAATGATGGAGCTATTGTGAAGGGAGAAGGCAGTTGGCGCACAGTGAACAGTTGTCGGCAATTAGAAGGAGGAAACACGCATGAAGGCTTTGCTTGTGGCGTTAAACGCCAAGTACATCCATTCCAATCTGGGAATTTATTGCCTGTATGCCTACAGCAGAAAACGGGGGATTCCCCCGGAAGAATTGACATTCCGGGAGTTTACCATCAATCAGAATAGAGAATCCATCATCGAGAATATTTATGAGGAAAAGCCGGATATCATCGGCTTTTCTTGCTATATCTGGAATATAGAGGAGATGAAGGGCATTGCCCGGGAGGTAAAAAAGATTCTTCCCCAGGCGGATCTCTGGCTCGGGGGCCCCGAGGTGAGTTACAACGGGGAGGGCGTCTTGCAGGAAAATCCCTGGATTGCAGGGGTGATGGTGGGTGCGGGGGAGCGTTCCTTTTATGAAATCTTGTCAGGGTATCGGCAGGGGAGCAGGGACTGGAGTCACATTCCCGGGCTGGTGGTGCGCAAAGGAGAGGATCTGTGCAGGACGGCGGAAGGCGCGCCACTTCCCATGGATGAGATTCCCTTCGTGTATGACTATATTTCTGAAATAGAACACCGCATCATTTACTATGAGAGCAGCCGAGGGTGTCCTTACGGGTGCAGCTATTGCCTGTCCTCGGTAAGCCGTGGGGTGTGCTTTCGCAGCATGTCCCTGGTGGAGCGGGAATTGCAGTTTTTCCTGGATCGGCGGGTTCCCCAGGTAAAGTTTGTGGACAGGACCTTTAATTGCAATCCGGAACATGCCATGGGGATTTGGAGGTACCTCCATAAGCACGACAATGGGGTGACCAATTTTCACTTTGAACTGTCGGCGGATCTTCTCACGCAGGAGCAAATGGATCATCTGTCGAAGTTTCGCCCTGGCTTGGCCCAGTTTGAAATCGGAGTGCAGAGTACGCATCCGGAAACTGTGGAGGCCATACATCGCAAGATGGACCTGGAGAAATTGAAGAGCCATGTAGCAAAGGTTGGACGCGGAGAAAATATCCATCAGCACTTGGATTTGATTGCAGGTTTACCTTATGAGGACTTTGAAACATTTCGCCAATCATTTTGCGATGTATATTCCCTCGGGCCGGACCAGCTGCAGCTGGGATTTTTGAAGGTTCTGAAAGGCTCCCCCATGGAGGGACAGGCGGAAGAGTTTGGCATGATATGCCAGTCTCAGCCGCCCTATGAGGTGCTTGGCACGAAATGGATTTCTTACAAGGAACTGCGCCGCCTGAAGTGGGTGGAGGAAATGGTGGAGAGATATTACAATAGCATGCAATTCATGGCTTCTGTAAGGTATCTGGTGCCGTTCTTTGAGGATGCTTTTGCCTTCTATGATTTGCTGGGACAGTTTTACAAGGAGAAAGGATATGGCGATAGACAGCATTCGAGGATGCAAAATTATGATAAACTGCTGGAATTTGTGCAATATTATATAGAGGAAAGTCCGAATTGCGGGATTGATTTGGAGGCGGTGCGGGAACTACTGGTGTTTGACCTGTATGCCAGGGAGAATCTGAAGGCGGAGCCGCAGGGACTGCTGACGGAGTTTCAGAAGTCCGTGGACAGGGAGGAGAGCAGAAGCATTTATCAGGATGAGGAGGCGATGAAGCGATTTCTTCCAGAATATGAAGGCATTCCGTGGAAGCAAAAGATGCGAATGACCCATCTGGGATGGTTTTCTTATGATATTCTTGAATTTATAAACCATGGCCGCTGGGAGAAGAAAAAGAGTGCCATACTATTTGATTATGCCAGGAGAAATCCGCTGAATCGCCAAGCGTACTGCCAGTCGGTGTTTTAGTGGGGCAATCTGTTGATTTTACAGGTCAGTATTCTAATTTGGTCAGTTTAAGTTTTTTTAATATGGATTTTTTTAGGGCAAAATCTGAATCATCCACCAGGGAAATTAATTCGTCCACTTTTTCCCAGTCGTGCTCTCTGGCATAGATTTCTCCCAGAGTGGTATAAACGGTGGAGATATCGCTGCCGATTTCTATGGAATATTCCATGACGGCCTTGGTGCGGGCGTAGTCCTTCTTTTGGTACAGGTAGGCGCCCCACTGGCTGAGGGCGCGGATAAAGTACATGAAGTTCTGGTCCCAATCCGTCAGTTCGTCCAGGTTTCCTGCGCCATACTGCTCTTTCAAGTCCGTGTTGGTGTATCCAGTGAGATTTAGCATTTTGGCGGAGGCGCATGTCCGCACTTTTTGGGCAAGTTCCGCTTCCTCCTCGTCAGGGTTCTGGGAAAATGGCAGGGCTTCTAGGTTGACGGTCAATAGTTCCAGATGGGAGATGTCCCTCTTGCGGGCAAAGTTTGCATTCCGCTCCCGCTCCCAGTAGGCGGCGTCTTTTTCGGAAATGGCAGAATTATTTCGTTTCATCTTGACGCGAAACCATATTATGAATACAATAAAAGTTACGAGAAAGAGTGGGATCATTGGATTCTCCTTTCCGAAATGGTGATTTTTAGGTACAAAAATGCTGTTCGCAACGGTTGATTTGTTCCCGAGGGAATGTGAATAGTCATAACAAAAGGCATACCTATGTATGCAGAAATGGAGAAAAACATGAATTTTTTTAACCGCAAAAATCAAAAAAAAATTGCAGGAGCCATTTGCGTCATTGTCATTCTGGCTATGGTAATCCCTATTGTGCTAGGGGCAATTTGATTTTTATATGCTACTGTCCACAGCGGCATGATGGTGCTTTCTCCGAGGTTAAATATACAGAATCCTAGGGGAAATGTCAAATCCTGGTTAATCCTGGTTACTGTAGGTGGGTAAAGCCTTGAATGGGGACATAATACCAGTAAAGATTTCTTTTAGCGAGACAGGGAGATGAGGTTGTTTATGACGAGTAAGAATAAGAAGCTGACAGGGCTGTTTGTTGGGGGATGCCTGGGTATTCTGCTGGTGGCGGCAATATCCTGGGTGGCATCGAAGGGGAACTTTGGCGCCAGCGACCAGTTCTGCCAGGGAGTGACGATTAGCGGCATGGACATGGGTGGGCTTACCAAGCCCGAGGGGCAGAAGAAGGTGACGGATTTTGTGGAGGCACTGAATGCCCGCCAGGTTACCATTGCCGTGGAAAAGAATAAAGTAACTGCGGAGGCTTCTGCGCTGGGCTTTTCCTGTAACTCCGCCAAGGCGGAAGAGGTGGTGGAAAAGGCATATATGCTGGGAAAGACCGGAAATATTTTTTCCCGGTTCCAGAAACTGGATGAGAAGGACAAGAAAAAGGGCGTCTTTGATTTGGATTATAATATGGATGAGAAGGTGCTGAAAAAGTTTCTCAAGGAGCATTGTGCCAAATTTGACGTGAAGGCGAAAAATTCCAAACTGAAAAGAACCAATGGCGTGTTCACGGCTACCAAGTCCAGAAAGGGGCGGGAAATGAAGTTGGAGGAGTCTGTGGCGGTAGTCAGCCATGGCCTTCTGAATAATGTCAGCGGAGAACCTATTGAGATTTCAGCAGTAATCTCGGTGACGGAGCCAGAGTATACCAAGAAGCAGGTGCAGAAGTGCAAGGACTTGATTGGCAGGTATTCTACTTCCTATGCTACTTCCAATAGCGCCCGGGCTACTAACGTGAAGACGGCGGCGGGCTATATTGACGGAACCATCATATATCCGGGAGAGACATTTTCTACGATTAAGACGATCAAGGACAGGACGGAGGAGAATGGCTACCAGCCCGCATCGGAATACTCCAGCGGCAAGGTGGTGGAAGGCATTGGCGGCGGCGTGTGCCAGGTATCTACCACCCTGTATAATGCGGTGATCAATGCGGAACTGGAGATCGTGGAGAGGTCTCCCCACTCCATGGTGGTATCCTATGTGGATGTATCTAGGGATGCGGCTATTTCCGGGGATTATAAGGATTTTAAGTTCAAGAATGATACCGCCGTGCCTGTCTATATCAGTGCAGTGGCAGACGGTGCCACCCTTTCTTTCAGCATCTATGGGGAGGAGACGAGGGAATCCAATCGGAATATCAAGTTTAAGTCAGAGATCTTGGAGACGATTCAGCCGGGGGATCCGGTGGAGACAGTGGACGCTTCTAAGCCTGCATCTTATCGGGCAGTGACCCAGTCGGCCCATGTGGGATATCAGGCGAAATTGTGGAAGCTGATTTATGTGGATGGCAAGAGGACGGATAAGGTATTGGTCAATTCTAGTTCTTATGCGGCAGAGCCGGAATATATTACAGTGGGGAAGAAAACATCGAAGCCTGAGGCATCGAAAACGCCGAAACCCTCTGGGAGCCCAAAACCTTCTGGAAGCCCCAAGCCCACGAAGAAGCCTAAGTCCACAAAGGTACCGGAGGCTACGGCCAAGCCTAAGAGTACGTCTACGGCGATGCCCAAGGCAACGGAGCCTGGGGCGAATTAGGGTAAAATGGATAAAGGCACAGCATTAGAAAGGGCAGCAGGATGGAGATAGGGAAAATACCAGAAAATATATTGAAGAGGTCTGTATTTCAGCAGATTCGCCATCGCAGGCCGGAGGTAATACTCCACCCCGGCATTGGGGAGGACTGTGGCGGCGTGGAAGTGCCGCCGGGGGAGGTGATCGTGCTCTCCGTGGACCCTATTACCGCCGCTGACAAGGGGATGGGAACCTTTGCGGTACATGTGACGGCCAACGATCTGGCATCTTCGGGCGCAGAGCCGGTGGGGGTGCTGCTGAGCATCCTGCTTCCCCCGGGGAAGCGGGAAAAATACCTTCGGGAATTGATGGAGGAGATCGAGCAGGCTTGCCTGGGGCTGAATATTGAGGTGATGGGCGGCCACACGGAGGTCACGGCGGCGGTGAACCAGCCGGTGATTACGGTTACCGGGGTGGGGAGAGTGGAGAAGGAGCGGCTGATTGCCACAGGGGGCCTTCGTGCGGGAGATGAGCTGGTGATGACCAAATGGGCCGGCATGGAGGGCACTGCCATCATTGCCGCGGAGAAGCGGGAGAGATTGCTGGAGACTCTGCCAGTAGAACTGGTGGACCGGGCGGCGGGCATGCTGGATTACATATCGGTTGTGCCGGAGGCGGCGGTGGCCAGGCATGGGGGGGCTACCGCCATGCACGATGTGACCGAGGGAGGCATCTTTGGCGCATTGTGGGAGATTGGTGCGGCGGCTGACGTGGGCATTCAGGCAGACCTGTCGAAGATTCCTATTCGCCAGGAGACCATAGAGGTGTGCGAGGTTTTCGGACTGAACCCGTATCAGATGATGTCCAGCGGTTCCCTGCTGATCGGTTGCGGGAATGGCAACCGGATGGTGGAGGAGCTGGAGAAGGCGGGCATCGCCGCGGCGGTAATCGGGAGGGTGACGGATTCCCATGACCGTGTGATCCTCAATGGAGAGGAGACCAGGTTTCTGGAGCCTCCGGGAAGTGATGAATTATATAAGATTTATTAGGCGGGTCAGCACGCTGGGTGTGGCTGGCTGTATATCAAGCAAACTATTTTGTGCCTGCGGCATAGCGCATGACATGCGCATTTAAGTTTGCAGGTACTGGAAAGGCATGTGTGTGTATATGAAGAAGCAGATTTTGGATGCAATCAGCAGGAATGGCCGCTTTTCCACGGAGGAGCTGGCGGCCCTCCTCGCTACGGATGAGGATACCATTAAGAGGGAGATACAGGAGATGGAAGAGGCCAATGTAATCTGCGGCTATCCCACTCTCATTAACTGGGACAATACAGACCATGAGAAAGTGACGGCTCTGATCGAGGTTCAAGTCACGCCTCAGAGGGATATGGGATTCAACAAGGTGGCGGAGCGGATTTACCGCTTCGAGGAAGTGGAGAGCCTGTATCTCATGTCCGGCGGCTTTGACCTGACGGTGATTATCGAGGGGAAGAGCATGAAGGAAGTGGCTCGATTCGTGACGGAAAAATTATCTACGCTAGAGTATGTGAATAGCACTGCCACCTATTTCGTGCTGAAAAAGTACAAAGAGCACGGGCTGGTGATGTCAAAAGAGCAGCGTGACACGGAAAGGATGTTGATTACACCATGAGAGACCCATTGGCTAAGAAGATTCAAACCATCGAGCCCTCGGGCATACGGAAGTATTTTGATATTGTCAGCGAGATGAAGGATGCGATTTCCCTGGGAGTGGGGGAGCCGGATTTTGACACGCCCTGGCATATCAGGGAGGAGGGCATCTACTCTCTGGAGAGGGGGCGCACATTCTATACCTCCAATGCGGGGTTGAAGGAATTGAAAATAGAGGTGAGCAATTATTTGCATCGCCGCTTTGGACTGACCTACGATCCGGATCACGAGGTGATGATGACGGTGGGGGGCAGCGAGGCTATTGATGGAGCATTCCGGGCTATGCTGGACCCGGGGGACGAGGTGCTGATTCCCCAGCCCAGCTATGTGTCCTATGAGCCTTGCGCCGTGCTGGCCGGGGGAACGCCTGTCATTATAGAATTGCAGGAAGAGGATAATTTCAAGCTTACCAGGCAGGAGTTGCTGGACCACATTACGGATAAAACCAAACTGCTGGTACTCCCCTTTCCCAATAATCCCACGGGCAGCATTATGACGAAGGAAGATCTGGAAGATATTGTAGATGTGATTATAGACCGTGACTTGTATGTGATTTCTGATGAAATCTACTCGGAACTTACATATAATAATACCCATGTGTCCATTGCCAGTTTCCCGGGTATGTGGGAGAGAACCATTGTCATCAATGGGTTTTCCAAATCTTATGCCATGACGGGGTGGCGGCTGGGCTATGCCTGCGGCCCCAGGGTGATTCTGGACCAGATATTGAAGATTCACCAATTTGCCATTATGTGCGCTCCCACCAACAGCCAGTATGCGGCAGTGGAGGCCCTGCGCAATGGCGACGAGGACGTGGAGAGGATGCGCACTGCCTATAATCAGAGGAGAAATTTTCTGATGAAGGCATTTCGGGACATGGGCCTGCAGTGCTTCGAGCCATTTGGCGCATTTTATGTATTTCCCAGCATCAAGCAGTTTGGGATGACTTCTGATGAGTTTGCCCAGAATCTTTTGCAGGAAGAAAAGATTGCGGTGGTGCCGGGAACTGCTTTTGGGGATTCCGGGGAGGGCTTTGTGCGGATTTCCTACGCCTACTCCATCGAGGATTTGAAGGGGGCGCTGGAACGCATCGAACGTTTTATCCGAAGAAAAGATGCCTATGGGGGATGATTATGTTGAATATTGTTTTGCTGGAGCCGGAAATGCCCGCCAATACCGGAAATATCGGGAGAACTTGCTGCGCCACGGGAACTAGGCTGCATCTAATCGAGCCTATGGGGTTTCGCATCAATGATAAGACATTGAAGCGGGCGGGGCTGGATTATTGGGATCAGCTGGATGTGACTGTCTATGACTGCCTGGAGGATTTTTTTGAGAAAAACCCTCAGGCGGTGGGGAAGATGTTTATGGCTACCACCAAGTCCCGGAAGAATTACTCGGAGGTATCCTATTCGGAGGATGCCTATATCATGTTCGGGAAGGAGAGTGCGGGGATTCCGGAGGAGATTCTGGTGGACTACCAGGACACTGCCATCCGCATTCCCATGAATGAGAAGATCCGCTCCCTGAATCTGTCCAACTCCGTGGCAATCGTGCTCTATGAGGCGTTGCGGCAGAATGGATTTTCCCATATGCAGCGGGAGGGGGATCTGCATCGCTTGGCGTGGAAGGAATAAATGGCAGTTACTATTATATATGGGCATACGAGCAGAATTTCAAAAGGAAAATAGAAAAAAGATTAAAATAATAGGCATGCGCGCATAAAGCACATGCCTTTTATTTTGGCTAAATATTCAGCATTTCGGCAATATCTGCGAAGTTGATAAACAAATCATCATAGATATTTATCTTGATGGTAGACTCAAAAGAATACTGGATGTTTAGCAAGTCTTCCTCGAAAGAGTTGACCGTTATCATCCGGCGTTTCGGATCCACAATCCAGTATTCCCGAACACCGTAATTTTTGTAGTAATATGCCTTTCTTATATAATCATCTGACGGATTCCCAGGGGAAACGATTTCAATGATGAAATCTGGTGCTCCATTACACCTTTTTTCATCCAACTTATCCTTATCGCAGATAACCATGATATCAGGTTGGACGATTATCAGGGGAGTATCAGACAACTTTACATCGAATGGAGCGCTGAAAATACTGCAATCTCCTTTCTTGCGGAGTAAATAGTAGGCGTTTGCGAAACGCCAGAACCCGCATAAATACGGGATTCTTTTTGTCACAAAATAAAACAACTCCTCACTGGTTTATGGTAAAATTGAGATGTCAAATAACAATCAACCATCCACCGGAAAGGAGTCGTACCTATATGATACCATACAAACAGCTTTCTTTGGCAGATATTTTTACCGATTGCCAAAATAAATTTGATAACGATAAATATGAGTTCCTTGAACTTCTCGAAAATGCCATTAACTTAGATGAAATTGTCCCGGCGTCTTTTGTTTTTCATTTCCACGCTGCCACCGGCAGACCCCGCAGGCATCTTCTTTACCCAATGCTGAAGGCTCTGTTACTACAGCTTATCTTCTCAATCCCAACTACATCCCTGCTGATCGTATTCCTGAAATACTCTCAGGAACTGCGGGACTTCTGCGGGTTTGACGTTGTCCCGGATGCCTCTAAATTCACCCGGTTCAAACAAGATTTTTTATCGGACTTACAATCC
Source organism: Clostridiaceae bacterium (assembly GCA_910575435.1). Taxonomy (GTDB): domain Bacteria; phylum Bacillota; class Clostridia; order Lachnospirales; family Lachnospiraceae; genus Butyribacter. The sequence goes on along the minus strand of CAJTGI010000016.1, from coordinate 2,363 downwards.
ATGTTCGATCATCTTGTTGACTTGACCGAACCAATCTGCCATTGCATTGATACACGGAAAGCTTCCATGCTTCTCTTTGACACCTCTGGCATTGAGGCATGGGTTACAGAAAACAATCCCAAATATGCCAACCGTATCATCAAACAACTGAAAGCCTTCAAAAAAGCAAAAGGGATGGCCGGTTCCTTTGACCCTTATAAAGCCGCCTACGGCTCCATGCCTTCCCATGCTGCCGCCAATCCAGCCATTCAGCAGATGTACATTAACGGGCATTTCTGTTATGCTTATAAATTCGGTATTATTACCAACGGGCTCGGCATTGTCCGGGATATCTCCTTTTATAACAAGGACTTTCTTGCGGCCCATCCTGACATCATTGTCAGAAAAAAATCTGATTCCCCGGATGAAGATAAGAGCCTTGCCGATTCCAAGGCATTGGTTCCCACTTTAAAGGATTTCTTTCGCAAGCATCCGCTTATCAATCCGAAAACTTTTCTGGGAGACGCCGCATTTGATTCCATTGAAATCTACAAATACCTGTTACAGGAAGCTTCCTTTGAGCAGGCTTACATTCCCCTCAACGGCAGAATCTCCCTTCCGGAATCCGACTGCCCGCTGAATAAGGACGGCGTCCCCTGCTGTCCCAAAGACCCATCCCTTCCAATGAGGCGGGAAGGAAGCAGATCCCATCTCCGCTGCGGGCTGCCAACCATGAAGTTTGTATGCCCAAAAATGAAATGGGAATATGATAAAACAACCGGTAAAAGCAAACGCGTCTGCCACTGTGAAAATCCCTGTACTGAATCCCCCTGCGGCAGGATGTTTTATATTTATCCCGAGAAAAACCTGCGCGCCTATCCTGGTACGCTCCGTGGTACGTCCGAATGGGCTTCCACCTATAAGATCAGGGTAAATGTTGAGAAATCAATCAACCATTTCAAGGACAGCTTCTGTGTTGCCGGGCGTAAAACGCAGAATGAAAAAACGCTTCATGCTGACCTGCTTCTCGCCGGGATTACCCAGCTTATTACTGTAATGGTGGCTGACAAACTGCACAAGCATCAATATATCCGCAGTCTAAAACCTCTGATCGCATAACCTTACATACCGCATACCATTTCACGGGCAGATATCCTTATCTGCTTTGTTTTCATGTCTTAAAATCCGGTTGCCCACATCCACCTCCTGAAAATCTGGCATGACCGGATTTTTACCCTGCTGGGATCAAGATTGCGAACTTGTTTCGCAATTACCTAGGAGTAAATAGTTGTTTATAACAGTAGACAGCTGCATAGAGATTGACTGATGTATCTGTGAAGGGCTGGCCATATCATAGGCAATGCCATCAAAGACTTCTATTCTTATAATCCGCCTTTCCGCTTCGCGAAAGCCACCGATGGGGTCATGAAACCTTAGTTTCTCTCGCTTCGCTCGTTTCTATTTTCTTTACCTCTTGATATAATCTTTTTATAAGACTGACACACTACAGAACACGTGGAGGTGAGTGGCGGGGCTGTATAGCGGCGACCTCGCATTCTTATATGTTGTCGGTCATCCGTTAAGGCATCAATGAATGGCGCATAACGTAGCCCGTAAACTTATCTCTTCCAAAGTCGACTCGATTTTGCCGGATGGCCAGTCACTGTCAGTTTTATCTATAAATCATCAGGAGGTACTTTTATTGTCTTTTAAAATCTTAAAAAATAACTGCTGTGGACTTGATGTCCATAAAACTTGGATCTACGCTTGCATCGGTATTACTGACCCAAACAACCGTACAGAGTATAAACAGGCCCGCTTTTCTTCCTTTACAAAAGGTTTGAATGAGTTGTGTGATTGGCTTGTTAAATACAACTGTAACGATGTCTGTATGGAATCTACCGGCAAGTACTGGATCCCTGTTTTTAATATCCTAGAGAAGAATAACATCCGGGTTACTCTTTCCCACCCCAAATATACCAAACCTCAAAAAGGTAACAAGACGGATCGTAAGGATGCCAAGTGGATTTGTGATTTATATATGTGCGGAATGGTCAAGCCTTCCTTTATTCCGCCTGCTGACATCCGTGAATTAAGAGATTTAGTAAGATACCGTTTCAAACTCACTTGTATGATTACCAGTGAGAAGAATCGTGCCCATAACTGTCTTACTGTGTCTAACTTAAAACTGGACGATGTCTTTTCTGATATATTTGGCAAATCGTCTCGTTCTATTACAGAACAGATTTTACAACACCCCGGGGAAACTTTTGATGTAACACCTTTTGTTGATGGCAGATGCAAAACTCCAATCGAAGAAATACAGGCTGCAGTTGATGGTGCCATCTCCACGGAACAGGCTGTGAAACTCAGACACTGCCTCA
>CAJTGI010000015.1:30214-95550 GCA_910575435.1 Clostridiaceae bacterium | reverse complement strand
ATGATCCTGACCGCTATCTGGCACATACTCACAGATTTAAAACCATATACACCAGTAGGCTTTCTTGAACCACGTCCTGTGAAGAAATCTAAGATACTGACTGCTTCACAGGCACTTAATCTACTGAAACAACGGGGATATGTCATCAAAGATGATGTTGTTGCTGTTACCTGATTAGGTGTTGTGTCTATATTTAGTTTTTAAAACCAGCTATATAGGTGGTTTATTTGCTATGCCCTTTATTCTTTGGCTGTCCTCTACTTAATTGTTTCAAACTTTCCCTCATGATTGGCCATAAGTCCCGATCAGGCCAAAACCGAGGGAAAGGAGGCACTATTCGCAACAAGAACCCTTCGCCCCAAATTACAGCAAACTCTCATACAATCCGGTGATATCCTCCACGGATGTCTCCTTTGGATTGCCCGGCCTGCAGGCATCATCATAGGCAGACTGTGCCAGGAAGGGAATGTCCTCCCTCTTCACGATATCTTTCAGATCTGCCGGAATCCCCACATCTACGGAAAGTTTCTTCACGGCATCCACCGCCGCCTTGCGATACTCGTCCTGGCTCATATTTTCCGTACCTTCCACGCCCATTGCCTTGGCGATATCCCGATACTTCTCTCCCGTAGACTCTGCATTGTACTCCATCACCGTGGGCAGGATAATGGCATTTGCCACGCCGTGGGGCGTATCATACAGTGCGCCCAAGGGATGCGCCATAGAATGCACGATGCCCAGACCCACATTGGAGAATCCCATACCGGCTACGTACTGACCCAGTGCCATGCCCTCCCGTCCTTCCGGGGTGTTGTCCACGGCCCCCCTCAGAGAGCGGGCGATAATCTCAATGGCCTTCAGGTGGAACATATCAGACAATTCCCATGCCCCCGCCGTGATATAGCCCTCGATGGCATGAGTCAGCGCGTCCATCCCGGTAGCCGCAGTCAGTCCCTTGGGCATGGATGCCATCATCTCCGAATCAATAAACGCCACCACGGGAATATCGTGGGGGTCCACGCAGACCATCTTGCGGTTCTTCTCCACGTCGGTAATCACGTAATTGATGGTCACCTCCGCCGCCGTACCCGCCGTGGTTGGCACTGCAAATATGGGCACGCTCTTGTTCTTGGTATCCACGGCACCCTCCAGGCTCCTCACGTCCTCATGCTCTGGATTGTTGATAATAATGCCAATCGCCTTAGCCGTATCCATGGAGGAACCGCCACCGATGGCAATCAAATAATCCGTTCCCGCATTTTTAAATGCCTCCACGCCTGTCTGCACATTCTCGATGGTAGGGTTGGGCTTGATGTCAGAATACAGTTCATATGCCAGTCCATTCTGATCCAGCACGTCCAATACCTTCTTTGTCACGCCAAATTTTATCAGATCCGGGTCGGAGCATACAAATGCCTTCTGATATCCCCTAGCCTTCGCCTCGTCCGCAATGCTTGCAATGGAGCCAGCCCCGTGATAAGATGTCTCATTTAAAACAAATCTGTTTACCATATGAAAATAACCTCCTTAATTGTTTTATTGGTAACAGTTCAGCCTTCCATAAAATGCGAAGATTTTTGACATGGTGTCTGTCAAAAATATGAGTTTTATGGTGCCATTTTGCACGCTTTTTGTGCAAAACGTGTACATCAACAGTGCTGAAAGCACTGCTGTGTAACTATGAAGCCGCAAGGCTGAATAGTTACTTTATTGTTCTAAGTATACTAAAAGCAAAAAAAGAATGCAACATTTTTCACAAAAACATCACATTCTCATTTACTAATTTATACATTTTTCACAATCCATGGCATGGATTGTCTGAAAACACATAGGGCAAATCTTGTTCACAAGTCCCCCATCATTCCGTCACCCGAATCTCATTTTTCAGCCGATACACCTTGCCCTGGCTCTCCACATAGATCTGGTACTCGTCCACCGCAAATTCCCGCAGGGACACCACAAAGGGAAACTTTACTTTCCCCGTCACCATATTGGAATAGTCCTGCACATAGGCATGGTGCTTCCCCACAAAATAAAGCCTTGAAACCTTTCCCGGAAGGATGCTGCTGATAAATAAATCCTCGCAGAGACAGACACCGCTGAAATCATTCCGATCCAGCCGTCCCTTTGCCAGTTCCGGCAATTCTCCATGAAACTCCTCCGGTGGGGAAACCTGGCCGAATATTACATCCTTCGTCATTTCCACCGGCTCTGCGCAGCGAATCACATCCGGCGCAAACTCCCAGACCCGGTTCACGCCCTTGCGGATATACAGGCTGTGAATCTCCTTCCCCGTCCGAAAATCCATCTCCTCCAGTTTGCACCTGTTGCCATCCACCAGCTGCTTCATACCCCCCGCACTGAGAAACATGTGATCTCTGGACGTATCATACAGGCTGATGCCATGCTCCCTGGTCTTCACGCAGTCAAAGGCATCCACCACCTGAAAACGTCCCTCCTTGGCATAAATATCCACAAAGGCCAGCCCGGACCGCTCTCCATCGGGAACGGACAAGGGCACTTTACCCTGATTTCTCTCCTGGAACAGCAGAACCCGCTCCTTTCCCGCCTCCTCGTCCAGGTACGCCGAGGTCACATAATCCGGCTGGGCACAGATTTCCTCCGCCGGGCGATCCCCCTTGAGGAGATAGGGCTCTACCCGGGAGCCCTTCCACACCGATTCCGGAGCCAGCGCCCAGCTGATTTCCAGATTCTCCCAGTCAATCTCCAGCACGGTATGCACCTTTTTCATTGACAGCACCAAATTCCCCCCGCGCCAGAAAATAGAAGTAATCTGCGCCCAGTTCTCGCAGTTGCGGTACTTATCCCCAATCAGATCCGTCAGGTTGCACCGCTTCACGATCTCCCCGGTGGACATATCCATTTCCATAATCTGGTCCGAGCGGTGATTTTCATCCGCGGATGTAACTAAGAACAGGGAATCTGCCCCCTGGGTAGCATATCCCTCGATGGGGGATTCCAGCAGAAAGGTGCGGTACACCCTGCCCAGATAATCCATTTCATGATAACGGCAGGGCTTGATCTGCCCTTTCTTATTCATTCGGTTGGCAGTCCTGTCCTCGTAGAGGAACCGACCTCCCGCCAATGGGATCATGCCGATACTGTTAGTGCGAAGCTGGATGGAATAGCGAATATCGCCATTGCAATCCACTGCCATGGGATTGAAAGACACGCCATTTACCATGACAAAAGGAAACTGAACCTCTCCGTCCTTCGTATTCTTACCCAAAATATTCAAGAGCTTCTTTGGTTTCTCCGATACGAAAATGCGGATCATGCGCCGCTTAACCACCTTGCCCTGCCGGTCAACCATCTCCAGCTCCACCTTATTGCTGCGCTGGAAATAGAGGCCAAAGATAGGAACCCTGTGGCGTTTCGTGTATTCTGTCTCCCCTCGAAAATCCCCATCCTCCGTATCTCCCAGCACCCGATAGCGGATTTTCGTCTTCTTGCTGGAATTGAACAGCAATAATGCCGACTGCTTGACGATATCATAGGGATTGGGCACCACAAGGATATGCTGGAAGGTATACATATGCCCATCCAGGATTCGCTCAAAAGCATAATCCCGAATCTGGGTCAGGTATGCCTGCTGGGGCACCTTGCGCAGCGGAGACATCACCCGCCTCCTGTCATCTGCCAGAATTTCCTTTTCATAAGTGCGATCCCATTTGCGCAAGTCGCTCTCGCTGTAGGTAATCTTGCTCCCATGCTTTACATCCACAAACAAACCATCAAATAATCCCATAGCGCTCCCCTTCGTTAACTAAGTCCGTGCTCGTCAAAGCCTTCAGACCATCATGCAATCAATCTGCCGCCTACCAGCAACAATCGTTATTCTATAGTTTCATTGTCAGCTGTATCCTCTGCTTCTTCAAATCAACCCCCATAACCTTCACTTCTACCACATCCCCCACGCTGACCACATCCAGCGGATGCTTTACGAACTTTTTGTCCGACAACTGGGAAATATGAACCAGCCCGTCCTGATGTACGCCGATATCCACAAAAGCCCCGAAGTCAATCACGTTCCTCACCGTTCCCTTGAGAATCATGCCCTCCTTCAAGTCCTTCATCTCCAGCACATCCGTGCGAAGTATGGGCTTAGGCATCTCATCCCTGGGATCTCTGGCTGGCTTTTCCAGCTCCTTGATAATATCTGTCAGGGTAATCTCCCCGATACCCAATTCCTCTGCCATAGCCTTTTTATTCTTCACCCGCTTCATGATTCCCTTGCCAGTCTTAGGCTGCCCTTCCTCCTCCAAGGTCACCGCCCCCTCGCCAAATGCCTTGGCAAAGGCCGCCCCGAAGGCCGTCCCGGTATTCTTCACCTGGAATCCTTTCTGCTCTTTCTTCTTGGGCTTCTTCACCGCCGACTGCCTGGCCATCTCACTCTGGATTTCCTTCACTTCCTCCATGGTCATATCCAGCTTCTCCAGAAGGCCATTGGCCGCATCATAGCTTTCAGGATGGACGCTGGTGGCATCCAGAGGATTGTCCCCGCCCACAATGCGCATAAATCCGGCGCACTGCTCAAAAGCCTTGGGCCCCAGTTTTGGCACTTTCAGCAATTGCTTCCTGTCCTGGAACTGCCCATTCTCCTCCCGGAATACCACGATATTCTTGGCAATGGCTTTAGAAATGCCGGAGATATGCTCCAGCAGGGAGGCAGAGGCTGTATTCAGATCCACGCCAACCCTGTTCACGCAATCCTCCACCACGCCGGAGAGGGTCTCGGATAATTTCTTCTGGTTCATGTCGTGCTGGTACTGCCCCACGCCGATGGACTGGGGATCAATCTTCACCAGTTCCGCCAGGGGATCCTGCAGCCTCCTGGCAATGGATGCCGCGCTTCTCTGTCCCACGTCAAAGTTCGGAAACTCCTCCGTGGCCAGCTTGCTGGCAGAATAGACAGAGGCTCCCGCCTCATTGACGATAATATACTGTACCGGGGCAGGGATTTCTTTCAGCATGTCCGCAATGATCTGCTCCGATTCTCTGGAGGCCGTTCCATTTCCCACGGAAATCAGGGAAATGTTGTACTTGCTAATCAATTTCTTCACCACCCGCTTGGTCTCCTCCACCTTATTCTGAGGCGCGGTGGGGTATACCACCGTGGTGTCCAGCACCTTCCCAGTGGCATCCACCACCGCCAGCTTGCACCCGGTACGGAAAGCCGGGTCCCAGCCCAGCACGTTCTTTCCCGCAATAGGGGGCTGCATCAGAAGCTGTTCCAGATTCTTGCCAAAGACCTTGATGGCTCCGTCTTCTGCCTTCTCCGTCAGCTCATTTCGGATTTCCCGCTCAATGGCAGGGGCAATCAGCCGCTTGTAACTGTCTTCGATGGCTTCCGCCAAAAGTTCCTCCGCCCTGGCATTGTCCCCTGTGACAGTTTTCGTCTTCAAATACTGGAGAATGCGCTCCTCCGGAGCCTCCAACTTCACCACCAGGTATTTTTCCTTCTCCCCCCGGTTCAGGGCAAGCACCCGGTGTCCTACCACCTTGCTGATCTCCTCCTGGAAGTCATAGTACATCTCATAGACAGACTGGGCCTTCTCATCCTTCGCTGCGGAGATAATCCTGCCTTCCTCAAAAGTAATCTTCCGAATATACATGCGATGCTCCGCATTGTCGGAGATTTCCTCTGCGATGATGTCCTTCGCTCCCGCCAAGGCATCCTCCAGCGTAGGTACCTCCTTCTCCTCCGAGATATAGGCTTCCGCCTCTTTTTCTATATCTGTGGAAGCCTCCTGTGCCAAAATCAGCACAGACAAGCCTTCCAATCCTTTTTCCTTCGCAATCGTCGCCCTTGTCCTCCGCTTAGGGCGATAGGGACGATACAGATCATCCACTACTACCTGGGTCTCCGCCGCAAGAATCTTCTCTTTCAAATCCTCCGTAAGTTTTCCCTGTTCCTCGATGCTAGCCAGCACCTGCTCTTTCTTTTCCTCAAGATTCCTAAGATAGGTGAGACGCTCGCTCAAGTCGCGAAGCTGTTCATCATTCAAAGAGCCGTGGGCCTCCTTCCGATATCTGGCGATAAAGGGAATCGTATTTCCCTCGTCAATCAGCTTCACAGTAGCCTCCACCTGCCATGGCTGTATAGATAATTCTTCTGCAATTTTCTTCTCGATATTCATCTTCATCCTCCATTTTATGAAAAAGAGGATGCAAAACATCCTTCGGAACTCCATTGCCCGTCAGATATTCACGCATCCCCCTTAAATTAGTCCTCCAAAGAAAAAGCATCATGCACTGCCTGAGCCGCCGGGTCTGCATATTTCTCATCAATCAGCACGGACACCCGAATCTCAGATGTGGAAATCTGGCGGATATTGATGCCCGCATCGTAGAGTGCCTCAAACATCTTGGCGGCAACCCCCGGATTGGATACCATGCCGGCACCTACTACAGAGACCTTGGCCACATCTTTCGCCACGGCAATTTTCTCACATTTCAGGCTGGTCTTTCCATGACGCTCCAACACGTCCAGCGCCTCGTCTGCCATCTCCTTCGTCACGGTAAAACTGATATCCTGGGTCCCACCATGCTCCACGGACTGCAAAATCATATCTACATTCACATTGTGGTTTGCCAGATGGTGAAAAAGCTTAAACGCCACGCCGGGCTTATTCTCCAATCCCTCCACTGAAAACTGCGCCACATTCTTATCTGTCGCAACGCCGCTGACCAACATCTTTTCCATATTACTTTCCTCCTTTACTACGGTTCCCTCGCTAGTATTCAGACTGGAACGCACCACCAGCTGCACGCCATATTTCTTTGCCATCTCCACAGAGCGATTGTGAAGCACGCCTGCCCCCAGGCTGGCAAGTTCCAGCATCTCGTCATAGGAAATCACATTCAGTTTCCTCGCACAGGGCACAATCCTGGGATCGGCAGTAAATACGCCGTCCACGTCGGTAAAAATCTCACAGGCATCCGCATGGAGTGCCGCCGCCAGCGCAACTGCCGTAGTATCAGAACCGCCTCGTCCCAGCGTGGTATAATCTCCGTACCTGTTTACTCCCTGAAATCCCGTGATTACCACAATGCGGCGGTTATCCAGTTCAAACTTGATTCTCTTTGCATCAATCTTTTTCAGCCTGGCATTGCCATTGTCAGAGGTAGTATGCATCGCCACCTGAAAAGCATTCAAGGAAACTGCGGGAACTCCCAGAGAATCCAGCGCCATGGACATCAAAGCCACGGATGTCTGCTCGCCGGTGGTCAGGAGCATATCCAGTTCCCGCTTGGAAGCCTTTGGATTGATATCCCTTGCCATATCCAGCAATACATCTGTCTGTTTTCCCATAGCAGAAAGCACCACAACCACCTGGTTTCCATTTTTATAATCCTCTACGCAGCGCTTCGCCACGTTGAAGATGCGCTCCTTATTGGCAACGGAAGTACCACCAAATTTCTTTACAACTAACATGTTTTTCCTCCATTTATGCTCTCTCTAATAGTTTACTCATCAGTGTATAGCCCTGTTCTACCCGGATGCCGCTTTTTCTCGCATCTTCCTCATTGTACAGGCCGGAAAACTCCCCATCCTTCCTGCTGTCATAGAGAAGATACGGCACGGGATCTGACGTGTGGGTGCGACAGGCAATGGGCGTGGGGTGATCCGGCATCAGCAGGAGGCGGTAATCCTCCCCCGACTGATCCAAACGCTCCACGAGAGGCCCTAGCACCCTGCCGTCCAGATATTCGATGGCCTTAATCTTCTTCTCCAGGCTTCCCTGGTGTCCCATCTCGTCCGGGGCCTCCATATGAATATAGACAAAATCATAGCCATCCTCTAAAAGAGCCTTGGCGGCGGCATCCGCCTTTCCTTCCCAGTTAGTCTCCAGCGTTCCATTTGCCCCAGGCACTTCAATATTGTGCATCTTAACTCCCACGGCAATTCCCTTCAGCAAATCCACCGCAGAAATCATGGCACCCTTTTTGCCGTACTTCCCCTCAAAGGAATCCAGGGCAGGCTTGGTTCCCGCACCCCAGAACCACAGGGAATTTGCCTTATTCAGCCCCCGCTTCTCCCGCTCCACATTCAGCGGATGGCTGTTCAGAATCTCATAACTCCTCTCCATCATCTCCCGAAGTTTGGCATCCTCAGGCAAATACTGGCCTATCGTCTGTCCCAGCACGTCATGGGGAGGCGTCAGTTCCACCACTTCCCCTCCATCCCAGACAGTCAGATGACGATAGCTGGTTCCCACATAATATTGGTAAATGTCGCTGTTCAACTCCTGCTGAATCGCCTCCATCAGAACAGCGGCATCCCGGGTGGATATCTCCCCGGCGCTGTGGTCGATAATGGTTTTCTCTTCATATGGCAATCCGTCATCGGACACCGTGACGATATTGCAGCGAATGGCAATATCCGTGTCCTTCATGGGTACGCCGATGCTCAATGCCTCCAACGGGGAACGCCCCGTGTAATATTTCTTGGGGTCATACCCCAGCACCGCCAGGTTAGCCGTGTCGCTCCCCGGCTTCATCCCCTGGGGGATGGTGTGGGCAAGCCCCACCTCCGACTTGCGCGCCAGAGCATCCATCGCTGGCGTCGCTGCCTGCATCAGCGGAGTCCTTCTGCCAATCTCCTGAATCGGCTGGTCCGCCATCCCATCACCTAATACCACTAGATATTTCATGTCGCTACCTCGTTCCTGCTAATATAATTAAGAAATACGAATCTTATTGATGACGGTTCCTACAGCCCCAGCCGCCTTCTCATAAGCAGCTTCGGTAATCTCTCCCGTGACAAATGCATACTCATCGGAAAATCCCGCATCAACTTCCTCCACATCCCCGAAGGCATCTCGCACCTTGCTTTCACTGTCGCTCTTCGTCCCCGCCGTTCTGACAAAGAATCGGCTCTTGCTCTCCTCAAAGGAAACCAGGGATAATTTTTCTGCCGTCCACTGTACTGGCACGCCTGTGCCAATATTTTTCCCAGCCTCAATCACATCAGACACCACCGCGCTGGCAGTCGCAAGTTTACCCGCTCCCTGCCCGTAGAACATCACGTCTCCCACCATGTTGCCCCTTACCAGAATGGCATTGAACACGCCGTCCACGCTATACAGCGGATTGTCAGGATAGATTAGCACGGGAGCCACCATGGCGCACACCCCGTCTCCCACCTTCTTGCTGGAACCGCAGATTTTCACCTTTGCGCCCAGCCGATTGGCATAAATGATATCCCGGTCTGTAATCTTTGTGATGCCCTCGGTGTAAATCTCATGAAAGTCCACATTCTTTCCGTAGGCTAGAGAGGTCAGTATTGCAATCTTCCTGCAGGCATCATGCCCCTCCACGTCCGCTGTGGGGTCTGCCTCCGCATAACCCAGCGCCTGGGCATCCTTCAATACGGAATCGAAATCCGCCCCCTTCTCTTTCATTTCCGTGAGAATATAATTGGTGGTTCCATTTAAGATGCCGGAAATCTCTAAAATCTCATCCGGGGACAGGGAACTCTGCAGCGGACGGATAATGGGAATGCCCCCGCCCACGCTGGCCTCAAAAAGAAAGCTGGCGTTCCTGTCCTTGGCAAGCTGGATCAGTTCCGGCCCAAAGTCAGCCACCAGAGCCTTGTTGGAGGTACATACGCTCTTGCCCCGCTCCAGGCATGCTTTCACAAACTCGTATGCGGGATGAAGCCCTCCCATGGTCTCCACAACGATCTGCACATCATCGTCCATCTCAATATCCTTGAAATCATGGGTTAGCACAGACTCCACCGAATCTCCCGGAAAGTCCCTCAAATCCAGCACATGCTTCACAGAAATCTCTTCCCCGGCTCTCCCTGCAATAAGTTTTCCATTCTCCCGAAGGATATCAAAAACCCCGGAACCCACCGTTCCATATCCTAAAATCCCTACGTTAATCATCGTATCCTCCACTCCTTTGCCTCACTTCGTATCTCCAAGGTTGCCACCGGAAATCCAAGCCAGATATGCATTGATAAAAGGTTCTATATTTCCATCCAGAACTCCCTGCACATTGCTCACTTCCGCATTCGTCCTGTGATCCTTCACCATCGTATAGGGTTGCATGACATAGGAACGAATCTGGCTTCCCCATCCGTTGTCCTTCACCTCTCCCCGGATGCCGCTGGCCTTCTCCCGCTGCTCCTGTTGTTTCAACAAATACAGCTTCGCCTTCAGCATCTGCATCGCCTTATCCTTATTCATATGCTGAGAACGCTCATTCTGACACTGAACCACGATGCCCGTGGGAAAATGGGTGATGCGGATGGCCGAAGATGTCTTATTGATGTGCTGGCCTCCCGCCCCGCTGGAGCGATAGGTATCCACCCGGATATCATCCTCGTCGATCTCCACGTCCAAATCCGTCTGAATGTCCGGCATCACGTCGCAGGACACGAAAGAGGTCTGCCTCTTTCCCGCCGCATTAAAGGGAGAGATGCGCACCAGACGGTGCACCCCGTGCTCGCTCTTCATGTAGCCATAGGCATTCAGCCCGTTTATCTGCAGGGTGACAGATTTCAGGCCCGCCTCGTCCCCGTCTAGGAAATCCAGCATTTCCACCTGAAATCCCTGCTTTTCCGCATACCTCTGGAACATGCGGCACAGCATGCTTGCCCAATCGCAGCTCTCCGTCCCGCCAGCCCCGGCGTGGAGAGTGAGAATGGCATTTTCCTTATCATACTCGCCGCACAGCAAAGTCTCTATGCGCAGGGCCTCAAATTCTTTCTCAAAACTCTCCAGATTCTCCTGGATTTCTGCCACCAGGTCTGCGTCATTCTCCTCCTCGCCAATCTCAATCAGCGTGAGCATGTCCTCCCTGTCACTGCACAGGGCTTCATAACGCTCAATGGTGGTCTTTAGCTTCTTGCTCTCCTGCACCACGGCGGCAGACTGCTCCGGATTGTCCCAGAATCCAGGCTCCTCCATGGTTTTGTCTAACTCTTCAACCCGGTCTTTCTTCCCAGCCAGGTCAAAGTGAATTCCCCATTTCGCACAGCGGATGTTCGTAATTGGACAATATCTGCTTCATATTATCAAATTCTACCACATCAATCACCTCTTTCTATGATATATTTGTTACTATTCACAGTCGCTTTCCGATAAATGCAGAATCGCTGTGCTTGCACATAAGATTCTGGTATTTATTCGGAAATCAACTGTGGAAGCTGTTCATCCCATCATAAGGTGCTAGACATCCAGTGGATGTCTGTTTAGCACGGACCGAAACGGAGTGTAGAAGCCAAAGTTGCGTTAGCAACGGTGCTAGACATCCAGTGGATGTCTGTTCAGCACGGACCGAAACGGAGTGTAGACGATGCCGATAGGCAGCGGGGCTATCGCATGATAGGATGAATGGCTGTGAATAGAAACATTTAATATTATAATTAGAATTTCTTGCCGCAGCAATATTTATACTTCTTGCCGCTGCCACAGGGGCAGGAATCATTGGGCTGAACCTTTTTGCCGGAACGCCTCTTGGGTGCCTTCTGCAAGGATTCATCCTTATTTGTCCCGGTGGGCTTTGCCACCTGCTCCCGCTCCACTTTCTGCTCAATCTGTACATGCATCAATGCCTTCACCGTATCCTCGGCAATGGCATCAATCATATCGTTAAACATGTCAAATCCGGCAAACTTGTACTCCACTACCGGATCCCTCTGCCCATAAGCCTGCAGGCCGATATTCTGCCGCAACTGATCCATATCATCAATATGGTCCATCCATTTATGGTCAATCACCTTCAAGAGTATGATGCGCTCCACCTCGCGGATCTGGTCCGCATCCGGGAACTCGGCCTCCTTGGCCTCGTAGACCTTCACGGCCTCCTCCTTCAGCTGCTGGATCAGTTCGTCCCTCTTCATGTGCTTCAACTGCTCTTCCGTCAGTTTTACCTTCTTCATGGGAACGATGGGAAGCAGGGCATTATTCAATTCCCTCATATCCCACTCTTCCGCAGGCACATCGTCATTCACAATGGAACTCACATGCTGCTCCACCACATCCGTAATCATCTTGTATACGGTGTCCCGCATGCTCTCTCCGTCCAATACCTGACGGCGTTCCTTGTATATCACTTCCCTCTGCTCATTGTTCACTCGGTCAAACTCCAGCAGATTCTTACGAATGCCAAAGTTATTGCCCTCGATCTTCTTCTGAGCGCCCTCGATGGCATTGGAGAGCATCTTGTGCTCCAGCTGCTCGCCCTCGGGCATAGCCTCAAATAATCCCATCAGACGGTCAGAGCCGAAGAGACGGAGCAAATCATCCTCCAGAGAAATATAGAAGCGAGATTCTCCCGGATCGCCCTGTCGGCCGGAACGTCCACGAAGCTGATTGTCAATACGGCGGGACTCATGCCTCTCCGTACCGATAATCTTTAGGCCCCCCAGTTCCGTCACGCCCTCGCCCAGCTTGATATCCGTACCACGGCCGGCCATGTTGGTAGCGATGGTCACCGCCCCCATCTGTCCCGCATCCGCAATAATCTCGGCCTCCAGCTCATGGAACTTGGCGTTCAGCACCTTGTGGGGGATTCCCTTCTTCTGCAGTTTCCTGCTGAGATACTCGGAAGTGTCGATATTGATAGTACCTACCAGCACCGGCTGCCCCTTCTCGTGAGCCTGCGCAATATCCGCTACCACGGCATTGAACTTCTCTTCCTGGGTCTTATACACCACGTCATTGTAGTCCACTCGGGCAACGGGCACATTGGTGGGAACTTCCACCACATCCATCTCATAAATCTCACGGAACTCCTTTTCCTCCGTGATGGCAGTACCAGTCATGCCAGACTTTTTCGCATATTTATTGAAAAAATTCTGGAAGGTAATCGTGGCGAGGGTCTTGCTCTCCCTCTTCACCTTCACATGCTCCTTCGCTTCAATCGCCTGGTGCAATCCGTCAGAGAACCGCCTGCCCGGCATGATGCGCCCGGTAAACTCGTCCACGATCAGTACTTCGTCATCATTTACCACATAATCCTTATCCTTGAACATCAGGGAATGGGCCCGAAGTGCCAGATTGATATTGTGCTGCAACTCCAGATTATCCGGGTCTGCCAGATTCTCCACCTGGAAGAACCGCTCCGCCTTGCGCACGCCCTCCTCGGTCAGATTCACATTCTTGTCCTTCTCATCGACAACATAATCTCCCGTCTCCTGCTCTTCCTCATTCATCAAGATATCCATCTTGGAAAGTTCTTTCGCAGTACCCCTGGTCAGCTGCTTCACGAAAATATCGCAAGCCTCGTACAGCTTGGTGGACTTTCCGCTGGAACCGGAAATAATCAAAGGCGTCCTGGCCTCGTCAATCAGCACGGAATCCACCTCATCGATGATGGCATAGTGCAGGTCCCTCTGCACCAGTTCTTCCTTGTATACCACCATGTTGTCCCTCAGATAGTCAAATCCCAGCTCATTGTTGGTGGCATAGGTGATATCGCAGTTATACGCCTCTCTTCTCTCATCATTATCCATATCGTTGAGAATCACGCCCACGGTCAGGCCCAGAAATTGATGAACCTCTCCCATCCACTCCGCATCACGCTTTGCCAGATAGTCATTCACCGTAACGATATGCACGCCCTTTCCTTCCAAAGCATTCAGATACGCAGGCAGGGTGGACACCAAGGTCTTTCCCTCGCCGGTACGCATCTCGGTAATGCGCCCCTGATGCAAGATCACGCCGCCGATGAGCTGCACTCTATAATGCCGCATGCCCAGCACGCGGGTAGCCGCCTCCCTCACCGTGGCATACGCCTCAGGAAGCAGGTCGTCTAAGGTTTCCCCCTTCTCCAGCCTCGTCTTGAACTCCCCGGTCTTCGCCTTCAATTCCTCATCAGATAACTTCTCATACTCTGGCCCCATAGCCTCAATCTTGTCCACGATGGGAATGATCCTCTTCACTTCCCGCTGGCTGTGGGTTCCAAAAATAGAACTAAATAAGCTCATACTTTCGCTCCAATCTTTCACTATTCAAAATAAGTTTAGAAAACAAACCACTCTAAAGTATAACATGAAATTTTGTACTAAGCAACTTTTTTTCACATTTTACTACAGAATTGAATATTCTTTGTTGTCACTATTTGCGGTCATATATGAAAAATTATCTATTCACATCGACCGTATATAGCAACAACTGTCTTGTATGCCAAAGTAAAATGTGATACCATTAACAAAACGAATAAGGAGGAAGAAATAATGTTTTCAAAGTACAGAGGATTATGTAAAGGGTTATCCATTGCAGTTTTAGTTTTAGGAATTTTCGGTTCTTTCATTTTGGCCGGCACATATGGTGAGGTTACACGTGTCTCGCTATACTCTAGTACGACAACTATAACAAAACGAGATGTAGGTTTAACCGTTGGGATTTTTGTATCAGGTATGTTCAGCACGGGCATTTTATATGTCATCCTTGCAGGATTAAGCGAAGCATTAGAGTATTTAGAAATGCTGTCTAAAAGAGATTACAAGAATGATACTAATTCGCTTCTAAAGTCAGAATTGCCGCCATTATAAAAAGAGTATGATGAAACCTACCTAATATTTTTATACAAAATAAGGAGAAGTCCTATGGCTGAAAGATACAAGAAACTAAAAGAAATAGCCGATAATATGTGGGTATCCGATTGCCCGGTCATGCTATATAAAGGGGTGCTTTTACATGACAGCCAACTGAATCAGAATCTCCTGCAATTAGGATTCGAGGCAATAGCCAAAAAGTGCATTGCAGGAATAGAAATAGCATACCAGGGATATTCCCTGGGCGAGGAACTGATTACCGAAGGGGAATACTCTTATCTGGATTTGAACCTTCAAATCAACGATAAAGTGGGCGGCAAATCACCCATATACCTGGATGACAGCAACGCCCGGATTTTTCATATCACGGTCAAGAGGATCTTTTATTCTGACAAAACAACCTGGGAAAATGACAGAGAACTTCAGGCATTGAACCGACAGGAAGAATTAAAAGGAAAGCTCGGGGATGTCTATGAGGAATTTAGGCATCTGTATCGCCACCAGGGGCATGGAAATCCTATTTATGTCCCTGAATTTAAGGATAGCCATTGGAGGTGCGTTTGCGGGACACTGAACGAGAAGGACAACGCATGCCGCCAGTGCAGCATTAGCATAAACCAACTGCTCAGCCTCTTGGACATCGATATGCTGCGTCAGAAGAAATTGGAACGAGAGCAAGAACAAAAAAGACTGGCAGAGGAGGAAAAGCAAAGAAGGGAAAGAAAGGCAGAGGAAAAGAAAATAGCGCAGAAAAAGTTGCGTAAATGCTTTGTTCTGCTGGCTTTTGTCGGAATTTTTGCTACACTTGCAGTGCTGGGAGTAAATAAAATCGTACTGCCCTCCATGAAATACCAATCGGCAGTATCAAAATTAGAAGAGGGAAAATATGACGAGGGGCTAGCATTGCTTCGAGAACTTTCCAGCTACAAGGACTCTGACAAATTAATGAAAAAATACGCTTTGGATGCAATTATATATTATACGGAGAAAGGAACGTATAAAGAGGCACTCTCAATCGCAGACCAGTATCATGTGACAGATGAGAAGGCTATTTGCTATCTGAAAGGGCTGTCAAGCATAAAAAATAATCAATATCCAAATGCATTCGATTATTTAAAGCGTTGCAAGGGATACAAAAAAACAGACGAAAAATTTCAATGGCTGGCTTATACGCTCGGCTGCGAAGAAATGAAGAATGGCAATCTAAACGAGGCATACGCATATTTGAGTGAGATAGATTCTGCTTATCAGGATACGGCAAAGCGACAGGCGATATGCAAAAAATATATGAAATACTGCACAAGGTGGACAACCATCCACGAATATAAAACCAACTTCTCTTTTGAATTTAAGGTTAAAGTTGCGGACATTGAAGAACCAGAAATGTATTTTATATATTATACTGCAGAAGAAAAGATACCTTTGCCCAAAAACAATGAAGTAACTTGGAACGATGGTAATCGATCATTTGATTTTTCTAAGAAAATATACTGCCTGAAAACTTATGTTAATGGGAAAATTACTTATCAATGCAGGATAGAAGATTAGGATTCCCGTCAAATTCAATCTGAAATCAAATGATGGCATAGCCAATAACAGGTGTCAAATTGCATTCATGCAATTTGACACCTGCTTAACTTACCCGACAAACACCCATATGAAATGGATTTGCTTGTCATTACACATCCTCGATCTGCCAGTCGATGGGCTCCACCCCATGCTCCTGCAAGAAGGCATTTGCCTGGCTGAAATGCCTGCACCCGAAAAATCCCCGATATGCGGACAACGGGCTTGGGTGGGGCGCCTTGAGCACCAGGTGCTTGGGATTGGTCAGCATGGGAATCTTGCTCTGGGCGGGCTTCCCCCACAAAAGATAGACGATGGGCCTGTCCTGGGCATTGACTGCCTGAATCACCGCATCGGTAAAATGCTCCCAACCCTTTCCCTGATGGGAACCCGCCCGGTGAGCCTGCACCGTCAGCACCGTGTTCAGCAGGAGCACGCCCTGATCCGCCCACTTTTTCAGATAGCCGTTGTTGGGAATGCCGCATCCCAAATCCTCCTGCAATTCCTTATAAATATTCTGCAGGGATGGCGGAATGTCCGGCTGATCCTCCGGTACCGAGAAGCACAAGCCGTGAGCCTGATGTACATTGTGATAGGGGTCCTGCCCCAGAATCAGCACCTTCACCTGAGATAGGGGCGTAAAGTGAAATGCATTAAAAATATCATCTGCCGGAGGGTACACCACCACCCGGCTGTATTCTTCCTTCACAAACTGAAACAATTCCTTATAATATGTCTTCCCAAATTCCGGCTGAATCGCCTCCAGCCAGTCATTATCGATCATTCCCATATCGCTCCTCCTTCTCTCGGACATTCACTTCGCAAGCCGTTACTATTCAGCCTTGCGGCTTCATAGTAACGCAGCAGTGCTTTCAGCACTGACTTTGAAGAACGCTGCTCTTGCGTTCTTCCTGCGTCCAATCGCAGCATTTCTCAGGTGCGGTTCTCTCATGCCCTATGAAATGCTACGATTACACGTTTCGGACACTGATGCCCTCTCCCTGCAGATATTCCTTCACTTCCCTTATTTCCAGTTCCTTATAGTGAAAGAGAGAGGCCGCCAGCACAGCATCCGCATTGCCCAGAGTAAAGGCATCTCGAAAATGCTCCAGCTTCCCCGCTCCCCCAGAAGCAATCACTGGAATGGACACATTGTCAGACACCATCTTCGTCAACTGGATATCATATCCATCCTTTGTACCGTCGCAATCCATGCTGGTGAGAAGAATCTCTCCCGCCCCAAGTTTTTCCGCCTTCATGGCCCACTCCACTGCATCCATGCCCATATCCACCCGGCCGCCATTCTTATAGATATTCCAGCCACCATCCTCCCGCCTCTTGGCGTCAATGGCAACCACTACGCACTGGCTGCCAAACTTCATGGCCGCCTCGGAAATCAGGTTTGGATTTAATATTGCCGCAGAATTGACAGACACCTTGTCCGCCCCCTCCCTAAGAACCAGCCTGAAATCCTCGATAGTGCGAATGCCGCCCCCCACCGTAAAGGGAATGAACACCGTCTCTGCCACCCGCCGCACCATATCAATCTTCGTCGCCCTGGCATCTGAGGAAGCGGTGATATCCAGAAACACCAGCTCGTCCGCCCCCGCCTCACCGTAGGCAGCCCCCACGGATACCGGATCCCCCGCATCCCGCAAATCCACGAAATTCACGCCCTTCACCACCCTGCCGTTATTCACGTCCAGACAGGGAATGATTCTCTTTGTAAACATTGCTTTCCTCCATTTATATCAAACCTAATATTAACACACAGCGCATCATGCATTCTATGAATAAGCCACACTCTAATTTCCTCGACTTCATCGGCCGTAACAAATAGCCATAATTTTCCCCTAAGACAGACAGTCGCTTCCAAGCTGGCAAAAATTCCTCAGAATCTGCAATCCCACATCTCCGCTTTTCTCAGGATGGAACTGGCAGCCATACACATTCCCCCGCTCCACCGATGCGTGAACCGTGGTAATATAATCCGTGGTGGCAGCCACATCTTCCAGTTCTGCCGCCTCCAGATAATAGGAATGGACAAAATACACATATGGCTCCTCCCCCAGCCCCCGAAACAGGGTGGCTCTGGGCTTTATTTTCAGGGAATTCCAGCCCATATGGGGTATCTTAAAACCCTCCTTCTTGGGAAATGCCACGATGCGTCCAGGCAGTATGCCCAGTCCCTGCACCCCCGGCCCTTCTTCGCTGCTCTCAAATAATAATTGCAATCCCAGGCAAATGCCCAGGAGGGGAGTTCCCTTCCTTGCCACTTCCCGGGTCACATCTGCCAACTGGTATTTTTCAAGTTTCTCCATGGCATCCTGAAAGGCACCTACCCCCGGAAGTATTACCTTCTCCGCAGTGGCAATCTCCTCCACGTCCCTTGTAATCTTGCACTCTTCTCCCAGATGCTGCAATGCCTTCTCCACGCTTTTCAAATTTCCCGCATCATAATCAATAATCGCTATCATATTTTGCCTCCATAAAAACAAGCCCGCCGAAACGCTCCCCGGCGAGCTTGCTCTATCATCTCACTTTTTCAACCCCAATCTTCACCACTTCATTCTGGTACGCTTCCCGATCTAACGCAAGCAGGGAATATGCCTTCGCCTCTGTCATATTAAATTCCGTCTGAAGCAGGGATATGATCTGGGTGCGGCAGGACATCATATCCTTCTCCACCTCCAACTGGGTTGCCTTCTCAATATTGGCATCATACCGCTTCACGCCTCGGAGCAATGCGTCAAGCGCCTCCGGATAATACTGCATCCGGTCATAATTCTGGTAAGCGTTCAGGCACTGCTGAATCTTCATCACAGTCTTGATCTTTTCATACTCCTCAGAATCCTTCTCAGCCATCTTCGTGCCTACCGCCAATTTGTATGCATCCGTATACTTGCCCATCTCAAAGTATCTCACGGCTTCCTTCTTGGTGCTGATGTAGCCAAAGGCATTGGTTCCTGCTATCTCCACTGTCAGGAATACTACGGTAGCTATTACAATAATGCATACACCCACTTTATTTAATTTTCCAATAACCTCCAGCTCTGCGGCGGCCTCTTCCTCTTCCTTGGCCTTTTTCTCCGCTTTCGCCTTTGCCTTCTCTGCTTTCTGGGCCTCTTTCTGCTTTTTCTTCTCTGCAGCCTTGGCCTCTTTGGCAGCCTTTTTCTCTGCCTTCAGAGCGTCCTTCTCCCCTTTTGCCTTAGCATCCTCTTCCGCCTGCTTCTCTGCGTCTTCCTCCGCTTTCTTTGCAGCTTCTCGCTCTTGCTCGGCAATCTCATCCGTCACCACATTGCCAAAGACGCGCTTAAAGAATCCCGGCTTTTTCTCTTCCTGTGGCATTTCCGGCGGTACCATGCTAGACTCATCCAGCATATCCAGGGACAGATCTTCCTCCATCGGGGCACTCTCTCCATCCCCGCCGAAAAGGGAATCATCCAATCCCAGCAAATCTTCCATGGAATCCTGAGACTGCCCTTCCCCCTGGGATGAACTCCCGTCAGCAGTGCCACCCATATCCAGGTTATCCAAAATCCCATCAAGCATGTTGCCCAGCCCGCTATCTTCTGCTGCATCTGTCTGGGCCTCTTCCCCGCCAAAAGCATCGAGATCAATGTCAAAATTGCCTAGCAGGCCATCCTCTGACATATCAACGCCATCCAGGGCCATCCCCGAATCATCCTGAGCTCCATCCCCTTCTGACAAGGCATCCAAGGACAAATCATCCAAAGCATCATCTAGGGCCAGATCGCCCAAATCGCCTTCTCCAAGTCCAGCATCAGAGCCTAAGTCGCCCAAGCCTTCATCTAGTGCCAGATCGCCCAAATCGTCTTCTCCAAGTCCAGCATCAGAGCCTAGGTCGCCCAAGCCTTCATCTAGAGCCAAATCGCCCAAGCCATCTTCCGACGCGCCATCCAAACCTTCATCTAAAGCCAGATCTGCTGGGACAGCATCCCCCGGCTCACCATCAGAAGCCAGATCGCCCAACACATCGTCCAGGGCCAGATCGCCCAGCAAATCGTCTACCGATTCATCATCGGAAGGCAAATCGCCCAGAGCGTCATCCAAAGACCCGCCATCAGAGTCTAAGTCTCCCAAGGCATCATCTAAGGACAAATCACTCAGCAAATCATCCCCCGAACCATCGTCAGAACCCAAGCCTCCCAGGGCATCGTCAAGAGATACATCCGTTCCCTCTTCCAAGCCAGATAAATCCGGCACGTCACCCAGGTCGGAAATATCTCCCAGTTCCCCAAAAACTTCCAGATCATTTACATTTTCCAAATCACCCAAATCAGCAAAATCTACGAGATTATCAATATCATCTGCCCCTATTTCAGGTAAATCCGATTCCTGCAATTCTTTCTCCTCGCCCAACGTCTTTCTCCTTTATTCAGCCTTTTCTAACAATTTATCAATAGCCTCTACCAACTCGCCAATCTCCGGCTTTGAAAGTTGGGCATCAGCCCCCAGCTGCTCTCCTTTGCGGCGCATCTCGTCATTAACCAAAGATGAGAATATCACCACCGGAAGATGCTTCAATTGATCATGCGTCTTAATCTTTTTTGTGAGGGCGTGGCCATCCATACGCGGCATCTCGATATCCGTAATGACGCAAGCCACTTTCTCATCCAACTTTCCGCTTCTTCTGTACTCTCCCAATTTCTCCCAGCACGCCTGCCCGTCATCCGTAGTAGTGATATTGTCATATCCTGCCTGGGTCAAGCAATTTACAATCATCTTGCTAAGTAATGCAGAATCCTCCGCAATCAGAATAGGCGATTCATTTCTGGTTCTGCCTCGCATATGTTCCACGTCGGAAATCTTCAAACCTGTCTCCGGATTAATCTCCGCAACGATTTTCTCAAAGTCCAATACGATGATTAATTTTTCACCAATGTGAATAATTCCAGTAGCCATGCCAGTATCCGCCGCATTCACCGTGGAATCCGGCTTGATAATGTCCGACCAGGAAACGCGATGGATTCCCAATACCGCATTCACATGAAATGCCGCATTCAACTGATTGAAATTCGTGACGATGTACATATCCGTCCCCGTATTCTCCCCCGCGGGCATTCCGAGGCACGCTGCCAGGTCAATGACGGATATTACCACATCCCTAGGCATGAAAATCCCTTCCACGCGGCTGTCTGAGTTAGGAACCGGCGTAGGCGTCTGATAACTCAAGATCTCCCGTATCTTCGCCACGTTGATTCCATAAAAATTATTTCCCACGCGGAACTCCAAAATTTCCAGCTCATTCGTCCCACTCTCCAGCAAAATTCCTGTCTCCATATTCTCTCCTCCACATTCATCGTATTTGACTACATTCCTTTTCAATGATTATATCGCTCTGACCATGAAAGCAACCTCATTGAAAAAACAACAAGCAACTCCCAGCTAGCGCGCTGCAACGGAAGCCTGACGGCCTTCCGTCCCAAACTGAACTTCCAATTTGTCAATCTTCACCGACTTGTCAATCTCGAACAGCAGCACGCCCTGTTTTTTCTTTCCCGCGCCAATCTTTTCATTGAAGGTCTGCATATCCCCATCCGCAATAGACAGCAGCGGACGCCCTTCGCTCTTTCCATTCAGATATAACTGAATATCTACATTTTTACCATCCAATGCCACTTTTTTCGCCTTGCCAGTGTCATTGGAAACCTTAAAGTAAACAACCGCTAATTTCTTTCCCGCCTTAGGGGTAATTGCAGCATATTTCCCTGCGCCATATGAATTCTTCACCTCATAGGTGCTCTGCTCAATGGCCACGCCGGGAATCCCATATAATTCCGAAAGAGAGACATTCGACACCTGGGGTGTATCCTGGGTACCCTGGCCGCCACCCGGCTCGCCATCATTCCCGGGCGTTGCCGTAGGAACCGGCGTAGGTTCTGGCGTGGGCGTAGGTTCCAAAATAGAATGATCATAATCCAGCGACTCATCATAATGCTTATCGCCGCGCAGCAAAGCATCCGCCACATACTGGGCCGCCACATTATTGTCCACACGAGATAAATCCGGCACATCGGTACCGCATCCGACCAGCAACATCGCAATACTCAACGCAATGATACAAAATTTTCTCCTCATCTGCTACCTCCCATGAAATTTAGGCCATGTGCCGAAAATGCGCGAACTCTCCCCGACTTCCGCCCAAAAATCAAAATGTTATTACTATCTTACCATATTTTTCTCCATGTCTCAAGAAGATTTTCAGTAACAGTTCAGCCTTCCATAAAATGCGAGAATTGTTGACATGCTTTTTGTCAAAAATATGAGTTTTACGGTGCCATTTTGCATGCTTTTTATGCAAAATGTGTACATTAACAGTGCTGAAAGCACTGCTGTGTAACTATGAAGCCGCAAGGCTGAATAGTTACGATTTTCAATTCTGTCTATCCAGTTCAAACCAAAATTCCACGCCATTTTCCCGATTTTTTACACCATAATGCTGATTCATAGAGTCCATCACCGCCTTGACTATGGACAACCCAATGCCGCTGCCTCCATATTCCCTCGTCCGCGCCTTATCCACTTTATAAAATTTCACCCAGACTTGTTCAAGGTCCTCCTCGGGAATCAGTTTTCCCGTATTGAATACCCGCACCCGCACCACGGAATCCCTCTCCTCCATGGCAATCTCGATCCTGCGCTCCCCGTCCACGTGGTGAATGGCATTGCTGATATAATTGGTCACCACCTCTTCCACCATATACTCGTCCCCCCACACGTAGATGGGGGCGTACTCCCGGTCAAATCCAATGCGTGCCTCCTTCTGCTCCGCCAGCAGGGTCACAGAACTCATAATATTCCTAGTCAGGGCCACGATGTCAAACCGCTCAAAATTCACCTGGTTATTTCCGAACTCAATCTGATTCAGCGTCAGCAGCTTCTGAACCATCTTATTCATCTTCCGAGCCTCGTCAATTATCACCTCGCAGTAAAATTCCCGGCTCTCCAGGTCATCATTGATATTTTCCTGCAGCCCCTCCGCATAGCCCTGGATCAGCGCAATAGGAGTTTTCAACTCATGGGAGACATTGGACAGGAAATCCTTCCGCATCTCATCGATCTGAATCTTCTTCTCGATATCCTTCTGCAGCTCATTGTTGGCAGACTTCAACTCCGAAATGGTAGTTTCCAGCGTTTCCGACAGCATGTTAATGCTGCCGCCCAGCACGCCAATCTCATCCCTGGTGGTGACAGGATACTTCACATCGAAATCCAGTTCCGACATGCGCTTGGCAATATTGGTCATCTGCATGATGGGCTTAGAGAAGCGATTGCCAAAAAAGATCATAGCCAGCACGCCCATAATCACCACGCCAAATCCAGTGTAGATGATAAACTGGTTGAAAATGGAAATGCTCTCCCGCATATTCTGGGTATTCGTTCGCAGATAAACAAAGGAGCCGCTCTCCAGCTCCCCAAAAAGTTCTAGGTAATTTGTGCCAATCCTGCTGTCATATACCTTGAAAACATTATATGAATCATTGGACCGAATCAGCCTCCTCCCACTTCTCTTCATGCCTTGGTCTTCCTCCCCAGAACTGTACAAATAATTCTGGGTCAGATCTTCCACAATCTGCTGCTGCCCCTTATCCACCTGGGGATACTCAAAGCGGTAAATCAATTCCCCGAAAAAATTGGACACCGTAAAAACATACAGGCTGATGCCGCTATTTTCATCTATGATATCCAGCTTCAACTGCCCCCGATCATTAATTCGCTTCTGACCATCGGCATATTCCATGTCCTCGGACACGATCCCATCCACGCTGTCATATGCCTGGGACAGCGCTTTGACTTTCCTGCTCTCGTAAAAGGGAGACAGCAGCGCATAATTCATCACCCAGAACGCAGTCAAAACAATCCCCATCAGCAAAATCATGATCACAATCAACTTCGTCCTGACGGAATGCCATCCATTGACGCAATATCCCTTTTTCCGCTCCCGCCTATCTTTCATCCCTCCGCTCACATTCTCCTCCCGATCCTTCCCGAAATACCTATCCCAGCACCACCATCCAAAAAATCAAGCCATTCCGGGACAAACTATCGATTCGCCTAGTCACGATTGGCGCAAATAGCCGCTACTCCGCCTCAAACTTATACCCCATGCCCCAGATTGTCTTAATATACGATCCCTTTTCCCCCAGCTTGTTCCGCAGCTTCTTCACATGGGTATCAATCGTCCGGGCATCTCCAAAATAATCATAATTCCATACATTGTTCAAGATTCTCTCGCGGGACAAGGCCACGCCCTGATTGTTCACAAAATATGTGAGCAATTCAAATTCCTTGAAGCTAAGTTCCACGTTCTTCCCGTCAATCGCCACCTCGTGGGCCGCTTGGTCAATGACAATTCCTCCCAGTTCCATCCGCTCCTCTCCCCCCAGGTTGGCCCTGCGCAGAATCGCCTCCACCCGGGCCACCAAGATCTTGGGGCTGAAAGGCTTGGAAATGTACTCGTCCACTCCCAGTTCAAATCCAAGCAGCTCGTCCTTCTCATCGCTTTTTGCCGTGAGCATGATGATTGGCACCTGGGAAAAGTGCCTGATCTCCCTGCAGGTCTCCCAGCCGTCCATCTTCGGCATCATCACGTCAAGAATCACCAGGGCAATCTCCTTATGCTCAAAGAAAATCTCCACCGCCTCTTCCCCATCGCCAGCCTCCAGCACCTCATATCCCTTCTTTGCCAGAAAGTCCTTCACCAGTTTCCGCATTCTCTGCTCGTCATCCACCACCAAAACTTTCAACTGTTCCATACGCAATCTCCCTTCCCAGGCTTTTATTCAGATGAAACCAAATTAAATTGTAATACATCTTAACAGATAAATATGTACAAAATGTGTAGAAGTTCACAGAGCAAACCCCTACACATCCTGTACATTCTCCCGCCTTTATTTCTCAGAATCCTGCCCTCCCCCAGACTTGTCCTTCCATTCCTTCTCCCTCTTCTCAACCGCCTCTTCCCTCTCTTCTAGCGACTCCTCCCACTCCTGGTATTCATTCAGAAGGTCTTCCCGCATCTCCTCCTTATAATTAGTAAAATAAGTGAACACAGAATACTGATTATTGTACGTGATAATCATCATTCCCACAATAACCACCAGCAGTACGCCAATCAGCAGGTTTTTGAAAAGACTGCCGCCCTTGGCCTTCTCGTAGGCTTTCCGATACTCCTCAGCATCCCTGTCACCCCCATGGGGAAATGCATTTGGCGACAGCACCCTCCCCACGGGAATGGGATCTAGCACATCCTCCGTCACCATTTCAGAATCCACCAATATCTCTCTCAGTTCCTCCATAAACTTCAATCCAAACACCGTCTGAAAGGACTGCTTTTCCGAAGCCGTCTTATAGATCTTGTATACTGCCTTCCTATCCGACATGTCCCCATGGGCTTGCAGATAGGCAATGGTCTCCCGCTCCTTATTCGCCTGTTCAAAATCCTTGCGATTCTGAAAAGCATATCCATCAATTACATATGATTCCGCCATCACTTCTTTTCATCCCTCTCATAGGTTGTTTCTTTGTCAATCCAAGACTTCACCTTCTCAATCAGAGAAGTGCGCTCCAGATAGTTCTTGTTGCTCTTCTCATACTCCTCTTCGCTGTCATAAGAGGATTTATTATTCTCGTATTCCTCTTCCAGCAGGGAACGGTATTCCTTTTCGGTATAAGAAATCCCTTCCTTGTTGGCCACGGCCTGGGCTACCATATCCTCCTTCACCGTATCCAGCGCCAACTCCTCCAACTGATTATCCACAAAATCCCCTTCGTCGGCAAAGCCAAAGGATTGGAACATCTCATCACGGGTACATCCCTGCACATCCGCCATGTCATAGTATCCCTGGAGCACCTCCTCCTTGGCGGCGGCTACCATATCCTCCGGGTAATTCTTGATATCGGATCCCTCCATCACCTCGCTCCACGCATACTCTGCCTTCTCTTCCTCCGCAGACTTCACCAATTCTTCCCTCAAATGCGCATTGTACTCATCCACCGTCTGATAATCAGAAATTGACTGTATAAATTCATTATTATAGTCTGGCTCAATGGCATCTCCGCAGATATATTTCAATTTCAGTTTAAATTTTACCGTCTTGCCGTCAATGCGCTCATTGCCATAAGCCCCCTCCGGCACCTTGAAGGAAACCTTCTTCGTCTTGCCCGTCTTCATGCCGATAAATGCACTCTCAAAATCCTCCAGCCACTCATTGCTTCCAATATCAATATAGTCACTGCCGCACAGCTCATCCATCTTCACCCCGCCAATGCTGCCCTCAAATTCGCCGTATACCATATCTCCGTCATGGGCAGTCCCCTTCTTCTGCTCGTAATTGGTATACTCCTGAATGACGCTGTCTATCTCATTCTGAAGATCTTCTTCCGTGGGCACCAGGGAAATTTTCAATCCCTTATACTTCCCCAGCTCCACCTCCTTCGCTACTTTATAATATTTGCCGGACTTCTCCTTCTCCGCCTGTTTTTCTTTGGCAATCCTTGTCCTGGCTCGGTCCATCCCATATCCAAAAGCCGTGCCAATGGCAAAGCCAATCACCAGCCCGCCCGCCAGACAGCACGCCGCTATGATTTGCCACATTTTTTTCCCATTTCTTTCCAACTCTTTTTTCTGATTTTTATCTGACATTTTATCCTTTTCCTTTCTATATTCTAACCCGGCAAGCAACCGCCATGCCCTTACCGGGAAAAGAACGGAACCAACTGCTCCACATCTTGAATCACGAAATCCGCTCCAAACTCCTCCAGTTCCCCCGCAGGGGCAAACCCATAATACACGCCCAGACTGGCAATGCCGCATTCCTTTGCCCCGATGATGTCATGCTTCCGATCTCCAATCATAATAGCACCCTCCCGATCCTCCTCCGCTAGCTCCAGCCTGAGAAAAGCCTCACGAATCACATCGGCCTTCCGATCTCTGCTGCCGTCCAAAGTGCTTCCCACCACCTGGTCAAAATACTTTATTATGCCAAAATGCTCCAAGATCCGCCTGGCATATATTTCCGGCTTTGAGGTCGCAAG
Organism: Clostridiaceae bacterium; assembly: GCA_910575435.1. Lineage (GTDB taxonomy): Bacteria > Bacillota > Clostridia > Lachnospirales > Lachnospiraceae > Butyribacter. The sequence continues at coordinate 68,387 of CAJTGI010000015.1, read as the reverse complement.
AGCAATCTCGTACCCCATTTCCTTCAATCCCGCCAGCGCCTCCTCCATCCCATCATACAACCTATTTTCAAAAAGGCCAGTCACGCTGTACCGTTCCCGGTACTTGGCAGTGGCTTCCACCGCCTCCTCGTAAGTCATTCCCCCAATCTCCTGAAAACCATCCAAGAGCGGCGGCCCAATGTAAGAAAAGAGTGCGTCATCCGGCGGAATCTCCATACCCGCTGCACGGTAAGCATACTTCACACAGTTAAATATCCCCTCCCGGGGGTCTGTCACCGTTCCGTCCAAATCAAACAAAAGGTATTTCCATCCCATCTGCCAATCCCCTTTCTCCCATTCACAATGGCATAACCCAAGTACCCAAGTTGCGAAGCAACTTGCAAGACAAATGCGTTAGCATTTTTATATCATGAACTTCGTTCATGATCCTTGTTGCGCCCTCACAAGCAAGCTTGCTCGGTCCGCCTATCATTATATCATGAACTTCGTTCATGATCCTTGTTGCGCCCTCACAAGCAAGCTTGCTCGGTCCGCCTATCATTATATCATAACAAGAACATGCTGGGCAAGCAGCTCATTTTCTGCAAACCAGCAGATCGCTTACAGCCGCTTCACTGCTCCGCACAAAGACAGCCGCTTCCCACCATGGTCACTTGGATTGACAATGACAGCAAAACAAAAGGAGCCAAAATACATTGGCTCCTTCTGTCGGATGGCTCTCGCCATCCAGCGTATAATAGGGTGGGAGTAGAAAGTTTTCACTTTCTGATTACCATCATAGTAGTTCATTGTGTCCTTTTTGTGTCCGTATTGTGAATAAAATGTTAACATTCTCTCGATTGTAGCGATATTTTCTTTCAGTTTGCTATTTACTTTATTTTATTTTGTTAATAATGTATTTTATTTAAAAAAGAAAGAAAAACACAAAAAAAGTTAATTTTCCCAAATATCTAATTGAATTTTTGCTCCAATCATGCGATACTATAAAAAATACGTTGCTATTTACAATGATTTCCACCAGTTGATTGACTGTGAATAGCAACGCATATGTGGATTGCGTCCACCGGGGTAGATGGGGAACCAAAATATTATTAAGGAGGCTTTTAGCAATGGCACTTAAAAATCAATTTTTAATCGACCTGCTGGAAACAGTAAAAAAGAGAAATGCCGGTGAACCTGAGTTCATCCAGGCAGTAATGGAAGTATTTACTTCTTTGGAGCCGGTAGTGGAAAAGAGACCTGACCTTGTGGAGGCAGGCGTATTCGAGCGCATCGTAGAGCCTGAGCGCCAGGTATTCTTCCGGGTGCCCTGGGTAGATGACAATGGAAAGACCCAGGTAAACAGAGGATTCCGAGTTCAGTTCAACTCGGCAATCGGACCTTACAAGGGCGGCCTTCGCCTCCACCCCTCTGTATACAGCGGCATTATCAAATTCCTAGGATTCGAGCAGATTTTCAAGAACAGCCTGACAACCCTCCCCCTGGGCGGCGGCAAGGGCGGCTGTGACTTCGACCCCAAGGGAAAGAGCGATGGGGAAGTGATGCGTTTCTGCCAGAGCTTTATGACCGAGCTGTGCAGGCATATCGGCCCAGACTGCGACGTTCCTGCAGGCGACATCGGAACTGGTGCCAGAGAAGTTGGATATATGTTCGGCCAGTACAAGAGAATCCGCAACGAGTGGACAGGCGTTCTCACAGGCAAGGGGCTGACTTTCGGCGGCTCCCTCACCCGCACAGAGGCAACAGGCTATGGATTGTGCTACTTTACAGATGAGATGCTGAAAGCAAACGGAAAGAGTTTCAAGGATCAGACAGTTGTCATCTCCGGCTCCGGCAACGTGGCCATCTACGCTACCCAGAAGGCAACAGAGCTGGGCGCGAAAGTGGTTGCCCTGTCTGACTCTGCTGGATATATCTATGATCCCGACGGCATCGAGCTTGATCTGGTAAAGCAGATTAAAGAGGTAGAGCGGGGAAGAATCAAAGAATACGCTGACAGAACCTCCCACAAAAATGTAACATATACCGAGGGATGCAGCGGCATCTGGACGATCAAGTGCGATATCGCCCTGCCCTGCGCAACGCAGAACGAGATTGATGCCGACAGCGCAAAGGCTCTGGCTGCCAATGGCTGCTATGCCGTAGCAGAGGGGGCTAACATGCCTTCCACGCCGGAAGCCATCGACGTTTACTTCGACAACAATATTCTCTATGGCCCTGCAAAGGCTGCCAATGCCGGCGGCGTTGCCACTTCCGGCCTGGAAATGACCCAGAACTCCCAGAGGCTTTCCTGGACATTCGAGGAAGTGGATAATAAGCTCCACGACATCATGAAGGAAATCTTCAAAGCCTGTGACGAGGCATCCAAGGAATATGACATGGAAGGAAACTATATGGCAGGCGCAAACATTGCGGGCTTCCTGAAAGTAGCCGAGGCAATGAAAGCACAGGGCTGCGTATAAAAAAGGTGAAAAGAATTTCTAAGTCGATAAAATACATCGACCAAGAAATTCTACGATTTCACCTAAGAAGAACGCAAAATCGGCGTTCTTCATGTCGTAATATTGCGCAGTTTCCTATGCAATAAAAAAGGTGCGAAGTTTTGCCAGGCTCGCAAAAACCTCGCCAGGCAAAGCTACAATCGCACCTAGGAAGAACGCAAAACCAGCGTTCTTCCTGTCGTAATATTGCGCAGTTTCCTATACAACAAAACAGGGCATCGAATTTTTCGATGCCCTGTTTTATTACAATTTTCTATACTGCGTCCCATGGCGCCTCTTTTACGCCACCAGATTTACTTAAATTTTTTATAGCCGCTCTTTTTTAACTTCTTTACGTTGGCCTTGTTGACTTTCCTGGAACCGCCTGTGACTTTGATTGCCTTCTTGCAGCCCTTGAATGCTCCTCTCTTCACGGTTATCTTTTTGCGAAGGGTTAATTTCTTTAATGCCTTGCAATTCTTAAAGGCGCCTTGGTTAATCTTACTTACTCCCTTGGCAGTCACGGAGGCCAGTTTCTTGCATCCGCTAAATGCATTTTTGGGAATGCTCTTAATGCCAGTTCCCAAAGTTGCCTTTTTCAGTTTCGCAGAATTCTTGAATGCGCTGTTGCCAATCGCTGTCACCTTGTATGAGATGCCGGAATAAGTTACTTTGTTCTTCACATTGACGGAAGACTTCTTCTTACCCGAAGAGGAAAGTCCAACCACGGATACCTTCCCGGGGACATTTTTCAATGCGCTAGCGGTAATCTTATACTTGAGGCTGCCAGATGTAAAAGTCTTATTCCTAGCCAGGTACGCAGGCTTTTCGGTGTTGCCGGGGTCCTGGATATTGCCCGGAGGGTTCTGGGTACCGCCAGGCCCTGGCGTTTCCCACGGAAACTCATCCCAATCCTTCTCCGCGCTAATGGGAACCTCTCCCTTCACATCCTCCAACTTGTAAGGATTCAGTTCGCAGAATGCAATCGTCTCATTCTCGGTCACATACCATTTCACCAGGCCATCTGAAGTCATGATTGGTTTGCAGTCTGATAATCGAAGTTTCGTTTCAACCATTTTCGATGCCAGATTCCCTTCTCCGTCTACCGTTACCATTTTTACAGATACGGCCTTCGTGGCACTATTGTACTCCTCCCACAGAATGAGGAACTGCCCCTCATTCAGCTTCACAATATGGGGCGTCCTCGCCGTAATCTTTGAATCCGAAGCATAGTCTGTCAGCCAGACCGTGCGGGTTTTGAACAGGGATTTATCTGTCGCTGTCAAAAAGACATTCCGGACTCCCGACGTTGCCTGCTTTGTCTGATCTACGGAATTTCCCACGATCAGGCACTGCCCTTCGGAGAGTTCCAAGCCGCCCACTGACACGCCTGTATCGTTATTTCCTACGGTATTGATAGACAGAGGCAGCGCATATGCCACGTCGGTAATTTTCCCACCCAGATCGCACCGGGTCAGGGTAACGGCTCTCGTGGGAAAGGCATCCCCATGGTCAACGCGGAATGCATATTTTCCATCGGTCTGTACATATTGGTTAAAAGAGTGGCTCACATATCCTGCCTGGGCGATATTCATTATGTCATAGTAGGACTGCTCTATCTCCATAGACTCTTCCTTTAGCACATATGTCATATTGGCCTGGTGATGCACGCCCTTAGAATCCACATACATCTCATGGCAGGTATGGATATATAGTCTGCCATCATCGGTTTCTGACATGCGCAGGGAGCCGGCCTCAAAGGGAATATAGGTATTAGCCCCCTTGACCGAAGCCTGGCCCTGCCGCTGCCAGTCTTTGCTGTATTTTACAATCCGCATGACTTCCACGGAATCCGACTCTGACGCATTCTTCTGTCCAAATACCAGATAATTCTCATTTTTTCCGGCATAAAATCCGCCAAATTTGGGAAGTTCTGCCTCCAGCACCTGGTCAGAAAGAAGTTCATAATTCTTGGAATAATTCTCAATCTGCACGCCAATGTCCGGTATGTACTCCACCCTGGTCAGCGACTGGTCTTTATTTTCCACGAAATAGGAATTAACAACCTTGCCATAGACGGAATAATTGTTGTCTGAATAATTATTGCTGCTCGCTCCCGTCCCGGTGACCACATTCTTTTCTGGAACGATGATGTTATCTGCGGTAACCCTGATTTCGACGGAGTCGCTGACCGCGTCAGATACTTTTGCCGTGACCATAGCTGTTCCTTCTTTCCATGCCGCCACCTTTCCGCTTTGATCCACCGTCAATATGCTGTTGTCACTGCTGGACCATACGGGAAGCAGTTCATACTGCCGATCCAGCCCTGTAATGGCAAGTGCTTGGGTAGCACCCACTTTCATGGTTGTTTCTTCAGCCTGAATCTTAATCTGTCCCGGAGCTCCCCAATCCAAAATCTCCATATAATAAGAATCCTGTTCCTTCTCAATGGCGATAAGATGATCCCCCATCTGCAGCAAATCGAATACGTCGTGTGCTGTCTTGCCAGTGGCGATCTTCCGGCGGTTGGACAAATCATACTCGAAAAAAGTATTGTCGTTTTCATAGATTATCATGCTGTTACTTTTTTTGTTATACGCTGCCCGTACCCCGATACTGGCTAAGTCCATGGAATCGCTTCCTATCTGCGGGGATCTCTCTACCGTCAGAACACTGGCAATCTCGTCCTCTTTGCTGGAGGATGAGTCAAACACTTGGACTCTCCCCAGTGAATTGCTGGTTGTAACCAGATATTTCCCGCCAAAGAGTTCGGCCCCCTTCTGATGGTGCCGATAGGAATCCTGGCACACAAATTCCAGACAGCCCAGAGATCTGGTGAGAATACCGCTCTCGAGAAATTCAGTATAGGTCTCTACATACTGCATCTTGTTTCCCACCACTTTTCCCATGGTGATGCCCCTTCCGGGACGGCCATAGCCCCAGGAAGAAAATTCATATCTGGATTCCATGTAAAAACTACCAGTCGCGGCATCAAAACCATGAAATGCATATACATTTGCCCCCAGGGTCAGATCCGATATCCACTTCCCATCTTCTGACATCAGGGAGATTGCATATTTGCCATAGTCGTTTACCATTCTGGCAATGTAGACCCTGCCCTGATCATCTGCCCCGATGGCAGATGTCTGAAACCCTGGCGCGGCAAATCGAGACAGGATGGACTGGGTTTCCAGATCAAAGATATAGCACATATTGTCACCCAGGATATACAGTTTATCGTTGGCGGCAAATGCATCAAAGGAAATCCATTCGCCAAGTGCAGATGTGTAATCGCCAAATGCCAGCACTCTCCGATATTTCTTGTTCACCAGGGAATAAAAGCCAAGTTCCTTTTTATTTAGGAAATACACGCCGTGCAGTTTTTCCGATGGAAATTGTCTGGTCAGATCGAAACTGGATGTATAATCCAGCACATTTTCCAGAGCACTCAGGTCATGGGAAGGGATTGAAAAATCCTTCCCCGTGACGGTAATGGAAATGCTCGCCGAATACTGTCCGTCTGCGCTTTCTGCCCTGATTTCCGTATTCCCCGGCCCCACTGCATTCACATACCCGGTATTCGACACCACTGCCACCTCTTGGTCAGAACTGCTCCACGTAAATTCCAGCGCCAGAGAGGGATCCAGCCGGGCGACCAGCTGCGTGGCTTCTCCCACGGCTAACTGCCTGGAATCTGCCTGGATCGCAAGACTCTGCTGATCCTTTAGATCCAGGGTATCCCTCCAGAACACACTCCCATCAGGCCATGAAGTCTTCACAACATCCCATGAATCCCATCCTTCTTTGGAGGAATCATAGAAAATCGTGGCATAGTCTAGCTTCTGCGATTCGGAATTGAATCCAGAAGGTGACCCGCCCTCAAATATAATATATTTTAAAGCCCCACAGCGATCTATTGCTTTTTTGTCCATTTCCCTAACCGTATCCGGTATCACCAGTTTTGAGAGGGAAGACTTTTTCGGAACGATTACCAGCCGTGTTTTGTCCCTGTCATATACAATGCCATGATCCGTAACAAAAAATTGATTTTCCGGATCTACTTCTATCTTTTCTAATTGGCCACACTCGCTAAACGTAGCCCCCCCCATTACCAATACATTTTTAGGAATAAAAATCTGCTTCAAACTGCTCCCGGAAAATGCACCGTCGCCAATGTGCTTAAGCTGCATTGGCAGGGAAATCTCCTGAAGCCCCTCGCAACCAGCAAATGAACCGGCGCTAATTATCTTCAGACTCTGGGGAAGCGTAACCTTCTGCACATTCTTCAAGCCTCGGAATGCACCATTTCCAATCTCTGTCACGCCTTCCTCCAGCACGATGGATTTAATACGGTCATGGCATGGAAAATGAGGTGCGTAGTATGCGATGTAATCATCCATCGCCCCCTCTCCGGATATGGTAAGCACGCCGGTGTCCCGGGAAAGCTGCCATGTGAGATTTTCCCCGCAAGTACCTGTTAAATCCTTTTCACTTTTGAAAGTCAGATTATTTTCCTTCGCATAAGTCTCTGCCATGGAACCAGGTTTTCCAAACAAGGTAAAGCGTGCCTTGTTATAACTCCCCGTTGACCCGCTGGAACAGTAGAATCCGATGGCATGTTTTCCAATATTTTTCACCTTTTCCGATACGTCCAGCGAACACAGAGATACACACCCCAAAAAGGAATAGTCTCCAATAGACGTGACGGAATCCGGCAGCGAAACCTGCTCTAAATCATAGCAAAAAGTAAAAGAATTGGCTCCCACCGAGGTGACGCCGCTTTGAATCTCCACTGATTTGATGTCACCTGAATGGGAATAAAATGGAGAGTTCGACGCATGCTCGTAATCCGTCATCGCGCCAGATCCGCTAACCACCACATGTCCGGTGGACGAATGAATCTCATAACGAACATTCTCGCCACATTGTCCCGTCAGACCGCTGGACGTGACTGCGCCATCCGATTCCCCAGCATACTTTCGGTAACCGAAACTATCTGCGGCCCCATTCTCCGTCTCATCCCGTCGTCCTTCCGTTCCTTCCTCCAGCCGCATCTGCTCTGTGGCATGGGCCGCCTGTTTCCCTATCAGGCAGACCCCATCCTCCGCCCCCACTTCCAGCGTCTGCGCATTTGCCCCGTTCTTCTCTGGCCGCACCTTCGTCACACCAGTACCAATGGATGATTTCGTGACCATTTTCTGATCCGCACCCCGCTGTGCAGATGGCATGCTGGCGGGGCACAAGGTGACGGCCACGACAACTGCCAAAATGCGGGATACCATTTTGTAAAATGTTTTACGCCTCATCGACATAATCTCCTTCCTGTCATTTATATAAAACACCCCGCCCAGGCATCTGCCATCCTGCACAAAGCAGAAAGAAATTCCAGCGCAGCCTGGAGGCGGGACAATTCTCTTTTGCTAGCGAGAGAATCCTCTCCCAATCTCCTCTACATTATATGAGACCAAATAAAGTTTTGCAAGGGCTAACCAAGTTTACCATTGACAATTATGCTTGCCCATGGTACAATCATGTTGTAACATGTATTATTACAACTATAGGAGGACTTACATTGAACGCACAGAGATGTCTGGAAATATTACGTGAAATCAAAGACGTGGCATTCGCCACGGTTGATGAAAATGGATTTCCCCAAAACCGCATCGTTGACGTGATGATTGTGGAGGACGGAAAACTCTACTTCTGCACCGCAAGAGGGAAGGACTTTTACCGGCAGCTGCTAGATCATGGCCAGGTGGCTATCACCGGGCTAAATATGGATTACCAAATGGTGCGGCTGAATGGCAAGGCAAAAAGGCTGGACCAGCATGAGAAATGGATTGACCGCATATTTGCAGAAAATCCCTCGATGAACGCGGTATATCCCAATGACAGCAGATACATATTGGAACCATTCTGCATTGACCAGGGACAGATTGAATTTTTTGATTTGAGAAAAGAACCCATCGCCAGAGAATATTATGCGCTGGGAAGTGGAAAACCAGCAGATAAAGGCTTTATTATTTCCGACAGCTGCATCAAATGCGGAAAATGCGGGCATTGCTGTCCCCAGAAGTGCATCAAGGACTTTGCCATAGACCAAGCCCATTGCCTGCATTGCGGATTATGCGCCGAACAATGTCCCGCAGGGGCCGTAAAGAGAAAGAAGGTGTAAGAATGTTGCAGAATATGTGGTCAATCTTTCTTGAGAGAAAGGATTTCTATTTGGAATTATTGTGGGAACATCTGGAGATTTCCCTGATTGCCATACTCATTGCAATCCTATTCGGGGGCATGGTTGGCATACTCATCAGCGAATTTCAAAAAACGGCAAAGCCCACATTGGGACTTATCAATTTCCTATATACCATTCCTTCCATTTCCATGCTGGGCTTCCTGATTCCATTTTCAGGAATCGGCAACGCCACCGCCGTCATCGCCTTAACCATATACGCCCTGCTGCCAATGGTGAGAAATACCCATACAGGAATGGCCAATGTTGACCCCGCCATTATAGAAGCGGCCACAGGAATGGGCAGCACAAGGATGCAAATTCTATGGAAGATCAAGCTTCCCCTTGCCATGCCGGTGATTCTGTCCGGCATACGCAATATGGTTACCATGACCATCGCCCTTGCCGGAATCGCATCCTTTATCGGCGCCGGAGGACTGGGCGTGGCGATATACAGGGGAATCACTACCAACAATGCCTCTATGACAATGGTAGGCAGCGTGCTCATCGCCCTTTTGGCCCTGGCAATGGACTTGCTGCTCGGAGTGATCGAAAAGAGAATGGGGAAGCGAAGCGTTAAAGCCAAAAAGGCAAACCGCATCTTGGCCATCGCCGCCCTGGCCCTCTGCCTCTGCATCATCGGCGGCACCATGTTGTCCCTTGGCGGGCGGCACAATACCATCCGCATCGCCACAAAGCCCATGACTGAACAGTATATCTTGGGGGAGATGCTAGATATCCTCATTGAAAAGGATACCGGATTGCATGTGGAACTGACCCAGGGCGTCGGCGGCGGCACCTCCAACATTCAGCCTGCCATGGAAAGCGGCGAGTTCGACCTCTATCCTGAATATACAGGGACGGGCTGGAATATGGTGCTAAAAAAAGACGGTTTGTATACCGAAGATTTGTTTCCTTCCATGCAGGAAGAATATGCAAATTCTCTCCAGATGGAGTGGACTGGAATGTACGGCTTCAATAACACCTACGGATTGGTTGTCCGGGATGAAATCGCCAAAAAGTACAATCTCAAGACCTATTCCGATTTGAAGGCTGTATCTGGCCAGCTTGCCTTTGGCGCAGAGTATGATTTCTTCGAGCGGGAGGACGGATATGATGCCCTTTGCAAGGCATACGGCCTATCCTTCAAGAAGACCATGGATATGGACATCGGCTTGAAATATCAGGCAATCAACCAGGGAAAGATTGATGTCATGGTGATTTTCACCACCGACGGGCAACTCTCCGTCTCTGACGTGACAGTTCTGCAAGATGACAAAAACTTTTATCCGTCTTACCTATGCGGAAATGTCATTCGTTCCGAAGTGTTGCAAGAGCATCCTGAACTGATGGATATTTTTCATAAAATAACGGATGTTATTTCAGACGAGGACATGGCTCAGATGAACTATGCCGTGGAATCCCAGGACAAGGAACCGAGGGAAGTTGCCCAAGCATTTTTACAGGATGCGGGGCTTATGAAATGAGGGAGGATGACTGAACATGAATACTGCAATTAAATTTAAGGACGTAAAAAAAGCATATGGGGATAAAATCGTACTGGAAGGATTCCATCTGTCTATCGCCAAAGGGGAGTTTGTCACCATCATCGGCTCTTCAGGCTGTGGCAAAACCACGGTTCTGAAAATGATCAACGGCTTAATCACGCCCACGGGCGGCGATATTTTCGTAGAAGGAAAAAACATCCGAAGCCTTAATATGATCCAACTCCGCCGCAATATCGGCTATGCCATACAGGGCAGCGTCCTCTTTCCCCATATGACCGTGGAGCAAAACATCTCCTATGTGCCCAACCTGCTCAATAAGAAAGACAAGGCAAGAACCAAATCTGCCGTCTCCAAATGGATGGGCATCGTGGGGCTTGACGAGGAAATGAAGGACCGCTATCCCTCCGAACTTTCCGGCGGACAGCAACAGAGAGTTGGCATCGCAAGGGCTCTGGCGGCGTCCCCCGACATTCTTCTGATGGACGAGCCCTTTGGGGCTGTTGATGAAATCACTCGGGGCCAGCTGCAAATAGAATTGAGACAAATATATGAGAAAACCGGAATTACCGTGCTGTTCGTAACCCACGACATCTCCGAGGCATTAAAACTGGGAACAAAGGTGCTGGTCATGGACCAGGGCGTCATTCAGCAGTATGCCGAGCCAGATGAACTTTTGCGAAATCCCGGCACGGATTTTGTCAAACAACTGGTGGACAGGGAGCGGCGCAGCTGCCATCTGCCCGATGACAGGCTGACAGAATGTGAATTTAGCGGGCTAAGGGGCCACATTAGCGACTGACCTCTATATTTGATCCATAGGGAAAACTGTCGGACCAGCAATTATAGATATCCCTCGTCCCGCAGCCTTCCCCTGATTTCCCTAGAAACGCTGCGGATAAAGTCCGCCATAGCCCCGCAATCAATAAACTCCGGCATCTCCCGGGTGTGCGCCTCCTCAAAGAAATGCCGCAAGATCCACTGGCGGCTGTCCGTCAGTTCCTCTCTGGTAATCATTCCCCGAATCTCGTAGGGGGCGACCCTCTCCAGCGCCTCCCTGGCATCCTGCAGCGCAGGGTCATTGCGGAGGAGCCAGAAATCCACCAGATCCGTCTCCCGGTTGAAATGCACGTAGGTCTCCCGGTCCCACTTGGTCAGTCCGATCCGGGCAATCTCCTCAAAAAACTTAGGCCGCTCCTGCAAAATATACCGCTCATCCGTCATCATATGGGTGACATAACCCAGATACAGGCCGGGACATTCCTTTTCCTCTGAGACATGCCCCTGCCAGAAATCTTTCATCCGCCTTTCAAATAAGGGCACCATCCCCGGCTCCTCAAAACTTCCATCAGGAATCCCATCCCGAAAATGGGTGTGGAGCTTCATCTCCCGCTCATACCCCTTCCTCGCCATAATCCCGTCCGGGCAAATGTTCCCCGCAATGAAATATTCCCGTTCCGGCATCAAATTAGGCTGAAAGGAATATCTAACCTTCTCCTCCTCCAGCCACTTCCACAACTTCTCTGCCACTGCCAGATGCACCATCGTTCCCGCCATGCCATCACCTCCCCTGGGCCAAGCCGTCTTGCCATGCGCATGAGAAAATTCCTCTCCCCGCATGGTGCAATCAGCTCGTCATCTGATTCCCGCAAAAGACAAAACACCGAACCAGCCAAAAAGGACAGTTCGGTGCATATTCATTCCAAGCTGAAAATGGGACTTGAACCCACGACCCCTTCATTACGAGTGAGAACCTTCATGCTCCAAACATACACATTTTATAGTGTTCTTAGCATGCAATCAGAAAAGTTACCATAATAGTTACCATAACTATAAAGAAACTTTCATTCCTTCATGCTCCTCTAACCATTTCATATACTTCGCTTTGTTTATTCTATATGTACTGCCAAACTTTATCGCCGGAAACCCCTTTAAAGCGCACAATGAGTAAGCCTTGTCTTTTCCAATCTGCAAATGCTCCATTATTTCTTTTGGTGTCATATATGTTTCCATTTCTCTCATATTAATATACGCCTCACTTACTGTCAAGTTTGCAGATATATAATTTTTCTGCATATAATATAACTTATCAGAACTTGCTTTTTAGTTCTGATAAAAGGCACATGCCTTTGTGCCGTAAATCGATTATAGGAAACCGATTTTGTTTCCTATAATATCTTTTCATCAATATTATGTCCGTTGCAGAAATATAGCATTTTTCTGTAACAGAAAAAATGCACCATAAGCCAATGGCCTACAGTGCATATTGCTATAAAATATTTTTATTTACTCCCAAGGATTTGATTACATCTCAACCTGAAAATGCGGACTTTCCAATATAACCTTTGATACAAACAGCCCGGTCGGCTGAAAACGGTTCAGCGATAAGTTAAACAGTATCAGCGGAAAACCTCCTTCCGCTTCATAGGATGACAGGCGATTCCTGAATTCTGCCCACCCCTCTTTTGTCGTTTCGTTGCCATACACGATGATTTCCTTTTGTTTTGGAACTAATTGCATGACCGTTTTTACTATAATCTGCAAGATTTTTTCATTCCGGCCACTAAAATCGTCTTCAATCTCTGAAATTTTGCCAGAAATCTTGATGACTGCATTTTCTTTGATAAGGCTGGAATATGCTTCATACTCCTTTGCAAAGCAGCATGGGACTTATTAAAAGCGTATTTTGCAAAATCTGCCATTTCATCCCAAATTTCATATGCCGCTTCCTCTGAAATGCCATTATTTACACAGCCTTTAATGCTTTCCTCCTATCTCACTTTTCCATGCTCCAATTATTTGCTGTTGCAAAGAAAATATGTGCGTACCGGGGCATGGGAAAGGATTGGCTGGGCGGTTCAGCAAGACATGAAAATCTATCATATTTTCGCTTTTCATATAGACGTGACTTGGAAAAGTGATATAATATAAAAAAGATAAAGGAGGCGCAACATGCAGATAACCCAAATGAAAGAAGACATTAGCATAAGCTATATTTCAGCAATTTGCGCATATGCTGGCATTGCATATGAAATCGAGAGGCATGACGATGACAGCACGGACGGCATATTGAGGAAAACGATATTGCTGGACCAGCATAGGAAATACGTTGCAGAACTTCGGATTCAGTTAAAATGCACATCTTCTCCATCCCAATATACGGATAACGGAAGCACCCTCACCTATAAACTCAAGGCCAAAAACTATAACGACCTGTGCCTCCCATCCACAACCCCAATCATGCTGGGGCTGCTGGTATTGCCAGAAGACGAAGGGCAATGGCTCAATTGGACTCGGGAAGAACTGCTGGTCAAGGGCTGCATGTATTGGGCAGAATTTTCAGCCGAATCAGGAACTGCGAACACGGGCACTATAAACGTGGCAATAGATAAGAAGAACGTCATCAATTCGGAAAGCCTGCAGGAAATAATGAAAAGGATAGCAAAGGAGGAGTGGCCATGATATATTCTGTCAACTTCATGGATCTGACCGAAGGCATCAGCCCGCTTGCATTTTCAAAATATCTGAAGGACACGGGCTGGAAACTGTTCCAGAGCAAGAGGAAGCATATAAAAATATTCCAATATGAAAGAGGAGACCAATTCTTTCAGGTTGCCATTCCGATAGAAAGAAGGCTCAGTGATTATAGGGAAGCAATGTATAAGGCCGTGGAAACCGTGGCAACGGCTGAAGGCAAATCATTAGAGCAGATCATGCTGTACCTGCTGAACCCCAATACGGATATCTTGAAGATCCGATTAGACAAAAAAGAGATCGAGACGGGAAACATCCTTTTTGATGATGCGATTCGGATGTATGAGAACGCCAAAAAGCTATTGGCAGCGGCCGCTCAGGATATCCTGCACCCGAGAAAGCAGCATCAGGGAAGGATGGATGACTCCATAGTGAAATTCTTATCAAACTGCAGGTTTGGCCAGACCGAGATAGGAAGCTATGTCGTTTCAGTCGTCTGCCCGTTTGCAGAGTTTGATGATAATGAAGGATATAAACAGTTAAGCATTTTTACCGATGAAATGCGATGCGCAAACTCGCTGACCAGGCAAGTCACGAGCCGTGTCATGAAGAATATAGCCATTATTAAGAACAGCATTGATAATGACGAGATGCACCGCTTAGTAGCGCAAAATAATGGGAACATGATCAGTGCGAACTTTTATGAGGCATTGGGAGGGCTCAATCTTGATTCAGATGGAGCGAACCTGGAGTTTATCGCTGAATGGTCCCCCGTCGTGGAGCATGATGCCGGCATCGAAAGCAGGATAACGCTTTCGCATGATTATTACCAGCCTATTGAAACGACAATCAGGGAACTGAAGGATGAGGCGAATAAGTCAACGAAAATCATCGGCCGAATCATGAAGCTGGAATCAACTCCCGACGTGCAGCAGCGCAAAAGCGGGAAAATCACGGTTGCCTATCTTGATGAGAATGACAGACGGAGAACCGTCATGGTGGAATTAAGCAAAGATGACTATGGCAAAGCCATCAAGGCACATGAAAGGGGGAATCATGTAGAGATCGTCGGAGATGTTTCATACGGAAAAAGAGCTTCCATGTCTTATGAATCCTTTGGGATTATCGAGTGAATCGCTATTTGACCTGGCATTGATAAACCGGACGGCTGCGAATAGATATATCAAATGCGGATATGAAGTTGGCAGTTCCAGATTTATTGAAACCATGCATGATGTGATATCTGTTCCTAACTGATGCATCCCAAATAGCATTCAGATGGAAAGACATAATTTTCGTGTCTTGACACATTTTTTAGTAATGATGTTCTGCAATTGAATGACTATCTAAGTCAGCAACCACCAGTTCAACTTGCGGTTTGCAATAATTGCATACGGGCTGAGGGCCATGCCTCGAAAACGCTTGGAGAAATGAAGACAAATAAGGGGGAACTCTAGCGGAAACTATTATAATACGATGGGCAGACGTCTGGATGGATGCTTCGTGAGAGCATTATGCGAAAGCATTCGTATGGAAAGGACTTCAGTATGTACATACATGCGGCCTTTATAAAGAATAAGCATTGAATGCTTGGGCACCTGGAAACATTGCAGACCCTTGGTTGATTGCGGCCGCTGCTGCAAAAATTATACAATCATTACAGCAGAAGTGCCATCAGGGGGACTAAATCCAAAACCTCCGAACAAATAAAGGCATAGCCTGTCCTGCTGATGCCCAGTTCTTCCACCCTAGCCAGATTCAGCACCACGTCATATACAGCATCATCCAATCCGCACGGTACCCCTTCGCTATAATAATGCACAGAATAAGTGTTCGCTTCCCACACCGCATACAGGTCCATGCCGTCTGTTACGATAAAACTGTCCCCTGCCACATATTCTGCAGTGGTACTTCCACTCGTCCTGCTCCATCCTTTAACGGCCGTCTTCCAGGATGCCGCCGGGCTGCACATACACCGCTATAGCCAATATATCGGAGGTTTGTTGTTTCCACAGGCATGCAATATGGTCCTGACGGGCTGCGCCCGGTCTCCACACACTACCTATACATATAGCCTATCGCAAAAGTGAGGGTTGATACCAAAAACATTAGAATTCTCTTTATCCGCTGCAAATTCTTCCCGGTTCCATGCGTCGCATAACAAAACAGCCCCATAGCTGAATTTTTCAATGAGGCTGTTTTATGCGATTACCGCTTGATAGAGATGTTGAGCAGAAAAGCCTGCTGCTTCGACATCGACCCTGCCGACTTCATAGGTATCCTTTGTCATGGAGTTCCTCATCAAATTTCCTCAATAACACGCCCCTCACACCATTTCTATTCTTGAAAATATAAGCAACATATTCCATATTTTCATCTTTCAAAACCCAATTCCAAAGTTTTTTGCAATTTCAATAATGTAATATGATGATGATATCAGATCTGCTATGCACGGAACCCATTTTGACAATACGTTAAGGACTCCTTGCCTGTCCTCTTTTTCTGCCACTTCTCCTGCTTCATGGGCAAATTTCCTGATGGACGAATCCGGGCTTGATTTCAAAATGCCAATTTCCTTATTGAGGGCTTCCCAATTTATATCGTCTGTCGCCTTGCATTCCTTTTTCTGATTTATAACCACATTTTTGCCGCATTCACCCGTGTTAATCACGCCTTTGTTTCTTTTCACATTAATCGTCGTGCTCATGAGTTGTCCTTCCCTCCTTGATAGGTTGCATTGCTTGCAAAATCTCCGGTATTGATGATGCCCTCGTTATTTTCTACGCTTATATTGTATTCATTCAAATTTAAACAGATTACGTCCTTGCGCACATCCGCTTCTGCGATATTGTCCTGCAATTCGCTAAGTGCCTTCACCCCGTCATCGCCTATGGCGGTAAAAGTGGCGGTATAGCCGGAATTCATTTCTATGCCGAGGCCAAATTTTTCAGGAAACATCCTCTCTGCCGGAGGGGCATAAGGGTAGGCGGTATCTTTTTTGTATATCCCAAAAGCCACATAAGCCAAAATGCCCGCAATACATAAAAACAAGAGACCTACAGCAGCCGACTCAAAATTAAAGCCAAACATTGAAACAACTAAAGAAACGGCAATGCCAATGATAATATTCCTCATGGAGTCCCTCTTTTTCTGGACCTCGGACCGCTCGTACTGAATCTTAGCATTTTCATACGCCCTCTTCTGCTCTTCATATTTTTTCTTTTCTACATTTTGGAACCTAAAAATCCATGTTCGCGATATGTTTGATATTTTCAATACCTCATTATAAAACTTTATGCAATTCTCTCCAATCACTACGCTATTTGCATTAGCCAAATTATCTCCTCCTTATCAGTGTGACATAAAAAAACATCTCATTTTCGACTACTAACAATCAATCTTAAGATAGAACTCCTTCTCTTCAGAATAAACTCGTATGTATCCTAAAATATCCCTGCAACATTCTTGCTTCCAAACGGTTCATCAAACATGCTCCTATTTACAGATTAAATATCTTTCCCCATCATCCCCGGATGCGGTCAGGATTACCAGAAAATACAGATATGGCATCCACGTGCCATTTGCCAAATTTTCAATTATCTTTCGCCATCCCTCCTTCCTTGTTCATCATTCTCCACCCTATTTATCCAATTCGTTCTGGCAATATTATATACCATATTTTGACAAATTCCCACCAGAACATACATTCCTCTTTTTGCTTAATTATTTGCGCGCCAAAAAAGGCCGGACATGCCGGTCTTTTTTAAATCTTTCTTTGTTATTTCAATCGGCTTTTTTTTCTCTCTACACTGCTTCCTTTTCAAAAACTCATCTGCCATTTCATGCTTTTCAATATATTTTTCAAAATCGTCATACCTCCCTTTCACTGCATCTGGCATTGCGAACAATTTATCCAATCGCTGTTCCATTATATCTTTTTCGGACAAAAGTTCAAGCACTTCATAAATATCAACTATTTTGCCCTCCGTATATCTTTGAATCGCATCCGGGTAAATATAACACCCTTAGCACTGCGAAGAAACTGCATGAATTTATCTATGTCAATATTAAATTCCTTCTTCCCTAATAAGCGCTCCGCTTGAGCCAAAATATTGGATTGCTTCATTCATCCTCTCCATTCTGACATCAGTACAGTTTCCTATAATATGTCTCAACTGAATATAACTGTTTTCAAAATAGGAAAATGTCACTTTGACTATGAACTGCTTTGAAACAACTGCCTTTTTCCACATCAAATATACATATGGATAACTTGCTGTAATTTCCTTCTCTGTCAAATAGTCTTCAAGCAGCCTCCTTATTTCTGGAGATTTTTCAAACAATTCCCCATTTTCAGTAATGATTTCCCTTATCTCTCCTATAAATGGCAAAATGTAACCGATTCCTTAGATGCCGTCAACTCAGCCTGCCCTGCTGTGCCCATATCCATCAACTGTTTAAATATCGCCACATCAGTATCCTTCTTATTTACCACATCCAAAAAATTCTCCGAATTACATTTATATATCTCAAATTTCAAATTAGCCTTTATCCACGCAATGACCATTATGACGGTGACTTTGTTACTTTCCATTACAGCCGTCATGAGAATGACAAATACGTAGAAGAAACTAGCCCCGTTATGGTATACTCCTTTCAAAGGAGGCTGTACATATGAACCCAGACACAGAGAAACTACGCAAAAGATATATGGATAACCCATCAGAAGGAATGACATCCGAGGACATTCGCCGCATGAGCGAGGATGACCTTCTCGATATGGATTATTTCTTAAATGAAGATGACTTCTTTGATGACGGGGCTGGTGTGGAAGGTTTTTATATCTTCTAGTCCATGTCATCTTATCGTCATACAAAGTCGGGAGTTTATCAGACATATGTTCGATAAACTCCTGTTTTTTTCCTCTTAAAAAATAGCAATTTCCTATAAAGGAAAAAAGTGCCAACCCCCTTTATCCAAGGCAGTTCGGCACTTTTTCTTCCAAGCTGAAAATGGGACTCGAACCCACGACCCCTTCATTACGAGTGAAGTGCTCTACCAACTGAGCTATTTCAGCACTGGAATATATTCTATAATATTATGCAGAAAACGTCAAGCATTTTTTTCTTCCTTATTGACGAGGTTATGAAAAACTGCAAAAATGAACCTGTAATGCGATCAAATGCAAAATCGAGGGACTAGGTACAAACACCTGCACCTCTTCGTCGATATTTCCTTAATACCAATCCAGATGCAAATACCAAAGCCACAGGAATAATTCCGGAAATCGGGTCCAATACGACCGAAAAACTTTCTTTCATCTGAAACACACCAGCCGTAACAAATAATAGGGTTGGTACTGCATCTTCCATCGAGTGAAGGATAACACATGGCCAAACCGAATTGGTTAATCTTCGTAATTCGACAAATACCGGCGACCAAAACATCATAATAATAATCCCAGCAACTACCATCATTGGTCTGCTTCTTTCGGTAAAATAATCATCGGGCAAGAAAAACAGATAGTACGTAATATGCCAAGACCCCCACACAAAACCACTCACCAAATATAAGAACCAATCGTTCATTCCTGTTTTCTCTAAATAAGGAACCAGACACCCTCTCCATGCAAACTCTTCAAATATGTTTTTCACACAGTTGGCTAAAAATGTGCCAAGCATCATTCCAAATAATCCACTTAACTCTACATCATTTACAACGAAACCTCCCAAAATTTTTGCTACAATGATACTAACAAGCATGACGCATGGAAACAAGACAAATGAAAAAATATACCATTTCAAATGATTAATTATATAAAATCTAAAGCCAACTTGCTTCAAATCCTTATTCAATATTTGCAAAATAACACCTGTCAAAAAAGGAAGCACTAGCCACAATCCCATTCCCAGCGAATTACCTTTTGGTTGTTCCGCAAGAATCTGGTCAACCAAATATCCGTAACCACCTGCAGTAATTGTTACAAATACAAATATCGCTAGCGTAACCCTGTCTCTCTTTTTCATTTTTTCATTCATCTTCCCTTCTCCATATTCTTTTTTTATAAATTATTTGGCATAATCTCAATTTTTTGTATCATATAGGACCATCGCAACAGGAATTTTAACAACTTACTCTTTGATTGCTACGCTTTCAATATTGCTAAAAACCATTCTTTATCTGGTAATTTCAGATCGCCTCTTGCAGCCAAGGTTTCTGCAAAACCCTGAATACTACTATAAAATAATACGGAAAGCGTCAGCGGATCCCCCTCTCGGATAACACCTAATTCCTGCCCTTTTTCTATATATGGAACGCTCATTGCCTCGACATCATGTGCTTTTATCATTTGGGCGGCTCGTTCTGAAACATCCTTGGCATTGATTGCTGCCAGTCCCATAAAGACAAACATTCTTAGTGCAAAATTATTCTGGGTGGCAGAAGTTAAAAACCATTCAACTTGTTTTTCAAAAAACACCAATGGCAATTCATTCTCTACACTGGCAATTGATAATCTCTCACACCCTATTTCCACCAATGCCTCGTACAAAGACAATTTGTTTGGGAAATAATGAAACATTAAACCCGAGCTAATTCCTGCTTCCTCTGCGATCTTTCTAGTAGATGCCCCATAAAATCCATACCTTATGAAATGATTCAACGAAATATCTAAAATCTGATATTTTCTCATTTCATATTGTTCTTCTTTCTTAGTCATTTTGCTCTCCAGTCTTGCAACAACAATGCGTTCTTTCTTATTAAGCAATCGCTTAACACCTCTATATATTAAGCGATTGCTCAACAAATGTCAAGTGCTAAGCATATGACAGTTTCTACAATTTTTATAATCTATGTCAATTTTGAGATTCAACTGGCAAGCGAAAAATCACGCAACATTTCCCCTACAACTTAACGCTTCTCTATCATTTGATCAATCAATCCAAAGTCCAATGCCTCTCTTACCGTCATATAATTATCACGTTCCGTCGCAGCGGCAATCTCGTCAATACTTTTGCCCGTATTTTCTGCTAAGATGGCATTTAATCGTTCCTTGCTTTTTTGCATGTGGTCAGATGTAATTTTTATATCAGTTGCCTGCCCCTGAATCCCATTTCCATGAATAGCAGGCTGATGTATCATAATTTCTGCATTAGGCAAGGCAAGACGTTTTCCTTTTGCCCCTCCCGCCAATAAAAATGCTCCAAAACTGGCGGCAAGACCTATACATATTGTCGAAACATCACATTTGACATATTGCATCGTGTCATAAATAGCAAACCCCGCCGAAACAGAACCACCCGGACTATTTATATATAGCTGAATGTCTTTTCCCGGGTCTTGTGCCTCTAAAAAAAGCATTTGCGCAACAATCACACTCGCTGAAACATCACTTACTTCTTCTCCCAAAAAAACAATCCTGTCGGACAATAGCCTTGAAAAAATATCATAACTGCGTTCTCCTTGGCTCGTTCGCTCAATAACATACGGAATTGTACTCATGCCACTAATTTTCCTCCCGCTAAATAATACATAAATGAGCGTCCATCAAGGGAACTCATCATGCTAATCTTCGATTGCTTAGGATAGAACATGCCATTTTTCCTATAAATATGAGGCGTGCATTCATATAATTGCTTAAAAGCCAACGTGAAAGCCTGCTGTGAATCGTAATGTGCTTCATAGGCAATTTCAACAATGGGCCGCTCTGTTTCCACAAGTTTTTGGGCAGCCAAAGTCAACCTGCGACCTTGTATGTATTTATAAACCGTACATTTTGTTTCTTCAGTAAAAATTCTGGCTATATAAAATTTTGAATAATTTATTGCATCTGCTATGTTATCAAGAGACAAATCCTCATTCATATGTGTTTCTATATAGTCCACTACCTTCTTTACAACTGTATCATCGTTCATATATGACCCTCCTTTCCCTTTTAATATAACATGACTTTCGAGAATAATCTTAATAGAAATTGCCCTAATAAAAACAAGAAAAGTGACAGAATGCCATATCCTGCCACTTTTCCATTATGCGCAAATAATCCCTGCCAGTTCCCTATCCAAGCCTCATGCGGTATACCACTGGCCTGTCGCTGTCAACAAATGGCGCATGGATTATCATCCTGTCCGCCTCCCTTGTAAACTCCGGCTTTTCTTCATAGCCAAGGGCCACAAATTCTTTGATGATTCCATGGAAGTCCTTGCTGTCCTCCCCCATACTCTTCACAATCACGTCCTCCCCATGCTGCTGCATGGGAATGATGTAGATGCAGTCTCCCTTGCAGGTAAAGCGGATATCCCTGGCATCAAAGGCCTTCCTGTTCTCCTCGGAGAACATGCCCTCCACCACTTCCGTATCGCCCTCCGCCTGAACGCGCCAGGGATGGGTTCCGTAAATCGCCTCGCCATTCACATCCATCCACTCCCCAATCTCCGTGAGGATCTTTTCCTCCTCCTCACAGATGGTGCCGTCCGCCTTGGGCCCTACATTAAGAAGAAGACATCCATTCTTACTCACGATGTCCACCAGATCCTGCAAGATGTCCTGGGTGGTCTTGAAGCGGTTCTGCTCCGTGTAGCACCAGGAATTAAATGCCATGGAGGTATCCGCCTGCCAGCTGAAAGGCTTGGCATCCGAAAAATGCCCCCTCTCCATGTCCAGAATGCCCGTTCCCAGCATCATGGCATCATGCTTGTAGGAAATGCCCACTTCCCTGCCCCACTCCAATCCCTTATTGTAATAATAGGCAGCAAATTTCAAGAGATAGGGCTTCACGGACTCATGCTGCACCCACCAGTCAAAATACACCATGGAAGGCTGGTACTTCTCCACCAGCTCCACATTCCTTGCCAGCCAGTCCTCCAGAAAATCCGCAGGCGGAGCCGGGCTATACAGATCCTGATTGTCCGGCTCCGGCATGGAAGGATAATAGAAATCCCCCAGTTTCATAGGATCCTTCACGTCGCTGTCAAATTCCTTGCCGTGGCCAAAGAAGAACGCATGCTCCACCCTGTGGTTGGACTCGCAAAATTCCAGCCCCTCCTCCAGGATTGCCTCCTTCAGCTCTCCCAGCACATCCCGCTTCATAGCCATATTCTTCACATTCCACTCGCTGATTTCAGAATCATACATCTGAAATCCATCGTGATGCTCTGCCACCGGCATCACGTATTTTGCCCCCGCCTTCTTAAATAACTTCACCCATTCCTTTGGCTGGAATTTGGGTGCCGTAAACATGGGAATGAAATCCTTGTACCCGAACTTCGTGTGCTCCCCAAATGTCTTGCGGTGGTGCTCCCAC
Source organism: Clostridiaceae bacterium (assembly GCA_910575435.1). Classification (GTDB taxonomy): domain Bacteria; phylum Bacillota; class Clostridia; order Lachnospirales; family Lachnospiraceae; genus Butyribacter. Next base: position 45,395 of record CAJTGI010000015.1, on the reverse strand, counting down.
TCCTCCATACTCTGGATGTACATATTCCTAGAATACCACTCATTGCGGAAAGCAGGAACGCTAAAAAGCCCCCAGTGGATAAAGATGCCAAACTTGGCATTCTGAAACCACCTGGGCGGCTGGTAATCCCCAAAAGAAACCCAGTCTGGCTTATATGGGCCTTTCGCAATCACTTCCTCCGCAATCTGCAAATACTTCTCCTGAACCGTCATAATTTCTCTCCTTCTCACCTATTGCCTTCATTTTCACACGGACAACCCACTGACATAGCCCATGGGCATTTTCGCAATAAAATACTGTACTATTTTGGAAAAACACTCCTATTTCCTATCATACCTCAAATCTCCCGCCATTTCAATACCTCAACTATCACACTCTCACCTGCATATTTTTTCACACTCTCACTCGCATCATTTTTCACGCTCTCACTTGCATATTTTTCACGCTCTCACTTGCATCATTTTTCACGCTCTCACCCGAATAATATCCATCGTCTCCGGCACCTGGCTAAACAAAACCTTGATCCTTTCCTTGGGATGGGGGCAACTGTCCGTCTCCCTGCCCTGCCCGTCAAGCATCCGCTCCACCGTCACCGATACATTTTCCCCAGAGGGCTTCATCATCTCCACACGGTCTCCCACGCAGAATTTATTCTTCTGCTCCATCTCCACGAATCCCTTCTCGTCCACTTCCCCGGCAATCCCCAGATAGGTGTATTCCTTCACATAGGTGCTGTTGTCATATATCTGGGACTCATAGGTCGTAGGCCCATAGAAAAATCCGGTGGTATACTGCCGATAGGTACACTTGGATATCTCCTGCAGATAATACTCCCTGCGAGATTCATATAATTCTGGAGAAATAAAATAATCATCAATAGCCTGACGGTACGTCCTGGCCACATCCGCCACGTAAAGCGCCGTCTTCATCCTCCCCTCGATCTTAAAACTGTCAATCCCAGCCTCCACCAAGTCCGGAATATGCTCAATCATGCACAAATCCTTGGAGTTAAAAATATACGTCCCCCGCTCATTCTCCTCCACCGGAAGATATTCCCCGGGACGATTCTCCTCCATCAGGTAATATTTCCAGCGGCAGGGATGGGTACAGGCGCCCAGGTTGGCATCCCTCCCCGTAAAATAATTGCTCAGCAGGCATCTGCCGGAATAGGAAATGCACATGGCGCCGTGGATAAAAGTTTCAATCTCCAGCTCCTCCGGAATATTTTTCCGAATCTCCTTAATCTCCTCCAACGTCAGCTCCCGGGCAGAGACCACCCGCCTGGCTCCCTGCTGGTGCCAGAAGAGATAGGTCCCGAAATTCACGTTATTTGCCTGGGTGCTGATATGCACCTCGATTTCCGGGCACACCTCCCTAGCAATGGCAAATACCCCGGGGTCAGAAATAATCAATGCATCCGGCCCAATCTCTTTCAATTCGTGAAAATATCCCCGAATCCCCTCAAGATCCCTATTGTGCGCCGTAATATTGGCCGTGACGAACACACGCTTGCCACGGGCATGGGCAAAGGCAATCCCCTCACCCATCTCCTCCATGGAAAAGTTCTTCGCCTTCGCCCGCAATCCATACAGATCGCCTCCGATATATACTGCGTCCGCTCCATAAATCACTGCTACCTTCAGAACCTCCAGGCTGCTGGCAGGCACTAGAAGTTCCGGCTTTCCATTCTCTAACATCCTTCGCTCCATTCTATTAATTCGATATACTCATGTTTTCAACTATTTCGCCATATGTTGCAAAAAAGGACTAGTGTACTGACACGTCCACAAATAGCAACGCATCGGTACACTAGATTCTTTCAGCAACCCCTAATCAATGCTTCTATTGTAACATCTTTATATATATGATGCAATCAGTAATTACCCAGCAGCTTGTCCTGCCCTCTCGGAATGAAGCATTAAGATTCACGGCTACAGCAGGTTACTATTCACAGTTCATAGGGAAGAGTAACTGCGGCAGTCAAAAACCACTGAAATTATGTCGCATTACCATTGACACGCACGGATACAGATGTTAATATACATAGTATTAAATACCACATGTTTTTGTGTTGTATTCTATATGATTTTTTCTTGTAAACTATCATAGGTTTATCCTGAAAATTTCAGGGTATACTATTGTTGCCATTGAATATTAATTACGCCAAACGGCAGAACGGAGAACGCTATGTCCTATTTGATTCTTTGTGACAGTTGTACTGATTTCACTCCCGCCATGGAGCAGGACTCCCACTTCATCCGGATTCCCCTCACCCTCCATGTGGGCGATCGGGACATCATAGACGATGAAACCTTTGACCAGAAAGATTTCCTGCGCCGGGTTAGCGAAACCCCGGAATGCCCAAAATCCTCCTGCCCCAGCCCCGAAAAGTATATGGAGTATTTTGACCAGGCAGACGACATTTATATCATCACGCTGTCCGGCCACTTAAGCGGCTCCTTTAACAGCGCGGAACTGGCCAAGCAGATGTACAGCGAGGAACACGCCCCCAAAAATATACACGTCTTTGATTCCAAATCTGCCTCTGCCGGACAGACCCTGTCGGCGTTGGAAATCCAGAAGCGCATTGAAAAAGGCGTTCCCTTCGGAGACATTGTCAGCCAGGTGGAAGATTTCATCTCGCACATGGGCACGAAATTTGTTCTGGAAACCTTGGAAATGCTTCGGAAAAACGGGCGTCTATCTAACATAACCGCCCTGTTAGTCAACGCCCTGAATATCAAATTAGTTATGACCTCCGACGGAAATGGCCAGATTGATAAATATTCCCAGGGCAGGGGCATGAAGAAAGCCATCGGAAAGATGGCCGAGGCAGTAAAGGCAGACGCAGTATCCCCCTCGGAAAGCACATTGGTCATCAGCCATTGCAACAATGCCAGTAGGGCAGAACTGGTAAAAGAAACCATTCTGGCCACCGTGCCTTTCCGAGATGCGATAATCACAGAAACAGGCGGGATCAGTTCCCTCTATGCGGCAGATGGGGGCATCGTGGTGGCATACTAATACAAATTCAAAAAGCGAGGAACCATTTCTGAATGTCCCTCGCTTTTCTAATGCCCATTTGTCTGAAAGGCTTCTCTATATTTTCCTTGAACCAGAAAATATCTTCCTGCCCTTGGTATAGCGGAAATAAATCTTCTTACCGCTACATTTTAACTGCTCCAGTCTAGTTCCCCCTGGAGGCTGGTAGACCGCCTTCCACTTTCTAGTCTTTACGTCCACCCGATATGCCTGATTTCCGGCAATGCAGTAAAATTTATATCCCTTCCGCCGCACAAAGCAGAGTATTCTGCCCTTTTTTATCCTTCTGGCAGTGCCGCTCGCTATTCTCTTCCTCACATAAATGCCCGTGTTCGTGGCATAATAATACTTGCCCCCCTGATACCAGAAACTGCTATCCGATTTTCTCCAATATTTCTTGTCATACTTCGTGCTGGTAGCAGAAGCAGAAAACCCCTTATGCCCAGTCTTTCTGATCGCGGCATTGCTGACCAGAAAATTATCATGGCACACGTAGCCATACATATTCTTCCTATTCAGGGAACTGAGAGGCGCATCCCACACCAAATCCACATGATACCATTTGCCGCCAACTTTGACCAGATTCCACATGTGGGCCATGCTCTCCGAACTGACGCACTTTGCCTCGATTCCCGCCTTCTCAAGCAACACAATATATCCAAGGGCATACCCCATGCAATTCGCCCTCTTTTTCAATATCGCCCCCTCCTCGGAAATGCGCCAGGGGGCAGAACTGCTGTCTGTATAAACTACCGTGCGGGCCAGGTAATCATGCAGTACCAAAGCCTTTTCCACATCGCTCATTCCCGGCCTTACTATCTTCATGATAGATGCGATTTCATCATTTAACTGCCTCCGCACTTTTTTAATCTTGCTCACATTCACCTTGCTGCCACTCAGATATCTTTTGTCGTATGCCAGGTTTACCTTGATAATCTTGCCAGTACTCCTATCTGCGGACACGGAAAACTCTCGCCCCGCATAAAAGAGATCTGTCGTCTCGTTCAGCACATCCTCTATCACCTGGTCAATCACTTTCTTATCGCTGGAAGATTTAACAGACAAGCCAATGCTCTTCACATCCACAGATTTCACATAATCCTTATACCCCTGAATCAGGCGCTCCCTAAACTGCGACCCCTTGTCAGCCGCCTCTGCTCCCCGGCTGCAAAGGCACAGCATCAGCCCCAAGCCGAAGAGCAGCCTGCACCACCAATGAATTTTCTTCATATCCCCTCGTACCTTTCCATCATAAGCGACATTCGAGCAAACACCCAAACTGTCCCTTGCGATATCCATGTTGTCACCAATCACAGCGATTCATCCCCTCGGTTACACAGATGCCTTCCCCAGAAGATAGCGTATAAACTGCTCCGCCGTCCTTCCGGATATCCCTCCATGGCTGAGTTCCCATTTGTTCGCCTCCCTGCACAACTCCTCTTGGGAGAGAGAAATCTCAGGATAACGGGCCGCAAGGGTCGTAACAATGTCAAAATATTCCTTCTGGGAGGGCTTGAAAAATCCAATGCTCACGCCAAACCTCCCCGCCAGGGAAAGTTTCTCCTGCATGGTGTCTGACCGATGCAACTCATCCTGGGACATGTCCGAGCGGTCGCTCCAAGTCTCCCGAATAAGGTGCCTCCGATTTGAGGTAGCGTAGATCAGCACATTTTCCGGCTTGGTTTCCAGCCCGCCCTCGATCACCGCCTTCAGATATTTGTACTCTATCTCAAACTCCTCGAAGGACAAATCATCCATATAGATAATGAAACGGTAATTCCTATTCTTCACCTGGGCAATCACCTTGGACAAATCCTTGAACTGATGCTTGTACACCTCGATCATCCGAAGGCCCTGGCCGTAATACTGGTTGAGGATTGCCTTGACGCTGGTGGATTTCCCCGTCCCCGCATCTCCGTAGAGGAGCACATTGTTGGCCTGCCTTCCCTCCACGAATGCCTGGGTGTTCTCTATCAGTTTCTGCTTCTGGGATTCATAACCCACCAGATCAGATAACACCATATCCCCGGTGGAGGTAATGGGTTCCAAGATTTCTCCGCCATCCTCTCCCCCCGCGATGCGAAATGCCTTATTGAGACCAAACTTGCCCACCCCATATTTGCGGTAAAAGCCTGTCACAATCTGATACATTTCCACCTCGTCTCCGGCATGCTCAATGCTCCGGCTCAGTTCCTGCACTTTCTGGCTCACGCTCTTATTGAAAATCTGCTCGCTCTTTCCCACCGCCTTGTAGTGGAGGATAATGTCAAAGCAGTTGATCTCCAATGCCCTCTCCATCTCAGAAAAGTCATAGTCGAAAAGTTTCCTGAAAATGGCAAAGTCTCCCTTGGCAAACTCGTTCACAGTTCCCTCGTTGGCTCCCACCTTCTCAGAGACCAGCGTGAAAGGATTTTCCGTCATCGCTATGATAAATGCAAGATAATTGTGCCATAAATTTTTGTCAAAACCGTAGCTGGTTGATATTTGAAGCAATCGGTTGATTTCCTCATAAATCTCCGTCACCAGCCCTTCCTTCACATACTCTCCGGACTGGAATCTTCTGCAGATATCCGCCAGGCGGTATAGGATGCAACCCTCTCCCAAATTTCTATAAATTACCAATTTTGAAATCAGTCGATACATATCTCCCTCCACAAAAAAATCAATCTCCAGTCTGCCAGCACACGCTGAACTGCGAACACGAAGAACGCTGATTTTTTCTACGCTCCGCTTCGGTCCGCACTGAACAAACGTCCACTGGACGTTTAGTGCCGTTCTTCTTAGGTGCAATCGTAGCTTTGCCTGGCGAGGTGTTATCGAGCCTGGCAAAACTTCGCACCTTTTTTACATCTGATCCGGCGCCTCTAAGCCAAGCAGGTCAATAGCCGTCTCCAGCACCTTGCCCACCAGTGTGCTCAACTTGATATGGGATGCCCGAAGAGATTCATCCTCATTGGTCGCAATCTTATTCTCATGGTAAAATTTGTTAAAGGCATCTGACAACTCGTACAAAAACTGACAGATCTTGTATGGCGCCTGCTCTGCAAACGCCGTCTCCACCGTATCGCTCCACTTGCTCAGAGCCAGAATCACATCCGTCTGGGTTTTATTCCCCAATGGCAGGATCTTCGCCCCCGCAGGCACCGCTATCCCCTGCTCCCGCACCTTATTCAGCAGAGACTTGATGCGGACAATGGTATACAGAATATACGGCCCGGTATTTCCCTCAAAGGAAGTAAACCGCTCCAAATCAAAAATATAATCTTTGGCAGGCTGGTTACTCAGGTCGCCGTACTTGATTGCCGCCAGAGCCACCTTTGCCGCCGCATCCTTTCTGGCAGCCTCCGCCATCTCCCGGTCAGCCATCTTCTTCTCCACTTCCTCCGTCACCTCCGCCAGCAGGGCCTCCAGGCGAAGCACGCCCCCATCCCTAGTCTTAAAAGGCTTTCCATCCTTCCCATTCATGGTCCCAAATCCCACGAAGGTCAAATCCACATCTTCCCCAATAATTTTCGTCTTCTTAGCACAGCGGAATACCTGCTCGAAATACAGCCCCTGCCGCTTGTCCACCACATAAATAATCTGTTTCGGATCAAATAATTTCTTCCGCTCCACGATTGTCGCCAAATCCGTGGTATTATATAACGTCGCGCCATTAGATTTCAGAATCATGCAGGGAGGAATTTCCTTAGTATCCGTCTCCTCCTTCACATCCACCACCAGCGCGCCCTGGTCCATATGGGCATAGCCCCCGTCCTTCATCCCCTGCACCATGTCAGGAATATAGGGCTGGGCATCGGATTCTGCCTTCCACAGGTCAAATTCCACATTCAATTTATCATAAATGACTTTTAAATCTTCCACAGATACCCTATTGATATGCTTCCACAGGGCAAGGTAGCCCCTTCTGCCCCCTTGGAGTTCCGCCGTGGCTGCCTGAGCCGCCTCCTTATAGTCCTCATGCTCCTTGGAATACTTGCTGGCATAGGGATATATTTCCTCCAGATCAGCCATCGTAAAAGGAGGTTCCTCCGGATACTCCCCAGAATAATTCTCGTCAAAATAAACCAGTTCCGGCTTGCGGCTCCTTAATTCCGTAATAATCAGTCCAATCTGCAGCCCCCAGTCTCCCAGATGCACATCGCCAATGACTTTATGCCCCATATACCGAGCCGTTCTCTTAATGCTCTCCCCGATTACCGCAGAGCGCAGATGACCCACGTGCAGCGGCTTCGCCACATTGGCGCCGCCATAGTCAATAACGATCGTCTCCTTCTCTCCCGCTTCCTCGCAGCCGAACCTCTCGTCAGCCGCCATAGCATTGGCATAATCCGCCAAAAAATCATCTGCCACCACCATATTGATAAAACCCGGCTTCTGGGCAGAAATCTCTCGGAAGGTGTGGCTGTCTTTCAATATATCCACCACTTCCTCCGCCATCTGAATCGGCGCTTTATGGTACTCCTTGGCCGCCGCCAGAGCGCCATTGCACTGATACTGGCATAAGTCCGGCCTATTAGACAAAGCCACCTTCCCATATTTTCCATCGTACCCCGCCTTCTCAAAGGCAGCGCACAATTCCTCCTGCAATAATTCCATTAATCGTTTCATAAATATCCATGCCTTTCCATGTCCTGCAACATGAACAATCCACGTCACCGGCACATTTTTTCTCTTTGATCTATCATTATTTTCCTTTTCCCAATATCCGATCCAATATCTGAAAATACTCCGGAAACGTCTTCCTGCAGCACTCCCAATCCCCGATAATCATATTTTCAGCACGCAGCCCTGTCACGGCAAAGGACATGGCCACCCGGTGGTCATCAAAAGTATCCACCCTGATTCCCTTTGGCTGCCCCGGCAAGATTGAAAGGCTGTCCTCCCGCTCCTGACACTTAATTCCCATACGCTGCAGCTGAGAAGCAATCACATGAATCCGATCCGACTCCTGTCCCCGGATATGTCCGATTCCCTTGATCGTCACCGGCGAATCGGCAAATGGGGCAATCGCCGCCGCCGTCAGCGTCTGGTCCGAAAAGTCGCTAAAGGACTCCTCAAATCCCTTCAAGCTTCCCACAGGCGGAGCCACCAGCCGCAGCTGTTCCCCTTCATCTCCCAATGGCTCCCATTGCAGTTCGCATCCCATTTTTTCCAAAATATATAAAAAGCGCATGTCCCCCTGCAGGGAATCCCGGCGCATCCTGCGCACCACGGCACTGCCCCCCGTCACTGCTGCCATCGCATAGAAATAACACGCCGCCGACACATCCGGCTCAATCTGATAATGCCTGCCTTGGTAGCACCCCCGAGACACCCGATAGACATTCCCCGACAACTGCTCCACGCCCGGATGCCCAAACTGCACCATCATCTGCTCCGACATCTCCACGTAAGACCGGGCCTCCCTGATTCCCGTAAGGGTAATCTCCAACTCTCCAAAACGCAGGGGAGCCACCATCAAGAGGGCGCTCAGAAACTGGCTGCTCCTGTCAATATTCAAGGAAACGGCCCCTCGCCCAATCTCCTCCCCGATTCCTCGAATGACCAGTGGGAAGGTATCCTCTTCCTCCAGACATGTGATTTCCGCCCCCAGCTGCCGCAAGGCATGAAGAAGTTCCCCCATGGGCCGCTTCTTCATCTGCTCCGTGGCATTGACCCGGTATGCCCCCGGATTCATGGCAAGAAACGCAGTGAGGAATCTGGCCGCCGTCCCCGCGCTGCCCACGAAAATCTCTGCCTGTTCCTTGGGAATCCTGCCCTGCTGCCCCTGAATCGTCACCCGCTTGCCATCCTCTTCCTGCGCCACGTCAAATCCCAAATCCCGCAACGCCTGCAAAAAGCATGCCGAGTCATCGCTGGAAAGCACCCCCTCCAGCACAGACTCCCCCTCTGCCATGGCAGCCATGAGCAACGCCCGGTTGGTAATACTTTTAGAACCGGGCACCTCCACGTCTATATGAAGGGGCCCATTCACAGGTCTTACCTCATAATCCATCTCCTGCCCCATTTCCTTTCATAACTTATCCTCATAAATCTTTTTGTATACCTGATCAATCTTTTCCTCCTCCAATGTGGTGTCCAGGAAAAACTCCACCGCATACAGTGCCTGGGCCACAAGCATCTCCAAACCATTTACCCCGGTCATCCCCAGTTCCCTGGCCTGGGCCACCAACTTGGTTTCCAGAGGGTTGTAAATCACATCTGCCACCGCCTCGCACTGGGGGAATTTTTTCAAATCCACCGGGCTGGCATCGCATTTGGGATACATTCCCACCGGACTGGTATTGGCAATGAACTGAGCATCCGTATGTTTTTCAAAGCACTCCTCATAGGTGATGGCAGAAGCAGTCTCTACAATATCCACAATGATAATTTCACCGGCCCCCATCTTCTCCAGCACCGCCACCACTGCCTTGGATGCGCCGCCATCCCCCAGAACCACGCATTTCTTCCCGCTGACCTGAATGCCATGCTTGCGCAGCATATACAGAAAGCCAGAGAAATCCGTATTGTGCCCTTCCAGCTTCCCGCCTTTATTGACAATGGTATTCACCGCCCCAATGGCTCTGGCATTGTCATCCATGCTATCCAGGTAGGGAATCACATCCTGCTTGTAGGGAATGGTCACATTGATGGCACGAAAATCTCTCTTTTCCATAAAGTCCTTGAATTCCTCTCTTGACAAAGGACACAGATCATAGCGGTAATCCGCCAGCATCTCGTGTATATCCTTAGAATAACTATGTCCCAGTTTCTCTCCAATCAAACCGTAATCCATGTTACGCCTCCTTCTTCTTTATCTGTAAAGGCAAATGACTTGTCACTGTTCATGATAAACCATGCCACCACGCAAGCCAATTACATCCTCATACACTAGTGTACTGCATCTTCATCCGCCCGCCAACGATCGTTAAACCACTGCCTTTGCGTCAACCAGTATTCGGCCGCTCTCAGTGCATGTTCTTTAAAATTCTTAAAATCCAAATCAGTCGCATAAATTCTGCCCTGTTGATATTTATCAGAAAACACATACATTCCATGCCAGCCATTAGTTTCATGCTCCGCCGTGCCACCATTAACCATGGAAACGAACTTTCCATTTTTCAAAAAGTCTCCATCCAAGACAATAATCGTACTCCAAAAGAACGACTGCATGGCCTGCATCGAAGGTTCCCTGTCCCTAGTCACCCTGTCGCGAATACTCGTTTTGCTTTGAATGCAGCCAAAACAATACTTTTTCTCTTTCACATGCACGATTGCATACAAGTCAAAAATGCTTGCGTTTATTTGCTCTTTCAGCCAACTAATATCTCTTGGCTCATTGTCGATTTCCCCGGCTTTGATCAAAGCACTTAAATCTCTCTGCAATATAATCTCTATATGGGAATCATTCAAAGCAAGCAATCCTAGAAACTTAATCATCTCCTCAAAAGCATGTCCGCTGGATTTTTTCCAACTCTGATCCGCACTAATCACCCTGGCAATCGTATCCGCATCGTCTACTCCGCTCTTTCTATGCACGTGAATCTCATAGACTGCTTTCCAAATCAAAGCCGCCTCAACTTCGGGATACTGACGCATTGCCTCCATCGTTGTCTGCTTGATCGCCTCCTTTTGAACTTGCGCATCCAAATCTTTCAACTTGCTTTTAGGAATTTTCCCATTCCTAGAAATAGCCAGCAACTCGCACTCCGCACTCAAATGCTCCGTCTGATATATTGTCTCATAAATCTTTGAGCAAAATTCCTTGTATTCCCGCTCCATTATTCATTCTCCTCAATTATTTTTTTTATTTCCTTTCCCCAAGCATAGGCAATCAGCGGCGGAACAGCATCCCCAATCTGCTCATACTTGTCTTGAATCGTCTTCTCAATATGGGGAATAATGTATGGCCCTCCGCAAAAGTCATAGGAATCCGGAAAAGACTGCAGCCTTGCACATTCTCTCACCGTCAATGCCCTATGATAAATCGGATGCACAAATTCATCAAGACAATGGCTTGTAACAGTAGGCGAAGGCTCGTCCAACTTCAATCTATAATTTCTCTTAATAAACATTTTTTTTGGAAGAACCCGTTTCTCCTGCAACCTTTCCCTTTCCTCTCCCGTATATTTCTCAAATAAATCTTTCAGACTTTCTCCCTGTTGCAACAGCCCAAACCGTTCCAAAGTACACGCCCTATGCCTCATGGGCATGTGATATGTGATTTTGCTACTATCAAACTCTTCCCTGCGCCAAAATGCATCATCCTTGAGTAGACTTGTATACTCTGATTCATCAGAAGTATACTCCGTTGCCTCTTCCCCGCTATTGGCAATGACATTCGGCAGTCCCGCTAATGCCTCCTCGACAGGAATTTCCCGATCACATGCCGGCTTAGGGTAATCAAGCACCCATTTAGGATCTTTTGATGCGAGAATAAAGAATCTATTTCTTCGCTGGGGAACCCCAAATTGCGTAGCATTCAGTACAACCTCTAAATAATTTCCATATCCCGCCTGCTTCAATTCTTTTTTTAAAACATCAACTATCAGTTTTTTGGACTTTTTAGAGACGGTCTTAGTGGTGATTGCCGGCACATTTTCAAAAAGAATCAACTTTGCCTTTACCATTTGGGCAATTCGGATTCCCTCTCTGAATAAAAACTGCCTGTCATCATAAAAAGATCTCGAGGTATTTCCTGCTGTTGAAAATGTCTCACACGGCATCCCCGATGTAACCACATCAATTCCCTCTTCAGGAACGTGCGGAAGAATCTCCGCCTCAGTCACGTCTCTTATATCCGAATGGATGACATGCACTTGCGGATGATTTTTAGAATATGTATCAACACAACTCTTTATATGTTCGATCGCAACCTTCGTATCAAATCCAGCTGCATGCAATCCAGTACATATTCCACCTGGTCCGCTAAAGCAATCAATGTGCGTGAACTTCATCTTAAATCTCCTTCCACAAATCATCTATCCTCAGTATGCCATAAGACCTATAACTTTTCAAGCAACCTGCAAAAGGCACACCAGCCTTGCTCTCTTATAATGCGTGGGCGTGAAAAGTAACCCTTTATATTTCTGCACATGCCTTCTCTGCCTCTTCCCGATCCATGGCAAACTCCTCCATCAATCTCTCAACCAACTTCTCCTCCGGCACCCCGAACTCCCTGCTCAATTTAATCATCATTTGCATAGAGCCTTTTTCCATTCCTTTTTCCATTCCTTTTTCTATTCCTTTGGCTATCATTCGGTCCGCATAAGTCTCTAACACTTCTCCTCCCATAACAGCACTCACCTCACTCTTCATTTTCTGATTCCCATCAAAAACGTACTCCACCAACCGCCTAGCGAAGTCCAAAATGTTTGACATATCATATTCATTTAGCATTCCGGCTTCTCTAGCATCTATCATGCCCTCATATAAATTCTGATACTCTCGGGTAATCTCCGACATGCATTCTTCCCCGCCGACATGCTCATATCTTAGTATATAATATGGAATAAGAAAATACAATTGCTTTCCGACAATGTCTTCATCTGAATACTGCTGGGTTTTGACCACGGGAACTCGGTATGTCACGCTCTGATCCTGCGGGAAGATAACCGTCATCTGAATTTCATCCGGCGTATCCTCATTGTGCCGCAAATATAGAACAGCAGATTCCGGAAATCGCATTTCATACCCCTTCTCCACTTCTATGGCATTTTCCAGGGCAATGTGAAAATCATACTCCACCATCCTTAGAACCATGGAGCCATCAGGATTGCTCTGGCATTCCAGATGATACAAGTTATCACCAATGTGAATCATGGAATCCGTAATTCTCTTATCCAATTTCTCCTGGTTTCCAGACAGCACATGGTGCTCCCCCGCCCACAACTCTATCTTCTCCGTCATCTTATAATCCCTATGGAATACCTCATTAATCAAAGGTATCAAAAGCTTAGAATTTTTTTCACACAGCGTGCGAAAAATATCGTCAAAAATTTGCGCCATCTAGTTCTCCTTCCATGTTAAGCATTTCCTTTTTATCATCATACATACGTTTATTAATGCATTATACTATACTATTTATTATTACGCAAGTTTTATTTTGTATTATATGTTATAAAATATATAATATAAAATACAATGAAAGACTAAAAAAGACCCCTACTCATCACTTTAACATCTATCTGCTCAAATCCATTTCATACCTTCATATTTGCAATCATTTTCTATAGATTCTTCCATGCAATGACTAAACCTAAAGCAACGGAATCTTTCCATCCAGCTGGCAAAACACCTCCTGTTTCTTCCTCTCAGCAACCTCCGCGTAAATATTCATCGTCGTGGCAATATCGCTGTGCCCCATGATCTCCTGAATCACCTTAATGTTGGTCTCATTCTCGCAGAGGCGGCAGCAGAAGGTATGGCGAAGGCTATGGGCGCTAAAGCGCGGGAGCAGCAACGGTTCCCCGCCCTCCTTTTCTGCACGATCCACCTCCTCCCGATTATGCGCTTTGACAATGCGATTAATGGTTCTATTGACGCAGCTGGGATTATACAGCGAGCCATTTCTATTTCGCAAAACAAATCCCGTATACCCATCAATTTCCAACTCACCAGCCGACTTGCGCAACTGTTCCTCCCGCAATTCCAAAAGGGTGCGCCGTACTGCCCCAAGCATGGGAATCTTCCTTCTCGCCGCCTCCGACTTGGGGCTTCCGATGGAAAATGCAAACTTTTGATTCTTCTTTCTATGGTAAGACGTACTGTGATTAATATCAATTAGATTTTTCTCAAAATCGCAATCCCGCCATGTAAGCCCAATCATTTCCCCAATCCTGCATCCCGTACCCAGCAGCAAGACAAAAAGAGGAAGCCAGCCCCGATATCTCTCGCTCCCCGATACATAGGAAAGAAAGGCGCGCTGCTCCTCCTCCGTCAGCCCATGCCTCTTCGGCCTGTGCCATTTATAATCCTTTTTCAGTTCCGTCAGCACTCCCTCCGTAGGATTCTTCCTGATATAATCATCCCGCACCGCAAGGGTAAATACGGAATGAAGGATCGTGTGTATGATTTCCAGACTGCTCAGTTTGAATCCCATTTCCCTTACCATGTAAATATAGAATTGCTTCACCTGGGAATATTTCACCTCCCCAATCTTTTCCTTTCCCACTTTCCCGCTGACATATTTTCCAAATAGATATTCATAATTGATGCGAGTCTTCTCCTTTAGTTCCGTCTTGCCCCGCATATAAATCCGAAACATGTCATTCACAGTGACGGCATTCCTCCTCCCCGTCAAGATGCCATCCTCCAAATCCCTGTTAATTCTCTTTTCCTTCTCTCTCAATTCCGTCAGAACCTTGCTGTACGCGATCCTCATCTCCCCCATCTCGTCCCTGTACTTATACAAATACATTCCATCTTTCCTCTGGTACTCATTCAGGCGCAAAAGCACATGATTGCCATCATATCTTTTCTTATTTTTTCCCATACATATTTTCCTCCAAATTACTCCAAATCGTTCCTGCATATTCTGCAAAATAACACTTACAATAACACCAGTCCAACCAAACAAGATTTTCTTAACAAACCTGACAATAGCCATCCATTTCCTTCCAGGATATCGCGTCAGCCATAGCCACTTTCTAAAAGAAAATAACAGAAAATGTAACACCATGCCCCTTTTTATGGTACGCGCTTCCTAAAAACAATCGCTTCCTCCGCAAATAGCACGCTTAGCGCGGCAAAGAAGACCATTACGGCCGGCAAGAAATTTACTTTGACCTTGAAAAAAGAATCAAATCTAAAAAAGATTAGAGATATCAAGAAAAAGTATGTGACCGTGCGCGTAAGCAAGAAATCTGTTGCAACTGTAAAAATAACTAAAAAAGCCAGCAAAGTCACCGGCTTCAAAGTGACAGCAAAGAAGGCCGGAAAGACCACCATTACCATCAAGGTGCGGTCTGGCACGTACAAGGGAACCTACAAATGCAAGGTAACAGTAAAAAAGAAGCCTGTCAAGAAGAAAGCGACAAAAAAGCCGCAGGCAACCAAGAAGCCCACAACGCCTACGAAGAAGCCGACAAATTCTTCCAAGCCAACGGAAAAGCCTATTCCCAAGAATAAATTGGCCATCTCCGTCATGGACGAG
>CAJTGI010000015.1:0-30193 GCA_910575435.1 Clostridiaceae bacterium | reverse complement strand
TATCCTTATGCCATCAGTAACTGGGATCAGGTGCTGAACCAGCTGATTGTTCTGTTTAGCGAAAGACTCACAAGCTGCCTGTAAAAGAAAAAACAGGGGCAGAGAAAAAACCACTGCCCCTGTCTTATTCCATCGGCACATGTATTATTTCCAGTACACAGCATTCTTATTCCTGAGGCCGGGTATGGGCAGAGCCCATGAAAAAATAGAAATAATGCACTGCCATATTTGCCATGCAAAAAAATAAAAAAATGTATAAATTTCCTTAAAATGGCTATACTAAAAATAGAAGGTTAAATTCGACAGCAGAAAAAATGAATTTTTGACAGCAAAATATTACATATCAAATTTTTACCGATAAGGTTTGTCTTTCATAGACACAAAATTATTTACACCCTCGAGCCGCACTTCGGGCAGAAAAGCTGATTGTTATTCGCTGCCTGTATCATTTGGCTTTGTGTCTTGTATTGAGCATATAATTTTGTCATTTGGATTGTTTTATATTGTTCTGGGTTGCGCATTGCATCATTATATTCTTTCATTTTCTTTTTATAGTCCGATATGACTATGCAATAATAGGTGAAAATGGATAAACCTAAAAATACCAAGCAGTAAAGCACTATCTCGACTGCAAAAGAGAGAGGAATCGTCTCTTTGTCTATGAATATGGTTTTGATTACGCTAAAGATACTGATAGGCAATATAAGTAATGCCCAAGATAAAATAAATAGCCATTGAAAAAAACTCGGCTTTTTCTTTATTGGCTTTTCCGGCAGGGAAATGGAATCTAAAATTATTTGCTGCTCTTGCTTTGTGCGGATTTTATCACAATATGACTTGATATCATATCCGCAGTTCGGACAGGTCTTAGCGCTGTCGGAAACGTCTTTTTTGCCACATTCAGGACATGTTACGATTGCCATAATTTTATCTCCTTTGTTTGTAAGATATAAACTATTATATCATGGGAATAAATATTGTACAATATAAAAAAGTTTAGGGTAGTTTGACAGCAGATATTGCAACCCGATAAATTAGAAGATGAATATTTATATTTTTTATGTTAGAATGTTACTATTCGCGGCTTTGCCGCTTTTAGCAACTGGTAGTTATATATAAATAAATGAATTTAGGGAGCAGCATGATGAAGGAAAATATAAAAAAAATGATTGGTTACTACAGGCCCTACCAGAAGATATTCTGGGCGGACATGTTCTTTGCGGTAATTTCCGCAGGAGTTGCGCTGATGATTCCACTGGTGGTGAGGTATGTGACATCCACATTGATTTACCAGGAGCCCCGGGCAATCCTGCAAAAGATTGGAATGATTGGCGGGTTTCTTTTTGTACTGCTGGCACTGGATTGCTTTAGCCGATTCTTTATCGGAAATTATGGCCATGTGATGGGGGCGAAGATGGAGTACGATATGCGCCGAGAAATATTTGGGCATATGCAGAAGCTTTCCTTTGCCTTTTATGATGATGCCAAGGTGGGGCAGCTGATGAGCCGTATTACTTCGGATTTGTTCGATATCACGGAACTGCTGCACCATGGGCCAGAGAATATTATTTTGTCCCTGCTGAAAATATTTGGCGCATTGGTGATACTTGTGGGCATCAATGGATGGCTGACCTTGGCAGCATTCGTGATCTTGCCAGTGATGTTTCTCTTTGCCTATTTCCTGAACAAGAAGATGCGCCGGGCATTTCGGCGGAGCAGGGAGCGCATTGCCGCCATCAATGAGCAGGTGGAGGACAGCCTGGCGGGCATTCGGGTGGTGAAATCCTTTGCCAATGAGGAGATTGAGAATCAGAAATTTAAGACGGGCAATGATGGCTTTCTGTCAGCCAAGAGGACAAATTACCGATATATGGGCAGCTTTCAGGCGGGACTGGGGCTATTTACCACGCTGATTCAGGTGAATGTGATTCTGATTGGCTGTGTGCTTATCGCATACCGAAGGGTGGACGTGAGTGATTTGATTACCTTTCTTCTATATATTAGTGTATTTACGGAACCCATTAGGACGCTGGTGGATTTCACGGAGCAGTTTCAGAATGGATATACAGGATTTGAGCGTTTTCAGGAGATTATGAATATCTTGCCGGATATCCAGGACGATCCGGGAGCGGTGGAATTAGACCATGTGAAGGGGGATATTTCCTTTGACAATGTGTCGTTCCAGTATCAGGATGGTTCGGAAAATGTGCTGAATCATGTGAGCCTGGAGGTGCCAGCGGGCTCCTATATGGCTTTGGTGGGCTCCTCTGGAGCGGGGAAGTCCACGCTATGTTCTTTGATTCCCAGGTTTTATGATGCCACGGGAGGCAGGATTACCATAGATGGCAGAGATATCCGGGAGGTGACGCTGAAAAGCCTGCGGAATCAGATTGGGATGGTGCAGCAGGACGTATATCTCTTTGCGGGGACGATTTTTGAGAATATTTCCTATGGAAAGCCGGGGGCTGGCAGGGAGGAAGTGATTCAGGCGGCAAAAAATGCCAATGCTCATGAGTTTATTATGTCTTTTCCTGACGGGTATGAGACGGATATCGGGCAGAGGGGCATCAAGCTTTCGGGAGGGCAGAAGCAGCGCCTCTCTATCGCTCGGGTTTTCCTGAAAAATCCTCCTATACTGATTTTTGACGAGGCTACTTCGGCCTTGGATAATGAGAGTGAGAAGGTGGTGCAGGATTCTTTGGAGAAATTGGCGAAGAATCGCACAACGTTTGTGATTGCCCATCGATTGACTACGATACAGAACGCAGAGAAAATACTAGTGCTAACCGAAAATGGCATCGAGGAATCTGGTTCTCATAAGGAGTTGCTGGCTCTGGGAGGAATTTATGAAAAATTGTATCATATGCATTGATAGGCATTTATGGGAGAAGTAGACTATGATGATATAGGGTTGTTCGTTATGTTCAAGATTGGCGCTGTGTGTGGATAGTGATTTGACAAAATATATGGATGGTGGTAGATTAGTATTGTAAAAAATTATAAGGAGGTAAGAAAATGAGGAACAAATTTCTCAAGTCCGTTGCGGCTGGACTGTCATTGGCACTTATAGTGACCAGTGTAAACATTCCAGTTAAAACGGCATCTGCTGCAAAGAAGTACCGCGTAGTTGAAAAGGCTGTACTTAGCGCGGCAAAGAAGACTCATTTTTCTTGTTGGAATTTGTCCTAATTTATCCACCCATTGGCTGTATATGCCTATCATGCCTTAAAATAGGGTTCGGAATCAGTTGGCTGACTGCCTTATATCTAGTATTTGCGATATTTGCGGGTTCATACATCTCCCTTATAAAAAGAGAAATAAAGACGAATTAGAGGTTCTGAATGCTTTTCAGAGCCTTTTTCTGTAGGAATAATTAGTTGAAACTGTATATGTCAGCATGTCCTAGATAGATTCCACAATCTTTCTCTATAATGGTGAAAGTAACAGTAAAAGTAACAGTTAGATGGCATCGAAGAATAAGTCTAGATATGCGGAAAAAGTGTTATTATAAGGCGCTATTATATATGGCGGCACATTTATCATGGGACTTTGAGCATAAACAAGGGTATTGTATTTTCACGAAAAAGTAGTATAATGATATGTAATCAAGTCGGATATTCTGCATCGGAATTTACATGCGGAAAATGTTAACTCCTATTATTGGGATAATGCTTGAGTTACGTCGTATTTGAAAATTTATATACAATCTATGGACCTTCTACACGAGACATGACTATCATCAATACCCTAAACATGGTTCACCGCTTTTGAACGTAAATTTTCCAGCATGATGCAAGTAGAGAATAACAGAAGTTAATATTAGGACTAGATCATAGTTTACCAATTATATGTAACAGACAGGAGATTGTATGAAAGAGAAGGAAAACATTGAGAGAAAACTGACGGTATCTTTTTTTAAGGTATCAACTATTACCGCAGCAGCGGCAATTTTGGGCGTGATCGCCCTGATTATCATATCGAATCGCTATTCTTACGCATTAAAGAATTTCGGTTTTGCGCAGGGCGATATTGGGAGGTCCATGTTTGAATTTGCGGACATTCGGTCATCGCTTCGAGCCGCTATCGGCTATGATAATGAGGATGCCATTAACACTGTGGTGCAGCAGCATCAGGAGAATATCACAGATTTTAATGAAAGTTTTGCAAAGGTTGAAAATACGATTGTGTCCGATGAGGGTCGGGCTACATACGATGAGATTAGCGCAGAACTGGACGAATACTGGGAGTTGGATGCCAAAATTATGGATTTGGGAGCGACGACGGACCGAGCGAAATGCGTGGAGGCTCAAGAATTGGCTCTGAGTGAGTTGTCAGGAAAGTACGAAAGCATTTATAGCAAGTTAGAGGAATTGTTAAAGGTCAAAGTTGAGGAGGGCAATAGCCTTGCCCAATTTCTTACGGTGATTGGGTGGCTTCTGGTGGTGCTGATTATTGTGGTAATTGCCGCAGCCATGGTATTATCCGCAAAGATTGGAAAGAAAATTGCCAGAAAGATTTCACTTCCTCTGGGAGAATTGGGAGACCGTCTCAAAACATTTGCTGCAGGAGATTTGGCATCTCCATTCCCTGTGGTGGAAACTGGAGATGAAGTGGAGGATATGGAAAAGGATGCCAAGGAAATGGCAGATAATCTGGATTCCATTATACAGGATATTGGAGAGGTTCTTGGGCAGATGGCTAAGGGAAATTATACAGTCAGGTCGCAGGCTTCTGAGCGATATACTGGAGATTTTCAGAAATTATATGAATCTATGCGTGGATTGAGGAATCAGATGACGGAGACGTTATTATCCATCGGCGAGGCATCTAACCAGGTATCCGCTGGTTCGGACGAATTGGCGACGGCATCGCAATGCCTTGCAGAAGGTGCGACAGACCAGGCGCATTCTGTGATGGTATTGCATGAAACGATTTCCGATATCACGGAAAGCATGGAAAAGGGTGCCCAGAGTGCGGATGATTCTTATGTGAAGGCAAAGAGATATGCGGACGAAGCAGATCGAAGCCGTCAGGAGATGGATACCATGATGGCTGCCATGGAGCGAATTAATGAAACTTCCACGAGAATCGGAGATATTATTTCTGAAATAGAATCCATTGCAGCCCAGACCAATCTTCTTTCTTTGAATGCTTCCATAGAGGCGGCCAGGGCAGGAGAGTCAGGGCGTGGCTTTGCAGTTGTGGCAGACCAGATTAGAGAATTGGCTGACCAGAGTGCCAAGGCGGCAGTTGACACAAGGGAATTGATTGAGGCTTCCCTGAATGAGGTATCTGAGGGCAACAGTGCCGCAGACCACGCATCCAGCGCAATCGAGTCTGTGGTGGAAGGCATTAAGCAGATTGCTGATTTCTCTAGAAATTTAAAGCAGATGATGGAAGAGCAGGCAGAGGCAATGCGTGAGGCGGAAAAGGGTGTGAACCAGATATCAGGCGTTGTGGAGAGCAATGCGGCGACTGCGGAGGAAGCATCGGCAACTAGCGAGGAATTGTCTGCGCAGGCTTCTATGCTTGACCAGTTGGTGGGGCAGTTTGAATTAAAGGAATAGGTTTCATTATTTAGTGTGATTTATTTATTAATTATGCAAGATAAGAGCAGGGCGTTATTTGGCCCTGCTCTTTGTATTTCAAATGAGACATGATGTGTTGGTCAGTGTAGCGTTAACTCTTACTTTCGCTCCGATATTTTCTTATGCTTAGTAGGTTATCATTGACTGGCGTATCTATTATTTTACAGTCACTTTAATCTGCTTGCTGATACCATTCAAAGCCCGCACGCAGATGATACAGGTTCCCTTTTTCTTTGCGTGCAGTACACCGACTTTGTTTACAGTTGCCAAAGAATTGTTTGAGGATGTATAACGGAGCCTCGGGCCATGGGTTTTGGAAAGCAATTTTTTCCTGCGGTATTGCTTTACAATGCGCGCTGCTATTTTCACTTTTTTCTTTAGAGTAATCTTTTTCCTTAGCAATTTGATGGATTTGGCGTTGGTATACTGCTTGTTTTTGATCCCTGCTATGTGCATATCTGCAGAAGTTCCGATATACTGCTTTTTGCCATCCACCAGGCGGTAGGCGCGCACAATCACTTTGTAGGTTGCCTTTTTGCTGATGCGCTTTCCGGCTATTTTGGTTATCTTTGCAGCAGTTTTGTTCTGTCCCTTCGCAGATACCGCAATCTGATCGTAATCGGTGGAGCAGGCTGCTGCGTAGAGGTCGTAGCCGGAGGCTTTGGGAATCTTGCTCCAATGTACGGACAGGGAGTTTCCTTTCCAACCGGATTGGATTTTTTTATTAAGTTGCCATTCATTTTTTTCCTGTTCTTCTCTGGAAATGGGAGGAAGTGCGTTGCCGGGCTTTGGGTCTGGCTTGGCCGAAGTACCTCCGCTATTATCCGGAGACGTAGATGGAGAAGGAGTGGACGGCTTGCTGTCGTTGCCCTCCGGGGAAGGTTTGGTGTCATTCTCCCTTGGATAGCCATGCCGCTGTGGCTGGCATAGCTGCCATAAAATCATCATGTACAGACATGTTGTATCATAATGGTTATTGATTATTGCGACCTGTCACTTGAACGGAATCATCACAATACAAATTATCTAATTTTGTATTCTTGCTCACATCCAAAGTGGTCAATAAATTCTCTGTACAATTTAAGCTTTGTAATTCTGTGTTTTGGCTTATATCTAATTCCGTTATTTGATTGAATGGAATATCCAGGTCGCTTAGATACGGAAATTCTGAAAAGGATAACTTGCCTTGAAGCATGGAGTTACCCCAATATATGCCAATCAAATTCCCTTCCTCGTTCCAATTATATTGATCAAGATCGTTTAGATCTCTGCTTGTATGTGCGCCCAATGCCTTTTTCTCTTCCACCATCTTTTTTAGTGCCTGAATCGTTCCAGCATCTTTTTGGGGCATTCTCTCAATGTCATCCTTATCATAATTGCTCACATTAACTCCTGAATCACATTGGAACATAAATAGGCCGCCACTTTGATTTTCCATGTTTAAGGTACTCAATTTGTTGTCAAAACAAACAAGAAATCCTAATTCCTTGTTGTTGCCCAAATCAAGGCTTGTAAGCTGGTTGCCCGAGCAGGACAATTCTTCTAATTCAATATTTTTAGCAGTATCTAACTTCGATAATTGATTTCCGGAACATGTTAAACTTGTCAAATTTATATTTTTACTTATATCTAATGCTGTCAGCAAATTTCCAGCACAATTCAAATTGGTTAGGTTGGGATTACTGCCAATATTAAGAATTGACAAATCGTTATCATAGCACCATAAAGTTTCTAGTTGTGCATTGTGGCTGATATCGAGAGCGGATAGAAAACTATTATTGCAAAATAAGGATTTGAGAAAAGTATTTTTACTCACATCCAAACTCTTTATTTGACTTCCACCGCAACTCAATACCGTCAAAACCGTGTTCTTGCTTACATCGAGAGAAGACAACTCGCAGTTACTAAGTTCTAGTTCTTTCAAGGCCGTATTCTTGCTTACATCTACGGTATCAAAACGGTTGTAAAAACCGCCAAGGCAAGTTAGTTTTTCCAAGAATATATTCTTGCTTACATCCAGGGAGGACAATGCATTCCAAGAACACTCCAACTCTTTCAGGGCAGTGCATCCTGTTACATCCAACTTGGTTATTCCGTTTTGATACAAATATAGGCGTTCCAAGAATGGAAAGGTGGAAAATGAAATTTCGCCTTGTATACCACACTGTTCCCAATTAATATAAAGCAAATGTCCTTCCTGATCCCATTCATATTGATCTATGTCATTCAGATCTTCACTGATTTCACCCTGCCCTCCTGAGGTCTTTTTCTCTGCAATGATTTTCTTCAACGCAGCAGCCTCGTCTTTATCTTGCGTAATAGGATATGCCTGTACATGTTCCGCACCCCACGGCGAACCTGTTGCATTCCCAGCGTATATAATCAATTTCATTTCGTTAAATGCATATTGATCGATGCTAGTCACGCCATCTGGGATGGTCAGGGTACTCAAATTGCTACATCTGCTAAATGCTAATTCTCCGATACTGGTTACGTTATCTGGAATTGTTATGTCAGTCAAGCCGCTGCAATCCTCGAAAGCAAAAGAGCCAATACCGGTTACATCATTTGGAATCACAGTATTCTTACATCCTGCGATCAATGTATTTGATTTGGTTTCTATGACGGCATTACAGTCGTTTCTGCTGTCATATGCTGTGTTCTGAGCGTTTACTTTGATGCTTATCAGACCGCTGCATCCCCTAAACGCTCCTTCTCCGATATGATTTACGTTTTTGGGAATAAGCAAACTGGTCAACGAAATGCAATCTCCAAATGCGCTCGTATCTATATCCGTAACGTTATTCGGAATGGTCAGGCTAGTCAGTTTCTTGCAACCAGAGAATGCGTTTTCTCCGATTGTTTTCACGGTGTTTGGAAGAGTTAATTTCGCTATTTTCTTACAAGAAGAAAATGTATTGTATCCAATATCCGTGATGCCCTTCGGGATGGACAGTTTGGTTAAGTTAGTGCATCCGAAAAATGCGCCTGTGCCGATGCTTTTCATGGTTGTTGGAAACTTGACTTCCGTCAGTCCACTGCACCTATCGAATGCATAATTGCCGATGCTTGTAA
Source organism: Clostridiaceae bacterium (assembly GCA_910575435.1). Classification (GTDB taxonomy): domain Bacteria; phylum Bacillota; class Clostridia; order Lachnospirales; family Lachnospiraceae; genus Butyribacter. The sequence goes on along the minus strand of CAJTGI010000015.1, from coordinate 21,530 downwards.
CTCCATCTGGAATTTCGATTCCTGTCAGGCTCTTGCATCTATAAAATGCTTGGTCGCCTACGAATGAAATCGTATTGCTTAATTTCAAAACTCCGGATATTGTATCATTTTTACAATAAACAGTTTTGTAATCTTTGCTTAACTCAAGGTCTCCGCAATCCAATAAGTCATCCCATCTGCGGGTCAGTTTTCCAGTCTCGCTGTCATATAATCCAGCAGTTTCATCTGAAAGTGACGGCGATTTTGAGGATGAAACAGAGGGTGTTGCGCTAGGCGTGCTTGTTGGCACCGTTGGCTGTGCGGTACCATTGGAGTAACCTAATACAAGCACGTTATTATCATGGGCAAGATCCCTCAATTTGTTATTGTTGCTAAGGTTTAACATAGTGATTTTATTATTGCGGCAATCTAGGGATGTCAGGGCGGTATTCTGGCTAAGGTTCAGCCCGGCAATCTGATTGTCATGGCAGTCTAGAACTGTCAGGAACGCATTCTTGCTGACATCTAATTTGGTCAGGGCATTGCTGGCGCATGTCAATGTGGTCAGCGATGGATTCCCAGTGACATCCACAGAGGAAATCGTACCTGTGCCGCATTTGATTTCATCTAATTTTTTAAAGTCTGTAAAGGAAATCTCGCCGCTAAGCGCATATTTGCCCCAGTCAATTTTTGTCAAATGTCCCTGCTCGTTCCATGCGTAGCAGTCGGAATCAAAATCCTCTATCCCATCCAGGCGGATGCCATTAGATGCGGCAAGTTCTCTCTGTTCCCCGATGATTTTATACAATGCTGCCACTTCGCTTTCATCTTTCGCCACAGTTCCCTGAGAAGGTGCTGTAGGCGTGGGCGATACGGTAATTACCGGGGCTGGTGTAGCCGTGGCAGAGGGTTTTGGCGATGGCTTTGCCGTGGTCACTGGAGCGGGCTTTTTATTGCTTTTCTTTCTGGTATCCTTTAATGCTACTTTTACGCCCAATGTGAGTTTCTTTGTTTTGGTCTTTCGTCCAATCTGGTAGCGGAGGGACAGAATGACCTTTGTCTCGCCTTTTTTCTTTGCCTTCACCTTGATGGACAGATTCTTTGTTCCATTGATGGAGGCCGTCACGATGCCATGCTTCTTCATGTTGCAGGTGGCTGTCATGATCTGAACGCCCTTTGACCGCTTTAATTTCACGGTGGCTGTCCCATACTTGGTTCCGCTGTCTGATTTCTTCACCGTCAGATTCAGAAAATCCTTTGACAGTTCCACTGGGTCGGGGGCTGGCCTGTATGCGTCCACGTTGCCGCCGGCGGGCATGATGACAGACTTCGTGGACATGCCCTTTTTCCGCAGCAGTTTAGTGTAGGCGGAAAGTTTGCTTGCGGGCACGTCCGTAATCAGTTTCTTGTAATTGATGCCGCCTGTCCTGTAAAATGCATCGCTTCCCACATTTCTTGAATTCAGTTTCTTTGTCTCGATGCTGAGTTCATTCATCCTGCGGCAGTTGTAGAAGGCGAAGGAACCGATTTTCTTCACCTTTGTCGGCAGGGTAATTTCTTTTAGGACAGTGCAGTTATAGAATGCCTTGCTCCCGATCGTAGTCATATTGCTGTCCATGTCAACGGAAGAAAGTTTCTTGCATTCGTAAAACGCCTGGCTGCCGATGGTCTTGACGTTCTTGCCAACTGTGACGGTTTTTAATTTCTTCTTTCCGTAAAATGCCTTGGTGGATATGTTGGTCACTTTGTATGTCTTCTTGTCGTGCTTCACCGTGGCGGGGATGGTTGCCTTGGTGCTGTCCTTCAAGGGCCTTTGCAGGGTCACGGTGCCGCCGCTCATGGTGCGGGTCAGTATCCTGTATTCCCCATTGGACTTCTTGTCCTGGAAGCGGGTAACTGCCTTGGGAGAAGGCTTGGGGGTGGGTTCGTCATTCGAGTCATTTTCTGCGTCATCATCTGATTCATCCTCCTGCTCATCGTCTGATGGGACATCGGGCGTGGATGTGGGTGTTGCATCTGACGATGCCGTGGGGACGATGGTCGCTGGTGCCGTGGGCAGTGGGCTGAGCGATGCCGTGGGAATCCCGCTTGGTGATACATCAGGGGCAATACTCGGTGATGTAGAAGAAGCGGTGTTCGGCGATGCGGACGGAGTATCTGTTGGTGTCGTGGGAGAAGAACTTGGAATGGCGATAGGTATTGGCTTACCTTGCGTTCCATCAGAAGAAATGGTTTCCCCGGAGGAATATACTTCTGTATGGTCAAGATCCAAGTGAAGTACTGGACGCACGCCAAATGGTGTTAGTTCATCTTTTTTGCCCCGTTGATCAATGTAGCCTGTATCGTCCACGGCAAGTGGATAAAAAAATCCACGAGTACGCAACCGCCATGAATAAGCCTCTTCTTTGTCATACTTTTTAAAGAGATCCCTGTATTTCTCATCAATATAGGATGGTACGGCCGCAATGCGAGTGTTAGATTCTCCATTGGCCGATTCGATAAAGCCATAGGAGGGGTTGGAAACTTCGGTACGGGAAAGGAGATAAATCTTATCTGAGGTATCTTTTCCATTGTGTATGATTTCCGAATCTTGATTTATTACAGCGGTCTGTTTGATTGCAGTTTGCTCTGCCTGCGTGAAAGCGGCATTGATAAAATTATTCTGCCTATAATCAATACCTGATGCATTGCTTTCGCTTCCATACCCATTCAGCCAGCTGCGAAGGGTGCTATTGTCCCACGTGGCTTCTGTCATGGTATAGTTGTATGCCTGGCAATCCAAACATTGGTCTGCCAACAAAAATGCGTCATTTCCCTCCACCGACAATACCCGCCAGCGAATAGGATCTTTTTGATCCGTTTGGTCGATTGTGCCATCTCCGTTTGTATCGTTTTGCCAGAAATGACCAAAATACACCGTGTCCCAAGTGGCAATATCATTTTCTACTCCGGGATTGCTAATACTTGAATCAACAGCTTGGGTTTTCTGCGGTTTCCCCAGCCCATTCTGGAATGGGCTAAGGAGCATGGAAGCACTGAGGAGCAGTGCCAGAGTTTGTTTCGTGTGTTTCATGTATAAACCTCGCTTTCTTTTATGGTTATTTTTTGTTGTAGCCAGTGACGATGACGGTGTCATCGCATTGTAATCTTTCTAAGGATGTGTTGTTGCTAAGATCAAGGGAAGTCAACTGGTTGTTGCTGCAGTCTAAGTTTGTCAGGACTGTGTTATTATTGACATCTAAGGAAGTCAGTCGGTTATAAGTGCAGTTCAAATATTCCAGAGCCGTGTTTTTGCCGATATCCAAGGAAGTCAGTTGGTTATCGTGGCAGTACAGTTCTGTCAAAGTCGTGCTGTTGCTGACATCCAGAGAAGTCAGTTGGTTACCAGAGCAGTCCAAGTCTGTTAGCTTCGTGTTTTTGCTGACGTCCAGCGAAGTCAATTGATTATAATCGCAACGCAATGTTGCCAGGTTCGTGCTTTTGTTGACATCCAGAGAAGTCAGTCGGTTACCAGAGCAGTACAAATCTTCTAGAGCCGTGTTGTGGTTGGCATCCAAGGAAGTCAGTTGGTTGTTTTTGCAGTTCAAGTGCGTCAGAGCCGTGTTTTTGCTGACATGCAGGGAAGTCAGTTGGTTATCGTCGCAGTGCAACTCTGTCAAAGCTGTGTTTTTACTGATATCCAGTGAAGTCAGTTGGTTATCGTAGCAGTGCAAGTGCGTCAGAGCCGTGTTTTTGCTGACATGCAGGGAAGTCAGTTGGTTATCGTCGCAGTGCAACTCTGTCAAAGCTGTGTTTTTACTGATATCCAGTGAAGCCAGTTGGTTACTAGAGCAGCTTAAGAACTTCAAAACCGTGTTTTTGTTGACATCCAGCGAAGTCAGTTGGTTGCCACTGCACCACAAAGCTCCTAGAGTCGTGTTTTTGCTGACATCCAAGGAAGTCAGTTGGTTGTTTTTGCAGTTCAAGTGCGTCAGAGCCGTGTTTTTGCTGACATGCAGGGAAGTCAGTTGGTTATCGTCGCAGTGCAGTTCTGTCAAAACTGTGTTTTTGCTGACATCCAGAAAAGTTAGTTTGTTTTTATAGCAGTACAATGTTGTTAGGGCTGTATTCTCGCTAACATCCAGAGCCGATATGCTTCCGTTAGAGCAATTTAGTTTTTTCAGATGTTTTAATTTTGAAAAAGAAACACTTCCGCTAAGAGTATCCCAGCGCATCCAATTGATTTCTATTAGAAAGCCATGATTGTCCCATGTGTAGTTATCAGAATTCAAATCTTTCATTTGGTCGTTTGCACGCTCTTGTTCTGCAATGATCTTATTTAACGCTGCCACATCGCCTGCATTTTTGCCGTGGGTGTTCTGCAAATTATTCGTAGGCAACGGTGCCTTTGTAGGCTGTGTGGTTGACTTTGCTGTAGGTGTTGCTTTAGGTTTCGCTGGCTCCTTGGGCTTTGGCGTCTTCTTTGCCTTCTTTCTGACATCCTTCATCATCACCTTTACTTTATAGGTCAACTTCTTTGTGCGGTTCTTCCTTGCCTTGCGATAGCGCACGGTGATGGTAATCTTCGCACTCCCCTTTTTCTTCGCCGTTACCGTCCCGGTGGAGGACACTTTGGCGACTTTCTTATTACTGGATTTGTACTTGATGGTTTTAATCAGCACGCTATCAAGGTACTGGACGTTGATTTCCGCTTTGCCGTAGATGGTTTTCTTGTCCGTCTTCTTGATGGTGAGGGTGGCGGATTTCTTTGCCAACTTCACCGGGGCTGCAGCGGATGCCTTGGAAGTTGGCACGCCAAGGAAACTGCCGAAAAGCAGTGATGCTGTCAGTAAATATGCCGCCGTCTTGCGGGGCATGATGTGATGATTTTTTTCCATAATCTCCTCCTTATGCGATAAACATGTTTTTTGTATGTATCATTATACAGGAACTGAGATAATTCAGATTCCACCTTGCGATGAACAGGTTGTATCCTTCCCGCTACCAGGTCGGATTGGGGACTTCTCTATGCCAGCGGGAAGGATCTTGCTTATTTCACTGTTACCTTTACCTTCCTGCTTATGCCGTTCAGTGCTTGTACATAAATAGTACACTTTCCCTTTATCTTTGCCTTGATTTTCCCGGATTTTGTCACAGTTGCTATTTTTGCATCTGAGGATGTGTACATTAGCTTTGGTCCATGTCTTTTGGAAAGCAATTTTTTCTTTTTGTCATCTTTTACAATGCTTGCTTTTATTGCTTGGGTATTCCCTTTTCTGATGACATAAGAAGACTTTGCAAGATTAATCTTCTTGGCATTGGTTATTTTCTTATTTTTGCTTCCGGCAACATGCATGGCATTGGATGCGCCAATATATTGTTTCTTTCCATCGACTAAACGATATGCATATATTTTTACCTTATAAGTCGTTGTCTTGCTAATGTTTTTTCCATTCACTTTCTTGATTTTTGTATGGGTCTTGCTACCTCCTTTCACAGACAACGTGACATCACCAAAGTCATTGCCACAGATTGCCGCATAAATATCATACCCTGATGCGTTCTTTAACTTGTTCCACGTTATGGTCAGTGAGTTGCCAGTCCAACTAAAAGAGGTTTTTTTGTTCATCTGGATACTATTCTCTTCTCTCTCTTCTTTGGAAATCGGTGGTAATTTATCGTGTGGCGTTTCAGTATCCGGTTTCTTATCTGGCTTTTTTGCATCTTCTAACTTGTCTATATTTTCCGTTCTCGTCACATATCCGCACACGCTGCACCTGTAAGTTCTTTTACCGATTTCTGTCTTGGTCGGCTCTTTCGTCACAGTTCCGCTGTCCTCGGTATGCCCTGCCATATCTGCTTTTTCTCCACAATCGCATTCATGCCAATGGCTTGCCGTATTTGTCTGCCAGTCTGAACCATAATGATGCGTATGACTTGGCGGTAATTTCTGTATTTCCTCCGTCCTGATCACATATCCACAGGTACTGCATTTATATGTCTTTAAGCCTGTTTCTGTCTCGGTCGGTTCTTTTGTCACGGTTCCGCTGTCCTCTGTGTGCTCTGCCATATCTGCTTTTTCTCCGCAATCGCATTCATGCCAATGGCTTGCCGTATCTGTCTTCCAGTCCGAACCATAATGATGCGTATGACTTGGCGGTAATTTCTGTATCTCCTCCGTCATTATCACATATCCACAGGTACTGCATTTATATGTTTTTAAACCTGTTTCTGTCTCGGTCGGCTCTTTCGTCACCGTTCCAGCGTCCTCTGTGTGGGCAGCTTCCTCCGTCCGATTGTCACAGACTGTGCATTTCTTCCAGTGGGCAGTTGCATCTGAGATCCAATCTATTCCGTAGATATGGGTAGTATGTGTATTCCCAAGTACCTTGATGGGGGTTGTCTGGGCTTCTGTTGAGCCATTGCCCACCTCGCCAAACTTATTCTCCCCCCAGCAGAACAGGTCACCGCTCTTGGTGACTGCCGCACTGTGATTATATCCCAAAGATACGGATGAGACGTTTTCCAGCACCTTGACAGGGGTTGCTTGGGCTTCTGTTGAGCCATTGCCCACCTGACCATAATAATTTCTCCCCCAGCAGAACAGGTCACCGCTCTTGGTGACTGCCGCACCGCATCCACCCCCTAAAGATACGGATGAGACGTTTTCCAGCACCTTGACAGGGGTTGTTATCTTGCCTTCTGTTGAACCATTGCCCACCCCACCTCTATAATTAGTCCCCCAGCAGAACAGGTCGCCGCTTTTGGTGATTGCCGCACTGTGAGAATCCCCTAAAGATACGGATGAGACGTTTTCCAGCACCTTGACAGGGGTTGTCTGGTCTTCTGTTGAGCCATTGCCCACCTGACCATAATAATTATGCCCCCAGCAGAACAGGTCACCGCTCTTGGTGACTGCCGCACTGTGATTAGATCCCAAAGATACGGATGAGACGTTTTCCAGCACCTTGACAGGGGTTGTCTGGTCTTCTGTTGAGCCATTGCCCACCTGACCATAATAATTTCTCCCCCAGCAGAACAGGTCGCTGCTCTTGGTGACTGCTGCACTGTAATCACCCATTAAAAAAGATGCAGAGGAGACGTTTTCCAGCACCTTGACAGGAGCTGTCTGGTCTTCTGTTGAGCCATTGCCCACCTGACCATAATAATTATTCCCCCAGCAGAACAGGTCACCACTCTTGGTGACTGCCGCAAGGCAACTACCCCTTAAAGATACGGATGAGACGTTTTCCAGCACCTTGACAGGAGTTGTCTGGTCTTCTGTTGAGCCATTGCCCACCTGACCATCCACATTATACCCCCAGCAGAACAGGTCGCCACTCTTGGTGACTGCCGCACTGTGATATCCCCCTAAAGATACGGAGGAGACGTTTTCCAGCACCTTGACAGGGGTTGTCTGGTCTTCTGTTGAGCCATTGCCCACTTGACCATATGCATTATGCCCCCAGCAGAACAGGTCACCGCTCTTGGTGACTGCCACACTGTGATAAGCCCCTAAAGATACGGAGGTGACTTCGTTTCCCTCTCCGTCTGGTTCTGATTTCCTATTGCCTGCGGTTGCGCCGGGGCCGGACGCTCCGTACCCTGCGCCCCGGGCAGGCTTTGCGCTGCCCGGCCCATTCCAGAATGGGCTGAGTAGCAGTGTGGCGCTAAGTAGTAGTGCCAGAGATTTTTTTCTATTTTTCATATGAAGTCCTCCTTTAGTTGCTATTTTGCCTTAACTCCTTTGGAACCCTGATTTAGATACAAGCGCCCGCTTTTTAACAGTTTATTTCCCGATATGAGGACGTTTCTGTAGCCAAATATGCAAATGGCATATTTTTTAGCCCCCACAAAGGTATTCCTGATAAATTTCATGTTGCTGAAATGGTCTTTCTTGCTCAGGTGGTTGCTGCCGCAGCCGTAGTTGAATCCCCTGAAATAGCAGTCTTTGATGGTGACATTCTTGCACTGCGTGCCATCACGCTTTCCGAAATCGTCTGGAGATGTTTCAAGCAGTTTCCTCTCGTTTCGGATGGATTCTATCTGGATCGCCTCGTTGTTTGGGCGGCAGTTTTTGTTGTTGTAGAACTTGCATTTCTTGATGGTCACATCTTTTGCCGCTGCAAATTCGATCATGTGCGTATTGCGATTGTTTGCTGCAATTTTTTTCTTGGGCAGATACTTGAACACCGTGCCGTCAAATGTCACGTTCTGCACGTGGGAGAAGGTACAGAGGTTGCCGGCATTCCGCCTGGTTCCCGCATCCAAGATACCGCCCAGTATCTTGATATTTTTCCCGCCTCTGTAACCGCCCGCAGATCCAGCGTGGTATTGCTGGGGATGTAAAGTTCCCTGTCCAGCCTGTGCGTTCCTTCGGGTACCTTGACAATGTAGAGGTTTTTGGAATCCTGTCTTGATGCGTTCAAGGCATTCTGGATATCTCGCCCTTTTCCGCTCTCGGCAGTGATCTTGATCGTCTTGGCATGGGCAGTTTGCGGATCGTGAAAAATAATTGCTATAACTGCCGCAGCAAGGCATATTGCTCCTTTTAACATGCGGTTTCGCATGATTATTTTTGTACTCATGCTACGAGCCTCCGTTCCTTCTTTTTTGCGATAAAGTTCGGTCTTGATGCTACCAAGGGATGGCATCCAGCATATTCCGGGAATATACTGTTTTCTTGCTTGTACAGAGGTAAACGACTCCCAATCCCGGGGTGCCGTCTATATAATATTTTTTACCCTTTATTTTGACTTCCACATTGTGGTGCTGGCTGGCAAACCTTATGAAAGCAGGGTATCTTGACATCTTGTCCTTGGCGGCGAATCGAAGTTTTGCCTTAAATCCCATTGCCTTGCACATCTCGACCAGAAGTTTTCCTCCCGATACGCAAGTCCCCATTTTCTTTGAAATGACATCTTCGGGCTTTGAAGTGCTGCCATAGCGAAATATGCCGGAAGCCGTGATAAAGGAAGATGCTGCAATTAACTTGTCCTTGCTGCTCATATCTTTTGTGATATAGTCTTTGACCCATTGCTTGCACCATGCCTTGGTAAATGCCGTCCCTGACTTTACGGTAATCTTGAGTTGCAATGTCGCATTCTTGGCTTTTGCCTTGATTGTGGCTTTACCGTTTTTGAGCAGCCGCACCTTGCATTTCTTATTGCTTTTGGATATAATGCGTACTATTTTCCGATTGCTGACGGACCATTTGATGGGACTCTTTAGCACAGTGCTATCCAGGGAAATTGTTTCTTTCGTATTCCGGCGCATCACGAAATGATACTTGGTACGCAATGGCTTTTTTGTCGCATCTGCTTTCGCTGGCTTTTTCTGCGGCTTTTTGTCTGATGCGTTAGCTGTGGGTCTGGGGGTAGCCTCTTCGCCATTATCAATATCATCTAGTTCCCATTTTGTATCAGGTGCAGAGGTGGATTCCAATGCTTCGCATTTTTGCCCTGCTAGAAAAAATGTGGCAAACATGCAAATAAGGGGGATCATCAGTAAATGCTGTCTGGTTTTCATATTGATCTGTTCACTCCTCGCTTTCTGCCTGCAATGTTAATTAGTTTCTTTTGATTTCTTTTGCACCCCACGGAGCCCCTGCAGCAGTGCCGCCATAGATCACTTTGTTAAAGCCGCTAAATGCGCCCTGTCCAATGCTGGTAACACTACTCGGGATTTGGATGCTATCCAGATCGTGATCCGTCTCGCCAGAAGAAAAGGCATATGCGCCAATCATTTTTACAGTGTCTGGAATTACGACGCTTTTCAAATATCTTTCAGCAAGAGCGCCATCAGCGATATTAGCGACACCTGTTGGAATACGTATATTGCCAGTATTTTTTGTGTCGCCGTATAGCAATATGCCATTGATAATGACATATTCATTTTCCTTGTACTGCTTTGACGACCATGCTGTTTCATTCAGTATGTTGGAATCAATGCTACACATGCTATTTCCAATAGATACTTCTGTCAGATTTTTGCACTGGTAAAACGCCCAGTCATCAATGCGCGTCACGCTGTTAGGAATGCTGATGCTTCTTAGTGAACGGCATGATCTGAAAGCTTCTTGCCCGATAGTGGTCACGCTATCCGGTATGTTGATATTTTCCAGGGCGTCACATTCTTTAAAAGCATATTTTTCGATGGCGGTTACGCTGTCTGGAAGTGAAATCTCGGTGAGATGGCTGCAACAGAGGAATGCCTTTTTGCCAATCTTCTTCACGCTATCTGGGATGATGAGATGACCGGATAGGATTTCAGATATTTCATCGTTCTCCATCTCTTCTCCCTCATCTTCGCTGTCTCCGTTCACGGTAAAGTATCCCTTCGCTGTCAGTGTGCCATTCTCAACTTTGATATATCCATTTTTCAGCAAATCTTCCCAGCTCATTTTCAATCTTCCGCCGGATGCATCATAAAGGCCAGGCTCGGCCATGCCGCTTCGCTTGATTGCATCAGCCCCCCATGGGGCGCCTTCGGCGTTTCCATCGTAGATGATTTGGGGAATACTCGCAAATGCCTCCGTTTGAATCTCTGTGACGGTAGCGGGAACGTTAATTTCCTTTAGATTATCACAGTATGCGAATGCACTGTTTCCGATTTTTGTAACAGAGTCGGGAATGGTAACGCCCGTCAACTGGTCGCAATGCTCGAATGCCCCATCACCAATGCTTGTAATGCCAGCGGGCAACATAATGTTTCCTGCATTCTTTTTTCCGCATTTTAATAAAATATCATTTACTATGACGAAGTCATTTTCTTTTATTTGAGCAGAAAGCCAGGGGGTGTCTACAAATGCTTCATAGCCGATGCATTTCACGCTGCGTGGTATACCTATAGTTGTTAGGCTGGAGCATTCCCGAAATGCATACCAGCCAATCTCCGCAACGCGGCTCGGAATCTGGATGCTTGCCAGACGGCTGCAGTATGTGAATACGGAACTGCCGATGCTGGTGACACTCTCAGGAATGCGTATGCTAGCTAGATTCTCACAGCCAAGAAACGTGCTATCCTCAATAGTTTTGATGCTGTTGGGAATGCTGATCTTTGTCAAGTTCTTGCATGCATAAAAAGCCGCCTCTTTAACCGTGGTTACGCTGTCGGGAATCGTGACACCTGTCAGATTGTTGCAATCTATGAATGCAGAATATCCGATGCTTGTTACATTACTTGGAATCGTGATATCCCCCGCATTTTTCTTGCCATAACTAATTAAAATGCCGTTTACAATTACGAAGTCATTTTCCTTCATTTGCTTTTCCAGCCAAGGTGTATCGAGAAAGGCTGCATACCCAAATTCCGATGTGCTAGTGGGGATATGTATGGTATTTAAGTTTATGCAACTCAGGAAAGCGCCTTCTCCAATGTCTGTCACGCTTTTGGGGATGGAAACTTCCGTAAGCCGCTTGCAGTCAAAAAATGCATTGGAATCAATTTTCTTTACCCCATTTGCAATGACTAGGCATCCGGAAAACATTTTTGAATTATCCGATTCCTCTTCTTCCCCCGAATATTCGCCCTCCTTGACATGTAGTACACCATTTTCTATTTGGATAAAATTCTTTTGAATCAATTCATCCCAAGTCTTTTCCAGTTTTCCTGTCTGGTTATTGTACAATCCCGGCGCATCATTTTCTCCCGGGTTTAGCGGTGATGTTGAAATGATGGGGAAGGGCGTTGCCGTGGTATTTGGCTGTGTCGTTGGCTTCGCTGTCGGTGTTGCCTTGGGCTTCGCTGTTGCTTTAGGCTTTGCTGTCGGTGTTGTCTTCGGCCTTGCTGTCGCCTTCGGCTTTGCCGTCTTCTTTGCCTTCTTCCGAATATCCTTCATCACCACCTTTACCTTATAGGTCAGTTTCTTCGTGCGATTTCTCCTTGCCTTGCGATAGCGCACGGTCACGGTAATCTTCGCACTTCCAGGCTTCTTCGCAGTCACTGTTCCGACGGAGGATACTTTGGCCACTTTCTTATTGCTAGATTTGTACTTGATCGTTTTGATCAAAGTGCCTTTCAGATACTGGACGTAGATCTCCGACATGCCGTAGGAGGTTTTCTTATCCGTCTTCTTGATGGTGAGTTTGGCGGATTTTTTTGCCAACTTTACTGGGGCGGCAGCGGATGCCTTGGGTGCTGGCATGCCAAGGAAACTGCCGGAAAGCAGTGCCACTGTCAGTAAATATGCCGCCGCTTTATGGGGCTTGATGTGATAATTTTTCTTCATACGCTCCTCCTTATGCATTGATGATCTGCTATTTTTGGAAAGTTGCCTCCCGATACCCCTTGGTGTCTCCCTTGCTCCAGCTGTGGCAGGTTTTCCAATATTTCGTGCCTTTCTTGTACCAGGACGAGGCCGCATTTTTATTGATACAAGCCACTGCTACGTCAAACCAGTAATATTTCTTGCCCAGTTTGGCGAATGACCAGTTGTGGTAGGCTCGGCTCTTGTCCCGGTTGATGTACTCCCCGGAAACGATGTAGGTCTCCACCCCAGCCTGTCCGCAGAGGATGTTGAACATGGGCGTGAGAAAGGAGCAGCTCCCTTTCCTGTAAGCGAGTGCCATTTGCGCCTGTTTACAGCACCGCCAGCTATCGCCGATGCACAAGGCTTTTCCCTGATAAATCTGTTGCATGATTTTTTTCTCATAGGCTTGCGCCCTTTTCTTCACGGACGAACTGGCATATTTGATATAGCATTTCATTTTCTTTCGCTTGCCAGAACTTTGAATATCCTTGGTAAAGGTGCAATTTTTGACCATCCAGTTGTAAATTGCCTGAATCCGGCGGCTGTCGTTCATGCCTTTTCTGACAATCTTTTTATTGGTCAGATATGCCATATAATCAATGGTTGCATTCCCGGTATAGATGGCATGCCGCTGGCGGGACTTTTTGGCTGTCACCTTGCCGGAAGCGGTTGCGTAGCGGGCGGATTCAAATGCGCTGACGTACCTTCCTTTGATGGCAGAATAATTGTACCAGCGGTAGTAGTCATTATCGAAATTGCTATAGCAGCTGGCATCATTCTTGTAAGGAGAATGAAAATAAAAATCGCTCCATTCGTTCCCTTTTTCGGGCTTGGAATATACCGAGCCTTCGATTTCCTCGTCAAAATACGGATCAGCCACATAGGACGTGACTTTGTACTGGTATTTCTTATTCTTTTTCAGGCTTTTGCTTTTGTCGTGAAATACTTGGAAATTGGCATCCGTCACATTGGCTATGAATGTATAGTCTTTTTCCCCCGCCGCCTTTCGATAGATATAATATCCATCTGCTCCTTTTGCCTTCTTCCATGTGATGGTATTTTCAATGTAGAAGGGGCTTTTCACCTTTACGCCGGAAGGCTTTTCCGGCAAGATGCCAAATTTCAATATATGGTAACCCATATAGTTGCCCCTGCCGGATATGATGATTCTGCCCACGCCGTATTTCACGTTGTCTTCGTAGCGCACATCATAATCAACGCCCTTATTCAGGGTAATGGCAATGCCCTTTCTGAGGCCGTAATCGCCGAGATGGGAGACTTTGCATGCAAAGGCGGAACAATTCTCCCCTCGGCAGGGAAAAGGCCATGATTCCCAGAATAAGAGCCAAGGTTAGTTTTGTGATGTATTGTTTGGTTTTCATGTTCTCCTCCAGTTTAGGACAAGTATTTTAATCATTTAAGCAAATAAAATGCATTTTTTGGAAAAATGATTCGCCAGTCAGATAAAATTGTCTGGCGAATCATGTGTGACCGTGTTGGTATAATCAGTTTCGAAATATGTCACTTTCCAATATCATCTTCATCGGTTTCGTATGACATGATATTAATTGGGATAATTTTATTTGTTGCTGCATCATAGTCAAATACATGCCACAAAGTTCCTTCTTGATTTGCAGGTACATTAAATCTTTGAATAAGTGTTGTTCCCTGATATACTCTAACTTGGGCGTTTGATAATGATAATTCATTGCTATTATCTGTACTTTTATTACTATAGTCATGAACAAAATAACTATATTTTCCAGCGGTATTTGACTTATGGATAGTAATTGTTTCTGGTCCATAACTAGTAGTGTCATCCAAGTCTAAATCAGCTATTTTGATATAGTCATCTTTTGAATCGTATGTATAATATGACTCAGACGAGAAATAAACATGAAAATTATTATTTCCTTCTAAAGTAGGTCCAATTAAATGAGAGTCCAAATCATTTGGATATTCTCCCCAAGTAAGCACTATTCGCATCAGACCATCGTTCTTTGTAAGTATGGGTGACATTGTTACATTTTTGTTCAACTCTTCATTTGAGGTGACAGCGATGTTTATCTCGGAATCTGCATAGTCAGAAGCCATGAATTGAACAGTATAGTTTCCGGGATGCAGTCTTAATGTATAGTGAGCAGATGTCGTTCCTGTATCAATTACATCTCCAGACGTGTTATTCCAATTTTTTCTGACGTGATAGGTTACATCGTCAACCAGATTTCCTGATACGGCATCAATGATATCTCCAGAGACTTTCCCTTCTCCTTGATTTTCATTTCTGTCCAACATAATTAGTGTTTCAACATATGTGGTCTGTCCACTTTGCACATTTTCAATGGTTTCATATGCACTATATCCTGTTACAAATACTTTTATGGTGTATTGTCCGGCACTAAGATCTTGAGCATGATACTTCCCCTCGGTGTCTGTATATATTGAATTTAATAATATTCCACCTTTGAAAATTTGAACTTTGGCACCCATAATAGAGTTTCCATTTGAATCCTTAACGATTCCCTCAATTATTCCGGCATAGGTGCATTTATCAACCTTATTCATATTTTCAAAATGAATTTTAAGCATAAGTGGACTGGTTTTTTCATCCCAAAAATCATTGCTTATAGTTATTTTGCACACCTTGGATAGAAACTTACCTAATGCAGTTTCTTCCGAAAGAGCCAAGGATCCATATAAGTATAATTTGCCATCGCCGCAATATAAGTGCGGATTGAGATCAAGATGTGGCGTAAAGGACACACTTACTCCTAAGCCAAAGGACAGTTGTACCCCGGCTAAATCCATCAAATTAAATGCGTTTAATGCAATTTCTAAGCCAAGCCCTGCTTTAAAACTTCCGGATATCTTTAGCGTATCAAAGGATTGGGAAAAATCCTTGATGATTCTGGATGAACCATTAATATATTGAAAGCCTTGTGTTGCCTCCATCGAGTATCCAATAGAAATATTTCCTTTTGCATTTAATTCAAAGAAAAATACAATATCTGCGGATAAACCTGTAGCACCTAATTGAATTGGAACACGTCCCAATTCAATGTTGCCAGCCTCGAATTTTGTTTCTCCGTTACTATTTGTTAATTCATAACCAGATTCGGCTGCGGTATATTTTAAATCGCCCTTTATCTCAATTTTTTCCTTCATGGAAAAAAGAAATTCCTTAAAATCCACTCCTGAAAGAAGTCCTACATCTGCATCTAATTTAACCTTCACTTCTGGAATGGATACTGCTACTTTACCGCTTGCCTTTAAGTTATCAGTTATTTTCTTTTCACCAATAGTATATTCTATTTTTCCTAAAGAAGTCTGCCCATTAACATTAATAGGCAGTTTTTTCTTTTCTGATTTATCACTAATCAGATCTTCGTTTTCGATATATTTATATTCCACGCCAGATGCTGCTGTGATATTATCTTTATCTACTTTACCTGCACCTGAAAAAGATAGATTCGTAACAACTTCTTCTATCTCTGGCTTGATGCATTTCAAATATATTTTTCCTCCAGTTGTCCTTTCCACGCTTTCAACTTTAAAGGCTGATTGCGTGCTGTTTTTCTCTTGTACTGGAAGAACAAATACATCATCTGCTTTTAGGGCGGAAGTTGTATTGTTTGACGCAATTTTAATTCTATATTCATTATTTGAAATATTTTGAATGGTATAATCCTCGGTATTAATCTTATCATCTTGAATTACATTGTCAAGGTATTCTATTTTTTCTTCATTATGTGAAGTGTCTACCTCCGTCGATTTCTGAAAAACATCGATTTTGGATAGCATTTTATCAGCATCAGCTTTATTAAGGATGCTGTTTGGATAAAATCTATTATTTTTTAAATCTGTAATTTTTTGTGATACTGCAATGGCATCAACCAACGGATATTTCAAATCCCGAGTATCATCGCAATCCAGACTGAGGTTACTGTCATCTATAAATCCTATAGCTTTGACTACTGTATAGGCAGCGTATTCCTTTGTGATCATTTTGTCTGCTTCAAAATATGGCAAATCTTGTTGGGGATCTTCATATCCATCTGCGTCGCATTCAGGAAGCAAATTGTAAGAATGTGCTAGTTCTGCATTGATTCCATATTTTTTTCCCATGGTATCTGCAAAATAAAATAAATCTTCATCAAAATCGTTGCTTGAATCAAAATGCAATTTTTTGGCGAGTTTTTCAACCCATTCTCCTCTAGTGTATCCACCAGTTGAAGAAATTGGTGACTTAGTAGGGGATGTTATTCTGTTTGGGGCTTTTGTATTCTGTTTCTTAACGGGTGTCTTTTTTTTCTTTACAGATACCGTTATTCTTTTTTTAATCCTATTTCCCCATGCATTTTTCCCTTTTGTGGTAATGGTAACCTTTGTTTTTCCAGCCTTTTTTCCGTAAATTGTAATAGTATCTTTTTTCACAGAAACTTTCGCAATACTCTTCTTGGCCGCTTTCACAGAAATTTTCTTGCTTGCATTCCCTATTTTAGCCACTTTGTATTTTATTTTTACTGACTTTCCTATATTGACTGATACATTTTTTTTAGAAATTGTCAGTTTTTTTACCGCCTTTTTAGGTGCAGCATTTACATTTGCAGGATTTACAAATGTAATACAATTAATTGCAAGTACTATCGCTAATAACATTGATAGTTTTTGCATTATTTTTTTCATATGATTAATCCTCCTAATCTGTAAGTATGGGAAATTCCAATACTGGATGAGTCAATAATTTATGTTAATATAACGTTTCTTATTTTTTATAATTATCACATGCGAATCGGATTAACTAATCCGCATGTGACAATGTACTAAAAAGTATTATGAGAAAGCCTATTCAGTTAGTTGTTCGATAACCATGCTGATTGTCACGGTGTCCGTCACTGTGCTGTCATTGTCGCTCGTGATGGTGACGGTGCCGGTGATGCTGCCCGCAGCGGTTGTGGTTGCTTCGGACTTGCTTATGCTTACGCTTGTTGTTACGCCCGAAATCTTGGCATCGGACAATGCCTTGCTGACTGCGGAGGTGATGGCCGCCTCGTCAGTGTCGTTCGATGCCTCGAATGAATCCAGTGCGTCTCCGATTGCCTTCTTGGCGGCTGCGACTATTTCTGCATCCGTCTGTTCTTTCAGCTGCTCGATAACCATGTTGATTGTCACGGTGTCCGTCACTGTGCTGTCATTGTCGCTCGTGATGGTGACGGTGCCGGTGATGCTGCCCGCAGCGGTTGTGGTTGCTTCGGACTTGCTTATGCTTACGCTTGTTGTCACGCCTGAAATCTTGGCATCGGACAATGCCTTGCTGACTGCGGAGGTGATGGCCGCCTCGTCAGTGTCGTTCGATGCCTCGAATGAATCCAGTGCGTCTTCGATTGCCTTCTTGGCGGCTGCGACTATTTCTGCATCTGTACTCGGCTCTACAACCTCTGCCCCTCTTTGCTCCACTGTCACGACGAAAGTAGTTCTCGCTCTCACGCCATTTTTTACAAAGTAAGCAGAAATCGTAGCCGTGCTATCCTTGACTGCATCCCGATCCACTGTCACAGTTACCTCGTTATTTTCATCTACTTCCACCTTCACCTTGCTATTATCAGACTTGAAGTCAGTCATTTCACTAGCAGTTATGCCAACGGAATCTCCATAATTGGTCACTACTTCAAATGGCTTATCGGATATCGTCACCGCCTTGCCATCATTCTTAACTGCCAATGGTTTTCCATATAATGGTATCTCTTCATTAAATACTTCAGTAACCTTCTCTGGAGTAGGCGCAGCCTTTTCAAATAAAATCGGGAAGCTACCCAATTCATTCTCACCGCACATGATTTGTACTGTGGTTTGTGAGTTGCCAGTAGCATTGCTCACAGTTTCATTTACTTCGATATCATGCTCATTTTCCTCTTTGAAGAAATCAATATAAGCAGGCATATTCTTATAATCAAAGTCAACATTCTCTGCGCTGATTACCATTTCATTGCCAGCCTCGTCAATGCCAACCAGTTCTAAGTCAATGGTGCTCCAATTTCCATCAAAGTCTATCTGGCGCAGTGTTAGATTCTTATTCTTCACAGTGACCTTTGTGATAGCAGAAGGATCTTTTACCTCAATATTCATTGCCATAGTTTTTGTAACTGACTTGGATGTGCCATTGCCACCATTTGCGAAGGCATTACTCTCCGCTTTATGTGTCACGGCAAAGGTCTTTGTCACCTTGCCGACCTTTTTGCTATCCAATGTCACTGGCCATGCCAAGTCCTCATTCTGAGCAGATGTAGTATCGGAAGTGGCAAATTCTTCTGTATCTGTCATGCTATCTCCCGTTTCGGTGAGGGTGATATCAAAGGTGTCAGCATCCATCTTGCTTCCGTACTGGTCATAGGCCGTGGCGTAGACAGTTGCGCTGGTTCCCGTGGTGAATGACTTCTTAGATGGGTCAATCTTTGCGGTGTTCAGGCATCTGATCTCGCAGACCTTGATGGATCCAGTGTTGGAAGTGATAGTATTTCTTCCAGAACCGTAGGATACCGTGATATCATAGGTGAGGGCATCGGCATTGCTTTGGATGATTGACGGATTGATCTTCAATGCGTCAAAGGTATCGTTGCCGTATGCGCCATTCTCTTTTGCGGCCTCGATGATTTTTTCATCATTGTCCTTCTTGGCGGCGACAATCTCCACAAAGCCGTTCAAGTCAGTGATCTCTGTGTCGGGATTTTCCGTGTCAGCCAATGTCTGGGTAAATGTTCTGTTTGCCTGGGCTGACATTTCCTCCCCATCCTCATCCAGGATTGTCAGCGGAATATATTGCACCGCATTCTGATCTCTTGCAATCAGCAGATCATCTTTCGTGATGTTCTTGCTGATGCTGATGCTGGCGGCAGTTGCTACGGAGCCATTCAGCGTGATGGCGGCTTTTCTGTTATGATTTGCTGTCAGGTATACTTCCAGCACGTAAACGCCCGACTGGCCAGATTGATAGGCTAGGGACAGGTCCGTTACCGTATCATTGCTGGCGGTGGCTTTATTGCCGTCTTCTTTCTGATAGCCAACTTCTACATAGTCAGTTCGGTTATCTGTAAGGTCTCCGCCGCTGATATCATACAGATTGAAACCGATGGAAGTTTCCACGTCTTTCAGCGCCTTGGAGCTGATGATTTCCCCATATTTATTGATGAAGTTTAACTTGACGGACTTCGCCTTGCCACCCTTCTTGATATCCAGAGAAGCCTTGTCCAGCTGGATGTCGGTGATTTCTTCGTCCTGTGATACGGATACTTTGAAGTCCACGGACTGGCTCTCATTCTTGCTGGTCAGGGTCATAGTGTATACGGCCGCCTTCGTAGCCTTGATTCTAAGCCCCTTGAAACTGTGATCGTCATTTTCCAAAACGTCTGAGTTTTCCATGATATCCTCTGCCGTGGCACCGTCCGTGGCTTCCTTGCATGACAGCGTTAGGTCGCTTGCAGGCGTCTTGTACTGTCCCTTCTTATCTTCGTCATAATTGAATGTGAAGTAGGAAGCCATAACATTGACTTCTTCTAACTTCTTGGGGGATACGCTCACGTTGGTGGTGATGCCCTGCAATTTGGGCGGCTTTACCGTGACCTCCATCTGGGTGGTCTCCCCATTGTCCAGATAGGCCGTCAGGGTCGTACTGCCGATGCCCTTGATGGCGATCTCGTTCCACAGGGTGGACTGGTTCTCTGCGCCCATGGCTCGTACCAGATTGCTCTCTTTCTGGGAAGCGGCATCCTTGATGGCAATGACGCTAGCATCCTCCCCGGATACCAATGTCACGGCCTGCCCCTTTGCATTCTGCATGATATTTCCGTACTGGTCACGCATCAGCAGTTGGATTTTGGCTTTTCTGGTCGCATTCTTGCCCAAGCGGATGGGATTGTCCTCCGTGCCATAGTCCACGGTGTAGTTGTCGGTGCCTACGCCGGATTCTTGCTTGATGGTAAGCCCGTTCATTGCAAAGGATGCGGCCTCTGCTGGATCGCCAATCTCCACGGTCACAGGATCGGAGGAGAGGGCTAATTCGGGAATCTCCGCCTTAACCATGATCTTACATCCTTTTTTCAGGTTGGATAGGTCGAAGAGATTTTCCGTGCTACCAATCAGGATGGGGACGTTCTTTTCACCGTCCAGGCCTTTGTTCGTCACGGATACCTTTACCTTCAAATCCTTGGCATTGGGAAGGTTTAATTCACTCACGCTATCGTATTCCCCTTCGTAATTGTCAATGATTTTATATGCTACGCTCTGTCCTGCAGAAGGTGCAAAGCCGGTGGAGGTAATTTCGATTTTGCTATATGTAGTGGTCTTTGGGATAGTTACTGAGCCTGTCAAAGCGTTGCCCGCCATGTCGGCGAAGCCGGAGAGGACAGTGGCGATATAATTGCCGTCCGGCAGTTTCTCCCCGGAGGCATAGGCCAGCTGGATAATCTGCCCGTCAGCACTGACTGCGGGAGCCGCCATATTCACTGCTTCTCCCTTTTCGTTGGTGACATTGACGGAGGCATTGGCTGCCGCAACTACCGGCTCATCTACCGATATGAGGATGGATGTTCCCTTGTCCCCGATATTGCCGCCTATGATTTTGGGAGCAGTGGCATCTTTCTTCAATTTGGCAGTCAGCGGAATGGTCTCTGTACCTACGCCGGGGATTATCACTTGATAGCTGATGGCTTCGTATCCCGCCTTGGATACCTTTACCATGTACTGTCCCTTTTGCAGGTCTGCTTCATAGACTGCCTGGTCCTCCGCAAGGGTCTTCTCATTGACCGCCGCATCGTCCAGAAGGATCTGGATGGATGCGCCACCCACGGGATTGCCGTTCTCGTCCATGACGGAGATGGCCAATTTATTCTTGGGAATAGGCTTTTCCGTTGGCTTGGAAGAATTTGTCGGCTTCTTCGTAGGCGTTGTGGGCTTCTTGGTTGCCTGCGGCTTTTTTGTCGCTTTCTTCTTGACAGGCTTCTTTTTTACTGTTACCTTGCATTTGTAGGTTCCCTTGTACGTGCCAGACCGCACCTTGATGGTAATGGTGGTCTTTCCGGCCTTCTTTGCTCTTGCTTACGCGCACGGTCACATACTTTTTCTTGATATCTCTAATCTTTTTTAGATTTGATTCTTTTTTCAAGGTCAAAGTAAATTTCTTGCCGGCCGTAATTGACGCGATATTTTTTTTTTTTACAGCCTTTTCAACTACGCGGTACTTCTTTGCAGCAGATGCCGTTTTAACTGGAATGTTTACACTGGTCACTATAAGTGCCAATGACAGTCCAGCCGCAACGGACTTGAGAAA
>CAJTGI010000014.1 GCA_910575435.1 Clostridiaceae bacterium | reverse complement strand
GGCGAAAAGCTGGACACCAAATATAATATCGAATCGAACTGACATTCGGTTTTGCGTAAAACATATCGAAGGTCTGTTAAAGTTACCCTTTTTTCTGAAAAACATATCAAAATCTTTTTCAAAAAGTTCTTGACATATCACCAGAATGCTTTCGCGCACGCCTTAACTTTGGACGTGCGCACAAACTTGACAGGCTAAATGGTTTCATTCAGCCCTATCCCCCAATCCTCCATGACCTCCGGCATTAACCCTTATAACTTCCACCGGCAATCAATGGCTGCAGGTACGCTACAATAAAGCCCAGCGAATTGAGCACGATCCATGTGATCACTATCCGCTTGAGCCAATTAGTCGCTTCGTCCACCGCACGCTGATTTCTGGAAATCATCCGGGTAAGCAGGGCAATGGCTGCCGCTGTCACGCCCACAATGGTGCTGATGCCGATAATCTCACCATACACGTCCTTCATGATGGTGGAAAACCGGTTCCAGATGGTATCCCCTCCCTTATCTTTAGCCGCCAGAACGGTCTGAAGGGAAATGAGCGTCATGGAAAACATCCCCACCATGGACCAGTAGACAGCCCGCAAGTGGTTGCTTCCCTCCCTCAGTTTCTTTGCCATGCTACAACCTCCTTTGCATGTCTGTTCTGGAACGAGGCATGCAAAATGCCGCTTCAAAAGCCAGAAAGCTCTCAAAACGGCATCTTTTGCCTGCGTTCCCTATTGATTTGTTCTTTGTCCCATGGGCTTCTCCCACTTTTGGACAATACCACTATACACCTTTTGCATTTGCATGTCATCGGCTGGAGTGTGCCAATTTTGTGCCAATTTCGTGACATGGGATTTTCACCCCATCCCCTCAATCAATGCCACCATCTCCAGCCACACGTCCACAGCGCTGTCCGGTGCTGCCCACAGCCTGATAGACAGTATCGCAACTGCCTGCTGTCTGAGCCGGTAATAGTGCCTTGATGACAAATCCAGCCGATACAACAGTTCTTTATGGGTCAATTTTTCCGGCGCTATGTAGGTCAGGTAGATCAACTGGTACAGCCTCTCCCCATCCTCTGGCTTTTTCTTCAGCACAGTCAATGCCTCATTCACCCTGTCCAGAAGCAGCCTCGACTTTCTGATTCCCTCCATCCTGCTCTCCAGCTTCCGATTTCCCCATGACATCTCTAAATCCACCTGCTCTAACAGCGTATCCAGCCCCTCAAAGGGTTTTTCCAACTCACTGGCTACATTCTCCGGGAAGCACTCCAAAAGCCACACAACCGTCCGATAATGCTGTAACAGCATCATAGTGTTGTGGTAGGTATTCTTCTGCTTTTCCTTCCTCGCCTCCCTGATCTTCTCATTGTCAATCCCGGCATCCGGCAAAATCCCCCGATCCGTCAGCAGACCAATGACCGCTTCCGACTGTGCCAGTTTCTTTTCCTGCTGCTCCTGTATCATCTCATTCTCTTTACTCATACTCATAAAATAAACTCTCCTTTGCTATTTCTGTCAGGTCCACTGCCCTGCAGGGACCCCGTATCTGCTTTCTGTCCTGAACTGCCTCATCTATATTTACTCTCTGGCAGTCATAACTACAATTCTTACAATTCCTATACAGAGAAAGATACGTGTATATTATAGGGGCAGAATGTGCAACGCGGGATCTCTCCCCAGACGCATCCTTAATCCCAGACTCATTCTCATTATCCACCAGTTCACAAGTCAGTTTCCTTGAGTACCATGCCACCATCCGGCTCAGATGCTCATGCTCCGAGCCTTTCTTGGGCACGTCCGCACTGAATTTCCGTATCTTTCCCACTGTTTCCACAATCTCTTCCTGTCCCGGAAGTGAAACCTCGGCATCCACTGGATACCTTTTATTAAAAATGAGACAGCCGTATGAACTGGAAAGACGGTACAGAGCGAAGACATCCCCATGCTTCCTAAAAAATCTCCATACCTTTGTCTTTTCCCATCCCCACCGCCGTCCCAGGGTTTCCAAAGTCAAGATGGCGCCATACTTGCCATACTGGACTGCAGGTGCCATAAAAGAAAACGCATTGTTGGGATCTTCTGTCACAGTATGACACCACAGATCCAGCCATGCGTCTGCTTCCTCAAATATATAATGTTCTTTTACCAGCCGTTCCGTGATGTTACGTGGGATACATAAAAAGCCGTACCCTTTTGTTGTATATACCGCCCCTTTCATGCAGGCTGCCCCGGAACATTTCCGAACCCAGTCGGTAATGTGATAAGTAAATTTCTTTGTATCCTGATCTAGCTCATATCGGACATATCCCCGCTGCTGCAGCTTTTCCACTATGTCCAGTGCCTTTATTCGGCTCTTTGTCCCCAGTATGCTTTTCACGCCAACTACACCGCCAGCCCACATCCCTGGAATCACAGCATTTGTATAGCCACAGTACAGGGAAGTTCCTTTCCGAAATGCCGCACGGGATGCCAGCCTTACCCAGTCGCCCAGTATCCCCTTGCCCTCCGGGACAATGTTGCGGGGCAGCTTTACCCACTCGTAATGCCATAGACACTTCATAAGGAACACCTCCTGTAAATTGGCATAAAAATAAGGCAATTCCCTAAAAGAAACTGCCCTGACAAAAAACAGTATCAAATTTTCACTGTCAATCCAATCAATGAATCTGCATCCACACCAACCAGATACCATTTGCTATTTATGTTCATTTCTATTCGTGTAGGAACCCATTTACCATCAAGCATGACTTCCATGCCTGTCCCACAATGCAGACCACCGTAATACTCCTCTAATCCAAAACGTATGTCCATACGTTCACTTCCTTCATCGTAAATCAAAGAACCAATTCTATCCATATATCTTTCCTCCTTACTTATCTCAAATCATTTCCAAAATTTTCATTTTCATTCACTTATATATACAATTCTCCATTTCTATCATTAAATATCTCCAAAATCCACCCCTGTTAGATATTTATAATAAAAAACCAGACAAGTCCCAAAACTCATCTGGTCAAAATAATGTGTAAACGGCCTCCTTTCTTATTGTTCTATATTAACATTATCAGGAGCCATGCATGCTCCCATATTCATGCTGTCTTTTACGCCAAAATCCACAATCTTTCCCGTGGTAATTCCCTTGACCTTGACCATTCCCTCCTCTGCCATCGCTTCCTTGCTGAGGCTCTCATTCTCTTCCCGTTCCTCCAATTCCTTGCATCTCTTAGAGGCAGACAGCACCACTGCGCCGCTGCCAGTCACCGTCCATGTGGCGGCTTTAGGACGCTGATTGCCATATCCCAAAGGAAAGCGAAACTGCTTTTCCGCACTGGCAAAGTGACTGGAGGTAATCGCAACCACATTGTCCGCAAATCCTCCCTCCACGATCATAGCCGCCACCCCAAGTGACTCGCCCATGGTGGAGCAGGCTCCGTATACGCCGAAAAGAGGGATGTCCAAATTTATCAATCCAAAAGAGGACGCCATCAGCTGTCCCAGAAGATCCCCTGCCACCATATATCGGATTTCATTTTTGCTCAGGCCAGATTTCTTAATTGCCAGTTCTGCCACTTTTCCCTGAAATTTTCCCTCCGCCTCCTCCCAGGTCTCCGTCCCAAGCTTGGCATCTTCCTCTATCACATCAAAATATTTTCCATAAGGCCCCTCGCCCTCTTTCTGACTGACAATGGATGCTGCCCCTTTGATAATTGGCGGATTCTCAAAGCAAACGCTCTGTTTCCCTTTTTCCTTACAAGCCATAACAATCCCTATACCTTTCTAGTATCTGCAAACTTGAATGTGCGCATAGCACACTATGCTGCAGACACAATATTTGCAAAGCAAACTTAGTCCGCTTTGTACTTCGTTTTACAATTTCTTCTATCATTATGGCTTTTATTTACCAAAATTATACTCTAAAAAGGGGAATGCAAGTCATGCATTCCCCTTTAAAAAACATCTCTGAACCACCTTGTCGCTTTCAGCGGCATAGTCATCAACGCAATCGCCATCTGCATTTGCGATTCCGGCTATCGCCAACATGAATAAGCATCATCGCTTATCGGTGATATTGCATCACCTGGCTTTACTTTTACAGTACATTATACGATATCATCCACCTCGTCCAGAGAATCCTCATCCCCCAAATCAATTTTTTTCAATTTCCTTCGATAGAAGATATCATAGAACACCGGCACGATAAATAGGGTCATCAGCGTAGCATAAGCCAATCCGCCGATGGTCACGATCGCCATCCCCCTGCCCATGGCCGCTGTGGAATCCGTGCTTGCCGCCATGACCGACATGGCTAGGATTGTGGTCAGGGCTGTCATAAGTATAGGGCGCATGCGGGTCTTTCCAGTCTCCACCAAGGCCTCCTTTTTCTCTACGCCACTCAGGCGCACTTTGTTGACATAATCCACAAACACGATACCGTTGTTTACCACCACGCCGGAAAGCACTAGGAAGCCCATCATGGCCATGACGGAAAGCTGCTCCCCGGTAATGAGCAACGCCAGCAGGCCTCCGGTAAATGCCAACGGGATTGTCAGAAGCACGATGAAGGGAGATAGCAGCCCCTGAAACTGTGCCACCATAATCAAGTATACCAATATAATAGCAAGCGCAATCATCTGCAACATGCTGGTAACCATTTCCATATTGGTCTCTGTCTCTCCTCCAATTTCCACAGTATAGCCATCCGGAACCTTATATTTATCTAACTTTTTCTGCAAGTCTCTGGTCAGCAACGTGGTGTTGTATCCATCCTTCGTCTCCGCATAAACCTGAATATAATTTACCAAATTATCTCTGGTAAGGGAGGCCACGCCATTCTTTTCCTCCATCTTTGCAAACTCGCTTAATTTATGCTTTTCCTTCTTCTGCTCGCCCTTGTCATTCGTCTTTGTGGTCTCGAACTTATAATTCATCAGGTTGGAAGTATTCAGTTCCTCCCTGTCATCCACGATTTTCACCTCATACTCTTCGTCATCCACCGTGAGAGTGGTAGACTTCTTTTCGGTGGTCAGCTTCCCAGAGAGTTCCTGGTATATTTGCGCCACCGTAAGACCCAGCCGCATAGCCTTATCCTTATTCACCTTGATGGCTACCACCTTGTCTCCATCCTCCTGACCATTCTCGGGCTCCTTGAATCCTTTGACCTCCTTGACCATTCCCATTACGTCCTCGCTGATCTTTACCAGCTTTTCCGTATCTTTTCCGAAGATATTCACTTCCAGGCCGGACCCCATCATGCTGGACATATCCATATTGGAATCTGACACCTGGAATTCCTCACATTCATATTTCCGAAAGATTTTTTCCATTTCTGACGCAATCTTTTTATTGTCGTTTGCATATTCTTCTTTCAGCAGAAGCATAAAACTGAACTGCTTGTCGGCATTGGTGGCAGACATGGACATCACGCTGCCCTTCATCACGCCAACCTTATCCACGCCCTTAATGTTCTGCATGTCAGCAGAAATCTTGTCAGCCAAAGCATAATCTTCTTCCTGGGATGTTTCCGCCTCCAAGGTCAGAGAGGCAGAGAGCTGCTCGCTTCCCATATCCGGGATAAATACGATTCCCATCCTAGTCACCTGCCAGATGGAAAAGATTAATAGCACCACGGCCGCCACGATAGGCACGAACTTAAATCGCAAGCAAAATCTCGCTGCCCGCTCATACCCCACCGTGATGGCATCAAAGAACCGATGCTTCCGCTGGATGCTTTTCTTTAGCAGCGTAGAACCCATGCAGGGAACCAGCGTCAAAGCCACCACAAGGCTGGCCGTCAGGCTGTAGCCGATGGTAAGGCACATATCCTGCATGATCTGCCTGGTCATGCCCTCCGTGAATACAATGGGGAGGAATACGCAGATGGTAGTCAATGTGGAGGAGAACACCGCCCCCGCCACCTGGTTCGCCCCCATCACTGCGGCTCTGGCGGCAGACACGCCCTTGCTCCTAAGCCGATAGATATTTTCTATCACCACGATGGAATTATCCACCAGCATGCCCACGCCCAAGGCCAGGCCGGAAAGGGAGATGATATTTAGCGTGATATTGGTGAAATACATCAGTACCACGGCAAATAACACGCTCAGAGGGATGCTGAAAGCCACCACCACCGTAGGGCGCACATCCTTCAAGAACACGACCAACACCAGAATGGCCAGGACGGCTCCCCACAATAGATTAGACAGCACATTGTCCACAATCAGCTCAATATACTCTCCCTGGTCCATCAGGTTGGTGAATTGCAGTCCCTTATACTTCTTCTGCAATTCCTGCATCTTATTATTGCAGTCCTTTGACACGTCAGAAGTACCCGCCGTGCTGGACTTGGATATGCTCAGAAGCACCGCGTCATTTCCGTTGACGCGCCCATAGGATTCCTTTGCATTGTCTATCATTGTCACGTCTGCCACATCTGACAGATGGATATCCCCGATATCATCAATCTTGCACAGCACTGTTTCTTTCATAGCATCTACGCTGTCATACTCATCCCCTACCTTAATCAGGTATTGAGTATTGTCCTCGCTAATATACCCGGCAGGCATGGAAAAGTTTTCAGCCATGAGAATGCCCGAAAGTTTCTCCATAGTAAGAAGGTTATCCAGATTGGCATTTTTCAGGGCTTCCTTCCTGGACTTCTTATAGGAATCCATCCCCGCTTCCAATTCTTTCTCACTATTTTTTATGGTGTTTTTAGCGTTGCTCATCTGGGCATTGGCTGAACCGAAAGCAGCCGCCGCCGTAATCTTCCCAGCCTCGATCTCCTCGTATTTTCCCTCTGCCTTCTTGATGGATTTCTCCACCTGCTTTAGCACATTTTCCGCCACCACGATCTCAGTCTTTAGATTGCCCAGAGCCGTATCGATCTGAGGAATCCTCACCGTCACGATCTGATGCAGGGACTGCAGATTCTTCTTCGTCATCTGCTTCGCCGCCTTACCCTGTCCCTGCTGGGTGAGAAGTTTCTTATAAGCACTTAACTTGGAGGAACTGTCAATGGCCTCTTTCACATTCTTAGGCAGGGCGTCCGCCTGGCTCTTTGCCTGAGTCTTGGCCTGGGCCTCCGCCTGATCCTTGGCTGTCTCCTTGATGGCAGCCGACGCACTTTCCGGAAGCTTATTCAGATATGTATTCACATTGTCTGCATCCACCTTTACCTTTACGCCCTGGCTATCCATCTGGCTCTGCACCACTGCAATCAAAATCTGCTGGTAGATGGCATTGTAGATCTGCTGGTAGGCAGCGCCCCCCTCTTTCAGAGATGCCTGGACTGCCGCAAATCCCTTGTTCATCCCATTGTAGGCCGGCACGACCTTACTGTTGTAGGCTTTCTTCTCCGCCTTGAGGGCAGACTGCTTTGCCTTCAGGCTGGTGAGTTCGGAAGAGTATGCCTGCTTGGTGGCAAGAGCCTCCGTCATCATCTTGCTATACTTTGCAAGTTCTGTGGACTGCTTTTCCTGCTGGGAAGTCAGTTGGTCCTGCTGGGAGTCCAGTTTGTCTTTTCCCTCACTTAATTTCTTTTTTGCTTTGTCTAATTTTTTCTTCGCCTTGGCCAATGTCTTGTTGGTCTTTTCCAGCACCTTGCCATTGATCTCGTCAATCTTATCCTGGTTCAGCTTCACCTCCACGGACTTTTCCACCATGCCGGCAAGTTCCACGCTGGCCACGCCGTTCTCTCGCTCCAGTTCAGGTACCACGTTGTCTTCTACAAACTTAGATAACTCGTAACCTTTCTTCCCATCATAGTCAACACTTGCCATCATAGTAGCCATCATATCTGCGGAAATCTCCATAATCATAGGTTTTCCCGCCGTATCCGGCAATTCAATCTGATTGACGGCGGAGGACACCTTGACCATCGCCGCATCCATGTTGGTATCTTCCTCGAATTCCAGAGAAACCATGCTGGAGTTTTCCGAGGAGGAGGATGTGACATTCTTCACGCCATTTACCGTGCCCACGGCACTTTCCATCGTTTCCGTTATTTCCGCCTCCACCTTCTCCGGCGAAGCGCCGGGATAGGTCGTGATTACGATCATGTAGGGCATATTCATATGGGGCAGGAAATCTGTCGTCATCTTTGTGAAACTCACATATCCCAGCACCAGAAGGATAATCACCCCCACCAAAACCACAAAAGGTTTTTTTACGCTAAATTTTGGCATTTTCCCTCTTCCTTTCTCTCAACTTCATTAATTCATCAAAGCATTTCATCAAACGCTTTTGTACTACTTGCATAATACAATAATGCAAGTTTCCGTCATTGTCAACCTTATTTATGTTTGATTGCTATTATTATTCAGTTACTATTCACAGTAACATAAGACTACAGTATACACCTACTGCCCATAAAATTACAAGAAAAAGTAGGAAATGGAAATATCGTTCCCCATCACATCCACCTTTCCAAGAGCACCATTCACCATCGGCATCATGGGCGGAATATGCCCGATATCCAAATCCATCACAATGGGCACCTGATATTTCTCCAAGATGCCAGTCACCGCCCTGTATTGGTCCAGCCCGAAGATCTCCTCCCCATGGCACATGGGCCTGCCGAAAAGAAATCCCCTCACATGCCGGAACCATCCCGCATGGTCCAACTGCCATAGCGTCCTGCGGATGTCCATCACATTCAGTTCGCACGCCTCCATATACCAGATAATGCCCTCCTCCTTGTACCTGTCTGCAAAATCTGCCACCCTGTCATACTTTGTGCCCACCAACTTGCCAAGGCAGTCCAGGCATCCTCCAAGCAATCTCCCCTCCATGGATGCGGAGGGCTGTTCCGGGTGCATTTTCAAGATTCTCGGCTCCGTCACATGATATGGCTCCAGGGGATGGGTCTCATCCTTCTTTGATTCCCGCTCCCACAGGGGATAGCCTGACACACAGCTTCGATTCCCGGTCAAAATTCCCATCAAATCCTCCAAGGAATCATGCCACGGCTCCATCCCAAAAGCCGGAGCGCAGGGTCCATAAATGGATGCCACATCACAGAGGGTGGCAAGAAGGAAGGTCAGATTGGTATTATCTGAATACCCCACATACCATTTCGGCTCTGCCTTTTTAATCCTTTCAAAGTCCACATAATCCAATATCTCGCACATCAATTCCCCGCCGCCGCAGGAAAAAATCGCCTTCCCCGGCTTATTAATAAAAAAGTCATTCACTTCCTCGCCGCATTTTTCCGGGGTATTGCTGATGCCAATTCCCTGACCCTCATAGCAGTTCGGTCCCAGATGCAGTTCATATCCCAGCGAGCGAAATTTCTTCTGGGCATTGTCAAAGGCACTGCGGTACGGCTCGATATTGCAGCCAAAAGATGGCGCAATAAATCCAATCGCATCATTATCTTTCAAAAACTCTGGTATCCTCATCTGATTTCCCTTCCCTTTCTTTCCATCCAATCGCATCAATCCACCGGGCAAAGGATATGATCCCGGCTATGGTCTGCGGCAGTTTCCTAACCTTACGCCATCCCCAGCACAGCCTTGGCCCTCGCCAGCCGTGCCTCAAATTGCACATAGAAATCTTTATTTTCATAGGGTGCCACGAAGAAATCCTGCAACACATACATATTGCAATTCTTCAACACATCCTCCTCCATATCTCTGGCATTCTCCTGAATGCCCTTGCAGAAATAATGCCACCGGTTAATATACTCCTCATACTGCTCCAAATCAGGAATTCCCAGCCATTTGCTAATCTTCACCTTAGAGCGCTTCCTCACATGGCACTCCTCCGTCTGAAGAAAATAAGAAAATCCACCATCTTCGTATAACCGCCCCAGAGGAAAGAGCCTGCACATGCCTGGGCGAAAGGCGTGGATGCCGCACCGCCCCTCCTCATTTAAAAAAGAACAGCCCACCTCCTCATTTTCAATCTGCATATGGGGAAGAATCAATCCATCCACCACCCCAAGCGCCACCCTGTTCCCCTCCAGCAATGCCTGAAAGGAGCAGTTAAGATGGCTGGCGAGCATAAAGATATCCCACGGGTCCAGCACGATGCTATCCCCCACCTTGTGGCAGCAGGCACTGCACCCCGCACAATCGCCACAGCCCAATTTAGCCAAATCATTCCGATAATATTTTCTCCCATCGGAAATATCTTTCATATTCACATGACGCTCCATGTCCCACATCCTTTCAAATCTAGCGATGCATCTGCTCCATCAATCGCTCCCATGCGTAGGCTTCCTCGAAGAGGAACTCCTCCTCCAGATAGTCCAGATTATCCTGGGAATGCTCCACTTCCTTGGCAAAAATCCGCATCACATCCACCCGGTCCTCTCGGTCATATCGCCCCTTCTTCCAGTAGCGCAGCCCATCCATATCCCGCACAAACAGCCAGGAAACCGCCACGAACTGCACCTTCCCCCAGAAATTCCAGTCATCCACGCACCGGGACACCATCAGAAATGCCAGGTACACCGCCAGATGCTCCCACTCATACCCCCGATCCTCATTCTCTATCTGAGATTCATAACCCATCATGGCTTTCCTGTAATTCGCAGCACCATCCTGCCCTGCAAAAGCGACCTGCATATCCTGCAAATACCCTTCCCACTCCTCATTGATGCTATCCAAGCCAGAAAAAGTAGCAAATCGCTTCAAAAAAGAACGGTACCGCCCCTCCGGCCCATCCTGCCATCTCTCTCCAGCCCCTGCCCTTTGGTCAATATAATAAGAAATTTCTTGGCCAATAAGGTTTTCCAGCCCCTCCACATCTTCCTCATTCAGCCTCCGCTGCACTTCCTTCCCATAGCACAGAAATCCCCCCATCCTCTCCCAGATGGAATACCTTCGCTCCTGCAGGATTCCTATCCCGTAATCCCTGGCGGCACGGATTCTCTCCCCAAAGAGTAATTCCTCTCCTTCCTCCACCAAGTCCAGTTCTCCCTCTTCTTCCTCCGTGACAAACTCCACCCTCTCCGGGCTGCCAAAAATCAGCCTGCCAGCCTCCCCGCAGCTGGGGCTGATGGAAATTTCCCGCATGCCACCATATTCTAAGAAATTCCGAGGCGTGTAGGTACACACGTCGCAAATGGCATCCTCCCCCAGAGTGAGAATCATCTCGCACAGCCCATCCTCCCGCAAGAAAGGACACCGCTTCCCCTCCTTCAGAATAAATCCATGAGCCTCGTAGGCATCTTGACCATCCCTCTCATATTCCTTGATGCACCCCCGCACCTTTTCCCCAAAGGCACCGGGAAGATTCTGATAATAATCATAACTGCGTTCATCAATGTCAATCTCCCACCCGGCACAGCAAGTATCCTCGCATTTCCCCCCGATGCAGGAAAAATTCTTGTAATAAGAAGGAATCCTAACTTTCATCCCAATCCTCCAATTCTCAAGTAAATAAAGTGCAAAGTTTTGCCAGGCTCGAATACACCTCGCCAGGCAAAGCTACGAATCGCCAAAGGACTAAAGTTCTAAGAAGATTGCGCAGTTTCCCATTAAGTTCAAAAAAGGGCCGGAAATTTCCGGCTCTCTTTTGAAACAACTATTTCTGAAATCACTCCATCGTCTCTTTCCCCACCAGATTTTCTGCGCCATACTTCTTGCGGAGCTTAGGCTTCTCAATCTTTCCAGTGGCATTTCTGGGAATCTCCTCGAATATAAATTCCTTGGGCCTCTTGTAGCGAGGCAGCCCCAGGCAAAATTCCACAATCTCCTCCCTGGTACACTCCATATCTTCCTTTACTTCTATAATGGCAGCAGTCTTTTCACCCAGCCTCCGGTCCGGCAGTCCGATCACCGCCGCATCCTTCACCTTCTCATGCCGCCGCAGGAAATCCTCGATCTGCACCGGATAGATATTCTCTCCTCCGCTGACAATCACGTCCTTCTTTCTGTCCACCAGGAAATAAAATCCATCCTGATCCTGCATCGCCATATCTCCCGTGAAAAGCCACCCATCCTTCAACGTCTCCGCCGTCGCCTCTTCATTGTTGTAATAGCATGTCATCACGCCGGGCCCTTTCACGCACAATTCCCCAACGCTGCCCTGGGAAACCTCTCCGCCATTCTCATCCACGATCTTGCACTCCCAGCGGTATCCCGGCACGCCAATCGCTCCAACCTTATGTATATTCTCCATGCCCAAATGGACGCATCCTGGCCCGGTGGATTCCGACAAGCCATAATTGGTATCATAATCATGCTTGGGAAAATGCTCCTTCCACCGCTTGATTAGGGATGGAGGCACTGGCTGAGCGCCGATGTGCATCAGCCGCCACTGGGACAGCCGATAGTCCTCCTTCCTAAGTTCCCCCCGATCCAGGGCATCTAAAATGTCCTGAGCCCAGGGCACCAATAGCCAGACAATCGTGCATTTCTCCTTAGACACCGCCGACAGAATCGTCTCCGGCTTGGTTCCCTTCAAGAGGACGGCCCGGCTTCCCGCCACCAAACTCCCCATCCAGTGGAACTTGGCCCCGGTGTGATACAGGGGCGGAATGCACAGGAACGTATCCTCCCGCCCGGTAGCATGGTGCTTCTGCTCCATCTCCGCCGCCTGGGTCAAACTCTGGTGCTTATGTAAAATCGCCTTGGGAAAACCCGTCGTCCCCGAAGAAAAATAAATGGCTCCATCATCCTCGTCCGAAATCTCCACCTCCGGCTTCTGGCTGGAACAGTCTGCCACCAACTCCATATAGCTCTCCGCAAAGCCCGGACAACTATCCCCCACGTAAATCAAAAGCCTCCCCTTGCTCAGCCGCTCGGCATGAGTCTCAATACGCCCGATAAACGCCGGGTCAAATACAATCATATCCACTTCTGCCAGTTCCGCGCAGTACAAAATCTCCTCCGCATCATAGCGGAAATTGAACGGGACTGCAATGGCGCCACTCTTTAACACGCCAAAATAAATCGGCAGCCACTCCAGGCAGTTATACATGAGGATTGCCACCTTATCCCCCTTCTTAATCCCACGGCCAAGAAGCATATTGGCAAAGCGGTTGGCCTTCTCGTCAAACACGCCCCAGGTAATCTCCCTGCGGTAAGGCTCAAACCTCGTAGGCTCGATCAGCCCATACTCCTTCCAGCTAATCCTCCTAGTATCCTTCTCCTCCGGATTCAATTCTACCAACGCCACCTCATCCGTATAAAGACTGGCATTTCTCTCTAAATAATCTGTCACTGGCATCTCGCTGTACCCCACCGAATTTCCGGCGCCTTTCTCCCAAATATTTGCACGATTCTTCTGTTCAATTCCATTCCATCGGCGGAAGCCCGCCATTCACACCACTATGGTTTAGGATAGCATATCGGTGGTTTGAAGTCAACGAGAGAGTCTTTCTTAACATGGAAATCAATTTCATAAGTCATCCCTTCGCAGTCGATGCAAAAAGATAATTTCCCATGATTCAACGAAACTTTGATTTTTGCAGAACGCTCCACCAATAAAGTGCATGATGTTTTTTGCTTTGATATTTTGCTGTGCATCCAAGAAAAGAAAACTTGGCACGCCGCCAGCCAACGTAGGCTTTCGCAAGGGGACTTTGCTTTGCAAGGTTTCGATAAATATGTGCCTCGAAGTATTGTCTGAACAGCATGCACCGTTTCAGTGCTTTCCTAGGAGGCACGCTTTCGCTACCGCTCATAACGCCACAACACCTAACGAGGCAAAGTACGCCTCGCAAGTGTCGGCGATTCGCGAGTGCCTCTACGGAAAGCACATGAAATCGGTTGCATGGTGTGCGTTACTTTACGAACTTTTGAATGCGTTCTGCAAAAGCGAAACTTATTGAGGAATCATGGGAAATTATCTTTTTTCCACAGCACCCCAGAGAGAGGACTTATGAAAATTGATTTCCCTGCTTTCTTAAAAATCCTCAAATACCCCCATCTGTTTTTTCAGTCCTTCTACAATTTCCCGGTTTGTATCCATACGCCCCGTAATATCTGCCATATCCTCGACCAAGCTTTTCGTGCTGTCCGCAACTCCGGTAATCCCAGAGGCGCCATCATCGATAGCCTTTGTTATGCTTTCAATAGAATCGGCAATCTCAATCATAGAATTTCTAAGGCGGTCAGTTCTGCTGTTAAATGCATCGATCATTTCCTTTACATAATCCGCATCCTCTTTATACTGCCTTCCGGAATGGACAAATTCCTGAAATTCCGCCAAAATAGTCTCACTCAGATAGTCTGCCAAATCCTGGGAATGCTTTGAGAGATTATGTACTGCGTTTGTGACGACCTGATTGACCTCCTGTATGCGCACGGCAGTTTCGCTACAGGAACTTGCCAAGGTTTTGATTTCTGCCGCAACCACGGCAAAACCTTTCCCCGCCTCACCTGCGCGCATGGCTTCTACAGAAGCGTTCAGAGCAATGAGGTTGGTAGACGAAGAGATTTCTACGATATCCTTTGTCAGTTTGTCTACCTGATCAACGCTCTTGCTGTTTTCAATGGCCTCCTCAAGCACCTCCAGGATATCGGACGCCTTCTCTTGAATCGCTTCCGTGTTTGTCTGCGCCGCTGCCTCCATCTCATTTGCCCGTATCTTCATGGCAGAGGAATAATCCGTTATGGCACTGCATTCTTCTGCCATATCATGGACATCCCCTTTGATATCTACAGCACTGCTGTTAATAATCGCAGCATTATTTGCCACATTCTGAATTGCCTTGGACAGAGAGCCTGCGAGAGCGGAAAGGCCTCTGGCGCTTTTTCCCGACGTGCGAGTATGTTTCAGCACCTCGCCCGTCACCTCGTCAAGTTTCTGCGAACTTTCCTGGAGGGTATCCACCGTTCCTTTGATTGGCGTTATCACGTATTTTTTGATAATCCTTATGGCGGCAAGCACCAATGCCAGGCACGCAGCAATGGATGTGGCAGCAATAATCAGCGAAAGCATATAGACAGCCATAAGCTTCTGCCTTGCATTAGCCGTCCTTGCGCTTACAGCCGCGTACAGTTCGTCAGTATTGCCTTCTATGGCAGATCCGAAACTGGCCACGTCACCATTGGCATAAGCATAGGCATCCTGCGTCTTGCTAGCCGCACTGGCACACACAAGATAAACCAACGCATGTTTAAAAGAATCATAGTTTTCCAAGAGCTGCCTATAAATTGATTCTTCATCTTTCGAAACGTAGTTTTTATATTCTGATAAATATGTCTCCAATATTTTTTGTTCTTCTTTTATCTGTGCCACAACAGTAATCATGGTATCATAGTCCGTTGCCACAATATGGGACAGGGCCATCTTGTGAATGTTGGTGGTGGTATGCCGAATATTCTGCAATGTTTCCGAACCAACCATATAATTATTCACGATTTTCGAAGCATTAGAATTTACATTGTTGATGCTGAAAACCGACAGGGCATTTGAAATCAGTGCCACAACTCCCAGGAGGATGATTGGAAGTATCAGACGTTGTTGTATGGTAAATTTTTTCTTCATTTTACTATAACAAATCCTTTCAAAATATGTGTCTATCTCGCAGAAACATTTTCTGCCATCTCATCCAACTGCTTCTGCAGGCTCTGTCCGGATGGATTCCCTGCCGCCATGCTTCCCGCAAATTTTGAAACAGGATCCCAGAAATTGCCTCCCACCCGCTGAAGCTGAGAAAATTTAGATTGCTTAAAAAGAGCAGCCATCGCCGGCGATTGGCTAATCTCCGCAGAATTTGCCACCGTGATGTTTGATGGGCCCTGGCCGCGCATTTCAAAGCGGAGCCGCTGATTCTCCTCATTCGTAATCCAATCGGCAAGCCGAGACGCCCATTCCGGGTATTTAGAATAAGCATTTACGCCGATCAGTTTACAGCCGGAAAAAGAAGCCATCTGTATCTGGCGGCCATTGCAGAGATAAGTGGGCAGTTTGGCGGCTCCGGCGTTCTTTCCCCAGGCTTCCTTTATCGCCACAGAATTCCATACGCCGCTGACACCTGCAATCACCGAGCCGTTCTTTACCCCTTTAAGAAATTTTTCGTCTGTATAACTGGCAAACCCCGAATGCTTTCCAATCCGAAGCATTGACCTAGCTACATCCAAACCGCGAATGCTCCCGCCTTTCTGATTCCATGTGCAATAGTTGGTGATTCCGTCATCGCTAAGCCCAACTTTAAGCCCTGTATTTCCAAAAAAAGAGTATACATACCATGCCGAAGACCAGTCCATGGCAAATAATTTTCCTTTTGAAGCCGCGGCATTTAATATGCCGTCCAGCGTCTTCACCTGTTTCTCTGTAATATATTTCTTGTTATAATATAAGAAGTAACCGTTATCTGCCGTCAATGGATACGCATATAGCTGATTATTCACCGTGGCCGCCTCTGTTGCGCTTGCAAGATTCCTGCTCTTAATCTCCTCCCCATTCTCGATGGGATCCAATGCTCCGGCAGCCGCCAAAGCATTTAACTGATCGTCCGCAAAGGTAAATACATCCGCACCATGCTCCAAGTCAGCAAGCAATACATCTTTACACTGGGATTCCCCCTGTACCTCGAATGAAATCTGAAAATCTGCCTGCCCCCGATAGTTTTCCTGAAAACTCTGGATAATCTGGCTCATCAGTTCCTTATCTTCCTCCGCTCCCCAGACCACCAGCTTAACTTTTTTGGGTTCTGCACTCTCCGCCTTCTCTTTCCGTGCCGAGTTACATCCCATAAGTGCCGCGGCACACAGAATACACAGAAGAAGTCCCCATACGCTCTTTCTCATAAAATCCCATCCTTTATCATCCTATTTTTGCATATTATGATGTTGGTGGCAAAAGGTATTTTACCGCCAACTAATGCTACAGATCGCTATCTACTTTTGACCCTAGCATTATATTATATCATTGATACGAACTATTTGCAATATGAGCGAACACCCAAAAGAACCGTTCTACCTTGCCATTACCTTATGTACGGTCACGACAAAATAGAACGGCTCCGTCCAGTGCCAACTCACTTAGCAACTTATAGTTTTTCGGCCTACTTAACCTTTACCGTCTTGCTCTTGGTCTTGTAACCGCTCTTCTTTACCTGCACCTTCACCTTGACGCCCTTCGCAAGCTTCTTAGATAGCTTAATCTTTACGATTCCCTTCTTGGAAGCCGTCACGGTAATCTTTTTCACCTTTTTCTTGCCTTTCAAGGCAATCTTCTTATTCAATGACGCTGTCACTTTGGCCTTGGCAATAGTCTTTACCTGAATCACCTTCTTGCCCTTCTTAGCCGTCACAGACAGTTTCTTAATGGTCTTCTTGGCAGGCTTGGCACTGCCGTCAGAATCCTGTCCGCCTCCATTATTCCCGGTGTTTCCATTATTTCCGGTGTTTCCAGCATTGCCTCCGTTCCCGGAATCATCCGGCTCAGGCAAGCCCAGTTTCTTATAATATTCGTCCAGATAATCGTTGATATTGGAGATGTAGCCACCCCGGCGATCTACAAAATCCCGCAAGGACTGATAGCTGGCATAGCCCGTCTCCGTGCCATAGTACCATCTATCTTCCTCTTCGGGTCCAAAATACCGCGCATAATACTGCCTGAATAGTGGCTCATAGGTTTCCCTAAACTGCCACAGCCTCTCATGTGCCATATCCTTCTCGAAAATCCCATTGGCAAACCCTGCCAGTTCCTTCTTAAAGTCCTCACGGAAGCCCTGATTGCTCATGAGCAAAATAAAGCATTGCAGAGCCGGGTTCATGGGCCTTGTCTTATTCTGTCCCAGAAGGCCTTTCCCATCCGTCTCATAATTGCCATCCTTGATCGTATTGACCTTGGCATCTCCCGAGCCATTGCATCCGCCAAAGTCCAAGTCATAGAAGCAGAAGCGCCACCTTCCATCCGCATATTTATTCCCAGGATCTATCATGCTGGTTCTCCACATGGACCAGTTCTTATCCGGCCAGTCCCACTTGTTGTTCACCCAGACATTCACGGCAAAATAATCCATCACCGACTGGGGGTCCACCAATTTTGCAAAGGCGTCATAATCCGACTTGTTCACCAAATGCTGGTGGGTCTCGAAAAACTTCAGCAAATCCTGATAGAAATAATTCGTATCTGTTACCCCCGCCGGCAAATCCCCCTCGTCCAGCTTATAGCCATATGCCTCGTCCGCCTCTGCATCAGATGCCTTATACACCACCACGGAATCCTTAATTACTCCATGGGTCTCCTCAAAATAATCACTGTCATAATCCTGCTGCAACAGGTACAGCCCCCAATACTCTCCGTCAATATAAACCACGCAGGCTCTGGAAGACTGAGTCTCGCAAGCCAGATCTTTCAGCATGCTCTGCCAGTAGGCATCATTGTACTTGGTGCCGGAAAATGCATAGTTCCCGCCATTGCGCAACACCAATTTCTTGTGCTTGTCAATGACATTGCCTTTTTCATCCTTTGCATCAGCGAAAAATGGATACCTGAAATTCTTATCCCCATATTCTGCCCTAGCATAGAGCCGAAGCCCCTTCATCAAGTCAGAGCGGGAATAATTGCCCTGAATGCGGATGCCGCAATCCTGCTGCAGCTTGCATTCCGTCACTTCCCCATTCGTCTCAAAGTAGTCAATATGGGCATTCCTCTCCCAATCTCTTCCCTTTTGGGAATAATTCGCCGCAATATTCCTGGCCTTATCCTTCACCTTCCTAGCACCGTGCTCCTCTATGTACGCCTTTAAGGATTCGTCAAAGATCTTGCCCCGGACATAGATGCCCTTCTCATAGTCAAACAAATCGTCATAATCCACGGAAATAGACATCACTGAAAGGGGAATGCCCGCCGCGCTGGCACTCTCATGTATCCCCACTATATGCTCCGCCATAACTCCCACGAAATAGGTATTCGTAGACACTGCTCCGTAATTTCCGGCGGCATCTGCCGCCACTGCGCGCACTACTGTTCCCTTGTCCACCTCACTGTCTGCCGGAGCCTTCATGCTGTCTCCAAATGTCTCTGTCTCAGAGTTCCACACAGCAAAGCCCGTGTCAAACTTTACCGGGTCCACCGCCGTGACATAATTGGGATCCGAACTGCGGTCCGTCACAGACAATGCCTCCACATACTGCACCCTGGTCTTGCTAGAGACAGGATTGCTCCCATCCAGGGTATAATAAATTGCCGATGCCCCAGGACTATTCAATGTGAGGGAAAACCCTTCAGCATATACGCCACTCTTATGGGACATGGTAACCGGCAGGTTGACCTGCTCTGCTGCCTGAACAACCTGCACCCCCTCTGCCAAGGGGACTGCCGCCGCGCCAAACGCACCAAGCATCAGGGCAAATCCCAGTGCAGATAACATTTTCTTCAATCTCATCCAACTTCCTCCTTGTAGTAAATAATATAGTTGCAAAGCGTTCCTCTCTTCTCCCCCTGACGATAATATTACTTTCATCATAACATATCCACCCACTCATGCATATGAGAAATTTAGAGATATATTACCTATATAATTAGTTACAAATCACCACCAGCCAAACCATTTGCCTCCCCAGTAGATTACCCCCAATATCCAGCTGGAAAATATTCCATATAGGATGACCGGGCCAGCGATGGAAAAAATCCTGCATCCCACGCCAAACACGTCCCCTTCTGACTGGAACTCCACTGCGGGAGATGCCACGGAATTGGCAAAGCCCGTAATGGGAACCAGGCTGCCGGCACCGCCAAACTGCCCCAGTTTTTGATACAGGTTCAGCCCGGTAAGCAATACGCTCAAAAACACCAAAGACAAAGTGCCGTACAGCCCGGACAGTTCCTTGCCATTGCCCAGATACTGATATAATTCTATAAATCCCTGCCCCAGGGTGCAGATTGCCCCGCCCACCAGGAACGCCTTGAAGCAGTTGGCAACGCCATTGTTCTTCGGCGTCATATTTTCTACATAGGCATTGTACCTCTCCTTCTTCAACTCAGGATCCCTCTCCTGAATGACCTCATCTATGGTAGGGTCCGTATTATCTTTTTCCTGCATATCGCACCTCCCTAACTTTTGGGTTACTATTCACAGCCGCTCATCCTATCATGCGATAGCCCCGCTGCCTTTCGGCATCGTCTACACTCTGTTTCGATCCGTGCTGAACAGACATCCACTGGATGTCTAGCACCTTATGATGGGATGGATAGTAACAATTTATATTTCATATCCTCCAAAACATCAGCTGCACAAAACTTCCCACCATCTTTCCCAGTGCCATAGCGGTAATCACAACTGGAAGTCCGGTATTCAAATGCAATCTCTGGCACAGCACGGGAATCACTTTCAATGTCTCTGCCAGCGCCATAGCCAGACACCCCACGAACACCCCCGCAAACAGGCCAAAGATGGTCAGGCCTGCCCAGCCGATCGCCACATGCACCTGATAGACGGTCAGGATGGAGCCTGCCAGCCCACCAAGGGCAATCACAGTCTCCACCTGGTAGATGCGGCTTGCCTGTCCCAGACGGTCAGCCAGCCTGGGAATCACTTTCAGCATCGATATAAAGGCAAAGACGCCCCCAGCCACTGCCAGTCCCCCGGCGAAGCCCACAACACCCAAGATTATCCACTGCACGATTTCTATCAACATATCCTCTCTTCCTCATTTTCCCATTGCATTTATTTTATTGTAATTCATGCGCATGCTTTCTGCGCATCTCACAAGTTGCGTTGCTGCACTCGGGCAGCAATTAGCAACCTTGCATGATAAGTCCGTCAGGACTTATTTTATCGTCTTGCCCTCCCGGTCCGCATCATTGATAATTGCCTTATTTTTCTCCTCCTCGTAATTCCTCATTTCCATGTGGATTGGCGTGGGATCATCATGAATCTTGCTACCCTTAAAATGATTATAAAATCCCATCACGCCCAAAAATATCCCCAGGCAATAAGCCGTCTCCATAATCGTTCCCGTATGCTTCTTCGATCCAGTCACCAGCTTATAAAAGTTGTCAAACACGTCGCTAACGCTCACATCGGTATTAAAGGTCATAATCGTGAACGCCGCGCCAATAAAGATGATAAAGGAAAGCAGTACCAATTTCGTGTACTCCGCCCCCTTTTTCGGCGCAATGGGCATCTGGTACTCCACCACGAAATCCGGCTCTCCTACACTTTCAATGATAAACCCTGGAAAAGATTTCTGAATCGTCTCGATAATCTTCATCACGGAAAAGATAACTTTCTGGTTCTTATCCCCCTTCAACGTATAGAGAACCATATCCCCAATCTCTTTCACCGCATCCCCATGCACGCTGTAAACCTCCAGCACGTCACCCATGAGGATCTTCCTGTTCACCACCTGGGTGCTCTGGGATGCCTTAATATAAATGACCCCTTCTCTCATAATCTATATTCTCACCCTCTCCCCCATTCAATCATAATCATTTTTTCCTTAGGCGTAGCCTGCTCCACAATCCTGCCATTGGCGTAGACTTTCTTCTCCTGGCGGTTCATGCTCCAGAAGCAAACGGTAGTAATCACCATAATCAGAAGGGCAAAAAAAAGCCATACCTTCTTATCATTTAAAAACTGCATTGCAATCCCCCCTTTTTTGTTCCATTATTTTATAATGATAAATAGTATGGCTTTTTATTTCATTTTTATACATAACTTCTCATGAATCTCAAAATTTTCTTTTCTGCCCGGCTCACCTGCACTTGGGTAAGTCCCAGCCTCTCTGCCACCTGGGTCTGGGTCATGTCCTGGAAATACCGGTACTCTATCAGCCTCCTCTCCCAGTCCTCTAACTTCTCCATCAGTTCCTCCAGCAAAATCTGGTTCAGCACGGTCTCCTTCTCGCTATCTAGCATGGCCCCATTCTCATTTACCATGCTCCCCAGCTCCGAGGAGGCATTCCCCACATATCCCAAGGAGCTGCCTGCAGGCTTTACCACCTGCTCCGTCCACGATACATTTCTTCCCTCGGATTCATACATCGTCTTGTCCAGAGAGTCCACCTCGAACCCGGCCTCTGTGGCGAGAACGATTTCCTCCGCTGTAAGTTCCGTAGCAGCCGCAATCTCGTCTATGGTGGCGCTCCTGCCTAGTCTCTGGCTTAACTCCTCCGAGGCGCGCTTAATCTTCCATCCGTTCTCCTTCATGCTCCTGCTCACCTTTATCATTCCGTCATCCCGCAGAAAACGCTTGATTTCCCCTGCAATCATTGGTACGGCATACGTGGACAGCTTCACCTGATATCCCATGTCAAAATGGTCGATGGCCTTCATCAGGCCGATGCAGCCAATCTGGAATAAATCCTCCCTGTCATAGCCCCGGCCCGCAAACCTTTTTACCACGCTCCAAACCAGCCCCATATTTTCCTCCACCAGCTGATTCTTGGCTTCCCTGTCCCCGGCACATGCCCTTTTCAGCAATTCCA
Source organism: Clostridiaceae bacterium (assembly GCA_910575435.1). Taxonomy (GTDB): domain Bacteria; phylum Bacillota; class Clostridia; order Lachnospirales; family Lachnospiraceae; genus Butyribacter. The sequence continues at coordinate 76,672 of CAJTGI010000014.1, read as the reverse complement.
TGCAATCCATTTGGCAATACCTCCACAGGGCCCTACTCCTCCTGCTCCTTTCCGATTTCCTTCCGCATGACGACTTTCGTACCCCTTCCCGGCTCAGATTCCACTTCCAGCACATCCATAAAGGCTTCCATAAAGGCAAACCCCATTCCTGACCGCTCCCACTCCGGCTTGGTGGTATATAGGGGTTCCATGGCTTTGGGGATATCTGCAATGCCCACGCCCTGGTCTATCACCTCAATCTCCACCTCTTTTCCATGAATCTGGCAATTCACGGTAATCTCCCCCTTCTTTCCCACATACCCATGAATGATGCTGTTGGTCACAGCCTCCGATACCGCAGTTTTCACATCCGCCAATTCTTCCAGCGTAGGGTCAAGCCTGGTGATATAGGCCGCCACCACGGTCCTGGCAAAAGCCTCATTTTCCGAAACGCTCTCTATCACTAATTTCATTTCTTTTTCCCTTCTTTCTTGCGATTGCTTTTCTGCAGCATCTGCAGCGCCTCCTCCACCGTGTCATATTTCTCAATGATCTGATATAATCCCGACAGGGTAAATATCCGATTCACCACATCCCCAACCCTGGTGACTGCCGTCCTCCCCCCGAGAAACATTACCTTCTTATATCTCCCCATAATCAAGCCAATTCCGGAACTATCCATGAATCCCACCTGGGCAAAATCAAAAACCAAGTGCTTGATATTCCCTGCTTCAATCAGGCCATCCGAATATTCCCTGAGGGAAGTCACCGCATGGTGGTCCAGATCATCTGTCACATAGATTACCAGGCAGTTGCCCACCAGTTCATAATGCATGCACTTCTTTTCCTGTAGCATCATTTTCCTCTCTCCCTTCCAATATCGACATTCGGCAAATATGCCATCTCATCCTCTCGTTCGCTCGTCCTTTCTTATCAAAGAAAAATACCCCGCCAGAGCATCACTTTTGCGTATACTCTGACAGGGCACCTGTCATTTTATCATGAAACTATCTGCTTCGCTCCACTAACGGCTGCAAATTGCAACAATTATTCCCCCAGTTCCCGCAGACGGCGCTGCGCCTCCGATACGCGAGACGACCTGGGAAAATCATTGATAATCTGATTGTAGTATTCTTTCGCCTTCTCTGAGTCAGACTGCTGCTGGTAGCAGCGTCCTAAGAAAAACATGGCATCTGTATTTTCCTCATTATATTCCAGTGCCTTTTCCAAAAGGCTTACAGCCTTGTCATAATCCTTCCTGCCTGAATACTCTCCCTCTCCATTGTAGGCATCTCTGCCCTGCTTGAAATAGGTATCAGAAATCACCGGGAAGGTATCCTCCTTAATCTTATTGTATGTCTCCTTCGCCTCATTGCTTTCCAGGATGTTTGGATTCACCTTGGCCAAAGCCTTGGCCGCCTTCTCGTTATCCTTCTTCTGATAATACTGGATGGCAGAGACAAGGTATTCGTAGGATTCCTGCATTGTGGCTCCCCCTTCTACGCCACTGCCGCCCTGCAGCTCCTCATTCTCCTTCTTCACCTTGTTCAATTCCTTCTGCAATTTCTCATTCTCTGTCTTTAGCGTAGACACGTCGCTGTCATTGGCAGCCTTCTGCTCGCTGTACTTCTTGAACTCGGAATTCGCCTTCTGAGATTTTGCGGAATTGATATGAGGCATGATCAGAAATCCCATCAGCGCCATGCCAATGACCACCCCCACCACCACATTGACAAAGGGAAGGATCGAGGGCTTTTCCTCCTTATAAGGAGTGATCTGCTTGTAGGCATCGGTCTCCACCCTGGGCAACGTCTTCCTAGATTCCGCTGCCGGAGCCTCCGAAACCTTCCTCGGCGCGGCCCCCTCGCCTCGCAGATGAACATCAGACAATTCCTTCAAATACTTGATGGTAGTGGTATTGGTGACATCAATCTTGCTGATGCTGCCGAGGAGACGCTTTGCCCGCGCACGGTTGTCCTTCTTTCCTGTCATCATGTACAGCAAAGCCAGCAGCTGATGCGCCCGAATAAAGCGGGGATTGAGGCTGACCACCTTTTTCAGCTGGATAATCGCCATGTCCCCATCCCCATGCTGTGCCGAGTATAGGGCAGAATTATACTTTTTAATGGTCTGATTGTACACTTCCAGCTTATTCGGATCGGACTGCACCATGCGGATATATTTGTCCGCATCATTGTCCCCCGGCTGAAAATGCTTGCTAATCACCCATTCGCTGAGAGCGGAAACCACCTCGCCCACCTCAAAATAAATCAATCCCAGCAAATTTCTGGCATTGGTATTCATCTTATAGAACTCCAGGCTCTGTTTCAGAGAGCAGATGGCGCCGGACAAGTCCCTTACCTTCGCCTGATTCAAGCCCTGATTATAGTACGTGTTCGACAGGCTCACAATCCTGCGGTGATTTCTCAGACTCTGACCGCAGTTGTCGCACCGGTCCTTCACAAACGCTACCTGCGCATTACATCTTGGACAATTCATGATTCCTCCACCCATTCTACAGTATTGACATGATCTGCCTTACTTGCCTCACCCAAGATAGAGTGAAGCAAATCTGTTACATCCGTGGTACTATTTCCATAAATTGCATCCTCTGCCTGTTCTATATCCAAACTGGGCTGGAACTTGGCTAATTCCGCTTCAAAATCCATCTTACACTACCTCCAATAATTCATCAATGAAAATGCTACCGCAAATCTCGACACACTTAAACTACAACAGAGAAAACATCTGGATGGCCGCCCCCTTGGACATCAGTTCCACGCTTTCAGCCACATCCGAAATATATGTCTTCACTCCATTGATATCAATAGAAGTTCCCGGATACAGGGACTTAAGCACAGTAACCTTGGACTGGTTGGCCCTGGCCATTCGATCCACAATCTCCTGCTTTTCCTTCATCTTTTCTGATATCTGGTTCTCCTTGGTAATCTTTGCCCGAATCAGCTTCACTTTCTGGGTATTCAAATCCTGCCGGATGCCCTTTTCCAAGATTGCATCCACCTTGGCGATGCCGTCAGTAATTTTCTTCATATCTGCCTCCAGCGCCGCCTCTTCCTGCTCCAGCTTATTCAGCAAGGCCAGCAGGTTTTCTGCCACCCCCGCAAAGATATTCGTCTTCACCTCCGACATATTTCCGATAATGGTAGCGCTGATTATGCGCTCCGCCCGGATAGTGCCGCCGATAATAATGCCAAACTTTCCAGACACGGTGACATCCTGCTTCGCCGTCACATCGCTGTTCATGATGGCGTTTGCACTCACATCCCCGCCAGACACCAGCACCACCTGCTCAAAAAATTTGCCAGACACGCTGCCGCCTGCCTCGATCTTTCCCTTATTATTGCCCTGCATGCCATTCTTTAATACCACTTCCTTGGCAGCCTTCAGCTCGCAAGCCTCCACATATCCGTCCACAATGATGGACCCCTTGATGGATATCAGCTTGACTCCGGTGAGAACATTGCCCCGGACATGGATATCATTGATAAACTCCACATCCCCCGTGGCCAGAGAAGCATCGCCCTCAATCAGCAGCTCATTGGTAATCACCAGGCGGCCATTCTCATAACTGGCGCGCCCCGGCATCTTAGCAAAATATTCCTTGCCATCATCCGAAACATAAAAGCCCTTGCCCTTGAGTTTCGCCAATTCCTTCCCCTTCGCCGCCACGATGGTCTCGCCATGGAAATTCACCCCATCCTCGCTAGGCGTGGCAGGATGATAGATCACCAGCTTATCTCCCTCTTCCACAGAGGGCACATTGCCATAGGCAGAATAATCCACAGAGCCATCCTTTAGAATCTTAGGCTTTGTATCCACATCTGTATCAAAAAGAAACTCATACCAGCCATCTTTTCCATTTACAGGCTTCTTGCACTCAGCCACCAAATACAACTGCCCCACCCTTTTTTCCTGAATCATCTGATGAATGGCATCATAACGTATCCCATCCTTAATATCAATTTCCGACAATAAGTACACGATTCTTTTTTTATCAAGCGCTTCCGTAGCATCCTTCAGGCATGCATGCACTTCTGTAGCATCATCTGAAAGGTAAAACTCTACTCCCTTGGCTGGCAGATTCTCATTATTCATTGCTTTTTCCTGATCCATCTCTGTCACCTCTTTCCACCAATTTTACTATGCGCAAGGCCGTCTAAAATACTGGTATAGTATTATCTTCACACAATTACTCCTAATTATAGTATATAAAATATTTCCAGATATTGCAAGGAATCCGATAAAAAAGGCAGGAAGTTTTTGCAAGCGGCTCCCTACTGTTCACAAACCAATCCTATTCTGGTATACTATAGCGCAAAAGAAAGATTTTGCATCAAAGAAAGTCGAGGGAGCGTTATGAAACAAATCTGCATTATTATGGCAACCTACCAGGGGGAACGATATTTGGCCAGCCAAATAGATTCTATCATAAAAAATACCAATCAAAATATAGAACTCCACATTTTTGACGACGGCTCCACTGACAATACTTTCGCCATCGCAGAAAAATATGCCGGCAGATTCCCCGAAAAAATCTACGCCACCAGAAACGCCAAGAACAGGGGCGTAGTTCATAATTTTTTGGAAGCCACCATATCCCTGGAGGCAGACTACTATATGTACTGCGACCAGGATGACGTCTGGCTGCCAGAAAAAATCCAGAAGACAATGGACTGCATGAAAAGGCAAGAAGAAGCCTGCACATCTGAGAATCCCCCTGTGGTAGTATTCTCAGATGCCATCGTGACAGATGCCGACCTGGCAGAAACCGCCCCCTCCTTCCAAAGGCAGAGCGGCTATGCAACCTCCGCCCTGGACCTGCCCCATTTGCTGATGGAAAACAAGCTCATCGGCTGTACCATGATGTTCAACAGGGCGACCCGGGATAGGCTAGTCCAGGGAAAAATCCCCCCCGCCATCCGCATGCATGACTGGTGGCTTGCCCTAATCGGCGCCGCATTTGGAACGGTTGCATACCTGGACGAGCCCCTTCTTCTCTATCGGCAGCATGAACATAATGTCGTCGGCGGCAGCAGCAAGGGCAGCTACCTGAAAGACCGCGCGAGCCATCTCAGGCGCAACCGGGAGGCCCTCTATGCCACCATGGCGCAGGCAAGTTCCTTCCTCTCTGCCTACGAGAACGAACTGTCCCCGGAAAAAGCAAAAATCCTCCGGCTCTTTGCAGAACTTCCAGAGAAGAACTGGCTTGCCAGAAGATTTTATATTATCAAATATGGTTTCTTGAAAAGCGGGCTGATACGAAATGCAGGAGTGCTGCTGGTGGTATAGTCTTCATTGTCATACCATTCCACGCCCGCCTAAAAAGCCATGTTGATTGCCCCATTCCACTATTTCCATTCATATTCATCACCCAGCCCAATTTATATCATTATTTAAAAATAAATTGATTCTGTATCCGATAGCTAACAAAAAACAGAATCGTATCAACAATAACCTTCACGGCCACTTCCGGCAAGAACGCAAACGCCCACACGCCCAGCGTGACAAAAACAGCACTCATGCACATCTGGGCAATGGCGAGGCAGAAGTATTTCCCAGCAGCATTTCTATGGCTTTCCGAACTCTTAAATACCAAGGCATAATTTATCAAGTAATTATAGGCTGCAGATATCACCCTAGCAAATGCCGTTGCCACCGTCACATACCAAAAGGGTGATATGCCTCTGAACAACGTGCAAAACAACGAAAACAGCAATATATCCAACACAAAGGATGACAGGGAAGATAGAATAAATCTAAAAAACATCCTTCCAAATATTTTATATATGCGGATAGAGTCTCTGACAGGATCAAAATGGGTCTTATGCTCCGTCTTGGAATCATAGATTGTCTGAATTGCCACCTCCGTAATTTCAAACTTCCCCTTGCTCTCCACAAGCATCTTGGTTTCAAACTCAAAGCGTTCCCCGTCAGTATTTAAAAGTTCTTTCATAAAATCCCTGGGAATTGCCCGCAAGCCTGTCTGCGTGTCAGAAACAGAGATGCCGCATAGGCATCTGCATACCTTCTGAGTCAGCTTGTTTCCAAAAGTGCTTTTCAATGGAATGCCTGGCAAGTTAAAATCCCGACACCCCAATATAAGATGGTTATGATTCTGTTCCAAGGCTTCCATGCATTTCTTGATGTCCCTAGCCGTATGCTGTCCGTCCGAATCTGCCGTAACGCATCCAATCAAATCTTTCTGTTCATTCATCAGAAAATTAAAAGCATCCTTAAGAGCGCGCCCCTTCCCCATATTCACTGCATGCTTTAGAACAATGCAGTGATATAACTCTTTCGCATCCTCAAAAATCCGCCCATAATCCGCTCCGCTTCCATCGTCAATGATAACAATATTCGTCAAGCCACTCTCCACCAAAGACTGGCACAAAGCCAATAAATTATCATCTGGTTCATACGCAGGAATTACAATCGGCATATTCATCATGATACCTCCATTCGTAATGACATTTTCATTTTCCCGTGGCAATCACCGTCTTTCCCGCTTGTTCAGGATAATGCGCCTCTATCCAGCGATTGATGACTTCATTGCCATCGTCATAGACAAATACGTAATCATAATCTTTAAATTCCTCTGTCTGCCAATCCCATTGAACGATCGCCCTTAAAATATCCTTGGAATTCAGAAGATACTTGCACAGGTAATAGGAATAAGCAACATCTTCAGATGGAATGCACACCACATAAGATTTATTTGGCCTTACCCCATTCCTCCGAATTGCATCATCAAACCATAGACGCCGTTCTTCTGTATATTCCCCCACCGTCGCATCTGGCATAAAAACCGAAATAAATCCGTTATTTTGTACTCCCCACGCCGCAATCAACGTGAACGCCATAACGATCTTAAAGATTTTGCCATGGTTTGTTATCCTCGTATTCGAAATATATTGAATCACTACCATAGACATCATATAGTATATGGCTATAAAAATAGTCTTTCGATACCGCTCCACGCCCGCAAGAATGGCCGCCTCCTCACTAGGCATAGAAAAAATATACATGAAACATATGCCTATCATCCAAGAAAAGTACAGTACCAGTGCGGCAATGAAAAAATACAAACATTTTTTCGCCCATTCCTTTTTCTTTCCAGCGACGAAAAAGATAAGCATCCCCACAACAATCATGCAAAGCGTTATCACTAAAAGATCCTTTCCACTGAACGTAAAGCGAATCATCTTGCCAACGATCAACTTAATATCATCCTGGGTTTTTGTAGCAAAAATCTGCTTATAGTTCTCCGCATTCATAGCATGCTTCGATACTGCCGCATCACTAAACACATACTCGCAATGCTGCTTCCAAAAATAATATGTCAAAAATGGCAAAACAACTGTAACTATTTTCTTCCAATCTAATTTCTTATCCCCTTTCAGCCAAGAAACAAATATAATCACGCAGGCAATAATCGTAAAAAGTATTCCAGAATTTTTAATTAGCATTGCCACGCATAAAAATGGCACTGCAAATAATACCGATACCTTCTCCTTCTCGCTATCACTTTGAAACAAAAGACATTCCGAGTATATAAACAACAGCGTTGCCATTCCCTGCAACGGAAGCAAAGTGTCAACGCAAAGACTTGTGACCCAAATGCAATAGCAAAATATAAAGTTCGTAAACAGAGTCATATAAACAGCAATCACGCCCTTATATTGGGAGGCAAATTTGAAAAGCGGAAGCAAAAAGCATATCATCAGATAGCTTTGCGCCAGCATTTGTATATACTCCTCCGCTGATACAATCTTGGAAAAAAAGTAAATAAAGGTTGCACTCCCAAGGGGATATTCTTTGAAATCAATCAATAAATCCGAAAAATTAGGATAACGATTTGTTCGCAGCATATTCTTTACCACAAGAGCCCAATGGGAAAAATTATCATACCCGCTAAACACATGCCCATGCAATGCGATAAACAAGATTGCCAATGCAATAAACAAAAAAAGATACCCCGCATCATAATATGACAAAATAAATTTTCTATCCTTATTTGCATAATAAACGGCACAAATCAAACCTCCTAAAAAAATAATGAATGTCACAGGTTCTAAGCAATTTAATATTCCAGCAAAATAAAGAAGCATAATTTGGCAACATGCCGTAAATGCCGGTAAAAAGTATTTATTAATCCTCGTTTTATTTCTAATAAATTCCCAATAGCCCAAACTTGAAACCAGAAATACTATCAATCTGATTATCGCCATCCACATTTTAGCATCTCCTCCTTAATGGTATAAAAAAATAGGGAAAAGCAAGTATATTGCTTTTCCCTATTTTTTTATACCAAAAGAAGCCTTGCGCAGTGCGCAAAGCATATTTACTGTCTGTCTGTCTGTCTGTCTGTCTGTCTGTCTGTCTGTCTGTCTGTCTGTCTGTCTGTCTGTCTGTCTGTCTGTCTGTCTGTCTGTCTGTCTGTCTGTCTGTCTGTCTGTCTGTCTGTCTGTCTGTCTAAATTATATTTTTCCGTCCGCATGCGTCAACCCCTTTTTTCCATTTTCACAAAAAACATAAATAGTATACACCTTTTTAACTCTTTCTGCAACTAGCAGTTTTATTATATAAATAACTTACTCCCCCAGCCTCTTCTTTTCCATCAAAGAATCATATATGCGGTCAATAATCTCCTCATCAACTGATGTGCTAAATTTTCTGGCAAACAGTTCCCCACTATTCACGATCATATCAAAATCTTCCACTCTAAACACATATGGCATTCCCCTTTCCCAATCAATGCATCTCAGGCTGTCATTTTCTATCGTCTCTTTCAATGGCGAGCGATATGCCACCGTCTGCAAAAAGATTTCATCCGCACAGAAAGAATAAGAAAAACGTTTCCTGATATATTCTTCTTTTCCTAATACATACAACGCCATTTCATGGGTAATGCTAAACCAGTTCGCCCCTTTATAAAAGATATTCCCGGCCTTTCTGGTTCTATCAATATGCGCTACTTTTTGCATCCATAGAAAACATGACTGCAAATAGTGCAAGCCTAATTTCACGATTCCTTTCGGCTTTCCAATCACTTGCCCCAGCGGATAATAATACTTAATGCGATCCATGAATGTTTCGGGATGGCCAACGGCAGACGGATCTAAAGCAATAAAACTAGTGCCTTGCCGCCGCATCATAAACTCTTGCATCTCCTTCGGTGTCTTAAGCGGCATGTCAACACCAGATATCAAATGATAATGGGAGTATTCCCTGTCTCTATCCACTGCCTCCCGCAATAAAAGCATCTCGCATGCAATCTGGCTATAGGCCCCCCATTGCACATCCAATCTTTCTGTAAAATACAAATTGGCTTCTTTTACGCAACCACACAATTCCGATTCATTATAATCCCCTGCCTTTTTGTCAATATGGATATAGATGTCGCTATTCTTATCATCAAGAATGCACAATATTTTCTTCAATATGGCAAACTCATTGTGGGCAATTATTAGATAAGCCTGTCCTGTCCTGTCCTGTCCTGTCCTGTCCTGTCCTGTCCTGTCCTGTCCTGTCCTGTCCTGTCCTGTCCTGTCCTGTCCTGTCCTGTCCTGTCCTGTCCTTAAAAATTATCCCTTGCATTCCCATCTATATCAACCCTTCTTTCACTTTTTCGCATTACTTTTCAAGGATATCACTCTTGCGGCTTTAAAGCAACCGAATTTTTCCCATAATATTTTGCAACCGCCTGATTGGCAAAATACGAAGGGTCTGTGGTAAGACTTGTGCTTATATCATAAAAATCAGGCACTGCCGCTGGAAGGGCTTCGATCACTACATCCTGGTTCTCGCTCTTTTCAATCTCCCTGTAAATGTCCATAACCTGATCGTGGTATTTTTTGAAGCCATCCACAGCAACATTGCCATACATGCGATAAACCACAGTATTGGAATATTTATAATTGTCATTCAGCTGAGGCATGAGCAAACATAAAAGTCCCAGAATCCCCAGCAATTTCCTATAATTTTTCATGTATCCAATCTCTTTTAAAAGCACGCCCAGTAACACGCTTACTGCAATAGCGGTCATAACAATTACAAATACGCATACAAACTCACATCGATTCGGAAATCCTGCTCCGTTAGAAGAAGAATATGCCAAAGAAACAGGAAAACAAGTCACAACGGGCAATGCCCCGCACATTCCCAAAATTTTTAAGGCCAGCGTTTTGCGAAACCATTCACCCCCGCCTATAGAAAAGCCCACCATTACGCATAATATGGCAATTACCAAAAAGGGCGTCTGATATAATAGCCATTCTACAGAACGGATTACTTGATTCACAGAGTGAATCAGCGCCGCTCCCAAATGAAGCCCCGTATCATCTATAACATCCCTCCTTGCATAATTTCCCGGAGCAGCCACATTGATCAGTGCCCCCGCCACAGCGATTCCAAAAAATATAAAATCATTTTTCTGTAAATTTCTATATCCTTTCACAAACAGTACCGTTAAAATAACAAAGCAACTGGCACCCGCCACTTCCAAACTCCCCCCCGATGCTAGAAAAGTCAGAATACATGCAAACACATAGGTTGATTTATTTTTTTCCTTCAGAAAGAGCGCCAGTGCCAGCATCGCTACTGAAAGGGGAATGGAATAGGAAACTGCCCCTGAAAACCAATAAAATATTTCTGCCCATGCCTTAAACGCCAAGATGGATAACAAAGCCAAAAAGCCCAAAAAGGCTTTTATGTGCCTGTCCAGGCCAATAAATTTACAAATCTCACTAATCAACAATATCGTGGCCAAAATAAACAAAACCACATTGCCAACCATGACAATAACCATTTGTATCTCACCCGCACCATTGATCGGAGAAAGAAACCCCTGCAAAAACATGGACAAGTACGTTCCCTGCCAAGTTTTATAGGAATCAGCCATATACACAAAAGATGCCCGCAGCAATTTAAAGATATTTTCTCCAAAAACGCCAACCCCATTTGCATGGCTGAAATCATCGGCACAAAAATAACTCCACCTGCTGGCATGAACAAATACAAACCCAAGCAGAAGAATCATTGCATACGAAAAAACACATAGCGTATTCTTTCTAGTTGCCATTTTTTTACCAGCCGCCATCCACTCATTCATTTTCTTGCCCATCATATTCTTTCCTTTTCACAACTTTTTCTTTCTGCATACTTTCCGATGAATCTCTAGACCCATCCACAATCTCCACATTGGTCACCATCTCTCCTGTGCAATGAAAAATAAAAAAATAGAGGAAAGCAAATAATGCTTTCCTCTATTTTTTTATACCAAAAGAAACTCTACGCAGCACGCAAAGCTTTTTTATTGTCTGTCTGTCTGTCTGTCTGTCTGTCTGTCTGTCTGTCTGTCTGTCTGTCTGTCTGTCTGTCTGTCTGTCTGTCTGTCTGTCTGTCTGTCTGTCTGTCTGTCTAAATTATATTTTTCCGTCCGCATTTGTCAACCTCTTTTTCCCTTTTCACACATTAGCATGTATAGTATACACTCATTCAATCTTTTTTGCAACCATACAAAATGTATATCCAAAAAGGGGCTTGCTGTTATCCAATTATCTAATGTTCAATACCATTCCTGTCGATATACAATATATTAACAATCTAGTTCAAGTAATGCCTCAATAAACTGTTCCATATATTTCTTTTCACCCGTCGTCACCCTGAGGCAATTTCCAAATTGCCCTATTCCAGAATATGACTTAATCAAAATCCCCCTTTTTTCCTTCATTTTTTTTACAAGTACATCGGCATCTGTCTTCTGCTTTATAAATATAAAATTTCCAGTTTCTCCCTTATATTCATACCCATGCTGCGTCAAGGTTTCCTGTAAATATAATCGTCCCTCTTTATGCTTCTCAATCAGATTCTGCACCATTCCCGGTTCTTCTATTACTCTTTGTGCAAACAGTTCGGCAAAAGCATTGACATTATGCGGCGTACACATTTTCTGAACCATCGATATTCCATTCGCCCAGCCTACAACATATCCAAGCCTTGCCCCCGCCATAGAAAATAATTTTGAAAATGTTCTTGTTATAAATATGTGTTCCTGTTCAATGGCATATTGAATAAAGGTATCTGGATAAAAATAATGATATGCCTCATCAATGAGTATCGTAATTTCCATTTCCTTCGCCTTTTTCAATATCTGCAAAAATTCAGAATGAGAATATACATTTCCTATTGGATTATTAGGATTTACTAATATAAGCAGCTGAACATCCTGATCCATTGCACTTAATATATTTTCCACAGGCATCTGCAAATCATCTGTATAGGCTATAGGAACAAAATTGCGATCATACATTTTGGAATAAACCTCAAACATAGCATACGTTGGTGTTACACCAATAATCTTGCCTTTTTTTGAAGTAAACGCCTGTATGATATATCTAATTCCTTCTGCCGAGCCATTTGTCAGACAAATATGCGAGATATCAGTGCCTATATATTTTGCCAAAGTTTCTGAAAATTCTAAGGTTTCCGGATACTCGGATAGAAAGCGGGCATCTACGTTCTCCAAAACCTTATCAATAAAATCTTGTGGAAGCCCTCCCGGATTTTCATTTAAGTCTAGCCTTAGATACTCTTTTCGGCTATTTTGGTCAAAAATACGGTCAAGCTTCTCGATATTCGAATTCAAATAATACATCTTCCAATCTCCTCTCCATACAACGGCTCCTATGGCGAAACTTATATCATATAATAGACATATTAGTTCCACGGACATAATGATCCATCATTTCCGAAATGCCACAACTAACTTCCTGGTCTATATTGCTCATGCTTCGGCCTCTCTCAATCGCCCTCACAAAAGCAACCAGTTCGTACCGAATTCCCTCTCCATCTAACTGATAGAAATACCGCTTGTTATCCGATTGATTTTCATAACGGATTTCAAAATAATCAGTCTTCCACCACGGAGCAGGGACATAAACATACCCTTTCGTTCCTGATATTATTAATTCGCCCTCCGACTTCACGCCATCGCCAACTTTTATGGAAGCCACGGCATGGTTATAGATAAAATCAATTTTGGTAAAGTCACCTCGGTTTTTCTCGCCATCAGCATAGCGGGAAACAATTTTAAAATCATGATAATCCGTTCCAAGCAGTCGAAATATGGGAAGCAGCGCCGTGGGCGCCCACCCATAAATACCCTCCCAGACATTTTGATGCCTGTCCTCGAGGATCTTCAAACTGGTGCATGTGGCATCCACAGAAACCACTTCCCCAATCTCTCCTCCCTTGACCATAAGCAATAATCTGGCAAAGGCAGTGGAATATGCAGTCTTTATGGCATCCATCAAAATTACGCCTTTATTTTCCGCCAGCAAAAACAATTCCCTACACTGCTCCTGATTTAAGGTAATTGGCGATTCGCACAGAACATGCTTGCCCATTTCAAGAATTTTTTTAATCTGATCATAATGCTTTGCCGGAAGGGATTGAACATAGACGGCATCCACATGCTTGATAAATTCGTCAAAGTCATCCGTAACGATGTCTACGCTCCGCAATTCCCCACCCATCACTTCTATCCTGTTGGTACACAAGGCCACGACCTGCAAGCCATTTACAAAGCCAGCCTCCATTCTGACCTTATTTAACAGAGAATCATCTCCCAGCAGGCCAAATCTCACCGTGCGCCTCTTATCCCTCACCTCGGAACTGGAAATCCCATCCGTCCGCTCCAAATACACTACTTCGCAATACTCCTTTAAATAATCAAACTTTCCTTCCCAGTCTGAACCAACCGTAAAGATATCTACATCATTGCGGCAGATATCGTCAATCTTCTGGCCCTCATATTCTTCCACGATAATTTCATCGGCAATTCCAGTCTCCCGCACTGCCTCAATGCGCTCCATCAACGGCTGCTGCACATTGATTTTCCCCCGAGTCTTATCAAAATCATCAGCGGTCACTCCCACAATCAGATAATCTCCCAAAGCTTTCGCCCGCTTTAAAAGCCTGATATGGCCAAAATGTAGCAAATCATAAGTTCCATATGTGATTACTTTTGTCATGACAGCGCACTTCCTTCCCTATCTTGTGACATAACATCAAATTACACCTTTGTCCCGCATATCTTTTAGCGCATCAACAAGCGCAATACTATCATCTATACTTGCTCAACCCCTATCGCACATATATTTTCTGAAGCCTGTACCGAGCCGACAGAAAAATTAAGCATATCCTTCCCTCCCAAATCATTTGCAATCATTCACAATCTCTTCCATAATCCGAACAGGAATTTGTTCCAGATCTTCTCCAAATAACTCTTTGCACAATTCCTTCCTCTTCTCTGCCAACACGTCTTTCCCATTTTTTATATTTTCGATATAGGAGAACACCTCCCCAATATTTTTGGCAATATAACATCCCTCGCACATTTTCTTTATAAAAGCATTCAATTCCAGCACCAAATTAGAAACGCAAAAGATTACAGGCTTTCCCGTGATGAAAAATTCTGGCATAATCCCTGACATGTCGCTAACCAGTACATCCGTCTGCCAAAATGTTTTCGTATATTCCTGTGCCATATCCAACTGTACGTTAGGCAGCTGATGGCAGTTCTTCTTAAAATCAGCGATCTCGCCCTCCGTCATTTCCCCTTTCTTCAAAAAGTTATCAAATGCCATAGGATGCGGTCGAAATAAGAAATCCATGTCCTGATTATTTTCTGCATACTCTAAAAATGGCTGATAGAAATCTAAAAAGTTCGTCCCACCTAACTTCAAATCAGAAGTCCAGCGGGGCGTCCACATAATTCTGAAATCATTTTTGGAAAATGCCCAAGAACCCAGTCCCTGATCTTTTGACATTAAGATATCAAGCATGGCCGGCATCCCTAAAAAGATGGTCTTTCTCAAGCCTAAAAGATGTGTAAATTTAAAACGATGAATACAGATATCACGCATGCACTCTGTCTCTGCAAAATAATAATATGCATTTCTAAAAAAATCCCTAGTCAATACAACTTTCGTATCCTCCTCCGTAAAGCACATCCCATACATTAAGATGCAGACTTTCGCATATCTTGCAACAAACCTGCTATGATACTGCCTTGGCATATATGCGTCATATGGCCTAGGATAAAAAACATAATCCGGCACCAATCCTTTCAAATCCATCCACGTACCGTCTTCCAATAGTGCATTTTGCGCATCGTATCCTAGGCTCGTAAAATATTCCCACGTATCATTTTCCTGACCATGCAAAGTTTCTTTGGCAATGTCCGATGGAACACATAGCATCATCACCTCAAATCTTAAATCATTTTTCAATGTCTCGTATAACTGCCTTGTCTTATTCCACGCAGGGACATACTGGCATAAAAACACTACCTTGATTTTTTCTTTACGCCCCCCCCCGAAAAATTTCTGCTTCAATTTATAAAGCCCTGCTTCAATTTCCAGGATAGAGCCAATAATGTGATTACGGATTTCTTCATATCTCATATATCTCTCCTCCTTAAATATTTTCATCTTACTTCTTTTACAATGTTCAAAATCTTTTTATAGCTGCATCCAACGCTCACCAATACCACCGTTATAATGAAATACCTAATAAAAGGCAGATTATAGAGCAACATAGCCAATATGCATAAAATCATAAATCCCAGCAAAATCAATAGCAACCCACCCATCTGATACATGTCATTTTCTTTGTGGTGTTTTTTTAGCACACGCTTCATAGCCAAATAATTCGCTACTGCAAACAAAATATAACTAATCATCGTCGTATAGCCGGCAGCGATATAGCTAATGTTCGGAATCAAGATGGAATTTAAAATGATATTCGTTATTGCAGCCCCCACGGAAGCATAAATTAGCAGTTTCTTTTCCTCATAATAAAACTCTACATTGATAAATAACTGCGCATAAAAAAGGAGCAGCACGCTCAGCGCAATGGGAGGAACGATCCAAACTGCTTCTCCATAAACCTCCCCCGCCAAAATCAATATAATCTCTGGAGCCAGAGATACAACTCCCATCAGCAAAAATGCCATTAAAACTGCGATATAGCATGCTATCTTTCTGTTATCTCTCTGCTTTCCAGCCGCAATCTTCTCATAAAACCATGGAACATAGGAATTATTTACTGCATTTAGCACGAAAGTCATCAGCATGGCCAAAGACTGGGCAACGCCATAAATTCCAACCTTTCCCATGCCGCAATAATGATTGATCATGATTTTATCCATCTGATTGAATGCCACCTGTGATAAATAATATATAATCAGCGGAACATTAAAGCCCAAGGCATATTTCCAAAATTTCTTTGAATAAATCGCCTTTCCCTTTGCAAAATTGTATAGCAATAAATATCCGCCAAATAATATGTTAATCAGAGCATATGCTACAATTCTAGCCAATCCCTTCTCCGAACTGTTGATCACAAAAATATATGCCGTAACCGGCGCAAGGACAGAAATTGCCATCGTGACAATGATTACGCTCATATATTTATATTCATATCTTTTTCTGCCCGCCCAGCATTGCAACGCAGTATTGGCCATAATTTCCACAACCATGATGATGATAATAGCCGTAGGCAAATCAAATAACTTGTTCCATATATCATGGAATGGCAGATAGATAGCCATGAAAACAGCACCTAGCAATAAAAAAATGCCCTGTATGGAAGCAATATACTTGTCTCTTTCCTCCCTATACTTGACCATGGCGGTCATAAATGAGCCATACGGAAGATTCAATGCAATAAATATGGCAATGATTGCCGACCAGGATGAGTACACGCTATACTGCCCGTATTCATCCGTGGTCAACAATCTTGTGAACAGCGGCAACGTAATAAACGAAAGCCCCTGCTGCAAGATGCTGCAGATGGTATACGCCACGGATGCCCTCGCCTCAATGGGAATGGATTTGATTTTACCTATTAGCTTGCTCATAAATTAGCGCCTCCAGCAACGTATCTCTAAAATTGATTGACAGCATCAATGACATATTGTATCTCTTCTGCCGTCATGCCATAAAATAACGGCAGGCTTAATTGCGTCTCGCTGATTTCCTCTGCAATGGGAAAATCACCCTTTCGCCCCTTCAGATTCCTGTAGCACTCCTGAAGATGAATCGGTATGGGATAATGCTTATTCGTCCCAATCCCCTTCTCGGACAAATAATCCGCCAATTCATCCCTTCTGCCACATCTGATGCCAAAAATATGCCATACCGGCTCCACCTGGTCCATCACCGCAGGCAATATAATATCCGGATGATGGATGCCTTTCAGATACCGGTCTGCGATCTTTCTCCGCTCCACATTCATCTGGTTCAGATGGGACAGCTTCACTGACAGAAATGCCGCCTGCATCTCATCCAGCCTGGAATTATTCCCCTGGTAAATATGATGATATTTGTAATCGGAACCATAGTTGCCCAATGCGCGAATCTTTTCCGCCAAATCCTCCCGGTTCGTAACGGCGGCCCCTGCATCTCCCAATGCGCCCAGATTCTTTCCCGGATAGAAGCTAAATCCCGCCGCATCACCGAAACTGCCAACCACCTTCCCTTTATACAAAGCGCCGTGGGCCTGGGCGCAGTCCTCCACCACCAAGAGATGATTCTCTCTCGCTATCTCCATGATGGAATCCATATCTGCCGGCTGTCCATACAGGTGCACCGGCATAATAGCCTTTGTCTTTCCAGAAATTCTCTCCTCTATGCCATCTGGCGACATATTAAAAGTATCTATATCAGGTTCTGCAAAAACTGGCGTCGCCCCGGTATACGTCACAGCCAGCGCAGTAGCAATAAATGTATTGGAAGGAATGATCACCTCATCCCCCTGGCCAATCCCCATGGCCTTCAGAGAAAGCATCAGGGCGTCCAGGCCATTTCCCGTCCCGATGCAATATCCCACATGGCAATATTCTGCGAATGCTTTTTCAAAAGCCTCGTCTTCCTTTCCCCCGATATACCAGCTATTGTCATATACCCGTTCAAATGCCTGTCTCAATTCAGCATCAAGTTCCCTCTCCATTGGCTTAAAGCTTACAAATGGAATATTCATCATCATCTCTCCTTGCCTATAATTCTCTCTCATACCATAACAGTCTTTCGTCCTGGGCTTCCCGTACATACTCCGGCTGCCCCACCCTTCGGAACCCCGTCTTCTCATACAATCTCTGGGCCCTCACATTATAGTCATATACATTGAGATACAGAAGGGCTAATCCATAGGATTCTTTCCCAATCTCAAACAGCCGCTCCGTGGCCTTTCTGGCAAATCCCTTGCCCATGGCCTTAGACCTGCAGGATATGGCATACTCCGCCCTCTTATTTTCCATATCAATATTCTTCAGGCTGATCGTTCCCATATATTCATCCCCATCGTCCGCAATGGCAAAATGCTTATTTTTCTCATCAGAATGCGAATCCCTGATAAACGAAAGGCAGTCCTCCATTTCCATTTGGGAGAAATCCTTTCCCAGATAGCCATTCACATTTTCATCATGCATCCATTCCAGCATATATTCTGCATCTTTCAAATCCAAATCCCGCAAAACCATTTGAACATCTACCTCCCCAACAGCATTTTCCCATCCCGTCACGCCTCCTCCGCAAATCGAAGGAACTCGTCATAATCACGGATATAATCCTCTTCCTTGTAATAGTCTGAAGCCAGCACCATCAAAACGGCATCAGGAGAGAAATCATACATCTCCCTCCAAATATTATTACTGATATATAAGCCCTCATAAGGCTTTTCCAATGGGACAATCTTCTTCTCCTTCCCATTGTCCATCAATATCTTGCAGGAACCATGGATGCAGATCAGAATCTGTTCCAGCGACTTATGGGCATGAAACCCCCTCCTTACGCCCTCCTGGGTATCATACATATAGTATACCCTCTTAATCTCAAACGGAATGTCCTTGTGTTCCTCCAAGGCAATCAGCTGCCCCCTGTCATCTCCATGCTGCTGAAAAGCATATTTTATAACCTGCATGTTAACCCTACCTTTCCTATTCGTTCCACATTCAATTATGAACGGTTTAATACCAGATTCACTCTCTGAATCAGATATGCCAGCCTCAAATCCCTCATTCTCTTCCTGTATGCCTGCAAAGAAACATCTCCTTTATATTTCCTGGCAATCGCAGCAGATTCACCAAACATAAACTTTATCCTCTTCTTTGCCCCCCTATTTTTCTTAATGGAGGAAATGGAATTAGAATTCAATCGATAATAGACCAATGCCTCCTCATAGCCCTTTAAGCCGTGGGGATACTTCCTCAAAACCCTCAGAAGCATTTCCAAATCCTCGATTCCGATCTCCTCATCATATCCTCCCAATTCCGCCAAGACATGTCTGCGAAACATGGTAGAGGGCGCTGGCACGAAATTATGCAGGTAGACCCGTTCAAATACCGGCTGGCCGCAATCGGGAATAGCATCTAGCAACAGCCCTTGCTCCTCATTCTCCCCCACCGGATAGCCGGCTGATTCCCCTACCTTGATGCAGTTGCAGAATACGCACTGCAAAGAAGGCTCTTCCGCCAGCCTTCCCGCCATCACCCGCAAATAGTCTGGTGACAGCATATCATCCGATGCGATAATCTTCACATACTCGCCGCGAGCCTCCCCCAGCATCCGATTCAATCCAACAGTAATGCCCCGGTTCTCCTCATTCCTGAGCAAGATCAATCTGATATTCCTGTCCTCAAATTTCTTCTGATACTCCAAAATCACGGATACCGACCGGTCTCTGGAAGCATCATCACAAATAACGACTTCATAATCCTCATATGTCTGACTCAAAATGCTATCCAGGCAATTCCCCACGAATTTCTCATGATTATAGCATGGAATCAGAATAGAAACCAATTTATCCCTATGCATCTCGCTTCCCTGCCTTTCCCCAAGCACCAATCACCTCTTCGTATAAATGCATATACTTCTCGCTAATCTGGTCTATCGCAAAAGAATCATGGGCATATTTCCTAATCCATTCCCCATCATATCGAGAGAGATTCTCTTCCATATAAAGCATTCCCCGGGCCAGGGCATCGGCGTTGCCCCTCTCCACGATGTGGCCCGCCTGCTCAGGCACGAGGGAATCTACGCCGCCGGAATTGGTTCCCAGAATCGGCTTGCCAAGCAGCATGGCCTCCTGCACGGACACCCCGCTGCATTCCATCAGGCTGGATGAGACAAAGAAATCCATCTCCCCCACGATCTCATACAGTTTTTCCCGCTGGCAACGCCCATAAAAAATACATACGTCATCAATCCCAAGTTCCACCGCCATCTGCTTAAAATGCTCTAGGTATTCCCCCGCCCCAATGTGGTGCAGCACGAATTTCTTCCCAGAAGACTTTAATATCTCCATGGCCTTCAGCAAATATTTCATCCCCTTCACTTCCAAATCATACAGAATTGCCACGATGGCAACATTGATAAAACCATCTCGATAGTATCTCTTATTCTCCAACGAAAAGTGCGGCAGCACAATCCCATTATAGATTACGTCAAAAGAGCATTCGGGAAATATCTTCCCCAGCTTCGCCTGGGAATCCTTGGAAACGCATATGTTCGCCTGGCTATAGGCATATGCTTTCTTCGTCAGAAAGTGATTGTACCCCTTCTTATCCACCTTGCTGATCTCCTGGGGCGTATGCTCAGTAATCACCATGGGCAAATGAAACCTTTTTGCCAGGTCTATGGCAAAATATCCTGCGCCCGCACCGCAGTGGGCATGGATAATGTCAGGCGCAAACTCCTCCACAATCCGCTGCATCGTTGCCATCATCTGCCTCTTATTGCAAAAAAACCTCCCTGCCCGATACTTGCTTCTATATGTTAAAAGCCCCCATTCCTCCGCTTTCGATTCCCTCTCACCAATCTGCTTATCAAAGGGATAGTACAGAGCCACGTTGCAATGCTTTTTCAAATCCATCGACTGCTCATAATGAAAAACGCCAGCCTCCAGCTCGCGGTTTCCCTTCGGCGTATACCATGACACAATCATTAATACATTCATAACTTCCTCATTTCCGCATAACGAACTATGTTCGTTTGTGAACACCATTCACCTCTGCCTTACTGCGCATCATGCAATATTTTATATGAACCATCTGCTATTTCGCAGAATCCCAAAATTCCTCTTTCTCCAACAGCCCCACCTCTCTCTCTGCCAGCATATGCACTTTATGCCTGCGCTGGCGCAAGGCTGAAATAAAATAACGCAAGGAATCAGGGTTTACAAAGAACCGTAAAAATGTTCTTGCATATAGATTTTTCACTCTGTAAATCCCTGACAGACCGTGCCTCTTCTTTATATATTTTTCGTATCTGCCATTGCCGTATTCCCGATATAGCATTTCATAAAAGCCCGCCACATCCCTTCGCAACAGTTCCGCAAACCTGGCATTGGCATGGGAGGAAGCCCCGCTCCCCACCTCGTACCAGACAACGTAGTCGTCAATAAAATCAATGGGCCTGGATTCCACCGCCGCCAATACCTGCATGATATCTTCCTCGTAGACAACGCAGCCGCATATCTTGTTCAAATACTCCACGCAAAAATTTTTCTCCCCGCAAACGGCGGCACCGCACACATGGTCGCTATATAGCACCAGATTCTTGACAATCTTTTTCTCGTCTCTCCTCCGGTAGCTTTGCAGATCGAAGGGGTGAAAGAAATTCACTTTAACCAGCGTTCCATCTCGTTCCCGCCGATATCCCTGCATCAACCCAAAACAATATGCAGAGCCAGTTTCCTCCATGTAATTATATATATTTCCCATCGTATGCTCGCTGTAGAAAGTATCCCCCGCACTTAAAAATTTCACATACTTTCCAGTTACATAATCCAAGCCCGAAATAAAATTTCTTACCGTCCCCTGGTTCTTTTCATGGGGCACCAACTGGTAGTTCTCAAATCCCCTCTCTGCAAAAAAACGCTCAATTTCAGAAAAATGATTCTCCCGGGATGCATCATCAGAAATGACAATCTCAAAATCATCAAACTCTTGTACCAGAATTGACTGTAACGTACAAAATAATTTGGGCAGTTCCGAATTGTATGTCACTACCAAAACTGAAAACTTCATTTCCTCACATCCCTTCAAAAAAGTTCGCAATCTATTGCAGTTCATTGGATTTTTCCGATGCCGTATATAATCTATTGATCAGCTTTGCCACCCACTTTGGCCAGAACTTACAATACATGATATAGTTTTCCTGAATGCGGGCATTGTCATGCAGCACGGCGGTAGTGGCAGAATCAGAATGGATGCGATGGCACATCAGCGCCTTGGAGACATAAATGAAATCCCCCCTGAGGCGAGATAGATTCTCCCACGCCTCCCAGTCCTCGCAGCTGCGAAATCCATCCCTGAATATAGGCTGCGTTAAATGATCCATGCAGAACGCCACAGCGGGACAGCAGATGGGATCGCCAAATGCCAGCACCCTCCTGCGCACAAATCTGCTTCCGCGAAAGCACTTGAAGCGCAGGGGAAAGAGCATCATCCTCTTAATCAATAAATTCAATGTCCTATGAACCTTCCTGCCATTCCGCAATTCATCGTAATCAGAAAAAGCAATCAGCGGATGTCTGGATTCCTCCATCCTCTTCACCAAATCCTCCGCATAACATGGCTCGTAAATATCATCCTGATGGGCAATGGTAGCATATCTGGTCTTCACCTGCCTCAGTCCGAAGTTCCAGTCCTGGGTAATCCCGCCCTCCCCTTCATTCACAATCAAGGGAAGATCATGCTTTCGGGCAATCCCCTCAATCATCGCATTGGGCGTGGACGTGACAATCATTATCTGGGAAGACACGCTCTGGCTCTTCAATGACAGCACGCATTGTTCTAAATATTCGCTTTCCTTATATGCACAGACTACAAATGTATGATTAAACTGCATAGTCCCTCCCTCTCCAACTTCCCATGGCACCCATAACCCTACTGGATATCATAAGCAGTATTGAATCTATTGTCAACCATCATCAGAAAATCGAGAGCATGCGAAGAACCGGCTTGATCAGCCCAAGCCGCCTGGCGCGCACCAAGATCCAAACGCTCCAGCGGTTGACCAGCGAATCCCCTCTGGGCTTGCCAAAGGAAATATTCGGATTCTTCCAATACGCAGGATAATTCTCTGACAGCCACTGAAACAGCCGTTCCTGCATCCCCGCTACATCCTTCCACTCACTGCCCCGAAGGGTATACAAGATATACCACACGATATACCGAATCATAAAATACTCTTCATACCCTCCTGCCTTCCTTTGGGGCATATCCCTCTTTAACCGTTCAAGCAAGACAAAGGGATCTGATTTCTTCGAGATGGAAACCTGCCGGGTGTTGGACACCGAGCCAGGGTTGTCCATCCAAAAATATCCCTCATAAGATAGGACGCTGATCTTCTCTGTATTTGCATATGCTATCATATTAAAATACACATCTTCCCCAATCCCGGTACTCAGAAACCTAATCTTCTTGTCTTTCAAGAAGGAGGTGCGGTAAACATGGGACCAGGGCGCCATCACGATATAGGGAGACCAGTCATCTTCCAGCAGTCTCTTCCGATAAAGTTCCCGCCCCCCGCCATCCACGCGCACGTAGCCGCTGACGGCAATATCTGTCCCCGCTTCCCTGACCGCCTCCCACATTCTCTGGCAATAATCTCTGGCAAGAAAATCATCCTGGTCAACAAACATCACATACTCCCCCCTTGCCATCTCAATCCCCTGATTTCTCGCAGAAGCCACGCCCTGATTTTCCTGGCTGACAAAGCGTACCTCCAGGCCGCCCTTATCCCCGACCTCGATTGCTTCCCGAATCACCTCTTCTGATGCGTCCGAAGATCCATCATTGATAATAATCAATTCTAGATTCCCAGCCGTCTGATGAAAAATGCTTTCGATACATTTGCCAATATGCTCCTCTCCATTGTATACCGGCAAGATAACAGATAACAAAATCATCCTCAACCTCCATTCCCGGAATATCCATCCCATGGCTTTCCTTCCTCATCTGCCTATCACCAGAACATGGATAGGATGCTGGAAATCGGCCAGATAATCCAGATGCCAAACACAATCGCCGTAACGCAAACATGGTTCTTCCTGTTCAGCCTGATCACGCCATGGAAGAAATACATCAGCAATGGAATCAGAGGAATGAAATACCGTCCCTGAATGCCCGAGATGCTGGTAATGGTCAGATACGCCTTCCTATACTCTTCAAAGGACGAGCCCGTATCAATATTACTAATCATAAATGTCCATGGAACGAGTCCAAGGCAAACAATAATAAAGCCCAGCCACACGATCAAACCATTCCACATGCGCACCACGGTTCCGTCTTTTTTCATGTAGCCCGCACTGCATAATGCAACTGCAGCCATCAAAGCATAACTTAATTTTATAAATCTTTCTGGCATCGGGCGAACGAGCCATCCAAAATTTCCAACAATCGAATATGTCCAAAATTCCTTATATACGTTAACCGTACCATCAAATACTGACAACGTATGCTGGAATTCAGCCAATGCCGACTTAATCACATCATTGTAAATCGTTCTTGGCAAAATGACAAAGCCCACCACAAGAACCACTGCCAAAGTAGCAATATACCAATACTTGCAAATATAGGCATACACATTTCCTATCCCCTTAACAGGTAGCGCAACCTTCTCTTTCGGAATAGCAAAAAACAAGGCGAATATCACAACATATGGCAATTTGGTAAGCACGATTGGCACAAACCAAGCCGCCAATATCAAAACATCCTTCCACCCCACCTGCTCTTTTACCGCAATGCACTTTACCAAGTAGCTAAACACCCAGAACGAGCCTGTCAGAACAATGACATCATAACTGACAGAAGAACACTGCTGCAATGTCATGGGCAGCAGCATCACCGTAAAAAGCGCCCCTTTCATTATGGGCATTCCCTTTAATGCAAAATACCCCAGGACAGCGTAAAATATCACGGAGCAGATTTCTGCAATCTGCAAGCAGAAGTAGATCGGCAAATTCAGCGAAACGCAGATCAAATATCCGATAGCCGTAGGGAGGTACCGAACAGTCTGTATTGTGGGAAAATGCTTTAATTCCCTAGCCTCTGGAGTAAATTTCTTCCCCGCATGCTTTTGGAGCAGATGCACGCTTTGTTTGCCGTAGGGATTCAGAAGCAATTCGCCGCTCAAGATATCCTCATGGTAACTGGCAATTTCCTTGTCCATTTTCTCCCCATACCCTAGGGATGACCTCATGTAAGTAACATGGGTAGACTCGTCAGGCACCTGCCCAGGGGGAATCAGGATGGAATACGCAATTCCCAGCACCAGGCCCAGCGCCAAAAAAAGTTTCTCCAAGCGAATAGAATATCTATTTCCCAAGTAATATGTCTTCCTATTTGCAAAGATATACCATCCCTTGCATTTGCGACAACATAGAAGCAAGAATTCATAAACCTTATTATATCTAATAAATATCAGTCCCAGTCCCCACAATATCACGAATAGGATATCGATAACCGCCACCGTCAGATAACACCACATAGGGATGTCGTTATCCACATACTTATAAAAGGAAACATGGTCCAGTTCAAAGCTCCCATCCAAATCAATTCGTATGGATTCATAATTCCCCTCATTAATTTTGACTTCCGTATCCGTATGATATGCCCACAAATGCCCGTCAGAAGTATTTATCTCCGAAAAATCCTCCCCCTTCTTTCTATAAAATACTTTGATATACATATCATTATATTCTGATTTTCGCAGATACACCTTCACCCGATTTACCTTCGATATATCCCCCTTGAAGACAAACTGGGGATCATCGCCATCCTGTACAAATGCATCCTTCTTCCTTTTATAATCTTTAGAAGAGACAATATCCTTTGAAGTATACACTTGCTCCCTGGTAGTGGTGACATCTGTCTTGACCTCCTCCAGCCAATCCCGCTCCCATTCAATGATACGCAAAAACAAAACAACGCCCACAATGAAAAATACAACCCGGACAATATTTTTTTTCATCAAATCCACCAAGGGATGGCATCTCTCTATCCCCGCAACCAAATAAGAAAATATCAAATTCTCTCTCCGATAGCAGAATACCATGAAAAGAATGACAAGGAAGTCCATTATATAAATAATATTTCTTACATTCGTAGGAATCCGATATGGAGAAAAGCCCGAAAAAGAGATATCATCCAAGACAAAATCCCCGGCAATATCCATGCGAATAGACCCATATTTCCCACTGGGTACGGCAATCCATGCGGTTTTCGCTCCTTTTTCGATTTTAACTTCAATTTTATTCTCTTCCGAAAATTTTTGGCCTTTTTTCAGGCAATATACCATTACATTGGTATCTTTCTTAATCTTTTCCTTAAATTTGATATCTATGGTATCTATATTGTCAATGACAGATTTAAAAATAATGTATGGATTTTCATTTGCCACGCGGTATACGTCACCTGTCACTTCGTATCCAGGCGATACCACAATATCATCCTCCGCATGGCTCTGCTTGAGGTAGGAATTATTAGATTCGATTCTTGAAATCAACTTATTCTCTCCCCAAACAATCAGTAGCATCAGCGCAATGCAGCTGAGAAAGAATAGTCTTTTTCTTTTATACAGTCCATCTGCTAATTCTCTTTTTCTTTCTGTCTTTATAATTCTTCTCCTGCTCATATACTTCTCCCCATTATTCACTTAATGTGCTTCTTCGTAGTTACATACGCCAGTATCCCATCGTCATCGTATTTTGGCCACATATCCCAATTCGGACTCATATATTGTAGTAAAATCAGTAAAATGATCCTGATGATGGTAATAAAAATTATCATACATCACGCAGATATACCGAGCCTTCCGCTCCACTTTAGACAAATACAAATCCCAGTCGCCAAAATATAACTGGTAATCCGTATTTGTCATAATCCTATACCACTCTTCGTTCAGTACGCTGTCTGAGCATATTGCCACCGACTCCCCCTGGGAAGTCAGATGATCATTTACCCAGCAAAACAACTCCATCTTCTTATCGCTAAATTGGGATAACGGCTCCCACTCCCGATTCCATGCATAGATGCTGAAATAATTCCTGGATGAGCCCATGCTGAATTGAGGATTTCTGGCAATCACCCTCTCCTCCATGCTGGCATAGAAGACCAGGAATACCATGCCCCACGTAATAAAATAAGGCACAAGAAACTGCCCCTGCCTGGCCTTCCACAGCCGAAAAATCCCTCTGATGCCAGAGAAGAACAGCAGGAGCCAGATCACATAATTGTTTTTGCAATAATAATAGGAGGAAACTTTTCCCACCATCCCGCCAAGGAGCAGCAGAAACATAAACAAAGCCATGCAGATAAATAAGGCGCAATCCGGAGAAAGCCTTTTTTTCCGCAGGGAATTCCAATATATAGATAGTGCAAATGGCAATAAAACTATAAAGTCAGAATAAAAGGACTTGTAAATCCCCCCCTCATTGGCAATCCCAGCCGTTGCCGAAGCAGAGGAAGCCGCTCCAATTCCCGCATGCGCAACCAGGGAATAGGAATACACTAGCCCGATTAAAACCGCAGGAAGAAAAATAATCAGTCCATTCCCTATCACTTCCACGCTAAAAATCCTTTTCCTGATCTTGGAATCCAATACAATGTACAAAAACTCTCCTAAAAAAACAGGGGGTACAAAAAGGGAGTATGATTCAAACAATCCAAAGTTCAGCAGCGCCAAAATCACGCTAAAAATCCATTTTCTGTCCTCCTGCACCCATATTTCCATCATATACAGCATGCATGTCAAAATAGTTACGCTCATGCCCCAATATACAAATCCGAATTGCAGATTGTGCACCGGATATCCAAACAAATAAAATAGGCTCAAAGCCCCAACCATGCCCCGCATAAACCAGGAAACGGCAAATCTCATCACTATGGCGCAGAAGCAAGTTCCCGCAAGCAATAGGTTCACCATCTCCGAAAGCACAAAGATCTTATAATATAATTCCGCTTTGAAAAATACAGAAAATGTCTCAATAAACAAGGCATCATACAAGTCCGAAAAAAACATGCCGGAGGCAATTCTCTGGGTATTGACAACATTCATGGCGTTTGCATAGTGGTGGGGCGCATCAATCGCCTGAAATGCGGCAGTAAGCTCTACCCCGAAATGCTTCACGCCATACAAGATGGCAACGCCAGCCACCAGAAGCATCAAAAGCCCATCCTTTAACGCAAATTCATACTGCTGCCTCCTATTTTTTGCCAAAATCAGCCACCAGAGCCAGACAGCCAAAATAAAATCTACAGCGCCCACGGAAAGGATATTGACAGGTATCCGTACCAAATTGATGATCCCAGCCAAAAAGGCGTTAGCGCAGATAGCCAGCACAATGCTCAGGGGCAGCCAGACAATTCCGTTTTCTTTCCCGCACCTCTTTCTCACGAAATAAATCCCCGCTGCAAACATCAGGAAATCCAAGCAAAAAAAACCACTTCCAAACCACGAACCCGTCATTCCGCTTCTCCTCCATTCCCCTTGATCTCTTCCCGCACCCGATTGTCTCCGTCAAACATATCCTTTCGAATAATGGCAATCTCCTGGGAAAGTTTTCGCACCTTGTCCGCCAGCCTGCTCACTGACATAGACAGGGAGAAAATCACCACCAGAGCCAGGCACAGACCTACAAAGAGCACCATGTTTACCGGCGATGCAACGCCCAGGATATCAGACAGCCCGACCATCGCCTGGGGAAAGATTGCCATGACGATGATGATGATATCTACAAAAAGCCAGGCCAAGGCATAGCGAAAATCAATTCTCTTCCTCCGCAAAAAATGCACGATGCTTCCCGCCACCACCAGCATAATAAAAATGATACCCAACTGCAGCCGCAAAGACATCATAAGTTTGTCCTCCTATCCATCCAATCAGTTATCGCTTCATGCGGGCAATTACCATGGCAAAACTTACCTTCACCATATAATATACGCCATTTCTCAAAGAGATGGAGGAATTTCCCTCTCCCCTCTCATGCATAATGACAGGCATTTCCGTCACCCGGTGCTTTTCAGACAATATGGTCACCACGCTTTCCGGCTCCGGATAATCCTTCGGATACTCCTCTGTAAACTTCTCCATTAATTTCCTGTTTATCATACGCATCCCAGAAGTGGGGTCCGTGATTTTCTTTCCCGTCAAGATGCGTATCAGCAATGTAAAATAACGAATGCCCACTCTGCGCAGGGAAGAGGATTGAAAGCCTTCCTTCGTAATAAACCGGGAGCCTATCACCATGTCCGATTCCGTTTCCTCCATCTGCTTCGCCATTTCCGGCAGATAGCTGGCACTGTGCTGCCCATCCCCGTCAAACTGCACCGCGATATCATATCCATGATAGTAAGCATAGCGGTATCCTGTCTGCACAGCCCCGCCAATCCCCAGATTCACTGGCAGATTCAGATAGCTGAACCCATGGCGGCGGCACATGGCAAGGGTGCCATCCGTGGAACAGTCATTGATGATAACATAATCAAAGGCGGGAGCATTCTCTTTAATATCCCGTATCGTCTTTTCCAGATTTCCCTCTTCGTTAAAAGCAGGAATAATCACTAATTTCTTCATGGGTATCCCTCATTTCATAATGCATTTGCCATGATTCAGTATAACACACAATAGTTCAAATGCACAAGTTAGAATTATGGAAAGTATTGTTAAGAAATCTAGGAAAGACCTTCACTGTGCAATTTCTTTTGTCTTATAGGACGAATTTACCTAAAATGCAAAAAATCAGCAGCCATCTGACTTCGCCAGATAACAAAACTGCTGATTGAGCCTC
Organism: Clostridiaceae bacterium; assembly: GCA_910575435.1. Taxonomy (GTDB): domain Bacteria; phylum Bacillota; class Clostridia; order Lachnospirales; family Lachnospiraceae; genus Butyribacter. The sequence continues at coordinate 46,816 of CAJTGI010000014.1, read as the reverse complement.
CGATTCAACTTTTTCTTCTTGTACTTTCAGATAAGGCAAGAGGACAGATAATTTGACATTATCCATCCTCTCACTATGATCCGCTTACTTTTCTTTCACTTTAACCTTAATTTTTCTTTTGTTACCGTTTTTCGCAAAAACATACACGGTGCATTCACCTGTTCCTTTTGCCCTTGCCTTTCCTCCTGCGGTTACCGTTGCTATCTTTTTATTGCTGCTCAGATAACGAAACTCTTTGGCGTGGTCTGCCGAAAGCTGCTTCTTCTTTCTGTCATACAGGATGGCTTTAGGACGAAGCGTTATGGTACTGCCTTTTTTCAGCGTATAAGAAGTTTTCTTAAGCTGAATCTTTTTGACATTGGTATACTTTACGCTGTCTTTCCCTGCGACGTGAATGGTTAAGGTTTTGGCAAGGGTACTCTTTTTCCCATCCTTCCACTTCCATGCCACGACGTACAGTTTGAAATTCTTTTTGGTATCCAGCTTTTTGCCGTTTACCTTTTTGACAGTAATTTTCGTCTTTTTGCCACTCCTGACCTGATTCAGCGACTTGGCGTTGAAATCCTTTCTGCAATACTGCACGTAGACGCTGTAACCGTCAGCCCCGCTTACCCTACCCCATGAGATTTGAAGTTTCTTCCTTGTCTGGCTAGTTTTCAGTTTGGAATGGATTTCTAATTTTCTTTTTCCTTTGTCTGACAATTTGTCCGTTTTTCCCGGTCCTGCAGATGGCTTCATCGTTGTTCCCGGTCCCGGCGTCACCGTCGGCTCTCCCTTGATTTCAAATGTTGTGGTTATTTCTGCAAGCTGGTACAATGCGTTTTCTTTATTCGGTCTATCCTTCACGATCACTGTTGCCGTGCCCGTATAGATATTATTTCTATATTCTACAACATACTCACTGGCAGGGATGATGTCCGCACCATCCCGGAGCACCACAGCAGGCGTAACCTCCGCACCGGTATAGTCCTGGTCAGGAATTGCGTCAATGGCGGGTGTCACACTTCGGAGGGTGACTGTCCCATCACCGCCGATACCACCCTCACCTGCATTTACGGAAGCATCCGGGTCAACCGTTGCTTTATCCGGGTCGCTGTCAATGCCTCTGCCGCCCTCGCCTCCGTCGCCACTGCCAGTTCTGCCGCCAGTACCTCCGGTAACATCGCCGCCGCTCACATTCACGGTACCATCCCCGACATTGGTCACACCATTGCCGCCATCACCGCCGTTGCCGCCGCTGCCGCCTTCTACTTTGCCATCTTCCATATTTACTTTACCATTACCAGTGTTCTCGATGCCGCTGCCGCCTTTACCGCCGGGCTCTCCAAATCCTCCGGTGCCTCCGTTGACTTCCCCGCCTTTGATTACCACATCACCATCACCAGTGTTTTTGATGCCGGCTCCGCCTTCGCCGTCCTTACCACCACTGCCGCCGAACACGCTGCCACCCTCAATGGCAATGGTGCCGCTGCCAGTGTTCTCGATACCGGGGGCACCGGGCTTCCCTTCGCCTCCGTTGCCGCCGATGATAGAACCACTGTCAGGGTCAGAGGAGTCCTTGATCGTCACATCCCCACCCTCAATCTGGATCGCAGGCTTATCTTCCGTCCCCATGATCGTGTGGCCATTCAGGTCGATAATCACATCATCATCGATAATGAGTAGATTGTCCGTAAGATTCACGTCAGCCACAAGCTTAACAGTTCCTTCGGGGGATTCCACCGCTGCGCCGCCCAGGGCATCTATCAGCTTCTGCACCGGGTTACTGCCCGTGCCACTGCCGCCGGGAGGAGTGACCGCACCGTTTCCGTCAAGTTCTTTGTTATAGACCAGATCCCCTCCTTTGTCTATTACAGTTCCGTTGACAACAGAATCAATTATTTCCCCGCCAGCGGGGAGATCTACCTGCCCGATAACGGTTGCGTCCTTGATCGTCCCCTCATTGGTAAGAGGTCCTGTAACCGTACCGCCTGTGACAGTGCCGGTAATCGTACCTCCCTCCACAGTGCCACTATCCGTATTCTCTACCTCGCCGCCAAGGATTCCGCCCGTGTTGTCAATTTTTCCGGCATTAGGCTTAATGTCCCAGAGAACTGTCCCCGCATTAATGAGTTTCCCGCTTTCCGTGATATGCAATGTTCCGACAGGCTCATCAAAGCTTCCGGCGTTCTCAATCCTGCCTTCCACTGTCAGAACTGCACCGTCTGCATCGGAAACTATCTTTGTCCCTGCCGGCACAATAAGCTTCGCGCTCTCTGGCAGGGTATGATCCGTGTGGAGACTGGCAGTCTTGCCATCCTGCACCGTAATCGTCACATCAGGAGTAGTCCCGGCGGCATCCAGAGCCTCCTCCAGCGTGCCATACTGCGGTTCCCCGCCAGGAACCTGCCATCTCACCTCGCAGGAAGCATTTTCCTCCCACCGGGCGGTAAGGATGGTTTGACCGCTTACAGTAACCGTCTCTCCCACGCCCACATCCGTCCCGTCTTTCTTCCATCCCAGGAAGGAACAGCCCTCCTTTATCATCTCTCCTTGGCCTAACGCGGTAGTTTCGGTGCCTTTGAGATAACTATTGTCATCCGCAGGCGCACTGCCCCCATTGTCTGCATCATAAGTTACGGTATAGTAATCTATTACCGCATTATTGACGTCACCACCGGTAGCAGCAACCGATTCCCCATTGATGGAAACCGTATTCCCGATGGATGTTCCCACCTGTGTTGCCAGCCAGGTACCGACATCGGTTCGTTCTGCACTCAGACCGCCAATTTTGACATCACCCACACCAGGTATATCTGTCGTCTCGTCGTTCCGCTTTGTAGTAACCGTTTTGGCATATATGGTAGTGCTAAGCGCCTTATCTGCGGAAAAATTGGTCGTCTGACCGCTGACATTGATACCGTTTACACGGAGCGTATAAGCCGTGCCATCACTCAAGCCCGTGTAAGTATACTGGTTGGAACCGGATGCACTCATGGTCAGAGTTTTACTGCCACTAACCAGTTCTACTGAACTGACCGTCGCACCAGGCTCTGCGGTAATCGTGGCAGTGGCAGTGCGATAGACCAATGCCGTTGTACTTCCATAACGAACCGTTTTTCCAGTGTCCACACCGTCCACCAGGACAGGAAAAGCACCGCTGTCTGGATTACGAGCGATATGGGTATAGGTATAGACGCCGCCCACAGGCCCCGACCGAATGAGTTCAGGACCGCCCTGGAGCGTTACCGCCTTGTTTGCGTTGACGGTAACGGTCAGAGTTTTATAAGTGACTGTAAGCGTTCCGTTTGCGGCAACGCTCCCTGCATTCTCCCCGTCAATGACCACAGTTTTGCTATCGCTCCCAGTGGTAGTCAGCACGAAGTCCTCCGTCTCATCGCGGGTTACAGTAACGCCGCCGATGGTCAGCATCTTTAAACCGTCATTGCCTGTTACCGTCACGGTATAGGTAACCTTCGCAGGCGGTGCAGGTATCGTGCTTTTCCCCGAGATTGTCAATGTCTCCGAAGTAGAGGATGTTCCGGTCACGTTGGTATACTGGGCGGTAAAAGTCATATTGCCCAAAGCGCCGCCATAGAATGCCAATGCCTGACCTGGCTGATACATGGTGGAAGTATTCACCTCTGCACCGTTTACAGTAGGTTTGGCGGCAGAAGCGGTTGTCAGTTTCCAACCGATAAAATACTTACCACTTCCGGTCTGATCCGCAGCCTGCGGAAAGGCGATGGTGCCAGTCTGCTTATAGGTATAGTCCGCGCTTTGGCTGCCGCTTACTGCGCCAGAAAAAGTGATGGTATACTTGTTTGCCGTCCAGTGCGCATAGAGGGTATGCTTCCCTGCTGTGCTTACTTTAGTGGTACTCGTGACCTTTGCTCCACCGCTTGCCGCTGTGTACCAGCCATCAAAGGTATAACCCGTACGGGTAACAGTCGCCAATGTCCCATAGGTACTGTCGTAGGTCACAGACTGGCTTGCCTTAGATGGTGTATCTCCGCCATTCTCATCGAAAGTAACCGTGTACTTGTTCGCCGTCCAGTGCGCATAGAGGGTACGGTCTCTTGTTACGCTTACCTTAGCGGTACTCGTCACCTTTATTCCACCGCTTGCCGCTGTGTACCAGCCATCAAAGGTGTAACCCGTACGGGTGACAGTTGCCAATGCCCCATAGGTGCTGTCGTAGGTCACAGACTGGCTTGCCTTAGATGGTGCATCTCCGCCATTCTCATCGAAAGTAACCGTGTACTTGTTCGCCGTCCAGTGCGCATAGAGAGTACTTCCCGCAGACACAGCCACAGTAGTTGTACTTGTCACCTGGGTTCCTCCACTGGCCGCTGTGTACCAGCCGTCAAAGGTGTAACCCGTACGGACCGGTGTCGGCAGATCGCCATATGTGCTGTAATAGGTCACAGTTTTGCTCGCCGTATCAACAGAACCACCGTTGGCATCGAAAGAAATTGATTTGGTATCGTGGGTATCATCGTAGGTAATACCGGTCAGTTTACAGTGATAAATGGGCGAGGGTTGATACGCACCCACCTTTCGGTTTCCGCAGAAAAATACAAAATTCTCCGTCTTTGTCACATCCGATGAAGTATGGTTTTCGTAGGTGACAGAATGCGTTGCCGTGCCGTTTTCTGATGGATCGGATGACCCACTATAGATGCGCAATACCGTATTTGATCTATAATCTGCATTTTGATCGTTATTAAATGTGGCGGGAACACCACCTTTCATAAGCTCCGCAAAAATGCCCGCCTTAGAACCTGTACTCGCCGACAAATCGAGATAAAAATTCATTTGAAACTTTCTGGTAGTATACGCCGGGACTGTCACAGATACAGAAAAAGGGACATATGCCATCATACATCTCTGCGTAGCCAGCTTATTTGGCGTTGAAAAGGTAAGTTCATTAGATGTTGCGGACAGGCTTTGTTTTTCCCCGTAACTGCCGAAGTCGTTCGGATTATCTGTATTGCCGCCACCATAGTAATATCTTGCCGCCGATGTATCCACTGTGATGGCGGCATCAGAATACGCGCTCGCCGCCAGCGCAGGGTGTGGAACGGGCTGTATACCCAGTATCAGCGCAGCGCACAAGAACAGGGACAAAAACTTCTTCCAACGGTTCTTCATGCTCTTGTGATTGTTTTTATTTTTATCATAATTCATGCTCTTGTCCCCCTTTCTCAATATTGGCCGCCGTAGACGGTAGCATAGATTGAATGATTTTTCGTGGCATCCTTTACCTTAACAGTCATGCTCCGCAGCTTGGCCTCTGCCGCCGCACCGGTAATCTCACTGCCAAAGGTCAGGATAATCGTGCCGTTTCCCCCCGTGTCCAGATTGGTCTTTTTTGTCATGCCACTTCCCACGGTAACATCGGAGCAGTTCGTCACCGTAAGCACGACAGAGGAAACAGAGGAATACCCCCTGATCCTCAGATTGGGCAGCTGATAGGTGTAAGCACTGGTATTGCCTGTCTGGATGTGTTCTCCCAGCTTGATACCCGCTGCCTCATAAACCGGATACAGGGTTTTGGCAGCGGTAATTGCCGTATTAAAACTAAAGTCTGCATTTGCCGCATCGGAAGCAGTTGCCCAGCCCATAAATACACTGCCCTCTTTGACGGGAACGGAGACATTCTGCGCCTGCTTTCCACGCAACACATACTGTGTGACATGTGTCCCGCCACTGGCATTTTTGAATGTAACCGCATCATATGTCAGATTCACTGCAGTGGCACTGGTAACTTTATTTGCCACCGTCCCAATCGTACCGCCCACAGTAATGGCATAACCGGCGCCATCCCGGTCAAAGACATGCTTGCAGGTGTAGGCAGTTCCGTTTGTATTCCCGCCAGTCAGGATATAACTATCCTTACCGTTTGTGATGGCTACAGGCATATTGGAAAAGCCTCCGGTAATTTTTACCGAAGCGGTGTAGAAAGTAACCACGGCTGTTTTACTGCTAACACTTACCGTTTTGCCCGCATCCCTGCCGTCTACAAAAACGTTGTATACCGCTGCGTCATTTGCCGGAAGAATAATCTCATATTTCTTTGCCTGGCTGTTATAGGCCAGCCTGTGGACATCCACCCCATCCCTTCGCAAGGTAACAGAGGCGTCAGTCCAGGCTGTGATGTCGTTTACTGCGACCTGGATGGTATGGTAGGCTGCGGTGACGGATTTCGTTCCCGATGCTGTCACAGTAACGGTACCTTTGTCTTTACCGCTTACTCGAACGGTATAGCTGTTCCCGGAAGCCTTCTCCCGCAGGACAGCAGTGTAGAGGCCACTTCCGGTTAACGGCGTACCGTCTGACAGTGCTACCGTCTGACCGGACCATGCATTACCATCCAGTGTCACATTTACAGCGACAGTATAATAATTTACTGCATCGGCAGAGAACGTGCTGTTCGGTGAAACAGCGTCCACTTTCACACTATGTTCTACATCTTCGCCGTCTACAAACACTTGATATGTACCGTTTAACACGCCGTCATTCATCCATGATGTTCCGCTCTGGGTAAGTTTGCAGACTGTCGCACCATTTTTCCGCAGTTCCACCACTGTTCCCGCCGGCATAGCACCTCCATCCTTTTTCACGGACACCGTGACGGTGCTGGTAACGGGCCTCCAATGCGCATAGTAGACAGTATCTGTCTCCGCCGTAATACTGCCTTGAACCTTTTGCCCGTCCTCTCTGGCAGTATACCAGCCGTCAAAAATATATCCCGTCCGGGCAGGGGCTTCCATTCCCTCACCTACCGTAAAACTGCTCGTCGGCGGTACATTTCTCACTGCCTTCGTTTCGCCACCGCTGAATGTACCGCCATCCGCATCATAGGTAATGCTCACATCACTGGCCTTGGCAAACTTGATACTTTTTGCCTTGATAAACACCGCCGAATCATGTGACCGATCTCTGGCATCACCAACTGCCATAACGACCCAGACAGGCTGCCCCGGCGTCAGAGTATCAATTTCCGCATCCAGCGCCTCCGTGCAACCCAGATAACCGATGTTTTGGCAGTCATTATACTTATAGATGCCCGGAATGTCATTTTTGTAGTTATTTATGTTGCCGGGGCAGGTGTTCTGGATGTTTACCTCGTTACTCATTGTACCCTTCGGCATCCTGTCCTCCGGAATTTTCGCAATATTGTTCCATTTCTCGTTCGTCCCATTGAAATCCTGCACCACCCATAGTGCGAAGGTATCGTTATAGCGAGGGGGTTGATTGTATTCATTGGAGGCAAAGAAATATCGGAATGACAGGTCGCTGGTGGAAGGAGTAATCTTAATAGCGAACACCGCCGCATCATTGAGGGAACTTGATGAGACTCCCGCTTTCTTACAGTAGCTGTCGTAAGTCTCATAGAGACGGAAATATGCTTTCCCTGCGATATCCGGAGCATTTTTATATGTTGAGCTTGTCGTGCCCACAACACCCGATGGGTAGGATCCGAAAGCCTGGACAGCATTGCCACTGGAAAGAATAATACCATCGCCGAAGTCATAGTAGTCCCCTGGCAGGCCGGTAAATGTGGCATACTGAAATGCTCGGCCCCCATTTAGGATCACAGCATCCTCATATTCTATCCCCTCACTTAGCAAAGTTTTTGCCAAAGTGTCGGCGTCTGCCTGGACAGCCACGGGGCCGGAGCCATCATCCGCTGCCAGCACGATTCCTGCCGCAGCAGCCGCAACCAGACACAGAGCCAGTACCGCAGCCAGTGAAACCGCTGGCTTCCCATGACGCTTTCCATATGCTGCAAATTTTTCAATCCATATTTTAATCTTCTTATTTCTTCTTTGCTTCATTGAGCTTCCCTCCTTAAAGTATTTCAAACTTCTTTGATACATCTATTGCAGAGCCACTTTCTTACGGTAAATCCAATCTACGCAAGTATTGTATTTTTTGCCCATTTCCTTTCAACTCCTTTTCATGATTTTTTCCATCATACTATACTTAAAAATTAATTTGTGCATTTTGGTACAGATTACACTTTTTCAGGGATAATTTATACTTTTCTCCCCCGTCATCATTCTTGGCATTTTCATCTGCAGCCTTTGCACTCCCGACTTTAACTGTTTATAAAATGCAAAAAGTGCTGTAACCCTTATAAATAAAAGGATACAGCACTTTTATCGCTGCTTTAAATATTGTATTTTTTATCTTCCCTTGCTTTCTTTTTGGATTGTCTTCATTTTCTGTTTTGTAATGACTATAGCCCACATAGCCTTGCTTCCCTTTCAATTTCCTTTTTGAATTGCATCACGAATTTGCTATTGACGTCCTGAATCTTGTACATCTTTTGCGTTTTCATTAATCTTTCACTCATTCCCGCTTCTTTCATATAAAGAATGCGTAACCTGTTAAAGCCCCTGACCACCTCCCGATAGTCCTCTTCCATCCCTCCCATCGTTCCCAATTTCTGAATGCATCTATAAACATTTTTCTTGTGTTCATACAATAGGTGAAAGGTTCGATAATCTATCGTCTCCCTGTCCGTCCTTCCCTCCAGTTCCTCCAAAATCCATGCGTATGCGTCGGAGCCATATACTTGGATATCATCCTTTGAAATCCGCCTCTCTTTTGGATGCAGAAAGTCTTTCATCTTTGATAGCAAATAGGATTCTGTCAATTTAAAAGTATCTTTACAAGAAATATCTATGAGCGTAATTGGATAAAATCCAGCCATAGACAAATACGCTGCCCCGCTAAAGTAAAAAAATCTTCCTTTTTCAAAGGACAGAACCATCTCGTCATATGAAATGAAATAGGATTCCGTTTGCTCTCTCCTGCCAAATCCAAAGGCGTAAAATCCCCGTTCTTCGTCATCATATCCATAGATTAGATTTTCCTTCACCAAATGCTGATGGTTATAGGATACCTTTCTGGAAATGTAAAATTCATCCAAATGCATGATGATATACGTTCCCCTCTGTATGGCTTCCTTTACCAGATTGCATATGCCATTTACCGGAATATCCTGATAAGTAATTCCCTTTATATCCAGCAAAGATGCCAGATCTTCCTCAAAATCATAAAAATGCCAATAATCAGGGTGATAGTTTACCCTAATATCAAGAAAATAGCGGTCTATCACAGAAGAACTCCGGGCATCAGCCTGCAATATGGCCAGTTTTAGGCTTAAAAACAAATAGGTATCAGCGATAACATCTGTCTCAATCGGCAACACCGACTTTTCATGATCTATCGGAAAGTATTGTTCCAGCGGGAACTTATCATCCATATACTCCGATAGCATGCCTTTTGCAATGATATTTGCCTCGTACTCCGATATGCGGCCGGAATCATCACATATTTCAACCACTCCCTGGGCAGGGAAATTCAAGTATCTGTACCTTCTCCTCGCATATTTGCAAAAGGATTTCCAAGGAAACTCCTCCCAGGACAATCCGTCTAAAATGATTTGGTATCTCATTAATCCCTCATTTCTTTGTTTCTTTTCTCTTGGAATCCGATGTCTCAATCAATAGTCTTTGCCCCAGCAAATAACTGCCCACCAGTCGCAACTTGCACACAGCCGTATCATAATCTTCCATCCCGTCTTTTGTCTTCACAAATTTCTCATTCGTTTCTACATCCCGCCAATCCTGCAGCAGCACATATTTTCCATCTTTCTTTTCCCACATCTGCCCTTCCGGCCCATAGGCTATATTCATAATCCCTTCGTAGGATGCGGAATATGCCACCAGCTCCATCGCCTCCTTGGGATGGGAGGAACTTACAGGAATCGTCAGACACAGCCCCTCCTCTCCCTTAGAATTAAAATATGTCAAATCCGCCGGAATGCCATAGATGCCCTCTTTCCCCGCATGCTTGAGCGTATCCGCCTTTATCTGGTCGAAGGCATTGCGGTATCTTTGATAGAGCCAGGAACGCTTTTTGACTTCATCTTCCAAATTCATCAGCTTTCCTTCCCTCACCGCATCGTAATAACTTTCCGCACAATTCATATAGCACAGATCCAGCCAGTTCAGGCAGTCGATAGAATCTCCCTCCACCACGGGATAATCCTCCTGCCAGACATGGATGCCCAATTTCTCTTTCAAATGCTCTATAAACCATCCGCCCATGGGCGTACCGGGAACCCAATCTATGGAAAGGTTCGCTTTCAACAGCATGGTTTCTTTTTGATTTGAGGCCTTGCTGATATCCTGATAGATCAATATCCCATTCAGAATCAGGCTCGCCGTCAAAAGAAACGAAAGCGCACCAGTGATAATCATATGCTTTTTCTTCATAAAATCTCCTCCTTTTCCGCACATGTTTCTTGTGCAGAAACAAGTATGCGCAAACAAAAGTTCCATGTGTTCTGCCAGCAGATTACTTCGCAAGCAATTCACGCCCCAGACTTTCATTGCCTACCAACTGCAACTTGCACACGGCAGTGGAATAATCTTCCATTCCATTCTTAGTTTTAACGACTTTCCTGGCCATATTTCCAGACGATATCTTCTGCCAATCTCGCAAAAGCACGTACTTACCATTCTCCTTTTTCCACATCTGTCCTTTTGGGCCAAAAGCAATATCCATAATCCCCTCATCGGAAGCAGAATAGGTAAGCAATTCCAACGCAAGTTGCGGGTGGGGAGCATTCACCGGAACTACCACGCAATTCCCCTCCTTCCAAACATCATCAAAGGAACTTAACTGAGCCGGAATGCCAAAAACTCCCTTTTTACCAGTATGCTTATAGGTATCGGCTTTCATTTTTTTAATCGCTTTCTGATATTTTTGATAGACCTTCGGATTCTTTTTGATTTCATCCTCTAAATTCCGTAGTTTTCCGGCTTTGACAGCTTCATAATAACTCACATAGGAATCCAGCCAGCATAATTCTACTCCTTTCTCACAGCCTTCAAACATGCCGGGAGAAACATCCGCCTGCTGAACTTCTATTCCAAATTTATCTTTTAAATGCTCAATAAACCATCCCTCCATTGGCGTTCCCGGCCCCCATGATATGGAGAGATTTGCATCAAATAACGTTACATCCTTTCCCTCAGCAACTTTCTTCTCGGCAGTTTTTTGATTGGTGACAGTAATCTCGTCCTGTGTCCCCTGTCTATGATTCTCAATATTCCGATATAGGTATCTGACATTCAAAAGAAGACTCGCCACCAAGCATAGTGCTATCACCCCATTGATTACAATATACTTTTTCCCCATAAAATTTCATCCTTTCCTATTTCAAGGTTTCATTCATTATTAACATACTCGTTTATAGATAGTATATCCGCTTGGAAAATCCACCTTCAAATCACACTCATAGATTGGATTTCCATTCCTTTTTGTTCTAACACGCTGACTTCCGCAATTTATAACAATAGCAGAATGCTGATGCAAATTGTCTGTTACTTTCTGATAGTTTGCTGTGGGTCTTCCACCACTTACTTTGACATAACTGCCATCTGTATAATATGCACCTGGATCTTGCAACCATACTTCACTTTTACCAGGCCAAGTATATGCATGACAGTTGCTTCGAGTCCATCCTGGTTTAACCACCTTTTTTTCCGGATTACTTATCTGATATTGCGAAACAGTCGCAGAGGAATTCACCTTATTATCCGAAAATTTAATTGCCTTTACCTTTGTTCCGTTTGGCGTTTTCAAATACACAGTGCTAGTTGTTACTTTCTTCGCACTTTTGGGAAAAAAAATTTTTTCTGCCAGCGCATCATCGGCCATCAAAGCCTTAGTAAATGATAGTTCTGCATCATAACTAAACACTTCGCTCTTCTTTTTTTCTGCATTTAAAATTAAGGACTTATCATACAATTTCTTTTTTTGTTCTACCGTTAATTTCGGATAGATTTCATCGCTAAGAATTGCACCCTCCAAAAAATGGATTTTATAATAAGGTGCACTATCCTGCCCCACATTCTTTGAAAACTCTTCGTCAGCCAGCAATCTCATAAGTGTACTATTGTAATCCTCGCTATTGCAATGATCAAGTTCCGAATAATCATTGAGTGTCTCCTCTGGAATCTCCAGGGACAGATATTCATTTATTATTGCATCTTTTGCGCTCTTTCTTTCCAACAGCTCCAGTCCCGCATTTGTCTTCTTCAAAAATGCCATGGCACCGCTCTCGCGGTCGTCAGCATTCTCCACCGTATATAGCATCGGGCTCTTCAATGTCGCTTCCAGCAAAGTCCCGGTATCCATCTTCTCAGCAACGGAGGAGGCTATCTGCGTATTTGCAAACTTGTCTTCCTCGGTCACCAGTTTCTTCCATTTTGGACTGTCAGCATCAATGGGATACAATTTGTCCAGATCTGCAGAACTAAACTTCTGCTTTCCTGCCGATTCCATATCCACGAAATAATCTCCTACTGCCGGCGAAGCGGTAGCATTTGACACGTATATAAATTGATTAAAACACATCAGCACTGCCGAACCTACCACAAATAATTTCTTTCTCATAAAAATCCCCCTATTCTTAATCTTATGCGATTTCTGTTCTAAAGATTCTGCATTTTCCTGTCCTTTCTTCTGGAAAGATATCCTCTTCAAACTGTACATCCGTCACGCAATCTTCATTCATTCTCTCATCCACTCCCCTTGCAATCAACTGAGGAAGGATATCTTTCATTTCTTCCTCGCTATCATCTTCCGCTAAAACCAATTTAAAAACAAAATAATCATAATCCGCTTGAATGATCTGATACTGCATGATGCAACCATCATATTGATAATTAATAGAATGAACAATCTGCATCAGGGCATAGGCGTGCATCACGCCGCCATCCGCCAATTTGATAAAGTCATCTGAACGCCCGGCGCTTAACGTCAGGATATCCCCACATCTGCCACATGCGCAGGCAACGCCTCTGGAAATCTTGCCCCTGTCATCCAATTGATATCTCACAAAGGGCATGGCATAATTGCGAAGGGAAGTCACGCATACATTCTCCCCCGCCGTTTCCAGATAAACATTGTCCGACATGACATGCATGTTCCCCTCCGGGCATTCGTAAGCAATCGAATTCACCTCCTTCGTTCCATACTGGTTCGCAGTCCTACATCCAAACACAGCCTCCACCCGATGCCTGAGCGGCAATTCTAAATATTCTCCCGTGAATTCTATATAGCGAAGATTATTCCATATCCCATACTTTTCCGCCAAATGACACAAGAGCAGGGCAATGCTCGGTTGAAGAATCATCCATTCCGGATGAAATTGCTTGATTTTTTGGTATGTCTCCTCCATGCTTCCATCGTATAATACAGATCTTGACACAGCCAGGACACGTTCTTTTTCCATATATTTTTCTACTGCAATATCAGATGGAAAAAAGTAGCACAACTTTTGCCTGGGAGAAATTCCATAATATTTTTTCCGAAGCAGCCACAAACTTTTTAATGATTTTCTCTCATCCTCGTCATCCCAATAGATTTCGTGCAAAATACCGGAACTTCCACTGGTTCTCGTCCAACTCAACTGCTTTCCAATATATTTTCCAATATATCGGGAAGATAGCATAGAATCCCCCGATTTGACCATGCATTCCTTGTCCACGATGGGCAGGTCGTCAATCTCCATTGATTCTGCCACCACATCCCCATCCATCAAATGTTGATAAAATGGAACCGTCCCATATGCATGACGCATCATTTTCTGTAATATCTGATGATTATTCAACATCTCATTATCCCCGCTATAATCATTGGGCAACATTTAATAATGTTTCTATTCCATCCCAAATATCGCCGACACATTCAAATCTTTCAAGAAAGTCTGGCAATTCCGTAAAGTCAACGCCAAATTTTTCTTCTATCGCATTTAAAAGTTCTACCATTGCCAAGGAATCGTATTGCAAGTCCACAATAATATTTGTACCATCATTTACTTCTTTTGCCCCATTTTGGGGAGCCAACTCTAAAATTAAATTAATTAAAATATCTTTATCCATCATATAGCAAATCAATCCCTCATACAACCATTCTCAAAATGTACAACACCAGTGCAAATCAACTACCGCAAGGGATGCGCTACGTCATCACTTCTCATCATTCACCTAAAAGTCAAAATTGGCAAAAACGCATCCACTCTCAACTCATTCCGTACTAATTTATATATAACTTAAAGATAGTATATATTAAAACTATAGAACATGTCAAGAGTTTTGACTCCAACATTCTCTCATTCAAAGCAGGAAATCTTGTAGGGAAATATCACAATCATGCTATGCAGGCATGCACAAACACCCCGCATAACAATGCGGGGTGTTTGAATTTCCTATTGACCAGTAAATTATCTGACAATTGATAATATGACATAAAAACTTTTTATAATTCTATTATATTTTATAATAAATACCTAGTTAATCTAATTATATGTTTATTTTACCTTGGCTTTCTTTGGCATGCCTTTCTTTGCCAAAATCTTTTTATAAGCCTTCTTCCTTGGCTTTGGCACCTTGATTACGACTTTTTTTCCAATCCCGGAAAATGCCTTGGCGCCCACTTTCTTGCTTGTCAGCTTCTTCGTCTTTATCGTAATCTGCTTTAATTTCTTGCTACCATAAAAAGCCTTTCTTCCAATTTTCTCCACATTTGCGCCAATGGTCGCCTTCCTCAACTTGGTTGCCCCGGCAAAAGCCTGATTACCAATGGCCGTGACATTGTATTTCTTTCCCTTAAAGCTTACGGAAGCAGGCACAGATGCAGATGATGCCTTCTTGGATGCCAATGTCACGCAGGAAACCTCTCCCGGCTTCTTGCCTGCCACTTTCCTAATCTGATACTTGATTGCCTTGACCTGGAAGGAAGTTCCCTTCTTCCCCTGGCCGGGCTCATCCTTCTTGTTATCTGGATTCTCATCCCCCGGTTTCTTATCCCCAGTGCCGTCTCCGGGATTCGTGCTAGTATTTCCTCCCGGCAGCATGCCCGGCGACTGGGTCTGCCCCTCAAAGAGCATGTCTGACAGAGTAAAGGTGATGGATATCTTTTTGGGATTCTTCACATCCGTAAAGTTAGCCACGCCACTGGAACTCTTCACGCCCTCAATCGCAGAACCATCCCAGCTATTTACCGGGTCATTGGTATCAAATATCCCAGAATCCTTCAGGGCTGACTTTTTCTCTGTCTTCGTCACCTTCAAAGACACGCCATTCACCTTCACGGAATCATAGCGGATATTGCATTTCTGCAAAGGCGACCTGCTAGCATTGCCCTGGGTCACGTCATAATCCTTGATATAGATGGCCGTCAGGTTCGCCAGTTCCGACACCCCCGCATCCTTCGCCTTCTGGGACAGGTCCCGGTCACAGTCGAAATCCAGCGTATATTGCCCATTCATCTTCACCGTAGCCACCTGGCTGCTCACCTCGTTTGCATAATACTTCTTGTCATTATCATTGTAATACACATTTACCGCCAGACGAATCTCCGGCACGGCCATTCCTCCCGTCACCCGCACCGTCACCTCTCTGGAAACGCCGCTACTGGCTGTGACAGTAATTTTTGCCTCGCCATTTCCCACCGCCACCACTTTTCCGAGAGGGGATACCGTAGCCACTTCCTCATTGCTGGAAGAAAAATACATTGCATCCTCCGTATCTGCCGGCGCAAGCGTCAGCGCCAGCATCTCGCTCTCCCCCGCGGACATGGAAAGCGTCTCCTCCGCCACCCCGATGTCCGTGCAGGGCTTGCCAGACGCCGCCGGCTTTACCGTCACCTCTATGTCCTGGGAAGCCGTTCCATTCTGGGTAAACACCGTGATTTTCGTATTGCCTGGCCGTTTCCCATGTATATTGCCCTCGCTGACCGTGGCAATGGTCTCATCCGCCGACTTCCACAGAATCACGTCATTGCTATCTGCCGGAACAAAGGAAACGCCCAGCGTCTTCCACTCTCCTGAGCCTATTTCTACCGAACCTTCGGAGGCTGCGAGTGACGTGATTGCCTTGATTTCCGGGGATTTCTGCAACGTGGCGTAATCCGTCTCCCCATTCGCTATCCCATAGCCCCGCAACAGGCCGTCCGTCACTTCCTTCTCCACTGGTTTCCCGCTCTCTCGATCTATAATAGCAAAACTGTAATCCGGATCCTGGGTTCTATCATACCATCCCTGATCCCAATATACCCCCACGCATTGATACTTTTTAAATATGCGGTTCATCCCCTCCAGATAAAACGCCCGCTCCGTGGGATTGTTTTTATTGATGCAGCCATACTCCCCCACCACCACGGGAATGCCCTTGGATGAATACGTATCGTACAGCGGCTTCACTTCCCGGTCGTTGGCATCCAATTTTTCTACGGAATACACTTTGTTATTATTATATTCTCCCATGCAGAAGTTATTGGGAGTATATATATGCACAGAAACCATTAAACGGTTTTCTGCCGTATCCTTTGGCAGAGAAAACTGATTCTTCTCATTGCAGATGGAATCAATATAATTGTATTTTCCCGGAACCATCAGCCACCGCTTCTCATTGTTTGAGCCCGTCCCCCGCACGGTATCCACGAATATCTGATTCAGCGCCATGATGACCTGATTCTCCTCCACCACGGTCATTGATTCGCCTTTTACCTCATTCATAGACTCAAAAATCAAATGCTCGTCATAGTCCTTAAACACATTGGCAATATTTTTCCAGACTCCGGCAAACTTTTTCTTTAATCCCTCCTGGTCGCTGCTGGCAATGCGAAGCCAGCCCGTCTGCTCCGCCCCATCATGATGAATATTGATAATGGCATACATGTCCAGGCTCACGCAGTAGTCCACAATGTCCTGCACCCTGCCAATCCATTTCTCATTGATGGCATAATCATGGGCATCGTCAATCATGGTCCCCCAGGTGACAGGAATGCGTACCGTGTGAAATCCCATATCGTGTACCGACTTAATCAATTTCTTGGTGGTAACCACATGCTGCCAAATAGTTTCCCCCGGTGAAAAGCCCGTATGGCCATCCATGGTATTCCCCAGATTCCATCCCGCTCCCATATCCTTCATCATCTCATCACCTGACAGGATGCGAAAGTCCTGCTTCCGGGTCTGTCCCACAGCCTCTGCGGCCTGAACTTTCCCCGCTAATGGGGCAACCTTGGGCATTGACAGTGGCTGACAGCATAATGCTCCCGCCAGAAGCAATGACAATAACCCCTTTCCTATTCTCTTTCCCTTTCTCATAGCAACCTCCATTCTTCAAGTTTTTTCTTTCCCTGTGTTTCCACAAACTTATTTTTACCAGGATCGAAAGACATGTTATCCCTGGCTGACGTGCTACAGATTGCTCCATTTCCTTGCAATTTTGCAAATCCAATCATATTATAAAAATAAAACTACTAATTTTATATCAAATATCTTGTGTTTTTGATATAAATACAAGATAATAGTAAAAAAACGCACCAAAGATAGGAGGAAACCGCCATGAAAAAAAGAAACTCCCTGGACTATCAACTCTATCTGCAGAGAGAAAAAAGTTTTCAGCACCAGCCCTACTCCAATGAATTGTCCTTCTACACTGCCGTAAAAAACGGGGATCTGGCTTTCATCAAAAAACTAAAGGAAGACTATCCTCTAGATGCCAATGCATGCGAACAGCAGCTGAAAGACTACGACTGTGCCGGAAAGGGAATACTTTCCAAAAATCCCATCCGAAACGAGCGATATCATCTGATCGTGAACACCGCCATCATTACCAGAAATTGCATCGAAGGCGGACTCTCCCAAGAAATCGCCTACACTCTCAGCGACATGTTTATCCGCCAGGCCGACGAGCTGAGCGACCTCTATGCCCTGCGAAAGCTCAATGATGAGATGGTATGGGAATTCACAAAAAAAATGATGGAAATCCGCACCCAGAAAGTGATTTCCATCCATATCAGCAAATGCATCCAGTATATCTACGATAACCTTCACACCACCCTCACCCTCCAGGTGTTAAGCAAAAAACTACAGTTGCATCCCAGCTATCTCTCCACCCTGTTCAAAAAAGAAACCGGATACTCTGTCCATGAATTTGTCCAGAATACCCGGTTAGAAACTGCAAAAAATATTTTGCTGGACTCAGACTACACCTGTGCCAGCATTGCAAACACGCTGTGCTTTTCCTCCCAAAGCCACTTCGTTCGGCTCTTTCGGGAAAAATACGGCATCACCCCCGCCAAATTCCGCTCCCAGAATAGGTGAAGGTACATCACATCGCTATTCACCATTGCTCATTCTGCCACTGGCCGCATCTCAAAAACAGCCTCGCAGAAACATTCTATACCCTCTTCAGATACTCCCCTGTGCGGGTATCAATCTGAATCACATCGCCAGTCTCCACAAAGAGAGGCACATTTACCTGAGTTCCAGTCTCAACGGTGGCAGGCTTATTGGCTCCCTGAGCCGTATCTCCCTTAAATCCCGGCTCCGTCTCCGTAACCTCAAGTTCTACGAACAGGGGAGGCTCAATGGCAAACACTTCGCCATTGTGGGAGAGCATCTTCACCATTTCGTTCTCCTTCACAAACTTCAAGGAATCTCCTACCTGGTCTGCGGTCATGTCAATCTGGTCATACGTCTCCGTATTCATGAAATGATACATGTCATCGCTGTAGAGATACTGCATCTCCTGGCGCTCGATATGGGCCTGGGGGCACTTCTCCGTAGGACGGAACGTCTTCTCCACCACGCCGCCGCTCTTGATATTCTTTAACTTTGTCCTAACGAAGGCCGCTCCCTTGCCAGGCTTTACATGCTGAAACTCAATCACCTGATATACGTTGCCCTCAAATTCAATAGTCAAACCATTTCTAAAATCACCTGCTGAAACCATATTTATTATCCTCCTTCATGTACTTGCACATAACATATTGCTATTCACTGTCATAACGAAAAAGGACGCTGCGAATAGCGACGCACAAACATACTACTAGTCTACCTTATTTTACCATACATTTCAAGTCCTATTCCAGCACTTGCATAATCCCATCTGCCACCTGGCCTGAATTTCGCCCGTCCGTGGCAATTATCACATCTGCCGCCGCCCGGTACTTCGGCTCCCTGACCTCCATCAGTTCCTTGATATAGGGAACATTCATATTTCCATTTAGAAGGGGACGGTTGGTGCTGTCTTTGACCCGCTCATATATTGTCTCCGGCGTGGCAGTAAGAAAAACCACCCTGCCAATGTCCTTCATTTTCTCCACATTCTCTTCTCTCATGGCCATCCCGCCGCCACAGGATACAATGCAGGGCTCCTGTCCGCCCAGCACATCCAGCATCTCCGTCTCGGCCTGCCTGAAATAAGCCTCCCCGGACTGCTCAAAGATTTCCGGGATGCTCCTTCCTTCCCGCTGCACGATCATGGCATCCGTATCCACTTCCCTGACTTGCAGCCTTTGACTTAATTGCCTGGAAACACTGGTTTTCCCTACCCCCATAAAACCGATTAAAAAAAGATGCTCTTCTAATTTCATTTTTTTCTCCATTCTGAAGCGCTTTAAAATTTATTCAACCTTCCACCCATGATGCAGCCCCCTCTTTCGACCTCTCGAACATGCCAGCTATGCTGGCACAAACAATCAGCAAAGAATGCCGGCTTAGAACTTTCACTGCACACTCTCCCCATGAAGCACTTTCAAAATATAGCGCAAATGTTCCACGGGAATCTGTCCTGGGGCGCTGCTTTGCTCCATACATCCAAAACTTACTGACGAGCCAAAATTCTCTCCGGAAAGCCTGGTAACTTCCCCCAGTCTTCCCATCGCCATCGTAATGATCGGCTTCTCTACGATAAGGCGGTCTGCCAGGGATGTGGCCTCCATCAGGCATATCACATCTTCCCTCTCCTGAGGCATCACAGCCATCTTTGGGATATCCACCCCCATCCGGTCCATGAATAACAGCCTCCGCAAGATTTCTTCCCTGGAAGGCGTCCTCTCAAAATCATGGTAAGAGCCAATCACCGCTACCCGACTTGATAGGTATTCCACCAGATTCCTCACCTTCTCATTGCAAGCATCCGTTACCCGCCATTCCCTCTTGGAAGAAACCCTGGTGTCATATCCCCGGAAAACCTCCACATCCACCAAATCCACGTACCCGCTGTCCGCCACCGCCCGGAGCAGACTGCCATATTCGGTAAGAGAGATGCTCTGCCTCCCCCCCTCCTTGTCAGTGCGACAGGTAAAAAGCAGTGGAAGTTCCCCCAGAATACACTGTAATAATCCGGCGGTCTCCACCACCTTGTCCCTGTCATCTCCCTGCTCGTAAAAATCGCTGCGCCACTCTGCCAAATCCACGTATTCCTTGGGAATATCCTGGGCCTGGGTCAAAATCTCATCCTGGCTGCCCCCAGTGATTGGCACACATATCTTAGGCATGCCGCTGCCAATCTTAACTCCTTTTACCTGTACCATACCAAAACCTCATTTTCTAACAATGACACTCAATAAATCCTGCTTCAAAGCTCATATAATCTCTGGACGGCTTGCCGCCCAAACTTTCTATGCATTGTCATCATTCAACGTGTCCTTCACCGCCGCCACGATGGCTGACGTGGCCGCCACCACCAAAACAACTGCCACTACTACTACTGCAATCACTCCTGCAATCAATCCCATATCACTGCCTCCTATCTCTCATGGCCTGCCAGAAGGGAAATGCCTCCCTTCCAGCATGCATTCACTAATCATTCCTATGGCTAGCCTTAATAAACAAGGCTATTTCTTCTGTTCTTCTACTTCTATGGGCCGAATTCTCTTCGTGCGGATTTCCTCGCAAATTTCGCTGATAAAGTCTGCCAGTTCCTTTTGTCCTTCATCCCCCGCAAAACGGCTGCGGACAGAGACCTTCTTCTCTTCCTCCTCCTTGCCGCCCACTACCAGCATGTATGGCACTTTCGCAATCCTCGCCTCCCTAATCTTGTACCCAATCTTCTCAGAGCGGTTATCAATTCCGGCATCAATGCCATTTCTCTTCAATTCATCCAGCACCTGTTTTCCATATTCAGCATATTTTTCAGAAATGGGCAGCACCCGCACCTGTTCCGCACACAGCCATGTAGGGAACTTCCCTGCGTACTTCTCAATCAGCCATGCCAAAGTACGCTCATAGCATCCCATAGACGTCCTATGAATAATGCAGGGACGCTGCTTGTCGCCATTCTGGTCAATATAATACATGTCAAACTGTTCCGCCAGCAGGGCATCCCACTGAATGGTAATCATGGTATCTTCCTTCCCGTAGACATTCTTCGCATTGATGTCAATCTTGGGGCCATAAAATGCCGCCTCTCCCACATCCTCCACGTAAGGAATTTCCAGCGCATCCATAATTTCCCGCATGTGCTGCTGGGTCTCCTCCCAGACCTCCGGCTCTCCGATATACTTCTCTCGATTATCTGGATCCCATTTGGATAGATGGTATGTCACATCCTCCTCCACGCCCAGAGTCTGCAGGCAGTGCTTAGCCAAAGCCAGGCATCCCTTAAACTCCTCCACCATCTGGTCAGGGCGCACGATCAAGTGCCCCTCGGAAATCGTGAACTGGCGCACTCTGGTAAGCCCGTGCATCTCCCCGGAATCCTCGTTTCGGAACAGCGTAGAAGTCTCGCCATAGCGAAGGGGAAGATCCCTGTAGGAATGCTGGGCGGCCTTGTACACATAATACTGGAAGGGACAGGTCATAGGCCGGAGCGCCAGGACTTCCTTGTCTTTTTTCTCTTCTCCCAGCACAAACATCCCATCTGTGTAGTGATCCCAATGCCCTGACATTTTATACAGGTCGCTCTTTGCCATAAGAGGTGTCTTGGTGCGCACATAGCCCCACTCATTGTCCTCCAGATCCTCGATCCACCGCTGCATCTTCTGAATCATCTTCGCACCCTTGGGCATCAGCAGAGGCAGTCCCTGCCCAATCACATCCACCGTGGTAAACAATTCCATCTCCCGCCCCAACTTGTTGTGATCCCGCTTCTTAATCTCTTCCAAATAATTTAGATACTCCTCCAAGTCCGCCTTTTTATGAAAGGCCGTCCCATAGATGCGGGTAAGCATCTTATTATTCTCATCCCCGCGCCAGTATGCGCCGGAAGAGGAGGTTAATTTAAACGCCTTTATGGGCTTCGTGGACATCAGATGAGGTCCTGCGCAAAATTCAATGAAATCCCCCTGCTGGTAGAAGGTGAACGTATCTGTCTCTGGATGCTCCTGAATCATCTCCACCTTATAGGGCTCCTCCCTCTCCGTCATCAATTTAACGGCTTCCTCTTTGGTCAGCGTAAACCGCTCCAGGGAATCCCCCTTCTTAATAATGGCTTTCATCTCCTTCTCAATCCCATCGAGAGCCTCCCTGTCCAGACTCTCCATATCAAAATCATAATAGTAGCCATTGTCAATAGCAGGCCCGATGGTAAGCTTGGCCTCCGGATAAAGATTCTGTACCGCCTGGGCCAGCACGTGTGCGCAGGTATGGCGGTATGCCCTCTTCCCAGCCTCCGAATCAAAGGTAAGGATATTTAAGCTGCAGTCCCTGTCAACCATCGTGCGAAGGTCAACCACCTCTCCGTCCACTTCCGCCACACAGGCAACCCTAGCAAGCCCCTCGCTGATATCTCTCGCAATGTCAATCACTGCCATAGGCTCGCCGTATTCCTTCCACGAGCCATCCTTCAATGTCACTTTCATACTTCTCCTCCATATCTATATTTAAAACATCCAAGCAAAGAATCTCGCTCTGCAAGATTCCCCGCCAAAACCAAAAAATCCCTTCTGGTATCCAATAGTTACCAGAAGGGACGATTTACATTCGCGGTTCCACCCTTATTCAAGAATCATTGCTACTATTATAACTAAAAAATAGCTGCAAATCATATCTTGCACTTTATATGACGATAACGGCGTCTGCCGGGCTGTATTAAAGCCACTCCGAGGCGGTCTTCCACAATAGGCAACCGGATGCTTCCAGCACTCCCCCAATGCCATCGGCACCGGGAAAGGCATCCCTCTCTGGTCTGGCAGCAGTTCTGGGCATTTGCCCCGCCGCGCTCTAAGCGTTACTATTCACTCCATGAATGGTAACCTCTAAGTTGCTGATATCATGTACTCTTCTCATCAACGCATTGACATTATCTTACTATGAACGCCTCCCATTGTCAAGGTTTAAATGCCTCGATACTATTCACAGCCATCAGCCCTCATGAGAAAATAGCAACACGTCTCTAATATTTTGCTCCATTGCTCTCCAGCATGGCAGGTTCCTCATATCCCAGCGTGCGGGAGGGCATATTTCCCACCACGTCCTGCAACTGGAATTTTGACAGTTCCTCGTTCAGCCCGGCAGCCTGGCCTGAAAGTTCTTCGCTTGCCGATGCGCACTGCTGGCTGGTAGCAGAATTCGTCTGTACCACCTGCGATACCTGGGCCAATGCCTGGTCAATCTGCTCTGTTGCCGTTGCCTGGTCGTTTGATGCCTGGGCAATCTCCTGGCTAAGTCCCGTAATCTGCTCGATCATTTCAGAAATCAATCCCAGCGCATCCGCAGTCTGCTTCGCAAGCTGGCCACCCCGCTTCACTTTCTCAATGGAGTCTTCTATCATATCTGCCGTCTGGCTGGAAGCCTCCGCAGAACGGCCCGCAAGGTTCCTGACTTCCTCTGCTACCACTGCGAATCCCTTGCCCTGCTCCCCGGCCCGGGCCGCCTCCACAGAAGCATTCAGTGCCAGGATATTGGTATTAAATGCAATGTCGTCAATTACTTTAATAATCTTCTGGATGTTTTCAGATGCCTCGTTAATTTCATTCATAGCCACCATCATCTCTTCCATCCGAACATTTCCAGCATTCACATCATCCTTTGCCTCCAGCACGATGCGGTTGACTTCGTCCGCCTGCTCCGCATTGCCCTTCGTCTTTCCTGCAATATCCTTCACAGATGCAGCAATCTGCTGAATCGCGCTGGCCTGTTCCGTAGAACCCTGAGCCAAGGTCTGGCTGGCTGCTGCAATCTGGCTAGACCCCATGCTAATTTGATTCGTAGCATTTCGGATGCTGGCAAACACGCTATTGTCATCATTAATCAGCTTCTCCAGAGCCGTACCCACCATATCGACGCTGGAAGCCGGCTGAAAGTCTACCCGCAAGTCCCCCTGGGCAATCATTTGCAAAGCCGCCGCCTGTTTCTTCAAGTTTTTGATTAGCGCCTCATATGCCTCAATCAGACTGCTGATTTCCAGCAAACCGCTGTCCTCTGGCAGTACGACATCCACATCACCCATACTCAGTTTGACGGACGCCACATCAAGATCAACAATTACCCGCTTCACCTTTTTATTCATATAATTCACTGCATACGCCGCATCACAAAGTCCAAACACAAACAAAATCAAAACCAGAAGATGGCTGTATTGCGCCTGCTTCTCCAGTCCCGCCTGCTGAGATTCCGCTTTCTCATCCAGCGTATCTATCAGTGAATTTATGTATTCCGCCGCCTTATTGGCAGAAGCCACGCCATTGCTGAGCAAATGCTCCCTGGCCTGGTCTATATCTCCCTCGTTCACAAAAGAAATGCAAATATCCAAATCCTTCAGATAATCATCTGTATATTTTCTGACATCCTGCAAAATATCCTTGCAAGTCTGGTCCACAAAAGCCTTATCTGCCGCATCAAAATATTTATTCATATTATCCCTGGATACCTGAATCGCCTCCATGGACGATGCCTGCTTCTTCTCATCGTCGGCATACAGATAAAGCGTATTCCGCAAGTTGCACTTTACCTCCTGAAAATAGGCAAACCCCATGCCCGCATCTCCTTCTGCCTTGCCATAGGCATGATAGAGCGTATCGCCAGCCTCCACCGTATTGGTGGTAATAAAGTATGCGGCCACCGCAATGATAATCATCGGTAGCACCAGCAACAAAATCATAAAATTTACCGCCACTCCAAATGATGTTTTCTTCTTCATAATAATCCTCCTCATAAGTCTCCATTTTTTCATCTTTTATAGCGTTTATGATAAAAACCATATTGGCGTCAAAAAATATTTTGACCCCAACTGATGCTACGGATTGCCACTTATGACCCCAGCATGACCCTAGCATCATAAAAACCGACATTCCTATATTACCATACTTTTGCACAGAATACATGCTTATATCACAAAAATTTATTAAATTATTATAAATTATATTATTGCGCTGCATTCACAAGAAACATTATCGGGCATACCAGTCGCAGAAATCCCTCAGCATCTTCCTATGTTTTTCTGTAAATTGACACGGAAGCATCCTCCACCGCCAGTTCGTTCCCACCGAGGACGGCAGATTCATCCTGGCAGAATTGTCCAATTCCAGGATATCCTGCATCTGGAAAATAGCGGTGTCCGCTATGCTAGCGTAGCCGGCACGAATCATGGCTTTTGGAATATCTTCCTTGCTTTCCACATTCAAATACTTGCGCAAAAAGCGAGTCTCCCTCTTCGATTTCTCCTTGTAGCAGCCCGCAATGGTCTCATTGTCATGGGTGCCACCGTAGACAATGCAGTTTGAATTTTTATAATTGTGGGGCAGATATTCATTGGACGCATCCCCGTCAAAGGCAAAGAGAAGAATCTTCATCCCCGGCCACCCGGTCTTTTTGATCAGGGCGCGCACATTGTCCCCCACCACGCCCAAATCCTCTGCGATAATCCCAGAGCCCTTGGTGGCCTTCTTGATGACCTTGGTCAATTTCTGCCCCGGCCCCTTCTTCCACTTGCCATTGACGGCCGTATCGTCACCCGCCGGGATGGACCAATAATTCACGATTCCAATAAAATGGTCGATGCGGATCACATCGTACAGCCTGGCATTGGATTCCATCCTCTTTGCCCACCACTGGAATTTCTTCTTCTCCATGCGCTTCCAGTCATACAGCGGATTGCCCCAAAGCTGTCCGTCCTCGCTAAAGCAGTCCGGCGGCACCCCCGCCACATGGATGGGCCTCCTCCTCTCGTCCAAGTCGAACAAATCGGCATGCACCCACACATCTGCGCTATCCAGTGCCATGTACAGGGGAATATCCCCGATGATTTTCACGCCATGCTTGTTGGCGTATTTTTTCAGTTTGGACCACTGCCGAAAGAACTGGAACTGGCAAAATTTCCAGAAATCTATTTCCTTTTTCAAGAGTTTTCGATAATGCTTCACCGCCTCCTTGGAGTGCATGCGAATGTCTTCCTCCCAGGCAGACCACTCCTTCCCCCCGAAGTAGAATTTCAACGCCATGTATAGCGCATAGTCTTCCAGCCAATACCGGGACTGCTTTAAAAACTTATGATATTTCTTATCTTCTTTATGACTGCTATTGCGAAATGCCTTGCGAAGTATCTGGAAACGGCTCTGATAAATCTTCTCATAATCAATATCCCAAGGCTGATCGCCCCAGTCACAAGAAGCCACTTCCTCTTCCTCCAGCAACCCCTGGTCAATCAAAAAATCTAAATCAATAAAGTATGGATTTCCCGCAAATGCAGAAAAGGACTGATATGGGCTGTCCCCAAAACTGGTCGGCCCAACCGGCAGTACCTGCCAGTATTTTTGTCCCGCCTGCACTAATTGGTCCACAAAGCGATATGCCTCCCTGCCCAATGTGCCAATTCCATACTTGGAGGGCAGACTGCTAATCGGCAATAAAATCCCTGCTGCTCTTCCTTTCATATGCCACCTCCCGTTATCTATATCTGATATGTAACCAAGCCTCTGGTTTGTTGACGATTGCTCCGTGTTATGCGCTCTCGCAATCCGCCCGATTGGACTGCTTTCTCATATTGGCTGTGCGCCAAGCGTCCATGCATGCCTACATGCAAGCATGTGACATGCTCGTTCACTCGGCTTTACTTTTTAGCAATATTTATGCCCGAAACCCCCGATTTGATTCATTTCCCGTCAGAAGCACCTCGTTCAGGGAACTTCTTCCATAGGTAAGCCCTGCATAAATCTGCTGGGAATTTTCCATGACAGAAGCTGATTTGTCCTCCTTGGCAACCTGCTCAAAAGCCTCCTTCAGCTTTGTCATCACTTCCACCACGGTATCCCCATTTACCATCTTTCTCCTTATATTGGAAAAAATCAACTGTTCATAGACATAGCGGTAAAGCCGCATCAGTTCCTCAGCAATCTCATATCTCTTATCCAGGCTTCCCATGAGTTCCTGCAAAAATCCCTGAGCCCTCTTGACGCAGCGGCATCCATCCTCCAGCCTGCCTTCCTTAAACATTGCTTTTGCGTCGTCAATAGCCAGCAAAAACAATTCATAGATTATCACTACCAATTCGCTTCGGTTTGCCTGGGCCACTCTGGCAGTATACTCCCTCTTCTGATCCTGATTCATCTCACGCCTCCATTCATTCATGACGACAAAACTATTTCCCCATATTCTAGCATCCCACCGCAACACTTTCGTGCCGCCATACTTCCTATCATAACTATTCTCACTTATCCAAAAAGGGCAAAACAATGGTTTTGCCCTTTTATTCTATCATATTATGATGCTAGGGTCAAAAGTAGGTAAATGCGTGTTTACACGCAAATTGCCATCTACTGGTTCGACCCGCCAAAACACCGACATGTAGCATATTTCTCCCGCAATGAAATCCCTTGTACCGGATTAGCCCTGCAACAGGGACATCACCTGCTGCGGCCTGTTATTCGCCTGAGCCAGCATCGCAGTGGCAGCCTGGGAAAGCACGCTCTCCTGGGTATAGTTAGTCATGGCCTCCGCCATATCCGTATCCATAATTCTTGACATGGACTCCGTGACATTCTCCACCGTGACATCCAAGCTGGACATCGTGCTCTGCAGACGGTTTTCCATCGCACCCAGATTGGAGCGGTAATTGGAAATCGTCTGGATGGCATTGTCAAAGGCAGTGATGGCTCTGGATGCCCCGTCCTGAGAGCAGACATTCACCATATTGTCCCCGTCTTCCTCCCGAAGCATCAATGTGCGGCAAGACACTTCCCCAAAGTCAACGGCAAGATTCTGATGCTCATCAGCACCAACTTGCAACAACATGGAACCTGTATCATACACTGTGATATTCCTGGTATCTCCCGCCTGAATCCCCTCCTCCAGAGTGATCTTCATCTCAAAGCCGGAATTGTCAGAAATCGTGATATTGTTTCCATTATAACTCAGTGATTCCTTGCCCGTAAACTGGCTCTCCCCGCCCGCCGCCGCAGCGGTAGCAGAATCAGCCAGCGTAACCTGCGCATCCTTACCCCGGACAACGGTATCCGTGGTAGCGCCGACACTGCGGAGAGTGATATTCTGGTCTCCCCCCACCGCCTTGGTAGTCAAAGTGACATTGCCCGGCCCACCGGAAACATCAATTTCCATCATATTGCACACGCCAAGAATCTTATCATAGACAGTGTCCAATGTATCGCTGGGAGTGATGGCAATGCTGGTATCATTGATTTTTATGCTGGAGGTTCCCGTTGCCGGAATGGAATATGTGAGATTTCCCTGTGCGGCCTCCGGCAGGGCATCCACTGTCAGCTGGTACGTGCCAGCCAGCACCCCGGAAGAAACTCCCAGAGAATCCATGCCAGCCTCGTCGAATGTCACCACCCGGCTGCAAGAGCCATCCAGCAGCTTGGTTCCATTGAAATCCGTGGTGCTGGCAATCCGGTCCACCTCGTCCAGCAATTCATTGATCTCCTTCTGTATCGCATAGCGGTCATCCACCGTGTTGGTGTCATTTGCCGCCTGCACGCTTAACTCTCTGGTGCGCTGCAGCAGGGACTCAATCTCCGACAGCGCCCCCTCTGCCGTCTGGATAATGGAAGAGCCATCATCCGCATTTCTGCCCGCCTGCTCCAGAGCCTGAATCTGCATGCGCATCTTGTTGGACACCGCAAGCCCTGCGGCATCGTCCGCCGCCTTATTAATCTTATATCCGGAACTTAGGCGCTCCA
Organism: Clostridiaceae bacterium; assembly: GCA_910575435.1. Taxonomy (GTDB): domain Bacteria; phylum Bacillota; class Clostridia; order Lachnospirales; family Lachnospiraceae; genus Butyribacter. The sequence goes on along the minus strand of CAJTGI010000014.1, from coordinate 17,875 downwards.
GAGACGTGGTCATCTTCTTATCTGCCCTTTTCAAACTCAAGTTCGCCAACTGGGCTGAGTAGTTGTTGTTGATTTTCATGAAATTCCTCCATTCTCAATCGACGACTTCACATAGCGCACCAGCATTTTTGAAATCTGGTACAGATGTGCCGTGTCTGCCTCCTGTGTCTCTATCTGACTGTTCAGCAATTCATTTCTCGACTTGAAATCCATTCCAAAAGAAATGTTGCCGACCTGGAATCCGGCATTTTCTATATTTCCCCTCAGGATGCCTTCCCCGTCCTTTAGCGCCTCGAAGCCATCGCGCTCATCACAGAGCACAAAGCCCTTCACCTTGCCGCCAGACAATCTGAAGTCCAGAGAGATCTTGCCGCAATCCCCGTCTTCCATAGAAACCTGAATCCTCCCTGACTCATCCGCCCCATGGATAATCGTAAGATTTAATGAAGTGATGGTATCCCCTGTGCGAATGGGAATATCATAACTGCGGGACTGCCTCAACGCCCCCTGCAAGCGGATTCCCCGCCCCAGCTGGCGCAATGTCTGCAAATCTTCAAAAGATATATCGGCTTGTTCATAGGATTTCGTGAGAATGTGCTGCATAATTTTTTCTGACTGCTGGCACTTCTCCTGAAGGGCTGCCTCCTCCCCCAGGGCATCATCCATGGAATCCACCACGTCATCCAATTCCTGCCGCTCCTCCCGGGAAAGCACATTCCTCCTCCTGTACGCCTCTCCATAGACACTCTGCTGCCCTTCCAGCACAGTCTGCATGGCCATGATATTCCCTACGGTATCCGGTATCCCCAACTTTCCAAGGTACTCCTGGGCCTCCACGGAGGACTGCATCTGCTCCCTCACCTCCGATGCCAGCATCTCGTAGTATTCCCTCTTCACTTCCTGATTCCCCGGCGCATTCTTCAACTGCTCGAAGAACTTCTCCACGGACACGTCCAAAAGTTTCTCCATATCCCCGTCGGTGATGCCGCTTAATTTCTCCGGAGTGAGTTCCTGCAAACTCTCCTCCACCAGATTCTGGTAATACCGGGCCTGGCTGACCTGGCCCTGAATCTCCTGGCCATCCCTCTGCCCGGAAAATCCCCGGGCAATCTGCTCCGTGATGGTCTCCTTGGTCCTAGTTATTTCACGGGCGCCAGCACTGTCATCCACGGTGGAATCTATGCCATTGCCCTTGCGGGTTCTAGCCTGAGTCAGCAAGTTCCCCAGCGTCAGTTCCTGCTTCGCCCCCATCAGAGCGCCAATCACCGCCCCGTCAGACTTCTCGATCTGATGCAGGAGGCGGTACACGCCAATATATCCGGCCCTCTCATCCTCCGTAATCTGATGGGACTTCTCCAGCTGCCACAGGAAGCGGCTGTATTTTTCCTGATCGTCAATGCCCTTCTCCTCATTGATCTGCTTTAATTTCTCATTCAGCTCGTCGATGGGCAGATCCAGCGGGTTTTCCCCCCGGCGGATCAGTTCCAGCACCGTGGCGGGCTTCATATTCTCAATCACCTGGTTCACCTTGCTATCGAACACCTTCACCTGATTGATATTTTCTTCGGTAATCTCCATGCTATTGTATCCAAGAATGCGCACCGCCCTCTCATTGGCCTGGGTATCCTCAAGCCCCAAGTCCGAAAGCATCTCCGGCACGCCCTCGAATGCCTTCTGGATGGAATCCCCCAAATCCGTCCTGACCTGGGTACTCACCGTCTCATACACGCCATTCCACTCCTGCCTGTTTGCCACCTGGCTGCTGACAGCCTTGTGGAGTTCATTCACCGTGAGGAGTTCTTGCTGCCTTACCCTGGTACCCAGAATGGCCGCATGGGCGTCTGCAATATCTTTGGCCTTAGACAAGGTTTCCTGCAGCAAGTCAATCTGCTCTGCCGGAATATCCTCCACCCGGGTGCCAATCTGCCCGCTGTAATAACTCTGCTCCTGCTGGCGCAGTTCCGAGATAATTTGATTCAGGGAGGCCGTCTCCACCTGAATGCCCTTCTGGGCCATGCGGACCGCTGACTGCAGCGTCATCTTCTGGCGAATCTCCTCCACCTGCCTTTTTAGCGTCACCTGGGCAATCTCATCCTCCGACATATCCTTTCGGTATACCGTAGGCACTGCCTCACTCTGACCGCCGCCGGACACCCGAATCTTATCCTGAATTTCCCGAATCAGTTCCAGATTCACAAAGCCACGCTTATCCCGGGCTTCTTCCTCCTGCCCTGCCCAGGCATCCTGCGCCTCTGCCTCCGCTCCCACGGGAATCATCTGGGGATGTTCTTTCAGGTAATCTATCACATGGATAATCGTACTGTCGTCAATCTGCTGGAAATCCTTCACCGCATCCCTTGCCACCACGAATTGGCTGTCGTCCAGCACCGCCTCCTTGGGAGACAGTCCCGCAGACATGGCAAAGAGAATCTGCTCCAGCACTTTATCCCCCGTCATATTCTGGGGAATCTGCTCCAAAGTTTCCAATTTTGACAGAGTGACCTGGTTGATGGGAAGTTCCCTGTCAAAGAGCCACCGGGCAGCCTCCCGACCCTCGGGGGTATCATAGCCGCAGTTTTTCAGTATCTGCTCAATCTGCTCCTGATAGGCCGCATAATCCTGCCCCGCGCCAGAACTTCCCACTCTGCCGAACACGGAAAATTTCCCCTGGTATAAATGATCAATGGTGGGAGATAGGTTCTGCCCCACGATATAGGCTTTGGACTGGTCTGTCAGGCTCAGGGCGGAATAACTCATGGACAGAGCGGAAACCACATGGGACAAATTCTCCTCCGTAGCCGGAATCCCTGCGTCTTCCATGGCCTGGCGAATCTGCCCCTCGCTCTTCTGATCCAGGAATCCAGCCAGCTGCATCTTCTCCAGATCCTCCTGGAGCTTTTTCCGAAACTCCTGATTCTCCTCCATCTTCTGCTGCTGCCAGTTTCTCCTAGCCTTTCCCTTCTCTATCGCGCTCTCCACCACCTCTTTCGTCATCTTCTCCAGAGAGCCATCTTCCTCTTCAATATCCTGATAGTCCTCGCCGCTTAGCACGGCAAACTGCTCTCCCTCGTCCAGTGTTCCCGCCGCCTCTTTTGCGCTCTTCTCCAGATAGTCGGCAAAGCCGTATCCATTGGGAACGGTGCCGGCACCCATCCTATTCCCCGCATCACCCATCTCCGGTTTCCTATCCACTTCCTTCAGCACAATGCTATCTTTTGAGATGTCCATAATGCGAAAACTCCTGACATCGCCCTCCACCGGATTCTTCACCGCATTCTTCGCCACCGATACGCTGATCCCATTAAAATTCAATGTAACCTGTCCGGAGACGGCGCCAATTACCCCCTCCACGGTCTGTCCCTTCTTGCCAATATTCAGAAAAGAGTTTGCCAGGGCATTCTCCTTCTTATTATTCATTCGATTGCCATAAATGGTCACACTTCTCACGTCCATGAAATTCCTCCCGTACGGTTGCTCTTCCGTAACTATTCACAATCAACAATGTTCTCTATCTATTTCGACCAAATCTCCTCTTCTCTTTACATATTGGATATGATATAATACACAATGACATGATACCAGGGCCAAAAGCAGGAGCAGCGCTTGCTCGCTATTTACTGTCTTGACCCGACAAATACTGAATTTTCATATCGTTCAATAAGAATTTATGGGGGTACATATGGAGACTAGGGATCTGCAGACTCAAATCCATGATTTGACAGAGCGCCTGATTCAGACCGAGAAGAATCGGGATGAATACAAAACGAAATACTTTCAGTTCAAAGGAATCTTCCAGCGGCAGACACACACTTTCTATCTTTATCAGAGTCTTTCAGAAGCGAGCAAGGATGCTTTGAAGGGAATTTTCAAGGGAATGTCCTTCGAGGAATTTCTCGCCTGCGGCGTGCAGCCTGGAAATATCGATGCCCTGTGGGAATTTTCCAGAAACGAAGCCCTGAAGGGCAACAAGAATGACTTGCCCATCCTGGAGCAAATCATTTCTTACTTCGTCCGTCTGTATAACGGCACCAACGACTCGCCTGTCATCGACTTCCTCACGGTATCAGAGGGCGATTCTTTTGATTTCGACCTCCACATCCGAACCCAGGACAGCAAGCCCGCTGGAAAAATATCAAAAGTTCTTCTGCCCGGCCTCGTGAATGCCTTTACCGGAGATGTCATCAAAAAAGCCGTTGTCGAAATCAGTGAATAATTTATTTGGAATTTAGGAGGTACATATGAACATCACAACAAAACAAGTGGATAAGATTGCTATCGGAGAGGATCTCTTCACCGAGGTAGTGGAAGAGCACATCCCCACGCTAATCAAAAAGCAGACCGCCCTTCTCACGTCATTTTTTGACGGCGTGCTGGAATATATCCGGAAGCACGACAGGCAATCTGGATGGTTTTATATGGGCAATCGCCATCTCCTATATAATAACGCGGTGGCGGCACTCTTCCCCGACCTAGGCAAGTTTGACCTGGGACACTGCCCGCTAAACCGCCCCTATGACCCCATTACCTTCCACAATGAATTTGACAGATATACCGGCACGCTGATGACCCCCAATGAATTTAAAACTGCCTTTGCCGGGAAGTTTGACAAGATATACCAGCATTGCCCGGAGTACCTCTTCGACGGCTATTTCACCGTGATGGACTTCCACAAGGCATTTCATGCGGACGGCATCCACTCCAAGCGATGGAACGGCTTTTCCAAAACCGAGTCATACCACATCCCCATGTACCGCCTGAACGGCATGGACAGTTCCTCCATCCCCCCGGCCATGACGCTGCATTTCTGGCTGGAGCACGAATTGATTCCAGAGAATCTGCCGGAGGATCTGGCCGCCGCCTACCAGCATGTCATCTCCCTGTACCAGACCACGCCTGACTGCTTCCTATGGGAAAAAGACGTGGTAAGGATTCAGGACGATATCATTTTACAGAGCGTGCTGGACGGCAAGGCCAACTTCCTCTTTGACGAGGAAGACGCCTCCTTCCTGTACAATGTGAATGAAAAAACGATTACCCTGGATAACCTGTCCCCAGCCTCCCTGCAGATCGTGAAGGAGCATCTGCTGGGCTCTGACCAAAGACGGGCTGATTTTGACAGGTACGATGAGAATATTTTGATCGACCCCAACCGCGGTCACTGGGGATTATGGCAGGACGAGCATTCCCATGTGAAATATACGGCCAAGCTGGATACGCCCCTTATCGCCAGGAATCCGGAGGCTGATGTGAACTATGACGGCATTATCGGCATCGATTTCGGTACCAAGAGCACGGTGGTGGTATTCCAGGATAATCGGGAGCGGATTATTCCCATGCGCATCGGCACCAGCCATTTTTCTAAAAAAGCGGACCTGAAACAGTATGAGAATCCCACCGTAATGGAACTCATCAATGTGGACCGCTTCATGAAATTATACCGCCAGAAAGAGGGGCGGCCCGACACCCTGTGGGAGGATCTCACCATTTCCCACAGTGCCGTGGGCAGCATGATGAACAGCACCAGCACGGACTACTATACATTTTTTAACGAAATCAAGCAGTGGGCCGGCAACCAGAAACGCCAGATCCGGCTGAAAGATAAGTCCGGAAACGACATTTCCCTGCCTCCTTTTGCCGAACTGACAGAAGATGATTTCAACCCGATTGAAATCTACGCCTACTACATTGGTCTGGCCATCAATAATATGCACAACGGTATTTTCATGAATTACCTGCTCTCCTTCCCGGTGACCTTTGAACACGCTACTTGCGAAAAAATCGTGGACAGTTTTTATCGCGGCATCAAAAAATCCCTGCCCGAAACCATTCTCCACAACAATGAGATCATGAAGCATTTCCGGGTCATCAAGGGAACCTCCGAACCCGCCGCCTATGCAATCTGCGCCCTGGAATCCTACGGGTTCAACCTAGAGGGCCGGGAGAAAGAAGTCTACTATGGCATTTTTGACTTTGGCGGCGGCACCACGGACTTTGACTTTGGCCACTGGCACATGCCAAGCGAGGCAGAGAGCCGACGCTACGATTATGTTCTGGAATGCTACGGCAGCGGCGGGGACCAATATCTGGGCGGAGAAAATCTTTTGCAGCTGATGGCCTACGAGGTCTTCCGCGCCAATCAGGATGCCCTGCTAGCAGACAACATCACCTTCTCCCTTCCGCCGGAATGCCAGCCCTTCCCCGGCAGCGAATTTCTGATTACGGATTCTCAGGAGGCAAAGCTGAACACCAGGCAATTAATGGAAAAGTTACGCCCATTCTGGGAGCGGGATGAAAACTATGCCACCCTATACCAGTCAGGCAAAATCAAGATTGCCTTGTTTGCCCGCTCCGGGGAGCAGAAGTTAAACTATGAATTGAACGTGAATATGGCAGTCCTGGACAAACTGCTGCACAAGCGGATCGAACTGGGCATCGCCAATTTCTTTGAATGCCTGAAAGCAACTTTTCAGGGAAAACTTGGAAAAGACATTCACTGCGTTCACATTTTCCTGGCGGGCAATGGCAGCCGTTCCCAGATTCTGACGGAACTATTTGAGACATATATGATTACCTATGCGGACGAACTGCACCACCGGGTGGACAATAGCATTGGAAAAGATTTCTTCCACCTCCATCCCGCCCTAGGCATGCAGGAAGAGAAGCGGCCTGTGAAGACTGTCGCCCCGGCCCCAGCCCAAGCCCCGGCCAGCGGAAAAGCCCTCTCTGGCATCGAGGCATTAAAGCAGTCTTCCAGTACGAACGCCTCTTCCATCGAAAGCCTGTCCCAGAGCGTCAGCGGCATCAGCGATATTGCCCAGAGCGTCTCTGACCCTTCCGACGGCACTTCATCCAATGGAATGGGAGATATCAATGCCATCACCAAGCCCACCGGAAAGACCGGCGTGGCATTTGGACTGCTGGAAGGCAGGCCCGGCGGGCGCATCAAGGTCATCATGCCTCTGAGCCAGGATATCAACAATGACACCTCCGATATTCGCTTCCGCTTCTATATCGGGTACAAGAAAAAGAACACCTTCCAGATGATATCGGACACTACGCTGCCCTACAACAAATGGACGTACCTGTGCGATGCCTCCACCGAGGATTTCGCCATCTACTACACCCCCCGGTCAGAGGCCGCCAGCGGAAAGATGAGCATCTTCGATGCCTACAAGAAAAACTGCCGCCTCCATTCCTCCTACGAGGATGCCGGCATCTACTATCGGGCAGTGGCGCCGGATGCCATTGAGTACACCGTGATTTCCAATGAGAATTTCGACTCAGCGGAATTGCTGGAAAATCTGGTGCGGGTGGAGTTGAATTATTAAAACGTATTGAAGAAGACAACGAAAATGCCCTGGGGCAGAAATGATATAGCATTTTTGTCCTAGGGCAATTTTTTCTACTTTCTTAATTCATGTCATTGATGAAATGATATCACTTAATCTGCGCTTTCTTAGATAATCCCTTCTTCACCAGCAGTTTCTTATAAGCAATCTTCTTTGCCTTCGGCACCTTGACAACAGCCTTCTTGTATACCCCTGCAAATGCCTTGCTTCCCACCTTTTTGCTCGTCAGTTTTTTGCTCTTGATAACAATGGTCTTCAGCTTCTTGCAGCCGTAGAACGCCCTGCTTCCAATGGTCGTCACATGGGAGCCGACGGTCACCTTCCTCAGTTTCCCTGCGTTCGCAAAAGCCTTGCCGCCAATGGCCGTCACATGGTACTTCTTCCCGCCGTAGCTAACCGTAGCGGGTATGGTCACAGAAGATGCCTTCTTGGATTTCGGAACCGCAAAGGTCACCGTCCCCGCGCTCTTTCCTGCCACCTTCGTCACCTTGTACTTGATCCCCTTGACTTTGAAGCCATCGCCCTTTTTCACCTGCTTCGTCCCGGCTGGCTTTTTCGTTTCATCCGGCTTAGGCGTTGGCTTGGTAATCTGATTGTCTGCGTTGGTAATCAGGCGGATTCTCCCCTGGCCGTTTACATTCTCATAATCCTTGGCAACCTTTCCTCCCATCTGTTCCAGATAGGAGATTACCAAATCATGGTCTATGGGGCCGGCATCCGGGCCAACGATGGCCTTGCTTCCCTGAAACATGGTCATGCCATCGTAAATATCCGAATAATAGCAGTCGTCAATGGCAAGGGTATAGGTCTTATCAAGTTGCAGGGGCTTTCCCGCCACCTTCACATTCTGTACCCGGTAAGTCCCCTCCACAGATACAAACATGCCATTCTCATCCACCTTCACGGAAGGCGTAACTTCCTTATTGATATCATATGTCATCCCCGATGTCTGTATAAAGCCCCCGCACTGTTCGGGCCAGAGCCTGGCGCCCATTTCCAGGCAGTCGATTAGCTGCTGCCCGGTAACTTCCAGCTTTACCACCACATCGCTCCAGGGCAGCACGTTCAGCACGTCCAGATAGGTAATTTCGCCCTTCTGGATATCCGACCTGATATTGCCTCCGTTGGAAAGGGCCACGTCCGCATTCATCCCGATTCGAAATGCATCGGTGACAAAATCTCCCATATTCGTCTCCTGGGAGCGTATGAGACGCTGGCCGTCCTGGGGATCATAAATGTACAGGCCAAAATCACTTTCCCCAACCTTCTTCATCAGATGGGCATATTTATCCTGAATGGTCTGCACGTACTTGTCCATGGCCTGATAGCTCTCCAGCTTCTTCTCATCCTCCGTGACGGAGGTAATCAAATCTGTCTGGGAGGAAAGGGAGCCATCCTCATTTACCGTGATTCTCAGTGCGCCGATATTATCCAGTTTCGTCCCCGAAGAAGAAAGAAGCACGTCCTCCCCTTTCTTATCCTTCAATACATCCCCTTTTAGGAAACTGTGGGCATGCCCGTCCAAGAACACGTCAAAGCCCTCGGTATTTCCAATCACCTCCCTGGACGACCACCCTTCGGTAATTCCCTCATCCCCCAGATGGCCGGCGCCGATGATATAGTCAGCCCCCTGGGACTTCGCTTCATCTATGGCTCCCTGTACCGCCCCATAAAATTTATTCGTATCTTCCCCATAGAAGCTGTAAGTATAATTTCCGTCATCATCCTGGAACATGCCCGCATCGCCCTTTGTGATATTCTCCGGCGTCAGCACGCCTATGTAAGCCACCTTGACGCTCTTTCCAGCCACCGAATACTCCTTGATGGCATAGGGCTGTGTAATATTCTTATCTGACTTTAGGTCAATGAAATTCACTCCGAGATAGGTCGCCTTGGCATTGCTGATAAAAGACAAGGCTTTCTCCATGCCGTAGTCAAATTCATGATTGCCCATAACCTGATAGTCATATCCCACCTGATTCATCATGTCCAGAATATCCATCCCCTCCGACTCCGAACCTACCACGCTTCCCTGGAGGGCATCCCCCAAATCCACCAGCGTTACATCCGCCGCACTCTTCCGGGCCTGCTCTTTCACTGCCGCCAGCCCCGCAAAGCCCAAGCTGGTACTTGTCCCAGAATACTGGCTGTTGTCGCTGATGCCACCGTGAATGTCATTGGTATACAGCACCACGATCTGGTTCTGCTGGATGTCCAAGCTGGATACCGTGGTATCCGCCCCATGCACATACGACGGATTGACCAGGGCAACCATCATGATCAGCGTAATTATTAGAGAGAATACTCTCTTCCCTGCTCTTTTCATAGAAATTCCTCCTCTGCAATAGTATCATCCAATTCTAAAAAAGATAAAATCCTCCCAAACTTTATCTTTTAAACATTGTCTGCGAATGGCACTCATCCAATACCAAATTGCGGCCGCTAAATGGTTCTAAATAGATACCAATCATTAGTTTTATTGTACCAGATTTTCTATGATTTACAAGAGCAACTGTTGCCTTTTGTTTTTTTTATCAATTAATGGTTCTCTGTTACTTTATTTCCTTCTCCGTATCCGTGGCAAACTTAAATTCTGCAAATTCAGGATTGATATAGCTTTTGGTATATTCCACCACGTTGTAATGCTGATCTGCCCCCTGATACTCGATCTTAAATATGACAGTACCCTTTTTCACATTCAGCAGTTCCGCTATCTTATCATTGGCCTCGCAGATAATCAGATTCTGTATGAAATGCAGCGGCATATGGCCATGGGACTCCATATAGTCATATAGAGACACTTTTGCAAAATCAAATTTCTCCATATCTTCAAAATATTTGCGGGGAACATAAGTATATTCCACAGCCACCGGCACATCATCGCCAATGCGAACCCGGTGCAGCCCCCACACAGCTTCCCCCTGCTCCAAGGCCAACTTATAGTTAAGATACTTGCTATCGCAGATTTCCCCCATCCCCAGCACCTTGTTGAATATCTTAATGCCCTTTTCCCGAAAAATCGCGCTAATGCCAGCATTGCCCGTCTCATTGGCATAGTCCAGGTCTATTTTCTTATTGTCCCTCTTGGCCACAAAAGTCCCCGCCCCCTGCCTCCGATACAGGTATTTCTGCTCCACCAGCTTGTTCACAGCCCGCTTTACCGTCATGCGGTTTACTCCGTATGCCTCGGCCATCTTCCTCTCGCTGGGGATGGCCTCCCCAGGCAGGTATTGTTTCTCTTCTATTTTCTTGATAATGATATCCTGCAATTGAATATACAGCGGCATTCTATAATCCATGATGCAACACCTCTTTTACTTTGTTTTCTATCATCTCATTTCTCTGCTCGTACTGAAGCCATTCCTTGTTCATAATCGCATGTAGATATTGAAGAACATTGTCATCTTTGTCATATGTAATTCCACTTTTTTTCACCAGCGCAGTCAGCTTGTCCACCTTGAGCGTCTTCGATTCAAATTCATTTGCATAGACAATTTCAATAATCTGGTCGTCCCTCTTGGGAACCCTTCCATACTCGCTGGATAAAATCTCAAACAGAGACCTCTCTTCCAGATCATATTTCATCAGCTTGGGGGCCATCTCCTCAGGGATGTAGGCGTATTCTATCGCAACCGGAACCACCTTCTCCCCGCGCACCGCCTTCCGCACCCTGGTAATTTTATTCACCGGCGTTCCTATGGGTAGCTTCATCTTCCTGGACAGCACCTTGTCAGCCTCAAGGAACTCAAAAGCCATCAACTTGCTTTGCAATCCTATTCCGATTTCGGACATTTTGTCGCTAAATGATTTGATCTCCTGGAGATTGATCGTTATCCTGGAATGCCCCATATACCTTCCGCTGCGCTCCTTTATGCCTATAATTCCCTCCTCCTCCAAAATATCGTACGCAGCACGGACCGTGGCTCGCTGAACGCCAAAAAAATCAGATAATTCCCTTTCTGACGGCAGTTTTTCGCCTTCTTTTATTTTATTCTTGATAAAATAAAATTTAATTTCATTGGCAATAAACTCATCCTTATGTAACAGTTTCATATTCTTCTATCTCCCCCCATCTCATCGTGGTGCATTATCCCATCCTTTGATACCTATAAGTATACCAGTTTCTAGTTGCATTTCAACTAAATAAATACGAAAACTTCCGCCGCAGCGAAAGTTTCCGCATTTATTTTTCCAAAAGCAGTGAGAAGATGTGCAAATCTACTTCATTGCATCCCCATTCTCCTTGCTTATCATCTCCATTACCTGCCCCAGATGATCTACCCGGTAATCTGCCAGGGACTGGTCAAAGCCAAATCGGTCATCCCTCTTGGCAATCACCTTGACGCCCGCCCCAGATGCGGCCTGAATGCCATAAGCGGAATCCTCCACCGCAATGCACTCCCCCGCCTCCAAGCCTAGCTGATTCACGGTATACAGATAAATCTGCGGGTCAGGCTTGCTATTGGCAAACATTTCTCCACTAACTTTGACATCCACATATTTGCACAGCCCGGTGTCTGCCAGCACCTTCTTGATATCATCCATGGGAGAGGAGGAGGCGACGGCCACCTTGCACCCCGCCTCTTTCAGCCAAGCCATCACCTCCTCCGCATGGGAATCCATAATTTTCTTAAATGACAGGGAAAAGCCATCGCAGTATTTCTCAAACATTTTGTCGATATCTTCCCCTGACATGTACGGCTTTCCGCTGGCAGCCCACCAGGATTGCAGTTTTTTCTTGAAATCCTGGGAGGATATTCCCGCCACTCTCCTCAATTCAGAATCCGGCACCTCCACATGGTGCTTTTTCAAGAATGCTTCCAGCCAGCCCGCATACACCGGCTCGCTGTCAATCAGCACGCCATCCATGTCAAATATCACCGCCCGGATCATCTTAATACTCAAACTGGCGGTAGTAACGCCTGAAATCCAGGCTGTGTCCAGTGTTCAGCTCATAGTGGGCAGCCAGCCTCTCTGTCAGGATTGCCGTGATAATCATAGGAGAGCAAATTACTCGGAACTCATCGTCCACTCCCTCCAGAACATAATCCTTGGTATCAAAAACTTCCACTTTCTTCGTATGCTTCTTCACAAACCGCTCCACTCTCTCATCCAATTCCCGATACTCGTCCTCGCCCTTGATGACAAACACCGGAACCCTGTCATCCACCAATTCCAGCGGGCCGTGGAAGAAGTCTGCGGAGGACACGGACTTGGTCCTCACCCACTGCATCTCTTCCAGGATGCACATGGTAAAGAGATAGGTCTCTCCCCAGAGAACGCCGGAACCTGTAAACATAGTATAAGGCTCATGGCTGTAGTTCTTTGCAATTTCTGCCGCCCTTGGCTCGAACTCTTCCCTGATCCTTAAGAGATTCTTATGTATCCCTGCCATCTGGTCAGCAAATGCCTCATACTTGGGAAACTCTCCCCGGTTGAAAAGGAGGCGCAATACCACGAAATAATACAGCAAATAAGAATCCTCGCAGTCACCGCAGGGATTGTATACGGGATCTGTCAGAAGCTCCGCCAGAGGCGTGGTATCATCCTTCGTAAATCCATAGACATTAATTCCCATATCCTTGCACATCTTCACAGACTTCACGATTTCCATCGTGTCGCCGGAAGCTGAGGACGTGAACACCAGCGTCTTATCTGAAATATACTTCTTATTTTTCTTCACAAGAAACTCTGCAGCATTTTCAAGATAGATGGGCAGATCGCTGTAATACTTGGCAACCTCCACCACGGGATACCATTCCGCCCATGTGCCGCCGATGCCAAGAAGACACACATTCTCGTAATCCGTCTTGGACAGTTTATCCACCAGTGCCTCAATCTCGCCTCTCTTGCCGTATGCCTGGTCTCCCTCTTTCAAATACTTCTCCACGTCAAAATTTCTCAATGCCATTTTAAATCTACCTCCTATACAATATTTTGTTTTGTTGCTATTCACAGCCACAAAGAAAAATGCGCTGTATCATTTTTTGCTATATAATGATTGGATGCCCTGGGGATTGCCAGGGCACCCAGAAATCATATCAATATGCTATCCCAAGAATCCGAAGAATGCGCCCACAATGCCAAACACTAGCATGACTAGCATAATCAGCAATGGATTCATCTTCTTTTTCAGCATCCAATACACCAAGCCAAACAATCCCAGCACCGGCAGTCCGGGCACAATGTCCGTCAGCAGGTCCTGCAGGGTAGTGGCTTCCTCGCCGCTGCCAATTTTCGTCACAAAATTTATGGCGGTCATATCCATGGTCATGGCGCCAACCACCATCATGCCCACGATGGAAGCCGCCTCCATCACGCTGTCCATCAGGCCCGAAGCCATAATCTTCGTGATAGACTCGCTGCCCAGCTTATATCCCAGGAACGTCCCGAAATATCTCAGGAAATAATGGGGCACGTTAAATATCAGAAGGAACAGGAGAGGACCGAGAATATTTCCCTTCATAGCAAGGCTACAGCCTATGCCTGTGGCAATCACTCGCAAAGTTCCCCAGAAAAACGCATCGCCAATGCCTGACAGCGGACCCATGAGGGCTGATTTTACAGCGCCGATGGATTCCGTATCAAACTCCTCCTCCATCGTATTCGCTTCCTCCATCGCCGCACTGATTCCCAAGGGGAATGTACAGATGTATGGCGTCACGTTGTACAGGGTCAGATGCCGCTTCATAGCCTGCGCCAGATCATCTTTATCCGGATAAAGTTTCTTGAGAACGGGATACATGGCATATGTATATCCCACATTTCCCATTCTTTCATAATTCCATGAATGCTCGAATGGAATAGATCTCCAGAAGACTTTTTTCAAATCGCCTTTTGTTATTTTTTTCTCGTAATTGGAATGTACGCTAAAATTCATCAAAATCACCTCCATCTTCTTCTGCTGCCACAATTGCTTCACCCTTCTGCTTGCCAATCACGCCAAACATAATTAGCATCAGCACCATTAAAATGGAGAAGATTGCCACTCCGGTAGTGGATATCTTCAGGTATGCCACCAGGAAAAATCCTATGAAGAAGAATGGCGCAACCTTCTTGTTCATCATCGTCTGCGCCAGCATCGCAAAGCCCAATGCCGGGAGCAATGCCGCCGTGATGTCCATACCTGTCTGAACGAACTCCGGAATCACGCCCAGCAGTTTTTCCACTGCGCTGGACCCGAAATAAAATGCCAGCGGAATGCAGATAATGCCAAAGATACTCTGAGCATACCCGGCGATAAACATGCTTCGGTTAAACGCCTTGATATTTCCCGTCTCCGCATGCTTATCACATCTGTGGATAAAGAACAGCATGATAGGCTGGCCCAATGCAGTATCCACTGCCAGCATCACCGTGGCAATGGGAATGCCCAGCGTCAGCGCGGCATCTGCCCCCGCACCTGACGAAATCGCCAAGGACACGCCCAGAATCGTGCCGGAAATAAGGTCCGGCGGATTGTACGCCCCGATAGAAACCGCACCAATCATGGCCAGTTCCAACGTGGCTCCCATGATAATTCCCGCCTGCATGTCCCCCATCACAAGCCCCACCAGGGGGCCAAGTACGATAGGCCTCTGGAGAAAGCTGGTTCCCAGCAGCCACTCCGAATATCCCAGAAGACCTATCAGGAAAATAAGTATTGTTTTAATGATCATTTCCCTTCCTCCTTTTTATTTGAATAATGATTTGCATTTGATGCTCTTCTCTGCCGGAACCATCTGAATATACACGTCAACCCCCGCATCCAGCAATCCCTTGATCAGCCTCTCCTCCTCCCCTGTCAGGTGGGCGCTCTTTCCATACTGCTTCGTCCCCTCCCGGAAAGGAGTGTTCCCGATATTCAGGCTCTTCTCTCCCACGGCTTCCACAATGGTGCTGGCAATCTCCAAATCCTCGCAGATCACGAAGAGCTTATATTTATCCGTCACGCCGCTCTTCAATGCCTCCACTGCCTCCTCCGTGTTCTTGATTACAACCTTCACCCCCGAAGGCTTTGCCATTTTCAGCGCATTCATCCTCATGGCGTCATCCTTCACCGTATCGCTCACCAGAAGCAGACAGTCCGCCCCCAGCGCAGACGTCCAGGAAACCGCCACCTGACCATGCAATAGCCTGTAATCCACTCTTATTGCTTTAATCATATGAATCCCCATGCCTTTCCAGTACCTGCAAACTTGTATGCGCATGTCATGCGCTATGCCGCAGGCACAAAGTTGCGCGTGAAAAATCTATTTTTCACACTTCCTTCTCTTCTTTCATTGATGCTAAAAATCCTCCTCCAAATCCCCTTCTTGTTCCATCTCATTGCAGTAAACCATCATCTCCCTGGAACTTTCCACGGCCTCTCTCACCGCCTCTGCCGTGTCCTGGTCCGGCTCTGACATCACCAGCGAAATCACTGCCGCCAGATTGATTCCAGTCACCACATGAACCTTTTCCTGAGCCATTAAGCTGACTGCATTATTGTTGATGCTTCCCCCAAGCATATCCGTCATGAAAACAACCTCATCCTCCGGGCTCTCCTCCACAATCCTCTTCATCTCCGAGACAGGTTCCGGACATTCCTCCGTATAACCATTAATGCAGATTAGATTCTCCTGAGGGCCCACGATGATTTCCAAGGTTGACCGGATGCCTTCTGCCATCTTTCCATGGGTGGCGATCACATACTTCCTCATATTGCTATTCCTCCTTTGCTTGCTGTATCTTTTTTTCCAACATCTGGTCATAATCATCCGTCTTGCACTTAACCTTTTTCTCAAATTCCTCAAATAACGGATGGCATTCAAAATGATTCTTCTCCCTTGTCACATGGGCAGATATATATTGAAAAGGCACAACTGTGAATAGGGGAGTAAGTTCATTCATCACATCGCCTTGTACCTTGATAATCTTGTCACTGTCCGGCACGTCCTTGTTGGTTACCAGATAAACATGCTCTGTCACCAATTCAGTAGCCCGGAACACATCGTAGATGCGATTGTACCGCACATTGTTGGTATCGATAAAAAATACCGTGCTTTCAGGCGTCAGCTGCATATTGGGACCGTGGATATACTCCTCGCTCTCATAGTAAATCGCCGGAATCTTTAACGTCTCCCCAAACTTTAACGCCGCCTCCCGAATGACTCCCATATTGGCTCCATCCGCCACAAGTATGGCATGATCCATATGCAGCAGATGTTCATAAAACCTCTCCGCAAACTTTACGGAATGCCCATAAATCTCCCCGCTGGCGCCACAGCATGTCCTAATGTCATCCACAATGCGGCCATATTCCTTTTCTGAAATGCAGCCATTTCTCTTGCCCACCTCCAGGGCGAACAGAATCAAATATTCTACCAGCGTAATCATTCCCAGAGTTACATAATCCACTGTCTCGTTTCCCACCCCATATTCAATCATGGAGTCGCAATACTCTTTCAGGTCTCCCTCCAGATTCCCAGTCAGCACGGCAGGCTGCACTCCATCCTCTCTCATATCTTTGACGGCTTCTATAATATTAGTGCTACAGCCGCTCTGGGAGATGACAATCAAAAACCTGTCACCCACCATTTCCTTCCTGTAGTCCAGATATTCCGTAGGGCTCATCACTGCCACGGTATTTCCCAGATATTTATTCATAAACCACTCTGCGGTCAATGCCGCATTCAGCGAAGAACCAGAAGCAATGATGCAGATATTATTCTTTCCAGATTTCATAAAGTTATCAGCCAATTCCTTGGTCAGTTCTTTTCGCCTGTCCAAGTTCTTCTCCATGACCTCCCCGGAAATTCTAATATAATATTCCATATCCCGTTCCATGCCATACCCTCCTCATTTAATATAATTCCTATAATTCCCATCGGTTCTTTTTATAATCCAATTTGTATTTTTATTGTACCACGTTTTGCACAAAAAGCAATACCAATTTTAGATATTTTTGTACCATATTACCTTTTGAGCAAAAATTGGTACTTTTTTGCACCATTTTATATTGACTGGATATGAATATGGCAGTCCCGGGCAAACTGCCGCATAAGCGGATCGAACCGGGCATCGCCCCCCCTCCATTCATTCCGTCTTAAACCTAACTTGTTGAATTATTTTGGAAAATGGCGTAAAATAAATAAAATGGTACTACTCATTAACTTATTTGAGGTAACAAAAAATATATAAGCAGAAAGGAAGTGATACCCATGCCAGCATTACAACCACAGCAGGAAACAATCACTCTGGAGCAGTATGAGGCTCTTCCGGAGGAAAAAAGTTTGAAACAAATAAGTAGAGGAGATCCAAGAAAGAAAAGTATAGCAAATAAACCACCTATATAGCTGGTTTTAAAAACTAAATATAGACACAATACCTAATCAGGTAACAGCAACAACATCATCTTTGATGACATATCCCCGTTGTTTCAGTAGATTAAGTGCCTGTGAAGCAGTCAGTATCTTAGATTTCTTCACAGGACGTGGTTCAAGAAAGCCTACTGGTGTATATGGTTTTAAATCTGTGAGTATGTGCCAGATAGCGGTCAGGATCAT
>CAJTGI010000013.1 GCA_910575435.1 Clostridiaceae bacterium | reverse complement strand
CCGCTTTGCTTTCACGCTCATTTTTATATTTCAGGGTTTCAATGCGGGCTTCTTCTCTGGCCCACGCCATTACATCATCACGGGTTGGCCCATGCTCTTTTAATAAATCATTCAGGGTTCCCAGCTTGCGGACAATGACAGAAGTACTGACGCCTTTGTCATTGATATAACCTTTTGTGATATAAAAAGACTCGGCATTCTTTGACTTTGATGTAGTCACTCTCATGGCAAAACCCTCCTTATTCCTTATTTTACCATACATTGCCATAAAATGCAATAGAATAAAACAAATAAGTTGACATAAAAAATGCAGGCTTTTCAAGACCTGCAAGTACTTTTTCTAATATTCAACTGTCAAACTCCCGTCAATGAACAGCATGACCTTGGGATTTCTAATCAGATATGATGAAAATTGGTTGAAATAATAGAGAATATTATATATAATTAAAATGGATATCATGTGTTTTTTACGAAGGATAAACTGTTGAGGCAGATAAAAGAACGGCCCTGCATAACGATGGATGAATTGTAGAACAAGGTTACGGATATGATCGATCTTTAGTGAGTGGAATATGTGTTGTTACGAAGGAAAAAGGAGGAAGAAGAGTGTACGATGTAGTGATTTCTTATCATAGTGAAATAGAAGACATAGCGAGAAAATTATATGATTTTTTGCGTGCGGAGGAGTTGGATGTGTTTTTTGCTCCTGAGTTCCAGCAGGAAATGGTATCTGAAAAATTGCATGCAAAATTATATGACGTGTATAAAAACCAGTCTTATTTAAAATTGTTATTGATTTCTCCCAAGTATGATCAAAGCGAATGGACGCAATTAGAAAAAAGAATGGCGCTGGAGAGCGTGAAACATGATGCCAAGAGATTGGTCATCGTGAATTATATAGGAGGAGAATTGACGGGTGAGTTATCCCCTCTGGTATATATAGATGGGAAGAAATACACGGAAGATCAGATTGCGGCATTTGTCAAGGAAAGAATTCAATCTCAGAGGGGGGAATCCGGTCGCGGGCAATCTGACTATCAATCCTCTGCACAGGGGAAGGAGCAGGGGGAAGCCACTCATGTCACCAATATGATTAACAATGGCATTAGTTTTGGAAATAATGCTACGATTGGAAATATCAATATTAGGAAGTGAGAAAAAGTGATTTTTGAATAATTACCAATCATATAAGAATGACGGATGGAGTGCCAGGTATGGAAGACAACAATAAAATACGAGATCAAGAGGGAGTTGCAGGGAATGAGGTGGCAGAGGCAAAGTCGAACCTAAAAGAGCAAGAGAATGCAAAAAATGTCCAGGATAACAATGCCTCTGCGAGAGATGCCGAGGCAGGGCAGGGGAGTGCTGGCGATACAGGGATCGGGGATAAAGCTGAAAGCTGGGGAGGACAGGAAAATCAGTTTGTTGGAAAGATTCTTGGGGAAATCAAAAGTACGCTCTCCGATAAAAATAATGTAAATATATACATTGGATACCGTAATGAGATTACTCATGGAATTCGAACTAGGGACAATGCAACAATAGGTGATGTTAATTTTAATGTGGTCGATGTTGCAGACGAGAAAGAAAATGCAGAGGCATCCATTGCAAAGGACAATAAGAGATTAAGGGGCTGGATTAATGAAAATTATTTTGATTCGTCCCTGGCGCTGCTCATCACTATTGCAGTTTTTCATGAGATGCCATATAACTGGATTTTGAACGAGAAGGGCAATCTGGATGCCTATTTGCCCAAGGACGTTGGGTATCATTCGAATATAAAAGCGGTTGAGGAGAGCTTGGAAGAGATCGGGGCAGAGATTTGCATGGGGGAAGTTACAGATTATACGGGAAAGCGGGAAGAGCGTTTTATCCGCTTTTCGGACGAAAAAGACATTGATCTTATTATTGGATATCTCTGGCTTCAGTATCCGGATTTAAGGATGCCATTGCAGAGATGGTTTGTGGGACATATCCGAAAGGGGAGGGATATCTATGTAAAAAGGATTACCCGGGAATTATCAAAACTGGCGTGCATTGACTATGGTTTTTTTGCAAATGAGATGGTCAAGGCATTTTATCGTGAGAAAAATATTTCTGTGGATATGACGTTATCCCAGATATTAATCTATTTATTGGATCGACAGAGAGAAAGGGTGATGTCCATGCTGGCCCATTGGAGTACCCAGGAGAGAGTGCATTCGCTGTTGACAGTTTTGCTGGTGGCAGGAGAATTGCAAGAGGAACAGATATTGCGTCGAGGGATTAGAACATATCTTGCTAGGTTATATTATGGTTTTAAAAAAGAGAATAATGAGTTTTTTGACCACATCATTGACTTTTTTGCGGTTGGCATTCGGAAAGTATTTTTCTATCGGATTATGATTGAGGAGCTGTATGAATTATTTTTTTTAGAGGATGCTTCCTCTAAAAACAAGGATCAAAAAATCACGTTGTTTTTCATCATCTTTTTGATTGATGTAAGATTGCTGGTGGAGGGCAAGGGAGGCAGAGAGGAGGCTATTTTAGTAGAGATGTGTACTGCGCCCAACAGTGCGAGAAACAAATTGTGCGCCATTTGGAGAATGGTGTGGCGTGCCCATTCATACCGCCGGGAGTTTTACCAGGTGCTGGGTGAATATTACCGTTGGCTGGACGATGAGAGGCTGAGAGAAAACATCGTATTGTTTATCGATGTGATTTTGGGAAGAAGTGTCTCCCTGGAGGTAAAAAGTGATGTATATAAAAAGATACAAAGAAGCGCAAAGAGAAAAGAGTGAATACGGAGGAGAAAGATGGCGGAATTTGTGATCAAAACAGAGGGGTTCAGATTTGGAATTTTTGATAAGGTTCCCACTGCTATCCCCGGTCAGAGCATTTTGCTGTATCGGAGCCGGAATGGAATCAATGGGAGCGTGTTGATTGACGTTGGAAATGTCCCCATGTCGGCGGATGTCAGGAGAGGGAAGTTTGACACGATGGTGACCTTTTCCATGGACGAGCGGTCAAAGAGGGTGCAGGATCAGGTGCTGATTGCCGGATATCAATGCTATTTCAATGTGTCGGTAGATATCACATACAGATTGGCGAATGTGAGGGAATACTATTTTACGGAATCGGCTTCTTCCGAGAAAAAGCTGGGGCAGATGGTGAAAGAATGTATTTATGGACATGACCAACAGTTTGACCTGCATGGCAGCATTAAATTGAAAAGGGAGATAGAAAGAAAATTAGAAAATAAAATGCATTCCTTTTCCTATCTTGCCATATCCCAGATATCGGTGGGGGTGAATCCGGACGATACTGCCCGGAAATTAGTGGAATCTGACCTGAATAAAATGTCTTCCCTTCATTTCGATGACAACGATGCGGATTTGGAAATTTGCCGGAACATGGACCGAATTAGGATTCAGCAGAGCGAGAGGGAATTGAAGCGGGCGAAGGTGCAGCAGTTCGCAGAATTGTATCAAGAGTTTGGAGATATGGCGTCAGTCATGGACGAATATCTGGATGGAAAAATAAGTGGCGAGAGATTGAACGAGATGCTTAGAAAAAGGAAAAGGGAGGATTTGAAGTATCTGAAAGAGGGCCTGCAAGATGATGTGCTAAAAGACGATTTTGTCCAGCGGGAATATGCAAAGAAGTTGGTAGAGGGTATTCTATCGAAAGAAAATAAGTTTGAAATGGAAGTTAACGCTGATGAGCCTGCAGATCAGCCGAAAAAATATATTGATGTACAGGAGATAGGAGACGATGATTATCTATGAAAAAATTTTGATTTGGTATTTTATGCAGTTGCCCGACCTGTTCGTTTCTTTGTTGAATTGGCGGTATATGTGGGGGGAATCTTTCTTCTGGTCCTGCTGTTCAATAAGCTGGGAAATATGCTTTCGCTGAAAAAGCAGGTGGGCAGGCTATATGTCGTTGTCGCTTCCACGATTGTGGCAGCAGTTGGCAGAAATCGTCCCTGGGGAAAGCCGCTGGATGATAAAATCAGTGACACAGGGAAGAAATTTGAAAATGGATCCATGAATTTTTGGCCAATGTACTATAAAAGTACGTGGGTGATTATTTTTATTTTGTATTTATTTTCAGTGATGCCGGACACGCCTTTTTTCGAGTATTTTGATGGCAAGGTTGCGGAATGCTTTTTGAATACAAAAACATTTTTTGTCCAGAAGGAGAGCCAATGGGCGGGAGATTATCAACTATATGTGCCTCCAGCGGCGTCTCCAGTGAACAAGGAGGTCGTGAAGAAAAAATCATCTTCTGCGAAAAAAGAGATTGAGGTGAAGATTAACAAGAGAGGGAGCAAGAAGGGGGTTTCTATCTATCAAAAGCCAGCCGAAAAGGCGAAAGTGGTATTGAAAATTCAGGGGAAGGGAAAGATTATCTATAGGAATAAGTGGAAGAAGGGCAAGAAGGGGTATTGGGTAAAGGTGCATGTTCCAAGCAAAAAGGTATCGGGCTGGATTAAGCATTCCTGCATTCAGAAGAATGTGTGGAAAAAGATTCGAAGCAGTTGATATGATGGCGGAATTTCTGATGAATGGCTGCGAATAACAGCGATTGACAGCGATGAAAGGGAATGGGAAGAAAGAAAAAGACCTGGTTGAAAATCAGCGCAAACCGTGCTACAATAGTCCAGCAAGAGACAGTTCGTTTGTACCATCCTGTCTATAAACAAAACCAGGACTGCTGATATGGATCAATCATACGAATCGGGCAGACTGCGGTCTGCCCGATTTTGGCTGTATATGTATAGGAGGAGAGATGTATCAACTTACGATTGAGCAAAGTTTTGACGCGGCCCATTTTCTGGCGGAATATCGAGGAAAATGCGGGAATATTCATGGACACCGATGGAGGGTGCTCTTAGAAATCGAGACGGAGGCTTTGCAGGAAAATGACCAGGAACGGGGAATGTGTGTGGATTTTTCCGTGCTGAAGGAAGAATTGAAGAAGATTGTGGACAGGCTGGATCATAATTTTCTGATTGAGAGGGGTACTCTGAAAGACAAGACCTTGGAAGCGTTAGAGGAGGAGGGGTTTTGCCTGGTGGAACTGCCTTTCCGTCCCACGGCGGAGAATTTTGCCAAGTATTTTTATGATCTGCTGGCGGAAATGGGGCATCCCGTGTCTATGGTAAAGGTGTATGAGACCCCGAATAATTGTGCGGCATACAGGGCGTGAAAGGTTGGCGGCAATGAAAGTAAATTAGGCATCATTTGGAAAATGAATTACAAGGGGCATTCAGGAGGAGATATGGACGCAAGGAAAGAACCATCCTATCAGGTGGTTGAGATTTTTCAGAGCATTAACGGGGAAGGACAGCGGGCAGGAGAGCGGGCGGCCTTTGTGAGGATGAAGGGCTGCAACTTAGCATGCTCTTACTGTGATACCAGTTGGGCAAATGAGCCGGAGGCATTTTTTCGGAATATGGGGATAGGGGAGATTCTGGACAAGCTGTCAGAATTTCATGTGAAGAATGTGACGGTCACCGGGGGAGAACCGTTGGTGCAAAAGGAGATTGTCCTTTTGCTTAAGTCGCTAGCAGAGGCAGGATATCGGGTGGAAGTTGAGACCAATGGAAGCGTGCCACTGGAGCCTTTTCGGAATATTTCTTCGGAGATTGCATTTACCGTGGATTATAAATTGCCGGGAAGCGGCATGGAAGAACGGATGCTTAGGGAGAATTTCCGGGGGCTGGCTGCGAAGGATACGGTGAAATTCGTGGTGTCTGACAGGGCAGACCTGGAAAAGGCCTATGAAGTGTGCGAGAGGGAACTGTCGGATTGCCGTGGGGCGGTATATTTGAGCCCGGTGTTTGGAAGGATTGAACCGGAGGAAATGGTGGCATTTATGACGGAGAGGAAGTGGAATCGTGCCAGGCTGCAGATTCAGCTGCACAAGGTGATTTGGGACCCGGAGGCAAGGGGGGTCTAAAGCGTGAAAGGTGCGAAGCATAAGTGGAGGTTAGATATGGCGATAGATACGGAAGCGATTAAGGAGCATGTGCGGGGCATTTTGGCAGCCCTGGGGGACGATCCCGACAGGGAGGGATTGCGGGAGACGCCTGACAGGGTGGCGAGAATGTATGAGGAAGTATTTGAGGGAATGAAGTATTCCAATCACGAAATCGCCCAGATGTTTTCCAAGACATTTTCGGAGGAGATGGATTTCCAGGAAAATAGCCAGGACATGGTGCTGGTCAGGGATATTGATATTTTCAGCTATTGCGAGCATCATCTGGCGCTGATGTATGATATGAAAGTCACCGTGGCCTATCTGCCCAAGGGCAGGGTGATTGGGCTTAGCAAGATTGCCAGAGTGGCGGATATGGTGGGGAAGCGGTTGCAGCTGCAGGAGAGAATCGGCGCGGATATTGCGGAGATCTTGCAGGAAATCTTGGGCAGCGAGGATGTGGCGGTGGTGATTCAGGGCACCCACAGCTGCATGTCTGCCAGGGGGATTAAGAAGGCGGCAGCTACCACGAAGACTTATACTTTGCGGGGGGCATTTCGAGAGAATCAGTTTTTGCAGATGCGGCTGGAGCAGGGATAAGATGAGATTAGGAAGGGATTGGCCCTGCTTAAAGAGATATTGACGATGCTTCAAAACTGTTGCGGGGAGTTGATTGGTGTCGCAGTGAATATATGCGGATGAAAGAGAGGAAGATAGATTTATGAAAGCGATGGTACTTGCCAGCGGAGGCATTGACAGCACCACTTGCCTGGGCATGGCTGTGGAGCGATACGGAAGGGAGCAGGTGGTCGCCCTGTCTGTCTCCTACGGACAAAAGCATGATAAGGAATTGCAGGCTTCCAGGGCCGTGGCGGAATATTACGGCGTGGAGTATCTGTCCCTGGACTTGGCGAAGATATTTGCCTACAGCGACTGTTCCCTGCTAAAGCATTCTGGGCGGGAGATTCCCGAGGAAGACTATGGGGAGCAGTTGAAGAAGACGGAGGGAAGGCCGGTGTCTACCTATGTGCCCTTTCGCAATGGGCTCTTTCTCTCCTCGGCGGCAAGCCTGGCATTGTCTAAGGGGTGCGGCGTGATTTACTATGGCGCCCATGGGGATGATGCGGCGGGGAATGCCTATCCAGACTGTAGTATGGAATTTCATCGGGCGATTTCAGATGCCATTTTTATCGGCAGCGGCGAGCAGCTGAAGGTGGAGGCTCCTTTCGTTGGCCTTGCCAAATGGGAGGTGGTGAAGAGGGGGCTGGAACTGCAGGTTCCCTATCATCTCACCTGGAGTTGCTATGAGGGGCGGGAGAGACCCTGTGGCGTGTGCGGAACCTGCATTGACAGGGATAAGGCTTTTCGCATCAATGGCGTGGAAGACCCGGCTTTGTAAATTAGAATAGGAGGAGAGAATATGCCAGGGAGAGAACAGGAAGGAACGATTACATTGCTGGGAAACCAGGGGACTAAATATCCAGATGACTATGCTCCGCAGGTGCTGGAGACTTTTCAGAACAAGCATCCGGAGAATGATTATTTTGTGAAGTTTAACTGTCCGGAGTTTACTAGTCTATGCCCCATTACGGGACAGCCGGATTTTGCCAATATCATTATATCCTATGTGCCTTGGGAGAAGATGGTGGAGAGCAAGTCGTTGAAATTATATCTGTTTAGTTTTCGGAATCACGGAGACTTTCACGAGGACTGCGTGAATATCATTATGAAGGATCTGATTCATCTGATGGACCCAAAATACATTGAGGTGTGGGGAAAGTTCACACCCCGTGGGGGAATTTCCATTGACCCGTACTGTAATTATGGCAAGCCGGGAACCAGGTGGGAACAGGTGGCCTTTGAGCGGCTGAGCCACCATGATATGTATCCGGAGCGGGTGGATAATAGGTGATAGCATATGAAAAAGCAATGACGGAAACGAGTAGCATATGGACTACCATGCATAAGCACCCTTAGAGATACATTGCGGTATCTTTAGGAGTGCTTTTCTTATCTGCCAGAGAGATTGTGGGGTGATTTTGGGAGGGCGCCCGTAGAACGGTTGCTGGAAGTCCTTCGCCAGGAAGGCATCTGAAAATGTCCATTGCCCGTGCTAGTCTGGATCTTCATTTCTGGATAGATTTATTCTGTATTGATATTGGAATATTCTATTTTTTGCTAGGAGAAACTGTTATTTTGAGAAGGAAATGCAAATATAACGTCCCCGCTTATTTGATGTGACTACTACGATATCCGTGGTGTAGTGCGTGCTGCATTGCATCGGATAGAATGGCGAAGTACAGGGGATTGCTGAAGGAGGAGACGATGAAGGCGAGGAAAGTATTTTTGAAGCCCGCAGTGATGGGACTGGATTTGGGAGATGGCAGCGAGAGGGCAGAATATGTGAACCAGGATTACATTTTGCATACATTGGGCAGGCCCCATAGAAATATTAATATTATGTATACCTATTATCCAAAGGATAAAGAGTGGCCGCAGAGGATCAGCGAGGCGTGCAGGGACATGGAGATTCATTTTCAGTGGGATTATCCCTATGATGATTATTTTATTTATGAAGGAGGAATCTATGGAAATAGGGAAGGGCAGCCCTTTGAGCAGATGAGGGATATCAGGCGGCATGGACAGGATGTCACCCTGACCCTGACCATTGACTGTTCCCTGCCGGAAGAGAATCTCCGAGGGGTGGCGAGGGACCTGCGCAGCTTTGGCAGGATGCGCCTGCGCATCAACCATGAGTGTTCCGGGGACTGGTTTACCCATAACCAGAGATTTTCCTATGAAGAGATTGGTGCATTTTTTGTGAAATTCTGCAAGATAATAAAGGAAGAGGCGTCCAATGTCCGCACGGTATTTTGTGCTGGGGCGGTGGCTGATTTGGAAGATCCTGCATGCAGGGTGAGTTACGAGGAGGAGTTTGGGGAGGCGTATCGCATGGCGGATGTGTGGTCCATGGATTGCTACCTGGCCCTGCATTACGGCTGGCCTTTCGACGTGTGCGAGAAGGGCGGGGATTCTTTTGCGGTGACGCCGGTGGAGACCTTTTACAAGAGGTTAGAAAAGTCCTCCCAGGGATTTGCCAGAATCAATGAAGGCGAGACCAAGCCCTTGGTGGTATCGGAGTTTAATACGGATGGGGATGTGGTTGGCCCCATGCATCAGGGAGAGTCCATTCAGAAATTCATCCAGTTGCTAAAGGATGAGAGAGCGGAGAGATGGTTCGATGGATTTTCCTACTATCAGTTCCGGGATCGGGGAAGACTGGGGTTGGAAATCGAGGATCCCAACAATGCTTCCGTGGGCATTCCTCAGCCTTTCTTGCAGGAGTATCGGGAAATCCTGGAGGATGATTACTTCAAGCCCCAGATGCAGCCGGGAGAGGAGGCATCCTTTCCGGTGCAGATGCGCTGGGGAGGGGCAGAGGACGCAGAGGGGGTACGGCTGGAGGTCGTGCTGGAAAAGACCCCGGAATTTTTGGAAGTCATTTTCGAGGAGCCTCTGAATCTTATGATGGAAATTAATGGAAGGTGGTTTTACAAGGCACCGGATACGGATCGCATTGACCTGATGCCGGCATTTTTCGAGAGCCCGGTGCTGGCGGAAAATACCAGTTATGCGCTGAACATCTTTGCTCCTCCGGCCACCGGGGAAAATGATGAGTCCCAGGGCGGGGATTGGGCGGAGAATTATTATGCTAGGATGGAGAGGATGCCTGAATTTCGCATCCGCTATGAGCAGGTGGCGGAGGTTCCTTACAGATAGCCTGGCTGCGTATCGCAATAACAGAAAGGAATTGACAGGATGAGTATATTCAAAGTGCTGGAGATGGTGGGGGGATTGGCGTTATTTCTTTATGGAATGCATATTATGGGGGAGAGTCTGGCGAAGGTTTCCGGAGGCAAATTGGAGGCGATTCTGGAGAAGTTTACTTCCACTCCTCTGAAAGCCGTGCTTCTGGGATTGGGCGTTACTGCGGTGATTCAATCTTCCTCTGCCACGACGGTGATGGTGGTGGGGTTTGTAAATTCTGGCATTATGAAGCTGAATCAGGCCGCAGGGATTATCATGGGTGCCAATGTGGGAACCACGGTGACTTCTTGGATCCTTAGCCTGACGGGGCTGGAGGGAGACAATGTGGTGCTGGCGTTGTGCAAGCCTTCCGCATTTTCACCGGTACTGGCCCTGATTGGCGTTTCCCTGATTCTCTTTGCTAAGAGCGGCAGGAAGCAGGATGTAGGAACGATTCTGGCGGGCTTTGCCATTCTGATGACGGGAATGGAGACCATGAGTGGTGCTATGAAGCCGCTGGCGGGAAATGATCAGTTCAAGCAGTTATTTTTACTTTTTGGAGAAAATCCTGCCTTGGGAATTCTGGCGGGAACGGTGCTGACGGCGGTGATTCAGAGTTCTTCCGCCTCTGTGGGCATTTTGCAGGCACTGTGCCTGACGGGGACCGTGCCTTTTTCTTCGGCGATCCCGATTATTATGGGGCAGAATATCGGAACCTGTGCTACTGCCCTGATATCCGGGGTGGGGGCTAGCAAGAACGCCAAGAGGGCTTCCTTCCTGCACCTTTATTTTAATTTGATCGGTACTCTGCTTTTTGTGATTGTATTTTATATTCTTCACAGTATTTTGGATTTTGCTTTTATGAATCAGGCTGCCACAGGTGCGGGCATTGCGGTGGTACACAGCGTGTTCAATATCTCTGCCACTTTGGTGCTGCTGCCTTTCCGTGACGGATTGGTAAAGCTTTCCATGCTCACGGTGAGGGATGGCAAGGAGGAAAGGGAGGAGAAGCAGGCGGTGTCCCGCTTCCTGGACGAGAGATTTCTGGAGAGGCCCGCATTTGCCATTGCCCAGGCAAAAAAGGCTTCCGTGGAGATGGCTGGATTTGCCATGGATGCCGTGAGCCAGAGCATTTCCCTGCTCACCTCCTACGATAAGAAGAGGGCAAAGAAGGTTTTGGAATTGGAGGATTTGGTGGACCGCTACGAGGATGACCTGGGTGCCTATCTGATGAAACTGGGCAATGCGGACCTGTCAGAGCGGGACTCCCAGAGGGTTTCTCTGATGCTTCACTGCATGGGGGATTTTGAGAGGATTTCTGATCATGCCTGCAATATTGTGGAGACTGCTGAAAGAATGCAGAAGAAGGAGGAAGAGTTCTCCGAGAAGGCATTGCTGGAATTGAAAGTATATAAAAAGGCAGTGCGGGAAATCCTGCGACTCACCAGGGAACTGTACGAGGGGGAGGACGTGTTGCTTGCTATGGAGGTGGAGCCTTTGGAGGAGGTCATTGACACGCTTACAGATGAGATGAAGAAGAGGCATATCAAGCGTCTCCGCAAGGGCAAGTGCACCATCGGATTGGGATTTGTGCTGTCTGATATCACCACGGACTTGGAGCGGGTGGCAGACCACTGTTCCAATGTGGCAATCGGGTTGCTACAGATAGAGGAAGAGGGCTTTGAAAGCCATGATTATCTGGATCAGTTAAAGGAAGAGGATGCAGAGCGGTTTAAGAGAAGGTATAAGATGTATAAGAAAAAATATCGGCTACCGTAGGTTATTGGTATTATTATGCATAGTATCAACCATGGAATGATGATTTCTTGATAGAAGGAAAAGTAGCATGTATGAAGGGAGCAAAAGATTAAGTGATGGGTCAGGCG
Organism: Clostridiaceae bacterium; assembly: GCA_910575435.1. Taxonomy (GTDB): domain Bacteria; phylum Bacillota; class Clostridia; order Lachnospirales; family Lachnospiraceae; genus Butyribacter. The sequence continues at coordinate 104,641 of CAJTGI010000013.1, read as the reverse complement.
ATTGTTACATTGAAAAAGGGGGAGGGGCGCACCCTCAAGAATGGGGGGCTTTGGGTATACGACAATGAGATTGCCTCCATTGTGGGACACTGTGAGGCTGGGGACGTGGTTGTCGTCCACGACTTTGACGGCTATCCTATGGGACAGGGATTTCTCAATCCTCATTCTAAAATAAGAATTCGCCTTCTCACTAGAAAGGTGGATCAGGAGATTGATGGGGCATTTTTCCAGATGCGGCTGGAAAATGCTTGGGATTATCGGAAAAAGACGGTGGATACCAGCAGTTGCCGCATCGTGTTCGGGGAGGCAGATTTCCTGCCAGGGCTGGTGATTGACAAATTTGGGGACGTGCTTGTGGTACAATCTCTGGCATTGGGAATTGACCGTTATAAAGGGGAAGTCGTAGCCATCTTGAAGGAGATTCTTGCCAGGGATGGCATTGGAATCCGCGGCGTGTATGAGCGGAGCGATGCCAAAGTGCGGAAGCAGGAGGGGATGGAGTGCGTCAGTGGCTTTATTGGAGAGGGATTTGACACGGATGTGGAGATTGTGGAAAATGGTGTCAAATATTATGTGGATGTGAAGGAGGGTCAGAAGACGGGCTTTTTCTTGGATCAGAAATATAACCGCCAGGCGATTCGGAAACTGTGCAAGGATGCCAGGGTTCTTGACTGCTTTACCCATACCGGTTCTTTTGCATTGAATGCGGGACAGGCGGGGGCTGCTTCCGTGCTGGGACTGGATGCGTCGGAACTGGCGGTGGAGCAGGCGAGAAAGAATGCGGCACTCAACGGTTTGTCCGACCGGGTATCTTTTGCTTGCGAGGACGTGTTTGAGAAACTTCCGGAACTGGAGCGGCAGGGGGAGCGGTTTGACGTGGTGATTCTAGATCCTCCAGCCTTTACTAAGTCCAGAAATTCCATTAAGAATGCGGTGAAGGGATATCGGGAAATCAATATGCGGGGGATGAAGCTGGTGCGGGATGGGGGCTATCTCGCAACGTGCTCCTGCTCCCATTTCATGGATCAGGAACTTTTTGCGAAAACCATCGCCCAGGCGGCAAAGAGCGTACATAGGAGGCTGCGCCAGGTGGAATTTCGCACCCAGGCTCCAGACCATCCGATTCTGTGGGCGGCGGGGGAGTCCTACTATCTGAAATTCTATATCTTCCAGGTGGTGGAGGAGCGGTAGTGCGATGCATAATTGGTGTAAAAATTGGGAGGAAATTAATATCTAGACATATGCATAAGCCCATAGCTGATGAAGTAACAATTAGTCAGTTATGGGCTTATTCTAGTACCTGAATATAAGTTGGTTGGGTTGAACGTTTTCTTGTATTGGATTTACCAGTTTTTTATTCAATCTCAGAAAAAGATATAGAGCAAACCTGAAAGAATGAGTTTTTCAACAGATCTCTGTATTATCGTCACATTGGTATCAGTTCATTCATTTTCATGATTTCTTCCATTGTGTCCATGCCATCTTGCAGCCTGGCAAGCTTCTTGTTAGCATTCATTTCAAATAGTTTCTGCGATAATTGCATCTCGGTTAGCTGCTCTGACATTCTGTTTTGTTTGACTTCTATTGTAGTAAGCCTATTGTCCATCTTGTCGAGCCTGTCGTCCATCTTGTCAAGCCTGTTGTCCATTATGTCGAGCCTATTGTCCATCTTGTCGAGCCTGTCGTCCATCTTGTCGAGCCTGTCGTCCATCTTGTCAAGCCTGTCGTCCATTTTGTCGAGCCTGTCGTCCATCTTGTCAAGCCTGTCGTCCATCTTGTCGAGTTTGTCGTCCATCTTGTCGAGCCTGTCGTCCATCTTGTCAAGCCTGTCGTCCATCTTGTCGAGCCTGTCGTCCATCTTGTCGAGCCTGTCGTCCATCTTGTCAAGCCTGTCGTCCATCTTGTCGAGTCTATTGCCCATCTTATCAAGTCTGCCGTTAATAGGATTTAATTTTTTATCCATCATGTCGGATATTGCCTGTAAATCTTCATTAGTCAGTGCCATAGTATCACGCTCCTTTTTTGTAGTGATTGTATTATAACACGTCTAGGGCATGAAGTCTATTGTTGAAATTAGTCAACCTAAGTTATATCATACATGCAAAATATCTTACGGGAGGACTTATCCAATGTCCAGGATGTGGGAAAGAAGTATCCGAAAATCCTGGCGGCATGGAATCAAAACTTGAAATATCTGCTGAATAGCAGTATAATAGCAGAGAATATTTTTTGGGGAATTTACCAGAGGGCAAAGGGGCTGTGGCAGAAATCCATGTATTTCTGGGCAGCTTAAATGGTTGGAGGTTTGCTATGAGTAGCAGTAAGCAAGTGATTTCAAGGGTGAGGGAAGGATTTGGGGTAATTGTTCGGATTATTGGAAGCTATCTGGGGGTGGTTTCCAATGTATTGGGCGCGATGCTGGGGATATTGGCATCGGTGCTTGTGCTGTGCATCATTGTGGGAATTTGCGTGTATGTCAAGGTGCTTCCTATGTTCACCGAGGCCAGAGAAGAGGTTTTTGACAAGCTGGTAAACATGAGCGAAGAGGATTTTATCATGAGCGAGGATACCGTGGTGTTTGATGCCAAAGGAAAAAAAGTTGGCTCGGTGAATACCGGACGGTATACTTACGTGGCTGTGAAAAATATCTCTCCTTATATTTATAACGGATACATTGCGGTGGAAGACAAGCGCTTCAAGACCCATGCGGGCGTGGATGTTCTGGCAACTCTTCGGGCAGGCGTTGCCCTCTTAAAAAACAATATGGAAATCACCCAGGGGGGAAGTACCATTACCCAGCAGGTGATTAAGAATAATCTATTAAATCAAAATAAAAACTTCACTCGAAAAATTGCAGAAATATTGCTGGCTCCCACGGTGGAGGAAAAGTTTTCCAAGGACAAGATTATGGAATTCTATTGTAATAGCAATTTTTATGGAAATCGATGTTACGGGGTGCAGGCCGCCAGCGAATATTATTTTGGGAAAAAGTGCGCAGACTTGGAGCCCCACGAGGCGGCCGTGCTTATTGGCCTCTCAAATAGCCCCAGCCGGTACGATCCGGTGGCGAACCCAGACAATGCGCTGAAAAAAAGGAATAGCATCTTGGAAATTATGGTAAAGGAAGGCGTGATTTCTGAGAAAGAGTACAAAGTTGCAGTGAAGAAAAAGTTAAAGGTGCTTCAGGTGGCGGAAGATGGAAATAATGAGAATTACATTACCAGCTATGCCATTCACTGTGCGGCGCTGGGACTGATGGAGAAGGAAGACTTTAAATTTAAGTATACTTTTAAGGACAGGGATGAGTACGAGGCGTATCAAGAGAAATACAGTGATATTTATTCCAAGAAGTGCAATGATATCCGCTCTGGCGGCTATCGGCTTTACACATCCATTGACATGAATAAGCAGAAGCAGCTGCAGAAGTCAGTGAATGAGGGGCTGGCTTACAATAAGGAGAAGAATAAGGAGACTGGAAAGTATAAGATGCAGGGAGCCGCGGTGTGCGTTGACAATACCTCCAATTACGTGGTGGCCATTGTGGGGGGAAGGGGAACCAAAGATCCATACAATAGGGCGTATCTGGCGGCAAGGCAGTCGGGAAGTTCCATCAAGCCATTGATTGACTATGCTCCGGGATTTGAATCTGGAAAGTTCTCCCCTGCCACGATGATGACGGACAAACCTATTGCCAACGGGCCGAAGAATTCCGGCGGAGGCTACCGGGGCAGCGTGCGGGTCAGGGAGGCGGTTGCCAGGTCCATCAATACCATTGCATGGCAGGTGCTGGATACCATTACGCCCAAATATGGCCTTAGTTTTCTGGATAAGATGAAGTTCCATAACCTGAGCTATATTGACAATGATAATCTAGCCCTCTCTCTTGGGGGATTCACCGAGGGCGTGCGGGTGGTAGATATGGCGAAGGGATATTCCACTCTGGCCAATGGGGGCAGTTATAGCGATAAGACCTGCATTCGCAAGATTGAGCATGTATCTGACGGTACGGTGTACAAGCATTCGGAGGAGACCAGGCAGGTTTATTCGGAGGATGCGGCATGGTTGATGACGGATGTGCTGAAGGGAGTGTTTCGGGAACCTTACGGCACGGGTCACAGGCTGCAGATGGAAAATAAGCAGATTTGCGCAGGAAAGACGGGGACGGCCAATTCTGGAAAGGATGTATGGTTCTGCGGCTACACCAGATATTATACTACTGTGGTGTGGGCGGGATATGATACGCCGAGGGCTATGCCGGGAGCTACGGGCGCGTCTGTGACAGGCGGCATCTGGAAAAGGTATATGGATGGCATTCATAAGAAATTGGAGCCTTTAGATTTTGATGTGCCAAACACGATCTGCCTTGCGGGCTATAAATCTAATGGAACGATTCAGAAGGGTACGGAGGTGGCAGGCACGAACAAGCGGACAGGGGGGAAGGATTATTTCTCCACGCTCATTTTAGCGGAAAAGGCAAATTATGCTGCGGGGCTGGAGGAGAAGAACTATGAGAAGACTGTGAAGAGATTATTGCGAAAGTTCGAGGCCATGACATTGAAGAGCATGGAGGATTATGTGGAGTTTCGGGATACCTATGAGGAACTTCGGGATATGATTTCTGCCATAGAGGATGACAAGGTAAGAAAGTCTTATGCCGCAAGGGTGAAAGATAAATATGCTACTCTGAAGGAGGATGCAGTGGACTGGAAGAAGGCAGAGGCTGCGTACCTTGAGGCAAAACAGGCAGAGAATGCCCTGGCTGCCAGGAAGCAGGCAGAGGAATCCAGGAGGGAGAGGCAGAATGTATTGCGCAAGAGTCGGATCAAAGCGGCTAAGGCTCGCATTCGTGTTCTGCGCACGTATAAGAAGCAGCCTTCTAATATGGATGAGCTGATTGCAAAGGCAAAGAAGGCGCTGGAAGCATGCAAGGGGTACAGTGAATACGCTTCATTGCTAAAAGCGTACAAAAAGAATGTGGCATACATTCGTGGTCTGGGCGACCATTCGTCTAAGTCGCCTATTGCTCCTGCCACATCCCCGCAGCCCATGCAGACGCCCCAGCCCACGATGAATCCTGTGACAGAATAAGGAGGCAGAGGGGGTTATCCCAGGGGAGGAGGAATGGATGTGAGTGGCAACGGACGCTTTTCGGTGAAGGCATGTGCTGGCATTTTCGGGAGCGTGAAGAGAATGGAGGAACAGGTGAAGCAGAAGCGTAAAATAAAAGCGGGGAGGGAGTCTCTTTCCCGAGAAGAAAGATTAAAGCAGTTAGGGAGGACTGGCAGATGGTTTCAGACTATTTGCTTTATCCATGTGCCTGTGGTGGGATTTTTCTATTTGCTGGTGCTGGCGATTAGGAAAAATACCCCGGATGTCAAGAAAGACTTTGCCAGGGCGTATCTTCTCTATCGGATTCTGGTACTTATATTGGCTCTGGTCGTATTGCTTGCATTGTATCGCATTGGCTTGGATTTCATCGACGGGCTGTTAAGGTATGCCAAAATCAGGTGATGGCCAGGCAGTTTTCCGCTTTCAGGGGAAAGGACGACAATGGCTATGGAATGGCAGAATATATGTGACTGACGGGAGGGTGAAATGGAGCAGTGGTATTGGTATCAGTCTCTGGAGGAGGGACGAGTGAGGGTGCTGCGGGTGTTCGGGCAGGAATCTCAGGCGATCTTGCCTGAAAAGATTGCCTCCGGCATGGTAGCGGAGATTGGGGACTACTGTTTTTCAGAGAAGGAATCCTTGGGGGATTTTGGGATTTGTTCAGATGGGGCGCATTTTCAGTGGGGCGATGATGCTGCAGGGATTTTTGGCGGACAGGAATCTTTCCAGGGCGATGGTAAGTTCAAGAGCCAGGGGGAGTCTTTGCGGAACCAGGCGTTTGCTCAGATGTGCCAGCGGGAGGGGTTGCATCCCCTGGCGGGAAAAAACGTCACTGGGGTGGAATTGCCGGATTCCCTTGCAAAGATTGGGAATCTTGCCTTTTACCAGTGTCGGGAATTAGAGAAAATAGTTTTGGGTATGGGAGAGATGGAGGTAGGCAGCGATGTTTTTATGAACTGCCGCCGTCTCTCGTCTTTTTATTTTCGGGGCAGTCCGGGACAGGGCAGCTGCCTGAAGCAGATACTGGCCCAGCGGAGCGGGGAGACTGCCGTGTATTTCAAAGAGGGGGAGCAGGTTCGGGCGGCGCTGCTATATCCTGAATATTCTGAGCATTATGACTTGATTGGCCCTGCCCATATCTTTGAACTGAACATCCAGGGAGAGGGATTTCGGGCCCGGCAGTGCTTTCAGGATGGCATGGTTGATTTTGGGGCATATGATAAGATTTTTTCTTTGGAATGGGGGGAGGAGAGCGTGGACACCCTGTGCCGCATGGCCTCTTTTCGATTGCAATATCCCTGGAATCTCCAGGAGCGGGAGCGGGAATTATACAGGATATATATCTGTGAGAACATAGTCCCGGCCTGTGAAATGATGGTGAGGGAGAGAAACCTTTCGGGGATACAGGCGTTGTATGATTTGGGCCTTTTGAAATCCGATTCGCTGAAGGGCTGTCTAGAGCGGGCGGTGTCTGCAAATTGGACAGAGGGAGTGCGTTTTATGCTCTCTCTGCGTGAAGAGGATGGGAGAGGGGGTGGGGATGAGTATGCGTTCGAAGATTTTTGAGGCTTCCCAGACTTTCTGGGAGGAGGAGATGTCAGGGAAGATCTTGGCATTTTTGCGGGAGGAGATCTATCTGGAACTCCCTTTTCTGAGCATTGCCCTCTCGGTGCTGGCACCTAAGGCTGATGAAAGGCTGCAGACCTTTGCCACGGAGGGGGAGCATCTATATTATTCTCCTGAGCAGATTCTTCGGGTATTTCCGAAAAATTCCAGGTATCTTGACCGGGTGTACCTCCACACGGTACTCCACTGCATTTTTTCCCATCTGTGGATAGGGGGCGAGCGGCAGAGGGATTTGTGGGGGATTGCCTGCGATATTGCGGTGGAGCGCACCATGGACGGGATGAATAAAAATTGCACGAAACGGATTCTTACCTTTCTGCGGAAGGAGATATACCGGGAACTGGAACAGAATGGCGTGGGGGTATCCGCCCCCCAGATCTATCGCTATCTCCAGGGAAAGGATGGAGAGCAGCTGCAGCAGATCGGGAGGGAGTTTTTCGGGGACGACCATGTGTTCTGGCCCAAGGAGGTGCAGGGACAAGCACCCGTGAGCCAGGTCCAGAAGAAGTGGAATCAGGTGGCAAGGCAGACCAGAATGGAGCAGAAGCGTCGGGGGGAAGAGAACGGTGAGGGGGAAGAGGTGCTTGCCAGGCAGTTGAAGGTGCAGAAGGGCAGAAGGAATTACCGAGAGTTTCTGCGGAAATTTGCGGTGCTACGGGAGGAGGTTCACTGTGATGAGGATGCCTTTGACCTGACTTTTTATACCTACGGGCTGCATCTCTACGGAAATATGCCCCTGGTGGAGCCATTGGAGAGCCGGGAGATACGGAAGATTCGGGATTTCGTGGTGGTTGTGGATACCAGTTATTCCACCAATGGCACATTGGTGAAGGGTTTTTTAAGGGAGACTTTTCAGATACTCAGGCAGGAGGACAGTTTTTTCCATCGATGCCGCATTCATGTCATCCAGTGTGACGAGAAGGTACAGCGGGATACGGTGATTGATAGCGAGGGAGAGCTGGAGAGCCTGATTCATGATTTTGAGATTGTGGGGGGAGGAAATACGGATTTCCGGCCGGCTTTTGATTATGTGGAGGAACTTTTGGAGCGGGGGGAGTTCGGGCAGTTGTGCGGACTGCTGTATTTTACGGATGGGAGGGGAATCTATCCAAAGAGAAAGCCTTCTTATAAGACGGCCTTTTTGTTTCTGGAGGAGTATGAGGAGGAGAAGGTGCCGGCATGGGCGATGCGGATGCAGCTGGAGCGGGAAGAGTTAATGTGATGTATGCATTGCAAATATTGTGCCTGCGGCATAGTGCTTGATAGGCGCATTCAATTTTGCAGACACTGGAAAGGCATAGGGATTAGTGTGAAAAATAAATTTTTCACAAAGCAAACGCAGTTTGCTTTTGCAGATTTTGTGCTTACGCAAAGCGAACGAAGTTCGCTATGAACAACAAACCGTAGGTTTGTTTGCGGGCTGAGTAAGAATGGGGGATATAAATGAATATTAAAGAGGCAAAGCAGGAATTAAAGCGCGCGGTGAGGGCGTATATGGAGAAGGACGGACAGGGACAGTATGAGATTCCCATGTTGCGGCAGCGCCCAGTTCTTCTGATGGGGCCGCCGGGGGTGGGAAAGACCCAGATCATGGAGCAGGTTGCCAGGGAGTGCGGAACCTTGCTGGTGGCGTATACCATTACTCACCATACTAGGCAGAGCGCGGTGGGCCTTCCCTATATCGAGAAGGAAGAATATGATGGGAAGATATACTCTGTCACCCAATATACCATGAGCGAGATTATTGCCAGCATTTACCAGAAGATGGAGGATACGGGGCTTAGGGAGGGGATTCTGTTCATAGACGAGATCAACTGCGTGTCGGAGACATTGGCACCTACCATGCTACAGTTCCTGCAGTGCAAGACCTTTGGCAACCAGAGGATTCCGGAGGGATGGATGATCGTGGCGGCGGGCAATCCCCCGGAATATAATAAGTCCGTGCGGGAGTTTGACGTGGTGACGCTGGACCGGGTGCGCCGGATGGATATTGAGGCGGACTATGAGGTGTGGAAGGAGTACGCCAGGGCTGCGGGAATTGACCGGGCATTGCTGGCATATCTGGACTTGCATCCGAAGAATTTCTACCGCATGGAGATGGATGTGGATGGGATGCAGTTCGTGACGGCTAGGGGATGGGAGGACTTTAGCCATATGCTCCAGGCGTACCGGAGACAGAAGGTTTCCCTCACCTCGGAGATGGTCTACGAATATCTGCGTCTGATGGACGTGGCGGAGGATGTGGCCGCCTATCTGGAACTATACGAAAAGTATCAGGATGATTACGGCATCGGGGATATCCTTCAGGGGCAGGTTTCCACAGAAATCTACCGCAGGCTGTATGATGCCGCCTTCGACGAGCGTCTGGCGGTGGTGAACCTTCTTTTGGATAAGTTGTTTCATGGGATGGAGCAGGTTCGGTGGCAGAAGAGGAGGACGGATGTCTGGTATGATTTCCTAAAAGAATACCGCAAGGAGGTAGAGCGGGCGGAGAATGCCAGAGCCTGTTATGAGGAATTGCTTCGTGGGAAAGTGCGGGATTGGGATAGGAGAAAAGATGCAGGACTGTGGAGCGGCAGGGAAGTTTCATTCTACCTGAAACTGGTGCAGATGCTGGAAAACAGCGGGCCACGGGAGGGAAGGGATGCCAAAGAGAGTTTTCAAGAGGCAAAGCAGGGATTTGACCAGTGCAGACGACAGATGGAAGGACAGAGGGAGGAATGGGCGAGGAAGTTGGAATGTGCCTTTGACTTCATGGAGGAGGCCTTCGGCGAGGGGGAGGAAATGATTGTCTTCGTGACGGAATTGACCATGTCCCAAGAGGGCGTGTTCTTTTTGGCCGACTATCACTGCGAGAGATACCTCCAGTACAGCGAACGGCTGCTGGTGGGTAGCAGGAAGCGGGCGTTATTATCAGAATTAGAGGAGAAATTATAATGATGAAAGGGAAGTTTTTATACGGAGCGGGGAATCCTGTATCATATAAATATAGAGGGGGGCATTATGGCAAATAAGAAGATCTATGTGGTGCGAAAGGGGCGGAAGACGGGGATGTTTTCTACCTGGGCAGAATGCCAGAAGCAGGTGACGGGATATTCGGGAGCGGAGTATAAGAGCTTTGCCAGCATGGAGGATGCAAGAGAGTTTCTGGAAATCCGGGGAGAAGCCGATGGGAGCGATGCGGGGAATGACAATGGGAAGCGGGAAGCGAAGATGCAGCCTGTAGGGGACTACAGGGAGTATCTCCGGGAGCCGGGGACGGCAGTGGCTTACGTGGACGGCAGCTATGACAAGGCGAGCGGAGATTTTTCTTGCGGCGTGGTGTTTTTATACGAGGGTCAGGAGAAGCATTATGGCAAGCGGTATTCGGATAGGGAGCTGGCCGCCATGCGGAATGTGGCGGGGGAGATCAAAGGCTCGGAGACTGCCATGAAAATTGCACTGGAGAATGGGGTGGAAAAACTAGTAATCTATCATGATTACGAGGGGGTTGCCAAGTGGTGCAACGGAGCGTGGAAGGCAAATAAGGAGGGAACCAAGGCTTATCAGGCGTACTACCAGGAAGTCAGGAAGCGTCTGCCCATTGTGTTTGTGAAGGTGAAGGGCCATTCTGGAGACCGATATAATGATGTGGCGGATGAACTGGCTAAGAATGCTCTTTTTTCGTAACAGTTCAGCCTTCCATAACAGTGCTGAAAGCACTGCTGTGTAACTATGAAGCCGCAAGGCTGAATAGTTACCTTTTTTCTGCCAAATAGGGAAAAGGGCTGGCTTAATAGAGAGATTTTTGGTAAAATATGCTGAAAGCGGAGGGCTGTTGCGCGGGGGATGAATGGGAACAATATCGATGAATAGAGACGGGGAGCTGGTTAGTTATGGACGAGAAGAAGAATTTGGAAGACCTATATGAGCAATTAATTAAAAATATTCAGATGTATCATCCCATTGCGGATGACAATGGGATGATTAGGAAGGCATTTGAGATTGCCAGGGATGCCCATGCGGGACAATACAGAAAATCAGGCGAGCCCTTTATCATGCATCCGCTCTGCGTAGCCATGATTTTGTCGGAGCTGAGGCTGGACAAGGAGACCATCATTGCCGCAATCCTCCATGACGTTGTGGAGGATACGGAGGTTTCAAGCCAGGATATCCAGGAACAATTCGGACAAGAGGTGATGTTTCTGGTGGAGGGGGTCACTAAGCTGACGGCATTTTCCAATGAGAGCTCTAAGGCGGAAATGAAGTTGGAGAGTTTTCGCAAGCTAGTGCTGGCAATGGCGGAGGATATCCGGGTCATCATTATTAAGCTTGCTGACCGGCTGCATAATATGCGGACGCTGCAATATCAAAAGCATGCCAAGCAAATTGAAATTGCCAGCGAAACTATGGATTTGTTTTCCCCCATCGCTCAGAGGCTGGGGATTTCTATCTTGAGCATGGAGTTGGAAGACCTTTCATTTTCCTATCTGTATCCCCAGGGATATGCGGAAATCAAGGATAAGATTGATACGGTAAGGCAGAAGAAGAAAATGGCGCCAGTATTGCGGGAGGTAAGCCTGGGGCTGGACGATGCTGGCATGCTTTATCAGATTCGATATGAGATCAAGCATTTATTTAGCATCTATCGCAAAATGATCAAAGCGAAGAAGACTCTGGACGAAATGTATGATATCGGGGCAGTGAAATTGACTGTCAACTCCGTGCGGGACTGCTATGTCACATTGGGCATCCTGCATAATCTATACAAGCCTGTTCCGGATCGGATGAAAGATTACATTGCCATGCCAAAAGAGAATATGTACCAGGCGATTCATACTACGCTGATTTCTAGGAATGGCAATAAGTTCGAGGTACAGATTAAGACGAAGGAGATGGAGGACCAGGCCGAATACGGGGTTCTGGCTAATTGGAAATACGGCGTTCACCTGGTGGATGCGAAGGAGATTAGCAAGAGCCAGCGCGAGAAATCCATCTGGCTGAAACAGATTCTGGAATGGCAGCGGGATGTGGCGGACAATGCGGAATTTATTGATTTGGTAAAATGCGATTTCGACTTGTTTTCGGATACGATTTTGTGCTTTACGCCAAAAGGTGATGCAAAACGCTTGCAAAATGGGTCCACAATCGTTGATTTCGCATATGCTGTGCATAGTGATATTGGAAACCGTCTCGCGGATGCCTATGTGAATGGTAAGAAGGAGGAACTGGATTATGTTCTGCGCAATGGAGATGTGATAGAAATCATTACATCGGAGGAGGGTGCCGGGCCCAGGGAGGATTGGCTCGGATTTGCACAGACTGCCAATGCCAGGAATGGAATCAAGCAATGGTTCCGCAATGCTCCAGCGCACTCTGCTTCCCGGGAGGAAGAGGAGGCTGGGAATATTCTGGATGAGGTGGATTCCGCTGGGTATTCTGGAATGATTGACATTACCTTTGAGGAGGATGGGGACAACGAGTCTATGCTAGGGGTTCTCACCTATATTATTTCAAGAAAGAAGAAAATCAAGAAGATAGATTACAGCGATCGGGATAATAGCATGCGGGTGACAATCCTTGTGAATAGCCGGGTGGAACTGGAGCGGATGATTGGCGAGATTCAGGGAGTACATGGGGTGGAGTATGCCATGAGGGGCGGGAGGTAGGCTGAGGGCTATTGGAAACTGCGTTAGGAGAAATGAAAATGGATGGAACAATCTTACTATGGATACAGGAATACATAAGGAATCCCATACTCACCCCGGTTATGAAGGTGATTACCACTTTAGGGGATGCGGGGATTTTCTGGATTCTGGTGGCAATCCTGTGCCTGTGCATGAAAAAGACTAGGAGGGCCGGGGCAACTATTGGGCTTGCCCTGCTCTTTTCTCTGATTGTGAATAATGTCATTCTGAAAAATGCGGTGGCGCGAATCCGTCCTTATGAGGTGGTTGACGGATTGCAATGCCTGGTGGGGAGGGCGGTGGACTTTTCCTTTCCCTCGGGGCACAGCGGCTCGTCCTTTGCCGCTGCCACGGTGATTGCCTGCCTGCTTCCGAAAAAATATGGCGTGCCGGCAGTGATTTTGGCAGCGCTGATTGCTTTTTCTAGGTTGTATGTGGGGATTCATTATCCCACGGATGTGCTGGTTGGAGTCCTGGACGGCATTTTGCTAGGGGGGCTGGCTCTATGGTGGAATCCATTTCATGCAGAGAGATGGGAAAAGGAATTTCGGGGGTAATTCAATTTGGTGGAGCGAGGCTTGTATTATATAAGGATTTTTGACAGCAGTTCCAGTATTTTGGGGATATCTTCTCTGGCAATGCCGGAATAGTTCAATACCAGCATGTGTTCCGGGATATTTTCCTCAGTGTCAAAATAATATTGGGACAGGAATGACAGATGCGCGTCATAGGATTTGGCGGCTACTGCCATTTCCTCGTCGGTGAGCGCGGTGTTGATTTCCATCAGAAAATGGAGTCCTGCATCTTCTTCGTATATGCGGATACGGGGGGAGAGGGGGCTCTTTTTTAGTGCGGTTAGCAATTCGTCCCGAATGGTCTTATAGTGGGTGCGCATGCGGTTAATGTGCTTTTCGAAGTATCCCTGGGACAGGAAATGTGCTAGGGTGTACTGCTCGAAATTGGATACGGTGCAGGAGTAGAACTGCATGTTCTGGTAAAATCTTTGCAGAAGGTGCATGGGAAGTACCATGTAGCCCAGGCGGATGGTGGAGGACAAAGTTTTTGTGAAGGTGTTCACATAGATGACCCGGTCTGACATGTCGATGCTCTGCATGGTGGGAATGGGCTTTCCAGTCATGCGAAATTCGGAATCGTAGTCGTCCTCGATGATGTATCTATCCGGGGCTTTGGTGGACCAGGCCAGGAGTTCGTAGCGGCGGCTGATGGCGGTGACTTTTCCCGTGGGGAAATGGTGGGAGGGGGAGATGTGGGCTACATTGGCATGGACTGCCTCTAGGGAGGCGGGGTTCATTCCCTGGTCGTCGGAGAGGATGGGGTGGCAGATGACCCGGTTGCATAGGTACACCTTTGCCAATTTCTGATAGCCGGGATTCTCCACGGCATAGATTTTCTCGTATCCCAGAAGCTGGATTATCAGCCCGTAAAGGTACTCCGTGCCCGCCCCCACGATGATTTGCTCTGGGGCTACCTCCATTCCCCGGAATGCTTTCAGGTGGCTGGCGATGGCGGCGCGAAGTTCCATGATTCCCCCGCAGGGCGGGGTGGTCATGAGTTCCTCCCGCTTTTGGGAGAGGGTTTCCCGAATGATTTTTGTCCAGATGGAGAACGGGAAGTTGTCCGGGCGGGTTTTGTTGCTCGCCAGGTCGATGTCGTAAGTCTGCTCTGGCAGGCAGCGTTCTGGCATGGAGGCATCCTCCGGGAGAAATGCTTTCTCAGGCCGGGACAGTTCCATGACATAGAAGCCCCGCTTTGGCTGGGAGTAGATATATCCCTCGGACTGCAACTGGGCATAGGCATTTTCTACAGTGATGGTGCTGATTCCCAGGTTTTTGGCGAAACTCCTCTTGGAGGGGAGCTTGGTATTTTTCGGCAGTTTGCCTGTCAGGATATCTTCTTTGATGCACTGGTACAGATAGAGGTACAGCGGGGCATTCCCTCTATGGTCAAAGGAATAGGTCAGCATGTCAGTTTCTCCTTTCTGGCATTATATTTAATTATAATATTGGATATTTTCATATGGTCAGATATCATTATAATAGAATCTATTGGCGTTGTAAATAAAGATTTTTGCAGAATGATTGGAGGATGATTTGCATGAGCAAGCAGTATGAATTAAACAAAGAACTGGCACAGATGCTGAAGGGCGGCGTGATCATGGACGTGACTACCCCGGAACAGGCAAGGATTGCGGAGAGTGCCGGGGCTTGCGCGGTGATGGCGCTGGAGCGGATTCCGGCAGATATCCGGGCGGCGGGGGGCGTTTCCCGCATGAGCGATCCAAAAATGATTCGGGGCATCCAGGAGGCGGTGTCTATTCCGGTCATGGCGAAGTGCCGCATTGGCCATTTTGTGGAGGCCCAGCTTCTGGAGGCCATGGAGATTGATTACATCGATGAGAGCGAGGTGCTATCTCCGGCAGATGATGTGTACCACATTGATAAGACAAGGTTCCGGGCGCCCTTCCTGTGCGGGGCGAGGGATTTGGGTGAGGCGTTGCGGCGCATCGGCGAGGGGGCTTCCATGATCCGAACCAAGGGAGAGCCGGGAACCGGGGACGTGGTGCAGGCCGTGCGCCATATGCGCAGGATGAACGATGACATTGCGAAGATTTCCGCCATGCGGGAGGATGCGCTTTTTCATGAAGCCAAGGTGCTGGAAGTGCCTTATGATTTATTGAAATCTGTGCATGAAAAGAAACGTCTTCCCGTGGTGAATTTTGCGGCAGGAGGCGTGGCAACCCCGGCAGATGCGGCACTGATGATGCAGCTGGGGGCAGAGGGCGTATTTGTGGGTTCTGGCATTTTCAAGTCTGGAAATCCGGAGAAGCGGGCCAATGCCATCGTGAAGGCGGTTGCCAATTATTTGGATGCCGCTATGATTGCCCATCTGTCAGAAGATTTGGGGGAGGCTATGGTGGGTATCAATGAGGACGAGATTGAACTTTTGATGGCAGAGCGGGGAAAATAATGCGAGGAGGGGATTTTGTGAAGATTGCGGTGCTGGCGGTGCAGGGAGCCTTTCTGGAACATGAGAAGATGCTAAAAAGCCTGGGGGCAGAGGTGATGGAACTTAGGAAGGCAGAGGATTTGTTGGGGGATTTTGACGGCCTGGTGCTTCCTGGCGGAGAGAGCACGGTGCAGGGGAAGCTTTTGCGGGAATTGAACATGTTTGACCCGCTGAAAAGGAGAATCGAGGAGGGGATGCCGGTGCTTGCCACCTGCGCCGGGCTGATTCTTCTGGCAGAAAGGATTTCCAATGGCGGGGAGAGGTACTTTGCCACCCTGCCTGTGACGGTGCGGAGGAATGCCTATGGAAGGCAGCTGGGCAGTTTCTTTGCCGAGGAGGCAGTGAAGGGGATCGGGAGGTTTCCCATGGAGTTTATCCGAGCGCCCTATGTAGAGCAGGCAGGGGAAAATGTGGAGGTGCTGGGAACTGTGGACGGGAATATTGTGGCGGTACGGTATCAGAACCAGATTGGCGTAGCCTTCCACCCGGAGTTGACAGCGCACGATGGAATGCACAGGAAATTTCTGGAAATGTGTTGAGCGGGAAGAGAGAATAATCGTTGAAAAACTCCCTACAATAGATGTATAATACTCAAAAAATGGGGAGCTGAGATCATGTCGGAAAAGGATCATGTGTATGTTGCGATAGATTTGAAATCATTCTATGCATCTGTGGAGTGCGTGGAGAGGAATATGAACCCCCTGATTGCCAATTTGGTGGTGGCAGATGAGAGCCGCACGGAAAAAACTATCTGCCTGGCAGTATCTCCCTCGCTGAAAGCCTATGGGATACCGGGACGGCCCAGGCTGTTCGAGGTGATTCAGAAGGTGCGGGAGGAAAATAATAGGAGGCGGGCCAAAGCGCCGGGGAGGAGATTTTCTGGCGCTTCCTGCAATGACGCCCAGCTGCGGTCCGATGCTTCCCTGGAACTTTCCTACATGGTGGCGCCGCCCAGGATGGCCTTGTATGTGGAATACAGTACCAGGATTTATGAGATTTACTTAAAGTATATTGCGCCGGAGGACATCCATGTGTATTCCATTGACGAAGTGTTTCTGGATGTGACGCATTATCTGTCCACCTATGAGATGACTCCGAAGGAGCTGGCCATGACCATCATACGGGATGTGCTGATGCAGACAGGAATCACGGCCACGGCGGGGATTGGCAGCAACCTTTACCTGTGCAAGATTGCCATGGATATTGAGGCGAAGCATATTAAGCCGGACGAGAACGGGGTGCGCATCGCGCAGCTGGATGAGATGAGTTACCGCAGGCTCCTGTGGGAGCACCGCCCCATTACTGATTTCTGGCGGGTGGGTCCCGGGTATGCCAGGAAGCTGGAGGCCGAGGGCATGCATACCATGGGGGACATCGCCCGGTGCTCCCTGGGCAGGGAAACGGATTATTATAATGAGGATCTTCTTTATCGGATGTTTGGCATCAATGCGGAACTGCTGATTGACCATGCCTGGGGCTGGGAACCATGCACCATAGCGGATATCAAGGCGTACAGGCCGGAAACTACCAGCCTTGGCTCCGGGCAGGTGCTCCAGCGCCCTTATGATTTTCAGGAGGCCAGGCTGGTAGTGAAAGAGATGGTGGACATGCTGGTGCTGGATTTGGTGGACCACAGGGTTATGACGGACCAGATAGTGCTCACGGTGGGGTATGACATAGAAAATCTCAGCGGCAGTGCCGGAAAGGGATATTATCGGGGAGAGGTGACCAGGGACAGATATGGCAGGAAGATGCCAAAACATGCCCACGGTACCGCAAATCTCGGGAGATATAGTTCTTCTACGAAGGTGATTACGGAGGCGGTGCTGGATCTGTTTGACCGCATTGTGGATGAGAGGCTTCTGGTGCGGCGGGTGAATATTTCTGCTAACAGGCTAAAAGGCGAGGAGGACGTGAGGGAAGGGCAGGCATTTGAGCAGATGGATTTATTTACCGATTATGATGCCTTGAAGCGGCAGCAGGAGGAGGAGAGGAAATCCCTTGCCAAGGAAAGGAATGTGCAGGAGGCCATGCTGAATATCAAGAAAAAATATGGAAAGAACGCTATCTTGAGAGGGATGAGCCTGCAGGAAGGCGCCACGGCCAGAGAGAAAAATAGCAGGATTGGAGGGCATAAGGCATGAAATACGATGATATCATCCATCTGCCACATCACGTGTCAGAAACCCACCCGAGAATGTCTCTTTATGACAGGGCTGCCCAGTTTTCTCCCTTTGCCGCCCTGACAGGCCATGGGGAGGCGATTCGGGAGACGGCCAGGCGAACCCAGTCTAGGGTTGATTTGTCTGAAGATGGCCGGAGGGTTTTGGATGAGAAACTGGGGCTGCTGATGGAATGGCTGGGCAAAGGGCTGCTCCCTGTCGTGCGCATCACTTATTTTCAGCCGGATGAGAAAAAGATGGGAGGGGAGTATGTCGCGGTGGAGGGGACGGTGAGGAAGGTGAGGGAGTATGAGAGGAGGATTGCTTTGGAGGATGGCAGGGAGATTCCCATGGAGGAAATCATAGAGATTGACTGGGATGAATGTGGGGAGTGGGAGGACTGATTTGGCGGTTATGATTTACGGTCGGTCGTAACGAAAAGATCATTATCTGTGTAGGAAATACCTTTGGGCGTGCGGGCGTATTTTTTCAAATGATGGATATAATAACCATGAGAGGGTGAAATTAATCTTTGGGGATATGGCGATCATACATAAAAATTTGGAAAAGAGCAGGGATGATGAAGGAACCCCTGCTCTGATATCGCAGGAGGAAACATGCCATGGGACAGAGGGAGAAAAAACAGGGGATTCGGTATTATGCGCTGACGGAAGGTGAGATTAGGCAAGTTGATGAAAAAGAAATGGAGAAGGCAGATAAAAAGGTATGCGTGATGACATTGGATAACTGGCATGCCAGAACTGGCTGGAGAGAGGTATTTCAAACCTGGTACGATGTGGACAATATTCATTACTGCAAGATTGAGAGCCATAAGGATTTTATTTTTCTGGCATTCCATATTCCTGCTAGGAAGCCGGGGGAAATTCCGATAGAATTTGCCATTTTTATGAAGAAAGAATTGCTGGTAATCTTAGCCAGGGAGGAGAAGAATTACCAGGTAATCGTGGAGATTATAGAGGGGATTACTAAGAAGAACTTGTCTGTGGGAGAATTTCTCTATTATTTTCTTCAGGCTTTTTTATCTGAGGATTTGTATTTTATTGAAGAGATGGAGCGGGATATTGCAAAAATAGAAGAGAATGTACTGGAGGGAACCATCCATCAGTTCAGCCGGCGCATGCTGCGGATGAAGAAAATGATTGCCCGATTTTATCATTATTACAGCCAGCTGGTGGAAATGGGGCAGGAACTTTTGGAAAACCAGGAAGATTTTTTTTCTGAGAGCGAATTGGAAAATTTTCAAATGTACACGGATAGGATTGACCGCCTGTCCAGTGAAACCCAGCTTTTGAGGGAATACGCCATGCAAGTGCAGGAAGTCTATCATTCGGAGATAGAGATTCGCCAGAATAATGTAATGAAGGTTTTGACCATAGTGACCACGATTTTTTTGCCGCTTTCCCTGATAGCAGGGTGGTATGGCATGAATTTTGAATACATGCCCGAGCTTACCAGCCCCTGGGGGTATCCCTGTGTCATAGGCCTCTGCGTGCTGATTATTTTTGGATGCCTGATGCTCTTTCGGAAGAAGCACTACTGGTAAGACTTGCTGCCAATCCCATGGGGAGTCCAGCACCGTTGCGGGATGGGCAGTTTCCGAAGTTCATAGAGAAAAAGCAGCGGGTGGCAATTATTTTGAAAAAACTGTTGACAATATCAAAAAGTGGGATATAATAATATTAAACATATGAGCAAATGTTCATATGAAAAAGTGATACGGTTTTCCAATGGTTAATCCATTGGGCGGATATCAGAGGCATGGAATATAAAGAAAGGTAGGTCGATCTATGAAAAAAAGTTATAAGATTGAGGTGGACTGCGCGAATTGCGCAAATAAGATGGAGCAGGCGGCAAAGAAAACGGAGGGCGTGAAGGATGCCGCTGTGAATTTTATGGCATTGAAAATGAATGTGGAATTTGAGGAGGGGCGGCAACCCGAGAAAGTGATGGAACATGTATTAAAAAATTGCAGGAAAGTAGAAGGTGATTGTGAGATTTATTTCTAATTGGCTAGAGCGTGTCTGAAAATTGCTTTCCGACAGATGTGTTCCACGGTTCGTGGGGGATGCAGACGGCGGGGAGAGGAGGTTTTGATGAATAAAAAGCAGAAAAAAGTCTTGCTTCGGATTATAATTGCCGCGCTCCTGATGGTGGCGCTGGAGTTCTTGCCGGTTACCGGGAGGATGAGGTTTCTTTTATTTATGGTTCCCTACCTGGTAATTGGATATGACATATTAAAGAAAGCGTGCAAGGGGATATGGAACCGCCAGGTATTTGATGAGAATTTCCTGATGGCGGCAGCCACCGTGGGAGCCATCGCTCTGGGGGAATACACGGAGGGCGTGGCGGTGATGCTCTTTTATCAGATCGGCGAGCTGTTCCAGAGTTATGCTGTGGGAAAGAGCAGGAAAAATATCAGTGATCTGATGGACATCTGCCCGGATTATGCCAATGTGGAGATTGAGGGCAAGTTGGTGCAGGTAGCGCCGGACGAGGTGGAAGTTGGCACGGTCATCGTGGTGCAGCCCGGTGAGAAGATTCCCATTGACGGGGTGATTCTGGAGGGTAAGACTACGCTCAATACCAGCGCGCTGACGGGGGAAAGCCTTCCCAGGGAAGCGGGCGCGGGAGACGAGG
Organism: Clostridiaceae bacterium; assembly: GCA_910575435.1. Classification (GTDB taxonomy): domain Bacteria; phylum Bacillota; class Clostridia; order Lachnospirales; family Lachnospiraceae; genus Butyribacter. Next base: position 84,393 of record CAJTGI010000013.1, on the reverse strand, counting down.
TGATTAGCGGCTGCATCAATATGTCTGGGCTGCTAAAGGTGGAGACGAATCGTGAATTTGGAGAGTCTACGGTGTCAAAGATACTGGAATTGGTGGAAAATTCCAGTTCCAAGAAATCCCGCTCTGAGAATTTCATCTCTAAGTTTGCCAGATATTATACTCCCGCGGTTTGTATCGGCGCAGTGGCATTGGCAATTTTGCCGCCCTTGGTGCAGATGCTCTTTCTCGGCATGGCTCCGGGCTGGGGGCAGTGGGTTTACCGCGCCCTGACCTTTTTGGTGATTAGTTGCCCCTGCGCTCTGGTAATCAGCATCCCCCTGACTTTTTTCGCCGGGATTGGAGGTGCCAGCCGGGAGGGAGTGCTGGTGAAGGGTTCCAATTATCTGGAAACCCTTGCCCAGACGAAATATGTGGTGTTTGACAAGACGGGAACCATGACCCAGGGGGTTTTTGAGGTGGTGGGGATTCATCACAATGAAATGCCTGATAGACAGTTGCTGGAATATGCCGCCCTGGCAGAATGCCGTTCCAGCCATCCCATCAGCAAGAGCTTGAGAAAGGCTTACAGTGGGGAATTGGATGAGAGCAGGGTGGGGGATGTGGAAGAAATCGGCGGAAATGGCGTGGTTGCCAGAGTGGATGGCGTGACGGTGGCAGTGGGGAATAATAAGCTTATGGAACGGCTGGGGGTGTCCTTCGCTCCCTGCCATCAGGTGGGCACCATCGTTCATGTGGCTTTGGATGGCAATTATGCCGGACATATCTTAATTTCGGATCTCTTAAAGCCCAATGCCGAAGAGGCGGTACGGGCTCTGAAAAATGCGGGGGTATCAAGGAGCGTGATGCTTACCGGAGATGAGAAGAGAGTGGCGGATCAAGTGGCGGCGGAACTGGGCATAGCGGAAGTTTACAGCGAGCTGCTGCCGGCAGACAAGGTGGCCCAGGTAGAGAAACTTCTGGAGGAGAAGCCGGAAAAGGCAAAGCTGGCCTTTGTGGGGGATGGAATCAATGATGCCCCGGTGCTTTCCAGGGCTGATCTGGGAATTGCCATGGGGGGGCTAGGTTCCGATGCGGCAATCGAGGCGGCTGATATTGTGCTGATGGATGATGACCCGTTAAAGATTTCCAAGGCGATTAAGATTGCCAGAAAATGCATCCGCATTGTATATCAGAATATTTATTTCGCTATTGGAATCAAATTGGTTTGCCTGCTTTTGGGGGCGGCGGGCATTGCCAATATGTGGATGGCTATTTTCGCTGATGTGGGGGTTATGGTAATCGCCGTGCTGAATGCGATTCGCGCCCTATTTGTGAAAAAACTGTAGAGGTTAGTCGTTAGACTTGCATTGCGTTCCCTTTTCCCGTAAAATGGAAAAAGTGAGATTGGCTTTTGTTAAGTAGCAGTTGAGTGAAGATGGGGATTATGTGGAAAATCACATGGATGGGCTGGCTTTCGCTGGAACAAAGTTCCCATAGGCCATTTGTGCCGGAGCGTGGCAAATGGCTTTGATGGCGGGGCGGGAGGTTTGGCCCCTCCGCCGCATACGCTCTGGAATGGGGATAAACATGGCAGAAAAGGATTTAGATTGCTGTGACGCGGTAGAGGTTCACAGGGATTTGCTTGAGATTGTCAATCGGACGATGCCGGATGAGACGGAGTTGTATGATTTGGCGGAGTTATTCAAGGTGTTTGGGGATTCCACCCGGATTCGTATACTCTTCGTGCTTTTTGAGGCGGAAGTGTGCGTGTGCGACATTGCCGAGGCCTTAAATATGACCCAGTCGGCAATTTCCCATCAGCTTAGGATTTTAAAACAGAGCAAGCTTGTGAAAAGCCGCAGGGAGGGAAAATCGGTATTTTATTCCCTGGCGGACGGGCATGTGCGCACGATGATTGCCCAGGGCAGAGAGCATTTGGAGGAGGATTGACATGGCAGAAAAGAGAGCGGGAATTTTGCAGAATAAAATCTATCTGTATCTGACGGAATTTTTTGCGGGAATGTCGGTGATGGCGGTGGAATTGGGCGCTAGCAGGCTGCTGGCGCCTTATTTTAGTTCCTCCCAGATTGTGTGGACCATTATCATAGGTACCATCATGATTGCTATGGCTCTGGGAAATATATATGGTGGCAGAAAGGCAGACAGGGACCCGGACCCAAGCAGGCTTTATGGGAGAATGCTTATCGCCGCCCTTTGGATTGCCGGGATTCCGGTGCTGGGGAAATATATTATCTTGGGGATTTCCGGCGTGCTGGTGGTGACGGTGAATCATAATTTTCTTATCTGGGCGGCGTTTCTGGCCTGCATGGTGATATTTGTCTTCCCGTTATTTCTTCTGGGAACAGTGACGCCCTCTCTGGTAAAATATACCACGGAGAGTTTGGAGGATAATGGCAGGACGGTGGGGACTCTGGGGGCATTTAATACCGTGGGTAGCATTATTGGAACTTTCGTTCCTACTTTCGTGACCATACCTGCGGTGGGTACGGCGTGGACTTTTTTGATTTTTGCGGGAATCTTGCTGCTGCTATCTGGAATTTATTTTATATCTTCCCACACAGGTCTGGGGAAGATGGCGGTTTCCGGGGGCATGTTTGCCCTGTGCTGCATTTTTGGAGGCAATGGCAGTTTTGCATTCTGGGAGACCCAGCTGACCTATGAGGGGGAGTCTGTCTATAATTACCTCCAAGTGAAGGAGGATGAGGAGAAGGTGGTTCTTTCCACCAACGTGCTCTTTGGCGTACAGTCCGTGATGCGCAAGGATGACGCCCTATCGGGGATGTATTACGACCTGGCTATGGCTGCGCCCTATATGGCGGGAGTGCATGAGAAGGAGAAAATAGAGATGCTAGTGCTGGGCATGGGGACGGGAACCTACGCGACCCAGTGCGAGAGATATTTTGACAACGTGGAAATCCAGGGCGTGGAGATTGACGGGAAGATTACCGGGCTGTCGGAACGATATTTCGGACGGGATAGCGGGCAGCAGGTTGTAACTTACGACGGAAGGGCCTACCTTCAGGCGGTGAATCAGAAATATGATGTGATTATGGTGGATGCCTACCGGGACATTACCATTCCCTTCCAGATGTCCTCCGTGGAGTTTTTTGAGATGGTGAAGGAGCATCTGACGGAGGATGGAGTAATGATTGTAAATCTGAATATGAAGGGGGAGAGAGAAGGGGACATCAATGCCTATCTGTCGGATACCATCGGTCGCGTGTTTCCCAATATCTATACGGCGGATGAGGAGGGGAGCACCAACAGGGAATTATTTGCATCGAAGAACGACGGGATTCTCCAGAGATTGGAAGAAAACAGGGGGAGGGAGAAAAACTATGATTTGGCGGAAATGATGGGGGAGGTTTCCCGGCGTCTGGTCAAATATACCCCTGGGGAGTATGTTTTGACAGATGATCAGGCTCCGGTGGAGCTTTTGGGCATGGGGATGATCGATGATCTGATTATGGATGAGGCGTCCTACTATCGGGAGATTTTTAAGAGGGAGGGATTTCGGGGATTGCTGGATCACTTTTGATGATGGAATCCTCATGAGAAATGAACTGGGACGATTGGCTGCGCCTATTGTAAACTGTTTTCAAAATGGGTTTACAATGGGCGCAGTTCTGATTATAATAATGACTGCAACAAACCAATATCGAAGAAGGCGCAGAAATGGAGGAGGCAATGTACGAAGAAATAGTAGAGGAAATAATAAATGGAAGGCGATTGCATAGGAATGAGGACCTCTCTTTTTTATTGACTGGCAGTCTGGAAGAGTTGAAAGAGGGGGCAAACCGTATCCGGGAGGCACTCTGCGGCAAAAGGGCAGACCTGTGCACCATTATCAATGGAAGAGCGGGGAAATGCAGTGAGAATTGTAAATTTTGCGCGCAGTCGGCCCATCACAGTACCGGGGCCGAAGAGTATGGATTTCTGGATGCGGACAGGATTGTGGATGCCTGCCGTGAAAATAGGGAGAAAGGAGTCCACCGATTTTCCATTGTGACGGCGGGGAGGGCATTGGGGGAGGGAGATTATGAAAAAGCATTGGAAACTTACAAGAGGATGCATGAGGCTTGCCCGGATATGCAGCTTTGCGCCTCCCATGGCCTTTTGACAGAAGAACAGTTCCGGGGTTTGGTGGAGAGTGGCGTGTCTACCTATCACGCAAATATTGAGACTTCAGAGAATTTTTTTCCTAAAATATGCACTACCCATACTTTTCAGGATAAGTTGGCCTGCATTCAGGCGGCAAAGAAGGCGGGGCTGCAGGTGTGTTCCGGCGGAATTATCGGACTGGGGGAGAGTATGGAAGATCGGGTAGATATGGCATGTACGCTGTCCGAGTTAGGGATTGCTTCGATTCCCCTCAATGTCCTGCTGCCCATTGCAGGGACGCCGCTGGAGAATCAGCCTGCACTGCCGGAGGAGGAAATCTTGCGCACCATCGCCATATTCCGCTTTATCAATCCCACTGCCTATATCCGTCTCGCGGCAGGCCGTGCCGCGATGGGGGATAGCGGAAGGGAAGCCTTTCTGTCCGGGGCCAATGCTACCATTACCGGAGATATGCTGACGACTTCTGGAAATAATACTGCCCAGGACAGGGAAATGTTGTCGGGCATGGGTTTTGACTTGACCAGGCAATCATAAAAGGTTTCGCTGGGGCATGGGAAAAGGGAGACTGGAAGAAAGAATGCTGCTGGTACATAATATCCCGTACAAATAACGAATAATAAGATTATGAAGAAATGCTTTCTTCTGCGAAATCCAACGTGGATAGAGATGGTATGATATATTTGACGGAAAAGGAGAGAAAATAATGTGTACAGCAGCCACATATAAAACAAAGGATTTTTATTTTGGACGCACCCTTGACTATCATTTTTCTTACGGGGACGAGGTGACAATTACGCCCCGAAATTTCCCCTTTCATTTTATAGAAATGGGGAATGTTTGTTCTCATTATGCCATGATTGGCATGGCTCATGTGGCAGAGAATTATCCCCTGTACTACGATGCCGTGAACGAAAAGGGTCTGGGGATGGCGGGGTTAAACTTTGTGGGAAATGCCCGCTACCACGCCAGGGAGGAGGGCCGGGACAACATTGCCCAGCACGAATTGATTCCCTGGATACTTAGCCAGTGCGCCACGGTGGGGGAGGCGGAGAAGCTCATAGGGCGAATTAATCTTCTGGATGTTTCTTTTTCTGAAGGCTTGCCTTTGGCAAGCCTTCACTGGATGATCTCAGATAGAGAGAAATCTATTACGGTGGAATCTGTCAGAGAGGGAGTCAAGATTTATGAAAATCCCGTGGGAATACTGACCAATAATCCTACCTTTGACCAGCAGATATTTTCCCTGAATCATTATATGAATCTCTCTCCAGGCCCGGCGGAGAATCGTTTTTCGCCAGCGCTGAACTTGCAGCGGTATAGCCGGGGGATGGGGGCCCTTGGCCTCCCTGGAGATTTATCTTCCCAGTCCCGCTTCGTGCGGGCATCTTTTGTAAGGATGAATTCTGTTTCAGGGGAGGAGGAGAGCGAGAGCGTCAGCCAGTTTTTCCATATCCTAGGTTCTGTGGACCAGCAGAGAGGATGCTGCCAAGTGGAAAATGGAGCATATGAATTTACCATTTACACATGCTGCTGCAATGCCGCAAAAGGTATCTATTATTACACTTCTTATGACAATCATCAGATTACCGCAGTGCATCTGCACAGGGAGCCTTTGGAGGGGAGGGAGCTAGTGCGCTATCCCCGGCTGGAGGAGGGGCAGATTCGGGAGCAGAATTAAAAGAAGAAAAAGAATGTAATAAATAATAGCATAAAATAATTTTGCCCTTGACATATACCCCGGTGGGGTATATGATGTTAAAGAGACGATATATTGTCATCGACAAGTAACTTGGATACGGATACAACGGATGGAAAGGAATTTGGGATGAAGGAACAGGATTGCGCATGCTGCCATAAGACCAAGGAGCGCAGTGAAAGGGAATATAAAGATTTGATTCACCGCCTTAACAGGATAGAGGGACAGATTCGGGGGATTCGGGGGATGGTGGAGAGGGACGCTTACTGCACGGAGATTCTCACTCAGGTGGCGGCGGCAAATGCGGCTCTGAATAGTTTTAATAAGGTACTCCTGGGAAATCATATCAAAACCTGCGTTACGGAGGACATTCGGCAGGGGAAGGAGGAGACGGTGGAAGAGCTGGTGGAGATTTTGCAGAAACTGATGAAGTAAGGATGGGAAGTTTTTCTCATATTTGCAGATAGCAGAAAGGCATGGGAATGAACATGGAGCAATATCGCGTGACAGGCATGAGCTGTGCGGCTTGCAGTGCCAGAGTGGAAAAGGCAGTGTCCCAGGTGGAGGGCGTGACTTCCTGCTCGGTCAGCCTACTTACAAATTCCATGGGGGTGGAGGGGAGCGCATCCCCGGAAGCCATCGTGGGTGCGGTGGAGAAGGCGGGGTACGGCGCTGCGAAGAAGGAGAAGGATGGTAGGGGGCAGGAGGTTGTCCCAGGGCAAGAGGAGGCTTTGGAGGACAGGGAGACTCCCCTTTTAAAAAAGCGTCTGGGAGTTTCTCTTGCGTTTCTTTTGATTCTGATGTATTTTTCTATGGGAAACATGATGTGGAATTGGCCCGTTCCCGGCTGGCTGGAGGGAAATCATGTTGCTATGGGGATTTTGCAGTTGCTTCTCACCATGGCAATCATGGTAATCAATCAGAGGTTTTTTATCAGCGGATTTCAAAGCCTGTGGCATCGGGCGCCCAATATGGATACCCTGGTGGCCATGGGGGCGTCGGCTGCCTTTGGATATAGCGTCTATGCCCTGCTAGCCATGACGGATGCCCAGGTGCGGGGGGATCATAGGGGCGTGATGTCATGGATGAATGAATTTTATTTTGAATCCGCCGCCATGATTCTCACGCTGATTACATTGGGCAAAATGTTGGAGGCTTACTCCAAAGGCAAGACGACGAATGCGCTGAAAGGCTTGATGAAATTGGCGCCGAAGGTGGCCCATGTGGAACGGGACGGGGTGGAGCGGGAAATCTCTGTATCCCAGGTGAGAAAGGGAGATATCTTTTTGGTGCGTCCCGGAGAAAATGTTCCCGTGGATGGCAGGATTCTGGAGGGCAGCAGCGCATTGAATGAATCCGCCCTCACTGGGGAAAGCATTCCCGTGGATAAGGAGCCGGGGGATGCGGTGTCTGCCGCCACATTGAACCAGTCAGGATTTCTTCGGTGCCAGGCAACGAGAGTGGGGGAGGATACCACCCTGTCCCAGATTATCCAGATGGTCAGTGACGCTGCTGCCACCAAAGCACCCATCGCGAAGGTCGCAGACCGGGTTTCCGGGGTGTTTGTGCCCGCAGTGATAGGAATTGCGGCGCTAACCGTGGTAGTATGGCTGTTATGCGGGCAGACGGTGGGTTTCGCTCTCGCGAGGGGTATTTCCGTACTGGTCATCAGCTGTCCCTGCGCCCTGGGGCTGGCGACGCCGGTGGCAATTATGGTGGGAAACGGCGTGGGGGCCAGGCAGGGCATTATGTTTAAGACGGCAGTTTCCCTGGAGGAGATGGGAAAGATGGAGATGGTTGTCCTGGATAAGACGGGCACGATTACCACTGGGGAACCCAGCCTGACGGATATCGTATGCAATGATGAGGTGGCAGAGGAAGAACTTCTGGCGGTGGCCTTTGGGCTGGAGCGAAAAAGCGAGCATCCGCTGGCGCTGGCCATCGTTCAGTATGCAGAGGAGCATGATGTGGCAGGGGTGGAAGTGCAGGATTTTCGGGCAATTCCCGGCAATGGGCTGTCTGGGCATCTAGACGGGGATGCTGTGGCCGGGGGGAACCTGAATTTTATACAGGAACAGTTTTCTGTCCCGGAAGGGATGATTGCAAAGGGGGAAGAATTGGCGGTTCAGGGAAAAACTCCCCTGTACTTTGGCAGGTGCGGCATCCTTCTCGGCATCATTGCCGTGGCAGACGTGCTAAAGGAGGATAGCCCCAGAGCCATAGCGGAATTGAAGAATATGGGGATACGGGTCGCTATGCTTACCGGCGACCATGCCCGCACTGCCAAGGCCATCGGAGAGATGGCGGGCGTGGACCAGGTGATTGCGGGGGTGCTTCCCGATGGCAAAGAGCAGACGGTTCGGGGGTTGCAGAAGCAGGGAAAGGTTGCCATGGTGGGGGATGGCATCAATGATGCCCCGGCCCTTACCAGAGCCGACATGGGGATTGCCATCGGCGCGGGAACGGATGTGGCGATAGATGCTGCGGACGTGGTGCTTATGAAAAGCAAATTGCGGGATGTGCCGGCTGCCATCCGCCTGAGCCGGGCAACGCTGCGAAATATTCATGAAAATCTATTTTGGGCATTCTTTTACAATGTGATCGGGATACCGCTGGCGGCAGGCCTTTGGATTCCTGTGTTTGGCTGGCAGCTAAATCCCATGTTCGGCGCGGCGGCGATGAGCCTGTCTAGCTTTTGCGTGGTCACAAATGCCCTGCGGCTGAATTTGTGCAGGGTGTATGATGATAGAAGGGATGGGCGGGGAATCCATTCCAGAAAGAGGAAAAGAGAAGATGGTGCAATGATGGAAAAGGAGGAGACAATCATGAAAAAGACAATGAAAATCCAAGGAATGATGTGCGGGCACTGCGAGAGCAGGGTCAAGAAATGCCTGGAGGCAATTCCCCAGGTGGAGATGGCGGATGTGAGCCATGAAAAGGATCAGGCAGTGGTGACATTGAGCGAGGCAGTGGACGATGACGTGCTGAGAAAGGCAGTGGAGGAGCAAGACTATCAGGTCATTTCTGTGGAGTAGGCAGAAGGGATGCAGGCGCAAGCAGGAATGAGCCAGAATGGCAAAAAAGGGAAGAACGCGAAACCAGGGGCGGCATAGAATATTGCAATCCCTGGTTTTTTGACGTCTTTGCATGATATGGCAGTGGGCCGGAAGCAGATGGGATGGTATCCTTATATATGGGGATTATATTGACAAAATATAAGTGTGAGGTATAATATTCTTGCTGTTACATATTGATGTTTTTTGAAATGGAGATAGAGAATGGGAAAGATACGGAACAGGGGAAAAAAGAATCAAGGTATTGCTTTGCTGTTTTCCATCATATTGGTTTTTTGCATATTAGGCACGGTGGTGTTTTCCGTGGCCAAAAAGATATCCAAGGAAATGTCTGAGTCGGCGATACAGAATCTCAGCGCCAGCCTGGATTTGATTCAGGGCACCATGGAGGCCATCCTGACCAAAGAGGCGGAGTTTCAGAAGCTGCTTGCCCAGGAAATTGCTTCCATGGACGATCCGGAGGAGTTTGTCCGCTCCTATAAAAGAAATCGGACGATGGTAAAGATGTCCCTGATACCATCTGGGAAAACGGAAGGCATTTCTAATTCGGGAGAGATTTTTACCGAGGAGGAACTGGATTTTTCAGCAGGAAATACAGCCGATGGCGTTTCAGTTTCCCGTTCCTATTTGAATTACCTGGGAACCTGGGCATATACGATGAAGTGCCCTGTCTTGAAGGAGGGCAGGGGGATTGCCACGCTGTATATTGAGTATGTGTATGATTCCTTTGACGAAGCCCTGCCTGAAACATTCTATAATGGGAAAGCCATGCTCTATGTGATGGATTCCCAGACAAAGAGAATGGTGCTAAAGCCAAAGGGAATAGGGGAGCGAGATGCGGGGCATCTGAATCTGGAGGATTTTTACCGGGCGAATAATATTCTTGAGAAGGACTTGCAGAGAGAAGTTTCCCAGTGCGTGGAAAATGGAAAAAATATTATGTTCTACCATGATATTCGTGGCAGAAGCTCCCTGAATTATATGTGGTCCGTCAACGATGGCTCCGTGTATCTGATTGGCTATGTGCCTATCGAGGAGATTCAGCAGGAGGGCAGGACGGTCAACCAGAATATCTTTATTGTCGTGGCGGTGATGCTGATCGCATTTATCCTGTGCTGCATCTTATATTATCTGAATCAGAGGCAGAGGTTCAAGGTGAGGAAGGAGCGAGAGAGGGAGCGGGAGATCCACAACAAGCAGTTGGCGGAGGCTTTGCAGGCAGCAAAGATTGCCAGCAATTCTAAGACCACGTTTCTCTCCAATATGTCCCACGATATCCGCACGCCCATGAACGCGGTCCTGGGTTTTACCACGCTGCTTTCCAAGGATGCGGAAAATCCTGCCAAGGTTCGGGAGTACACGAAAAAAATTACTGCGTCAGGCCAGCATCTGCTCAGTTTGATTAATGACATTCTGGATGTCTCCAAGATTGAGAGCGGGAAAGTGGTGCTCACGGTGGAGGAGTTCACTTTGAATGATTTGGTCTCCTCTGTGGATGCCATTATCCGTCCCATGGCGGAGGCTAGGGACCAGGAGTTCCATGTGACTGTGACGGATATCAAGCATGAGTATTTAATGGGGGATGAGACTAGGATTAACCAGATATTAATCAATCTGCTGTCAAATGCGGTAAAATATACGCCCGAGGGGGGGAACATCTGGTTCCGCATCATCGGTCTGAAGCAGCGTTCCAGCCAATATGAGCATATCAGGATAGAGGTGGAAGATGACGGGTATGGAATGACGCCGGAGTATCTGGAGACTATTTTTGACGCGTTTACCAGGGCGGAGAACAGCACCACCAATAAGGTGCAGGGCACTGGGCTTGGCATGGCGATTACGAAGAATATCGTGGAACTGATGGGTGGCTCTATAGAAGTTTCCAGCCAGGTGAATCAGGGCAGCCTTTTCCAAGTTGAGCTGGAGTTTCGCATACCGGACAGCCAGGCGGAGAAGCAGTTCTGGAAGAAGAGGGAGATCTTCCGGATTTTGGCCGTGGATGGGGATGGTGAGGTCTGCAGAACCATCCAGATGCTAATGAAGGATACGGGAGTCTTGGTGGATACGGCCCTGACCTCAGAGGAGGCCCTGGATCTTGTTCAGAAGCAATCGGGAATGGATGAGACCTATGATATGATTTTGATGGAGTGGAATTCTCCGGAACTGGACAGTTTGGAATTGGCCCGGCAAGTACGGGATGCTTGCCCCGATGGGAAATTAGTGCCTGTGGTATTTTTGGCTGAAAAAGATGGGGAGGAAATGGAGGATGAACTGCGTCGATTGGGCAATGCAGGAATGATGTTGAAGCCTTTCTTTGTATCTGCCCTGAAGGAGAAAATTATTGAGATGCAGACAGAACGGGACGGGGAGGAGACGTGGGAGGCTGTTGAGGATAACAATTTGACTGGCCTGCACTTCCTAGCCGCTGAGGATAATGAAATCAATGGGGAAATTTTGTCGGAAATGCTTTTGGCAGAGGGAGCCAGCTGTGAGATCATGGAAAATGGGCAGTTGGCTATGGAGCGTTTTCAAAGTGCGAAAGAGGGCGAGTTTGATGCCATACTGATGGATGTGCAGATGCCTGTGATGAACGGCTATGATGCTACCAGGGCAATTCGGGCGCTGGAGCGGGAGGACGCTAGGGAGATTCCGATCATTGCCATGACGGCGAACGCCTTTGCGGAGGATGAGAGAGAGGCTTTGGCGGCAGGTATGAATGTCCATATGGCGAAGCCCATTGACATGGAACTTTTAAAGCAAATTGTTAGTCAGTATGTAGAGAGAAAGGAAAGCGTGTGAGGAAAGATATGAAGAAAAGAAGGGTGCATGAGGGAAAGATGGGGGGCATGGGAAAGGCTTTTGCATTTTGCCTGGCTGGCATTGCCGCTATTTCCCTGACAGCTTGTGGGGGAAAGGGATCATCTGACAAGAATCTCGTGTCGTCGAAGAGGGATAGCGGCAGTGTGGTCAACCTTTTCGGGCCTATGGAAAAGTCGAAGCCAGATGCGGACAATATTGCCAGAACAGCCTTTGACATAACAGTGGGCATGGCGGAAAAGAAGCATGACCTGACGGTGGAGTATAGAACCTACACCGCAGAAAATTATCAGGAGAAGACTTACGATGATGTGACCCTGGACAGGGTTCGCAACAATATGGATGACCTGTATCTGCTGAACCCGGATACGATTCAGATATTAGGTTCGGAGGGGAAATTGCTAGACCTGTCCCAGCTAGAAAGCGCCAAGAATCTGAGGGACGTGGTAAAGACAGCCAACACGGTGGATGGAAAGCTGGTGGCGATCCCCCAGGAGGTGGTGGCCCACGGTTTATTTCTGAACAAAGACTTATTTGACAAATATAAACTCTCTCTGCCGGAGACTCCGGAGGATTTTTTAAATTGCTGTAAAGTATTCCAGGAAAATGGGATCAAAACTCCCGTGGGGGCGAACCGCTGGTGGCTGGAAAACTTTGTCTTTGCCCAGGCGTATGCGGACTTGTATAATGGGGGGAACACGGAGGCGGAGATTGAGGCATTGAATAGCGGAAAGGCAAAGTACAGCGATTATATGCGTCCCGGCTTTGAATTTTTGAAAAAACTGATCGACCTGGGATATATTGATGCCAGGCAGGCTTATACCTATGAGGCGATTGAGGGGGAGGGAAAGGATTTTCTTGCCCAGAAAACGCCCATTGTCATGGCATACTGGGGGGCGGCAAATGCGGAGACGGCCTACGGCAAAGCGGATTTTGAATTGAAGGTGACGGGCTTTCCCAGCAGCAGGGGGCAGATGCCGGTGGTTTCGATGACGGGTTATGGCATCAGCGCAGAGGCAGAACACTTGGAGGATACGAAGAAAGTCATGAATACCATACTTTCCGACGAGGCCCTTCAAAAATATGCGGAGACCAACAAGGTCATTTCTCCCTCTAAAAATGTGGAGGTGGAGTGCATCCCGGCACTCAAGCCATTAAATGACAAGATGATGGAGAATGTCTATGTCCTCGGTTCCAATGCTAGCATGAAGGTGGAGCAGTGGGGGAATACCTGTCTGATTGTGCGCGAATTATTAAATGGAGCCACGGTAGATGAGTGCATGAAGAAGTTTGACAAACTCCAGAGGGCTTCATTAAAAAAAGAGAAAAATTAGATCGCTGGCCGGGCCAAGGTCCGAGACCTCAGCAGAAAGGCCGAAGAATGAAAGTTCTTCGGCCTTTCTGGCTAATTGAAAGTTGGTGTCGGGCTGGCAGAGGATATGGGAGGCGGATGATACGCCTAGCATTCTGCATTCCTGCCATGACGGCCCAGGAAATTCCCTACTGCTTGGACAACTGGTCCCAGAGTGAATACCATCAGAAAGGTCATAAGCCCGTAGGCTCCCCCGGTAATGACGCCAATCATGGTGCAGAGGAAATCCTGGGACAGGCGGATGATGCGGAAATGATCCTTCCCTGTCTTTTCTGCAACCTTTTCGCTGAGGATAAAGGGGATGGCATCATAGGGAGCCATTCCCTGTCCTGAATGCATGTAGCAGGCCGCTGACAGGACGAATAGGACCAGCCCCGGCACCAGAATTGCCACCCGGATTGCCAGGGGCAATTCTGAGGGAATGCCGCAGACATAATGCCAGAACCAGGCAAAGAAATCTGCGGTATATCCCACTACAATCATATTTCCCAGAGTGCCCCACCCAATCAGGGAGGGCTTGCAGATGATGACTATAATAATAAGTGATAAGTTAAAAAGGAATTGATAGGTGCCAAAGCTGATGGTATTTAGTCCGAATATTTTCAGCATCCCAGAGGCGCTAATCGCTCCCGATACCCCGTAGTTCATGGCGGAACAGGGATCGGTGCCGAAACTGGTGAGTACCAGGATGGACAGGGAAAATCCCATGACGGCCACAGATACCAGCATGAAAAGGATCTGACCGATGTTTTCTTTATTAATCTTAAATGACATGTATGTGACCTCCGTGGTGCCTGTACTTTTTTAGTTCTTTGATTCCGCCCATCTGCCAATTTCCTTGTCCAGATTCATAATATGGGAGGAGAGCCAGTAGAGCAGGTATTCAATTAAGTCCAAGAGAAATTCCTGCTGGTCATCCATAAATTCCAATTCATTGAAATCTACGTTTGCCATCTTATTGATAAATGTCCTGTGGGCTTTCTGCTGGACAGATAGACCAGGATATCCGATATCCTGCATATATTCTTCTTCATGGCGGAAATGCTTCTCCGTATATTCCCGCAATCTATGTAAGATATCGATAATCTCGTCATATTTGTCTATGCTTTCCCGCATCTGCTGATTTTGGGCCAGGCTATTTGCCTGGTGGATAATGGCGAACAGTTGTCGGTGTTCCTCGTCTACAAATGGAATATTCGTCATATATTTCTCTGTAAATGCAAAGGTATTTTCTTGATCACCAACTTCCTCATTTGGAGGAACCTTCCCGATCATGCCGTCGCTGTGCAGGATATGGCGGAAAAGCCAGTGCACTAGAAATTGAATGAGTTCATTCAAATCCTCCTTGCTGATATCGTCGTGGATGGAAAAATTATGGATATGGCGGATAAAGGCCGCATGTTCCATTTTCTGAAGGGGAAGTTCAGGATCATTGATTTTTTCCATGTATTCTTCCTCGTGAAGGAAATGGGTGGCGGCATATTCGCTCAGCTCCTGCAGCAGGTTCGTGGCGAGCAGCTGAATGTCCCAAGCATCGCTGTCGAGCATGGCACTGGTTTCATTGATAATCTGAAATAATTTTGCGTGTTCTTTGTCAAGCAGCTTTATCCCAGTCAGATAGTCTTTGGTTAGTTGAAATATCATGAGTTTTCCTCCTCCCTATTCCGTTCCTCCCACTGGCCTATGAGTTTGTCAGCCCCCAGAATATGTTCCGACAGCCAGTTCAGGAGATAGTCGATGAGGTCTTCCAGGTACTCTTGCTGGTTATCGTCCATGGATTGCAACTCGTTAAAATCTATGGACCCCAGTTTGTCAATAAAGGCTGTATGCGTGGTAATCTGAAAGGCTAAATCCGGGTATCCGATTTCTGTCATGTATTTTTCCTCGTGGGCAAAATGTGTCTCCGTGTACTCCCTCAACTGTTCTAAGATGGCAGTAATCTTGTCATATTTGTCGTGGAGCAAAGAATTGTGAATCAGGTCGTTTGCCTCCCGGATAATTTCAAATAATTTTTTGTGTTCCCTGTCAATGGCAGGAATTTGGGTGAAATATTTTTCGGTAAAGGCAAAGGGATCTGCTACCTTTTCTTTCGGCGCAACTTTTCCAATCATGCGGTCGCTGTGCAGGATATGGCGGAAAAGCCAGCGGACGAGAAACTGGATCATTTCTTCTAAATCCCTTACTTTGATGCTGTCATCAATGGGAATTTGCTTTACCCTTTTGATAAATGCGGCATGCTCTATTTTCTGGAGGGGGAGTTCCGGATCGTTGATTTTTTCCATATACTCTTCCTCGTGGCGAAAATGGGTGACGGTGTAATCCGTCAGCTCCTTTACCAGACGATTGGCAGTTACTTGAATATCTGCGTTGTCCTGCTCTAAAATTGCATTGGTGTGGTTTATAATTTCAATCAGCCTGGCATGTTCCCGGTCAATCTGATCGATGCCTGTGAGAAAATCTTCTGTCAATTCAAATTCCATGGGCTTCCTCCTTTTTATAGACTTATTTTAACATCTTTTTATGGAAAAGAACAGACGTATTCATGATTCAATGACCTTTTTATGTATCGTGTTACTATTGGCAATGAGATTTCCATGGATTTGGGTGAGCAGCAGTTGACTAATCCTTTCTTCTGTGGTAAGATGCAAAGCGTGGTCAGCAGGGCTGGCTGCCGCAGAGTGAATGGACGGTTCACAAAGGGGTACACCACCGCGGGTGTAGTTCTTTTGTGGACTTCTTTTGATTATGGACTTTTGCATTGTGCATTGAAAACGGAATCCTTGCAGGGAGTTTTACTCTTGCGGGGGAGTATCTGGAGGGAGGTGGATTGATGATAATCTATGTGAATGGAGAGGAGACTTCCTGTGACCAGGGCATTACACTGGAAGCTCTGGTGGAAGAATTGGGATATGAAAAGGTAAAGATTGCCGTGGAGGTCAATGGGGATATTGTGCCTAAGGCGGAGTATGAGGGCTGCGTCCTAGGGGAGGCAGATAAGTTGGAAGTCGTTACCTTTGTGGGTGGGGGGTAATATGCAAAGCAATTCTAAGTCTGCATAAGACGCTGACTAAGAATTGCTATATTGCATATAGAAAGAACGCAAAGTCAGCGTTCTTTCGGGCTATGAAACGCCGACTAGGAAATGCTAAGATTTCGTCTAAGAAGAACGCAAAGTTAGCGTTCTTTTGGAGTGCGAAACGCTGGTTGGGAGATGTTGCTTTTTTTGAAGAAGAGCGCATTATGATAGAAAGGTGGAGGAATATGAAAGATCAGAAGGATATGTTGCTGCTGGGGGGGAAGGAGTTTTCTTCCCGGTTTATTTTGGGCTCGGGGAAGTATTCTCTGGAGTTAATCAAGGCGGCGGTGGAGCATGCGGGTGCGCAGATGATTACTTTGGCTCTGCGCCGGGCAAATCAGGGGGGCATGGCGAATATCCTGGATTATATCCCTGATGGGGTGACGCTGCTTCCCAATACCTCCGGTGCCAGAACCGCAGAGGAAGCGGTAAGGATTGCCAGGCTTTCTAGGGAAGTGGGCTGCGGCGATTTTGTGAAGATTGAGATTATGCGGGACAGCAAGTATCTTCTGCCGGATAACCAGGAGACCATTCGGGCTACGGAAATTCTTGTAAAAGAGGGATTCCAGGTGATGCCTTACATGTACCCGGATTTGAATGTGGCCAGGGATTTGCAGGATGCCGGGGCGGTGAGCATAATGCCTCTGGCGGCACCTATAGGCTCTAACAAGGGGTTGTGCACTAGGGAATTTATTCAGATTCTGATTGATGAAATTGATCTGCCCATCATCGTAGATGCGGGAATCGGAGCTCCCAGCCAGGCATGCGAAGCCATGGAGATGGGGGCGGCTGCGGTGATGGCCAACACTGCTATTGCCACTGCCGGAGATGTGCCCGCCATGGCGGAGGCTATGAAATTGGCAATCGAGTCGGGAAGAAAGGCATATCTTGCCGGCCTGGGAAGGGTGATGGATAAGGGGGGGAGTGCTTCTTCGCCCCTGACGGGATTTTTGGAATCTTGAGAGGCCATATGAAATGCATATGAGTAGCATTGGGGAAGCAGATGATAATTTAGGTTATCTATTTTTAGATAGAGAATATAGTGAAGGGTATTCGATTTATAGAAAAGAGGAAGCTTATGAGTGAAGTGTTAGAGAGAGAACGAATAGACCATATGAAGTATCTGCCGGATATGGAGGTGCTGGGGGATTCTGACATTATGGACCGAGTGATTGATAGGATGTCTTGCTACGACTATGAGAAATATACAGAGGCAGATGTGAGGGCAGCATTGGCCCGCCGGGAGCGTACCGTCGAGGATTTTGAAGCATTGCTTTCCCCAGCGGCCATGCCATTGCTGGAGGAGATGGCCCAGAAGGCCCAGGAGGAGACCAGGAAGCATTTTGGCAATTCTGTCTATATGTTCACGCCCCTGTATATTGCTAACTATTGTGAGAATTATTGCATTTATTGCGGCTTCAACTGCCACAATAAGATTCGCAGGGCCAAGCTGAATGAGGAGCAGATTGAGCAGGAGATGAGGGCTATTGCGGAGACGGGGCTGCAGGAGATTCTTCTTTTGACTGGGGAGAGTCGCAAAATGTCCGATGTGAAATACATTGGGGAAGCGTGCAAGATTGCCAGAAAATATTTTAAGGTGATTGGCTTGGAAGTATATCCCATGAACTCCGATGAGTATACCTATCTCCATGAATGCGGCGCTGATTACGTCACGGTATTTCAGGAGACGTACAATTCTGATAAATACGAGACCTTGCATTTGGCGGGGCATAAGCGCGTTTTCCCTTACCGATTCAATGCCCAGGAGCGGGCTATCCGGGGCGGTATGCGGGGCGTGGGGTTTGCCGCCCTTCTAGGGCTGGATGATTTTAGGAAGGATGCCCTTGCCACGGGGTATCATGCCTACCTTCTCCAGAGGAAATATCCCCATGCGGAGATTGCTTTTTCCTGTCCCAGGTTGCGTCCCATATTAAATAATGATAAAATAAATCCCAGGGATGTGCACGAGACGCAGTTGCTGCAGGTGATTACCGCTTACCGCATATTTATGCCCTTTGCCAATATCACCATCTCTACCAGAGAATGCGCCAGGGTGCGGGACAACGTCATTAAGATGGGCGCTACCAAGATTTCAGCCGGCGTGTCCGTGGGGATTGGAGAGCACAGCGAGGAGAATGAAAATGTGGGAGATGGGCAGTTTGAAATTTCAGATGGAAGAAATGTGGAGGAAGTGTATCAGGCCATAAGCCGCCAGGGGCTGCAGCCTGTTATGAGTGATTATATCTATGTGTAAATTGATTGCTGTGACAAACCGGAAACTCTGTTCCGGCGACTTTCTTGACCAGATTAAAAAATTGGCCGCAAATAATGTGGATATGATTGTTCTGCGGGAAAAGGACATGAATGAGAGGGATTATGGTAAATTGGCAGTCCAAGTGCAAGAAATATGCAGATTGCATGAAACTGCCTGTGTTTTGCACGGCCATTTTGGCGTGGCGAGACGCCTGGAGGCGGATGGAATTCATCTGCCTCTTCTCGCCGCCATGAAAAATCGGGAAAACTTACGGGCAGTGCGTATGTCTGGGGTGTCAACCCACTCCGTTGAGCAGATTCAGTTGGCAGAGGCCTGCTTTGCGTCATATGTATTTTATGGCCATGTCTTTTCTACGGAATGCAAGGAAGGAGTTCCACCTAGGGGCTTGTCCAGGCTGGCGGAGGCCTGCAGTGCGTCAGATGTGCCAGTGTATGCCCTGGGGGGCATTTCTCCCGAAAATGCGGGACTGGCGCTGGATGCGGGGGCAGAGGGAATCTGCCTGATGTCCTGGGCCATGAGAGCAAAGGAGGATGGCATTCGCAGGCTGGCTAGGTTTTGTCACTGTTATCAGAGAAGAGAGGTGGTCAGGGAAAGGGATTTCTTTGCAGGGATGGAGATGCGGGTGCAGCCCGCAGAATGAGGGGCTTCATTCCAATAGTATTGGTCACAATAAGTCAACCCTGTTTTTCTATTGTTTATATCCATAAGATTGTTCACTCATTTTCCGTCTGTTCCTGCAACGGCTCTGTCATTTGTGGTAAAAGAAATCATTTCATATCCGTTCATTAGAGGAAAAGATATCGCTTGCCTTTTGTCCTTTGTAAAAGTAGCAAGGCAAGTCTTGTCCATATCTGTCCCTGTCAGGTCGAACATGGTAATAGCTTTTGCAATCACGCCTTTTATGCCGCCAGTTCTGTTTTGATAGGAGTCATATCCCTCAAAAGGAATACCGAATATGCTGCTATCAATGAGTGCCATTCATTCCATTTTCAGATACGAGCACCGACAATAACAAGTAGTACACCTAATGCAATAAACATCCTTCTTTTCCTCGCTTTCTTCATCAGCCCAATCCCTCCGCATATTTTTCTATCCATTCCATATATGTAAAAATGGAATATTTACTTCATCCTTCAAGATAATTTAGAATTAAATCTAAGTATTTTTTATCCGTCCAGTCACATGATTTTCCTGCTGCACACATAAGGGCTTTCATCCACGGCTCATAGGTATTCGGATCTTTTTTTGCTATGGCCTTTTGTAACAGCTTACATAAAGTCCTGTCCTTAAAAGACATACAGCTTTCGTCCCAGGCACCCCTTCCATAAAAAAGAGGAATATCGCTTAATTCGCCCTTTAAGTTGTACTTTTTAATCTCATGAAATGCTTGCTCGTCATATGGGGAAGCTCCCACACAAAATACAGCAATTTTCTTACCATTCAAATCTCTGAAATGCTTTTTCAGGAAAGAAAGCCCTGCTATACCTGAAGCGTATATACCACCGCACAATACAATTGTATTATACTTCGATGCTATATCCAATGTGGCTTTTGGTGTTTCCATGCAATCAAAGCCTGTTATTTCCGCTAACCAATTTGCATATTTTTTGGTTGCTCCATATTTTGATTGATACATGATAATTCCATTTTTCATATCCCATTTACTCCTTATTTTCCATTACCTGACTTAAAAAAGCATTATAAGCACCTTCCTGCTGCTCATAAATCTCATCCGCTGAAATACCTGGTGTGGCCACGGAAAAGATTGTGCCAATGCCTATTGTATAAATCAGTATATTCAGATATGGCTATTGGTGATTTGTGGGACAAAAGTACAATAGTCAAAATATGCGCATCATTGTCCAAACTAATACTCATATCTTCTTCAATAATCGGAAGCCTGAACTTAATGGATTTCAACCACTGACCATTTGCCTGCCGCTCCAGATATATCTGAATCTCAGAAATCAGAGACTCCATGATCTGCCGCTTTTCCTGTTCATTCATCACCGCATACAGTTTATCAAAATAAATCAAGACCTTGTAAATATTGTCTCCTGTCAACTTTTCTGCTTCAATCGACATCTTCTTTGCCCTGGCAGCAATCAGCAGATTTTCTGTATCCTCAATCTTATCATACATCTTGTAAAGGCGGTCATCAAGGTCTGCCTTGCGCTTGATATAATGCTTATCATCCGGATCAAGGGAATCGATTTCTTCCATCAACCTTGATTTTGTAGAATAGCTCTGCCGAAGCTGCCTTTCATGTGCTGCGATCTCCTGCTCAATCACAGAGGTATCTACCTTCATATTGATTTTTTCCTGCATCATGGCGGCAAACTTTGGATTGCTGACCAGCTTTACAATGACTTCCGCCACAGCATCGTTCAACAATTCCTCATTGATCTGCTTTTTATAATCACACTTATGACCTCTTGTCATGGTGCGGTGTTTACAGCCATAATAGAAGAAATCCTTGTACTTTGTACCGTCAGCTTTATGCTTGATGCTCTTATTGCCATACATACCAGCTCCGCAAACCGGGCATTTCACAATACCGGACAGCAGATGGATCTTATTATCTTTGCCATGATTGACTTTTTCATATTTTTTCGCCTGTGCCAATAACTTCACCTGCGCTTCATGCCAAAGCTCCTCTGAGACAATCCCCTCATGCAATCCATCCACCAGTAAATACTCATCCTGTTCCACAAGCTTATAGTCATTTCTTGTACCATGAACCTTTTCCGTTCTGCGTCTGCCATAAGCAATTTTTCCGCAATACACAGGATTTTTCAGTATCCTTCTGATCAATGCCGCATCAAATAATGGATTTTTCCCATTCTGTCTTGGTATTTTACGAATACCATGATTTTCAAGATATTTTGCCAGTCCGTTTGCCCCTATATCCGTATGCACATATTGGTCAAAAATCACACGGATTGCTTCTGCTTCTTCCTCATTGATAAAGAGCTGTCCCTTTTCCAAACTATATCCATACGGAGCAAAACCACCGTTCCATTTACCCTCACGGGCTTTCTGGATTTTGCCTTCCATGGTCTGCACCCGGATATTTTCACGCTCAATCTCTGCAACCGCCGACAAGACAGAAATCATTAGCTTTCCAGCATCTTTGGAAAAATCAATCCCATCCTCCACGCAGATCAGATTGACACCAAAATCCTGCATCACCTGCAAGGTGGAAAGGACATCCGCAGCATTTTTGCCAAATCGGGACAGCTTAAATACCAGAACAAAGGAAACTCCATCCTTGCCGGATTTAATATCCTCCATCATGCGGTTGAACTCTAATCTGTCCTCGATAGACTTTCCGGATTTACCAGCATCTTCATACTCACCGACAATCTCATAATCATTAAACTCTGCAAATGCTTTCATTCTGGATTTTTGTGCATTCAGAGAGTATCCGTCAATCTGCATAGCTGTAGATACTTTTGTATAAATATATACTTTTGTTTTTTCTTTTTTCATCCCACTATCCTTGTATGTATCAAATTATAACTATCCTATCACCTTGGGTATCGGTTTGTTTTTTCTCAGCTTTCTGCTCCAGCATTTTAATCGAATCCAGATAATCCTGTTCTACCTCGCTAAGCGTCCGACCCTTGTATTTTTTATATTCTCCAGTTGCTTTATCAACAGCCTGCTTATGACTGACGCTTCCGTTTCCAATCAGCAACTGCTCTCCGCTCATGGTAAGAATGCGATCCAGATGTTCTGCCCAATCCTGCATAGTCATCGCCTGCTCACGTTCTGCCTGTCGTTCTGCAAAATCAAGATATCCGGATACAAGCTGCCCCATGGCTCGAAGTTCTTTTTCATCCAGATAATTTTTAGCAATAACCGCTTCTTTCAAGGTTGGCTGTTTTCCTGCAAAGGTCGTAAGCCCCATAAATTCTTTTTCTGCATCGGCTCTGCTGTAAATAACCTCTGCCGCAGTCTGCCCATGAATGGCATAATGGATTTTATTCTGTACTTTCTTAAAAAACTGGATAGAAATTTCCGCTTTTGGATCGTAGTCGATACTCGTAGCATAAATTTCTAAAACCTGACGATAAAACACCTTTTCTGATGCTCGAATATCTCGAATACGTTCTAAAAGTTCCTTGAAGTAACCGCCGCCGCCGAGGTTCTTCAGCCGTTCATCATCCATCGCAAAGCCTTTTCTCATATATTCCTTAAGAATATTGGTTGCCCAGATTCTAAACTGTGTACCTCGTTTGGATTTCACACGATAGCCAACAGAGATAATCACATCCAGATTGTAGTAATCTACCTGATATGTTTTCCCGTCAGAAGCAGTTGTTGCAAAATTTGCAACAACTGAATCACGCTGCAATTCGCCTTCCGCAAAAATATTTTTTATATGTCTGGAAATGGTTGATTTATCTCTCTCGAACAATTCTGCCATCCGATCAATAGAGAGCCAGACCGTATCCGCATCAAAGGTCGTCTCAATTTTAGCCAATCCATCCTCTGTTGTATAAATGATCATATTGGATTTTTGATTCATCTCATCTTGATTCATCACATTTACACTCCAATTCTAATTGTGCAGCACCCTGCTGCACTTTTCCTATGTATCCTCTATGTCAAAAACAGCTTTTAACATAGAGTTTGGACACTATTTACACGATTATTATATCAGTCATTTTTCATTTTTTCAATAGTACCAATGAGATCTTTAGAATTGAATTTTCCCTCTAAATGATCAGGCGGCTCTGGAAGATGTTCAATATCCAGAACCGCCGCATATTTTTCAATTAGATTTGCAAGCAAATCAGTAAAACCGCTCCAATTATCTGTCATAGGCAAGTCCTCCATCAAATTTCCATATCCTGTCCACGCTTACGGGCAGACATTTTGTGTTCCTGTGTTTCCTTTCCTCTGGCGAGGATAGAATTAACAAAAGCCCGAGCCCTTTCCGATGCGAGCTCTAGTGCATCCAGATAAGGCTGGGCTTTCTTTTTGAGTTCCGTATATTTTTGTTGATTGTTTCATACCGCTGCTTCCAGATCGAAACCGACTTTTCTGCGGAAGCCAACTTTTCTTTCAAACGCTTGTTGTCGGCGTTGGCAATAATTCCATTGGTGGCATAACGTTTCAGCGTGTCGCATTCATCTGGAGTCAGCGTGATGTTGTTCTCGAATGTGGCTTTCTTGCCCATCGCTTCAATGTCCTGCACCGTCAGCGCAATGGTCTTTGCTGTCTTGGTTTCCTTTTTTAGAGTTTCCAGTTTCTTTTTCTGCTTTTCCGTGGCGACTTTGGCATCCTCCAAACTCTGCTCCGCCTGTGCCATCTGCTCGGTCACAGTTTTCAAACGCTGCTGCTCTGCCTGTACCTTGAACTGTGTCACTGTCAGATGTTCCTCGGTGCTGCCACGCTCTCCACGCTCCACATCGCCATATCCAGTAGCTCTCATAAAACGAAAAAAATCATCCTGCAACACACTGTAGGATGATTTCAAAATCTTTTTTCCTTTTTCGTTCAGCATGGGATTCCCATTCTCATCAAGAACGGGTTTGGAATCCCATTTCTTACTGCGGCTGACCTGTGTGATTGTTTCCTTTACAGTACCGATCGGCGATTTATCTTTACAGCGTTTCGACCACAAAATCTGCTTTTCCACCACCGGGATATAGACCACATGGAGATGATAGTGGTACACATCCTCTCCCAGAACTTCTGACATTGCCCGGTTGCGCTCATCGGCGTGCATCACCGCAGAGAGAATATACTGCTCACCGCCCACAATCTCCACAGCGGCTTTATAGGCATTCGCATAAAACTGTTTTGCAAATTCATAGCCGCCATAGTTGTAGAAGTAAGCGGAATTCACATCAAATACCAGCTCACCGTATTTGACGGCATCCGATTTCAGTCCTCCGGTGGAAATCACACCATCCTGTTCCATCTGCTCAAACATTTTTACATAATCGTCTGTGGGAGCCTTGAAGTGGACGTTCAGCGTAGTTCGTTCCGGCACGATGTCCTGATTGCTGTAGCTGTCCTTTTCCCGTTCATTGTGTTCCTGTACCTTTGCCACGTCTGCCGGAGTTTCCAAGTCCTGATTTCGGGCTACGGTACGGTCTATTCCATCATTTCTTGCCATTGGCTTTATCCTTTCATTAAGATTTGCAGACAACGGAGGGATGGGGAATGGCACTTTTTCAAAGTGTAATAACCCACTATGACACTTTCATCCATACTGGCTGCAAAGTGCCGTGGGCTCTCCGAGGGCTTCTCCGGAGGGGAAGTGCGGTCGTTGCGGTGACCTCTGCTGACCACGGCAAAAATGTCTGCGCCTTTTCCCATGGCCAGCCCGTCTGCATGAAGCTGCTCTGCGGTACAACTATCTCCGTAATTCTTTGACAAGTCTCTCTTGTCACCTGAATATACGGAGAAAATGCTGCTCTGCCGAAAAATCCGACACTTTTAAAAAAAGAAAAAATCCGCTCTGAATTTTGCAAAAATGCAAAAACACAGAACGGCGGTTGTTCACAATATATGTCTTGATATTATTCCGGAAATCGAATATAATATTGTCATATTTTGGAGAAACGGAGACTGAGAATGCGATATTTATCAACGTTTGGAGCAGCAGAGAAATGGGGGATTTCTTCCCGCCGAGTTGGTGTTCTCTGTAGCCAAAACCGTATTCCCGGTGCGCAACGGGCAGGAAGCCGCTGGATTATCCCGGAAGATGCACAAAAGCCTGCGGATGCCAGAATTAAAAACGGAAAATATATCAAAATGAAAGCCGAGGAAGGGGGAACGTAACGAATGGAGACTACCTTTTTGCCGGGTACAGTTCGGGAGCGGATTTCCGACCTGATGAAAATGCGCAAGGTATCTCAAACAGACCTTGCAAGCAAAATCGGTTGCGGCGATTATGTACTCAGCCGATTTCTCTCCGGTAAGACGGATAAGCTCAGCGATGAAAACATCATTCGCATTGCCAGAGCATTCAATGTGTCCACCGACTTCCTCTTAGGCGTAACTACCGTTCCCGACAGAAAGAATTATGAAATTGATGAGCTGGGGGTGTCGGCGCAGGCGGCACGAAGTTTCTGACCTATGCCGCACCGTCCATCCGAAACGCCATGACCGATCTGATACGGGATGCGCTTTCTCAGTATGAGCAGCGGATGATCGACACCGAAGATGGGCTTGCCTTCAAAGAATCCACTTGGATGAAATCCTCCCCGGCGAGAAACGATTGCTTCGCATCGAAGCGATTGCCGACCCTATAGCCAAGTCTCCGGAATGGATTTATATAAAGCAAGAAACATTGCGTGAACTGTATGAGGGACTGGATAGGATTGGAGAACGAGAGCAAGCCTATTTGCTTTATCGCTATGGTTTTACAGATGATGTGGCGCACACGCTGATCGGGACAGCGATTCATTTCAATTTGCGAGAGAGCCGAGCCAAAAAGATAGAAGAAAATGCTATGGACAACCTCTGGCTGGAACTGCCGTGGTGGTTTTAGTGGGTGCGCGGTATGACCAAGCCCTCTGCCGCGGCAGGATGAATCCTTAGTTACTCAGAGAGCGAACCTTAAACTCAAAAAGGCAAGCGTGAAAAACTTAAAGTAATTAAACAAGACGAAACTATAATAGGAGAAGTGCATATGGCTTCACTAACACATGTCTGTATGTGGTCAGACAATGGCTGGAAGCGAATTACAGCAGAACAAGCCGCCAGATTGCATCCAGGTGGAACCGTATCTGCGCATAGTG
Organism: Clostridiaceae bacterium; assembly: GCA_910575435.1. Taxonomy (GTDB): domain Bacteria; phylum Bacillota; class Clostridia; order Lachnospirales; family Lachnospiraceae; genus Butyribacter. The sequence goes on along the minus strand of CAJTGI010000013.1, from coordinate 58,198 downwards.
GCCTGTTTATGTGTGAACTCTGTGGCCAGTATGTCATTCTTACCGATGGTGATATTAGGATACGCTACTTCAAACACAGTGCCTATGAAAAAAGCAAAGATTGTCCTGAACGAACATTCGGAGCTGATTATTCAATCTCTTACGGTTCTCAGGAACACGATTTACCAATCCGTATTACGAGTGTATCCTCATCTTCTTTCAGCTTTGAAGTCGGTTTAATTCGTGTTCCAATAAGTTCCCTCGGCAAAGACTTCCGTGTAGAAATCAAGCCAAAGGGAACATTTGATGTATCCTATGTGTTTGCCAAGGAGCGACTGAACTACGACGGTATTACATATCTTCCTATCGGTGAAAGGCCATTTGAAAAATACACGCTCAATTTCCAAAACAGAAGCGATAAATTGCGTGAATTCTGGCCAGCAGAAATTAAAGGCATTGATCCGGAAGGTACATTGTTTGAAAAGGCTTCTGGCAAGAAACTGACTTATGATGCCGATGTTGAAATTGGAAAAGAATATTATCTGCTAAAACGTGGCTGCATCTATGGAAAATCACGCAACGGCATGCAAATCCAAGAAATTACGCAAAAAAGAATCGGGTGGGAAACTTGGATTCTCTATGTGGTTTCCGCATCCGCCTTTAATGAAGATGCTGCCCGATTCTATCTTGACTTCCATTGCCGCCTGACAGATAACCCCGTTTCATTGCAGCTGGTGTGGCCGCTGTTTGTCGAAGGCAATTACATAGTAAAGCACAATCAAAACAGTATGTATATGATTGTCGAAGGTAATATTGCGGCAGTCAAAACATTTCCTGCTGTGACAGTTCGTCAGCTAAATTACAATTCATCTCAACCAAAACTATATGAAGTGTTTTGTTCCGGCAGACAGCAGTTAATATCTGTCGGTCGAACTCAAGCCTTACAATATACGTACTTTTGGAAAGAACCACTTGACCAGGTAGAATTGTGCCCAGAGGTTTCGGTAACCGATCTTGCAGGTGCTGAGATTGCTCCTGGGGAAACAAATATTTTACCGCACAGCAAAACTCTACGTTTCAAATCAGCTTTTGATGGTGAGCTCATTATCTCTAATAATAGCCGTGTTGCTGATAAGCGAAAAATATTTGCAGATAAATGTATTGAGATAGACAGATTATCCTACGGTTCAAGTGTCCAGGTTGTCATTGGCCTCGATGTCATCTGGCAAATCGACTTCAAGAAACAACAGCCTATCGTTGCAAAAGATGAAACCAAGATCATGAAGCGGATTACTCATGTATCAGGGGCAACAATCCCTACTCCGCATTCTTTACGAAATATCATGGCGGGTATGAATCACTATCCGCAGATATGTCAGTGGATGCGAAAATGTATTAAGAATGGTACCATCGATGAGCAATCTTACCGTAGATTGCAGGAGGTCTATCGCAGCATGAATACAAATAGATAAGGAGATACATTATGAATTATATCGGTCTTCTCACTCGGGAAGAAAAAGCAATCCTCTGCGAAATTATTACAGGTAGAGAGTTCAAAGAATTCTTCGTGAGAAACGAACAGCAATTCTCGAAAATACGAAAAGGATTCAGAGCCAAATCATTGACGGAGCAGCTTGCGCTGTCGACTGCTGTTGCCAATATTGACAAACCCTTTGTTGCAATGTGGGTCAATGCAAGGGTAGATATTTGGCTCAAGCAGATTCAGGAAAACATAGAAAAGCTTGAAGGGGAAGGCTCAACGTATGACGTCGCTCTAGCTACAACCATGCTTGACTCTGTCTTTTCCAATCATGTTGATTTATACCTCAAACTTGCCGAAAAAGCTCTGGATATGGATGCCCAAACAAAACTTTATGAAAGAATGGAATGCATCAAATCTGAGCGAACGAGGAATGCTGAAGTAACTGACCGAATTAAAATTATGGAGGAAGAAAGACGACAGCTGCTTGATCAAATTGAAGATGCTCAGCAGAGTGCTAATGCATTAAAGGCAGAATATGAACAGAGAATACAAGTGATTGAACAGGACAAAGCCTCATTGGAGTCCTTGCTAGCTGAAGCGCAAAAGAGAATTACTGAAATGCAGACCGCTCCTGCCGCTGCTAAAAGCGATAATGTTAATTGCCTCGCACCGTTTGACGATACAGATTCTTCTGTTCTACCCTTTGTTGGCAGTGATGAAATCGTTTCTTTGTGTGCAGTTATCTCAGATTACAAGGGGCAGAAATGGCTTATTCGCTATGCTGATTTGAGCCATAATGGGCACTATCATATTTTCCACAAAAGTGAAGATGTCCCGCCGTACTTCACAAATAGGGACAAGATTTTCTATAAGGACGGTCCTTCCGATGACGACTTTTATGGCATTTGGACTTGGTCTGCAATTCCAAACGAGAAAGACCCTTCCAAGGACTATATATTATCCCGGTACAACATGGACCTTGATGCTATTGAAGTTGTTACCATTCCAGAAGCATCAAACCTTGATGACCTGATTAATCTGCTGAAAAACGGAATTGAATACCAGCCTCATAGCCGTAGATTCATGTTCGCCTTTTATGCATCTAAGGGACAGTATCGGGGGGTTCTGTGCAAAGCCAAAGAACTCAACACGATTAACGGAAAGAGAACCTTTTCCGAAGATTGCATTGAAGTGCCGGTATATGAATTCACCAGTAGCGATATTTTGCGTTTGGATAACGGACTCTCTTTCTATAGAAATGCATTTGCCGGTCTTCCGAGCAACCTTTATCAATTGAAAAGCCCGCTTGAGATTGTAAAGAATATCGTTTCCGCTTCAATTTCATGGGCTACATATAAAACAAGAGGTTTGACTCGTGCCGAGTATAGAACCTTCAAGGATTTCCTCAATGCAATTCCAGTTGACGATATAATATTCAAGATCGAGACGGCATGCCACTGTTCCAATTCTATTGCTAAAGAATTGCTGAATGAATTCTTGAACATGGTCTGGAAATACGTTGATGGAGATAGTTTAGAAGACGAAATAATCCTCTCTGCTATTTCTGCAAATGCAGAACTTCAGGAAAGAACGAAAGCACTCATTCGTACGGATTGGGAAGCAGAGAATAAGAGCTTATTAGCTGAAGCACAGAAGAAACTCGATTCACTTGATGCCCAGTTAAAATCTGCTACTGTTAGTTTAACCGAAGCGAAAGAAGCATTTAATCAAACAAAATCGGAAGAAGAACGTCTTGCCGAAATCATAGCAAAAAGGGAAAAACTGGCTGAAGATGTTGAAATAGCAGTTGCTGAAAGAATACAAAAGGCACGCGAAAACGTGGCAGATTTCATTGCAAATATGGCATTTGTTAGTGGACAACATGCGCAAGTTACAGCCGCAGAGGCTCCTGCTTCGGTTGAATTTTCATCCAAGCCTGTTGCCCCATATCATGCTTTTTCAGTATTTGAGAACCTCAATGATCTCGAAGCTCATCACTCCTGGGCCGATGTAATTAATACGGCTGCATTTGAACTTGAAGAGGCTGGTGTAGCAGAAAATTACAGGACTGGCCTAGCCGCTTTCCTCTGCGCTGCCTATATTGAAAAACAGCCAATTCTTCTTGTGGGGACTAATGCAATCGATGTTGCTCAAGCATTTTGCGCAGCTGTAACAGGGCACAAACATGGAATGCTCTGCTGTGAGGGCAACTTTAGCAATCAAGTAATCGAAGAAATTGGCGCCGACGGCGAAGATATTGTGATAATTAACAACCTTTTTGCAAGTGGCTGGATGAACAGACTCCCAGAGATTCTTTCTCAAAAAGATGTTTTCTATATTGCCACCCATCCGTATGCAGAAGATATCCAAGTTGAGCCCAAGAGCCTGTACGGCTTCATGCTGCCGCTGTTTACAGAGTTCCTTGTGGATAAAAAAGCTACGGGCAAATTCTATGGAGGTTATTTTGCTGATGACTTCAAAGCCTACTCTGCAGCAACGAGCACACATAAAGAATTAAGAGTCCTTTCCAAATTTACGCTGAGCTCTTTCGTCAAGAACCGGATCAACAGCCTTGTTGCTACGATGCACGGTATTCACTCTGCCACAACAGCGGATGATGAGTTCTTGTTTGCGGTTCTTCCTATTGCTTATGCGTCATTAGAAATTAACGAACTCACAGAGGCGATTTCTGATCCGCAAAAAGGTATCGCAATCTCTGCAAGTCTTAAGCGTAATTTGCAGTACATCTTAGGAGAAGTCTAATGAACAAGTATAACGGGTTGCTTTCGGAAGTAGCACATAAGTATTACATTCATATAGGAACACAAGAAACAGAGAACGATTGGAAAACTCGTTTAGTTTATAGTATCTGCGGAATGATGGCTTACGCTTCGCTCTGGGACGACTCGGAAGAAGAACCCGTTTCCATAGTGCACTTAAAAAGGAAAGTCCGCAGTATGCTTGCAAATTACAAATCAATGTACCCGGAACTTTCTGGCAACTTACCATATGTTTCAGATGAACTCGAAGATGAGATTGTAGGCCAGTTCTTAAGCACTGGGGTGGTTTATCACCGTCCCAACCGAATCGCTCCATCAATGAAGCATGAAGAACTATTCAATAATATCTTATTTCAAAGAGGTATTGCGCTGGATAGTATCTCCTGCGTATCCGGTATTGGTTTTTATTCAAAGCAGGATGGAGCAGCCAATCCGGATGGGATAAAAGCTATGTTTGGTCTCGAACAAGAGGATCTACAGGCATTGTGGCATACTATGTTATCTGCTACTTTTTGGAAATCTGATCTGTCATTTGAGCAAAATACAGAGTTCCTTCGATTAAAACCGCCTTTCTCTCAAGGATATTGGGTAAACAAACCGGATACGACCGGTACGGTTTCGATTCTTCGAACCGGTATGACCGGTTCACAGTTATACTATCTTTACCGCTGTTCTGGCACTACGATAGAAGTCAGTCCACTCCCACAGTGGCAGGTAGAGTCCTACAATTACAGAACGCTTGCATGTGCCTGCCTCTCAGCCTATGGAACATTGCCGCCAATAGAGTATTTCGAGGATGGGGCATTAGTCCATATACGTATGAATTATTTGCTCCCACCACGTGAACTTGAGTTTTTGAAACTCTACAGCTGGCCTGAGATATGCACATCACTCCCGTGCAATTTTAGGCGAAAACTCTCAACAGAAGTCTTTACAGCCATTAAAAATGTTCTATCTGATGAGGGATATGAATTTAAAGGAGGGATGTTCTGATGCCAAACGGAGCAAATTCTGTGCATAAGCAGCTGCGAACGGAATTGGAAGACTACATTAAATCCCAGTATTTCGGAAAATCTCCGCTTCTGCTTTCCGCACTAAGCGATTATATTGATGATGAGGGACTGCTTTATCAGAAACCCTTTATTGAGTCATCTCCAGCATACGTTACTGTACAAAACGGCATTGAAGCAGCATCCATCGAACCGTGGATGAAAGAATATTTCTTACAGTTGGCAAAGGATGGGCTAGGAGTATTCCTATCTCCATTTGCTCACCAGATATCTGCGCTTGAAGCAGCAACCAGAGGTGAAAACCTGTTCGTGTCAACGGGCACGGGTTCTGGTAAAACTGAGTGTTTTATGTGGCCGCTCCTTGCGAAAATGGCTACTGAAGCAAGAAACTCCAAGGAATCGTGGAAAAAGCGAGGCGTTCGTACGATTATCATGTACCCTTTGAACGCCCTGGTTTCAGATCAGGTTAGCCGACTCAGAAGGATGATTGGAGACCCTGACAAGAAGTTTGTCAAAATATTTAGGAGCACCTGCGGTGCCGAAGTTCGTCGCCCTCAATTTGGCATGTATACCGGTCGAACTCCATACCCTGGAGCGCAGCCTTCTAATGGGCAGGATCGAAAGCTCGAAAAAACTTTGGCGAGAATGTCTTTCCCACAAAGTAATTCTGAAAAAGAATTTTTCGATCACCTCCTCAAAGAAGGAAAGATACCCGCGAAGGCAGACATGAATCAGTTTTTGCAGGGGCTTCATGAGAGCAGACATATTCCGAGCGATGATGATGCAGAACTGATAACCCGATTTGAAATGCAGCAATTCTGCCCAGACATTCTCATCACAAACTATTCTATGCTGGAATATATGCTGCTACGCCCCAGAGAACAGAAAATCTGGGATGATACCCGCAAGTGGCTTGCTTCGAACAGCGAGAACAAATTGATGTTTGTTATTGATGAAGCGCATATGTACCGTGGTTCATCGGGTGGTGAAGTTGCATTACTGATTCGCAGGCTATTCCATAAACTCGGTATTAGCCGTGACTGCGTGCAATTTATACTTACAACCGCAAGTATGCCCAACAAGAATCAGCAAGATGTTGATTCAGTAATGAAGTTTGCAAATGAGCTTACCGCTTCCGACAAAGCAACCCAGTTCTGCTATCTCACCGGTGAAAGAGAAGTCATTGATGGTCAGTTGAAATATGACATACCCACAGAGCTTCTCTTAAGTTCAGATCCCGGTAAATTTGAGGGCAAGGATGACTTAAAGCTTTCTGCGCTTTTGTTGTTCTGGCGTCAATTGGAAGGTTTTGACCATAGCATTAACTCCTTGGAAGCAATCTGCAACTGGATGTATGACAACCTTGTCTATTATCGCCCGTTCCATAAACTCATCAAGTATTGTCGTGGAAATGCCGTATCTTTGGGAGAACTGTCTTCTGGTATCTTCCCGGACCTTGGTCAAGAAAATGCGCTAAAAGCAATTAGCGTCCTTTTGGCAATAGCTCCACTTGTAAAAGATGCTAAGGGTTCTGTCCTTTTCCCTGCACGTATGCATATGCTTTTCAAAGGTATTTCTGGGGTTTATGCCTGTGCTAATGCGGAGTGCAGTTGTTCTCATTCGGAAGGAGGTCTCACTTTAGGCGAGGTTTACTTATCTGATGGTAATTTGATTTGCCCGCATTGTGGCAGTGTTGTGTATGAACTTTACAACGACAGACGTTGTGGTGCGCTGTTCTTCAAAGGCTATGTCCTTGAAGATGACTCGGAACTTCATGGAAATGTATACCTATGGCGTTACCCGGGTCAGTTATTGGATCACAGGATGAAAGAAGTACATCTGTTTATCCCAACTGACGATTTTGAGTTACCTGGAAAACAGGGAAAAAACGCCATCGAGCCATGTTATCTTGATGTCAAGAGCGGATTTGTTAATTTTACGGATGACTCTTCCGCTGGTAAGCCATGGATTAGAAAACTGTACTACTGCAACTACTCTGCAAAAGGCAGGCCGCAGATCATTACCTTCCCGACCTGCCCACATTGTAGGCATCAGCTTTCTACATCGCAGCTTACCTCATTTAGCACTCGAGGTAATCAGTCTTTCTTCAACTTGATCAAGTCGCAGTTCCAGTTGCAGCCTGCTGTACCAGGAAAGGACGGTAATCCTGATCGGTTTCCTAACGAGGGACGCAAAGTTTTGCTGTTCTCTGATAGCCGTCAACGTGCGGCAAAACTGGCTAGAGATATGTCTGATGCTTCGGACATTTCTGCTGCGAGGCAGTTGTTTGCAATAGCAATCAAAACAATGGAAGAGCAAGCAGTCGAGCAATCAATGAATTTGCTGTACGACTACTTCTGCCTTGCAGCTGGCCAGCATCATGTGCAGATGTTCCACGCCTCTGAACGCACAAAATTCGCTGAAGATTGTACTTCTGCGCTGAATAACTACAATCGATGTGTAAAACGAGGCAGAGACTACACACCGCGATTCACAATTGCGAACGCACCTGTACAGATGCAAGAATACCTTCTTCGATTGTTTGCTGGTGGCTATAACACCTTGTATGACTCCGCTACAAGCTGGATTGAACCTACTGATCAGGCTCTTTTTGATGCTGTTGATGCTCTTGATGAAAACCATGTAACTGTCACCGATGAGGAGTTTATTGATTTCTTCAATGCCTGGATGCTATCGATCTGTGATATGTCTACTGCCCTTGGCCATACCATCAATGATACAGTTCGATTGACGGTTCGCCCAAATCACGGTGGTTATGGACTTGACAAAGATTGGGGATTCTCGAAAGTCATCCGTGAGATCATGGGTTGGAGTGACGGAAATGAAACTGAGATGGCATGGAAACGAGTATTGAAAGATGCGTTCCTTGATTCAGCGCAACCTGATAATGGCAAATTATACATTGATCTTTCTAGAGTAAAAACACGTTTTGATGTTACGCATGTATGGTATAAGTGTGAGCAGTGCTCTGAGCTGACCCCCTTTGTCTTAAAGGGCAGATGCCCAAGCTGCGGCTCGGTGCACATCCACAAGATGGAATCTGACGAATACGAAGCGCTTAGCTTCTGGCGGAAGCCAGTTGCTGATGCGCTCCGAGGAGAGCCAATCCATGTGATAGACACGGAGGAACACACCGCTCAGCTCTCACATAAAGACCAACGTGATGACCTTTGGAGTAAAACCGAACAATACGAATTGCGCTTCCAAGACTTGATTCAGGATGGCGAAACCCCTGTCGATATCCTCAGCAGCACAACCACCATGGAAGTTGGTATTGATATTGGTTCTCTGGTTGCAGTCGGTCTGCGAAATATTCCTCCAATGCGTGAAAACTATCAACAGCGAGCAGGTCGTGCCGGTCGACGTGGATCTAGCTTATCTACAATCGTTACTTTTTGTGAAGATGGTCCTCATGATACATTGTACTTCAATGACCCGATTCCTATGTTCCGTGGCGATCCCCGTAAGCCGTGGATTGATGTACGAAGTGAGAAACTCCTCCAACGCCATCTGGCTATGGTTATCCTACAGGAGTTCCTCTCAGAGAAACATATAAGTCTCGATACAGTTCCCGCAGCCGTCTTCCTCGAGGAATTCCTTGACGACTTCAAGGACTATCTTGCTTCCTACAATGTTGATAAGGACAAGCTCCTTTTGCCTATCGGAGCAACATTTCGTTATTCAGCGTTTGAGGATGAACTTAAAGATGCCTTTGATATACTCAAAGAAAAATGTCAGGATCACCCTGAGCTTTTTGGTGTCGATGAAGGTGCTAAGGAAGGTGATGCAAAGGTTCTCCTGGATGCTCTTTATGAAGAAGGAATCATCCCAACATATTCGTTTCCCAAAAACGTCGTAAGTACCTACATACCGGATATGTACGGAAAGATTCTCTATGAGGTTGACCGCGGACTTGATGTGGCAATTGGAGAATATGCTCCTGGCAGAGTAATTGTTGTTGATAAACTAACCTATCAGATTGGTGGATTCTATTATCCTGGAAGTGAACATCGTCATGGTCAGGCACTAACTCCAGCACGTGCCTACACAGAAGATCCGAATTATGTGAAGCAGGTTATTTCTTGTGATGAGTGCGGCTGGTTTGGCCTGATGGAAGAGAATACAAAACGTTGCCCATTCTGCGGGAACAGTGATTTGAAAATCACTCGAGAAATGATGCGTCCCTGGGGCTTTGCCCCGAGAAATGCTGAATCAATACCAGATGTTCAGCTATCAGAAGAATACACCGCAGTTCAGCAGCCCCTGTATTCAACGTTACCAGATGCAGAAGAAATGAAACTTGCTCCGGGTTGCAAGAACATACGAATCGCTTCACGAACAAATCAGCGAATCATCATGCTGAACAAAGGTTCAGATGACAAAGGATTTATGGTCTGTAAAGACTGTGGTGCTGCCATGCCGGGCAACGATATTTCTGTTCTGAATGACATTAGCAGGCCATACAAGTCGAAGTATGCTCGAAGCAGATGTCGCCATGGTAATTCCTTTAATGTAAATCTTGGCTATGATTTCATAACTGATATGTTGGTTCTTGAATTCACAATTGACGACAAGATTATTGATGCACGCCGGAATGATAATCCGTGGCTTAGCCGTGCAGCTCAATCCTTAGCCGAAGCTCTGCGACTGGTAGCAAGCAAAAAACTCGATGTTGAATTCACCGAACTTGTCACCGGCTACCGTCTCAGAACTAGCTCCGAAGCCTCCTATGTCGATATCTACCTTTACGATAGCCTATCGAGCGGCGCTGGTTATGCTGTCAGTGTAGCCGATGCAATTGCTGAACTACTATCCGATATGAAAAATCTATTGGGTTCCTGCGATTGTGGTTCTGCGTGTTCCAAATGCCTTAAGCATTACAGAAATCAGTATGTACATGGTATGCTCGACCGCTTCACTGCGCTTCAACTCCTTGAATGGGGAGTCGATGGAATAAAAGCATCTCCTATCAAACCAGAAGCACAAATAAACATGATTATGCCTTTGGTGAATATCCTTAAACAATCCGGTTGTGAAATTACTGCTGCTGGAGAAGTCACAGCAACTGGGCGAAGAAGCACAAAGAAGATTGTTATTTACCCGGCAATGTGGGTTGAACCACATGCTACGAATACTATTTTTGTGAGCGATGCTTATATCAAGTACTCCAAGCCATATGCTGTCCAAAAGATTCTAGACAGTATTGGAAACACCCTGCCATTCTGAAGTGCCTAGTTGTGAACCAAAATAATATCAAAGCCCACCGATCATGAATTTGACCGGTGGGCTGCCACGTTTCTTCTCAATCCATCAACCGATGCTCCGGCATGTCTTTCACATATGCCTCCAGGTTGCCGCCGAGCACCAGCTGTACATATTCCAGTAGCTTATTATAGATCAGCCAGTCCAATTCTGACCGCTGATACATATTGTCGGCAATCTCGTTCTCCACGGCGATCGTGTCAATGGAAATCATACTGCCATCAACAAAATTCAGTTCAACACAAGCGGTATCCATATTGAACTCACAGGAAATCAGAATTTCCATATGCAGCCCCCTATATCATTCCAAAATGTCTCAACGCTTCCATAATCGCCTTTTCCTTCTCCGGCGGGCATTGCGGTTGCTTGGTATCCTCAGATTTCGGCTTATTATAATTTTCACGCTCAATGATGCCACATTTCTGCTTCACCTGAGCAATATACAGGCTGCTGACTTTCATACCGCTATGCTCCAGCACATACGCCTTAATCTCCTCGTAGGTTGCCTTACTTTCCACCGCCGTCAAATCCAGCTCGTCCATCTTAATCTCAACCTCGACATGTTGCTTCGTATTAAGTTTGGACAATAAGCATACTGTTTCCACATGCACCGTTTGTGGGAACATGTCCACATTGCACATCCTCTCCATATGATACCCATTGGCCTCCAGCACTGCCAGATCTCTTGCCAGGCTCGTGGGCTTGCAGGAGATATATACCATGTTCTCCACGCCATAGTCAATAATTTTTTTCAATGCCTTGGGATGGATGCCGTCTCTGGGGGGATCTAATATAATAAAATCTGGCTTATCATTTATTTCATCCAGCACCTTTAATACGTCCCCGGCGATAAACTCGCAGTTGGATAGTCCATTTAAAGTGGCATTTTCCCTTGCGGCTTCCACGGCCTCCTCCACGATTTCCACGCCAATCACTTTCTTTGCCACAGGGGCGATAAGTTGGGCAATGGTTCCTGTGCCGCTGTATAGGTCGAAGACGGTTTTATCGTGAAATTGGTTTGTTTGCTGTGTAGACATATTCGTGAGATTTTCCTGCAGGATGCTCTCTGCCACGGTTTTGGATTCTTTTCCAGTTGTATGTGGGTCTAAAATATATTTTCTAGCCTGGCTGTACAGCACCTCCGCACCGTGGGTATTTGTCTGGAAAAAGGAAAATGCCGAGATACGAAATTTCAGTTCCAGCACCTCTTCCATAATCCAATCCCTTCCGTACAGGATTTCCGTTCGATCGCTTTGCACCACGTCTCCCAGGCTGTCATTGGTGATCAGGAGGAATCCGGTAAGGGTTCCTTCTAAAGGCAGTGACTGAAGGCGGTGGGAGAGGGGCATCCAGTCAATTTCCTGCTGGGAGGAGACCACCAATGCGGTGAGAAGTTCCCCTGTGGAGGAGGCCCGACGTACCAAGAGATGCCGCAACACGCCCTGGTGGCTGTTCTTCCTGTAATGGGGAATCTGTTGCTCCTGGCAATAATCCCTCACGCAGGTTAGCACTTTCGTGAAATCTTCGTGAACGATTTTGCAGCAATCCGCATCTAAAATGTCGTGGAAACTGCCCTTCTTGTGCAGTCCCAGAGTGAGGGGACCGTCCTTTACATCATCTCCGAAGGAAAACTCCATTTTATTGCGGTATCCAAAGATATCCGGGCTGCCAAAGATTCCGTCATAAATGAAATGAGTTCCTGGGTTTGCAATCTTGCCTGTGCCAGATTGTTTCTCAGCAAATCTTTCTTTATATACTGGATTAACCAGTCGCAGAACTTGTTCTTTTTTTAATTCTAGTTGTTTTTCGTAAGGCAGGCTCTGGTAGTTGCATCCGCCACAGATGCCATACTTGGGACAGGGAGGAATCTCTGTTTCCAGAGGGGATTTTTCCAGGATTTCCCGCAATCTGCCTTGACATTTTTCCTTCCTGGCTTTTTTGACAGAGAAGGAAATCTTCTGACCGGGAATGCCTCCCTTTACTGTGGCGTTCTGAATGATTTTTTCACCCTTCTCTGTCGTTTCCTCTACTGGAATTACAGCCTTGTTTGGAAAATCCACCCTCTCAATGATACCTTCATATATTTGTCCTTTTTTCATTGGATTCCTCCTAGAAAGAATTTTGGCCGATAGCAAATTCTATCAATTTCCAATGAGAAGAATGCTGGTTTTTCGTTCTTCTCAGGTGTTATGGTGGCCTTTCCAAGCAATGTGTTATCGAAGCTGGAAAGGAAACTGTTGCCTTTTATTATCTTTTTGCTACATTTCCCAGCACGGTCACGTTATTTGCATATTCTCTCATGCTGGCCAGGGCGTTTCCTACGCCCGGTGAGTTGATATTCCCCTCCACATCCACAAAAAATCGATATTCCCAGTTTCTGTTTTCGATGGGGCAGGATTCAATCTTTGTGAGGTTCAAATCATTGTAATAAAAATTCGCAAGAAAATGGTACAATGAGCCCGCCTCATGTTTTACCTCGAAGCAGAGGCTTAACTTATTTGCATCTGATAAGAATATTTTCTGGTTGGTAACCACAATGAAACGGGTATAATTATTGTCTTCATTGTTTATATTTTCGCAAAGGACATGCAGACCGAAAGTCTGTGCTGCCCGCTTGCTGGCGATGGCGGCTTGGGTTGCATCCCCTTCATCTTTTACTTTTTTGGCAGCACCGGCAGTACTGGCGTATGTCTTAGTGGCAATTCCTTTCTGGCTTTCCAGAAATTTAGAACACTGCATCAGTCCTTGCGCATGGGAGTATACTGTGTACAGGTTCTCCATTTTTGCACCTGGAAGTCCCAAAAGGGACTGTTCCACTTTGATAAAGTGTTCTGCAATAATGGTCACGTCATATTCCATCAGCAGTTCATTGATTCCGCTCACGGCACCGGTAGTAGAGTTTTCAATGGGCAGCACGCCAAAAAGGGCATCCCCATTGGCAACGGTCTCCATGACTTCTCGAAAGGACTGCTTGTTAAAGGCGGTAATCTTTTTTCCGAAAATTTCCTCCATTGCTTGTTCTGTAAAGGCGCCATGCTCGCCAAAGCATACCACCCGAGTATCTTCAGTCACGTCCAGCCGATCTACCTCCCGGAAGGGAATCTCGTTTGCTGCCGTGCCAAGTTTCTGGTATTGGTATTTTCTGCTGATGGACATAATCTGGCGGAATAACTCTTCTATGCCTGTTTTATAAAATTCATCTTCTGCCATTTCCCTTAGGCAGGTGATTTTTTCTTCTTCTCGCTTGGCATCAAATACTTTCTTTCCTGTGCTTTTCTTGTAAGCCGCCACATCTGCCGCCACATCCATTCTTTTTTGGAATAGGGAGACGATTTCTCTGTCAATGTCATCTATTTTCTTTCGGCTTTCCTGTAAATCTACCACCATCTTTATAGCAACTCCTTTTTGCAAATTTTAAATTCGTTTCCTAGTCATATCGTGATACTTACCATGTTTTCCGATATGATCCAAGTTGCAACGCAACTTGGATGAATAGTGCATGGCACTAATTATATCATATTCCTGTTGCCTGCGCAATTTCTTCGATAAGGATAACAAAGAATATAAGAAAATAAAAAGAGACTAGATTTATTTAATCATATGTGATATACTATTGAAAAAGAAGAAGGAGGTGTTTATATGACAGACAGCCAAAAACTTGATTTATTAATTCACAAAGTGTCGGATTTAGGTGAGAACATGTCTGAAATGAAGGGAGAAATCTCTGTTCTGAAAGAGGATATGTCAGAAGTGAAGGGAGAGATTCGTGTCCTGAAAGAGGATATGTCAGAAGTGAAGGGAGAGATTCGTGTCCTGAAAGAGGACATGTCAGAAGTGAAGGAAGAGATTCGTGTCCTGAAAGAGGACATGTCAGAAGTGAAGGAAGAGATTCATGTTCTGAAAGAGGACATGTCAGAAGTGAAGGGAGAGATTCGTGTTCTGAAAGAGGACATGTCAGAAGTGAAGGGAGAAATCTCTGTCCTGAAAAAGGACATGTCAGAAGTGAAGGGAGAGATTCGTGTTCTGAAAGAGGACATGTCAAAAGTGAAGGGAGAGATTCGTGTTCTGAAAGAGGACATGTCAAAAGTGAAGGGAGAAATCTCTGTCCTGAAAGAGGACATAGCTAAAATGTACATAAAGTTTGATGGCTTGCGCCGTTATGATTTATTGATTCTTGATGAAGTGGAGAGAGTACATGCTATCCTAAATCGGCATATGAATAACAAGTCAGCACATTTGGCATGAAATTATAATGCAAATGGTTTTGAGTGCGGTTTCGATGATTGCCTATATTCTTTCAATTCTAGAGAGCCTGTATGGCAAATGTTTTTTTGCTATGGTTGTCAATTAATTTGTTTTTCAGTTACTTACTTTTTAAACATTGTGGAATAATTATTTAGAAAGTACCATCTCCAGAACTTTTATCATGTGTATGGTAGTAGGAACAGATATTGTTAGAACCAAAGATGGTACGTGCATAATAATAGCATATTTATTCTCGCAATGCAAATTTGCTTGTTCTCTTTTCTGGAATTTTGTCGTAAAAATGAAGGCAAAAATCTTAATAAATTCTGAGAAATAATAACAGAATATTCAAGTATTTGGCTGTTCATGATGTTGTAGTTGTTGTTCAGGTTGTTCGTCCATGTAGCATGTTTAATATTTGTGAATTTTTTGTGAAATTTGTCCCGTATGAAAAGTTTAGATTTTATTTCGCATACCAATCTCGACATGAATCATGTAGGATAGTATCGGAAGAGTTGCATTTCTGGCATGTTCTGATATACTTGTTGGGAAACTGGTTGCTGTCGTAGGATGATGCATGGATTGTGCAGAAAGGGAGCCGTTATGCGGATATTTGTGGTGGAAGATGAAGAGTTGATTAGGAGAGAACTGAAAGTTTTGCTGGAGAATGCCTCTTACCAAGTCGTTTTGGCTGAATCTTTTGAAAAGGTGCCGGAACAAGTATATGCCTTCCAGCCTGATTTGGTGCTTCTGGATGTAAATCTTCCAGGCGTATCGGGATTTGATATCTGCACACGGATACGGGAGAAGCAAGATGTACCCATTATTTTTCTTACTAGCAGGACGGACTCTATGGACGAATTGACAGGTATCCTGCGGGGAGGGGACGACTATATTACCAAGCCTTATCAGGCACCGCTGCTGCTTGCTAGGATTGCGGCAGTGCTAAAGCGGTCGGGAGGCTCTCGGGAATTGGAGCGCACCAGGTTCTTGTATCATGGAGTGGAATTGGATTTATCAAAGTGCTGCATTGCCTATGAGGGCAGGCGGGAAGATCTTTCTAAGAACGAGATGAAGATTTTGCATCTGCTATTTCTACATCCTGGGGAGTTTGTGGATCGAATGGATTTTATTGAATATTTGTGGGAGAATCAGATTTTTATTGATGATAATACCCTGAGCGTGAATGTTGCTAGAATCCGTGAGAAATTGAAATTCATTGGCGTGGATGACTTTATTGAGACGAAGAGAGGAATGGGGTATCGCATATGAGTTTTATGGATTTTCTAAAGGACAGAAGTTTATTGTTTCTCCTTCATCTGACGTGCATGGGGGCTTTGGCGGGCTTTCTGAGAATGACTGGCTACCCTGAAGATGATATGTTCCTGATTCTGATTTTCTGGTGTCTGATTCTGTCTGGCTGGCTGATTGTTACTTTTTTTCAGAGAAGAAAATATTTTTACGTGATTGAACAAATTATGGACAAGATGGAGGAACGGTATCTTCTGGGAGAATTGATGCCTGCTTCCTTTCGATTGGAGGATCGGCTATACGCCAATCTGATTCGTTATTCCAACAAGTCCGTGATTGAAAAAATCCGACAATTGGAACAGGAGCAGAAGGATTATAGGGAGTATATTGAGAGTTGGGTGCATGAGGTGAAGGCGCCAATCACGGGAATCGCTCTGCTGTGCGAGAATGGACGAAAGGGATACGGCGGATTGGATGGAGAGCATGGAGAGCGGGTAACATCTGCCAGGGAATTGTTTCGCAATGTAAGTGTGGAGAACCAGAAGATTGAGAATTATGTGGATATGGCTTTGTACTACGCCAGATCCGATCAGGTCTATCGGGATTATATGATTCGGGAGACGGATTTGCAACAAGTGGTATATGAGGTGCTAGAAAAGAATCGGCTGCTCTTGATTCAGAACGGGGTTAGGGTGGAGGTGTCCTGCGGGGAGTCGGTATATACGGACCGGAAGTGGATTGGGTTCATTTTGAATCAGATTCTCTTGAATAGCGTGAAATACAAGAGTGAGAATCCGGTGTTCTGCATTGAGGCAGAGCGGAGGGAGAAGGGGGTGATATTTTCGGTGGAGGATAATGGGACTGGCATTCTTCCAGAGGATCTTTCCCGGATTTTTGAAAAGGGATTTACTGGCAGCAATGGAAGGGCCAGGGAACGCTCTACCGGGATGGGGCTTTATTTGTGCCGGAAACTCTGCCGCAAGCTGGGTGTTGGAATCTCGGCTGAATCTTGGTATGGGGAGGGTACAAAGATGATGCTGGAATTTCCCGTGAGCAATTATGTGGTTAATTCTAGCAAATAATTAGGATGATTTCTGCAAAGAAAATTGACATTGTGGATTATCGTTTTTTCATAGAAGAATGCTAATGTTTCTTTTTACTTTTACGTTGGGGTTTGTTATAATTATAGGAGAAAAAATAAGGATTGGAGATGATGTTCTATGAAAAGAGGAATGGGTTTTGTGCTGGCTCTGGCAGTGGTGTTTTCTCTGGCTTTGACAGGATGTGCCGGGGGAAAGGATAAGGCATCTCCCGCAAAGATGGGCGGACAGGAGAAAGGAAAACCTGGGGGCGTGGTTTCCTTACGGATTTGGGCGGAGCAGAATAATTTCTCCACGTTGGAAAAGATGATTGACAGTTTTAAAGAGAGGTATGCTGGGGAAGCGAAATTTGACATTGTGCTGGAGGAGAATTCGGATGCCAGCACCAGAGGCAATGTGCTGGCAGATGTGCACGGGGCTGCAGATGTGTTTCCTGTTCCTGATGACCAGGTGACGGTTTTGGCGGCGGCGGGAGCGCTTGATCCGGTGAGGAATCAGGAACAAATACAAGATGCGAATTTGGAGGAAGCCAATGAGGCCGGGACTATTGATGGAACGCTTTACGTGTATCCCATGACGGCGGATAATGGCTATTTCATGTATTACAACAAGAAATATTTTAGTGAAAAGGATGTGAAAACTCTGGATGGCATGCTCAGAGTTGCAGAGAAGGCGCACAAGAAAATTAATATGGAGTGGACTTCGGGCTGGTATATGTATGCCTTTTTTGGAAATACGGGGCTGGATTTTGGAATCAATGAGGATGGGGTGACGAACCATTGCAACTGGAATGCGAAAAAGGGAAAGATTAAGGGCGTGGACGTTGCCAGGGCACTGTTGAGGATTTCCGCTAGCTCGGGATTTCAGAACTCCCCGGATGGAAATTTTGTAGCGGATGCCAGGGCGGGCAAAGCAATTGCCGGGGTCAGCGGCGCATGGAATGCCATGGACATTAAGACGATCTGGGGGGACGATTATGGCGCAGTGAAGCTGCCGACTTACACGGTGGCGGGAAAGCAGGTCCAGATGGCATCTTTTAAAGGATATAAGGCTATGGGCGTGAATTATTATAGCAAGAATAAAGAGTGGGCTCATAAGCTGGCGGATTGGCTTACGAATGAGGAGAACCAGAATCTTCGCTTCGTGGAGAGAAATCAGGGGCCGTCTAACATTCGTGCGGCGGAATCTGAAGAGGTGCAGAAGGTTCCGGCTATCCGGGCAGTCATGGAACAATCCAAGTACGGCAGCCTGCAGCGGGTGGGCAATAATTTCTGGACTCCGTTCGAGTCCTTTGGCAAGGCGATGGCGGACGGAAATCCAGAGAAAGAGGATTTGCAGAAAATAATGGATGCTCTGGTGAAGGGCATTACTGCATCCACGGTGAATTGATGATGCCTTGTGCAAGCACGAGGCGAAGGGTGGCAAACCAAGGTTAACAAACCAGGGGTTTGTATTACATATGGCAGCGTTGCTGAAAGCGTGTGTCAGTTTGGGAAGGAAGTGGCAAAATGAAAGAAAAAAAGAGCCTTAGTATCAAGACAATCATTCTGGGCCCGGTATTTGTCTTGGGAATAGTATCTGTGATAGCAAGCATTCTGGCTATTAGCAATATTAGAAAGGTCAATCGCAATGCATCAGAAATCGCAGATCAATATATGACTGGAATTTCAAAATTGGGGGACATCCAGGAGAAGGCCCAGGAGATTCATAAGCAGGCGCTGTCCCATATTGTGTCCACGGATCTGAAAGGCATGATTGGGCTGGTGGAAAGCATTCGGGCGGAGGAGGCCAAGATGGATCAATATCTCCAGGAGTACGAGGTCTATCTTGCAGAGGGGGACGATTCGGAATATCAGAACCTGCAAAAGAATTATGAGGAATTAAAGGATGAGATTGCTAGCCTGATGGCTTTCAGTGCGGCTGGGGAGAATGAGAAGGCCTATGCCATGGCCAACACGGAAATTGCCAAAAAGGCAGGGGACATGAAAGGGCATATCGGCAATCTGAAGGAGGCGGCCAACAAGGGGGCGGCAGAAGCTAGGGAACAGCTTTCGGCGGTGTATCGGGGGGCTATGCTTACTGGTGTCCTTTTTATCATTATTAGCGTGATTTCCCTGCTCTTTGTGATTTTCAGCGTATATGTGAAGGTGATTGCGCCTCTGTCTACTGCCCAGAAGGAACTGGCAGATATCATACAGGGGATTGACAAGCGGCAGGGAGACCTGACCCGGCGCGTGAGGGTGCGGGGAGATGACGAGATTGCCGCGCTGGGGAAGGGAATCAATGTATTTATGGAGAAATTGCAGAATATTTTCCGCATTCTCACAGATAATACCCAGACCATGGATGAGGTGGTAAGCGAGGTTATGAGTAGCGTGCAGACTTCTAATGAGAGCGTGTCTGACATGTCTTACCTGACGGAGGAATTGACTGCCAGCATGGAGCAGATGTCTGAGAATGCTGCCACAATCAATCAAAATGCCGCCGCGGTGACGGAGGAAGTCAACGCTATTGCTGACAAATCCAACGAGATTAACCAGTATAGCTTGGAGATGAGGCGGCATGCGGAGCAGCTGGAGACAGCGGCCAGGGAAAATATGCAGACGACTAGCGTCAAGGTAAATGAAATCCTTCGGGTGCTGCAGCAGGCCATCGAGGACAGCAGTAGCGTTAATCAGGTGGATAGCCTGAGCGGGGAGATACTGGATATTGCCAGCCAGACAAATCTTCTGTCGCTGAATGCCTCCATTGAGGCGGCCAGAGCGGGAGAGGCAGGAAAGGGATTTGCCGTGGTGGCTATGGAGATTAGCGATCTTGCGGCAGCCAGCAGCCAGACGGCCAACCGAATTCAGAAAATCAATGCCGTAGTCACGGAGGCGGTTCATAATCTGGCAGACCATGCCAATGACCTGGTAAATTATATGAATGACAGCATTTTGCCAGAATTTGAAAGATTTGTGCGGTCTGGCGGGGAATACAAGCAGAATGCCACATATATTCAGGAGACAATGGGAGAGTTTGCGAAGAAGACGGACAATTTGCAGACTACCATGAAGTCTATTGCAGAGTCTATAGACGTGATTACCAATTCCATCAGCGAGGGTGTCACCGGAGTGAACCACACGGCAGATAGCACCCAGACCCTGCTTGAAGATATGAGCCGAATCAGCAAGAAGATGGACGACAATCAGTCTATCGCCTCCAGTCTGAAGCAGGAGACGGAAGTCTTCGTGGAGTTATAAGTGAAACCTAAAGGAAAACTGTCTTGCAAGCGGGCATGTAGCACGTTTCCTCTCAACGGTTGTGAATAGTAAACTTGGGCGATATGCTTTGTGTTTATAAAAAACTCCGAAGTTCCTTGGAGAGGTAATTATGCCAGAATGGGAGGTTTTGCTCAAAATCCTTTGGCAGTTGGCAGAAGGATAGCCGGTCTTTGTAAGTTAGGAAAAAGTGGGGAAGTTCTTTTGGAACTTCTCCCTTTTTCTTTCTGGCATAGGGGGCCAGGCGGGGGAGGAAGATTCCCTCCGTCCGGGCATAGCAGGTGGAGGCGGTGGCTTTTTGCCGATATTCTTTCTCTACAAATTCGGCGATGCTTTTGTGGACTGCCATATCTTCCTTTGGAAGATAGCAATAATCTTTGGGACTGGCGTAAAAGAATTTCAAGGTGCCTTGGTATAGGGGGATGGTGAGTGTGCAGTTTTTTTCCTCCAGTTTCAATTCTGCTGAGGGAAGATGGGGAGAATCCCCTGTCCCATCTTCCGGGGTCATGGCTGTCTCTGGGTATGCTGCTGAGAGGCAGATTTTTTTGGGCACGGAAAAGTCTGTTTCAAAGGTGATGGCAAGGCGGTCACCCTGGTGCGATAGTCTTATTTCTTTAATTTCTGCTGTCTGTGGAAGCATGCCTGTGCCTGCGGGTTCCATTGCATATGGAAGGGGAAAGAGCCTTTCGGGATGCATGAAGAAGTTTTCGTAGGATAATATGCTACTTACTGCCAGCATCATTTCCATATCGTTATGGTTGTGGAGAAGCAATACCTTTTCCAGGGCTTCCGCTTTTTCGGGAGCCAGAAGCCTCTGCTGCATATATTCTGAGTATACGGGAATCAAGTCTCCTCCGCTGAATGGATCCTCTCTCTGGCAGCCCAGCCATTGCTCCAGGGCAGTCTGGTTGCACCTTTCCAGTTGCAGGGCCCCTCGCAGGCGGCGGATATGCTTTAGCAGGTCGATGGACAGGGTATCCTCTTGGTCTTCCAGTATCATTTTGTTGTGGGGGCTTGGAGTGATGGCGTGGCGCTGGCATTTTTGCAGGATGTATGGGATGTCAAAGGTTTTTCCATTAAAGTGGTAAAGGTATTGGAATCCATCTAGAAATGCCAGGAAGGATTGGAGGAGTTCTTTCTCGCTGTGGTAATCGTCGGCGAACCATTGAATGATCTGCCATCTTCCAGTAGAGTTGTCGTAATGCATTCCTCCGATGAGATAGAGGGAGGAGGCTTTGGGGGATAGCCCGGTGGTCTCGATGTCAAAAAAGGCGATATCCTCCAGTTTCTGGGGAAAGGCGTAGGAAAATCTAGGGGGATTCATGGTGCTTTTGATGGTCTTCATGATAGCATCCTTTCTGTAACGTGGTAATTGGGTGAATGGTAACATTTTAACACATTTTTGGGAATGTTGCGTGGAAAATTAAAAATGTGTTATAATGAAATATCAGAGTTGTTGACTTGGGGAGGACAAGGATGGAAAGAAGATTTCGCTCGGGAAATGTTTATGAAAAATGGGATCGAAGAAATAAAAATCGAAACATTGAAAAATTCTTTGCAGGCGGGCACAGGGAGAAGCGCTATCTCAAAGGCCTGAAAGGCAGGATTCAGAATCATTTGGAAGGTACGTTGCGGGTGGTTTCTACTGCCTTGATCGTGATGATTCAGTTTGGCTTGGTACTGTACTTGCCTTTTGTGCTACAGAGCCTGACAGTGTATTTTTATTTTATCTTGGAATTGTGTTCCATCATTGCCATTGTCACGTTGGTAAATAAGAACCAGAGCCCTTCCTTTCGGATCGCATGGATATCCATCGTGCTCCTGCTGCCGGTGTCGGGCTTTGTCCTGTATTATCTCTGGGGTAGGGAGGGCGGAAAGAAGCGGGCCTTGGACCAGCATATCCTCCGTCAGATTGCCTATGGGAGAAAGTTTTTGACTCAGGATGAGGAAGTATACGAAGAATATGTGGAGGATCATCCCGTGGCGGGGCGCATGGTCAAATACATGGTGAATGAGGGATTCCCTCTTACCTCGGGAAATGGGGTGAAATATTATCCCATGGGGGAGGATGCCTTTGAGGATATTTTTCAGGCACTGGAAAATGCGAGGAAATTTATCTTTATAGATTTTTTTATTGTGGCAGAGGGGGCTCTGTGGGATAAGGTTCACGAGATTTTAAAGAGGAAATTGGAACAGGGGGTGGAGGTGAAGTTCCTCTATGATGACTTCGGGGCCGCCATCCGAACTAGAAAGTATTTTAAGCAGATTTTGGAGCATGAGGGCATGGAGGTGAGGATATTTAATCCTATCCATAGATATACTGGGGAACTGTATATGAATTACCGATCCCACCAGAAGATCGTGGTGGTGGATGGAAAGATTGGATTTACCGGGGGATTTAACTTGGCGGATGAGTATGCCAACCTGATTGAGCGTTTTGGGGTTTGGAAGGATACCGGCGTGTGCCTGGTGGGCAAGGCTGTCTGGGATCTGACGGTGGTGTTCCTGCAGATGTGGGAGGCTTGCGGGGGGGAGAAGGAGCATATTGATTACCTAAAATATAAGAAGAGGGGCAAGGAACTGGGAGATACCTATTGCCAGGTGATTTCTGACGGTCCTGCCCACAATCCCAAGAATGTGATTGAAAATGTTTATAATCAGATGATAACATTCTCGGATGAATATTTATATATCACCACGCCTTATCTGGTGCTGGAGGATTATATGCAGCAAAGCCTGATTGAGGCGGCTCACCGGGGGGTGGACGTGCGGATTGTCACGCCAAATATTCCGGATAAAAAATATGCCAAATTACTTACCAATTACAATTATGGCAAGCTGCTTCGGGAGGGGGTGCGGATTTATGAGTATACCCCTGGATTTATCCACGCCAAGCAGATATTGACGGAGAATGCGGCGATTGTGGGGACGATTAACATGGATTACCGCAGTTTCTATCTCCACTATGAGAATGGCGTGTGGATGTCGGGAGAGAGCATTCAGAGAAACATTCGAAAAGATTTTAAAAAGATCTTTCACGAAAGCCAGGAGGTTTCCTATGAGGATTGGCAGAATCGTCCCAGACTTTGGAAGATGATTCAGCCGATTTTGAATTTGTTTTCCACGCTGTTTTAGGAGGTTTTTCATTTTATTTACTAGTGTGGCATTAGTTGGATGATATTGTTGTGTGGAGGAGAGGTGACTATGCTTTATACAAACGTGTGCAAGCATTGCCATAAGGTGTTTCGATCGAAGATTCAGACCATGTGCTGCAAGGATTGCCGGGGGGAGGATGAGGATAAGCTGGATGATATTGTCCAATATCTCAAAAAGTATCCCAATAGCAATGCTTTGCAGATTTCGGAGGAGCTGGGCATCCATCCCTATGTGATTGTTAAGTTTATGGAGGAGGGATGGCTGGGAAAGTCCAATGGGACGTTCAGCAAATTGGAATAGACGTTATGGAAGCTGTTCATCCCGTCATGCGATAGTCGGAGTTGCGCATACGAAACAACCGATGCCGTTAGTCGGCGGGGCTATCCCATGGGGGATGAGCGGCTTTGAATAGTAACAAGTATTTAGACAGTAAGGAACTGCTAAAAAATAACTTTGCACTTTGTGAAGGTTTATTTCTTAACAGTTCCTAAGAAATGAGGCGAAAGATGATTCGATATTTGTGCGGAATACTGACAGAAGTGGCAGAGGCGGAGATCGTGGTGGAGGTGCAGGGAATCGGGTATGCGGTGAATGTGCCTGTCTCCATGATGGAACGGCTGCCGGATTTGGGGGAAAATATTAAGGTGTATACATATTTTTCCGTGCGCGAGGATGCCATGCAGCTTTTCGGATTCCTGAATCGGGAGGATTTGCAGATGTATCGACTGTTGATTTCCGTCAATGGAATCGGGCCGAAGGCAGGGCTGGGCATTATGGGAACCCTGACGGGGGAGGATCTCCGCTATGCGGTGATGTCGGAGGATGCGAAGACCATTGCCAAGGCACCGGGAATTGGCCCGAAGACTGCCAAGAAAGTCATACTGGAATTAAAGGATAAGATTGATCTGGCTGGGATGGTGGCCGATGCGGAGGTGGAGGATTCCGCTGGGACTGCTGGGTCGGCTGAGATGGCTGGCACGGGTAATCAGGCGGTGGTGCGGGATGCTATCGAGGCACTGGTGGTGCTTGGCTATTCCAAGACGGATGCGGCCAGGGCAGTGCGGGGCGTAGAATTGTCAGAGGATCTGACGGTGGAGGAGTTGCTGAAGAAGAGCTTGAAAAACATATAGTAACTTGCAATTATATATGAGAGCGGGAGAGAAGATCAATGGCGAAGAGGATGATCACAACGGAATTTACGGAGGAGGATGGGCGGATCGAGACCAGTTTGCGCCCCCAGTATCTGAGAGAATATATTGGCCAGGAGAAGGTGAAAAGCAATCTGAAGGTCTATATTGATGCGGCGAAGCAGAGGGAGGAATCTCTGGACCATGTGCTTTTGTATGGGCCGCCGGGACTGGGAAAGACTACGCTGGCGGGAATTATCGCCAATGAGATGGGCACCTCCCTGAAAGTGACGGCTGGGCCCGCTATTGAGAAGCCGGGGGAGATGGCCGCCATTCTGAATAATCTGAAGGATGGGGATGTGCTTTTCGTGGATGAGATTCATCGCCTGCCCCGCCAGGTGGAGGAGGTTCTCTACCCGGCTATGGAGGATTACGTGATTGACGTGGTAATCGGCAAGGGAACTGCCGCCCGGTCGATTCGCTTTGATTTGCCGAAATTTACCCTGGTGGGGGCTACCACCAGGGCGGGCATGCTTACCGCTCCCCTGAGAGACCGCTTCGGGGTGGTGAATCGGCTGGAGTTTTATTCGCCGGAGGAATTGCAGGAAATTGTCATCCATTCTGCCAAGTTATTGGACGTGGGAATTGAGGAGGAGGGGGCTATGGAACTGGCGAGGCGTTCTAGAGGAACGCCCCGGCTGGCCAACCGCTTTCTGAAACGGGTGCGGGACTTCGCCCAGATTAAGTATGACGGCAGGATTACCAAGGAGGTGGCAGATTTTGCCCTGGATCTCCTGGAGGTGGATAAGCTGGGACTGGATAAGACGGATCGGAATATTATCACTACCATGATTCAGCAGTTCGGCGGGGGGCCGGTGGGGATCGAGGCCCTGGCGGTGGCCATCGGCGAGGATGCGGGTACGCTGGAGGATGTGTATGAGCCTTATCTGGTGCAGAATGGGCTGCTGCTGAGGACGCCCAGGGGGAGGGTGGCATCGGATTTGGCGTATGGGCATTTTGGGATGGCGAGGGAGTGAGGGGTGTAGGGGGTATAATGGATATGAAATTAATTGTTTGAAGTGGAAGAATGTCAGAGAACACTATGTTTATCTATGAGGAGGAAAGGGATCATATGTTAAGATTTGGATTGGATATTGGGATTGCATCTGTTGGATGGGCAGTTGTGGATGATGATTATCGTGTCTTAGAGTCTGGATCAAATATATTTGAGGCAGCAGATGCCGAAAAGAATGGGAATAGGCGGGAATTTCGCCAGCATAAGAGACTGCTTCGGAGAAAGCGGACAAGGTTACAGGATTTTGACAGATTATGGCAAAGTGTTGCGGGGAATGTTCCTAATGGTCAGTGTAATATTCAGTTGGAACTTCGCAATAAAGGATTATCCGAGCAATTGTCGGAGGAAGAATTTTATTATGTATTGAAAAATATGTTGACGCATCGAGGGATATCGTATTTAGATGATGCGATAGATGACAGCAACGCAGCAAAAAGTGATTATGCGAGGGGCATTCAGAGAAATCGGGAGGAGTTGAAGAGGAAACTTCCCTGTCAAATTCAGAGGGAGCGATTGGAGAAGTACGGGAGATACCGGGGTGAGATTGAGGTGTCAGAGGATGACGAAAAGATCGTGCTATCTAATATTTTTACAATCAGTGCATATAAAAAAGAACTGCGAGAACTTTTTAAAAAGCAGAAAGATTTTTTAAACTTTATTGATGAGACGTTTGAAGAAAATTATATGAAAATTTTTTCCAGAAAAAGAGAATATTATGTGGGGCCGGGAAATGATAAATCAAGAACAGATTACGGAAAGTATACCACGAAAATTAATCCAGAAACGGGAGAGTATATTACCGAGGAGAATATATTTGAGAAATTGATTGGAAAGTGTAGCGTTTATCCTGAAGAGATGCGGGCAGCAGGCGCATCCTATACAGCGCAGGAGTTCAATTTATTGAATGATTTAAATGACTTGGTGATAAATGAGAGAAAACTATCAAAAGAAGAAAAGCAAGAAATTGTAAGAAAGGTAAAGACAGTCAAATCTGTCAATATGGAGAAAATCATCAGGGGAGTAATTGGGGAAGAAATTGAGACCATGGCGGGATACCGTATTGATAAAAATGGGAAGAAATTGTTTCATAAATTTGATACATATAATAAAATTCGTCGGGAATTTGAAAAATCGGGTTTGGATATTTCTTTATTAACTGTGGAAGATTTGGACAGGCTGGGAAATATATTAACGCTAAATACAGAGAGGGATGCCATCGTTTCTGCTATAAAGAGGGAGGGGATTTGCTTGGACGAGGAGATGCAAAACGCATTGCTTTCGATAAAAAAATCAAATGGCTCGCTTTTTAGCAAATGGCAGTCCTTTTCCTTGCGAATTATGGGGGAGTTAATTCCAGAAATGTATGAACAGCCCAAGAATCAAATGCAGTTATTAACGGATATGGGAGTGATGCGCTCCAAAAAGGAAAGATATCAAGGTGTTAATACCCTTTCTGCAGAATTGCTAAATGAGGATATATATAATCCCGTGGTTGCCCGCTCTGTCCGCATTGCTACAAAGGTGATTAATGCTCTGATCAAAAAGTATGGATATCCGAAGGAAATTGTGATCGAGATGCCCAGGGACAGAAATTCAGAGGAAGAAAAAAAGCGCATTGCCGATACGCAGAAAAATAATGAAAAGGAATTAAAAGAGATTATTGATCGAATAAAAAAAGAGTATGGAATAGCAATTACGGAGGAGCATTTTCACAGGCACAGAAGACTTGCGCTAAAATTAAAACTTTGGAATGAGCAAAATGGTTGTTGCCTATATTCGGGAAAGCCGATAGAAATAATGGATTTGCTCAATGATCAGAGTAAATTTGAGATAGATCATGTCATTCCCCGCTCTATATCCTTTGACGACAGCCGAGCCAACAAGGTGCTGGTTTACCATACGGAAAATCAGTTGAAAGGGAATACGACACCGTATATGTATCTGAATGATGATTCCAGAAAGTGGAGTTTTCATGAATATATGAGCAATGTTTTAGATTTATATGACAAGAAGAGGATTTCTGACAGGAAAAAGAATACCTTGCTATATCGGGAGGATATTACAAAAATTGATGTAATGAGAGGGTTTATTTCCAGAAATATCAATGATACCAGATATGCCTCCAGGGTGATATTAAATGGTTTGCAGGGATTTCTTGAGGCGAAAGGTGCTGGTACGAAGGTCAAGGTGATTAGGGGAAGCTTTACGCATCAGATGCGTTCTTCTCTCAAGCTTGATAAGGATAGAGAGAAGAGTTTTTCCCATCATGCAGTGGATGCCATGTTGATTTGTTTCTCTCAGATGGGATATGAGAGTTATCATAAATTGCAGGAAGAATTTATTGATTTTGATGGGGAGGCCATCACTGATCGCCGGAAATGGGAGGCCAGGATGGATGATAAGACTTATGAGGATTATCTCTACCAGAATAAATGGAGAACCGTCAAGGAAAATATTTTGAGAGCGGAAAAGGAAGTGAAATTCTGGCATCGTGTAGATAGGAAGGCAAATAGAGCATTATGCAACCAAACAATTCGAGGAACGAGGACGATTGATGGAAAGACTATGAAGATAAATAAGTTGGATATCTATTCCGTCAATGGATACAGAACATTTAAGAAGATGTTGGAGGGCGGAAAGGAAGACCGCTTTCTGATGTATCGCAATGACCGAAGAACCTGGGAGGATCTCCTGGCTGTTTTCGAGGAATACAAGGATGCGAATAATGCCTTTCAGTCATATCGCACGGAGACGGGAGATTGTGTTAGAAAGTATGCGAAGAATCGTCAGGGTGCCCCGATTGTCGTATTGAAATATCAGGATGGAGAGGTGGGGAGTTGTATTGATATATCCCACAAGTATGGTCATGCAGCGGGAAGTCAAAAAGTGATACTGGAGAGTACGAACCCGTACAGGACGGATGTGTACTATCAGGAAGACAAAGGAAAGTATTTTCTGGTGGGGATTAAGTATTGTGACTGTTGTTACAGAAAAGGGAAATATGTGATAGAGGAGGAGGCGTATCGGCAAAGGCTGATCGCAGAGCGAGTGATAGAGAAGTCCCAGAGCAGGGCAGATTTGGAACGGTTGGGGATAATCTATCAGTTTTCTCTCTATAAAAATGATTTGCTGGAGTATGAGAAAAATGGGCAGTGCTATGTGGAACGATTCTTGTCCAGAACGATGCCGCAAAACATGAATTATATTGAGACCAAACCGGTTGACCGGGCAAAATTTGAAAAGCAGCATCCAGTAGGTTTGGCAAAAACTACAAGGATATTGAAAATCAGGACGGATATCTTGGGAAACAGATATTATTGTTCGAGAGAAAAATTTTCTTTGGAAGTTGACAGAGTTTAACAGTTGATGTACAATGATTTTGGTAGATTTTTTACGATAACTCAATTCTTTCAGATCTACTAAAACAAGGCTTTATGCCGAAACCAAGGGACATCGACGGATGTCCCTTTCTTTTGTTGAGATATGGGGTGGAAATAAATATGGGATTTCGTGTGATATATATTGAGAATGAAGTGAATATAAAGGTGAAATTAAATAATTTAGTGGTGACGAAAGAGGGCAAGGAATTGTGGATTCCGGTGAATGATATCTCGGTGCTGATTATTGATAATTTGCAGATTACGCTGACGGCAAGGATGATGTGCGTATTGGCAGAGCATAATGTGGGCGTGGTAATCTGCGATCAGAAGCATCTTCCCATGGGATATTACTCTTCCTTTGACAATCATAGCAGAGTATCCAAAATGATACTTTGCCAGACGGAGAAAGATAGGATGTTTTACGATGCCCTGTGGCAGAAAATCATTTGCAGCAAATTAGAAAATCAGGCACAGGTGTTGGAATTGTTGGAAAAGGAAGGCTCAGTCGTTGCGCATCTGCGGGCTTTTTTGACAGAGGTGCAGCCGGGAGATCCCGCCAACAGGGAAGCACATGGAGCAAAAATATATTTTAATGAGTTGATGGGAACTAGTTTTTCTAGAGGGAATGATGATATTTTGCTTAATGCAGGACTGGATTATGGATATGCTATCTGCCGTTCCTTTTTGGCAAGAACCTGTGTGGGATATGGATTGAATACGCAGTTGGGCATCCACCATTGCAATGAATACAACCGTTTTAACTTGGTGGATGATCTGATAGAGCCTTTTCGCCCTATTGTGGATTATTATGCCTATCAACTTCTGGCGGGCGAGGAGTATTTTAAGCCCGAGCATCGCCACAAGTTGGTGAATATGCTTAATCATAAAATGAAATACAAGGGAAGAAATATGTACCTGTGCAATGCTATGGAAGAATATGTGTCAAATGTGGCATCTTATATCGCTGGAAAGGATGTGAGTGTGGTGATGCCATGGGTAAAGAACTATCAGGGGGAGGAGAATGAGATATAATGTTATGAGATTGATGTGTATGTTTGATTTGCCGGTAGAAACGGATGAGGAGAAGAGGGCATATCGGATATTTAGAAAGGATCTGATCAGCGAAGGGTTTATCATGATACAGTATTCTGTATATGTCAGAACCTGTCCCAATAGAGACTATGTGAAAAGGCTGGAAAAGCGAATACAGAAGATCGTGCCTCAAAAGGGAAATGTCAGGTTATTCACGATAACGGATAAGCAGTATGCAGATATGAAATTATTGGTGGGAAGCCGGAATGATACAGAAAAGAGCATAGGGTCGGAGAGGATGGTTGTATTATGAAAATACAGGTTGCGGAGGAGGAGAAACTGCATGAAATAGAACTTGCCCCATTGACGCAATTATGTGGCATGGATTTGATAAAGAAAAAATATATCGTTACTTCGATACTAAAACATTTTTCCTCTGGGCGGTATTTGGAATATGAGAAAGAATTGTTGCAAAATGTACGGCTAGAGGGAAAGACTGTGGGAAGAAAGTATTTTAAGACGTATTATTTAAGGGGAAGAGAAGATTTTATCAGTGGCATTCGACTGGGAAAAACTAGTTTGATG
The DNA here is from genome assembly GCA_910575435.1 of Clostridiaceae bacterium. GTDB lineage: Bacteria > Bacillota > Clostridia > Lachnospirales > Lachnospiraceae > Butyribacter. The sequence goes on along the minus strand of CAJTGI010000013.1, from coordinate 27,452 downwards.
ATGCAGTATTTGTCTGATCAGATTCAGAAATATGAATGTCAGAAGTCATTGGAGGAAATTGATGGTCAGTTGCATAGAATATTTATGGCATTAAATGAGGGATTATTTGCTTCTGTGGGGAATCTGGAGTTTCGGTACGAGGAAAAGGATTTGTTCTCTATCGTTCAAAATACAGAAATATGTGGCAAGGATGAGAGGCCCATAGAGTTGATTGACATGTGGGAATTGGTACACATGTATCTGGGGATTTTACTGGAGGTACATCAGAAGAATCCAGAAAAGACATTGATTGTCTTGGAAAATATAGATCATTTGTTGAGAGAGGATGAGTATGCGAAGTTGTGCACATGGATAGAGAAAGTTGGATATAAGTATGATCTCTGGTTTTTATTGACGACAAGTTTGCCGGGATATGTTTATATTACGAGAGAAAGTATGATTGGTATAAATATTGTTAATGATTTGATTTATTCGATGCCATCGTATGATAAAGTATGTGAGTTTTTGCGAAATAGTTATCCATGTACCTATCTGGAAGAGGAATGGGAGATGGAATTTCAGTCTATTGCGCATTATATTGGGAAGGAGGGAATGGCATTATATCCGAAAGGAATGGTGTTATTGAAATTGTTTAATAGTACGATTTGTGTGGAGAATGTTGTGAAAAATGGGTTAAATCAGGTAGAAAATGCTTTTCTCATTCATTGACTTGTGTTATAATATTATAGGGTTATCGTAAACTAAAATATTAGATAAGGAATATTATTTGATATTTTAGTACCTGAAAGAATTGAGTTATCGTAAAACTTATGATGCTGTTGACCGCAGGGCGGATGAATTTTAGTACCTGAAAGAATTGAGTTATCGTAAAACAGTGTATACTAACATCCGATTCCCATAGAGATTTTAGTACCTGAAAGAATTGAGTTATCGTAAAACTTATAAGATGCAACAGCATCCTGCACTAGAATTTTAGTACCTGAAAGAATTGAGTTATCGTAAAACGGAGGGATTGAAGAAAAGGGGCAAGTATACATTTTAGTACCTGAAAGAATTGAGTTATCGTAAAACACGCTTGCATTATAAGATAGATGCGTGGGTATTTTAGTACCTGAAAGAATTGAGTTATCGTAAAACCGCCGGGATACATGCGGACAAGGAACTATCATTTTAGTACCTGAAAGAATTGAGTTATCGTAAAACTTGGAATTGCAGTTACCGAAAGTAGATAGATTTTAGTACCTGAAAGAATTGAGTTATCGTAAAACCAAGACTATTGCCGCAAAAGAGAGAATGGTATTTTAGTACCTGAAAGAATTGAGTTATCGTAAAACGGTAACTGAAATATGCGATACAGGATATTGATTTTAGTACCTGAAAGAATTGAGTTATCGTAAAACTGCTTATTACTATGCAGATATGCCACATTCATTTTAGTACCTGAAAGAATTGAGTTATCGTAAAACCCTGAAAGGATTTCTTCCCATGCTTCGCATATTTTAGTACCTGAAAGAATTGAGTTATCGTAAAACCGACAGTCCGCTCCTCGTTTTGCTACTACAATTTTAGTACCTGAAAGAATTGAGTTATCGTAAAACCGGGCTTAAACCTGAGCAGATTGTCGAGATATTTTAGTACCTGAAAGAATTGAGTTATCGTAAAATCGAAGTTTTGTATTAAGGAAAACAACTTTTTTGGTACTGAAAGTTGAGTTTATCTTCTGATTTATGATATTGAAAAATGCATATCTTAAAAATGGGTGGATAGTTATTGCCTTTTGTGTGTTAGTGATTATTTGAGTTTTATATGACAAGATACTTACATTAGTGTTATAATGTCGTTATCGTTTCTATATGAAATCATTTTTGGGAAAATGTTCATACAGATGTACAAACAAATGAAAATCAAAGGAGGCGACCATGACCACCAGACAGCAAGCCCTTACCTACGGCCTATCCTTCCCGGACACCTATCAGGATGCCCCGTTCCATGACGAGAACTGGATTCTGGTGCGCTACAGGAAGAATAAGAAAGCCTTCCTCTGGACCTACTACTACCAGGACCAGTTCCGCATCAATGTGAAAGTGGACCCGGAATGGCGGGATGTATGGCGGGAGACATACGAATCGGTGATTCCGGGATATCACCAGAACAAGGAACACTGGAACACCATCATTCTGGACGGGAGCGTGCCGGAGGAAGAGATCAAGCGAATGATTGCAGAGTCTTACGATCTCATTGTAGGAAAAGGGAAGAAGAAGGCTACCTCATAATCAAACGATGGCGATGAGTGGCGGAAAGAAATTATAATTTGCTTAGCAGCATTTCCTCCAGTTGCCGTACCCGGCATGCCCAGGTGTGTTCTCCCATAGTAAGTTCAAATCCATTTCTTGCGATGCGCCCCATTCTTTTTTCATCGGCTAGCAGTTTTTTTGCTATATCTGGCAAGGCATTCAGGTCTTTTAAGTCATAAAAGGCCACATTTTCTCCTTCCTTGAGGATCTCATCCAGATAGATGCTATGGTCGGTAAGGCAGAGGCTGCCATTTGCCATGGCATTAAACACCCGGTCGTGGGCACCGTCCTTAAACCAGGGCATCACGTTCAGGGAGATGCGGGCGTCAGCGATGCGCTGGAGGCAGACCTGGGAGCACTGATTTTTCTCGTAGGAGAGATTTTCCGGGCTGGCACAGTCCAGTTTTTCCCAGCCGTGCCCCACGCAGTGGATGGATACGCCCCCTTCTGCCAGTTTTTTCACGGCCTCTCCCCGGTAATAATTTCTGATATAGGTATCTATGAAAATCATATTGGCGATGACTTCTGCCACCTCTGCGTCTGAGGCGTCGGGAAACTGTTCCCGCAGGTGGGCTTCCATCACCAGGTCGTCTGGCTTGTCTGGGTAGGAGATCAGTTCCTCGATAATGCGGAGATAGAACTGGGCATATTCGTCCCCCAGGCGATAAATGTATTTGTCAAAGGTTTCCTTCGGGGCATAGTTGCCCGTGAAGACCACGTCGTAGCGTCTCTGGGAGAGGGGCGGATAATTTCCTTGGGGATAGAGGGAAGTGCCTCCTAGGGGGAGGAAGCAATCGCTGGATATCTGGGGGTAGAATTTTTGCAGATATTTCTGGTGGTATCGGTCAATGGATACCAAATGGAAGTTCTTCGGCTGGATTTCAAGGAATTTTGGATAGAAGAAGGGATGGTCCACGGCGATATTCACGCAGGGGATGTCTCGCTCTTCCCAGAAAAGATTGCCATAACCGTCGAAAAGGGCGGTTTCGTAGCGAAGCCCGTCAAAGTTAAAGGTCACGAGAATGCTGTCAGAGTAGCCGGCAAAGTGGGCGAGACTTTCAGCACTCTCTTCTTCCTGTTCCTGATCGAATAGGAAAGTCTCGCATCCCTGTCTCTGAAATTCTTTTTCCATCTCCCTGGAAAAATAGTCTAGAGTTTCTGTGCCCCTTGTCATTAATATGATCTTATTTCTCATGTTGCTCCCCCTCGCTATTCATCCCTTGCTTGCGTATTCCTGGCAAATGGAGTACACTGGTATCATTGCCGGATATTATCAGTGCAGCAATATTTTTTATTGGCAATATTGCTTGCTGATTTTATATTGGTTTCGGCTCTGCGGCCTGTTAAATTTGCAACAATCTTATGTAAAATTCGCTTAAAAATTGTATAATGGAATTGTTACACATATATTATTACAAAATGATATGAGTGTAAAGGTAAAGTTTTATGGGATGTTTGCCCCATCATAAGATAGAAAGAGGCTTGGTGCCAGTTATCTGGTGCAAGTCTGTTCAGTGCGAATTGAAACAGAGTAAACAGGCTGTTTCTTGAGCCGATGGCGGCGGAACTGTCGCGTGAAAGAATGAGAGATTTTGAATAGCAGAAGATATTGGCAGGAGGGTTTGGGTCTTTGCGCATCTGACGCAAGCCTTGTATGAAGTTTGCTTGCCATGGATGAGAGAATGCGCAGAAAAGAGGTTTGATATGAAGTTTACGAAGATGCATGGTTGCGGGAATGATTATATTTATGTGAATTGCCTGGAGGAGACGGTGGAGGATCCGGAGAGAACGGCGGTCTATGTCAGCGACAGGCATTTTGGCATCGGCTCTGACGGGCTGATTCTGATTCATCCCTCCCAGGTGGCTGATTTTCGCATGGCTATGTACAATGCGGATGGCTCGGAGGGGAAGATGTGCGGCAACGGGGTGCGCTGCATTGCCAAATATGTGTATGACTATGGCCTGACAGACAAGAAGCAGATTGCCATTGAGACTTTGGGCGGAATCAAGTATTTGGATCTGACGGTGGAGGATGGCAAGGTGGTTCAGGTGAAGGTGGACATGGGGGCGCCAATCTTAGAGCCGGAACGGATTCCCGTGAAGTTGGGCGTGGATCGCTGCGTGAACGAGCCGATGACGGTGGGCGGGAAGGAATACCAAATCACGGCAGTCTCTATGGGAAATCCCCATGCGGTGGTTTTTGTGGAGGATACGGACAGTCTGGCGCTGGATGTGATCGGGCCGGAGTTTGAGCATCATGAGGTTTTTCCGGATCGAATCAATACGGAGTTTGTGCAGGTGCTGAATCGAAAAGAGGTTAACATGCGGGTGTGGGAGCGGGGCTCCGGGGAGACTCTCGCCTGTGGAACGGGAACTTGCGCCACGGTGGTGGCATGCGTGCTGAACGGGCTGACGGAGGATGAGATTACCGTGCATCTCTTGGGGGGAGACCTTCTTCTCCACTATGACCGGGAGAGGAATACGGTGTGGATGACCGGGCCTGCGGCAGTGGTGTGCGACGGGGAGATATCATTGCCTTGGTAAAGGTGAGAAGATGTTCTAACGCTCACGCCACTGGGCGTTTCGCTAAGAACATCAACGGCGGCGAAGCCGCCTGCTCACCTAAGAAGAACGCAAAACCGGCGTTCTTCGCATGTATGGTGAAAGTGCGAAAGGTGCGACATGAAAATGTTTGTGTTGCCTATGGCGGCATGTATAAAAATATATGATATGTAGATTTGCGATAAAAGTGTAAGAATGGAGACGAAAATGAAATTAGTGGATTTATTGGAAGAGATGGAGTATGAGTGCGTGCAGGGTTCCGTGGACAGGGACATTTCCACGCTGGTGTATGATTCCAGAAAGGTGGAGCGGGATTCCGTGTTCGTGTGCATCACCGGGGCAGTGCGGGATGCCCATGATTTTGCCGGGGAAGTGGCGGAGATGGGGGCGGCGGTGCTGATCGTGGAGCGGGAGGTGTCTGTGCCGGATGCCGTGACGGTGATTCGGGTGGAGAATACAAGACTTGCCCTTGCCCAGGCGTCTGCCGCATATTTTGGCCATCCCGCCAGGGAGCTGACTACCATCGGCATTACCGGGACGAAGGGGAAGACCACGGCTACCTATATGGTGCGATCCATTCTGGAGGCGTCCGGGTATCCCACGGGATTGATTGGGACGATTGAGTCTGTGATTGGGGAGGAGTCGATTCCCGCTGCCAATACCACGCCGGAATCCTACGTGGTGCAGGAGACCTTTCGGAAGATGGTGGATGCGGGCTGCAAGTGCGTGGTGATGGAGGTTTCCTCTCAGGGGCTGATGCTCCACCGGGTGGGGGGATTTGTCTTTGACTATGGCATCTTCACCAATCTGGAGCCGGATCATATCGGTCCCAATGAGCACAAGGACCTGGCGGATTATATCCACTGCAAGAGCCTGCTTTTCAGGCAGTGCCGTCAGGGGATTTTTAATGGGGATGACAGCCATCTGCAGGAGATGCTGGCGGGGCATACCTGTGAGGTGGAGACTTATGGGTTTTCCCAGGGGGTGGATTTGCGGGCAGACCATGTGCATCTGACGGACAAGGGGGGGACGCTGGGGGTTGCCTACCATATGTCGGGGAAGATGGATCTGGATGTGGAGATTGATATTCCTGGGACATTCAGCGTTTATAATTCCATGACGGCGATTGCAATCTGTCGGCACTTTGGGGTGAAGGAGGAGACCATCCTGTCCTCTCTGGCGCAGATCCGGGTCAAGGGGCGGGTGGAGATTCTTCCCATCTCCTCCAAGTTTACGCTGATGATTGACTATGCCCACAATGCCATGAGCCTGAACAGCCTTCTGACTACATTGAGGGAATATAGGCCAAAGAGGTTGGTGAGTCTGTTTGGCTGTGGGGGAGACCGCTCCAGGGATCGGCGATTTGAGATGGGGGAGGTTTCCTCCAGGCTGGCGGATCTGACCATCGTCACCTCGGATAATCCCCGGACGGAGAAGCCGGAAGATATCATTGCGGATATCGTGGTGGGCGTGGAGCGGGAAGAGGGAGAATATGTCACCATACCCGACAGGGCTGACGCCATCCGCTATGCTATCGAGAATGCCAGAGAGGGGGATGTGATTGTCCTGGCTGGGAAGGGACATGAGGATTATCAGGAAATCAATGGAAAGAAGTTCCATATGGATGAGCGGGAATTGGTGGCAGACGTGGTGAAGGATGGAAACTTTATTAAGTAGATTAAAGAGGGTTACTATTCACAGCCGCTCATCCTATCATGCGATAGCCCCGCTGCCGATAGGCAGCGGTCATTGCTAGCGCAACTTTGGCTATCTACACTCCGTTTTGGTCCGTGCTAAACAGACATCCACTGGATGTCTAGCACCTTATGATGGGATGAACAGCTTCCACAGTCCATAGAGAAGAAAGGACTGTCTCTTACAAGCAAGCTTGACATGATTACATCTTTCTTCTCTATGGCTGTGAATAGTAACTAAGGAGGCATATGATTTTTGCAGAAGTGATTGTGGATATATCCGTGAAGAGCCTGGATCGTACCTTTCAGTACAGAATACCGGAAGAGTGGGAGGAGGAGGCTGTCGTGGGAGCCCAGGTGGTTATTCCCTTTGGGAAGGGAAACCGCCAGATGAAGGGGTTTATTATTGGCCTCTCCAATGCGTGCAAGTTTGATTTGGAGAAGACAAAGAGCATACTGTCCATAGAAAAGCAGGGCGTGATTGCAGAATCGCACCTGCTTTCCCTTGCATATTGGATAAAGGAGCAGTATGGCTCCACCATGAACGATGCCATCAAGGCGGTGATGCCGGTGCGCAGGGAGGTGCGGGAGAAGGTGGAGAGGACGGCGCATGTGCTGGTGTCCAGGGATGCGCTGGAGGCTTTGCGCCAGGATTATTTGCAGAGGCATTATGTGGCCAAGGCCAGGTTCTGCGATGCGTTTTTGCAGGAAGATGCTTTTGAGGCAGGGCTTTCCTGCGGGGAATTGGCGAAGAAATGGAAGGTTTCTGGCAGTGTGCTAAAGGGGCTGGAGGATCAGGGCGTGGTGCAGGTGTCCTCGGTGCGCTCCTACAGGAATCCTTTGGATGGGGTGAGAATGGCGGATCATTCCCTGCCTCAGAGAAATGGGGGTGAGATGGCTCTGGCATCTTTTGGCCGGGTGGAACTGAATCCTCGCCAGAGGGAGATCGTGGAGGATTTTGCCGAGGAATATGCCAAAGGAATCCGGGGGCAGTATCTGATTCACGGAGTGACGGGCAGCGGCAAGACAGAAGTGTATATGGGCATGATTGAGGAGGTGCTGGGTCTGGGAAAGCAGGTGATCGTGCTGATTCCCGAGATCGCCCTAACCTTTCAGACGGTAAATCGGTTTTATGAGAGGTTTGGAGACATGGTATCCATCATGCATTCCCGGCTGTCGGCGGGGGAGCGGTATGACCAGTTTAAACGCGCCAAGGAGGGACTGATTCAGATTATGATTGGGCCCCGGTCGGCATTGTTTGCCCCCTTTCGGAATCTGGGGCTGATCGTGATGGACGAGGAGCATGAATCCGGCTATCAAAGTGACTCCATGCCCCGGTACCACGCCAGGGAGGTGGCGGTTCAGCGGGGAAAAATGCTGGGAGCCAGCGTGGTCTTTGGATCAGCCACGCCCTCTCTGGAGGCCTATTACCGGGCATCCTCCGGGGAGTACAAGCTCTATTCCATGACGGAGCGGGCGGGGAATGCCAGGCTGCCGGAGGTTTCCATCGTGGATTTGCGGCAGGAATTTGCGGCCAGGAATTATTCTGTCTTTAGCAGGGAATTGCAGGAAAAGATGGAGGAGCGGCTGGGAAGGCGGGAGCAGATGATACTTTTTATCAACCGCAGGGGTTATGCGGGATTTGTTTCTTGCAGAACCTGTGGCGAAGTGATTCAGTGCGACTGCTGTTCCGTGGCCATGAAGCCCCATGAGTACCGGGGGAAGGTGAGCCTGTTAAAATGCCATTACTGCGGCAGGGAGAGGAGGATGCCGGAGACATGTCCTGCCTGTGGCTCCCGATATATTGGCACCTTCGGGCTGGGCACCCAGCAGGTGGAAGAGATGGTAAGGAAGCGGTTTCCAACCGCCAGGGTGCTTCGCATGGATGCGGATACCACCAGCGGAAAGGAAGGGCATAGCCGGATTCTGGGGGCTTTTTCCAGGGGGGAGGCAGACGTGCTTGTGGGTACCCAGATGATTGTCAAGGGGCATGATTTTCCCAAAGTGACCCTGGTGGGGGTATTGGCGGCGGACCTGTCCCTCTATGCCGGGGATTACCGGGGAGCGGAAAAGACATTTCAGCTTCTGACCCAGGCGGCGGGGAGGGCTGGCAGGGGGGAGAGGCCGGGACAGGTGGTCTTTCAGACCTATCAGCCGGAGCACTACAGCATCACATCCGCAGCAGAGGAGGATTACATTGGATTTTACCGTCAGGAATTGAAGGTCAGACAGATGTTGCATTATCCGCCGATTTCCCATATACTAGAGGTGCTGGTGTCTTCTGAGAGCCAGGAGCGCGGGGAGGCATTGGCGGAGGCATTTTCCAGCAATCTTGGGGACGTGCAGGGCGTGGTGATACTGGGCCCGGCGGACGCAGGGATTGCGAAGTTGAAAAACAGTTATCGGAAGGTGCTCTATATCAAGTCGGGGAATGAGCAGGTGCTGCGTGATATTGCCGCCCGGGGAGAGGAGTTTCTTCATGGGGGAGGCTGGAAGGATTGCACCGTGACGTTTTCCTTTGACTGATGAATGGCGGCAAAATACCTTTTGACCCCAACATAATAATATTAATTTTAGATAGAAAGGTACGGATGGCATTATGGCATTGAGGACGATTAGAACATATGGAGATGAGATTTTAGAGAAGAAGTGTCGGGAAGTAAAGGATATGAAGCCCAGATACCGGGAATTGATTGACGATATGCTGGATACCATGTATGAGGCCCAGGGAGTGGGGCTGGCGGCACCTCAGGTGGGAGTGCTGCGGCAGATTGTGGTAATTGACGTGTCCGAGGAGGCAGATTCGCCCATCGTGCTGATCAATCCGGAGATTTTGGAATTGTCCGGGGAACAGACTGGCCAGGAGGGGTGCCTGAGCCTGCCGGGAAAGGCGGGCATTGTTACCAGGGCCAATTATGCCAAGGTGAGGGCGCTGAATGAGGATATGGAGGAGATTATCGTGGAGGGGGAGGGATTGCTTGCCAGAGCCCTCCAGCACGAGATAGACCATCTGGCGGGAGAAATGTATGTGTCTAAGGTGGAGGGAGACCTGCTGGATACTACCCAGGCAGCAGAGGAGCCAAATGCCCGGCAGCAGGATTAATGGGGCATGACTTGGCTTTTTTTTGAGCATGATAATAGTATGAAATGAGGAGGCGGACCATGAGAGTATTGTTTATGGGGACACCAGATTTTGCTGTTCCCACGCTGCAGGCATTGATTGATAGCGAGCATGAAGTGATTGGCGTGGTGACCCAGCCGGATAAGCCCAGGGGAAGAGGGGGAAAGATGCAGTGCACCCCGGTGAAGGAGCTGGCGGTGGAGGCGGGGCTTCCCGTCTATCAGCCGGCTAGGGTAAGGGATGAGGCATTCCTTTTTGAACTGCGGAGGCTCTATCCAGATGTGATCGTGGTGGTGGCCTTCGGGCAGATATTATCTAAGGAAATTCTGGAGATTCCTGAATATGGCTGTCTGAATGTCCATGCCTCCCTGCTGCCCAAACTGCGGGGAGCGGCTCCCATTCAGTGGTCCGTCATCCAGGGAGACCGGGAGAGCGGCGTGACGATCCAGCAGATGGATGAGGGAATTGATACGGGAGATATCCTGATGGCCCAGACATATGTACTGGATGAGAAGGAGACGGGGGGAAGCCTCTTTGAACGCCTGTCCCTGCTGGGCGGGCCCATGATATTGCAGGTGATGGAGGATGCCCGGAAGGGAACGCTCCACCCCGTTCCCCAGAATGACGAGGAGCATACCTACGCCAAAATGCTTACCAAGGATATGGGGGAGATGGATTTTGCCAAGTCGGCGGTGGAATTGGAGCGACTAATCAGAGGGCTGAATCCATGGCCCAGCGCCTATACCTTTCTCCATGGAAAGATGTTGAAAGTATGGGAGGCGGAGGTTGTGCCGGAGGAGAGAATTTCCGAAGTGGAGCGATATGGGCAGCCGGGAGTGATTCTGGCAGTGGAAAAGGATAGTGTTATCGTGCAGACCGGGGAGGGGGCGTTGAAGCTCCTGTCTGTGCAGCTGGAGGGGAAGAAGCGCATGGATGCGTCGGCCTTCTTGCGGGGCTATGAGGTGGAAGTGGGAGAATTTCTGGGAAAGGGAGCCGGTGTGTGATGGCTGGGAAGCAGGGGAAGCCTGACAATGATAAGAGAATTGCCCGAGAGGGAAGTATTTCTGGCAGCGATGGGCGGGTTTCTGTGAGGAGGCTGGCGCTGGATGCGTTATTAGAAATTTCTGAGAAAAATGCCTTCTGCGACCAGGTCGTTCACCGAATGCTGCAGGAGCATCCCATGGACAAGCGTGACCGGGCTTTCTTCCAGCGTCTGACGGAGGGCACGGTGGAGCGGCAGATTACCATTGATTATGTTCTGAACCAATTTTCCAGCGTGAAGGTGGGGAAGATGAAGCCGGTGATTCGAGAGATTCTCCGCATGGGGGCTTACCAGTTCCTGTACATGGACCAGGTCCCTGATTCCGCAGTGTGCAATGAGGCGGTGAAGCTGGTGCAGAAGAGAAAGATTCCCCAGTTGAAGGGATTTGTCAACGGAGTGCTGCGCAGCGTGGCCAGGGGGCGGGACCGGATAGCCTATCCGCCCCGGGAGGAATTTCTCCTCTATCTTTCCGTGAAATATTCCATGCCGGAGTGGATTGTGAGAAGGTTCGCTGATGCCTATGGGGAAGCGGGAGCGGAAGAGATTTGCGCCGGGTTTTTGAAGGGGGCGGGAAGAATTTCCGTGCGGTGCCAGGGGAGCAGGTATTCCGTGGACGAGGTGAGGGAATCCTTAGAGAGCCAGGGCGTGACGGTGGAACCCGGCGTTCTTTTTCCCGATGCCCTGCGCCTGAAAAATATCCGTTCCGTCATGGAACTGGAGGCATTCCGCCGCGGCATGGTGCAGGTGCAGGATGAGAGTTCCATGGTGGTGGGCGCAGTGTCGGGGATTCGCCCGGGGGATGTGGTGATGGACTTGTGCGCCGCTCCGGGCGGGAAATCCATGCATGCGGCGGATCTTCTGGAAGGCCGGGGGCTGGTGATTTCTGCCGATTTGACGGAGGAGAAGGTGGAGAGAATCAGGGAAAATGCTGACCGCCTAGGATATGACAATATTCGGTATCACGTGCAGGATGCCAGGATATTCCGGGAGGAATGGGAGGAGAGGGCAGATGTGGTGATTGCGGATCTGCCCTGCTCCGGGCTGGGAGTGATTGGAAAGAAATGCGATATCAAGTACAAGACGAGGCCGGAAGACATTCTGACGCTTTCCAAGGTGCAGCGGGAGATTCTGCAAACGCTGTGCCGTTATGTAAAGCCTGGCGGCAGACTGGTATATAGTACTTGCACCATGGCCGGGGAGGAGAATGAAGACAATGTGGCGTGGATGGAGGAATATCTGCCATTGGTAAGGATTTCCATGGAGGAACTTCTTCCCGAACCTCTCAGGGGTGGAACTGGGGGGGAGGGCTACGTGCAGATTCTTCCAAGGGAAGGGCTGCTGGATGGATTTTTCGTGGCAGTCTTTCAGAAAGAGGATGCACGCAAATAGAGTTGCCCATCCTTGTCTCGCCTTTGTGGGAATAAATAAAACAGTTGGATACGAAATGAGATGGGAGAGTATGGTACAAGATAAACTAGACATTAAGAGCCTGGATGCTGCCGCGCTGGAGGAGGCCGTCCTGCATATGGGGCAGAAGGCTTTCCGCGCCAGGCAGCTATATGAGTGGATGCATGTGAGGCTGGCGGCTTCCTTTGAGGAGATGACCAATCTCTCCAAGGAATTTCGTAGGACGTTGCAGGAGAACTGCCTCCTGCGATGTGCGACGATCGTCCAGAAGCAGGTATCAGAGCAGGACGGAACCGCTAAGTACCTGATGGAACTTGCCGATGGCAATGTGGTGGAGAGCGTGCTGATGAAGTATCGGCACGGGAATAGCGTCTGCATTTCCACCCAGGTGGGGTGCCGCATGGGATGTCGGTTCTGCGCCTCCACGGTGGGAGGCTTGGTCAGGAATCTTCGCATCTCTGAGATGCTGGATCAGATTTATGAGATCCAGAGGGAGACGGGGGAGCGGGTATCCCACGTGATTCTCATGGGCATTGGGGAGCCCTTGGATAATTATGACCAAGTGATTCCCATGATTCGCATGCTCACGGACGAGGGGGGGCTCCATATCAGCCAGAGGAACGTGACCCTGTCTACCTGTGGGCTGGTGGAGCAGATTGACAGGCTGGCGAAAGAGGATCTGACTATCACCTTAGCCATTTCCCTCCATGCCCCCAATGATAATCTGCGACGGGAGATGATGCCCGTAGCCGAGAGGTACTCTATTCAGGAAATCTTGGACGCATGCAGGAGTTACCTGGACAGGACCGGGCGGCGAATTACCTTTGAATACAGCCTGGTGGAGGGAAAGAACGATTCCCTCGCCCATGCAGAGGAGCTTAGCAGCCTTCTGCGGGGGATGAACTGCCATGTGAACCTGATTCCCCTGAACCCGGTGGAGGGCAGGATGGGACAGCGCTCCCGGAGGAATCGGGTGGAGGAATTCAAAATAATACTTGAAAAAAATCACATTAATGGTACTATAAGAAGGGAAATGGGCAGTGATATTGATGCTGCCTGTGGCCAGTTGAGAAATAAACGACAAAGGAGGGAAACTACATGAATGCATACGCAAAGACAGATGTTGGCAGAAAAAGAAGCATGAATCAGGATTATTTTTATTGTGGCAAAGATGCTGTGGGTAGTTTCCAGAATCTTTTTATTGTAGCGGATGGGATGGGGGGACATAAGGCCGGGGATCATGCGTCCAGGCTTTGCGTGGAGCAGATGATTGCTTCCGTGGAACAGACCCGGCACGCCACGCCGGTGACCATATTCGAGGAGGCTGTAAATAAGGCCAATGGGGCGATTTATGGGGAGTCCGTGGAACATATGGAATACGAGGGGATGGGTACCACCATGGTGGCATGCACCTGCCAGGGCGATAAGATGTATGTGGCCAATATCGGGGATTCCCGGCTGTATCTCATTCGGGACGGGATTCAGCAGATTACGGATGACCATTCTCTGGTGGAGGAACTTGTGAAGAATGGGAATCTTACCGAGAGCGAGGCTAGGGTTCATCCCCAGAAGAATATTATCACCAGGGCCTTGGGTACGGAGGAGATGGTCAGTGCGGATTATTTTGAGGTTCCCATAAAGTCGGGGGATTTGGTTCTTCTGTGCAGCGACGGCCTGTCAAATATGTTAGATGATGACGATATGGAATATATCTTGAAGCATAGCGATACATTGGAAAAGGCAGGGGAATCTTTGATTTCCCAGGCGAACCAGAAAGGCGGGGAAGATAACATTACCGTCGTCCTGGTTGAAATCGACTTTAAATAAAATTGTCGTAGGATATGGAAGGAGAATTGGTACATGGTGAATCCTGGAATGATTCTGAATGAGAGATATGAAGTGGTAGATAAAGTGGGCAGCGGCGGCATGGCAGATGTATACAATGCCAGAGATCTGCGGCTAAACCGCAATGTTGCAATCAAGGTGCTGAAGCAAGAATACAGCAGCGATGCGAAGTTCGTGTCAAAGTTCCGGGGAGAGGCCCAGTCTGTGGCAGGACTTTCCCATCCCAATATTGTCAATGTCTATGACGTGGAGGATGATGACAATCTTCACTATATTGTAATGGAACTGGTGGAGGGCATTACCCTGAAAAAGTTTATCGAGAAGAAGGGCAGGCTGGAGATTAACGAGGCTATCGGTATCGGCATACAGATTGCCCAGGGAATCGAGGAGGCTCATAAGAATAATATTATTCACCGGGATATCAAGCCCCAGAATATCATTATCTCCAAGGAGGGAAAGGTGAAGGTGACAGACTTTGGCATTGCCAAGGCCGCCACTTCCAATACTATCACTTCCAACGCTATGGGATCCGTGCATTATATCAGCCCGGAACAGGCTAGGGGAGGGTACAGCGACGAGAAGAGCGATATCTATTCCCTGGGCGTGACCATATTCGAGATGCTCTGCGGCACGGTGCCATTTCAGGGGGAGAGTACGGTATCTGTTGCCTTTGCCCATGTCCATGAGGAGGCGCCCAAGATTAGCGATTTGGATGATGCCATTCCACGCAGCCTATCCCGCATCGTTCAGAAATGCATGCAGAAGAAGCCGGATATGCGCTATGAAAATGCCGCCGCCCTGATTATGGATTTGCGCCGGGCAGTGTCGGAGCCGGACGGGGATTACGTGGTGCTGGGCGAGGTGATGACAGATTCGCCTACCATCAGGCTTTCTGACGAGATGGTGCGGGCGGTGAAGGATACGCCTAGAAAGGTAGCGGCTGAGGACCGGGATGTGGAAGGGAAAGAACTTCTTGACGAGGATGCCATGGATCCCAAGCTGGAACGCATTTTAAAGATATGCAGCGGCGTGGTCGCCGTGATTATCGTGGTGGTATTGATTCTTCTGGTGGTAAAGGTTATGTCGCCGAGCTCTACTAAAAAGGAGGAGAAGAAGGTGGAGACTTCTGCATCGCCATTGCCTTCCGCTGACGTGAATCTGGTGGAGGTGCCGGAATTGGTTGGGCACACGCTGGAGGAGGCAGAGGAGATGCTGGAGGATAGCAAGTTTGAGTATACTTTAGAGCCTCAGGAGTCGGATGAGAAGCCTGGTACCGTGGTGGAGCAGGATCCTAAGGCCGGGGAGGAAGTGGAAGAGGGATCTTCCGTGACGGTGTACTACAGCAAGGAGGAAGAGGGCGTAGTGGTTCCCAGCGTGGCAGACATGACAGTGGAGGATGCTATCAACAAGCTGGAAGAGATGGGCCTGACGGTTTCCGAGAGCAATGGCAGGGAATATAGCAAGACTATTCCAGAGGGGAAGGTGTGCGGCACTGATCCAGTGTCAGGCAGCACTGTGAAGGCAGGATCTTCTGTCAGGCTGATTGTCAGCAGGGGACCCAAGAGCGAGACGACCACCATGCCGGATTTGAGGAATAAGACGGAGGAAGTGGCGCTGGAGAAATTGGCGGATGCCAACCTGTCAGCGGGAACGCCTAGCCGGGCTTACTCGGATACCGTGCCGGAGGGCAGGATTATCAGACAGTCCGTGAAGGCGGGCAAGAAGGTGGAAATGGGAACCACGGTTTACTATACTGTGAGCATGGGACCGAAAAATAAGGCTACGGCCACGCCGAAGGCCACGCCCCACTACACTTACGAGGGAACGGTGACGATTAGCGCCAATCCTTTTGAGTATGAGGGTGATTCAGATACCATCAAACTGATATTGAATCAGGATGGAAAGTCCCGCACGGTATTTAAGGGGAAGCTCAGCTATAGCGATTTCCCCAGGAGTTTTGAGGTGACCGGGTGGAGCGAGAACAATGGAACCATCACCATGTGCAAGGGTGACGATCTGGTGGATGGCTCATGGAATATTGAGTTCAAGAAGGTAGCGCAGTAATGCGGGGCAAGATTATCCGGGGCGTGGGTGGATTTTATTATGTCCATACCGGAAGGCTGGGAGTGCTGGAGTGCAAGGCGAAGGGGATTTTCCGCAACCAGAAGGTGAAGCCGCTGGTGGGAGATGATGTGGAAGTGGAAGTGCTTTCCGAGGAGGAGCGGCTGGGGAATATCCATGAGATCCTTTCTAGGAAGAACCAGCTTTTGCGTCCGGCAGTTGCCAATGTAGACCAGGCGATGGTGATTTTTGCCGCCTCCTATCCCAAGCCGAACCTAAATTTGCTGGACCGCTTTCTCCTGACGATGGAGACCCAGCAGGTGCCTACGTGCATCTGCTTTAGCAAGATTGATGAGGCCGAGGACGCTTTTCTGGAGGAACTGGGGAGCAATTATGAAAGAAGCGGCTGTCAGGTGTTCTTTACCAGCATCATGACTGGGGATGGCGTGGAGGAATTTCGCCGCTGCCTTCTTGGCAAGACCAGCGTGCTGGCAGGGCCTTCCGGCGTGGGCAAGTCTTCCATGATGAATGCCATCTTTCCGGGAGCGGATCTTCCCACAGGGGAAATCAGTGCGAAGATTAAGCGGGGAAGGCATACTACGAGACATTCCGAACTCTTTTATCTGGGGGAGGATACCTATGTTATGGATACGCCGGGGTTTACCTCCCTGCGCCTCCCCGATTTGGAGAAGGAGGAGTTGCGGGAGTATTATCCGGAATTTTCCCAGTACCGGGATGGCTGTCGGTTTCTTGGCTGCGTCCATGTGTGTGAGCCGGACTGCCAGGTAAAGCGGGCGGTGGAGCGGGGAGAGATTTCTCTGGAAAGGTATGAGAATTACAAGCAGTTTTATGAGGAGTTGCGGGACAGAAAGAGGTATTGACGGGAAATGATGTGAATGGTAGCATGGAATTGTTACTATTCACAGCCATTCATCCCTTCATGCGATAGACCCGCTGCCTATCGGCATCGGTTGTTGCTGACGCAACTTTGTCTATCTTATGATGGGGATGAACAGCTTCCACAGTCCATAGAGAAGAAAGCACTGTCTCTCGCAAGCAAGTTTGACGAGACAGCATCTTTCTTCTCTATGACTGTGAATAGTAACATGGAATTACATAGAATCGAGGATAGCAGCATGAGCGAGAGAAACTATCAGATCTGCCCGTCCATTTTGGCGGCGGATTTTAACTGCCTGGGAGAGCAGATTCAGATTTTGGAGAGAAACCAGATTGAATTATTACATATTGATGTGATGGATGGCATGTTTGTGCCTTCTATTTCTTTTGGCATGCCCTTGGTTGCATCTATACGTAAGGAAAGCAAACTGTTTTTTGACGTGCATTTGATGGTGGAGGAGCCGGCTCGCTATGTGGAGGAGTTCGTGAAGGCGGGGGCGGATTCCATTACGGTGCATGTGGAGGCATGCAGGGATGTGGGAGCCACGTTAGACAAAATCAAATCCCTTGGCGTGGAATGCGCCATTTCCCTCAATCCAGAGACTTCGGCGGAGTCTGCGCTCCCCTATCTGTCCATGGTGGACATGGTGCTGGTGATGAGCGTGCGCCCTGGATTCGGGGGGCAGAAGCTGATTCCCGAATCTTTGGACAAGGTGGCATATCTGGCCCAGGTGCGGGATGAGCAGGGATTGGATTATGCCATCGAGGTAGATGGCGGCGTCACCCATGATAATTTGGATGAAGTGGTGTCTGCCGGAGTGGATATCGTGGTGGCGGGCACTGCGGTGTTTCGCGGAGATATTGCGGAAAATGTGAAAATAATGAGGAGGTAGTGTGGGATGCTTCTTGAGAAAATTCCTCTGGGAAAGACTCTAGAGATTTATGTGGACAGGGAAGAGTATCGGTATCGCCTGGTGAGCAAGGTGGAGGATACGGACGAAAGGCGGGTGTGCGTGACGGCGATTGCGGCAGGCGGACGCTTTTTTAAATTCGAGAAAGAGGATAGGATTAAACTGGTATATCGGGATCAGGAAGTGATCTGGGAGTGGGATAAGGTTCGGGCCGGCCTGGCAAAAATTGACGACACCCCAGTACACTATTTCCAGATTGTCGATAAGGGAAGGACATTTAATCGGAGAAATGCCTACCGGGTGAAGCTGCTGGAGGAAATCACGCTGGAGTATTATCTTCTCTCAGGAGAGAGGGGCAAATTTTCTGAGGTTCCCATGTCTGCCGGGGAGATTGTCAAGTTAGAGAAGATGCATATTATCAAGCCGGCATACCTGCCCGAATCCATCAAGGTAAAGGGAATGCTAAAGGATGTGAGCGAGAATGGCGTGGGGTTGTATTCGGATGAAAAGTTTGAGATTGGGGATGGGATGTTTTTTGAGATTCCTTCTCCGTATGGAGATTTGTCCATGAAGGCTCAGGTTATCCGAAAAATGAAAATCCAGTCTTCTGGCAGCCGTTTTCAGTATTACTATGGCTGCGTCCTAACCCAGTCGGATCGGAAGCTCCTGCGGTTTATTTTTGATTTGCAGCGGGAGAGACTGAAGAAGCAGCGGGAAATGGAAGGGTAGATTGACTTGTGGCCGATAGGAGGCAGGAAAATGAATGGGTCAATATATGGTGAAAGAGAGGGGTTATGTCGGAAAAAATATTGATTATAGCGGGAGGAGAACTGGATCTACCTTTTGCCGAGGATTATCTAAAAAGTCATGCCTTTGACCGTGTGATTTGTGCGGATGCGGGACTGGCGGGGGCCAGCAAGCTGGGATTGACTGTGGATTGCGTGGTGGGGGATTATGACAGTGTGCCGGGAGAGCTGCTGGAGGCATATAAGAATCGTGGAGGTGGGAAGGATGTGGAGTTTGTCCAGTTTCCGCCTGAGAAGGATGCCGCGGACTTGGAACTGGCCCTCAGCTGGGCGGTGGAGCGGAATCCGGAGGAGATTGTGATTCTGGGAGCCACTGGCGGAAGGCTGGATCATTTCCTTGCCAATGTCAATATTTTAATGGAGCCATTATCCAAGGGAATTCCCGCATATATTGTGGACAGGCAGAATAGGCTATATTTACTGGATTCTGTCCATGCCTCCGATCAGGGTCTTGATACGGAAGATGGCCTTTTTGTTCACGCATTTCAGCGGGAGGAGATGCATGGGAGGTATATTTCATTTCTGCCCTTGACGGAGAGGGTGCGGAATGTGACTTTGCGAGGATTCCGCTATGAGTTGGATGGGCAGGATATGGTTCTGGGGAGCAGTTTGGGGGTAAGCAATGAGATAGCGGAGGGAAGGGAGAGTGCCACGGTGGATTTTTCTGAGGGGATTCTGATTGCAGTGGAGTCTAGGGATGCTTAACAGATTGGATGGAGGCGGAGTCTGGGTCACAGTCTGTGAACGGTGATTTTTAAGAATACATTATGAAATATTGTCATGTCATAGCCGCTGCGCTTATTCCGCAGTGGCTTATTTTACTGTATAGGAAACTGTGCTACAGTGTAGTGCGGTGCCAATCAAGAAATCCGAAGGAGTGCTTGCGAGGGTACGCATTGGCGTTCCCTTTTTTACTGTATAGAAATTTCTCGGCATTTTCAATGCGAAGAACGTTGGTGTTAAAACGAATTTATTTTTTATGCATATAATCTATTGTAAAAAACACATCATCGCCCAATATTAGATTTGAAGGAGATGGTTTCAAGTGAATAACATGAATATGAACTGGATGATGAATCCATCGAATCTGTTTGGCAAGAGAGATGCTGGTAGAAGTTGCAATCAATATGCATCTCGGCCTACCCATAATTATATGCATGAAACAGACAATGCCATGCCAGATTATTGTCATTATCCAGGTTCTGGAGAATTAGAGAATGCTATAGGACCCATGGGGCCCAGAGGGGCTCCTGGTCCGCCGGGCTGTCCCGGTGAACGCGGGGAAACAGGTCCCCAAGGAGTCACAGGGCCTCAGGGTCCCCAAGGAGTCACTGGACCCATGGGGCCGAGAGGAGAACCAGGTCTGCCTGGGCCCATGGGGCCTCCCGGTTATCCTCAAAACAGCATTTTTGCATCATTCTCGGGCCAGGGGCTGGTCATGCCGGAGAGAGGAAAGCTTCCTCTTGAGGCTGATATTTCGGATATCACCCAAAACATTTCCCTTTGCGATAATGGTTCCGTGGTGCTTGCTCCGGGCTACTATGCCGTTACCTATTATGTGTCCGCAGTAGTGAGAAGGAGTGGCTTCGTAAGGCTGACACCAATATTCAATGACTGTAAGCAGACTTTGTATTCCGCATGTGCAGAGGCTGTAAGGCGAAAGGAATTGCTGGCGCTATCAAGACATTTTATCATTGAGGTGGCGGATGGCTCCGCGCTTTTCTTTGCGTGGCATTCGTCAGCGGGCACTTCCAGAGTCAACATGAATCTTAGTATTGAAAAACTCTTAAGGCAATAGGTCAGAAGGAAAGGGGGGACGATATGCCAACAGTAAGTCTTTGCATGATCGTGAAAAATGAGGAGATGCATCTTGCGCGTTGCCTTGAAAGTGTGGCAGAACTCGTGGATGAAATTATTATCGTAGATACCGGCTCGACAGATCGAACGGTAGAGTTAGCGTCCCGATATACGCCGAAAGTCTATTCGCACCCGTGGAAGGATGACTTCTCTGATGCCAGAAACTATTCCTTTTCCAAAGCATCTATGGATTATTGCATGTGGATGGATGCCGATGATATTCTGGAAGAGTCGGACAAGGACAAATTTGTGCAGCTGAAGCGGTCTCTGTCGTCAGATATTGACATTGTCATGATGAGATATCACACTTCTTTTGATGAGGCGGGTAAGCCTTCTTTTTCTTATTTTAGGGAAAGATGGATTAGAAACTGTGCAGAATACCGCTGGGTTGGTGAAGTTCATGAAGTGATTCCTCCAAAAGGAAAGATGATATATTCCGATGTTGCGATATGTCATAAAAAAATAGGTTCGGGAGACCCTGACCGGAATTTGAAAATATACCAAAAGATGATTGCCGATGGAAAGTTATTGAAGCCTAGGCAGCAATATTATTATGGCCGGGAACTATTTTATCACAAGCGATTCGAAGAGGCGATTGCCGTATTGGAGGGGTTCCTGCTCTCGGGAGAGGGATGGGTCGAGAATAAAATAGAGGCATGTTCTATTTGCGCCAACTGTTATAATCAAATGGGGCAGGAACAATCTGCACTGCTTTCTCTGCTGCGCAGCATGAGTTTTGATCTGCCGAGGGCTGAATTGTGTTGCGAGATTGGGAAATACTTTTTGGAACATGGGATGTATCAGAATGCTATCTATTGGTATGAGACTGCGTTAAATTTACCTAAAAATGAATATTCTGGCGGCTTTATGCTACCGGATTGTTATGATTATATTCCTCTCATGCAGTTGTGCGTCTGTTACGATAGATTGGGAGATTCAGAAAAGGCGAAAGATTACAATGATAAAGCCGGGGCATGCAAGCCATATTCCCAGGCTTATTTATATAACAAACGGTACTTTGATCATCTGTAAATGTCTCTCTCTGTAAAAAGTAGCATTCAATTCATAGCCACATAAAATATTTTTAGAAAAAGATACATTTCGTTTTTTCTAATTACGAATAGAAGGATGTGGTTAATATGAATCAAAGTACCTTTTGCAATTGCTTTCAAAATCAATGCCAGCCCTCCTGTGGTGAACGCGGTCCGGCAGGTCCTAAGGGGGATCAGGGTCCTGCGGGGCCCCAGGGGATTAAAGGCGATCCGGGCTGCCCTGGTCCTAAGGGTGACAGGGGAGATCCTGGCCCAATGGGACCGCAGGGGATTTCCGGCGCTCCTGGTGCAAGGGGCCCCAGGGGAAACACAGGTCCGGTAGGACCTACTGGAAACACTGGCCCAAGAGGTTATGCAGGACCCAGGGGCTATGCGGGTCCCCAGGGGATTCAGGGCCTCCAGGGAGTTCGTGGAGACATTGGGCCGAAAGGTGATCCGGGTTGTGAAGGTCCTAAGGGAGATGTGGGTCCTCAAGGACCCGAAGGACCAGTGGGACCAACGGGACCTGCTGGCCCTCAGGGCGATATCGGAGCGCAGGGTCCGAGAGGTATACCTGGTCCGATTGGCCCAACTGGCCCGACTGGCTCTATTGGCCCACAGGGCGTGACTGGGCCACAGGGCATTCAGGGGGTGACTGGCCCGATTGGAGTTCAGGGCCCAAAAGGCTGTCCCGGGGATGAAGGTCCGACAGGCCCGACTGGAGCGACAGGGGCGACCGGAGCAGACGGAGCGACAGGCCCGACTGGGGCAGACGGAGCGACAGGACCGACCGGGGCAGACGGAGCGACAGGGGCGACCGGGGCAGACGGAGCGACAGGGGCGACCGGGGCAGACGGAGCGACCGGGCCGACCGGAGCGGATGGAGCGACAGGGCCGACCGGGGCGGATGGAGCAACCGGAGCAACTGGCCCTACAGGCCCTACTGGTGTTGCTGGTACGGGGGCGATTATTCCCTTTGCGTCAGGGCTACCCATCTCTCTGACGACAATTGCTGGAGGCCTTGCGGGGATTCCTGCCTTTGTTGGATTTGGAAGCAGTGTGCAGGGACTTACGGTTTTGGGTTCCACGATTGATATCACTAATGCCGGCGGAACGCTTTCTAATTTTGCATTTCAGGTTCCCCGCGCAGGCATCATCACCTCGTTCAGCGCATTCTTTAGCACGACAGCGGCTCTTTCCTTGGTAGGCTCTACTGTTACGGTAAATGCGCAGATTTACCAGTCAACAACACCAAACAATGTATTTTCTCCCATTGCGGGGACGTTGATTAACATGACGCCATCCCTTGCTGGATTGATATCCGTTGGGACTTTGCTAAATGGTGTGCGAACGGGACTTAATATCCCAGTAACGGCTCAAACGCGGCTGATGCTGGTATTTTCGGCAACAGCAAGTGGTGTGGCTTTGATTAATACTGTTGCGGGATATGCAAGTGCCGGTTTAAGTATCAATTAATTATGTAGAATATAAATGATTCCCGGAGGTTTCGCATATTGGAGCTTCCGGGATGCTTTTTTAGGGCAAAAATGTTACCCGAAAAGAAAATGATTTCATGATATATCATCTTTGACATAAGCGTTTCTATTCACGCTCAATATGTAAAGATATATATTAATTACTAGATATTTTTAAAGAGCTATGGTATGATGAAATTAGGGATTAGCGAAGGCAGGAGATCATTGTAGAAAAAAGTGCGCTATAATTGAAGATTTATAAAAAAGCATTCTGTAAATGTCTTTAAAAGGTATACGAGAGGAGAATATAATTTATGAAGAAAAGAGTATTTAACCATTATTTGCTTCTGTGTCTGGCAGTATTCTTTCTGCTTTTTACATCTTGCAGTGTTTTTCCAGACCATGTGGACAATACCCATAACCCTGTTACGGCAACGCCTCATGATAGTGGGAAATCGGACAACGGGAATCATTCGATAAATCATATTCCACCATATTCTGGACAGCCATACATAAAGATTGACGGCAATCATCCGAAATTTAATGAGAAATATAAGACAAGAAAATCTTTTGAGAAATACAGCAAACTGGATTCTTTGGGAAGGTGCGGCGTGGCGTTTGCAAATGTGGGCAAAAACCTCATGCCAACAGCAACTCGCGGTAGCATTGGAAAAATTAAGCCTACCGGATGGCATACGGTAAAGTATGATAACATAGAAGGAAAATATTTGTACAATCGGTGTCATTTGATTCAGGACAAACGCATGAATATTTAATCCTCCCCAAAACCTAAACCCTGTTTTTTAAATTTTCATTAGTTCTTCGATAAACTGCGCTGGTGCAAAACTTATATTGAACCGTTTTCTTCTCAATGACATTTTCGTACCTCTTATTTCAATCAATTTCAACATGCTTAAGCACCATTTTCGGACGATATTCTGGTTCTGTGCTGCTGTCTTATCCAGGGTTGTATTGGCATCCTCTTTAAACGTCACATCCAGGTGCCAGTGCATACTTTCCACCGCCCAATGCCCTCTGACTGCCCGCTCAAACAATTCTATATCTTCTAAAAGACTGCTGATATAATACCGGTATTCTTCTCTTTCCGTTTCTCCTTTTCGAATGGTTTTCTTTTCCATCCCTATACTTTTCAGTCCCTTCCACTGCTTCTTCTGATGCATCCAGCCAATATCCTGCGTCTGGTAGTACTCCCGTATTTCTATCTGTCCATGTGCTTTCTCTACTGTTTTCTTATATCCCGTACTTTTCCCCAGCCCTGCCCGTATCTGCGGATCCTCAAAATACAGGCGTATGTCTGCCTCCAGGCTTCCCTGGTTTCCTTTTACCGCCAGTACATAATCTGCCCGCCTCTTCCGTATTGTTTCCACAATCGCCGTCTGCGTTCCCATTGCATCTATCGTTACAACCTGTCCTTTTATCTCTATGCTTTCCAGAACCTTTGGGATTGCCGTGATTTCATTGCTTTTTTCATCCACCGCCTTCTGCCCCAGACAAAAGCCGTCTTCCCTGCTCCATGCCGAAACAATATGGCACGGTTTTGTATCCTTCCTCTTATTGGAACGCATGGTTTTCCCATCTACGCAGATAATCTTTTTCAGCTTTTCACCTTCATTGCTGTCCAGCAGTTCCTGCCATTTCAGGTGGAGCTGCTGCAGATTTTCCGGCCGTATCATCCCCATAACGCGCTGTATGGTATCATGAGACGGAACACCGTTCTTTAATTCGATATACTGTTTCAGGTAACTTTCATTCCACAATGCAAAATCTGCAATCTGTTCCCATGTGTCTGCGTTGGCAAGCGTTGCAAACAGCATAATAATAAGTATATCCTTTATGCTGTGCCTCACTTTTCTATGCTGCCTGACATCCTCTATGATTTCCATCCATTCCAATAACTGTTCCATATCCACATCTCCGTTTTTATTTTATTATAACGGATTATGATATATTTTTGTTCACAATTTATTCATTCATGCGTTTGTCCTGTCATTTGATTGGTTATCAGTTGACAGCGGAGAATGCAAATGAAAGAAATCTCATTACGGGTACCCATGATATGAATGTGTACGGCATGCTGCCTTTTGAGAATTTGGTTGCGGATTATGTGAGGGATACGGGAAACCATGTGCTCTATCGGGTGAAGCCGATTTTTGAGGGGAATGACCTTCTGGCAAAGGGCGTGCAAATGGAAGCGTATTCTGTGGAAGATGAGGGCGCTGGAATATGCTTCAATGTATTCGTTTACAACGTGCAGCCGGGAATCCAGATTGACTATGAGACTGGGAATAGCAAAGAGGGGGACGGGTCAGAGAAGAATCCAGATGCAAAAGGGACGGCAAGCCCAGGCGCAGATCTGAATACTGGTCAGAATGGAGGGACTCATGAAGAAGGGGAGGCTGAAATCCGCGGAAATAAAAATACAAAGATTTATCATTGTCCCGGACAGGCTTCCTATGATAGGATGGCGGATTCGGACAATTTAGTCATCTTTCATTCAGAGCAGGAGGCGCTGGATGCCGGTTATCGGAAGGCTAAGAGATAATTGTCAGAATAAGGGGAGGGTGGTTTCCAGAGGCGGCGTTACTATCCTGGATCAAAGTCGCCTTCGCAAATTGACCCTCTAGCATGGCGGGAATTTCAATCTTCTACCCCTTCAGGCTTGCCTGAAGGGGATTTCTTTTGCATGAATTCAGAGTATCCTTTTCGGCCTATTTCTTTTGCTGCGTGGCAGCATTTCTTGCCTTGCATATCAGTTGCGTCATAGTTCCCATTGGGCAATATACGCACCAGGAGCGGGGCTTGAATAATGCCATGGTAAGAAATCCAAGTATGGTGGAAGTAAGCATCACGCTGTAGAAGCCAAAGGCGAATTGCGCGACGCCCGCAGAGAACAGGGTGCCGTGATAGGCCCAGTGCCACGGAAGTTTGAATGTCCATAGCAGGGTTACTGCGGTGCGAAGATTTTTTGCCCCGGAAAATACCAGCCAGGTGTTCCACAGCATCAGAAAGAACATTGCAAAAAAGAAAACTAAAAATCCATACCGAAAATATTTTGACTTCATCCATTTTGGGACATCTTTTTTGCGGGAAAGTCTAAACCTGCCACCCACGAGGGAAAATAGTTGGCCTCTGCCACAGTATTTATTGCAGTAGGCTTTATTGCCCTTTGCGATGGCTATGAGGAGCGGTATGAAAAAGCATAGGAGTCCCAGCCATGCAAAAAGGATGTTGAAGAATCCAAGAATCAGATAGGTTAGAGACACTATCCAAAGGTAATCATACCATTTCTTTTTTGGGGTCATTCATTAATCACCTCCATTGAGATAATGCTTGCCGGGCATTCTTTTGCACATTTTCCGCATCCGATGCAAAGTTCCCGGTGGATGTTTGCATGGATGCCCTTCGGAATGGAAATTGCGTTTTTCGGGCAAACTTTCATGCAGCATCCGCAGGCAACGCATTCCTGGATGCTGACCGCTGCTTTTCTTTTCGCCATGATAAAACTCCTTTTTGTTTCATATTCAGTATAAGTATATGTGAGGAAAATATTTTTTTCAATGATAAAGTCACAAAAGATATGTTCTTTTTACTTTGAAATGTTTGTTCACGGTAATTGAATAAGACTCTGGTTGAAAATTAACCTAAAAAGGTATATAATCCTGTCTTTGACAGTTTATAAGAAATAAAATCGCTGTAATCCTAATAAATATAGGGCATACAGCGATTTTTTCTTTTGTCACGGACCATAGTATTTTATTCTCTGCCTTTACTTTTTTTCTGGATTGTTTTCATCTGGCTTTTTGTTATAAACTGATAGTCTGTCCGAAAACCGCAGGCTTCGTGCAAATCATCCGTGATCTTTAGCCGTTTATATAAGGGAATGAATCCCTGCTCCTGTATCCCTGCAAAGTTCATTGACCTTAAAGTTTCCAGGATTTCTTCGCAAGTATAATTAAAATCCAGTTTCCTTTCCAAAACACGATACGTCAAAAGCGCTAAAAAACATATGAGAAAGTGGGCTTTGATCCTATTCTCGTCTTGCAGATAAACAGGTCTTGCCGCAAAGTCTGTCTTCATGATCCGGAAGCATTCCTCGATCTGCCATCGCCCTTCGCTGACTTTGAGGATATCACTCACATCATCGTCCAGCAAATCTGTACACACCGCATATAAGCCATCATATAATGCCTCATCTGCGATTTTGTTCTCGTCAAGGAAACTATGCACTTTCGCTTTTTCGCCATCATCCGTGACAGCAACAGCGCCAATAAACCTTCCCGGATCATTTGGATTTTTACGCTGCTTCTTGGCATTTCCGGAAGCGATCATTTTTTCAGCACGTTCTACCTGTTTCTCACGTATCACTTTTTGGTAGCGTGCATACTTCGGGGAATAAGTAATGATCAGCCGTTGATGTAGTTTTTGGGG
>CAJTGI010000012.1 GCA_910575435.1 Clostridiaceae bacterium | reverse complement strand
CGTTTTCTGCAATTATCTGTCGAATTTGTTGCTTTGCTGCTGGCATAACAATACTCCTTTTTGATAAGATTTGTCATATCTTAATTCTTACCAAAAAGGAGTTATTTTTTACCAAAGACACAAACTATTTTACACTACCTGCGGCTCAACCAATATCCAAATAGTGCAATCACGCCTGGATCCACAGTTGAGGTCTTACGTAAGCAAATATGATAGAATTTGCGTAAACTGCAAGCACATGTTTTAGCAATATGCTGGAAAGTCCCGGACTGATCACAAAATAACGCAATCCTGCGAAATAATGCAATATTATATGCTCAAAATAGCGCAACCCTGCATACTGATGCAAGAACACATGCATCCATTTGCAGGGTTATCTTTTAGTTATAAAAATTCATATCATTGTAATGATCTGCCACCGCATCCCTCAAGGTCTGGTAGTCCCCCTGAACTATGGAAAACTTAGATGCCAGCACCCCCACAACAATTATCTCCGTAAGCGCCCGTTCTCCTTCCGCATAGGTCTTTTCGTAATACTCCTCTTTTTCCATATGATACATTCCCTTAAGATACTCTTCAAAGCTTGTATTATTGACAACCGCCATCTGCTGTTCATTTTTTACATAAAATTCCATACAAAAGTCTGCTATCTCTTTCTGATCAAACTTTACAACGCTTTCAGAAAAAACCTGGTCAAAGAACTCTTCCATCACCTTTGATTCCTGTATCTGCTTTTTCCCCTCCAGCAATTCCTTCTTTACATGGGCTCGATACTCATCCTCTGACGCAAAGCCCAATGTCTCTTTCAGAAATTTTGAACTCAGGGTCTGCTTCACGTATTTGACAATGGCTTCCACCCTCACATATACTTTCTGATTATCGCTGCTTTGCAATGAATAGATTTTTCCTTTTCTCTTTTTCACCAAGGCTTTCTCCATCCTTGCATCAAAGAGATTGTTTCCCACCTTCAGCACCGTATTCCTGGAATCCTTCATGGACTTGTCCCCAGAAAATTCCAGCCGTATAAAATCTCCTTTTCGGACAACTTCCTTTTTCGTATCTTTCAAGGAATCATAATTTTCTAACTCCATCGCAATATATTCGTCAATCTCCCTCTCCGTGCAAGACAGTTTGATTCTTTTAGAAATCCTCTTCAGTTCAGGCAATTTCTTCACCTCATAATGGGTGATTCCCGACTCCTCCAAATAAGACTGCACAGAGGACGGCATGGATTCTTTCTCTATCCGGCCAACGTCCTCCTTCGCCCATGCGCCCGCCATAATTACTAAAATACTGCACAGCAGCATGCCCAAAACTTTATAGACCCAATCCCTTCTCATGACATTCCTTCCTTCGTATAAAATATCCTTTGCATTTCTTCTCTGCATGCAAGCCCATCTTCTTATAGTAGTTACTTATCCATATTCCTCAATACAGCGTAATAGACTAGGCACCCACTATCTCTGTAGAAAATGAATGCCCAGCCTATCATAGAAAAATTCTTTTATTTCCATGCCTTTACCGAACTTTTCTTCAGCCCAGTTTTCTTCAAACGCTTCTGCATCTTCTTCAAAGAACTCTTCGGCACCTTCACCGTCAGTTTCTTAGATGTCCCCTTCCACATTCCCTTCCCGGAAAAGGTACAATTCTTAGACTTGATTTTCACAGTGGTCAGCTTCTTGCAATTCCTGAATGCATTACTGTCAATCTTCTTTACATTCTTACCCACCGTGACCTTCTTTAGCTTCTTCATTCCCTTGAAGGCATTCTTCTCAACGCCCACGACTTTATAGACCTTTCGGCATATGGTCACCGTATCAGGGATGCTGATGGTTTTTCTAGACTTTTCACTTTCATCCACATTGATTACAGTCACTTCCCGAACTGTATCTGTTTTTTTTGTAACAGTATATCTAAAGAACTTAACTGCCCATGGCTTTCCAACTATGGGATAACGTGTCGCATACGAAGCAAAGATCGGCTTTTCATTCCTATCAGATGTCCGAATTTCTAGTTCTTGTTCATATAACTGATCTAGCACATTTTTAGAAATCCCAACTTCGCAACACACCAACACCCCTTTTTTATCCTGAAATATGCGAGGGCACTCTTTGAATACATCTTTTCCCAGTTTTTCCACACTTTTTGGCAAAAAGATATATTCAAGATTCACACACCCTGCGAAGGCTTCGTCTCCTATGGTTTTCACTCCATCCGCAACAATGACAGAAACAATCTTCACATTATTTGCATACGCACGGCTTGCAATAGTCGCATCCCCCTCCGGGGTAGCCAAAAAGCCATCCGTGCCTCTGCCCACGTCCCTGACAGTTTGCTTTTCAGCACTCTGCCCGGGATTTCCTTCTGCTACAACACTCTGTCCTTGGAACTGAAATGTCAAAAGCAACAGTAATAAAAATGATATAATTCTTCTTGTCATAAAATACCTCCCATTCTTAATATGGATATATTTCCATTTGATTGATGATATTGTCAGCTTTCACAAAGTTTGATATTTTGGGACCAGATGTGGTACTGCATACATTATTCCCCATGATTCTATACGCTCCACCTACATCCGCATATACCAACCCACCACTATCTCCGCCAGCCGAATTATAATCTGCTTCCACAAAATCATTGAAATAGGTATATGGAGCACCGTCATATTCCCTATAATACACTGGATTGCTTACTTTAAGAACCTTACCCTCTGTGAGTCCAGTCGTCATACCCACTTTATATACCTTCTGCCCCTCGCATATATTAGCCGATCTAACATAATATCCCGCTTTTAGCAAACTTCCGCTAAACTTTATCGTATTAGAGACATCAAAACTATCGCTTGTTCTCTGTACAAAAGTTGTATCTAAATTCCCACCAAATCTTCTTTTTACAAATTTTCCGAATAAGTGTCCACCAAAAGTTTTTGCTTTCTCTCCAACTTTATTTCCATGACCGGCAGTCACAAGCCCCTCCGTATAATTTCCCGCATTATTAATGCGCCACCCTCTCCAGCCAATAGAATAGGAAAAAGAAGGATTATCTATATACCCGCCTGGCTTCAAATATGTTTTATCAGGACTTATTTTATATGGTTCCATCCCAATTTGGACACACTCATCATCACAAATATCTTTACGAAAATCATCAGCATATGATGGATCACTCATTCTTACCACCACTGCATTATCCTTTTGGCTTACGCCAACCGAAGAGACAATCTCAATATATTTTGTACCCGCAATCGCATCTGCAATCTTTCGTTGTACACCCATCAGTTCATCATAAGTATATTTTTTCTCCTGAATCGCAACCTCCTGAGATTCCGTTTTCTCCTGCACGATATCCTGAACCTTCTCAGAAGACGTGGTCAGATTCACCACTAACTGATTGTCATCATCAATGTAAGCCCCGGCATAATGTTTCTCCACATCAGCACTTTCCTCCACCACGTCCATCAATTCAGCATACGCATCTTTTGCATCCCGCTGGAGGGCATCCTCCTTCTGGAAGGCCTTCACCTGCTCTGCTACTGCCTTCTCACTGGCATTTCCCATAGCCTGCAATGCCTTCGCACCGCCACTCTCTGCCCCGCTGACGCTGCCATCTGCCATAACAAAAGACACCGCCATACATGAAACCAGCAGAAATGCCTTCATCTGATTCCTTTTTTTTCTCATAATTCATCCTCCATTTCTTCTTTAGAATACTGCATCATTGACTGTTACCATTCATAAAAACCCCTACAAAGCAACGGAATCATGATGCCCATTCATGAAATTCCATCGCTTTCCAGAAAGCCTCACCCCCTTTCATTCGACAAGGTTCTTATTACAATGCCTTTACCCCGCTTTTCTTCAATCCGGTTTTTTTCAAACGTTTCCGCATCTTCTTCAAGGAACCCTTCGGCACCTTCACCGTCAGTTTCTTAGACGTCCCCTTCCAGATTCCCTTCCCGGAAAAGGTACAATTCTTTGACTTGATTTTCACAGTGGTCAGCTTCTTGCAATTCCTGAATGCGTTGCTGTCTATCTTCTTTACATTCTTGCCCACCGTCACGGTCTTTAACTTCTTCATCCCCTTGAAGGCATTCTTCTCAATGCCCACGACTCTGTATACCTTCCTTGCTATGGTCACCGTATCAGGGATGCTGATGGTTTTTCTAGACTTTTCCGTATCCTGAATATCCTTCAACGTCACTTCCCGCACCGTATCTGTCTTTTTCGTGACAGTGTATCTAAATAGTGGAAATCCCCACGGTCTCCCCACAATGGAATATAGCGTCATTTGTGTCGTAAAAGAGGCTTCACCATCTCTTTCAGCAGTTCGAATCTCCAATTCCTGGTTATACAGCTGGTCAAGCACTTTCCTGGAAATCCCTATTTCAGCACATACAAATACACCATCTGGATCTTTGTAACACCGGGGGCAATCTTTAAAAACATCCTTGCCCAGATTTTCTACACATTTAGGCAGAAAGATATATCGAAGATTCACACACCCCGCAAAAGCTTCCCTGCCTATGGTTTTCACTCCATCAGCGACTACCACTCGGGTAATCTTTGTATTATTAGCATACGCTCGATCCGGAATAGCCGTAAGCCCCTCCGGGGTGAGCAGATGCCCTTCATTCCCCTTTTCCAAACTCCTAACGGTTTCTTTACTACTGTCATATACATCTGTAGCCATGGCAGACACATTCACTGGGAGTTTCTAGATATCCCCTTCCTGATGCCTTTTCTTGAAAAGTAGATTTGTATTTCTGCTTTATTATATGCTTTTATCATGGGAATGCATTCAATATCGCAGATCTTTACTTAATAACTTTGGGCATAAAATAAATCACTCATTTCTACTCTCTCAAAATTATTCAATACATCTTCGCAAAAATCCGAAACCTTTTCAATATTTGAAACTAGCAAAAAAACTCATTGTTTATTCTGTAACAATCTAGTGCTTCTATAACAATTATATCACTTTAGAGATTATTAAACTATAAAATATTTATGATTAACCAAATAATTCTTATCGTTTTGATAAAGACCATACTTTGTGAACTATAATTCCAATTTATCTATTCAACCCTCTAAAAACGCCGTATTTTCAAGGCGTTTCGCCTGTTTTGTGTTCCAGCCTTATGTATCTGCCCTTGTTTTTGCCCTTACGAGCCGAAACAAGGGCAAATTTTTATTCTCCGCCGACTACCTTATCCAGCAGTCTTGCAGAAGTGCGCTTCGCTTCCCTTGTAGCGTGAGCGTAAATGTTCATCGTGGTACTGACGTCGGCGTGTCCGAGAAGCTCCTGCACATCCTTTGGCGCTGCTCCGTTGGAAAGCAGATTGCTTGTAAATGTGTGGCGGAGCATATGGAAATGGAAATCCTCTAATCCTTCAACCTTTTTGCTTGCTGTCCTACACATAATCCCTACCGTACTCGGCGATTCATACGCTTCGTCAGGTCTGAGGCAGACAAAGGATATTTCCTTGTAGCCTTCGGGCGTTTCTTCTGTCCTCGGCAGGCTGTAAACCTCGTAGTAAGTACGGTCTTTTTCCTTTACCTCGACATAGTAGTTGAGGTTGTAAAGTTCCCCGTACTGAAAGCGGTTTTTGTGCTGTTCGGTTTTTGCTGCTCTGAGGATTGCCGCCAGCGTATCGCAGAAGTCCACGGTACGGACTTTCTTCCGTTTTGTCGCCCCAATCTCGGTCTTGTGCCTTGCCCCGTTGTAGCGAATACTGCGGCGTACCGTAAGATACTGCTTGTCAAGGTTAATGTCCTGCCAAGTCAAGCCGCAGACCTCGCCGATGCGAAGCCCCGTGTAGTAAGCAATCTGAATGGGCAGCAAAGCGGGATTGTCTTTCTTTTTCAGAAATTTCTCCAGCTTCAAATACTGCTCATGGCTGAGTGTGGGCGTGGAAGTCGTTTCCCCGTCCTCGTCCGAGAACAGGTCATAATCCTCTTTCTTGCCCCGCCATACCACATACTGCATGGGATTAAAGGAAATCAGCCTTTTCGGGAATACCGCAAAGCGGAAAGCTCCTTGCAGAACTGCCGAGAATAAACGCAGATACCCTTTGCTGAGTGCTTTTGCGGTTGTGCCGTCGGGATTTGTCCCGCCAAAGCTGAGGAAGTCCATATACGCCTGCAAATGGTCGGCTGTAACGGTTTTCAGCTTTCGGTTGCCGATAGGGTTGACAGCAGCCACGCAGAAAGAAATCCTTTGACAGAGACAGCCGATAGGCACAGAAAAACCGCCGCTATGGTGTTACCCATAATCGGCGGCTTACATAGTTTGATTAGTGTTCCTGCTTTTGAATGACGGTTATCTGGAAATCCTTTGCGCTGATTAGTGTTTCCTGCCTGCATTTCGGGCAGTACAGAGGATAGTTTATCAATACGGTATCTTCCCGTATTTTATTGTGTGTTTTTCTGCCGCAGATGGGGCAAATTATCCAGTCTGATTTTATTATCATACAGTCTATTTCCTATCTTTGAATCTCTCATACTCAGTGATTAATTCTTGAAACTCTGAGGAGTTTTGCAACAGAGGTTCTTTTTCCATTGCAGAAAGGATTACAGGAATCATTTGCTCTGGTTGAGTCGCTTGTGCAGGTATGCGATTAAATAATAAGGTTTTATCCATATTCCATGGTTCGCGCATTGCTGCAAGCATTTCTCTCAAAATAGAAATACATTTATCGGTGTCTTTTTCCGCAAAGGCGATTTCCAAAGGCGCAGTGAATGCGCTATACTTCCACATTTCAAAAAGCGTGACCATCTGAGCCGATTTGTCTGCTATCTTTTTTGCAGTGAGAAGTTCGCCACACTCTAACTCAATATTCATCATTTTGTAGAGTAGCAGCTGAACCTTGTTGAGAGCCAAATGCAATTCTCTCTGTAAATCCTCCGCTGCTTTCTCTGATTTGCCTTGATGTTTATCAATTTCAACTTGCAACCAAAACTTATCAGCCATACTGCCGATAATGTCGTTTCTGTCAGGCATTAAGTCTAATGTTTCCTGAGCTTTTTCATATTGTCCATTGCGAAGATATCTGCTTGCCAACATAAAATTTGCGCTGTTGCTTATTTTTATGTCTGTGCTTCTAACAAGTCGATGATACCATTCAAGGATATGCTCCTCATAGGGGCGCATTTCATCTGCAGTCAAGTCTGATATGGAAAGAAGTCCATCCAGTTGAAGTGTAAGGACATGCATGAGTCTTTCATTGTGAGGATATTCGTGGAGTTTTTCCCCTACTGCTGCAAACGCTTCTTCGAGTCCTTTATCTCCAAAAATCTTTCCGACCTCCTTGCTGAGCAAACCAATTTCTTGTTGTGTTATATCTTCGTGAAAACAAAAAAGGGCGTTTAAGTCAATTTTTAACAATCGGGCTAACGGAGCCAAAAGCGAAATATCTGGACTGGTTGTTCCCTTTTCCCATTTACTGACTGCCGGAATAGACACATTGAGGTATTCTGCAACTTGTTCCTGCGTGAGTCCTAATTCTTTTCTTCTTTCTTGTATAACTAAGTTCATAGGCATAATAGAAGCCTCCTTATTGAGAATGGCACAAAAGCTTTTGTTGACTTTATTATACTTGTGTATTTACTAAAAAACAATTGAGCAGTTGTTAACTTCAAATTGATTTTTTTAACTATAAGTTAATATTAGGGGCAAGATGTTTGCGCCCTTGCCCCTAATTCAGTGTTACAGTTTGCCTTATGCGTAAATTAGTTCAGTATTAACAACTTCCTCTACAGCATTACAGATATTGTTCATTTTCTGTACCCATTCAAGCGGCTTATCGGCTTTCAACTGCTCTGTTACACCTTGTCTGTCGGCGTATTCCTTTACCAATCGAAAGAACATATTCTTTGCTTGCTCATCTATGTCAGCAAGGTAAGCGTTGAGACTTCCGCTCGTGAGCAAATTGGTGTATGTGACCCTGTGATACTCTTTCAGACAGCGCAAATGCCGCTGTCCCCATATCCCGATAGGCGTTCCTTTTTCGGCTGGTAAGGTAAGACACGGAATATAGTAATCTCCTTGCAGTTCATACCAAAGTCCATTATTTTTATCATAGATGTACTTGTCCATATTGAAATCCTCCAGTATAATATATTCGCACATATGTCACAGTTCCCCGATTGCCACACTTTGTTATATCTTGTTATGAGATTTTCTTGCCCTTGCTTTTGCCCTTATGAGCAATTGGGGCAAGGGTAAAAATGTGTGAAACCGTATAAAAGGATAAGGCGGACACATTGCGATAAATCCTTTGTTTTCAAGGCTTTCGGAGGATTTTATTGATAACCTACGAGGAGCGATAACCACTTATAAAATCGTGGTTTTCAAATTCCAATTTTTTTGATTATACCACTTTCACCCCTCACTTGCCACCATAAAATAAAGAGCATGGCGACCGCCATGCCCTACTTTCTATCGCTCTAACGCTTTTTCAATCTTCTACTTTTGTCCTTTCAAATCATTCTGCTTCTCATACAGATTATTACGCTCCTTGCATAACTCTTTCATACGCTCCAACTGCCCCCGCACTCCCTCCATATTGGCAGATGTACTTTTCAGAAATTCTCTTTCCCACTCTAACGCTTCCTTTTTTGTGACAAAACCACGCTTCTTTTTATGCTTCTTCTCCCCTTTCCAGTTTTCGTAATAGCATTGAGCAGTCCATTTCCCGGTCTTTTCATCTCTTGAAGCAGACATTCCTTATCCCCCTTTCATGCGGTTTGGTTCGGCTGATTGTAACCATTAAACTTTGTTTCCCAAAATGCCTTTGGCACTTTCCCGGCAACAACAAGATAGCCTTTGCCCTGTAATTCTTCATTTAATTCTCTTATCAGTTTATAAGCGTGTCCTTTGGAAATCCTACTTTACGCCAAAGGATATGTTTGATATATGGAAAAAACA
This sequence comes from Clostridiaceae bacterium, assembly GCA_910575435.1. Lineage (GTDB taxonomy): Bacteria > Bacillota > Clostridia > Lachnospirales > Lachnospiraceae > Butyribacter. Next base: position 110,289 of record CAJTGI010000012.1, on the reverse strand, counting down.
GAAAATTGCTGATTACTCCTCCTTGCCAGTGACAAAGAAAGTGTATGAAGATATAGACAATGCTACAAGAATGAAACTCCGAAATGAACATTTGGAGCGGCAATTTAAGAAAAATCAGAGTAACAGCAAATAAAAATAGAGCCATTTTAGAGCCACAAGCCATTTTCAATGAAATTCCGGCAAGTGGCTTTTCCTTTTGTTCGCTATTATTTTTGGGCATTAAAAAACCGCAACCCCTCGATTTCTCAAAGGATTGCGGTGCTTATTTTACTTATTCGGTTCTAATCTAAAGATTACTCGATAATCTTAGCAACCACGCCAGATCCAACTGTACGGCCACCCTCACGGATAGCGAAGTTCAGACCCTCTTCCATAGCGATCGGATGAATCAACTCGATTGTCATCTCTACATTATCGCCAGGCATGCACATCTCTGTACCGTCGGGAAGGTTGCAGACACCAGTCACATCAGTTGTTCTGAAGTAGAACTGAGGACGATAGTTATTGAAGAAAGGTGTATGACGTCCACCCTCGTCCTTTGTCAGAACGTATACCTGAGCGGTAAACTTCTTGTGGCATGTAACAGTACCCGGTGCAGTCAATACCTGGCCACGCTCAATGTCCTCTCTCTTGATACCACGAAGAAGGGCACCAATGTTATCGCCAGCCTGTGCCTCGTCAAGAAGCTTGCGGAACATCTCGATACCAGTTACAGTAGTCTTTGTAGTCTCGTCCTTGATACCAACGATCTCAACTTCCTCATTTACATGAAGCACGCCACGCTCTACTCTACCAGTAGCAACAGTACCACGGCCAGTAATGGTGAAGATGTCCTCGATCGGCATCAGGAATGGCTGGTCAGTTGCACGCTTAGGATCCGGAATGAACTCATCCACTTTGTCCATAAGCTCCATGATCTTGTCTCCCCACTCGCTGCTGGGATCCTCAAGAGCCTTCAGAGCGGAACCCTTGATAATCGGGCATCCCTCGAAACCATACTCCTCAAGGTTCTCGGTTACTTCCATCTCTACCAATTCAATCAGCTCTTCATCGTCAACCATATCGCACTTGTTAAGGAACACTACGATATAAGGCACGTTTACCTGACGAGAGAGAAGGATATGCTCCTTTGTCTGAGCCATAACGCCGTCAGTAGCAGCTACCACAAGGATAGCGCCGTCCATCTGAGCAGCACCAGTAATCATGTTCTTTACATAATCCGCATGGCCTGGGCAGTCCACATGAGCGTAATGTCTCTTCTCAGTCTCATACTCAACGTGTGCTGTAGAAATTGTGATACCACGCTCTCTCTCTTCCGGAGCCTTGTCGATATTCTCAAAATCTACTGCCGCATTACCAGCAACTCTCTCAGAAAGAGTCTTGGTGATAGCAGCCGTCAAAGTTGTCTTACCATGATCTACGTGACCAATGGTACCAATGTTACAATGGGGTTTAGTTCTCTCAAACTTTTCTTTAGCCATTTTTAATAATCCTCCTTTAAACTAGGCAATCGCCTAAAACTTTCCAAATATGAAACACTATGGGCATTATTATATTGCAAATCAAAAGATTTTTCAAGTGCTTTTCCACAATAATACCCCGAACTCCTTACTTTTTTTGGCCTATGCCAGCATAATGACACGATCAGTCATTTTTCGCTGCCAATACTTTGTCCGCAGGACCTCTGCCAGCATTATCGGCATCATCAGCCATTTTTCGCTGCCAATACTTTGTCCTGTACGTTCTTCGGCGCCTGAGCATACTTCTCGAAGAACATAGAGTAATTGCCGCGACCCTGGGTCGTAGAGCGAAGCTCTGTAGAGTAGCCAAACATCTCAGCCAATGGCACGAATGCACGAACAATCTTGCCGCCGCCGATGTCATCCATTCCCTCAATCTGGCCACGCTTTGCATTCAGGCTTCCAATGACATCGCCCATATATTCCTCTGGCATGGTAACTTCCACCTTCATAATCGGCTCAAGAAGTACGGCATTGCCCTTCTTCATGGCATCCTTGAACGCCATAGAGCCTGCGATGTGGAACGCCATCTCTGATGAATCCACCTCATGGTAAGAGCCATCCCATACCGTAGCATGAACGCCTAACACTGGGAATCCACCCAGAATACCTGCCTTTGCCGCTTCCTCGATACCCTGGCCGACTGCAGGAATATATTCCTTCGGAATCGCGCCGCCCACTACCGTGGACTCAAACAGGAATGACTCCTCGCCATTGGGATCCATAGGCTCGAACTTGACCTTGCAGTGTCCATACTGTCCACGTCCGCCGGACTGCTTCGCATACTTGCTGTCCACGTCCACCGGCGTAGTAAAGGTCTCTTTGTAAGCAACCTGGGGAGCACCTACATTGGCCTCCACGCTAAACTCCCTGAGAAGACGGTCTACAATGACCTCCAGGTGAAGTTCGCCCATACCGGCGATAATGGTCTGGCCAGTCTCGCTGTTGGTATGCGCACGGAAAGTAGGATCTTCCTCCGCGAGTTTTGCAAGAGCCTCGCCCATCTTGCCCTGATCATTCTTAGTCTTAGGCTCAATAGCCAACTCGATTACGGGCTCTGGGAATTCCATGGACTCTAGAATAACCGGATGCTGCTCGTCACAAATAGTATCTCCTGTGGCAGTAAGCTTAAATCCTACTGCGGCTGCGATATCTCCAGAGTACACCTTGTCAATCTCGCTTCGGCTGTTGGCATGCATCTGAACGATACGTCCTACGCGCTCCTTTTTCTGCTTCGTGGCATTCAGCACATAAGAACCGGAGTTCAATGTGCCGGAGTACACGCGGAAAAATGCCAACTTGCCCACGAATGGGTCTGTCATGATCTTAAATGCCAGTGCAGCGAAAGGCTCTTCATCAGATGACTTTCTAGTCACCTCATTGCCCTCCTCGTCCACGCCGGTGATATCCGGAATGTCCGTGGGTGCCGGCATATACTCGATCACGCCGTCAAGCATCTTCTGCACGCCCTTATTCTTGTAGGCAGATCCACAGTATACCGGAACCGCCTCGCAGGCAATCGTTCCTTTGCGGAGCGCCTTCTTCATCTCATCGATGGAAGGCTCCTCGCCCTCAAGGTACTTCTCCAGCAAATCGTCATCCAACTCGCAAATCTTCTCCACAAGGTTATTGTGCCACTCCTCCGCCTCATCCTTCAAGTCATCCGGAATCGCAGTGATTTCAATATCCTCGCCCTTGTCATCTTTATAGTAATATGCCTCCATCTCGAACAGATCTACCAATCCGATGAAATCATCTTCTTTCCCGATAGGAATCTGCACGGGAATGGCATTTTTGCCCAGACGGTCAATAATCGTCTGAACAGACATGAAAAAGTCCGCACCCATCTTATCCATCTTATTGATGAATGCCATACGGGGTACATTGTAGGTGTCAGCCTGGCGCCATACGTTCTCTGACTGCGGCTCCACGCCGGCCTTTGCGTCAAAGACGCCAACCGCGCCATCAAGGACACGCAGGGAACGCTCTACCTCTACAGTAAAGTCCACGTGGCCAGGCGTGTCGATAATGTTGACACGATGCTCCAACGCACCATCTTTCTTCTTGTGATGATCCTCCAGCGTCCAATGGCAGGTAGTGGCTGCAGAAGTGATGGTGATACCTCTCTCCTTCTCCTGCTCCATCCAGTCCATTGTAGATGCGCCGTCATGAGTCTCACCAATCTTGTAGTTCACACCGGTATAATATAAGATACGCTCGGTAAGCGTCGTCTTACCCGCATCAATATGCGCCATAATACCAATGTTCCTTGTTCTATCAAGTGGATATTCTCTTCCAGCCAAGATTCTTACCTCCTACTATATACTACCAGCGGTAGTGCGCAAATGCCTTATTTGCTTCTGCCATCTTGTGCATATCTTCTTTTCTCTTCACAGCTGCACCAGTATTATTCGCAGCATCTAAAATCTCATTCGCAAGCCTTTCCTTCATCGTCTTCTCGCCTCTCTTGCGGGAAAACATCGTCAGCCAGCGAAGAGCCAAAGCCTGTCTCCTGTCAGGGCGAACCTCGATGGGCACCTGATAGGTCGCTCCGCCGATACGCCTAGCCTTGACTTCCAACTGGGGCATAATGTTGTTCATTGCATCCTCGAACACTTCCACAGCGTCCTTTCCAGTCTTCTCTGCCACCTGCTCGAATGCGCCGTAAACAATCTTCTGGGCAACGCCCTTCTTGCCATCAAGCATGATATTGTTAATCAGCTTTGTCACGATTTTGTTCTTATAGACAGGATCTGCTAATACATCTCTTTTCTGAATATGACCTTTACGTGGCACGTTACTTCCCTCCTTAACATTGATTGATTCCACTCACAGCCCACGCTGCATTCCCAGTGGAATCTTTTCATTAATTCATCGGTACTCACAAATATAGTGTCCGCACCAGGTTAATTGGTAAAATTAATCCGGCACTTCCCCCAATTAGTGAACCTTACTTTTTAGGCTTCTTTGCCCCATACTTAGAACGGCCCTGCTTTCTGTTAGCAACACCTGCTGTATCGAGCGTACCACGTACAATATGATATCTGGTACCTGGCAGATCTTTTACTCTTCCGCCGCGGATGAGCACTACGCTATGCTCCTGCAGGTTATGTCCCTCTCCAGGAATATAGCTTGTCACCTCGATACCGTTAGACAGACGTACTCTGGCAGTCTTTCTAAGAGCGGAATTAGGCTTCTTAGGTGTAGCTGTACGAACTGCAGTACAAACGCCACGCTTCTGTGGAGAATGCTGTGACACAACTTTCTTGTTCAATGAGTTGTAAGTGTACTGAAGCGCAGGAGAATTAGATTTCTTCGTGGAAACCTTTCTTCCCTTTCTTACTAACTGGTTAAATGTTGGCATTAATTTCACCTCCTATGATTATAATAACTACCTGTGTTTTGTTGCTTTCAACAACATCATTCTGCGTAAAAGTCGATTGTCCGCGCTTCGCACTTCCGCAATCGCCACCTACATTCGCAATCCGTCCTATCGGAAATATAAATAAGCAATACTTGCTTATTCATGTTATTGCATCATTTCGGCGGTGCGCCAAACGTGCAAGAATCCCCTCATGCAAGCATGATGTATTCTCGCCTATTCAACTTTACTTTTACAAAAAAATGCACACTCAATCAGTATAACTACCCAGTGTACATTTTGTCAAGAATTTTTTATTTTAATTTGATAAATTTAATTTTCGAATCCTGGATGAGGATGAATCGGTTCATTCCCTTGCCGGGAAAAATATAACTAATCGCACTTTTCAGCGCTCCCTCATACTTCTTCACCCCATTCATCCGATATACCGCACAGTGGGTTGCCGAATTTATAATAACCTCGTCACCCTTCACCTGCCCATGGGAAAGGGCACTGTCTACAGTGACGGACTGCACCTCCTCCCCCTTCCTGTCATACAGGATCAAATCATTCTGCTCCTCATTCTTCTTCAGCATGACGCATACATGTTCCTCATCAGAAAATGCGCCCTTGATTTCCCGGTCAAACTCCCTCTTCCGAATTAATTCCGGCTTTTTCATATTTTCCCAGAGATAAAATCCCTTCTCTCCAAAAAGGCAGGCGTGATCCTCGTCCAGAAAACGCACCTCGGAAATCAGCGTATCATTGTAATTCCGCGCCCCCACCATGGTATTCCTATTCTTCCCTACCTCGGAGAAATTATAGAATGCCACCCGGCTCTGCACCGCCCCGGTCGTGACGCAGAGATAAGATGCCACCACGCTGGTTCCGTCGGGGGACAAATCCAGGCTCACCGGATATCCATCCTCCACATTAGTAGGAATCTCCACCAGCAGCTTGCCAGATTTGTCAAAAGGATTATATAGCGCAATCGTGTTGGAGGCAGCCTCCTCCATCAGTACTGCCACCACGCCCTGATTAGAAACGCATGCCTGCACGATGGGATAGTCCACCGAAAAGTCTACGCCAGTATCTCCCCCTTTGTATATGTAAAGACTCTTTCCGCCGATATCTGCTACCACGGCACTCTCACCGCATATATCAAGCCTGGGGCTGGCCATATCATAACTGCCGCTCCATACGGGCTCTCCCTTGCCGCTCACTGCCGTAACCCCATCTCTGTCATACCGAATGACTCCCCCCTGATAGGCAGCATATTTAAGAGAGGCCCCATTTTTTACAGAAACGGAATTTTTCACATCATATGCGGAATATTCCCTGTTCATGAACCAATGATACCCTGCAAAGGCTAGCAGCGCACACAAGATTACCGCCACCACCACGGCAGCCGCTACCACCATTTTTCTTTTATGCCGCTCCTGCACTGCCACCACGTCAACTGACCGCCCAATAAAACTATCCATCTCTCTCCATCTCTCCCTGCGAGATCTCATCGCAACTGCTCACTTCGTGACCAGCATTCCGTTTCTCCATCGAATTTGCCTTATTTATCATACACTATTTCTTATAGAGGGGCAAGATGATCCGCTGACCTATCTGGATTTCATGTTCATTCTGAATATTATTCACCTTCTTAATCCGCTCCATATATGCCATGGTATGGTACTGCCTCCAAACAATCTGACTCAGAGTATCCCCCTTCTGCACCACGTAGCTGTTGCCCTGGGATGTGCCAGATCCCCCCGGGGCAAAGCTAGCCCTGGCCGGACTGTTATTTTTCCCTCCAGCATTTCCTCCTGGAGAACTTTGTGGCGTTGGCGGCTTTTGAGAGACAGATGGCTTCGAGGTCGCAGACGGCTTTTTCGTGGCAGCCGGCTTTTCAGAAACCGATGGCTTCCGGGTAGCTGATGGCTTTCGAGACACGGATGGCTTTTGAACCGCAGGCGGTTTCTGGGTGGCTTTTGACGGGGGGGCGGCCGAAGATTTAATATCCAGAGACTTCTTTTCAAAGTCCGCAAATTCCCCTGTGGCTGACGGAGCCTCTGTATCCTTTTTCCCTTTACCCCGGGTTGCGGATGGCTTGTCCAAAGGCTCCTGGGACAAAGTCATAATCGCCGACTCCAGGTCCTCTATCTTCCTGCTGCTCTGTACCAATAGCCATCCCCCCACCAGCGCCAATGCCAGAAGCATTCCTCCCGCCGCATAAAAAGCCGGCTTCTTCTCTGGCTTTAAACGCTCCTTCTTCTGGATGACCGTGCGAACGCTCTCCATCACGGTGTCCTTGTATCCAGCCTCAAAGCTTTCCTTCTCTTTTCCTCGCAGCATATACTCTTGCATCTTGGGATTCTTTCCATAGTATATCAGATAGCCTGGGACAGACTGGACGCCACCATGATCCCAGCGGCAGATGCTCTCCTCCTCTTCGCTGTAATCCCAATAGAAGAGTATCTGCCCCTCCCTGGAAAAATGCTTCCGCTGAATGCCTGCAACCGCCTTCTTAATCTGGCTGTTCCCAATATTCACGCCACAGCCCCATCCCAGCACTTCTCCCCCGGAAAAATACTGATGCACCTGCTCATGAATCTCGTCCCACACCTGGGCCGTAAATTGCTCTCTCCACAGGAGCAAGTCCATCTCTACTTCTATGGCTCCGTACAGAAAGATGCAACCCTGGGCCGCCCCTTCCCCCTTTTTACCCACAAACACAACGAGAGAATTCTCCGCCTTCTCCCTGAATATGCGATGCATATACGTCACCACGTAATCTTCCACATATACCCGGTTCCCTTCCGGCTGCTCCCCGATCTGCTTGATATTTTCCGGAAATTTATCAAAAACGTAAAATCGCTCCTCATTCAAATAATCATTATTTTCCATAGACAAATCAATCCACCTTCCTTTTAATCCTATAATCCAAAGAAAGTGTAGCATGTCCATTGCCATAAAATTTGTCGAAAACAGCACCAGGGCAGCTGCAATTTATCGAAAAAGTTCGACTTTGAAAAGATTCATGAAGAAATTCAATGGGCAACAGATTCTTCTAATTGCAATTTGCGCTAGTCAGAAAGATATTTGCCCAGCAGCCCCATCCTCTCTTCCGCCCAACTGTAGTCCAGCATATAGTCTCCCACGAAATTTTTCTTTGCCTTCTCGTCGTCCGCCAGCAAATCATATAAATCACAACTGAATTTCTCCGTATCCACCCGCTTCACGCCCCTTTTCGAGATAAATATATTATCCGCTCCATTCTCCCGCAATTCACTTCCCAGGGCTTTGCACACTTTGCTGCACAGATTCTGCGTAGCCTCATCATTCGGCCTATTCTCCCAAAGAGCGCAGATAATCTGGTCTGTGCTCACCGTTCCACCCTGCCTGTCCACCAAGAATGCCATTAATTCTTTGGCCTTCCCGCTGCGAAACATAATAGGCCGACCATTGACAAATACGTCAAAATGTCCGAAGGTTTTGACGAAAATCCCCTTTCTGACTCTCCGCGACAATAATTTGGCAGTCTCAATTTCATAGCACAGTTGATCCCTGGTGTAAGGCTTTAATAGGTAAGCGGCCGCATGCAGCCGAAAGGCATCCATGGCATAATCCTCGTGTCCCGTGATGTAAATCAGCAAAATATCAGGATAAAGCAGTTTTAGCATTTTCCCCAGCGCAATGCCATCCACGCCCTCCATTTCCACGTCCAGCACTGCGAGGTCCACCGGATTCTCTTTTACAAATACGGCGGCTTCCATTCCATCTGTAAATTCTCCCATCAATTCCACTTCTGGCATATCTTTGGCATAGGTCTCAAATATTTTGATCGCATTTACTTCATTATCCACCATAATCGTCTTCATCTCACGCTTCCCTTTCTACCATTAGTACCGTGTCACTTTTGGCGAGGAATTGCTATTCGGATGCGTACTCCGCCGCTTTCAGGCATTTCCGCAAACGCTGCATAGCCATGCAGTTCTCCTTTTTTAAGAATCTCAGACAATTTGCCATTCGTCCCCATTAAATTTTCCCATTTCTCATTAGAATATCTGCCCGATAAAGTTTGAATCGTCAGAACATATTGATTTGCCTCCTCCTCTGTCTCCAAAATCAAATACCCATCACAGGTTTTTTCCATTACAAATTCTTTCACAACAACAGAGATGATTTCTTCCATATAAAATGGCGGCATGGAAAAATCCGTCGTTCCAATGCAATATTCAAATTGCAGTTTCTCAAACCGAGCCTCCTGAAGATTGCCGTAACACAGCAGATAGTCAAACACCTTCCCTGCCGGCACCAGCGTCTTCCTCCCGCTATAGCAGAAGACATACCTAAGATATTTAGAAAAATCGTCAATCAAAGTCGATGCATTCTCTTCCTGCAACATAACTGCGCATTTGATATTATTCAATGCATTGAATACGAAGTGCAAATTGACGTTTTCCATGGAAACTCCTCTTTCCTTTTGTTTTTCTCCCGGGATTTCATCTGCCAAAGGAGAAAAATCAGGCAGTTCTTTAGTTTTCCACTCGTTCCAGATATACTGAGTTCCCAGACTAATTAATTGATCATCCGTTATCATAAACTTTTCTTTCTGAATAAATCCTTCTTCTTTCTTTTTCATGCTCATATCTATTCCATCATAATTATAAATCTGCAAAACAACGTCATTACTTGTTACTGTGAATACTAACCCTTTCCCAAACAGCGTAATTCATATCCTATACCCTGTCAATTATCCTAAGGCCTGAAAATGCCTGCATTTATCGACATCATTCAACTTCTTGAAAAGCACCGCCTCCTTCTGCTAAAACCTTTGCCCCATCCCTCTAACACACCATAAAAGCCGGAAAATATCCCTGCAAGATATCCCCGGCTATCTAACCCTCAAAACATACGTACTCCCCTTTTTCAAAAGATTTCCCTGTTTCATCTGCAATTACTATATTAGTATATTTAAATTATTTTGTCAACAATGTTTTAGAAAAACTATGGTTTAGATTATCTAAGTGTTTACTTTCTTCTTATTTTGTGTTATAAGTAAACATAGTAGGAATGGAGGACACGACCATGGCACTAAGAAATAGTTTTAAAAGCGGATCATGTGAAATGCTAATATTGCATATTCTGAAAAACCGGGGTGACTGCTATGCATATGAAATCTCACAGATGATCACAAAACTGACAGAAGGCAAACTCACATTTCCAGAAGGTTCATTATACCCGGCCTTTTATAGGATGATTGATAATCACTATATTTCTGATTACAAAAAACAAACAGGAAGGAGGATGGTGAAGGTTTATTATCATATCGAGGCTGCAGGCGAGGAACGTTTAAAGCATCTGACATCAGAGTATTACGCGACTGCCGAAAGCATCGAATATATTTTAAAGCATGATTTTTCAATGATGGAGGGAACTAATGAAGATCAATAAGGACTCCAGAAAGTATTATAAGGAAATCAGGACAATCATCCCATCGAGGGGGAAGTACGAGAAGCGTCTGTTAAAAACCTACGAAGAGAAAATATCTGAACTCAATGAAAACAAGCCTGAAATTAGTTATGAAGAATTGCACAATAGGATGGGAGATCCCACCGAAATAATCAACGATTACTATGATGGCGTAGATACCGCTTACCTAATCAAGAGGCTGCGGACGACGAAATGCATACGAACCAGTCTGTTGACATTGCTGATTGCTGTATTAATTGTCGCTGTTATCTATCTAGGAGTAAACTATAAAATATACTATGATATCGTTGACGCATTACCCGTATATCAAGAAATAACAATTGAATAAGTAAATAATAGAAGGGAAAAAATTTTCATGAAAAAAAAACTACACATAATAGTCGTTTTGGTACTTTTATTTAGCGTTGTAACGCAAACCGTCCACACACGCACTGTCCATGCGCAAGATCAAGACAATGTAGAGATTGAATATCTTGAAAATGGAGATTATCTTGTAACAACAATTACGGAGGAACCAGCACAAACTAATACATTCGGAATTTCTCTATATTCAGAACCCACTACCGTGACAAAATCTAAAACCAAGAAATATTATAACAAATATAATGAAGTCATATGGTACCTTAAAGTGACGGGTACATTTACATACGGTCATGGCTATGCTCAATGCACGAAATCCGTAGCAACCTGCAAATCAAATTCTTATCTATGGAAACTTACCAATAAGAGGGCCAGCAAAGCCGGCAATATCGCCACTGCTTATGTAAAAGCAAACTTGTATAAATCCTTTTTAGCAACAAAGCCTGTAAGAATCATAGAACAATATCTGAATCTCGAATGCAGCACCACAGGTAAATTTAAATAAAGAACATCTCGACAAATCAGCATAAGCACGGTACAATACATACATACTATTTTTGCATTTAACAGTATCAGATTGTACTATTCATCGTTATTCATCCTTCTATGTGATGACCTACGGGAATAGCAACATCAGAAAGGCATGGTATTGAACCGATGAAGCATACGCACATAAGTTCTTTATTTCAAGAGACAGAAAAATACTTGGGGACGGAAGTCACCGTCTGCGGATGGATCCGAAGCCTGAGGGACTCCAAGTCTTTCGGCTTTATCTCCCTGCAAGACGGCACCTGCTTTCCCCAGCTGCAGATTGTATTTGATGAGCATTTAGACAATTTTACCGATATTGCCAAATGCAATATCGGAGCGGCATTGACCGTCACCGGCACGCTGGTGGCCACGCCCCAGGCGAAGCAACCCTTTGAAATCCAGGCTTGTGCCATCTCTGTGGAGGGCAGTTCCACCCCGGACTACCCCCTGCAGAAAAAGAGACATACCATGGAGTATCTTCGGACGCTTCCCCACTTACGCCCCCGCACCAATACCTTTCAGGCGGTATTTCGGATGCGATCGCTCATCGCCTATGCAATTCATCAGTTTTTTCAGGAGCGGGACTTTGTCTATGTGCATACGCCCATTATTACAGGCAGCGACTGCGAAGGCGCAGGAGAAATGTTTCAGGTGACTACGTTAGATTTGGCACAGCCTCCCAGAACAGAGAAAGATGGAATTGACTATAAAGAAGACTTTTTTGGCAAGCCAGTAAACTTGACAGTCAGCGGACAGCTGAATGGGGAAGCCTATGCCATGGCATTTCAGAATATTTACACCTTCGGCCCAACTTTCCGCGCAGAGAATTCCAATACCACCCGCCACGCCGCGGAGTTCTGGATGATCGAGCCGGAAATGGCCTTTGCCGACCTGCAGGACGATATGGATATGGCAGAAGAAATGTTGAAATACATCATATCCTATGTGATGAAAGAAGGAAAGGATGAACTTGCTTTTTTCAACCAATTTATCGACAAGGGATTGCTGGAGCGTCTGAACCATGTGCTTCACTCAGAGTTTGGCCATGTGACCTACACGGAAGCCATAGGATTATTAGAAAAGCACAATGATGACTTCCAGTACCCGGTATCCTGGGGCTGTGATTTGCAGACTGAGCATGAGCGATACCTGACAGAGAAACTTTTTCAACGTCCGGTATTTGTCACAGACTATCCAAAAGAAATCAAGGCTTTTTACATGAAATTGAATCCCGACGGAAAGACCGTGGCAGCCATGGACTGCCTGGTACCTGGCATCGGCGAAATTATCGGCGGAAGCCAGCGGGAAGATCATTACGACACGCTGCTTGAGCGCATGAAAGAATCCGGGCTGAACCCGGATGATTATGCATTTTATCTAGATTTGAGAAAATATGGCAGCGCCGCCCATGCCGGCTTTGGCCTGGGCTTCGAGCGCTGCGTCATGTACCTCACCGGCATGGAAAACATCAGGGATGTTCTTCCATTTCCTCGGACGGTGGGGAATTGTACTTTATAATTTCCTTTTTCTGCAACTGGTATCCCAGTTTGTACACGGAACGGATTTCATAGGGAGTGGTGGTCAGTTTGCCTCGCAACTGCTTGACAACGGTATCCACCACTCTCTTATTTTCCCTTCCGCTAATATTCCACACCTGTTCCAGAAGAGTTTCCCGATTCACGGCCCGGTTAAAATTCGCATAGAGATAGGAAAGCACCCCGTACTCCCGGCTGGTCAGCCCAATCCTGCGTTCCCCTACAATCAGCTGATGCCCCGTCTTGTCCAAAGTAAAGGGCTCATTCCTGCTGGCCGGGGAATCCCACAGTTTAATAAGCGTCTGTATTCTGGCTAAGCATACCTCGAAATGCCTCTCTTTTGCAATGTAATCTGACACCCCATTGCGCAATGCCTTAATTTCCTCCTCATCGTCCTGCTTCTCCGTCATCAATATCACGGGCACAGGGCTGAGCCAGCAAAAATTATTGAGCCTCATCCAAACATTCTCCCAGAATTCCTTCGGATCCTCCTCGCCCACAGATTCTGCCACCCGTTCCTTTAGCGTTCCCATCCCTAGCACGCAGGCTGAATATCTGCTAGTATACGCCAGTCTCTTATACTCCTCCAGCGTATCTACTTCATGACAATTCATATTGCCCGACCCTAATACTTTCTTAAATGCCTCCGTCCACACTACATCGGTATCCCAGATAAGTATCCTAATATCCACAGTATTCTCCTTTTCATTTTTACAATCAATGCATTGGCAATGATTTTTTCATTCGGCTCCCTAGGAACTATAACTTCATTTATTAACAATTACTTACTGAAATAGCCCCCTTTCTTTCAGTTGTCCCGTCAGTTTCTCGATATTATCCCCCGGCAGATACAGTCTGCCGTTCTTTCTCTGATATGCCCCGTATCGGTTGAGGAGTTCCTCGTCTGGCAAGTCCATCAGAAGAACATCCGCTCCAGCATCAAAGCAACGCACCCTTCCATCCTTCAATACGCAGTCCAGCGTTGGGCTGGCCAAAATCATAGCATCCGGCAGCATCAGCCGCAATGCCGCCAGAATATACAGCGTCATCTCCCCATTTCCGCTGCGCTGATTTTCCAAAGGCGTCCTCGGCGTAGGGATATATGCTCCTACCTCCACAATGGATGCCTCAAATTCCTTTAAGAGCCACACGTCCTCCAGCACATGTTCGATGGTTTGATAGGGCATTCCTACCAAAAATCCGCTTCCCGCATGATAGCCCAATTCTTTCAGTTGCCAAAGCCTCTGTTTCTTCAGAAGGGGAGACATATTTGCAGGAAAAATCTTCTTAAAATGCATGGAATTGGCAGTGCCATGGTGAAGCAACGCACCATATGCCCCGATTTTCTTCATTTTCAAATAGAAATCCCGGTTTTTCTCCCCCAGGGAGAGAATAATTTTACTCTTGGGAAAATGCTTCCTAAGTTCCGTCAGGACCTCCGACATGTATGCCTCCGTGAAAAACACGTCCTCCCCGCTCTCCAGCAGGAAGGTCTGCACGCCATTTCCCGCAAAATACTGACAGCACTCGATAATTCCCTGGGTGTCCATCCGATATCTCTTCACAAACTGGTTCTCCCGCCGCAGCCCGCACATCTTGCAATTATTCTTGCAGTAATTGCTGATAGGAACCCTTCCCCAGATTTGAAGCACGTCTTTCTTTACCTGCCGTCTTGTCGCCCTGGCCTGCTCAAACAAATATTCCATTGTCTCAGCATTGCGATACCGCAGCAGTTCTCCGAATGCGTCCCCTGCAAGGTTGCCTGAGACTGCCAGCTGATCTACCAGTTCGGTCATACATTTTCCCACGAAAAAAACACCTCTCTCATGTTAATTATTGTTCCAATACCATATTAACATAAAGAGGTGTCTACATCCAGCAAAAGTTGTTATATCGACAAATTTATATCATTCTTACTAATATATGTAATTTATGTTCATAAACCACTGTCATAAATTGCTCTATAAACGTGACATTGCATCTATTACATCACCAATCACAACTTTTTCTATCTCCTTTTGCTTCCGCAAATGATTCATAATTTTTTTCCCGTTTCTTCTATCTGGAAATCGTAAATAATTCATAAACAGCAATTTCCCCGCATAGGCAAACTTTTCATGATTCTTTACGCTCTGTAGCAATTCCGTTTCACCACATACATCCCTTACCATATGTTCGACAATCTTAATATGGCCGCAAAGAGCATTGATTGAGCGAATATCATTCACACCCAATTCTTCGTTACAAGGAATTTTTAAAAAATGCCTATGCGTTCCCTTAATCCTGTCAATCAAATAATCATATGCTTGAATACCATAATAATTTTTATAACTTTCATTCAGGAAAGAACTGTCGCCCCCACCCTTCAAAAATATCTCCAATTGTGTACGAATAGGGTTCTTTCCTTGTAAATACATTTGCAGTTCATTTTTTATACCAGAAAAATTGCAATACTCTTCATAAGCATCTACGACAGAAAAGGCAAAAAATTCATAATCCCATTCATTTTGCATTGTTCCATAGGCCAGTTCCACTTCACTCCATAAATAATCCGTGATGCCATAATTGAATTGTTCATCAAAACCCACCGTGCGATACGTCTTCTTCCTCTCATCATAGCCGAATATTAGCAAGTCATGACGAAAATAATGTTGATGAGATGCCTGCCTTTTTGATAAATATTCCTCATTTACGTTAATGATGACATACGCTTGATTGTCAATGCAATTTCGTATCATCCCGTGCAAATCAGATACTGGCCCACGAACCGCAAATTGACGCACCATATTCTCCCTGCAGGAATAAATTCCATCAAAAGCAAAATCTACATGGCTGTGATCATAATGCTTAACCAGCATTCCCATATAATTATTGTATATAAATGCTTTATTTTTAGGGTTCGTGAGCAATATGCCAAAAAGATATTGATGATATTGCGCACCCATATTTTCCTCAGTTAAATAAAAATCTAATTCCTTCATTGTATTCGCATCTCTTCCCCATCGACAAACAGGCTCTCCACCTCTCCCAAAGGAATCAATGTATCCGATGACCATACATTTCTTTGCAATATAATATTTTGCCTATCACCTTGTTTATGCATCGACTCCCATGCCCCATGGATTCTATTCTTGCAACTGTTCAGCGATATTTCTATTTTCCTTTTGTCCATCTTTTTCTGATAGAAAAATTCATTTTCCACCTCCTCGCATCTCTCATCCGGATATCTGACAAGCATCCCCGTCTGCGTCAGATGCATGCTCATCATCCCCCGCAGCACCAGATAACTCCCATCCCTCTGACGATATACCGCATAACCCTTCTCCTTCCGCAAAAGGCTTCCCTTTTCCTCGAAATACTGCCATGCGGCAATGGGAATTTCTGCCAGTAAAGAGTCTTGGACATTTCCGCCATTTTTAGAATAAGTCATGGAAAAAGTAAGAAATTTCTCCCTATTTTTAGGCTCATTCTGATCATTCAGATAATACAGAATATAAGTAATTCCATCTTCATAATAGACCGAATGCCTCCCCGTACCCACATTATCCCAAAAAGTAACGACACCATCTTCTTCTGATTTCTGAATCATGTTCTGCCCCTTCTGGCAAAGCTGTTTCTTCTCTCCATCCTTGCACCAGGCCGCAAGGATGCAATAAAAATTCCCCTCACCCGCAATATAATCCGTCATCTGCATCTGTATTCCATAGCGTTCGTAGACAGGCTTATTTTTCTTGTCCACCAGCCGATTCATCTGTGCGAAGATTTTGCCATGGGGGCAATCTTCTATTTCGTCCTCGGAGGCATTTACCCTTTCCATCAGAAAGGAAGCGCCAAAAAATAACACTATGGCAACAAGAATCCCCCCCAAAAAACAAATTGACTTTCTCACCAGCTATCTCCTTTCAAAAAATTTTCATCTATATTTAATGAATGATTCATGTTAAAATATCGATATCTGCCAGACTAATAACAGTATGAATTTAATTGCAATACCACATTCGTTTGCGGCGTCCATTCTGAAGTTACCTGCCTACTATTTGGCGTATATGTTATCCCGAAACTAACCTCACCCTTCACGCCTACTGAAAGATTATAGGATAAATCACTTCCAGAATATTTCTTTTTGCCATGCAGATAAAAACTGGTAAAATCAACATGTCGGCTATCTCTTTTTAATACATCTGCGCTTATAATGCACACTTGACTGGTAACTGTTTTCGTATGGGTCATATTTCCCGTCCCCTCAAAAAACTCGTTTTTCAGATTAACTCTCGCTCCTATTGCCACCGGGCTGGCAGACCCCAATTCAGACAATAACTTTAAATACTTAGAGGATAAATCTATGGTTTTTGCAATGTATTCTCTTGAAGTCACCTGATTTCCCACCGCATATTCATCCTTATAAGTATATGTATATGTTGCTTTCTGCGTTTTGAGATTAAAAGTTGGTTTGGAATCGCTAATACTAAGACCATAAAAATCTAAAAACCGATTCTTGGGTTGTTTCAACCATGTATTTGTCCCGATTACATGAATCTTCGTCTTGTATTCATAAGCAATAATTTGCGCCTTTAAATATCCTGTTTTTGGACTTGATGCTTTATAGATTGCTGGATCAACTGCCTTTGCCTTCTTGACAAAAAGATTTTTCCAAGATTTCTTCTTTTTTTCATACAGCCAATCCACTTTGCTCCTATTTACTCTTTTCATTTTATCATCAGAAACCACGAAATATCCTGTAGACACCGAAATATTCTCGCTCGCATTCAATTGTTTGATTTCCTCATCAGAAAAATTGGCAATCTCATCATCAAAAACTTCTTGCTTATTTAATGCCCTCTCCACGCCAGGCTTTAAATCCGTTTCATGAGTTTCCACTTCATCCTTGATAAATTCTGATAGATTTTCTGCATCCTCGAAATAAACTACCTTTTCAAATGCCTCTGCCGGAATCTGTGCTGTATGCCACGCAAACATTACACATAACAAAAAAATTGATAACTTTCTCTTACTCATATCTTGTTTTCCTCCAATCAAGTGATAATTCTTTCCATGAACTTTCCATCACCAAATAAATAATGTCCATATCTATTTATAAAATCAGTCATGTATATATTTCATTTCATCCGCCATCCCCCTTCTCTCTTAACAACCGGATTCCCTCATAGATTTTCCCGCACACGTCAAACCGATCCCCAAAATCCTCTAAATCCGTAAAGTCTATCCCCCATTTTTCTTCTATATCTGAAAATAATGTAATCATTGCTACAGAGTCAAACTGCAAATCCTCCATGAGATTTGTCTCTGGAAGAATCTTTTCTTTTTGAAATAATTCTTGTTTTTCTATATTATTCCAGACAATTTCCCTGAAATCTTCCCAATCGATCATCGTGGCTCTCCTCCTCCATTTTGTTTTCTAATATAGAAATATTACTATAAATCAACACTCACAAATGAAACAAGCTATTTTTCCTGTATTTTTATTCGGAAACAAATGAGAATATATATGAAAATCAAAACGCATATCAGAAAATCTCTCCTTTAACCTGATTTTCAGCAAATATTCAATCTCCTCTCTCATCTCTATTTCATCCAAAACCAAATATATTTGAAAGAGAGTTTGTTCTTTCTGTATTATTTGATATTGCAAAATCCCTCCATCAGTAATTGCATTGACATGATGAAAAATAGATAAAACCGCATATGCATGTATACGAGTCCCGTCTTTTCCCTTAATAAAATCATCACTTCTTCCTGCAATAAGTTCCAATATTGCACATGGATTTCCACACCCGCAAAGATGATTGACACACAAACTTCCTTTATCCTCCATATTATACCGTATGAATGGCATCACCTTGTTTTGCAAAGATGTAACACATATATCTCCCTGTTCTTTTCCACCTAGAATTTCAATATAAACATTATCTGACATGACATGCATATTTCCTTGAGGGCACTCATATGCAATAGAATTTACTTCTTTACTCCCATATTGATTTGCTATATCGCATGAGAAAATGCCTCTAACCTTTTCCTTTAAACTATTAGATAAATATTCTCCCGTCATTTCAATATATTTTATTTTTTCAATCACTTTTTTCGGAATTTCAGAAGAATACTTACATAGAATTGCCGCAAAACTAGGTTGCAATATCATCCAATCCGGCTCAAAGTCGGATAAATACTTCAAAATTAGGGAAATCTTTTCCTGCACAACTAAGTCCTTTGAGATTGCCAATTTTCGTTCATCCATAAATACCTGATCCGAACCCTCATCTGCTGGGTAAAAATAACATAATTTATCTCTCGGAGTAATTCCATAGTACTTTTTTCGATAATACCATAGTTTAAAAAGAGATTTCTGTTCTTGAATCCTATCCCAATACACTTCCGAGCATTTACCTGTTGAACCAGAGGTCCTCCCATATAAAAGTTTCCCTTGAATATATGCCCCCATATATTCGCTAGATATCACTGACGATCCTTTCTCAATAAAAAAATCCTTGCTTACAATTGGTAATTTCTCATATTCTAGATTATTTATATCTAATCCCGCTTGCTCTGCTAATTGAAAATACAGAGGCACCTTCTGGTATGCATATTCTACCATCGATTTCAATTTATCCAACTTAACACATTCCTACTTTCTTGATAAACTTCTATAAACCCTACCAAATATTAATAATCCCCTTTGACTATTTTAAATCTTAAATACATTAAATAATCATTAAAATCCAATGCTTATATTTGAAAACCATAAATTGCCCTCTTTTTATACTAAAAAAATTTATACTAATTGTCAATACTTTTTTCAGATTATTACTCTTATTTATATCCTGCCTTTGCATTCTCTTATTTCATTTTTAATATTTTTACATTTGAAAGGCGACAGAGTTTCTCCCTGCCGCCTTTGTCGCCCTATTCCACATGGACACATCCCATTTGTTTAAATTATTTTCTTACCTGGCTGACTTTCAATCCAGCCTTTTTCAGAATCTTCTTATATTTCTTCCACTTATTGGATGGCACTTTCACTTTCAGACTGGATTTACTGCCCTTAAATGCCTGTTTTCCTACAAGTTTAAGTTTCTTCGACTTAATCGTTACTTTGCCGAGTTTCTTGCATCCGCTAAACGAGCCCTTTCCAATCGTTGTCAGATTGGACTTTGATGTCTTACCAATGGTAAATGCCGTAATCTTTTTGCATCCGGAAAATGCATTTGCCCCAATGGTCTTTACGCTATCCGGCAGGGAAATCACCTTCTTTAAGGCAACGCACCCTTTGAATGCTCCTGCTCCGATCGAGGCTGTGTTTTTACCGAACGCAACTGTTGCCAACTTAGTACAGCCTGAAAATGCATTGGCTCCGATGGTCTTTACATTCGCACCAATGGTCAGACTGGTCATTTTTTTATTATTCTGCATCGCCTTTGGCCGGATAGAAGTCACTCTGTACTTGACGCCGTCCGCTCCTGTAACCGTATTGATTATAATCTTTGCTGACGTTGATTTTACCGCTGTCAATTCCACTTCTTGGCCAACTCTTGTTACCTTATAAGTGGCATTGGCTGCCGTAAAGATTTTCCCTTGGGCAAATGGTTTCTGTTCCGGTGTCTGATTTCCCACGTTTCCAGGATTGTTGCTACCACCTTGATTATCGCCATTTCCAGGATTATCACTTCCTCCCGGATTGTCGCCTCCTCCTGGATTATCACTTCCTCCCGGATTATCGCTGCCTCCGGGATTGTCGCCTCCTCCTGGATTATCACTGCCTCCCGGATTATCTCCGCCCCCAGGATTATCACTTCCTCCTGGATTATCGCTACCTCCCGGATTGTCGCTGCCTCCCGGATTATCTCCGCTTCCGGGATTGTCGCCGCCTGGGTTATCGCCGCCTCCGGGGTTATCGCCATTTCCCGGATTGTCTCCATTATTATTGCCATCACCATCCCCTGGATCGGGATTGGTGGGCGGAATATAATTATAATGCATTGTCACTTTTGACACTACCGCTGCCGTATCACCCAATTTACTGATGCTATTCCACTGCGCTTCGGTGCCGGAAAAGTAAATATCCGCCAGCGGACAGGATGCGAATGCGGCTATCCCTATTGATGTTACGCTGTCCGGAATTATGACAGTAGTAAATCCAGAGCAGGACGCAAATGCTGACGCTTCTATACTTTCCGCACCTTGAGGAATTTCCAGCCCGGCAAGCATCAGGCAATTCTGAAACATGCCCTCCCCAATGCGGTCGATGCTTTTCGGAAGCGTTACATTCATCAGATAATAACAACGCGTAAAAATGTTGTCACCCATTTTTACCTGCTTGCTGCCTGGAGTAAACGCTGCGCTCGTCATTGCCTGGCAATCAAAAAATGCGGCAGCCCCCACCTCACCGATACTGGCAGGAAAAACGATGGAAGTAAGACTGGTACAGGCGCGGAAAGCATTTTGACAAATTGTCTCCACTCCTTCGGAAATAGTCACCGAACTAAGATTTTGACATTGCCGGAAGGCACTGTCACCAATCGTCTTCACGCCGGAAGAAATAGTCACAGATATCATTGAGGAACCGCGGAAAGCACTGTTGCCAATCATTGTCACGCTGGGGGAAATCTCTGCGCTTAAAACTCCGCAATTCCAAAAAGCACAAGCCCCGATACTGGTAACGCCGTTCCCGATGACCACCTTCCGAATCTGACTGCTGTTTTCGCTCCACGGCTGTTCCCCTGTACTGCTGAAATCCGGCATGGCCCCCTGGCCCGAAATTGTCAGCGTGCCCGCCTTCGTCAGATTCCAGGCAAGCCCTCCGTCCAGAACTCCCGATGCTATGGATACATTGGCCTCCGGATCATCCGGCGGCACATAGCCTTCCGGGTAACGGGTAATATAATGGCTGGTGCTGCTCATCACCTCTTCCTTAGATATTGCCCGCCCCCAATGAACCTTTCCTTTGTGATCTCCGGTGCTGATGTTTCCTTCGGCAACTATCACGCCCGCATCATTCACCTCCAGCACGATCACGGTATGGACGTCATTGTTGACCCGCAGAATATCTCCGGCTTTTATATCCTCAAATGAAAACTGGCCCGCTGGGTACATCCTGGCTGGCAGGCTGCCAAAGGCCTCATCGCTGAGTATGAAAGCAAAAGCTACGCAGCCCACAGCCGCGATATTTGTTCCGCCAAGAGTTCCGCCCTTCCAACGGTAATATCCCTTAGAATCTGAATAAGGCTCATCATTGGTCCAGATCATCCCCTCCTGATACTCTTCCCGATCCTTCAGCGAGGTCATGGCCTGATAGACTTCCGCTGGCGTCGGAATCGCATTATCGCGGATACCGGATGAAAATTCTCCCGCAGAAACATCCCCCTGCCACAATGAGCCTTCCTGTCGTGCGTGTGCCACTGACAGGGAAGAGATGCATAAACAAAGCGCTATAACAACTGAAAAAACTCGTTTCTTCAATTTGGCAACCTCCTTCATTTAAATGTTCAAAAAAAATACCCTGCTTCGCTCCATAGCGTTCACATTAATTCGCCCTACATCTTCAATCTGATTGGTTTATCGTCATAATTTTTAAGTCCCAACACAATTCCCTCCCACAATTTGGAAGCATTATAACATATCAGATTGGTTTTCACAAGATTGGCTGATGCGTGCGCCCTGGTTTGCATCGCAAGTGGTTTTATTCTGCGGCTGCACCTCTCATCTTCACTATGCTTCCCCTTACACATTCACTCCAGTATCATCAATCGCCACCGCAAACTGATCCATAATCCCCCGCACAGTGCAAATCAATTCCTTTTTCAGTTCCTGGACAGCCACCGGGGCATGGTTTAAAATGACATTATAGCAGGTAGAATTTACCAATTCCACGATCATAAATATCATCAATTCCCTCTGGCGGTACTTTCTGCTGGAACGCTCCAGAATCCCGTCAAAGATATCCATGCAGTTCTGGTTATCCAAGTCTTGGATGCGGAGGTTGGAAAAAATCCCCCAACTCAGATTCTTGGAAATAAACCGGAGAATCTCTGGATTTTCCGTAAACTGGTCAATGATATTCTCCAGCAGATAGACGATGCCATCCTCCACCTGGTCCGGCACCATCTTCTCAAAGATGGCGCTCAGTTCCCGATGGGCCTTTTGAAAGATGAAATGGGTCTGCCTGGCAATCAGGCAGTCCCGAATCTCATATTTGTCCTTAAAATACAGATAGAACGTTCCCTTTGCCATCTGGGCATCCTTGGCGATCTCCGACACGGATGTCTCCGCAGGCCCCTTCTCTGTAAAAAGTTTCAGGGCGGAATCAAGCAAAGCCTCTTTCTTCATTTTTTTCTTATCTTCTACTTTTCCCACTAATCCTCTCCCTTGATTTCTTCTGTGGTCATGATAAATTTCACTTTCCCATCCATATTGGAAGAAATACCTGAAAAGCTCTGATACTCTCCCGCGGCATCCCTGATAGCCTCCACCGTGTCTTTCAGGTCTTCTGCGCCTCCCAGCAAATCGTCCACCGTATCCGTCAGCTTCCTGACTCCCTCTTTCCGAAATTCCACCATGCCGTCATACAGATCCACAGATCCTTCTGCCAATTTGCCAATGCCATCAGATACGTCTCCCGTTTTGTCCCACAGGGTATTTACCCCGTCAAGAAGTTTGGCCGTGCCGCTCTTCATGGTTTTGGTGGCCTTCCTGAAATCCTTGCTGCTGCCCGTAAGCTTCTTGGAGTTCTTCTTCACCTTACCCGCATTGGTGGTTAGGCTATCTGCGGCCTCATTGATCTTCTTATTGTTGGCCGTAATCAGTTTACCATTTCTATAGATTTCCTTCAAGTTGGTACAGATCGTATCAATGCTGCCATCCACCGTCTTGCTGGCATTTAACAGGGCAGGGGCATTGTCCCGCAGGGTCTTGGCATTGTCAGCCACCGTCCCCAAATTAGCACTGAGAGATTTCATCCCCAATGCCAAATCCTTACTGCCCTTCTCATCCAACTCCCCGTCTGACTTTCCGTTGGTGGCAATATCCACAGAGGCTGCTAATTTTTCCGCCCCCTGCACATATTGTTTCGTCCCCGCCACAGCAGTCTCCATCTGCTCCGCCATCTTCTGATATGTGGCTTTCTTCGTGGCATCGGTCTCTGCCTCTGCCAATTTCTTATAATTCTCTGCCAGGGTTTCCAGTCCTGCGATGGCCGTATCCACATCATCCTTTTTTTCATTCAAAGTAGATGCCCCTTCATTGATGGTCTCGATGCCGCTCTGCAAAGCAGATGCCCCCTGGGTAAAGGCAGTCATGTTCTCCTTGGAGAGAAGAGTCGTCACACCATTCACATAAGTGTTTAACTTTTCATCGAACTGTCCGTAAGATGTGGGAAATTTCTCAGAACCGCTGTAGAGTTTTCCCACGCCGTCTACTAGCAACTTCGTGGATGCGGCATAGGTCTTGGTACTCTTAGCATAGGTCTTGGCTCCGTCTACGTAAGTATTCACAGCCCCCAGCAGTTTGTCAGTGGATTTAGTGTACTTTTTTGTGGCGGCATTAATATCTCCCGCACCCTTATTTAACTTCTGCACGCTCTTCTGCAATGTCTTAATGGCCTTGGCATATTTGACAAAGCTGCTGTCCAGTTCATCCAGTCCATCTTCAATCTTTTCAGAACCATCCACCAAATCATTTGCCGCCTTCTTCAAATCATCCAGTTTCTCTTCCAATCCATCGGTGTCCTCCACCTCCCCGAAGTCAATGTCGTCAAAAATGCTGGCAGTGGCCACGGTATAGGTGGCGCCCATTTCAAACTGATCCACATCCGCAGTAATCACGGCAGTATCAGTGATCTTTTCTTCAATTTTGGAAACGTCCACATCTGCGTCCTCCCCAAAATCCAGGCCATCCAAATCCAGCGTCTCTTTCAGTCCCGGCATCCCGAAAACTCCCACGATGTCATTCTCTCCCTCGGAAAGCACCTCCCCATGGTCTACTTTCACATTGGTAAAATGCTCCACCGGAAGTATCATGCCCGTTGCCATGAGGAAAGGCGTGTATACTTCCTTTTTCTTTCCGCCAATTTCCACCTTCTTCTTAGACAGGTTCTGGTACTGGATCCTAATTTCTAATTTTCCGCTCTTGCCCAGCAGATCCTCTGGGGCCATCTCCTGCCCATCCAGGGTGTAGGTGATAGCCACCTTCACCGGAAGCTCCTCCTGGGTCTTTCCCTGGTAATAGATATCCTTGTCTCCTGCCTCCCAGGTGAGTCGGTCCCCATCCTGTTCAAACTTTTCCTCTCCCTTGGTGTTCTGAATGTCCGTCAGGCAAGACACATCCTCCAGCCTGCCCTGGATACCCGCCCCTTTCAGCCAGTCGGAGACCAGCACATCTTTTTTATTTCCGTTAGCATCCATGGTGACATAGACGCTCTCCGACTTCTCCACCCCGGATGCCGCCTTTTTCGCCGCCGCATAGTCTATCGCCCGCACCGATACTTTCTTCACATCCTGTGCCGCCTCCTTGGCGATGGCAAATGTGTGGGTGGCATACTCCACATTTCCCACCAAAATCGCTGCCGCCAATACGCTGGTAAGTCCCCATGCTATCACTTTTTTCTTATTCGCTCTCATAATAATCTTCATTCCTTTCTAGTACCTGCAAACTTGAATGCGCATGTAATGCGCTATGCCGTAGGCACAAATTTGCGTGTGAAAAATTCATTTTTCACACTACCTCCATTTCTATAGCAACATTTATTTTTCTGCCTTCTGCACCAGGTATGGCACATTTTCACCTGCCCGATCTCTCTGATGCACCTGCGCCTTCCGCATATCCAAAGAAGTGCGAATAATCAGACCATCGCAAATCCACAGCATTGCCGGCAGGATGGCAATCACCACCACCATGCTGATGACCGCTCCTCTGGCCAGCAGGGTGCAGATAGCGCCAATCATATCAATGCGGGAATACAGGGAAACTCCGAAAGTCGCCGCAAAGAAACAGAACCCGCTGGTCAGGATGGACTTGATAGAAGTCTGGTGAGCGATGACAATGGCATCCTTCTTGCTCCTCTTCTGTACCGTCCGCTCCTTATGGTAGCGGTTGGTCATCAGAATCGCATAATCCACCGTAGCCCCCAGCTGAATGGTCCCGATCACGATGCTTGCCACGAAGGGCAACGGCGTATCCGCATAATATGGTACCGCCATATTGCAGGCGATGGCAAACTCAATCACCGACACCAGAATCACCGGGATGCTGATGGACTTGAAGGTAATGAGGATGATTAAGAAAATGGCGCCGATGGAAATATAATTCACATTGGCCAGATCCACATTGGTCACATCGGTCAAATCCTTCATCAGAGGCGCCTCGCCGATGACCATGCCCCCCTTCTGGTATCCCTTCACAATCTGGTCCAGGGCGTGAATCTGCTCATTAGACTCATCCGTGGCGGAAGCATAGTCGGAACAGATAAACTCCAGCTCGTAATTGTCGGTCTTTAGCATTCCCCGCACATCCTCGGGAATCATGTAATCCGGCAGGTTTGGCCCAAAGAGGGCATCCAGCCCCAGCACCCACTTGACTCCCTTCACTTCCTTCAGTTCCCCAATCATGGCGTTCTTTTCCTTGGCTGTCAGGCCATCCTCCAAAAGCACCATATGCACCGAAC
This sequence comes from Clostridiaceae bacterium, assembly GCA_910575435.1. GTDB lineage: Bacteria > Bacillota > Clostridia > Lachnospirales > Lachnospiraceae > Butyribacter. The sequence continues at coordinate 83,823 of CAJTGI010000012.1, read as the reverse complement.
TCATGTCAAAGTGCTCCTTCAACTTCTCATTCGCCTCCGAACTGGGAATATCTTTTGGCAGGGAAGTATCAAGGTTATAATAAATCTCATAATTGCTGTTTCCGTATGCCGCCGGGAATAAAATCACGGCAAAGAGTATTAAAGCAATCCAGTGATGCTTGATAATGAACTTGGAAACTCCATCCAGAGATGGAATCAAATTCTTATGGCTGGTCTTTTCTATCGCCCCGTCAAAGGTCAGGATCATAGCAGGGAGTACGGTAACGCAAGCAAGCACTCCAATCACCACGCCCTTGGACATCACGATTCCGATATCCGTGCCTAATTTAAATGTCATAAAGCAAAGGGCCACGAATCCGGCAATGGTAGTCACCGAACTGCTGGATACCGATTTAAACGTATTGGAAATAGCATGAGCCATGGCCCGCTTCTTATCTCCCGGATAACGCTTCTTATTCGCCTCGAAACTCTCTAATAGGAAGATGGAGTAGTCCATCGTCACCGCCAGCTGAAGCACCGCCGCCAGAGCCTGGGTGATATAGGAAATCTCCCCCATGAAGAAATTGCTTCCCAGATTCAATACGATGGAGATGCCGATGGTGGTCAGGAAAATCAGCGGCGCTACGATGGAATCCATGGTAATCAGCAGCACGATCAAACTAAGCACCGAAGCCACCGCCACATAGATTGGCATCTCCTCCAGCGCCAGATTCTTAATATCTGTCACCACTCCGGACATGCCGCTGGCATAGACGTTCTTCCCCACCGTGGAGCGAATCTCCTCGATGGCATCCATGGTATTGTCCTCGGAGGTGGTTCCGTCAAAAAATGCAATCATCATGGTGGCATTGCCGTTGAAAAAGGCATCCCGCAGATCCTTGGGAAGCATCTCCACCGGAACCCTGGTATCCAGCATGTCATCATACCAGAGCACATCCTTCACGTGGTCAATCTTCTCCACCTGCTCCTCCAGTTTCGACACGTCCTTCATCTCCATGTCCTCCACCACAATCATGGAGAAGGCACCCATTCCGAACTCATCCACCATCACGTCCTGCCCCTCCACCGTCTCGAGAGACTTGGGCAGATAGCTGAGTACGTCATAGTTGACCCGGGTGGAAATGTAGCCGATTCCCGCCGGAATCAATAGGATTACCGTCAATAGCAGAATCAGGTTCTTGTGTTTCGTAATCCATTTACCCACATTAATCATTGTCATTCTTCCTTTCCTTCTTTGTTTTCAATCAAAAATGACCAGCAGTCATTTTTACTATATGCTACTATACACCAAAAATGACCATTGGTCAATATTTTTTTATAATTTTATGCATCCTGATAGAAACAAGTGGCTGTCTCACACAACTATTTGTATCTGAACGAAAACAACAGAAAAAGCCGGCAGTCACCAATTCTAAGGCGACTGCCGGCATCACACATCAAATCCTTACTATTCACGGCCGATGGGAGCCGATAATTTTTCATTATCCTTCATTATTTTGCCAGAAGCATCATAATCTCATTGCTCCGCGCTACGAACTCCGTCATTTCCTCTGCCGGAAGGGGCTTATGGGCAATCATAGCCAAATCATAGAGCTGCTTGCAGAACAAGTCCACATGCTCCCCTTCCTTGTTGTCCAGGATATACTGCACCAGGGCATTGGCAGAGTTTAAGATCAAGGTCTCCCCGCCGCCAAACATGCCCATATCCATGCCATTGCCGCCCATGCTGTACATCTTCATCATATCCTGCATCCGGCGGGTCTCCTCGGACAGGGTCATCATGGAAGAAATCTTCTCATTCTTTAATTTCTCCACCTTCACTTCCAACTGCTCCTTGCCCAGAGCCTTCTTAAAGATTTCCGTCAGGGACTCGGTCTGAGCCTTCGCAGTCTCCTCGTCCATCTCCTCCGTCATCGTGTCCGTCACATCCGCATCAATGCGCTTGAACTGCACCTTCAAGTCACCCTGCTCCAGTTGGCTGATAAAAGGCTGGTCGATATTGTGGGTCAGCACCAGGGCATTCAGGTTCTGCTCCCGGAAGAGATTGATATACTGGCTCTGCTGCTGCATGTCCGTCACATAGTAGACAATGGCCGGCTCTTCTTCCTGATCCGCCTCGGCTTCTGCCTCTGCGGCAGAATTTTCCTCCGCTTCCTCTACGCTGTCCTCCACCACTGCGGAGCCTTCCTCCGCAGAATCACTGTCTCCCTCTGCCTTCCCCATCTGCTCCACATACTCCGGCAGGGTGATGAACTTATCATCCAGATCCCTGAAAATAATGAACTCCGCCATCTTCTCCCGGAATTTATCATCCTTCAGGCAGCCATACTTGATAAAGGGGCTGATATCGTCCCAATATTTCTCATAACTCTCCCGCTCCACCTTGTACATGCCAGAAAGCTTGTCCGCCACCTTCTTCGTAATGTAATCAGAAATCTTCTTCACGAAGCCGTCATTCTGCAGTGCGCTTCTGGAAACATTCAGAGGCAGGTCGGGGCAGTCAATCACGCCCTTTAAGAGCATCAAAAACTCCGGAATCACTTCCTTGATATTGTCCGCAATGAACACCTGGTTATTATAAAGCTTAATCACGCCCTCCAGATTGTCATACTCCGTATTCACTTTCGGGAAGTACAGGATTCCCTTCAAGTTAAATGGATAATCCATGTTCAGATGAATCCAGAACAAAGGCTCCTTGTAATCCTGGAACACCTTGCGGTAAAATTCCTTATACTCCTCCTCGGTACAGTCATTGGGGTGCTTCATCCAAAGAGGCGTGGTATCGCTGATGGAGACAGGACGCTTGTGAATCTTTGCCTTATCCTTGGCGGGGCTGATTTCCACCGTCTCCTTGGTGCCGTCCTCGTTTTCCTTCTCCTCGGTCTTGGCCTCCTCGGTGAATTTCTCTACCACCACGTCATCATCCCGGATATCCTCCGCATCAATGGTCTCAAACTCCTGCTCCGCATTGGCCTTGGACAGGAAAATCTCCACCGGCATGAAAGAGCAATACTTGTTCAGCACTTCCCGCACCCGATATTCATTGGCAAACTCCAGGCTGTCCTCAGAAAGATACAGGGTGATTTTCGTACCCACTTCCGTCCTCTCGCCCGCAGACATCTCAAAGTCAATGCCGCCCTCGCTCTCCCAGTGAACGGCTTCGGCTCCATCCTGCCATGACAGGGTGTCGATGGTCACCCGGTCTGCCACCATGAAGGAAGAGTAAAATCCCAGCCCGAAATGCCCGATGATCTGCTCCTCATTGGTCTTGTCCTTATATTTCTCCAGGAAATCTGTCGCACCGGAAAAGGCCACCTGATTGATGTACTCCGACACTTCCTCCTCGGTCATGCCAATCCCGTTATCCGTAAAGGAAATGCTCTTGCCCTCCGCATCTACCTCCACCTGAATCTGGGGCTTGAAATCATCCGCAAAATCGTACTCCCCCATCACCTCTAACTTCTTTAACTTGGTGATGGCATCGCAGCCGTTGGACACCAGCTCGCGGATAAAGATATCGTGGTCAGAATACAACCACTTCTTGATAATCGGAAACATATTCTCTGATTCAATCGATAAACTTCCTGTTCTTGTCTGCATCATCATCTCTCCATTCTCTCAATATTTTGATTAGCACTCACTCGAATCGAGTGCTAATCGTTTGTGATATATCTTAGTATGATTCCCATGAATTGTCAAGAGGTTTTTGAAAAAATATACAGTACCTAGATACTATTCACAGCCATTCATGCCTTTTCAAGCATATCGTGAATATATGTCCGCAAGCCATCCTCTGTATCTATGCCATATGTCTGGTTCACCGCAATATAATACTTCATAATTCTCTCTTTTTGCAGAATCTCACTGGAAGGAATGCTGTCACCATATCCCTTTCTTGTTTCCATCCACGGCCCCTCATTATGCGTGATCTTCTCCAATACTTTTCCTCCATATATGCCAAAAGTATTCGCAACGAGGTCAATAACCCCCTTCTCATCATCCGTCAGTGCATCTTCCGTCCCTTCCAAAAGTGCAAACCTCGCATCATCAATCGGATTATATTTGAAATCCCTGAAAAGATCATACACCTCTGGATACACCGGACCGTGAATCCATGCCCTGCAATCTTCCACAAAAATTGGCTTTCCATGCAAAGCGGAATAAATACCCTGAATGAAATATAACAGTTTCTGCAACATGAGCGGGGTTACTTCTTCCAACTTTTCAAATACATATGCGATCACCCTGAGCATCTTATCAGAAACCGAGAAAAGGCTCTCTACGCTATCTGCCGCCGCCATCGCTTTTTTATATGCTGCACTCGTCAGTTTCCCCCGGTTTTCCATAAGTTTCTGCTTCATATACGTCGGAGATGCCAGTGCCGCTTTTATAACATCCGAATATTCTTTGGAAGGCACCTGTCCTTCCAGATATCTCGGTACAGTCACCTCTCCAAATCCAAGTGCTAGTGACAACGGTGCCTTACCAATCTTATAAATCTTCATGAGTTTTTCAATATCATCAATCGACACGAGACCTTCTGTCGCCCTATACTGCTCATCAATTTCCCGAATATTCTTATCAATAAGCCCGGGAATACTTATTTCCTCGCCACACTCCGCACAGACAGCCACCGTGATTCCAAAGGCGTAATCCTTTTCCCTTATATTTTTTACGATATCCTTCTTCTGCAAAAGGTACTCCGTCTCTTTTCTGCACTCTATGCAGAAATCTCTTCTTCCCTGATCTGCCATAATGCTCACCTCCAATTTGCCTCCTGTTTATTTGAAATAATATGTAAGGGGATACTTCTGCTCATGAAACGAGATTACAATCACAAAACAGTTCTTTAACTTGTTAAACTTAATATACAGAGAAACTGTTTTTTCCTCCGTCCCATTTCTCTCCAAAAGTATTACATCCTTGCCAAATACATACAACTTCTCATGTTCAAATCCTTTATGCTCATTCTGCAGAATCTCCGAAAAATCCATTGTGGTAAGGTTTAATATAATTTCCTTTGCTTTTGCTTCATCTATAACATAATCAAGAAACAGATTGATGTTATCCTGCCGCTTAACATTCCGTTCAAGCCGGTATCTGTCATTCTCAACAGCCTCCTTCACCTCGGAAAGATACCGCTCTATGTCCTTTTTATCTATATTCAAAACTTTATTCTCCTCAGAGTGAATGATATGATTTTTTGTTTTTTCTATCATTATGATAGTTCAATAATTGCTTTTTGTCAATATAAAATTAGATACCCACCCTATGGGGTCGTTTTCGCAGAAGGTGTGACCTCAATCTTTCTCACGCACCAGATACACGTAGGCAGAATATAGAGGCAAGCAGAAAGCCAAGCGCTCTGATCCGCAAAGCAAATAGCAGTAAAATGATACACCGGGACAAAGACCAAACTCACCACAATGCGGGCAATCATCTCAAGAATACCAGCGAAAATAGCCCTGCCAGAAAAACCCAACCCCTGCACGCTCAGTCGGCAGATATTCAAAATACCCAGGCACCAGAAGAACAATCCCAGACATGCCAGATATTTTCCAGAGGCATCCAATGCCTGGGTAGCGCTTGCCTTCAGGAACAGCAGAGATAAGGGCCTCCCAAAGCAAATCGCCAGAATACCAATGGCAATTCCATAGGACACACCCATGAAGATCCCCTTTCTCAGTCCAACTTTAATTCGAGCAATTTTTTTGGCTCCAAAGTTCTGGCTGCAGAACGTAGACACAGCAGTGCCAATGGCATCGAAGGGGCACATCAGGAATTGCTTGATCCGCATTCCAGCAGTAAAACCAGAGATGTAAACACTGCCCAACCCATTGTTGGCAGACTGCATCACCATGCTTCCCACAGCGGTAATGGAATACTGCAATCCCATGGGAATCCCCATAACAAGCATCTGCCTGGCATATTTCTTTTGCAGATGGCAGTGCTTCCTGCTAATATGAAGCATCGGAAACCTCTTGCATATGTATAACAGGCATAAAAGGCCGCTGACCGCCTGGGACAGGATCGTAGCCAAGGCAGCCCCGGATACTCCCAGAGGAAGCACCACGATGAAGCCAAGATCCAGAAGGATATTCAGCACCGTGGAAAAAGCCAGGAAAAGAAAGGGCGTCTTGCTATCCCCCACCGCCCGCATGATCCCGGAGAGCAAATTATACAATATAGTAAAGGGAATGCCCAGAAAGATTACCAGCAGATAGCGGTAGGCATCTCCAAAAATATTTTCCGGGGTAGAAAGCATGTGCAGAATCCAGGGGCAGAGCAGAGCGCAAAGCACCGTCAGCACCAGGGCAATGCCGGCAGAGAGAAATCCGGCGTGGAAAATGGATTTCCGCATCATCTCGTATTTCTTGCCCCCAAAATACTGCGCCACGGGAATGGCAAAGCCACAGCAGACGCCGATGCAGAACCCCAGAATCAAAAACTGGACGCTACTGGAAGCCCCCACGCTGGCAAGCTCCTCCTCTCCCAGACATTTTCCCACAATCGCCGCATCAATGATATTGTAGGTCTGCTGAAAAAAGTTCCCCAATAAAAGGGGCAGGGCAAAATTTAGAATCAGCCTCATCGGACTTCCCTCTGTCATATCCTTCGTCATGGCAAGCATTCTCCTTTCCTATCCTCAAACAATCGCCTATCTATAATGCACAGTCAGCCGCCCCAGGCCATAATAGCCTATAGCAATTCTATGCCGATCTCGCCAAGTTAATTTATGTTACAAGATTTCCCCTGCAAATACAACCCCTTGCATAAAGTTCCAAATATAAATATACTATAAGATGATTACAGGGTCAAAAGCAGATCGCAATGCATGCTTACATGCGAATCGCCATCTACTGGCTTGACCCGCCAAGCACCGCATTGTTTGCAAAATACCTTTTGACCCCGACAACATCACCACAAGGAGCGATATCATGTTAGAACAAAAAGAACATTTTCATGGAAGCGATTTAGAAAAGATAGAGAAGCATTTTGGCATCAAAAAGGAGGACATCATCAGTTTCTCCGCCAATGTCAACCCCTTGGGGACTTCCTTCCGGCTCAGGGAAGAACTCTCCTCCCACATTGATGCCATCACCACCTATCCCGACCGGGAATACACATCCCTGAGACAGGCCATCGGCAAATACGTCCGCGCAGACTTTCGCAACGTCATCGTGGGCAACGGCTCCACGGAACTGATTTCCCTGGTCATCAAACTCATCGCACCAAAAAAAGCCCTGATTATCGGGCCAACCTACTCTGAATATGAGCATGAAATCTCCCTGGGCGGCGGCCGCTCCCACTTTTTCCGACTGCGGGAGGAAGAGGGATTCCAATTAAACGAGGATGCGCTTTTCCAAGCCCTCACCCCGGACACGGACCTTCTGGTGCTGTGCAATCCCAACAACCCCACCTCCTCCCAGATTTCCAGAAAGACCATGCGAAACATTCTGGACTGCTGCAAGGAAAAGGGCATCTTCGTCATGGTGGACGAGACCTATGTGGAATTTTCCGAAAACAGCCGGGAAATCACCTCCATCCCCCTGACAGAATACTATAATAATATCATCATTCTCCGAGGGATTTCCAAATTCTTTGCGGCACCTGGGCTTCGCCTGGGCTATGCCATCTGCGGAAACACCGGGCTGCTGCACAAGATGGAGCAGTTCAAGAATCCCTGGACCATCAATTCCCTAGCCGCCATCGCCGGAGAGATTATGTTCCAGGACACCTTCTACATCCACCAGACCATCCAGCTCATATCCTCAGAGAGAAAGCGGATCTGCGACCTACTGGCAGACTGCCCCTCTGTCAAATACTACGAGCCTCACGCAAACTTCGTGCTGCTGCGCATCCTGGGGGAAGATATCACCAGCGAAGACCTCTTCGTCCACACCATCCGAAAGGGACTGATGATCAGAGACTGCTCCTCCTTCCCCTTCCTAGACAACAAGTACGTCCGCTTCTGCTTTATGAGACCGGAAGACAACGATGCCCTGGTGAACGCAATGCTAGAGATACTGTAACCAAAGCAAGATCTCTTCCAAAATCCAACCTTCAAACAAGCTTGCTATTCTATTATAGACGGATTTCAAGCAGAATTGACGCTATCCCAAAACAATCTTGATAATTTTTCTCACCTTTTTTTTGCCAGATAAGCGAACCACCTTGCACACCAGCGTCTCTTTCTTTTTGCGTCCCGCCAATATGCGGCAAATCTCTTCCATGCTCCGTATATCTGTGCCGTCCACCTGGACAATCACGTCAGCCACCCGCATCCCCCCCTGATAGGCGGGGGATTTGGCATACACATCCGTCACATATACGCCCTGAACCAGCCCATGGGCCTCTGCCACGGATTCCTGCAGCGTCTTGCATAAGATTCCCATATAGGGCGGCTTTTTGCCCTTCCGAAGAAAACCCACGGTCTGCCGTACGGAAGCCACATCGATAAATGACAGGCCACCTCTTCCCGCATATTCCGGAAACTCCCCGGTAATCACGCCAATCACTCTTCCGTCCTCGTCCAGCATCACTCCATTCCCCTGATCGCAGTAATGGATATCTGTGGAAAACACCCGCAATTCATTGTCCAATACAGGCACCGCAATCTCATCGTGGCTGATGCTGCCAGTCATTACAGAACCCATCACGCCGCTGGGACACCCCACGGCGATGACTTTAGACCCATTGACCACCTGGGTCTCCCCCGCAAGGCTGGATACCTCTATCTTGCTTAGCAAATCATCCGAAATTTTTTCCTTTCTAACTGATACCACCGCCAGGTTCAGCACGTCATCCTTTCCTAAAATCCGCCCCTCCACAACAGAATTATCCATTAGCCTCATCTGCACGGAAGTCTGCCCGGCAACGGCACTTCCCAGTGTCAGGATATAATAGTGCCTCTGGCTCTCCTCGAAAATCAGCCCAAAGGATAGCTGGCTGCCGGGCACATATCCCTGCCACTGTTTAAAATCTCCCTGCTTGCCCCGTACTCCCACCAGAGAATATTCCATGGTCTCCCCCACTGCTGCCAATTCTTCTGATAGGCGGCTGTACTCGCTGAGATTCATCCTCTTCCCGCCGGCAACCGGGTCCCTCACAGGAGAAGGAGCAGGCACCGCTGTGGAAGAAGGCGTTGCAGTAGCCGTCTTCACTGCCTTGGCAGGAGTTCTGTCGAACCGGAACTTTACAGCCAGAAAAGCGGCTCCGGCAATTCCTCCAAATATGGCCGCCGTCATTGCCAGCATGCCCAGCCTCCTGCAGGTAGCCCATGCCTGCTTTTTCCTGTCAAGCCGCACCTGCTCTTTCATAAACTGATATTTTTTTTCCCGATGAATCTGTTCATTCCCCTTCTTTATTTCCATGTATCTCCACCTTCTATACTGCATTCTCTCAGATATTCAATCTGACATGCCGCATTTAGCGGCGTTGCCACAAGCAAAACAAAGCTCTGGATTTATAATATTGTACAATAAAAATATGACAATTTTATGAATAACTTGTTACCACGTTACTATTCACAGCCATAGGAAATAGCAACGCCAAAACCTGATACATTCTCACGAATCTCTCTTGGTGGGCAGGGAAAAGAGAAATTCCGTGCCCACCCCCTCGGTGCTAATCACATTGATATTCTCCCCATGGGCATCCACAATCTCCTTGGTAATGGAAAGCCCCAGCCCGGTCCCGGTCTTATCCTTCCCCCTGGAAAGATCCGTCTTGTAAAATCGGCTCCACACTTTAGAAATGCTTTCCTTGGGAATGCCAATGCCGTGATCCTTCACCGACACAAACACCTTATGGCTCTGTCTGGCAGTATGCACTTCCACCACAGAATCGTGATGGCTAAACTTAATGGCATTATCCAAAATATTCTGCACAACCTGCTGAATCTTCCCCATATCCCCCCACACCATACATATAGGCTTCTCAAAAACCAAATCCAAGGAAATCCTCTTTTCCCTGCAACGCTGCTCAAAACTGGCAGAAGTCTGCTTAATCGCCTCATTGATATCAAATTCTGACCAATCCAGGGTCATCCCTCGGCAATCCAGCTGATTCAATTCCAAAAGATTTCCCGTCAGTTTCGTCAGCCGCTCCACCTCGAATAAAATGATATCAAGATATTTCCCCTGCTTCTCCGGGGGAATCGTTCCATCTGCCATCGCCTCCACATACCCCTTGATGGAAGTCAGGGGCGATCGGAAATCGTGAGACACATTGGCGATAAACTTCTTCTGGTATTCATTCATGGTATTCACCCTGTCGGAAAGGTAATTGATGGCATCAGCCATCTCCTTCTGCTCCCTGGGCAGCTTCTTCACCACAAGATTGTCAAAAGATCCATCTGCGCATTTCTTCGTAGCCTGGGTCAGTTTCTTCAAGGGATATACCGACTGAACATATAGATAGAGCAGCACCAGCCCCACTAGGAACATGACTGCCAGATAGCACACCATCAATCCATCCGTGTAGCGGTATGCCCTGCTGTGCATCTCCTCGTCAGGCTTCATCGCCACCACGTAACCATTGGTTTCCAGCCATTCCGTCACAGGATAGATCACGCTCACCACGCTCTCCTCCAAAAGACCTGCGGGACGCTTCCCTGTCAGGGACTGGTTCTCCAAAAACTTCTCATCATGCGAATTGATATTTTCCCCCTTGCATGATTGCTTTCTCTCAGAGTCCAGCAGAATCTCACCGGCAGAAGACACCAGCCATATCCTGGTCTGGGTCAGTTTCCCCAGAGAGCGAAACTGACGCTCCAACGTAGTTCCCCTCGTCTCCAGCACACGGATATTCGGCACATATTCCACGCAGATTTCCCGCGCCTCCTCGTAGAGCAAGTCGGTCTGCTGCTCTACTATCCTCTGGTAAATAATCTTATCCCCACCCACATCCAGAATGCCCAGACCTGCCACGAGGAGCATCAAATATCCCAGCATAAACCTCCACTTGATCCCTAATTTCATCCACTAATCCTCTCGGTACTCAAATTTGTATCCAATCCCCCACACAGTCACCAATTTCCAAGAATTTTGCCCCCGAAATTTCTGTCGAAGGCGCTTGATATGTACATCCACCGTCCTGGTATCGCCAATGTAATCGTAACTCCATATATGGTCCAGCAACTGCTCCCTGGTAAAAACCTGGTTGGGATGGGTCGCAAGAAAGTAAAAAAGCTCCAGTTCCCTGGGGGGCATGTCCACCAAATCGCCATTATGGCTCACGGAATAATCTGTCAGATTGATGGAAAGGCCCGGATAGCTCACCTTCTCCACCGGAAGGTCATCCGTAGCGGCCGTGGGAGACACGGCCTCATGGTGAAAGCGCCGAAGCACTGCCTTCACCCTGGCCACCAGTTCCTTGGAATCAAAGGGCTTGATCATATAATCGTCCGCCCCCAGTTCCAGTCCCAGCACCTTGTCAAAGACCTCTCCCTTTGCCGAAAGCATTATGACAGGCAGATCAGAACTTTTCCTCACCTCCCGCAGTACTTCGTACCCGTCAATCCCCGGCAGCATCACATCCAGCAGCACCAAATCCGGCCGATAATCCCTCACTGCCACAAGCGCCGCCTCCCCGTCATGCACCATCTTCGCATCAAAGCATTCCTTTGCCAGATAAAGGTTAATCAGTTCTGCAATATTCTCGTCATCGTCCACAATAAGTATTCTCTGTTTTTCTGCCATGAAGTACCTCCCTCTCGCATATGCCGGCACAGATGCCCCACGGGCCTGTGCCCCATCAATATCTGCCATCCATATTCCGTCATTGGAATTCCACTACCGTCACTCCCATATCCCCCTCGCCAAACTCTCCCAGACGGAAGGACTTCACATATTTCGTCCTCTTCAAATGCCCATGCACCGCTTTCCTCAGAGCCCCGGTGCCCCTCCCGTGAATGACCGTCACCTTGTCCAGATGGGCCAGATAGGCATCATCCAAATATTTAGAAAGCACCGGCATGGCCTCGTCCACCGTCATGCCGATGAGGTTTACATCCTGGCGAATCCCCATGGACTTATCCATGCGAATGCGTCCGCCCCCCGTCTGCCTCTTCTCCTGTTTCGGCTCCTGCTTCTTAATCAATTCTATGTCATTCAATTTCACCTTTGTGCGCAATAGCCCCGCCTGGACGAAAAGCTCCCCCTTCTCATTGGGCAGGGTACTCACCGTCCCCACGGAATTGAGAGAGAAAATCCGCACATCCGACCCAATCATCAAATCCTTTGCCTGAACAGAGGCAGTCCGCCTCTTCTTCTCCTTCTTAATCTGCTTGCCATCCTTCTCCTTAATCTCTTCCCGGAGCCTTGCCCGCTCCTCTTCCATCTCACGGATATGGCTGTCGCTGCTGGCCCATTTATTATATTTGCGAATGGTCTCATCGGCATACTCCTTGGCCTCCTCCAGAATGCGGCTAGCCTCCGCATTGGCATTGGCCAGAATGCGTTCCCTGGAATTGTCCAGCTTCTCGCTCTTCTCCCGAAGTTCCCGCTTCAGCGCATCAATCTCCTTCCGATTCCTAGATACCGTCTCATGCTCCTGTTCCAGCATCGCCCTGGTATTCTCCAAGTCCGTAATCACATCCTCAAATGCCTGAGCATCGGAAGTCACCCTTCCCTTCGCCTCACTGATAATGTCCTCGGACAAGCCCAGCTTGCCGGAAATGGCAAAGGCATTGCTCTTGCCCGGCACGCCAATCAGCAGCCGATAGGTGGGGCGCAGGGTAGCCACGTCAAACTCGCAGCAGGCATTCTCCACTCCCGGCGTCTGCAGGGCATAAAGTTTCAATTCGCTGTAATGGGTGGTGGCCATCACGGTGCACCCCCTCCCATGAAGGTTAGAGAGAATAGCCGTGGCCAGCGCAGCCCCCTCCACCGGGTCCGTGCCCGCTCCCAGCTCGTCAAAAAGAACCAGGCTCTCCTCATCTGCCTTCTCCAGTATGGAGACCGTATTTACCATATGAGAAGAAAAGGTACTCAAATTCTGCTCAATGCTCTGCTCATCCCCGATATCCGCATAAACCTCCCGAAATATCCTTAGGCTGGAACCATCAAAGGCGGGAATGTGAAGCCCTGCCTGTCCCATCAGGGTAAAAAGCCCCACCGTCTTCAATGACACGGTCTTGCCGCCGGTATTGGGCCCCGTCACCACCAGCAGGGAGAAATCCTTCCCCAGATGGATATCAATCGGCACCACCCGATCCTTGGCAATCAGGGGATGCCGCCCCTTCTTAATCTGAATCAAGCCATCCTCCGGAAACTTCGGTTCCGTACCCCTCATTTCCTTGGAAAGATTCGCCTTGGCAAAAATAAAATCCAGCCTGGACAGCACGTAGAAATCCTGCTCGATCTCAAACGCCTGCTCCCCGGTAAGATTGCTCAGATCCGACAAGACCTTCTCAATCTCCTCCTGTTCCTTCATCTCCAGCTCCCTGATCTCATTGTTCAGCTTCACCACAGAATTTGGTTCCATAAAGAGGGTGGAACCGGTAGAGGACTGGTCATGGAGCATCCCCGGAAAGGAACTGCGGTATTCCGCCTTCACCGGGAGACAATACCGCCCATTCCTCATGGTAATAATGCCATCCTGCAGCATATTCCGCTTGGTATTCACCACCTGGTTCAGCTGATCGTGGATGCGGCCCGCGGCCCCTTTCAGGCTCTTCCTGACACGGGCAAGCCCTGGGCTGGCATCATCCGCCATCTCTCCCTCTGCCACGATGCATCGCCGAATCTCATTCATCAGAGGAGATAGCGGCTCTAGCTGCTGATAGTACCCATTGAGGGAATCCCCTGTCTCTTCCTCCTCATTCAAACTCTTGCGGAAAAAAGTTTTCACACTCCCCGCCGCATTCAGCAGCCTGGACACGTCAAGAAGTTCCCCCATGCCCAAAATACCGCCGATCTCCAAGCGTTTCAGACTTTCCCGCACATCCTTCACTCCCCGGAAGGATACGCCCCCCTGGGTCAGCACATGGGTCAGCGCATCCGAGGTCTCCCTCTGGGCATGGCCAATCTCCTCCCTGTCCGTCATGGGGAAAAGTTCGGCGCAATACCGCTTCCCCAGAGGAGAATCCGCATGCTTTTCCAACAGATTTATGATTTTATCAAATTCAACAGTTCCAATCACTTTCTCATTCATAATCCACCTCATTCGTTGTCATTCACAGTCATTTCTTTATGTTGATAAAAATAGAAAACGGTACTCAATTTGCCATCGCAGAAATCAAGTACCGTTCATTTTGATTATTGCCTCTTCCACGTCAAAAATTACTTTTCACGGCAGATTTCCCAAAAAGTGCCAGGATCACATGCGCAGGCACAACAATCCTGATATTATTGAGAAATCGCCCTAAAAGCAAGCGTCAAATCACCTTGTAATCACACCTGGTGCCAAGAATATTGGCAACTGTATACTGGTAGTCATCAATACTCTTTTCCATGGCGAACGCCTCGTCGATGTCCACATCATACACGCTTCCATTCTTGTAGCCCACCAAGCGGTTCTTCTTGCCCTGGTCGATAATATCCACCGCATAGGAACCCATGACAGAAGCGCACACACGGTCTCTTGCAGTAGGGCTTCCACCCCGCTGCATATGACCAAGAATGGATGCCCTGGTCTCTATGCCGGTAGCTTCCTCGATGCGCTTTGCCAGCCCATAGGAATGGCCAATGCCCTCCGCATTGATAATGACCTGATGAGTCATACCGATAGCACGGTTTTTCTTGATTTCTTCTATTATTTTTTCCCAATCATTGTTATATTTCTCTGGAAGGAGAATTTGCTCCGCCCCATTGGCAATGCCGCACCACAGTGCGATATATCCCGAAGACCGCCCCATCACCTCGATGACACTGCACCGCTCATGGGAATTAGATGTCTCCCTGATCTTGTCAATGGCCTCCATTGCCGTGTTGACAGCCGTATCAAATCCAATGGTGTACTCCGTATAGGCGATATCCAAATCAATGGTTCCCGGAATACCGATGACATTCACCCCATACTTGGACAAATCCTTGGCTCCCTTAAAAGAGCCATCTCCGCCGATGACCACCAAACTGTCAATCCCCAATTCCTTGCAGATTGCAGCGGCCTTGCGCTTTCCTTCATCCTCCCCAAACTCTGCGCTGCGTGCAGTGAAGAGAAATGTGCCGCCATGCTGCAGCTTCTCGGACACATCCCGAAATGTCATCAAATCAATCTCTTTATTTAATATGCCATTGTAACCTCTCTTGACACCATAAACCTCATATCCCTTGGCAATACCCGTGCGCACCACGGCACGTACGGCCGCATTCATGCCCGGCGCATCTCCCCCACTGGTCAATACTGCGATTTTGCCCTTGCAATCAATCATAAACATCCTCCATTCTTTCTCATCCTTCGAGTTTCGGCGAAAGCAAAAAACTGGCTTCCTCCGACCTCTGCCTCATCCTAAAATGCAACATCTATCTCTGTACTCATGCCGCGCATCCTGCATGCGAATGTTCTCTTGAACCGCCGCTGGCAACAACATGCGGGCACGCCATCCATCATTTTTGAGATGCAATGTTTATATTTTAGTATTTATTACAAAATATTTCAATAGCTTTTCTCATATTTCCCAAAATTCTATCACAAAAATATGTTGACAAACAATATTATACGTCATATAATATGACCAAGAAGCAATATTATACGATATATAATATTATTCCAAAAATGAATATGCGTAATTATGATATTTTGTTTCCCCATCCCATCGCGTGAACAACCTATCATAATTCCAACAGCAGAAAAGGAGGAGATTGCATGATATTCAACACGGGTTCCGCCCTTTTAGATGCCATCGTATTAGCAATCGTGGCAAAAGAAGATGCGGGAACATACGGCTACAAGATTACCCAAGATGTGCGGGCCGTAATAGAGATTTCGGAGTCTACGCTCTATCCGGTACTCAGACGCCTATTAAAAGATGCGTGTCTGGAAGTCTATGACCAGGAAACCGGCGGGCGAAACCGCAGATACTACAAAACCACCGAACAGGGACGACGGCAGCTCACCCTCTATCAGCAGGAATGGGCGGGCTACATCAAAAAAATCAACAGTATCCTGTTAGAAAGTCAATGAAAGGAATGAATATGATGAATCGACAATTATTTATGAGAGATTTGGCCCGTTTCCTCTCAGACTTGCCGGCAGAGGAGCGGGAGCAGGCATTAAACTATTATGAAGATTATTTTGAAGATGCCGGGCCAGAGAATGAACAGAAAGTGATCAAAGAACTGGGAAGCCCGGTGGATGTGGCAAAACAAATCAAAAGTGTCAATAGAGAACAGATTTCCTATGGCGAGGGCAGTGCCAGAAAAGATATGGCAGTCCCAAAGGTCATGCAAGGGCAGAACAACGGCACTGGCACTAGCAATAACAATGCCGGGGGTTTTTACGGAGGCACGGCACAGGCCGCCCCAGGAAACTCTTCCCCCCAAAATTGGACGCAAAATCCCGGAAAAATCACTTTGGTAATCATCCTGGCAATCCTGGCAATCCCGATAGGGCTACCTCTGATATCTGCCCTGTTCGGCGTGGTCATCGCAGTGATTGCCTGCTTCTTCTCACTGTTTGTAGCTTTGTTTGCCATGGGCGGGGCATTGGTATTTTCTGGAGGTGCTGGCATCGTCTGTACCATATTTGCCTTGGCAAGCGGACACTATGCAAGCAGCATTCTGGCACTGGGCTTCTCCCTCATCCTACTCTCGGTGGGACTTTTCCTGCTATGGCTGGGCATCCTCTTCTGTAGCAAGGGAATCCCCGCAGTCTGGAAGGGAGCCGTATACTGCTGCCGCAGCATTAGCAGGGGCGTCAAGCATTTCTTTTCAAATAAGTAGGCAAGATTAGAATATTTTTAAGCGCAAACAATTGTGCTACAAGCATTGTGTCTGCACTGCGACATAATACTTGCATTAAAAATATGCAGTGCAGAAATGAGGAAAAATATGAAAAAGCAAGGTAAATTTCTCACAATAACAGGCTGTATATTCGCACTGGGCATTCTCCTGTCCATCATTGGCATCGCCCTTGGAGGAAATCTGGCAGAAGCCAGCATCACCCAAGATAAGTTTACGACCAAAACTTTTCGCAAAACCATAGACAATCCCGCCGAAATCCACAGCCTTTCCTTTGACGTATCAGCCTCGGATATCACTCTGCAAGAAGGCTCGGACTTTTCCATCGAGGGAACGGGGATCAGCAAATGCAAGATCAAGGACGGAACCTGGAAGGTAACCTCCAAAATCAAGAACAGCTTTTTTTGGGGCTTATTTCCCATCAAAGTGGGCAACTGGAATATCTTTGGCACCAAAAAAGGGCGGAAGATAACCATCACCATTCCCAGGGACCATGCGCTAAAGGAAGTCTCCCTGGACGCAAAGGCCATCGACTGGAGAATTGATCGCCTGAATTGCCAGGATCTGGATATCGACGTGGCGGCCGGTACGATCAGAATCGACCATTTGACTAGCAACAAGACAGATATCTCTGTCAGTGCCGGCGATGTGAGAATCAAGTCATTTCAAATCGGAGGAGAGGCGGAGATCAGCTGCCGCATGGGGGATATCAGGCTAGGCAGCGAAGATACGAGGGAAAATAATCTGTGCAACAAGTTAGAGGCAGAATGCAGCATGGGAGATGTGAGATATTACGGAAAGCTGACAGGCGATAACGAAGTAGACGTAACCATGGGTAGCATAAAATTAAACCTGACGGGAAGTGCCAACCAGTATGACTTTTCTTCCAATGCCACCCTGGGAGATGTGAGGCATAAGAATAGAGACGCCTCTCCAAACAGCGCATCCCCCCTCTATGGAACAGGCAATCTCTCCTGCACCATGGGAGATATATCTGTAACTTATTCCGAATAAAAAAGAGGAAGAGTCTTTCTAAAGCAGCACAAAACGCTGCCTAAGAAAGGCTATACTTCCTCTTGGAAGAACGCAAAATCGGCGTTCTTCGTGTCGATATATTGAGCAGTTTCCTATACAGTAAAAAAAGGGAACGCAAAATATCCTTCGGATTTCTTGGTGGGCATAGCACTACACTGTGGCGAAGTTTCCTATACATTTAAAAAAGGCAGATGAATGCGATCATTCACCTGCCTCTTCTGGCTTTGCTTTTATAGCGAAGATTAGTTGTTTATTAACTTATCCTCTTCATTATTCCAGCTGTAAAGCTTGCGAACTTCCTCGCCCACCTTCTCAGCGGGATGCTCTGAACCCAGTTTGCGGAGAGCCTTAAAGTGCGCCTGTCCGCCAGCGGGAGACATGTCTAACAGGAAGTCCTTTGCAAAGGTTCCGTCCTGGATGTCGGAAAGGATCTTCTTCATCGCCTTCTTAGTATCCTCTGTGATAATCTTAGGCCCGGTCACATAGTCGCCGTACTCTGCCGTATTAGAGATGGAATACCTCATCCCTGCAAATCCTGACTGATAAATCAAATCCACGATCAGCTTCATCTCATGGATACACTCGAAATATGCATTTCTCGGATCATAGCCAGCCTCGCACAGCGTCTCGAAACCAGCCTGCATCAATGCGCACACGCCACCGCAAAGCACTGCCTGCTCGCCGAAAAGATCCGTCTCCGTTTCCGTGCGGAAATCCGTCTCCAGCACGCCGGCCCTTGCGCCGCCAATTCCCAGCGCATAGGCCAGAGCCTTCTCCTGCGCCTTGCCGGAAGCATTCTGGTGAACAGCCACCAGACAGGGAACGCCCTTGCCCGCCTGATACTCGGAGCGCACCGTATGTCCCGGCCCCTTGGGTGCGATCATGGTCACATCCACGTCTGCCGGGGGAATGATCTGGTTAAAGTGAATGGCAAAGCCATGAGCGAACATGAGCATATTGCCCGCCTCCAAATTCGGCGCAATGTCCTTCTTGTACATGTCAGCCTGCTTCTCATCATTGATCAGAATCATAATGATGTCAGCCTTCTTTGCAGCCTCTGCCGCCGTGAACACTTCAAATCCCTGCTTCTCAGCCTTTGCCCAAGACTTGGAACCCTCATAGAGACCGATGATAACATTGCATCCTGACTCCTTCAAGTTCAGGGCATGGGCATGCCCCTGGCTGCCGTAACCGATAATAGCGATGGTCTTTCCATCCAATTCTGCTAAATTGCAATCTTCCTGATAAAAAATCTTTGCTGCCATTTTAACATCCTCCTAAAAAAATATAGTTGTCATACAACTCAACACATCTTGTATGACAACTATGATATCTCCATTTCTTTCATCTGTCAATAGTAATTTGAAAAAACTTCTATGACACCTTTACCTTCAGTTGCTATTCACGCTGATCGCGACCCAATTTAGATTGCCATTTCCCAAACCAATCCTTTAAAAAGAATTGAGATTCCTACATCACTTTGACCTTGAAGCCCTGCTTTTTTAGCCATTTTCCAGTAAATTTCCGATAGGCATAGGAACCTTTCTTTGCATATACGGTGACCCCCGCCTTGCGCCACGCCTCTTTATCCTTTTCTAAGGCATTCTCCGTTCCCTCCTCTTTCTTTTCATTGTCAATTGGGTCAATGAAAAAAAGATCCTCAATTTTCTTTACGCTGGCAGGAATAATCAATTTCCTCAATCCGTAAGATTGTACAAATGCCCCATCGCTAACTTTTTTCACGCCATCTTCAAAGGTCACTTTTTTTAGTTTATTGCACGAGCTAAAGCATGATTTTGGAATGGTCTTTACCGTCCCAGGAATGGTAATCTCCCTAAGGTCGCTCCTTGAAAATGCAGCCCATCCAATAAAATTTAAATTTTTAGACAAAGAAATTTTTTTGACATGTGCATCAGAAAAAGCCCAATAGTTTATTCTCTTTACTGTATTTGGCATAGTGATGCGTTCGACTCTTGCACGTTCAAAACTTTGTGTGGATAATTCCTTCACGCCATCAGGAATTCGATATTTTGACACTTTTCTTTTATTTGGGTATTTTAAAAGCGTTTTTCCATTCTTGGTGAAAAGCACCCCCGCTTTCGACTTGAAATGTTTATTCTTAGGTGAAACTCGAAATTTCTTGAGGTTTACCAAGAACTCTTCCTGCTGAAAGGAATCCAATGATATTTCCTCCACATATCTGGGAATCGTGATGCTCTGGGTTTTCGATTCCGCAGGCTTTGTATTCAAAAGTTTTTCTAGTGTAGTGCCATTCGTTATCTCTCCCAGGCTAAGCAAATAAATGACGGTTACCTTTTTTCCCTTGATTTTTTCAGGAATTTTGATTTCTTTCACCGTGTCCTGGAGGCCTACAATCATAATTTCATTTTTGCGGTTTGAATAGGAATGCTTGGCGTAAGCGTAATAGCAGTGGCCTGATTTTCCCAAATGCCCCCAGCCTTTAAAATGTGCACGCAAGGCTTTTTCATAAAGGCACTCCGTCTCTGTTCTTGCCTTTACCTTTGCTTGGCTCTTCGATTTCATCTCTCCCATGCCCCACAGACAGATGGTGCAGAGAGCGAGGATACCCAGTAGTATCATAAATCTTTTTTCCTTCATAGAATTCACGTCCTTTTCTGTTTTGATTTATTTATGGTTAAGATTCTTTATGGTCAGTAAGGAATTTCCTATTTTTTATTGAGAACCGCCAGAAATATTTCTCGCAGTTCCCAATGTATGTATCCGCTTCGTTTTGGCAGATGAGTGTTTGTATGCAGTTATTTGTCAAATGACAGGGCATAGATATCGCTGACGCTATAGGAATTCTTCCCATTGGTAAATGACAGCGGGCTGAATCCGGCATCTGTCAAATATGCTCTAAAATGTCTCAATTTATATTTATAATTATTTCTAAAGTCGCTACCTGCCTTGATTTCATAGGGGCAAAAGATAAGTGGGCTGAAATATTTACCACTGGAGTAGTATTTCAGCAGATAACTGGTTGCCACTTTGGTGGCAACAGAATACCTTTTTCCCATGTAATTGATGGAATCTGTGTAATATTTGTTACAAACCCATTTGTGATCTTTATCTTGTTTAAAATACGTTGCACTGCCCATGTCAGAGGTGGTCAATCCATTTTCCGATTTTACAGCATCTATAATGGTTTTCATATTCCCAGAATGCAAGGATTCTTTAATGATATTGTTAGATAGCATATTTATTGCTGTGTAAATATTGTTGATTTCGTCAATTCCCTCCTGACTGCTGTCGCACATGGTCTTGTGAGCATAGGCATCTCCCGCCACGTGAATGGCCAGCCCCAGTAACTGTAGGCGTCCCCGGTTTGCTGTAATGCCAGTCTTGGATGTATCCCGGAAGTCATAGTAGACCGCCTTCCGCATGGCAATTTTTAACTCCTGGACGTTCTTGTATATCAAGCCTTCGCTTTCATCTGCACTGGTATAGCGTTCTGCTTCTTCATATAGTACGCCGTAATCTGATCCGCCATTCCAGTCCAATGCGGCATGGTACAGACGCTTTGCAGCACTGATATAATTGGTATCTTTTCTGGCATGGAGAACATCGTATTCATTTAGCGTATTAGATGTATCCACATATGTTGCGGCTGCCTTGATTGCATTGATATTTGCCGTGTTCATTAGCCCGTCTGCCAGGGAGGAGATCAAATTCGTATGCCCTTCGCTGTTCCAGCTTGCCTTCAATGAAACGGGAATGTCATACTCCTGGACTGCATCCCCTATGTGTTGCATCCCCTTTGACACGCCTTCTTCCTTTTCCCGGATTCCCTCATTCTCTTCCGAGAGTTCTGTTCCTTCTCCCGCATCTGCCAATTCCCCATGTCTGCTAGCATATTCATAATTGACTAGCCCATGGCCATATTCATTCCTGTCTCCCAAGGCAATTGCATTCTTGTCCATCAGGTTGCGAATCTCCTGGGCGTTCCTGTCCAGATTTTCCGACCAGAGCAGGGCGGCGACGGCGGTGACATGGGCTGCCGCATAACTGGTTCCGCTGCCAGATCCCTGCAGTCCCCAATAGGAAGTAATGGGGATATTTTCCCCAGGCGCCACCAGTTCTACCGATGCTCCGGTGTTGCTGAATGCGCTCCGTTCCATTTTCTCATTGACCGAACCTACTCCTATGACTTCATTATACCCTGCGGGATATTCTATAATGCCATCCCCTCTTTCACCGCCATTTCCTACAGATGCCACCATGACTATTCCCGCCTCTTCTGCTTTTTTGATGGCATCATGGAGTATCTCTGAATTGGTTTCAGTTCCGAAACTCATATTCACTACATCCATCTGATTGTCAATGCACCACTGGATTCCCTCAATCACCCGACTCAAGGGTGTCTGGTTCTCCTCGTCCAGGATACGCACATTGTGCAGGCTCACAGATGTGTTCCCTGGAATGATTCCAGTCTCGCAGAAGCCATTTCGGTTACTGGCTATCAAATTAGAAATCATAGTGCCATGCCCAGTCCTGTCATCTGTATTTTCTTCGGGTATCAGGCTGATCTGATTGCCAAACGACACATCGCTTAAGATATCTACTCCAGAATCAAGAATGGCTACATTAACGTTTTTCTTTCCAGCAGACCTCTTCACATTGTCTGCTCCCACTGCTGTTTTGTTCCACTGTACTTTCGCCAGGCATTCTACATCTTTCCTGTCCGGCCCTTCCATGCCCTCGCCTCTGAGAATGATATTGCGCTCTACAGATACATCCCTCTCCTGGTCAAGATCATGTGCCTGTTCCACTGTCAAATCCATCAGCAGGATATGATTGTCTTCCAATAAAGTCCCTTCCTGCTGATCTGCTACAATTTCATCCTCAAAAGACCTAGTGACTTTTTCCAATATACTGTCGTTTTCTGCTTGGACAATATACTCTTTCACGCTTTCTGCTTTCTCTGCGGCATGGGAACCTGATCCCAGAACGAGAGAAGATATGACAGAAGCCCCACAGCATAATGCCGTAATCCATTTTGTGCTCTTCATGAATTTCCTCCTTCTCACTCATTGCAAATTACTCGTAACGCATCCATACGTCAGACGAGATATCTCAAATGCTCTCTTGTAGGAAAATACAAATCTGTCACGATGTTTCATATGTTCCTATTTTATCTTTAGAAGGATTTTATGAGGCTTTTCTTTTGTACGGCTGCTCCTTTCTCAAGTTTTACCATATTATACCATATATTTACTATGAAATACCAAAAAGATTATTAAGATTTCTTAAGATTTAAGACAATTTATTCCTTTTGCATGATTTGCTATATACTTAAAAGTACCATCTGCAAGATCTCTCGCAGATGGCACTCTGACATTCCAATGATTTAATTTTCCCAATACCCACTACTCTTTCTCTTCCTGCCACTGCAATTCCTCCGTCCAGAATGCATGGTGCAGATGAATCGTCACCGCGCTTTTTAGTGCCTGGGCATCCCGCTTCTCCAAAAAATTCATAATCATAATATGATCCTTGTAGGCATCCTCCGCAATCACGTCCAGATTGTAATCCAAGGCAAAAGTCTGCTCAATGGTCTGGGTGAGCATGGGCATGAACTGCCCCAGGAAGACATTGTGAGATGCCTCGATAATGGCACTGTGAAAGGCAATTTCCGAGTTAATCCTTTCCCTGCCGGCAGGATTACGCAGCAAAAAATCCTGGCACGCCTCCCCCAGTTCCAAAATATGGGCAACCTCCTCGTCGCTGGCCCGGCGGCAGGCCAGAGCCGCCGCCTCCGGTTCAAAAATCATCCTAGTCTCATAGAGATCCCGCAGGGTCACTTTCGTATCAGAAAATTCGTGAATAGACAATCGCTCTCCCGCCATCCATTCCAGCTTGTCAGCCACAAAAGTGCCCTTTCCCCGCTGCACCACCAAAATCCCCTCCGACACCAGTATCCGTATGGACTCCCGCAGGGTGGTCCTGCTCACGCCCAGTTCCTCCGACAATTCATTTTCATTGGGCAATTTCTGCCCATATTGATATTTATGCTCGTCGTGAATCTGCCGCCTGATGATTTCTGCCGTTCTCTGGGACAAATTGCTCTTCTCTTCCATGACCACTCCCCCTGCATGCATTACTATTCACAGCCATTCGTCCCTCATGCGATAGCCCCTCTTCCTTACGGCGTGAATCATAACATCAATTATCCAAATCGTCATCAAACTCCTCGAACATGTCCTGAGCCCCTCGGCTGAGCCCCGTCACCCCGGTGCGAACCATCTCCTTGATCTCATAGCCATCCATCAATTTGATAAAAGCGTCCAGCTTATTCTGATTGCCCGTCAGCTCAATCATCAGGGTATTCACCCCCACGTCCACGATCTTCGCCCGGAAAATATCCGCAATGGCCACAATGGCGGGCCTTTCTTGGGCAGTGGCTGCCACCGTCACCAGGATCAGTTCCCGGCAAACCCGCTGTCCATGCTGTAGCACTTTCACGCTGCGCACGTCCTCCAATTTCGCCACCTGCTTTTCAATCTGATCTAATACCTGGTCATCCCCCCGCACGACCACCGTCATCCGGGAAAATGAGGAATTTTGCGTCTCCCCCACCGTGAGGCTGTCAATATTGTATCCCCTGCGGCTAAATAGCCCGGAAATTCTGCCCAGCACGCCCGATGTATTGTCCACCAAAATTGATAACACACGCTTTTTCATAATCGACCCCCATTCTTTCCTTCTTCCTTCATCAATAAAACTGCGTAATATTTTATCAAGAAGGCAATCCAATGTCAAGAAATGGAAATCTTCGTGTACTACTATTTTTTCTTAGTCTTTACTTTCTTCACCGCCGAGTAATTCCCGCTGATACTTCCTCCCTCCCCCGTCTGGTATGCGCACACCTTCATGTAATAGGTAGTTTTTTTCTTCAATTTTTTCAATGTGACCTTATTCTTCGTGGCAGTACATACTTTTGTTCCCGCCACCGCCTTAACCTTGCCATTCTTGATTTTTGCCAGCTTCTTCTTGCTGGTGGAATAAGCCACCTTGTAACCCGTCACCTTCGCCTGCTTCTTCCAGGTAAGGGTCACTTTGTTTTTCGTAATTTTCCCAGCCTTCACACTTGTTACCTTTTTAGGTTTTGCCGGAATTTTCACAATCGGATTCTTGTCCTTGTCACCCGTCTTGTCGCCACCATCCCCTCCCGGAGTCTGTGTTGGCCCCGCCGCAGGATAATCCCCGCCATCTGCCGCCGGTTCCTTCACGATAAATGTGGTAACAGAATTGGGTGCCAGTTCAGCCTGAAAACCATCGTTGCTGCAAGACAGCGGCTGATTCAATTTCCAGTTCTCCCCAGTCTTCATATCTCCGCTGGTGCGAACCACCTTCACCAGTGGATTCTTCCACTGAAAGCCCGTCAGGTCATAATTCATGGATTTCGCCTGATTCGAGGTATTATAGACCACAATTTTCAACTCGTTATTATTCTTGTCGTAGGAAACGGTATTCTGATCATCTCCCACAATCATGCTGTCACCCTGGCGAATATATCTGGTATACTGCCCCATGGCATAATATTTCTTCGTCAGCACCACTTCTTCCTTGTCCATATCCGCATAGGACAAGCCCCAGAATCCATTCCGATCCAATTCAGACTGGTTCAGGGAAGCCGGATCGCTGTTCCCATCAAAAGGCTCCTTGCCACAATAACTGCCGATGGCCTGCCAAAGTATCCATGCAGATGGCTGCAGTTTGTTCATATCCCCGCCAATCCTCGCAGCCAGTCCCAGCCCAGCGGTCATCTCTCCAGCGCTGGTTCCAGCCTTATCATTGCCATCTGACTCGCTCATCCAGAGATTCTTTGACAGCCCCTTTGCCTTCTCGCTTAGCTTTGCCTTCCCGGCAACAGAGTAGGTATGGGTGTCTATTCTCTCCAGGGCATTCAGGGCATCCTGGGATAGATTGTCCAGGCAACTGTTCGTCTCCGAAGCACTACTCTGGTCACAGCCCGCCAAAATCAAATCCTGCAGCCCATTGTTCTCCATCGCCTTCTGCATGGCAAGAATCATTTTAGATTGAGACTCTCCATAGGCAAAACTGCATCCCTCCTGTTTTTGCCCATTTCTTTCAATGGACCAGCCATTTTCATTCATAGGCTCGATGCTGGTAAAATTCACTCCATAACTATCTCTGTAGTATTTCACCACCTTGGCAAGATAATCCGCAAAGGCATCGTATTGATCCGCCTTGAGATTATCGCCTCCACTCTCACTTCCAGAGGTACACCCCGATTCCGTCATAAAATACGGCGGAGAGTTGGAAAACGCCTCCAGAATCAAGTCCTTATTTTCTATCAGCATCTTCTGCAATACATTTCTCTGCCTTTCGTCCTTGGCGTAATCATAGGTAAAGGTACCTGTTGCGGCATCGTAACTGCCCCAGTATCCCGGCATTTTGGAATCCGTCCTGGTGATATGGTCGTGGGAGGGATCATCCCCGCCGCCAATGTTAAAGCGGATAATATTCAGTCCCAGCCCCTCCTCCTGATTGCACAAAAACTTTGCCGCCTCATTGGAGGTCTTTTCCGACGCTCCAATCCTGTTTCCAAACCAGCAGAGGCTGGTTCCCCAGCCCTGGAAAACTCCGCCATTACTGCCATACAAATTGCTGGCATCTATTTTCACCACATTCGCATTCATGCTGCGACTCTCAGGAGCAGCGCAAATAATAGAAGAATGCTGCTTTGCAGCAAGTCCGCTTCTGCGGACGTTTCTTCTCGTGTGAATGGTCTTTTCATTCACGCTCTCCTCTGCCAGCGCCCTCTTCTGAGGCATACTTTCTGCACCTGCCACCAGCATTGCAGCCGCCAGCATAAATGCCAGCCAGCACTTCCATCTTCTCTTTCCCATCACGCATCTTCCTTTCTGCACTGCCTTCATTTGTAGGACTATTTTGCGCTAATACTGGAAACAGCACCCAAGCACAAGTTGTCCCTTCCATTCCTGTCTCCAAGCTACTATGAATATCATACTCCTCCCACAGATTCCCCACCATGCAAAGAAACCAATTATCTTTATATTTTAGCGACATCTCCTTTTATCCCCCAACAGATGCAAATAGGCCATCAACTCTTGTGTATTCTTCCTTTTTCCTATATACTATACGGTAACTATAACCCCAAAAGATTTATACATTATCTTTTACCCAGTGCTTTCTTAGGAACCTGGATTTTCCAGACACCACCCGGTCCATCCTCATGAAAACGAAAGGAGCATCTATGATTCATACAGATCTATTTTTTTCCCTTCCACCAAATCAGCTTCCCTCCATCTCTCTCGCCAACAGCGTCACCATCGACCTTCCTTACGTGCATTTTCGCCGCACCCCCACGGAATACATTCTGTATATCATCCTGGATGGCGTCATGTACCTGACAGAGGAGGAGATGGAATACACCTTGCGTCCCGGAGACTTTATACTGCTGGACCCATCCCGCTGTCACTTTGGCAGAGAGGGCTCTCGCTGCTTTTATTACTACATCCACTTTACTCTCCCGGATATCCAGGAGGCTTCATATTCTCTGGAAGAATATGGGCAAATTCTATTCCGGCAGAGAACCCAATGTGCTGTCCCCGCAAGGGATGCCTCCCCCGACAGTTCCCCCATCCTACTGCCAAAATATTTCCACTTGCCAGAACACTCCTGCACCCGGCTACAGCATTACGCCAAAAACATCCTCCTGTCCTTCCACAACCCCATAGAGTTTCATGAGCAAACCGCCAGCTGCCAATTACTGTCTCTCTTCATTATGATGCACCAGCATCTCACCGACCGCACCCTTGGGAAGAACGAACAGGCCAGCCGCACCCTCTCCCTGGAAATCATCGCCTATCTGAAAATATACTATCCCGAGAAAATAACAGGGGAGAGACTGGAGCATCACTTTTATAAGAACTTCGACTACATGAATAAGACATTCAAAAAAGCCATCGGAAAGACAATCTTCCAATGGCTGAATGATTACCGCATCAGCGAAGCACAAAAACTTCTGCAGTCAAATTTATATACGCATAAGCAAATCGCTGAAAATACAGGGTTTTCCAACGAATTTTATTTTTCCCGGGTATTCAAGAAACTCACCGGCAGCACTCCCTCGGAGTACCAGAAGCAATTCATGCACTGACCGCCAAGAACGCCGCTTTAGCAGACCGTGGTCAGCGTCACCCCGTCCCCCACGGGAAGGATTACCGTATTTAAGTCCTCAGAATGAGTGAGCACATAGAGATATTCCCGCATCCTCTTGTGAATCGTGCGGTCTCTCTTGGTGATGGCATAACGGGACTGGAGGACGTCCCCTCCCTGGAGTACATTGTCCGTCACCAGCATCCCACCCGGCTTCATCAAAGCCAAGATGGAGGGCAGAAAATGAAGATACTGCCCCTTGGCCGCATCCATGAAAATAAAATCATAGTTCCTGCCCTGGGCCACCATCTCCTCCAGAACCTCCCCAGCATCCCCCTCCCACAAAACAATCTGCCGATCCAGTCCATATCTGGCAAAATTCTCCCTGGCCGCCTGGATTCTCTGGGGAACCTTCTCAATGGTATCCAGCCGGGCGTTCTCTCCGGCATGATGGCACAATAGCATCCCGGAGAACCCTACAGCCGTGCCAATCTCCAACATTTCCTCAGGCTGCCTGGCACGCATCAGAAAACTCAGCAGAGATTGCATGGAACGCCGGATAATGGGCACTTCCTCTGCCAGTGCCCGCCGCTCCACCTCTTTTAGATAATCCGGCAGCTGCCAGTTCAGAGAATCTATAAATGTGGTGAGTCTGTCTCCTACAATCGTCTTCTGCGCCGACTCATCCGTCGAGAAATTCTGTCTCAATGCCTGCCCCCTCCAGTAGTTTTTCCTGCAATTCCCTCACCATGCGGCAATATTGCCTCTCCGCCACAAGGAAATCATTGGCAAGCCCATTGCCCGTCAAGTCTCGGAACTCATTCTGCAGGGCATTGTTGGCCTGAATAGTATTATCCCGCATCCGAAGGGATATGCCCCTCCTGCGAAACTCCCCAATCCTTCCATACAGTTCCGGCTGGCCCTTCACCCTCTGCAGCAAGTTTCGATACTGATTATATTCCTTGGTGCCATGCAGCCTGTCCACCAACGTTGTCATCAAGTCCTCTATTTCGCTCATAGACATCCTTCCTTCTCATTCCCGTAGAATCCGCCATTACTATTCAATCTCCGTAATAATCGGCAGAATCATAGGATTCCTCTTCATCTTCTTCCAGAGGAAATCACTCAAGCTGTCCTTAATCTCCGTCTTAATCTTGC
Organism: Clostridiaceae bacterium; assembly: GCA_910575435.1. Lineage (GTDB taxonomy): Bacteria > Bacillota > Clostridia > Lachnospirales > Lachnospiraceae > Butyribacter. Next base: position 54,559 of record CAJTGI010000012.1, on the reverse strand, counting down.
TCCAGTCTGTGACATTGTTATCCAAGCACCGCTCCAACGCCGCATAGACAATTCCCTTGGCTTCGTCCATCAGGTATTCCGACTCCCGCACATACACAAAGCCACGGGATACGATATCCGGCCCGGCGAGCAGTTGGTTCGTATATTTCTCCAATGTCAGTACAATAATGATCAAGCCATTCTCTGACAGATGCTGGCGGTCCCGAAGCACGATATTTCCCACATCGCCCACGCCCAGGCCATCCACCATGATGCCCTGTGCCTGTACCTTCCCAGTAAGCACTGCCCTCTTGGAACTGATTTCCAGAACGTCTCCAGAAGACAAGATAATCGTGTTCTCCTTTGGAATCCCCATCTGCTGCGCCAATTCCGCATGGGCCTTCAAATGCCTGTACTCCCCATGCACAGGGATGGCATACTGAGGCTTGGTCAGCGCATAGATCAGTTTGATCTCCTCCTCGCAGGCATGTCCCGACACATGGGTATCCTGCACGATCACCTTCGCCCCCTTCTGGGACAATTCATTGATTACATTTGAGACCGACTTCTCATTGCCGGGAATTGGCTTGGAACTGAAAATAATCGTATCCCCAGGCGCAATCGTCACCTTCCTGTGAATATTGGCCGCCATCCGGGAGAGGGCCGCCATGGCCTCCCCCTGGCTTCCCGTAGTAATCAGCACCAATTTTTCCGGCGCATAATTCTTCATCTGCTCGATGTCAATCATAATATTCTTAGGCACATCCAGATAGCCCAATTCCGTAGCGGTGGTAATCACATTGACCATGCTCCGGCCCTCCACCACCACTTTCCTGCCATATTTCTCCGCAGAATTGATAATCTGCTGCACCCTGTCCACATTGGAGGCAAAAGTAGCCACGATAATGCGGCTCTTCTCATTCTCCGCAAAAATATTGTCGAAGGTGGTTCCCACCGTCCGCTCCGACATGGTAAATCCAGGCTTCATCACATTGGTGCTATCCGACATCAATGCCAAGACACCCTTCTTCCCCAGTTCTGAAAAACGCTGCAAATCTATGGTCTCCCCATTGACCGGGGTATAGTCAATCTTAAAGTCTCCGGTATGCACTACCACTCCGGCAGGACTGAATATCGCCAGCGCCGCCGCATCAGAAATACTGTGATTCGTGCGGATGAACTCCACGCGAAATTTTCCCAAATTCACAGTCTGCCCATAAGTCACCACTTTCTTCTTCACCGGCTTAGGCATGACATGCTCCTTCAGCTTATTGTCAATCAATCCCATCGTCAGCTTCGTGGCATAGACTGGCGCATTGATTACCTTCAGCACATAGGGCAGCGCCCCAATATGATCCTCGTGTCCATGGGTAATGACAAATCCCTTGACCTTGTCAATATTCTCCCGAAGATAGGTAACATCGGGAATCACCAAGTCAATTCCCAGCATATCGTCTGCCGGGAAAGATAAGCCGCAGTCCACCACGATAATGCTGTCGTCATACTCAAAAGCAGTAATATTCATGCCAATCTGCTCCAGCCCTCCCAGCGGAATGATTTTCAATCCCTTTCCCAATTCTGCCGGCTCGCCCTGCCCGTTCCTGGAAGAACGGCGGCCCGTCTGCCTTCTTGTCGGCTGTTTTGCCGTCTCTTTCAGCGAGGAGGTATCTCCCCCCTCTTCCTTTCCTTTCCCTGTCTTCTTTGCAGGAGCCTTGGCCCCCGCTGCCCTGCCGTTCGTCCTTCTGCCCGTCTTCTTATCCCCGTCATTCTCTCCGTTCTTAGGGGTTCTGCGCACCGCTCTCTTTGCCTTTGCAATCCCTTCGCTCAACATTCCGTCCTGATTTTCATTTTCTTTTTTCACTAAGTTATCCTACCTTTCAAATTCTACATCTTCTAACAATTCAGAAAATATCTTGGAAAGCGCATCCAGTTCTTCCTCTTCCTCCACCATCTCATACACTGTCTGACCGTCTTCCTCTTCTATTTCCCTGAGAATATAGGCATCTGCCTCATCCTCCTCGCTCTCCGCCACCAGAAGATAATTCACCCCTGCCAGCATGGTTTGCTCTATGACAAAGAAGGAAACTTCCTCTCCCTCTTCATTTTCAAAAATAATATTCTCTGTTCTCTCTTCCATCTAATTCCTTTCTGTGGACACACAAAAAAACACTGTTACTATTCACAGTTTGCGATACTGCGCAAATAATTTTCCAATATAATGCTGGCCGCAATCTTGTCAATATAGACTTTGCGCTGGTCTTTCCGCACATTTGCCTCATCCAGCACCTGATCTGCCGCCTTCGTCGTGAGCCGCTCATCCCAGAAAATTACATCCAGTCCAGTCCTCTCTTCCAGCCTCCTTGCAAATTCCCTGGTCATCTGGCAGCGCTCCCCTTCCTGATTATTCAGTTTCTTGGGAAGCCCCACGACCACCCTGTCCACCTGGTACTCTTCCATCAACTCCTCCAGGCGGGCATAAGTCTTGCGCAGTTTTGTCTCACGTTCCCGGGTAATGGTCTCCAGAGGCTGGGCAGTCATAAGCATCTCGTCACTCATGGCAACCCCCACCGTCTTGGCACCATAATCCAACCCCATAATTCTCATATAATCCTCGTTTCCGCTCTTCATGCACGATCCACAGCGATTCATGGGCAGCCATTCACAGACATTCATCCCTTGATGGAAATCCCACCGCCTTGCGGCATCAGGTCTGCAATCCGTTCTCCTGTCCATGCCAAAAGACATCCACCGAATGTCTGGCACTGCTGCTAATGTATTTTGTCTATCTTATTTCGGAATGAACAGCCTACACAGATCATTTCTAGAAAAATACCAGAATCCTACGCACAAGTACAACGAATCTAGTTTTTTCTAGAAATCGCTGCGAATCCATCACATTTACATAAAGTTATTTTTTATATAATCCTCCAGCAACAACTCGATGATTTCATCCCGCTCCACTTTGCGAATCAAGCTCCTCGCTCCCTTATGGCTGGTGATATACGTGGGGTCGCCGGACATTACGTATCCCACAATCTGGTTCACCGGATTGTAGCCCTTTTCTGTCAGCGCCTCATAAATGTCTGCAATCACATCTTTTACTTCAATTTCCTGGTCTTTCTGTACTTTGAAGTATTGTGTATTACTTATTTCCTGCATAATGGCACGAACCTCCATTCTTTATCACGTACTCTCATCTATCCTATAGTGTAAGCTATCTGTCCAAAAATTACAACAGTTTTTTCATAATGATACCCAATGTTACTATTCACAGGCATAACAATTTCTAGGTTTCAATCTCCCCCAGCCATATGCCATCTTCTCCCTGACTGGAAATGCGCACAGGCACGACTTGGTTGCAAAGCCCCTCGGCCTGCATCCTCTCCCGTACAGGAATCGCCACCCGCATGTACCTCTCATTATACCCCACGAGGCACTCCTTGCCCTGAACCAGTGCAATCTCCTCCAAGAGCACCTGGACATCCTGCCCCAAAAAGGGCGCGCCATAGGCCCGCTCCAGTTGTCGGCCAATCTGAATCAGCCGGTCGCTGCGTTCAGCCTTTACTTGCTCCGGAACCTGCCCCTCCATGGCATCCGCCATGGTTCCCTGCCTGCGAGAATATTTAAAAACGTGAATCTTTGCAAATCCTGCCCTCTCTGCAAAAGCGCAGGTAGCAGCAAACTCTTCCTCCGTCTCTCCGGGAAACCCCACGATGATATCCGTGGTAATGGAAGGACGCAGGAAATATTTCCTTAAGATTTCCAATTTCTCCAAATACTCTCTTCCAGAATAATGGCGGTTCATCCGCTTCAGCGTATCATCGCATCCGCTCTGGAGGGACAGATGAAAGTGGGGACATGCCTTTTCCAGCCCAGACAACTCCTCCGCAAAAGCATGAGTGATTATCCTAGGCTCTAGAGACCCCAGGCGAATCCGCCGGATGCCAGGCACTTCCCCCACGGCTCGAACCAGCGACAGGAGCGGCTTCCCCTCCAATTCCAAAAAGCTCTTTTTCTCCGTAAGGTCCACTCCATAGGATGACAGGTGAATTCCTGTAAGAACCACCTCTCGCACCCCCTGCCCTGCAAGTTTCTCCACCTCAGCCACCACCTGATCCTTCGGCTTGCTGGCAAGAGGCCCTCTTACATAAGGAATAATGCAGTAAGTACAGTATTGGTTGCACCCATCCTGAACTTTCAGATATGCCCTAGTGCGCTCCTCCCTCTCCGCCGCTTCCGATTTTTTCTGTACCGACTGGCCTTCCCGCTCCCTCAAGGCATTTTCCAAGACCTCCGCCAGACGATCCTTCTCTCCATTTCCAATGAAAAAATCCACGCTCCCATCTGCCTCTCCCCGCTTCCTGGCAGAATCCACATAGCACCCCGCCGCCACCACCAAGGCATTCTCATTCATCCGCCTAGCCCGGTGAAGCATTTTTCTAGACTTCCGATCCGCAATATTGGTCACGGTGCAAGTATTCACTATATAGGCATCCGCCTCCTCCTCAAAGGACACCACCATATGCCCCCTCTCCCCGAACTGCTCCTTCATCCTTTCCGTCTCATAATAATTGACCTTGCAGCCCAGGCTCAAAAAAGCTACTCTCAAAACATTTCATCCTTTCTTGCGATATCATTCCCATCGTAAATATTCCCGACTATTCATCCCCTTTTTATAGAACAGGCCACCGTTCCCATCCTAATTAGTAAACATATACGATATAAGCCAACTTTTTTTGTGACATTTTGCCTCTTTTACAATAAAAAGACATGTATTCATTCAAATTGCCATACGCTTTTTCCTAATTCAATGATTTTTTTTAGCTACATTGTATATTGACTTTTCCCCCTAAAATGTCTAGTATAGGAACTGTAAAATAAAAAAGGAGGTAGTTTACAATGAAGACAGTTAAAATTTCATTAAATTCTATTGACAAGGTAAAAGCATTTGTAAACGATGTGACAAGATTCAACACCGAGTTTGATCTGGTATCTGGAAGATACGTGATCGATGCAAAGTCCATCATGGGAATTTTCAGTCTTGACCTTTCCAAGGATATTGACCTGAACATCCATGACGATGAGAACATCGACGAGATCATGAAGGTATTGGAACCCTACATCGTAGGTTAGTACAAGAATTGGCATAATATTCATTGTACTGGGCAAGTTTTTACATGATGGGGCATGATGTATTTGGGGATAATCAATGCAAAAATACTTGCTACATACGATAGAATCAGAGAACACCGCAAGGTGTTCTCTTTTTACTGTAAAAGTAAAGCCGAGTGAACGAGAATGCACCATGCTTGCATGGGGGCATTCTCATTCACTTGGCGCACCACCAATATGAGCAAGTAGTCCGATAGGACGGATTGCGAATGCTGGTGGCGATTGCGAGAGTGCGAAGCACGGAGCAATCGACTTTTACAGATTTGTTGCTACTCATCTACCTGGATCACCTCTACCGTATCCAGCGCCTCCTGCACCATCTGGTCAATCTTTTCCGCCAGCTTCTTTTCCGAATGGCGAATCACATCCACATGGGGCCTGGTCACCGGATGCTTTGCCACGAATATCGTGCAGCAATCCTCATAGGGCTGTATAGAAGTCTCATACGTATTTATCTTTTCAGAAATATCCACGATATCCTGCTTATCAAAACCAATCAGAGGACGATACACAGGAAGTTCGCACACGTCATTGGTGGCCGCCAAGCTATGCATGGTCTGGCTCGCCACCTGGCCGATGCTCTCCCCGGTAATCAGCCCCAGACAATGGTTTTCCTTTGCCAAGGTCTCCCCAATGCGCATCATATATCGGCGCATAATAATGGTCAATTCCTCATGGGGACACTGCTCGTAAATATACATCTGGATATCCGTAAAGTTCACCACATGCAGACGAATCGGCCCAGTATACCTGGAAATCAATTTCGCCAAATCAACCACCTTCTGCTTTGCCCGCTCGCTGGTATAGGGCGGCGCATGAAAATACACTGCATCAATATGCACGCCCCGCTTGGCAATCATATATCCCGCCACCGGACTGTCAATCCCTCCAGAAAGCAGAAGCATAGCCTTGCCATTGGTTCCCAGAGGCATGCCGCAGGCACCTGCGTATACCTTGGAATACACATAGGCCTTCTCCCGAACCTCCACCCAGATATACACCTGGGGTTCATGAACGTCCACGGAAATATTTTCAAACCGATTCAAGAGATAGCTTCCCATCTCCACGCAAATTTCCGGCGAGGTCAAAGGATAACTTTTATCGCTGCGGCGGGATTTCACCTTAAATGTAAAAGAAGGGTTAGGATACTGCCTCTCCACGAAATCCCCCACCTTCTCCGCCAAGGTATCCCAGTCCTTCTCCTCGATTACCTCCGCCGGGCTGATAGAGGACACGCCGAACACTCTGCTCATGGCATCAATGGCGTCATCAAAGTCAAAGTCCCCCCGGGCCTCCACAAAGATTCTCCCCTGCTCCCGGACTACTTCAAATTCTCCCTCAATCTTCCCGAGCCGATGGCGAACCTGCTCGCAGAGCGCATTCTCAAACTTATATCGGTTCTTCCCCTTAATTCCTATCTCCGCATATTTCAATAAAAAAGCCTGATACATCTGTTGCCTCCCTGTATATTCATGCTACTTATGTTTGGTACATCCTTTGCCCCACGCCAGTCTCTCTATTGGCTGACGCATCTTTGCCCCCCCACGCCAATGCCGCTAATGCCTGGTAAACCGCCGAAGCGCAGGCAGCAATCTCCCCACCCCATCCAATGCATGGGCCACTTCCTCCTCCGTGGTATTCACCGAAAAGCTAAAGCGAAGGGTAGCATCTAGAAGATCCTGTCCCACCCCGATTGCCTGGAGCGTGCCGCTAAGGTCCGGATGATTGGAAGAACAGGCAGAGCCAGAAGACACATAAACTCCCTCCTGGGCCAGGGCATGGAGCATCACCTCGCTTCGGATGCCCGCAAATCCAGCACTGACTATATGGGGTGCCGTCTCCTCCAAAGGAACGCCCTCCAAGGCATGCACCGTCACGCCCTCCAGCTCCTCCAGCCCAGACACTAGCTGTCTCTTTCGCGCGAAAAGATTTTCCCGCTTTCTCTGATGTTCCTGGAAAATCATCTCCACCGCAACCTTCAATCCAGCAATGCCAGGCACATTCTCCGTGCCGGAACGCATCCCCTTCTGCTGCCCGCCGCCAAAGAGAATAGGGTGAATCTTCACCCCATCCCTCACATAGAGAAAGCCTATCCCCTTCGGCCCATGGAACTTATGCCCACTCACCGATAGCAAGTCAATCCCCAATTTCTTCGGATGTATTCTCATCTTCCCAAATGCCTGAATCCCATCCACATGAAACAAAATCTTAGGATTGATGCGGTGGAGCATGTCCCCAATCTCCCCAATGGGCTGCACGCTCCCCACCTCATTATTCACATACATCACGGATACCAGAATGGTATCCTCCCCCACGGCCTGCTCCACCGCCTCTGGCGTCACCCTGCCATCAGGTTCCACTGGCAGGTAGGTCACCCGATAGCCCAATTCTTCCAGATATGCCAAAGGCTCATGGACAGAGGCATGCTCTATCCTAGTGGTGACAATGTGCTTCCCCTCCCGACGGTTCGCCATCGCCGTGCCAATGAGAGCCATATTGTTGGCTTCCGTCCCCCCGGAAGTAAAAATAATCTCCCCCGGCTGGCACTTCAACGCCTTACCAATCTCTTCCTTGGCCTCCTTGACATACTGTTCCGCCACCATTCCCTTCGTATGCTTGGAAGAGGGATTGCCATAATCCTCCCCCATCACCCTGTCCATAACCTCCCGCACCTGAGGAAATACCGGCGTGGTGGCAGCGTGGTCTAAATATGCTTCCATCTATTTTCTCCATTTCTCATCCGGCGCATCTGCTGACATAGCCAAGCCAGAGGAGAATGCCCACTTCCGGCATCCCTCCAGATGCGCAGGCTTATCGTGCATTCACGCTTAATTCTGCATCTGAAACATCAGAATGGACAGCAATGCCATCCCAGCAGTCTCCGTTCTGAGAATCCTCTTCCCCAGAGTCATGGCCTCCATGCCGCAGGCTACCGCCTGTCCCACCTCATCTGCCTCAAAGCCCCCCTCGGGGCCGATAAAAATCCCCACCGACTCCCGGGTACAGGCATGAGCCACGATTTCCCTAGAATGGTCTATGCCATCCTGCAATTCATACGGAATCATATTGTAATCCAACTCTCTCGCCATGTCAATGGCCTCTTCCATGGTCACAGGCTCATGCACCATGGGAATAATTCCCCGGTCGCACTGCTTGGCGGCGGCTTCCGCGATATCCTGCCACCGCTCCTGCTTCTTTTTCGCCTTCTTGTCATCCAGCCTGACCACGCATCTTTTCATCATCACGGGAACAATTTCATACACTCCCAGTTCCACGGACTTCTGGATAATAAACTCCATCTTGTCCTTTTTCGGGATGCCCTGAAAAAGTGTAATCCTGGTGGGAAGTTCCGTCCCAGTAGGCTGAACCTTCTCCACATGTAGCAGTACCACATCCTTGTCAACGTCTTGAATCCTGCACACATAATCCCTGTTCTTGCCATCACAGGCAACCACCCAATCTCCCGGCTCCAGGCGAAGCACATTGCGAATATGGTTCACATCGCCGCCCTCAATGGCAATCTCATTTTCCCGCAACTGATTCTCTGAAATATAAAATCGATACAATGATTCCTCCATTCCGCAAAACATCCTCTGATTCCAGATACGGAAGCAGAGGATGCCGTCATACAATCTAAAATCTGCTTATGTTACCATCACAGCCACCCCTAGGGAAAAGAACGTCTCTTGCAAGCAAACTAGGCAATCCAGCATTCCCCATCTCTATGGCTGAGATAATAACTATTATTACAGAAACTGATCCAAAATATTATTGGTATAGCCAGTAACAGAATACCTCCCGCCCTGGGAATAGGAAGAAGATGTTCTGGTGGCATTGAAGGCGGTGGTATTTGCCTGCCTTGCAATCTCTGATGCCTTGGTTGAAACAGAATTTCCATAAGAGTTGCTTCCCTTGAACAGAGAGGAAATGGCACTGATATCTGCACTGCCCAGCTTCTCCTCGTCCAAAACCAGCTTATTGTCCTTGCCGATAGAGATGCCGATGGCATTCAGTGCCGCCTCGTTGGATTTGGTCTGCTTCATCAATGACGAAATGCTACTTGAAACGCCGCTGGCCATGATGTTGGAATCCACCTTGGAAGATGCAGTCAGCAGGTTATTGTAATCCGTCACGAAACTCTTCACCGCATTCTTAATCCCGTCCCTGTCATAGGAAGTGGTGCCATCTTCTGCCGTCTTCTCCCTGTACAGCGTATAACTGTTCAGTGCAAAGGCAGATGTCCTCAAATCTCCTGCCTCATTCCTGATGGTCACGTACTTGTTATTCTCTTCAGCCTTTTTGTCCTGAGCCTCCATCAGTTTCTTCTCAGCGAACCGATCATACCTATTGCTCTTCTTCGTGGTACTCTCAGAATCGGAACTGTCCGAACTTACCCTGTCTGTCTTATAGTATGCATTCAAAAGTTTCTTATATGTGCCAGACTTAATCATGGCATAATCCCCCAGCACGCTGGAGCCGCCTCCAAAAAGGCTGTTGGTCAGCCCTGCCAGATTATTGTTCCTCACATTGCCGCTGCTAAACAAAAAGTTATTGTTATTCATCCCTGAAATCGCCATATCTCTCACACTCCTATCCTTCTATGTTCATCCACACACACTGCATTGTTGCTATTCATATATTCACAGCAACAATGCTTTCACTTCATATAGTATATCGTCCTTTTGCCGCAAAAATCAACCCCGTTTTATACGTTTTGCAGACTTTTTTCCCTGTTTGCCATCGCTTTTTCTCCCATTGGCACTTTTCTTTCCCCCTCTCTTTTCTTCCCATGCCCGCTCCCTCCACTTTTCCTTCCTCGGGGCAATCAGGCACTTGCCGCCAAATCCAATCAAATCCTCTCGGCCCGCCTTCTTAAGTGCCTCTTTCACCAATTCATAATTTCTGGGATTCCTATACTGAATCAACGCTCGCTGCATCGCCTTCTCATGGGGATTCTTCGGCACATAGACCTGCTCCATGGTGCGGGGATCCAGGCCCGTATAGTACATGCAGGTAGAAATGGTGGAAGGCGTGGGGTAAAAATCCTGCACCTGCTCTGGCATATACCCCAAATCCCTGAGATATTCTGCCAGTTCCACCGCTTCCTTCAACGTAGAACCAGGGTGGGAGGACATGAGGTAGGGTACCACGAATTGTTCTTTTCCAACCCCCTGATTGATGCGCTGGTAACGCTTTAAAAACTTCTGGTACACCTCATTCCCAGGCTTTCCCATCCTGTCCAATACCGCATCTGATATATGTTCCGGCGCCACCCGCAGCTGGCCGCTGATATGGTATTTGCATAACTCCCGCAAAAAGCGGTCATCCCGGTCTGCCATCACGTAGTCGAACCGAATGCCGGAACGGACAAACACTTTCTTCACCCCAGGCAGTTCCCGAATTGCTTTCAGGATATCCAGGTAATCTCCGTGATCCACCACCAGATTCTTGCAGGGCTTTGGAAAGAGGCACTGCTTATTCTGGCATACGCCATGCTTCTTCTGCTTCTCGCAGGCAGGATGGCGAAAATTAGCCGTGGGGCCTCCTACGTCATGGATATATCCCTTGAAATCCGCATCCCTGGTCATCTCCTCCGCCTCCCTCACTAGGGAATCCCTGCTCCTGGCCTGGATGACCCGTCCCTGGTGGAATGTCAGGGCGCAGAAATTGCATCCTCCAAAGCACCCCCGATTGCTGGCAAGGCTGAACTTCACCTCCTGCAGGGCAGGCACTCCTCCCGCCGCCCGATAAGATGGATGGTACTCCCGCATGTAGGGCAGCTGGTACACATCGTCCATCTCCAATTCCGTCAGGGGTTCCGCCGGGGGATTCTGCACCACGTAGCCCCGATTTCCGTAGGATTCCGCCAGGCATTTTCCCGTAATATGATCCGTGTTGCAGTATTGGATATAGAAACTCTTAGCATGTACCTTTTGATCTGCCACCGACTCCTCATAGGAGGGCAGTTCCAGATAATCATAGACATTTTCCAAGGATTTCGCGCGGTAGGCAGTTCCCCGCACGAAGGTAATATCCTGAATCCGGATGCCGCTGTCCAGGGCATCGGCCAACTCCACCATGGAGCGTTCCCCCATGCCATAGGAGAGGATGTCCGCCTGGGAATCCATGAGAATAGAGCGTTTCAGAGAATCGGACCAATAGTCATAATGAGCCAGCCGCCGCAGGCTTGCCTCGATGCCGCCAATGATAATAGGCACCTGCTTGTACACCTTGCGAATCAAGTTGCAATATACCACCGTGGCATAATCCGGCCGCCGCCCGGCCTGGCCCCCCGGGGTATAGGCATCATGTCCCCGCCTCTTCTTGGATACGGTGTAATGGTTCACCATGGAATCCATGTTGCCCCCCGACACCAGAAACCCAAGCCTGGGCCGCCCGAAGACCTGAACGCTCTCCTCCCGCTTCCAGTCCGGCTGAGATATGATGCCAATGCGATATCCATGCGCCTCCAGCACCCTGGTAATAATTGCCATGCCAAAAGAGGGATGATCCACATAGGCATCCCCGCACACGTAGGCAAAATCAACTTCTTCCCAGCCCCGCTTTTCCATATCCTCCCTGCAAATTGGCAAAAAATCTCTCATTTCACTCCCCATTTCTCTTGCAAGCCCTTCCCGATTGCGCTATGATACTGTCTATCATTACAAAAACAGCACATTCAGTCTATCCCGTGATGGAACCGAATGGCTGCAAATAATGATACACTGCAAACCTACAGGAGAACTTGCATCATGAAAAAACTTATTTTCTTTGATATTGACGGAACCATCATCACAGAAGGCACCCGCCACAGCGACCGCTATATCCCCCAGAGCTGCATCCACACCATCCAGCAGCTCCAGGATGACGGGCACTTGTGCTTTGTGAACACCGGACGTTCCTACGCCGAAATAGACCCAGCCATTCAGGCGCTTCCCTTCGACGGCTATGTATGCGGATGCGGCACCCACATCCTCTACCGAGGGGAGGAACTCTTCGCCAGGCACATAGAATACGACCTGGGAAATGCCATCATAGCGGACATGGAGACCTGCTGCCTGGAATGGCTGCTGGAAGGCCCCACCTCCATCTACTATAGCACTGCCCCCTACCGCACCCGCATCCGCATCTTTCAGGAAGAACACAGAGCACTCATCCCCGATTCCTTTCAAAGCATATCCCCGGAAGCATCCAAGGATTTGGACTTTGATAAATTCTGCATCTGCCTGGGAGAGTCCCACGACTTTGATACCTTCCGGCTGAAATATGAAAAAAGCCTTACCTTTATCGACAGAGGCAAGGGTTTTTATGAAATCGTACCTCAGGGATGCTCTAAGGCAAGCGGCATACGCTTTCTGGAAGAATACTTCCAGATTCCCCACGAGGATACCATCGCCATCGGGGACAGCACCAACGACCTGCCCATGCTAGAATACGCCGGCTACAGCATTGCCATGGGAAACTGTTCCAAAGAAATCCTCCCTGCCGTTGACTATGTTACTGACACCGTGGAAAAGGATGGCATCCGCAAGGCCATGAAGCACTTGGGACTCATTTAATTTACAGGCTCTCCTTGGCTATCTTTTCCAGCACGGATTTGTATATCATAAATAGGTAGGCATCCATCACGCAATATTTATTGCAGACAAACTCCACCAGCTTATACAGAAAACAGATTCCCATCAGCAAAATGCTGACGCAGGTAACTCCATAGTCCAGTTCCATGGAAATCAAGGCAACATTACCCGCAACATAGGCGAGAAATACCAGCACAAAGTACCTGGTAATGCGAAATGCCGTCTTCAGGGTGCTGAGCATGTCGCTCAGCCGCTCCGTGATGTCCACCTGGTTCTCCCTCTTTAGCAGTTCGTACATGTCGTCATAAATCGGCTTGCTATTGTTGGCAAACTGGGCAACTCCCTCCTTGGAAAAACTGCCTCTGCATGTCTCGATATATTTGTGATATTTTCCAATTCCCATCTGCCTTTCCAGGCACTTTCTGAAAACGTTCATCATCAGCCTCCTGTTATCTTTCTGGCAGCATCAAAGCGAGCTATCAAGACGCTCCCATGCCTCCAATGCCAGATCATAGTCGAATGCCTGGATGGCGCAGGAAATCTCCTCCAGCCCCTCCCGCAATTCATCACGGCAGCCTGCCAACATCTGATCCAGCAATTCTGTTATTTCAATATATTCAAAATCCTCTATGTGTTGCTTTAATTCTGCCAGCTGACAGGCAAATTCTGACCCGGAAACTTCCCCGCCCCTAATCGTGTCGCTCTTATAGGAAGCGTAATGATTCCACGCCGCCCGAATCTGGTCGGCAAAATGGCGCACCTGTTCCATATAAGCATCCAGGCTGCCCTCCACGTAATCTATTCGCTCCTCCTTTGCCGCCAGCTCCAAGGCCTTGGACAGCCCTGCCATCTCATCTGCTCCAATATTGAGAAAAATCCCCTTGAGACTGTGGAAATGCAAGGCAAATCCCCGCATCTGCCCCGTATCCCTCATAGAATCCAGTGCCATTTCATTGTCCCTGATATTTCCCACGCAGACTTTCAAAACCTTCATATAATTGTCCACGCTGCCCGCCATAAGATCAATGCCCTTCTCATAATTCAGCCCTGCAATCTCCGACAGGACATTCGCCATATCAATCTCCTGGTCCTGGCCTTCCTCTTCCTCCTCTATCACGGAAATCCCAATCTGATCCAGCATCTCCTTCAATTTGACCGCCCTCACCGGCTTCTCCATCAGGAAATCCACTCCCACTTCCTGGAACGTGGCGGTCACTTCCTCGTCTAAAGTAGCGGAAAGTCCAATAAACACCGGGCACTCCTGCCCCTTCATAATAAACTGGATCTGCCGTATCGCCTGAATCCCGTCCATTTCAGGCATAAGGTAATCCATCAGAATCAATCGGTAGTTCTTATGGCATGACAGGTTGATTGCCTCTACGCCCGAAGTCGCCTCATCCACTTCAAATCCCATTTGCCGCAGCATGGTAGACAGGGCAAAGATGTTCGCCGCATTGTCATCTACCACCAAAACAACATTTTTCATAGGATTCCTCCTCCCATCTGCCTATTCTTGTGAATCAACCTATTCTTCCTCCAGCAGTCCGAAGCGGAAAATCGCTGTGCCCTCGTACTCCTCTCCGGCACGCAGAACCACATCGGGAAATTCCGGGCGGTTCACCGCATTGGGGAAATGCTGCGTCTCCAGGCATACGCCACCGAACAATCCATAGTGCATCCCATCCTTTCCCCCTGCATCATCCAGCTGGGTGGAAGAATAGAACTGCAGCGCCGGGTAGTCCGTATAAACTTCCATGCGTCTGCCCGTCTTGTTATCCTGATAGACTGCCGCCTTTCTGATGCCGTCCTCCCCTTTCCGGAGCACGTAATTAAAATCATAGCCATCCACAATCCGATCTCCCGCCTCCGGCGCGCCAATATATTTTCCAATCTGGTGCATCTCCCGAAAGTCCAGAGCCGTCCCCTCCACCGGGCGAATTTCCCCGGTGGGGAGAAGATACTCCCCGATAGGCGTATATTCATCTGCAAAAATCTGCAATTCCTGCTCCAGCACGCTAGGGTTGCGGTGGCCTCCGGGCCCCAGGTTCACGTAATTATGGTTGGTCATGCTCACGATGGTATCTTCATCGCAGACCGCATAATATTCTATCATCAACTCATCCGCATCATTCAGGGTATATGTAATGACAATGGTGGCATTGCCAGGAAAGCCCTGCTCCATATCCCGGCTCACCCGAGTGAAGGATACCGAAGCTTCCGCCTCACCCTCGGTACATTCCGCCTGATACATCTGATGCTCAAAACGGTTGGTGCCGCTGTGAAGGCAGTTGGTAAACTCGTTCTGCTCCAGCACATACTCTTTCCCATTCAATGTAAAGCGGCCATCCGATATCCTGTTGGCACATCTGCCTATGATTGCTCCGAAGGCGGGCTTATTCTCTTCATATGCCGGGACATTGTCATACCCCAGCACCACATCCTCCATCACGCCCTGCCTGTCCCGCACCCAAATCTCCGCAATGACAGCACCCAAATCCAGCAGGGCCACCTTCATGCCGTTATGATTCTCCAAGGTATACTTAGTAACTTCCTCACCCTTCTTATTCACCCCAAAAGGCTCTCTGACTATCCCCATAGTGATCCTCTCCCATCTCTGCACAAGTTGTTGCGATTCTATCTTATGAGTATAGCAAAAGGATTTTTACATTACAAGACCACAGAAACCTCTTTTATGCCAAATTTCTTAAATTCCCCCACCATGGCCTGAGTAATCTCCTCCCCGCAGATGGCGATGGGTACCGCCGGCGGACAGGACACTGTCTGGACGGCACACACCCGTCCCGCTGCCCGGCTCACAGGAATCATCTCGCTCTTAGCAAACGCCGCCTGACGAATGCTCATCACCCGCTTGGACCGAAGCCGTTCCGGCATCGCCCTCGGAATCCCTTCCCGGGACTGCCGCAACATCTGGGTATTCTTCCCCCATTCATGCAGACGCGCCCAATCCCTGCCCGTATTTTCCGGCGTAACCATAAGCACCACGAATGCCTGATCCTCATACTCGCATTCTATGTCATACTCCCGCAGTTCCGCCCCAATCTCATCTCCCTGATAGCCAAGGCCAGCCGTGTCAAGGACGATTTTTAGTGGCTCGGAGGGCAGCACCCTCCCCCCTGCCTCCCCAAACATCCTCTTCCACTCCTCCACCCGCTCCAATGTCTCTTCCAGCCGCTTCTCGTAATCTGCGGCTAGATAGGCATTGCAGTAATCCAGAGACTGCAAGGTAAGATAGGAGGGGCTAGTGGAGCCAAAGAGCAGCATGGCCTGCCTCGCATAGGGCAGAAAACGCTGTCCATGCTCGGGATGCACATGGAGATAGGCGGCACCTGTCAGCGCCGGCAAAGTCTTGTGGGCAGAATCACAGCACATGGCGGCACCCAGATCCATAGGATGGCATCTTTCTTCCAGAAAATGGAGATAGGCTCCATGGGCATTGTCCACCACCAGGGGAATCCCCTCCCGATGGCAGATGCGGGAGAGGGCCGGGATATCCGCCATCTGCCCCAGATAATCCGGCGAGGTCACATACACTGCCAGAGGCCTCTCTCCGTGCCGGTCAAGGGCCTCCTCCAGCTGTTCCGCAGAAATCACATGACTGCACAAACTTTCGGAACTCTCCCCCCAGAGGAACTCCACGTCTAAGTCCAGCAGGGCGCAGGCATCCACCATGCTGCGGTGGACATTCCTGGCGGCGAGCAGCCAAGGCCTCCTGCCTTCATTTTCCCAGCCCTTCCTCTCTCGGCCCTCATCCTCGCCTTTCCTGTCCCAGACTCCCCGCTCCATGCATAGCGCCGCCAGCATGGCCTTGATGCAGTGGCTGGAACCCTCCGTGGTATAAAACGTCTGTCCTGTACCAAATAGCACGGCGGCATTTTCCTCGCTCTCCCAGATAATCCCCCGCCCCTGGTGGAGCACGTCCGCACCGGGTATCTCCGTGATGTCAAAAGGCTCCCATCCAAAAAACACATGCCCTTTATGGCCGGGCATGTGAAATCTCGTTCCTTCTCTCTTTCGATATTCCCTCACAAAATCAATAATCGGCGTATTCATCTAACGCTCCCTCTTCCTTCCGATGGCCTCGCCCATCCTCACCACGGTCTCAAAGCCATCTGCCATATTCGCCAGAATATCCTGATGCAGCACCACCTGCCCCGGCTGGAAAGCCAGAATCACCGTAGAACCGCCGTATTCAAAATATCCCTTCTCCATCCCCCGGCTGACTTCCTTCTCCTCGTGGTGGTTCACGATCCTTCCCACCATCAGGGCGCCCACTTCCATCATCAGCACCTTGCCGAAATGCTCGCTCTGCAAGATAGAAAACTCCCTGGCATTCTCCGTGTAAATGGGATACTCCTCGTTGGCGGCGGGATTTACCGTATGAAGCACGCCGGGAATATGATAGTTCCTGGTCTTTTTCCCGCCATCCACGTAACAGTAATGATGGTAGTCATCCACCGTCAGCCGGAAAATAAGCAAAGTCCCCCCCTGGTATTTTCCCGCCAGCCTCTCGCTGCGAAGAAGGCTGTCCATGGTATAAATCGTATTCTTCACGGCAAAGGTTCCCTCCCGGGTAATGGGAATCACTGTCAGCTTGCTATCGCAGGGCGCGCACAGCACCTGAGGCTCCATAGAAAACTCCCTCTCCCCCTCCCTTACCCGGCGGGTGAAGAAATGATTGTAACTCTCGTAATCCTCCTCCTCATACTGCTCCATGTCAATATGATTCCGATCGATAAAGGGCGAAACCAGCGGAACGGATGCCCTAGAGTCAAAAAACCGTCCCCCCAGCCTGGACACCAGCGGATTGGTAAGCACCTTCAATGCCTGCCTGCCCGCGGCCGTGCCATACAAAGCCTGAATCACCTTGTCCTGCCCCTCGTTGGCAGATACCACATTTCCCTGCCTGTCCTTACTCTTCATACAAAAATACCTATCCTTTCTATAACCCCAATCACTGCCTGTCCATGCATAGCAAATGCCAATCTTACATTCTCCTAAGCGAAACACTTATTTTACCGGCATCTTATGCCAGCTTGACAAGACTTTTGCTTTATCGCTTCGTCACGCTTCTGCTGAGCCAGTCGAAAAATCCAATATTTGGAAACTTCCATTTGGGAATATGGAACTGGGAGAACAGTATCATAATCACCACGGCCACTGCCACCACCAGCACCAGAATCGTAAGCATCATATTGTTTGGCTTCTTCAGCTTGAAGTCCAATATAAACAGCAGCCCCACCACAAACAGCGACAGATACAATGCGCAGATGAACACCGCATTGCTCACAAACACCTGGATCATAAACACCAGGGGAAGCACGATAGCCATGGAAGTGATAGGCAGTCCATGATAATACTTATTGGCTCCCTCTTCCTCCCGCTGCCGCTTCGTCTCCAGCACGTTAAAGAACCCCAAGCGAATCACGGAGCAGATGCAATAGAAGCAGATTACCGCCCATCCCAGCAATCCCTTGACCCCCAGGAGCCAGCAAATCATGGCGGGGTACACCCCGAAGCATACCATGTCGCAGAGGGAATCGATCTGCATGCCGAACAGCTTCTCCTCCTCCGTGCGGTTCTTCTTGCTCCTGGCAATCTTTCCATCAAACATATCGCACAGCCCGGACAATGCAAGGCAGACGATGGCGCTGCGAAACTTCCCGTCAATCGCCTGGGTCATGCCAATCACCGAGATGGATAGCCCGATGTATGTAAGCACTACCGTATAGTCATAAAATCCAATCAATCTACTCTTCTTATCCATTACTCTCCTCATTCCTGCGCCATCGGCTATCCACGCCGACTCTCGCCTTTTCTCCCAACTCCTGTTGCCACCTTTCCTATCGTAAGGTATGCCGCCCCAGTCATCAGCGCGCTGATAATCAACTGGGTATAGTAACTAATCCCCCTGCTCACCACCATCACGGGCAGCACATATTCCTTGCCGCAAATCGGCCGGAATATTTTCAGGAACAGATTCTCGCTAATCCCCATGCCCCCGGGAAGGGGAAGCATATCCACGGACACGGAAATCATCCCCTGCAGGGTGGTGATTGCCACCGGGCCCACTCCCTCTAACGAGAAGGACACATAGACCAGGTATGTAATAAAGAACCACATGCACCTCTGCACAATGGTAATCAGAAGCACATTGGTGATTACCATCTTATTTTTCCTGAGATAATCCGCCACATGCCGATACTTTTCCATAGAAGAATGAATCCTCTTCCGCCACTGCTTCTCCTTCTTCAAATGCACCACTTTCCCAATCAGGTTCAATCCCCCGATGAGAATATTCTCTGCCAGAGTGGGATGAAATACCAGTATCATCATAAATGTTACGCAGAACACATTCAGCGCCACTCCCAGATAGCACCAGCCCATAACAGGTGCGAGAAATTCCATAATCTGTCTGGGGCGGAATATCATCACCAGCAAGCCAATCAACACCAGAACGGCCTTGTAGGTAATCGTAACCACCATGAGAATCAGCGTAGACACCGACATAGACAGCTGGTCTTTCTTCATAAAGTACAGCTGGGCCGGCTGCCCTCCCGTGGCTGACGGGGTAATCGCGCTGAAGAAAAATCCCACAAAAGAATATAAAAAGCAATGGGTCAGTATCACCGGCTGTCCCACCGAGCGCATCATGTAAAAAATAATCACCGATTCGCTGAGAATGAACAGCACCACCAGAACAACTCCCACAATCCAGTATTCCACCTTGGACTGCCTCAAATACCCATACAGGGCGTCCATATCCTCTCCCTTAAACACATAATATATGGTTAGTCCAAATACCAGCAGCAAAAAAAGTATGTTTAAAATCGTCTTTTTATTCTTCATGAAAACTTTCCCCAAACACCTTCCCGTTTATTTGATCGAATACCCCCATCACTTTCTGATAAAGCTTGGTATGGTTACCGATATAATAACACATTTCCGCAAAAAGTACACCCACAATTACATCCACGATATAATGCTGCTTGGTAAACAATGTGGACGCAAACACCAGAATTGCGAAGATACAGGAGAAAGCCTTGTACCAGGCTGGCAGATCTTTCCTATTCCGAATGCCTGCAAAACACAGCCAGCTCACCAGACAGTGAATCGAGGGAAAGAGGTTGGTAGGCGCATCCATCATGTACACGAAACGAATCAGCGCCTGGGGAATGCCATCCCCCACCACCTCCGGCCGCACATTGGTGGTAGGCAGGAAGATGAAGAAAATCCCGCAGAGAATGCGGGAGAGATAGTCTCCCGTAGCAAAGCGGTACCAGCCCTCCTTCCCCTGCCTGGTAATCAGGATATAATTCACCGCCCAAAACAGAAAGCACCCCAGGTAAATCACGCCCCACCACGGCTCAAAGGGAATAGCCCTATCCAGGTCCGTGGTCAGGTCATAATGCTTGGCTCCCGCCATCAGAAACTGCAGACCCGTATAGATCAGGGAATTGAATACAAAACAGAATATCACCGACAGAAAGCCATATTTCGGTATGATTTTCCCAATACCTTTCTCATAAAATTCACAGAACTTCGTCTTATCCTTCCTCATATCAACTCCTTCTCACCGCCATCCCCCTATCTTCCCAGGGAATGAAACCATCATCAATACTCATCACAGTGGCGATACCCTCAGGGCTTGAATATCCATTTATAAATCAACTGCAGCACATAGAGCAGAATCGGAATCATCACCGTGGCCACCACGCTGGCCAAAAACAGGTCCCTGGTAGCCGGCGTGGCCAGAAATGCTGAAATCAGCGTAGCCACATACATTCCCACCAGCAGGATCACGCCAATCAGCGCGGCTATTCTCCTAATCTTCTTCATAAATTACCTCATTTCTGCGCTGCTTTTTTCGCATAATGCAATGTTTGTGTCGCAGCGCAGACACAATACTTGCAACACAAACATAGTTTGTGTTGTGAAACAATTTATTTTTCACTCTTGTCTCCTTTCCTCATTGCCTTCGCTCCATAACCGACAGCCACCCATCGTTCCCCCTCATACATTGCACTGAGACCGGTAGCCACCCATCGTTCCCCCTCATTCATTGCACTAAAACCGGCAGCCACCATTGTCACTCCTCCTCCGATTCTTCATGAATCCAGTCAAAATATCTGCGAATCTCCTTTTCATGGCCATTCTCCGAGGGACAGTAGAACTTTCGCCCCACCAATTCATCCGGCAGATACTGCTGCCTTACATAATGCTTGGGAAAATCATGGGCATATTGATATCCCACGCCATGCCCCAGCTTCCCTGCATTCTTATAATGAGCATCCTGCAGATGGGGCGGGATTGTCTTAATCCGCTCCGACCGCACCGACTCCATCGCCCGGCTGATGGCATTCACCGCCGAGTTGCTCTTGGGCGCGCTGGCCACATAGGAAACAGCCTGGGCCAGGATAATCTGCGCCTCCGGCATCCCGATCCGCTCCACCGCCTGGGAAGCACTGGTAGCCAGCACCAATGCCATGGGATCCGCATTGGACACATCCTCCGCTGCGCAGATCATGATGCGCCTGGCAATAAACTTCACGTCCTCCCCGGCGTACAGCATTCTCGCCAGATAGTACACCGCCGCATCCGGGTCAGACCCCCGCATGCTCTTGATAAACGCGCTCACCGTGTCATAGTGGCTATCCCCGGATTTGTCATAGCGGATCACCCGCTTCTGGATGCACTCCGACACCACCTCCCTAGTGAGATGAATCCTCCCATCCCCGTCCCGGTCCGTGGTAAGCACTCCCAGTTCCACCGCATTGAGCGCCATGCGGGCATCCCCGCCGGAAATCTCCGCCAGGAAATCCACAGCATCCTCGTCCATGACCGCCTCGTAACTGCCCATTCCCCGCTCCCGATCCGTGATGGCCCGCCGAATCAGTTCCTTGACATTCTCCGGGGTGAGGGGCTTTAATTCAAAGATAATGGATCGGGACAAAAGAGCTCCATTCACCTCAAAGTAAGGATTCTCCGTGGTAGCCCCGATCAGAATAACCGTGCCATCCTCCACGAAGGGCAAAAGATAATCCTGCTGCCCCTTGTTAAAGCGGTGAATCTCGTCCACGAAGAGGATGGTCTTCTTCCCATACATCCCCCCATTTTCCTTGGCCTTCCTCACCACTTCCTCCATATCCTTCTTTCCGGCGGAAGTAGCGTTGATTTGCATAAACTCTGCGCTGGTAGTTCCCGCAATCACCTTGGCCAGCGTAGTCTTCCCCGTCCCCGGCGGGCCATAGAAGAGAATGGAACTAAGCTTGTCCGCACGGATGGCACGGTACAGCAGCTTCCCCTTGCCTATGATATGCTCCTGCCCCACCACTTCCTCCAAAGTCCTAGGGCGAAGCCTGGAAGCCAGGGGCGATTCATTCTCCTGATTCTGTTCCCGCATATAGTCAAATAAATCCATGGCCACCTCCATCCTTCCACTGAATTTAATTCAAAATGTCTATTTACAGCAGTCCGTCCCATCCCGCAGTCACTTCCCCGCAAAACATCCATCAGTCAAAAAGCAAAATCTCTTTGTCAATCTTAGCGAAATAAATCTGCTCCTCCCCTTTCTGAATCTTCGTTTGCCCTGCCGTCGCCTCGGTAATCTCGCAGATCAACTTGTCGCATTGCGCCGCCGGAGCAAGCAGAATCATCTGCACCTGTTCCCCATAGACCGTATCCAGAATGCCCACATCCTGCTGTGCCGCTACATATTGCAATTTCCCTACCCCAGCGTAATCCGTGTCCACCGTCAGCCGATACCCCACCTCCTTGGTAATCACCTGACTGGCATCAATCCCCGCCTGGGTTGCGGCAGAGTAAGCCCGCACCAGCCCTCCGGTGCCGAGAAGCGTCCCGCCAAAATACCGGGTCACAATCACCAGCACATTGCGAAGTCCCCTTCCTGCAATCACCTCCAGAATCGGTCTCCCGGCAGTGCCGGAAGGTTCTCCGTCGTCACTGCACCGGGAAACCTCTCCCCCGGCCCCCAGCACGAAGGCATAGCAGTTGTGCCTGGCATCCCAGTATTTCTTCTTCGTCTCCTCTATAATCCCAGCGGCCTCTTCCTCCGTCTCCACAGGAAATACCTGGGCGATAAAGCGGGATTTCTTCTCCACGATCTCCCCCTGGCCGCCCTGATATATGGTCACATATGACTGCATTTGTTCCTCCCCCTGCGCCTTCAATGATCAATCCATTCCACGTTGCCACCATTCACCCCATTCCCTCACCCAAGCTCCCCCTCTGGAAATACCCGGACGCTTCGCTCCACGATCCCATTCACATAAGCGATAAATATTCCGTAATTCACCATGGGAACGCCCTGCTCCTCTGCCAGGAAAATCCTGTGCCTCATCTCCCTCTCGTGCAGCGTGCAGCCGCCACAGTGAATCACCATGCGATATTCTGACAAATCCGAAGGAAAATCACAGCCGCTGCAGGTATCAATCTGCAAGTCCTTTCCGCTATGCTCCCGCAGCCATCTAGGAATCTTCACCGTACCAATATCCTCGCACTGTCGGTGATGGGTGCAGCCCTCGGCAATAAGCACCCTGTCCCCGTCCCGCAGATCCTCCACCGCTCTCGCCCCGGCAACGAGCTTCCTTAGATTCCCCTTATGCCTGGCAAAGAGAATGGAAAAAGAGGTGAGGGGAATGTCCTCCGGCACCACCGCTGAAACTTGCCCAAAAGCCTGGGAATCCGTAATCACCATCCTGACCTTTCCAGACAAGTTTTCCAATGTATTGGCCAGTTCAGGCACCTGGGTCACCACTGCCACGGCACCATGGTCCAGGATATCCCGAATCACCTGCTGCTGGGGCATGATCAGCCGTCCCTTGGGCGCTGCGGAATCCACTGGAACCACCAGAACCAGAATATCTCCCGCCCCAATCAAGTCGCTGACTATATGGAGTTCTTTATCCTCCCGGGGCAGACAGCCAATCATGGCATCCTTGAGTTCTGAAACACCTGCCCCGGTAGCCGCGCTCATAAGAATCACCGGCACCTGCGGGTTCATGCCCGCCAGCCGCCTTCTGATCTCCTCCCGGGCATGCCCCTCCATGCGATCCGCCTGGTTCAATATAAGCACATAGGGAATGCCCTTCTCCTTGATCCTAGCCACAATCTCCCTCTCCGTGTCAGGAAGCCCCTGCTCTGCCTCCGAAAGCCCAGGCTCCGCCATTGAAAGCTTCCGCTCCCCAGCCTGGTCTCCTTCTCCCAGAGCATTGATATCCATCACCACAAGGGCCATGTCCGCCCTATTCAGAGCCTGCACCGCCTTGTCAACCCGCATCCGCCCCAGAGAACCCTCGTCATCCAGCCCCGGCGTATCCGTAATCATGCAAGGCCCCAGGGGCAGAATCTCCATAGCCTTGGACACCGGGTCCGTCGTCGTCCCCTTCATATCTGACACAATCGCCAGGGGCTGCCCTGTCAATGCGTTCAGCACGCTGGATTTCCCAGCGTTTCTCTTACCAAGCAACACAATCTGAAGGCGGTCGCCCCCCATCGTAGTATGTAAGCTCATTCTGCCATCCCTTTCTCTGCACCTCATTACTGCCGATTCAATATGCGCCATCCTCCGCACCGCCGCAAATTTACAACATGCAATCCGACCTTATCTGATTTGTCCGTTTCCATTGATCCAGTATTTCATCGTAGTCAACTCTTTCAAGCCCATGGGCCCCCTCACGTGAAGCTTCTGGGTAGAAATGCCAATCTCCGCCCCCAAGCCAAACTCCCCGCCATCCGTAAACCTGGTGGAGCAATTCACATAGACGCAGGCAGAATCCACCTCCCGCTGAAACTTCTCCGCATGGTCGTAGTCCTTGGTAACAATGCACTCAGAATGCCCCGTAGAATACTTTCCAATATGGTCAATGGCTTCTTCAATGGAATCCACCACCCGAACGGACATGACATAATCCAGAAACTCCGTGGCGTAATCCTCCTCCCCGGCAGGAATCACCTTGTCACCCAGAATCCGCCTCGTCCTCTCGCATCCCCTGATTTCCACCTGATGGGCCTGGAATCTATCCGCCAGCTTCGGCAAGAATGCCTCCGCCACCCCCTCATGAACCAGACAGGTCTCCAAGGCATTGCACACGCTGGGTCGCTGGGTCTTGCCATTATCCGTGATATCCACCGCCATATCAAGATCCGCCAATTCATCCACGTAGATATGGCAATTTCCCGTTCCAGTTTCAATCACCGGCACCGTAGCATTCTTCACAATCGCCTGAATCAGCCCCGCACCGCCCCTGGGAATCAGAATGTCAATATAATCATTTGCCCGCATCATCTGGGTGGAAACCTCCCTGGAAGTATCCTCCACCAGCTGGACGATCTCCGGCGGGAACCCACAGGCTGCCACTGCCTGCTGCATCACCTTCATAAGTATCTTGTTAGAGTGGATCGCCTCCTTGCCACCCCGGAGAATGGCGGCATTTCCGCTCTTGATGCAAAGTGCCGCAGCATCCACCGTCACATTCGGCCGGGACTCATAGATAATCCCCACCACGCCCATGGGCACCCGCACCTTCGTAATCCGCATACCATTGGGGCGAAGGGAACCCTCCAGAATCTCCCCCACCGGATCCTCCAGCCCCACCAGTTCCATACAGGCATTGGCAATGCCGGAAATCCGCTCCTCCGTCAGGCGAAGCCGATCCACCATCGTGTCCGATATGCCATGCCCCCTGGCAGCCCCGATATCCTTCTCATTCTCCCTAAGTATCTCCGGCACGTTTGCCCTTAGATTTCTGGCAATCTCCTCCAGAATCCGATTCTTCTCCCCGGTGGAAGCCGTGGCAATGCGCCCCTTTACCTCCACCGCCCTTTTTCCCAAGTCATCTATATAAGCCATCATTCTACCTCATTTCTATTTCCCTTCTCTGTTTCCATCTGACTATTGCCGTTCACCACTTCGCCATATGCATTTCGCACGATCAAAGGCACTTCACGCCAGAAACATCTCACGCATCCCAAAGCCTCACTCCTCAATGGCTCTGCTGCAAGCAATGGCCAGCGCACCGGGACCGATATGGCAGGAAACCGACAGGGACAGCGGGTTCATAATAACCTCCTCCACGCCGAACTTTTCCTTAATCAGATCCACAAATTCCAATGCCGCCTCCTCATTATTGGTATGAGCCACCTCCAAATGGATGTTCTGTATATTTTCCATGCCGCCAAAACGGCGGTTGATATCATCCTCCATGGCTGCCAGCATTTTGGAAACCCCCTGCTTCTTCGTCCTGGCGATGGTAAAAGCATCCAGTTTCTCCCCCTGAATCTGAAGCACAGGCTTCAACCGCAGGGCAGACCCCAGCGCCGCAGCAGCCGGCGTAATCCTGCCGCCCTTTTTCAGGTACTTCAACGTATCCAGCATAATATAGATGCTGGATTCCATCTTCATCTCCTCCAGATACTCCCGAATCTGCAATGCGCTCCATCCCCGCTCTGCCAGTTCCATGGCATCCAGCACCGACTGCCTCTGGGTCACGGATATGCGCTGGTTATCCACCACCTGAACTCTCCCATCGTAATCCTCCGCTAGCATCCTGGCCGTCTGGCAGGAACCTGACAGCCCGCTGGACATGGGAATGTACACAATCTCATCGCCCTTTGCCAGCAATTCGTCCCATGCGCTGGTCACCGCCTCGGGAGAGGGCTGGGATGTAGAAACCTCCCCCTCTCCCCCTAATTTCCGATAAAACTCCTCCTGGGTAAAATCAATATCCTCAAAAAACGTCTCATCCCCGATCAAAAAAGGCATTGGAAGCACCTTTACGCCCATGGATAGCCCTTCATCCTGGGTAATGCCGCTGTTACTGTCCGTCATAACTAATACTTTGCTCATAGCCACCTCATCTTAACATGTTCCTATTAAAGGCCATTCCTCTCTTTCCGAAAAAAGACCATGCAAATAGAACCTTACTTTTATTGTCGTTTAAAATTATATATGAAGTTCGCAGGAATTACAACTTTCCCCTATTATTTTCCTTAAAAATACCGTTCCTATTCATAGTATATCGGACAGGCAATTTCCCACTCATTTCCTATCCAAAACAACGCTATTATATTTTATAATTACGTCTCATTCATTTATCATCGGCATCTCATTTCAAAATTCTCTAAACGCCATGCCATCCATCATATTTTTTTTGAACGCCTCCATCTCTGCCAGTTCCAAATGGGCAATCTCCCCGGCCCGCCGCTCCATCGCCTCGGCAAATCCAGATTCGACTAGCATTCTCACCGCACCAATTCCCGCACTGTTTCCAACCAGAGAAATCCTCCCCCGAAACGCCCGGGGGAATAATCCCAGGCGAAGCACTGCCTCCTCCCGAAGATGATTTCCCAAAGCCCCAGCCACCAGCACCTCCTCCACATCCTCCGGCGACAGGCCACTTTCATATAACAGGCACTGGATTCCAGCCAGAATCGCCCCCTTGGCAAGCTGCACATTTCTCACGTCATCCTGATACAAAATAATCTCCTTGCCCACCCCCATACAGCAATTCCCCCTGCTCGCCTCGTCTTCCCCGCACAGCAGAAACCCCCGCTTTCCCTGCCTAGTCACCAGCCGTGCTGACAGCTTTGGATGAATATTGCTCTTCTCGGCCTCCTCCCTCTCCAAAAGATAGCCTTCCCTTGTGAGAATACCGCAACGGCACAATCCCTCCATCAATTCCAGAAGCCCCGTTCCCGTAATCCCCATAGGCGCCGCTCCTGAAAGATATTCCAGAACAATATTTCCCGTCTTCGGGGCAATCTTCACCCCAGTCACCGCCCCCGGCTTTGCCCGAACGCCACAGGCTATGCCCTTTCCTTCCAGTGCTGGCCCTGCCGCCGTAGAACAGCACGTCAGACTCCCCCGATTTGCTAGTATCATCTCCGCATTGGTTCCCAAATCCACCATCAGAGTCACGCCCTCCATCCCCCGGCGTTCCGCCACTCCCAGAACTGCCAGGGCATCGCCCCCCACATGGGCGGCAATCCCGGAAAGCACTTGAATCCTAAGTTTCCTCCCCCGCTGAAATCCCAACTCTTCCCCAGTACAAAAAAAGTTCCCCTCATAAGCACTCCGGAAAGGCGCGCCCGCCAGTCCTGACACATCCTGATTCAAAAAGAAATGGCACATAGTAGGATTGCCCACCACGGACACGGGAATCTCCTGATCCGGAAGCAAAGTATTTCCTGCTTCTTGCCAGAAGCCCAACAATTCCCCCAGCATCCTCTGGAACTGATCCACCAGCATCTGATGCAAAACCTCCCCCCTGCCCCTCTGGGCATGCATAATCCGCATCATCACATCTGCCCCCATACTGGTCTGGCAGTTCTCCTGAGATATCGCGCGCAGCACCTCTCTCCGGGAAAAATCCCAGAGATAGGCCACCACCGTAGTCGTGCCAATATCTATGGCAATCCCCGGACCATCTCCTCTTTTTATTCCGGCTTCCCAACTCTCATTTTCTGTCTTTCCATCCAATCCCCTGCCTCTTCCTGCACCCTCATTTCCAAGGACGGAAGGCAGCCCTCCCTTTTCTTCCCAAGGATGTTCTCGAAGAATCACCATAAATTCCCCATACCTTTCCTTATCGCACAATATCAAAACCAAAACTGCCAGTCGCCGCCAATCATTCCATTACGAGAATCCCCCATGGAAGCACAATATATTCTCATACGCTTGGCTTGACTTTTACAGCAAACTAAGTTAAGGGCCGTCCGTAGACGACCCTTCATTGCTCATGTTATAAATTAGACATCGTGATTACTTTGCATAATCAGTCACTCTGGATTCGCGAATTACATTTACCTTGATTTGTCCAGGATATTTTAATTCGTTTTCAATCTGTTTAGAGATGTCTCTGGCAAGGAGAACCATCTCATCATCTGATACCTTATCAGGCGTCACCATAATTCTTACCTCTCGGCCTGCCTGAATGGCATATGACTTGTCAACACCTTTAAAGCTGTTGGAAATATCTTCCAGCTGTTTCAATCTGTTTGTATATGTTTCTAGCGTTTCCCTTCTGGCACCCGGACGCGCAGCCGAAATAGTATCCGCCGCCTGCACAATGCATGCAATCAAAGTCTCCGGCTCCACATCTCCATGGTGAGCCGCCACCGCATTGATTACCGTATTTGACTCCTTGTACTTGCGACACAACTCTGCGCCAATCTGAACATGGGTTCCCTCCATCTCCTGATCCACAGATTTACCAATATCATGCAGCAATCCGGCACGCTTGGCCGTCCTCACATCGACTCCGATTTCCCCGGCCAGAAGACCAGACAAATGCGCCACCTCAATAGAATGCTTCAGGGCATTCTGACCATAGCTGGTCCTGAATTTCATCCTGCCCAGCAAGCGAATGAGTTCTGGATTGATGCCGTGAACGCCCACTTCCAAAGTGGCCGCCTCGCCCTCCTCGCGGATGACAGACTCCACTTCCCTCTGCGCCTTCTCAACCATTTCCTCAATTCTCGCAGGATGAATCCTGCCGTCAACAATCAGTTTCTCCAATGCGATTCGCGCAACCTCCCTGCGAACCCCATCGAAACCAGACAGCACGACAGCTTCCGGCGTGTCATCAATAATCAGATTGACGCCCGTCATCGTCTCAAGGGTACGGATATTGCGACCCTCCCGGCCGATAATGCGACCCTTCATCTCGTCATTTGGAAGCTGGACGACAGAGATGGTTGTCTCTGTCACGTGATCCGCGGCACAACGCTGAATCGCTGTCACCACGTAATCCTTTGCCTTCTTGTCCGCCTCTTCCTTCGCCTTGCGCTCCAATTCTCTCACGAGAACCGCAGTTTCATGCTTTACATCTTCTTCAACAGATTTTAACAGATATTCCTTCGCCTGTTCAGTGGTCAATCCAGAAATTTTTTCAAGCTCCTTTAAATGACTGTCTTTCATATCTGCCAATTCTTTCTTCTGCCTGTCTAAATCAGCATCCTTTGCATTTAATTTCGCTTCCTTTTTTTCTAAGACTTCCGACTTCTTATCCAGAGTTTCCTCCTTAGACAACACTCGCTTCTCGTATCGCTGAATCTCTGCCCTTCGCTCCTTGGATTCCCGCTCAATCTCATTCTTGTTCTTGAGCGCCTCCTCCTTGGCCTCCAGCAACGCCTCACGCTTCTTTGTCTCCGCAGTCTTCAGTGCCTGATCAATAATTTCTCTGGCCTTATGCTCTGCATTCCCAACCTTCGCCGCTTCCTCCGCCTTATAGCGTTCCACGGCAAGATTTTTCGTGACAAGTGCAGTGATGGCTACTGCCAGCACAATACAGACAAGTGCAATCACAATGCCTATGATACTTCCTCCAAATATAGGCATTGAACAGGAGCACCTCCTTATCATATATTCATTGTAAAATACACAACACTATAATTTTATACTTAATGAACAGATATGTCAAGAATCAAATTGGGAAGATTTGCAAAAAGTCTAAGGTCAGCCAGCATTCCCCATCCGTCTCTCAAATGCCAGATCTCCTTCCTTTTCAACCAAATTTTATTTTTCTAAATGTTATATAATATAATATTATTTTTATATAATACTTAGATAGACTAGGTATTTATAAATATAAATAATAAATAATCTATGTGATATTATTTCTAAATAATATATTTTCTAAAATATTGATAGTTTCAAAAAAATATAAAATAATTTAATGATAGTCAAACGACCTAAACAGAAGATAACACATCACAAACTGCAACGCAAAATATAATTCAATAATTTCTTCACACAAAAATATAACAATTAACTCCTTTTATCCCTAAATACCGCCAAAAATTCCACAAAAAAATTTGCATAATATGTAGAAGTATGTTATACTTTCTATATGCTATTTCTAGATCATGGTACATCTATTCCTACTAACTTTTACACCCGATAAAACAGTCTGGATATAGCATATGAAAAAAGCCCTGGCTTAACACCGGGGCTTTTTATTTTTATATCAAGCCATCCATCAATAGGTATATACATTTTTATTGCTTTCTCAACATAGACATATATAATTCATACAAAATCAACCGATCCTTTGGACTGTCAATATCGCCCAGCGAAAGCGTTACGTCTTTCAGATTCTCCCCATTCTCTTCCTCCATCTTGTATTCTCCTGACAGAACATCATTGGGCGTCACATTCAGCACCCTGCAAATCTCTAGCAAAAGAGGCATAGAAATGCTTCCAAATCCAATCTCCGCATGGGATATATGATCCTTTGAAACCCCAATATCTTCCGCCAATTCCGACTGAGTCATGCCACTCTGTTTACGCAGTACCCTAAGGTTATGTCCAATATTTTTCCTGTCCATAATAGTCCCCCTTATCTGAAATCATTCAACCTGTATCCAACTGTTGTTTATTTTCCGCAACATACCTAGCATACCAATATTTTCCAGAAATGGGAATGGTTTCATATAACAGTTATTTGGCTTTTTTTGTTTTTTTTGATACAAACCTGTTTTATAACAGCAAAAACACCATGCAGGAAAACCCACATGGTGTTTTTAACGATCATAAATCTGTAACTAAATCCTATAGATTACTATTTAAACTTTTTGTAACCTGATTTCTTCAGTTTCTTAACATTACCCTTTTTCACCTTTTTAGAACCGCCGGCAACCTTGATTGTCTTCTTGCAGCCCTTGAATGCCCCCTTCTTTACAGAAGATACTTTCTTCTTTCCGAAAGTCAGTTTCGCAAGCACTTTACATCCCTTAAATGCCTTCGCACCAATTTTGGTCACGCCTGTGGCCTTGACAGAAGTCAGTTTCTTGCAATTCTCGAATGCACTGGTAGGAATAGACTTTACGCTTGTTCCCAAAGTAACTTTCTTCAATTTGGCAGCCTTCCTGAATGCCTTGCTTCCGATACCTGTCACCTGATAAGATGCCCCGGATGCGGAAACCGCATTCTTCACATTGATGGAAGACTTCTTCTTGCCTGTCTTGCTCAGGCCTGTTACCGTAACCTTGCCTGCCTTCTTCACAGTGCCAGTAATGGTTGCTGCCGCAGAAACTTTATATACGAAGTTTCCGGCAGTAAAGGTCTTGCCCTGAGCCACGCCGATAACCTTCGTTTCATCTGGCTTCGGTGTCTGAGAGCCAGTACCGTCCTTCTTCACTAGACCCTTGACAGCCTCGTCGATAGCCGCCAGCACCTTATTGATTTCCTCTTCTGAGGCATCCTCTTTCAGCGCCTTTGCCGCCTCCAGAGCTTTCGTCAGTTTTTCTACACTCTCAGGAGTATACAGAGAAGTATCAATGGCCTCTGCTTCTTTAATCTTAGCAGCGAGTTTCTTCCTTGCTTCCTCCTCCTCATCCTTCTTTGTCAGTCCCTTGATCGCATCATTGATGGCATCAATCGCTTTCTTCATCTCTTCAGCCGTGGCATCCTCTTTCAGTGCCTTTGCTGCCTCCAGAGCCTTCGTCAGTTTTTCCACGCTTTCAGCCGTGTATGTGGAAGTATTGATAGCCTCTGCCTCCTTGATGGCAGTAGCCAGATTCTCCTTGTACACATCCGCATCAATATAAGAACCCAGAGCCTTGTCATTGGCATCTACGAACTCAATGGCTGTGACGCCATATGCATAGTCCTTCGCATCATCCCATGAAAACGTTGTCATAATGATCTCAATGCTGTCGCCCGCTTTGATGGCTGCTGACAGCGGAACCTCTACCGTGTATGTCGCACCGGTTGTATAATCGCCAGTTCCCTTAATCTGCAAATAATTACTCGTTCCCGCAATCACCGGATCAATATCAATGCTGGCATTTGTATTGAAGGAAACATCCTCGGCACAGCGGAATGTCACTCTAACCTTCGTCGCGCCAACTAATTTCTCTGAGGCAGTCATGGAAAGCACCTTCACCTGGGAACCCTTCTTAATAAATGCAAATGGTTCTCCCGGCTTCACATCCGGCTCCTTATCCTTCAACTTCAAGCCATCAATACTATTCTGAATCACACTGATATTTCTTTCAATCTCCCTGACCGTCGTTGTGGCATCATCCTTCTTCAATGCCTTCGCCTCATCAATCCTGGCCTGAAGATTTTCCTTCGTCCAACTCTCTTCCGTATACTTATCCTTGTCATTGGCAACGATGCCCTCGGCTTTTTTAATCAAATCCTGAAGTTTATTCCACGCCTCGGTGTTATCCGCCACGGATTTCTTCAAGGCATCCAATGTATCATTCAGATTCTTCGTGGCCTCGTCTACCTTTTCCTGGGAATATTTGTTTTCCGTATCCGCAGAAATCTCCTTCGCCTTATCTAAGGTACCACGATCAAATACATTTTTCCAAGCTATTTGATCAAAATTTTGCTGATTGTATTTATTATCCTCTTGGAATTTTTCGGCTGCCTCGATCGCCGCATTTAACGCAGTCTTATCTGTCGGCTCGTTCTCCTTCACTTGAACTTTCAGAACATTAGAATATGCCATATTATGTGTCTCTGTGGATTTCATAAGCGCCCTTAAATAGTATGTACCAATTGGTAAACTGGATGAATTATAGTATTTGCTACTCTTTTTTGTACATTCCTCATCAGTATACAGCGTATATTCTATTTCTGCATTTTGATCGCCTTCTATTGTAGCCGTAGGTTTGAAGCCTCCCTCAGTACCAGCATAAATATCTTCACAAGCAATTGTAATGCTGGAATTTTGTTTTAGGGGTTGCACTACGATTTGATCTTCTTTAATTATATTCGCATTACTCTCTTGCCCTGCATTCGTTATTATAAAATCTTTTGCATTCTGATTTGTTACATAAATTTTGATTTGAGTATTTACTTTTTCAAATACATTTGCCCCAAACTTGCTAATTACATCTCCGTTTATATATACTGTCTTTAATTTGGAAGCGTATGTCGATGCGTCATTTTCTTTATATGTCTTTGTTGAATACGCTATCGCAGATGGCAACATTAATTTATCGCCCTTAAACGTTACCGTCTCAAGATTTGGGAACCGATACAGTATACCCGCCCCATGTGCTACTTGAGATTCATTAAATACTATGCTCGTTATATTCGGAAAATTATTCGTTGGAGAATCTGTATTCGATAAAACTGTAGTCAGCAGATAAAATGGAGCTTCTCCATTTGCTCCATCATTATATGTTTCAGGAAATTCCAATGTCGTTGAATCTCCTAATGCATTTGCCAACGCACTAGGCCAGCCTGTTTTCGTTTTTACATCATACCGTTTGTTCGTACCATTATATGAAATAGTAAATATTTCTGCCCAATTTATTTCAGCAGCACTGGCAACGCTCTTATGAATAAAACTCGTAAACATCCCCGATACTGCCAAAATTACAGCCAAACTAAAGCAAAGAATTCTTTTTAGCAACCAGATTTCCTCCTCTCAAAAAAACTGCCGCTTCTCTCCTCCCAGAGAGAAGCGGCAGTCCTATAAACCAATGATCATATCCCTATTTTAAAAACCCGCACCATTGCGAATTGCAGAGACGATTTTTTCACCTGTAGCCGTAACGACATTGTTCACCCTGTCAAACAAAGCAGAACCATTCGTTCCCACTACACCGTTATCCCAATATGCAGTCACAACATTTGCAACCCCATTGTTCTTTGCACAATAGTTCAACTCATAGCAGTATGCTTTTCTTGCCTCAATATTGTTTTTATCAATCGGACCATACTCGCCGATAAACACAGGCATTCCTTCACTCATTGCAAACAGTGCAATGTCATCAATGGCTGTCGCCATTGCCTGCTTTTGCTCATCTGTTCCCCATGTATTCTCACCGCTATTTTCATTCAGCGTGAAGTTGTATGGGTCATAATAATGAACTGAAAGCATCAGCCTGTCACTCTCTGTATCCGTAGGCTTTACAAAACCATTTATGGTCTCCTGGATATTTGTGTTATAACCTGCCACAACCAGCACGCGGTCATCATTCTTTCCACCTGCGCTTCTTACAGCTGTCACAAATGCCTGCGCCAAAGCATTGACATTATCCAACTGATACTGCTGTGGTGCGGCATTGTAATTGCCATTCATAAGCTCATTGAAGCCCTCGAACACTAACTTCTGGTCATATGCCCTGAAATAAGTTGCAATGTCAGTCCAAACAGCCGCAAACTTTGTCTTGATTGCATCAAACTCTGCGCCAGTCTTGGTAATATCCAGCCACTTATTTGCAACCTCTCCGCCATCGTTATGCATATCAATGACAGCAAACATGCCCTGGCTATAAGCATAGTCAACGACCTGCTGGATTCTTGCAAGGTACTCACTGTCAACAGTGCCATCACTGTTAATCTTGTCAAGGAAGGAAACCGGAATACGAACGGTGTTGAATCCCTGACCCTTCACAGCCTGGATTAACTTCTTCGTTGTCACTACTTCATTCCATGCCTGCTCATTTACCTTGCCATCCTCAGAAATCGCATCCAGCGCATTGCCAAGATTCCATGCAACGCCCATGTCAGTAGCAATCTCGTCAGCCGTCTTGCCTGTCACAGACACTTCCTTATCTCCTGCTGTGTTATCATAGATATGAATCTTCTTTACGATGCAGGAGTCATAGCAAAGCGTCATAGCCGTCAGGTTCGCATTGAACTCTGTGGTATAAGTAACCGTGCCAGCCTTGGTAACCTTAGGGAAATAAGGCACGATAGCCTTTGCGCTATCACCTGTGCCAGCCAGAATCTCTGCCTGTACATAGTCGTTCGGTGCTGAGGTATACTCAACAGTTACATCCACAGTGGGGAACTCGAAGCCATAGGCACAGATATCACTAATCTGAATGTTCCAGTCATTCATGGTGATATTGCCAGAACCAGCTGTCTTTGCCAGTGTCTTCTTTCCACCTTCGCCCTTTGTGTACTCACCTTCAAAAGTAGCAGAAGCACCTGTTACATCAGCATTCACATACTCCAGAGATACGACCTTTACTATTGCATCTCCGATAGCGCCAGTCTCAAAGTTAATACCCTGAACCGTACCAGAACTCAGTTTCTTCTCAATGTCAGCAATAGACACGGTAGCCTCATAGGTCTTGCCCAATTCAGGCTCTGCTACTCCAACGGCAGTGGCCTCCCAGCCACCCCATTCCATATTGAAGACTTTGAAGTCCAAGGCATCGGTATAGTCAACGTCCTCTACCTTTCCATCCACCGTCACTTTCCCATCAGCGTCCAGTTTCAGGTACTCATAAGCCACCTTAAATCCACTCTTGGCAAAGTATTCCGGCTTGTAGAAAGTTTTAATGTAAGTACTTCCACCGCTAACGGTTTGATCTGTCATGAGAATGTTTGCATTGGTCAATGAACTTGCGCTAGCACCTGCAAAAGTTGTCAATGTCATTGCTGCTGCGGAAACAACTCCCAAGACTTTCTTAATGGTTTTTCTCATATAAATTCCTCCTTTGTTAAATTTACTTGTCACATGCATATCTGCACGATCAAAGCATGGTTTATTTATAATATTTCCGGAAAATATTATCAAATGAAAAAATAATATATCAAACAAACTTCCACAGAAATAACCAGCCAGATTATGTCCATAGAAAGGTATCATCACTCCATCCATGATTTTACAAATGAAAATCGGAATTCATATAGCATGCAAACTTGTCAAACATCTTTTCCAAACTGGGAAAATTACGTTAAATCTTTTGGCGACCTGCCCTGCCATACATACTCATCAAACAAATGCATCTTCTTCTAAAATTATCGAATTAATGTAGATTCTTGATTCACATCATTGGAACCAATTATGGATTAAATCAGAACATTATGTCCTCATCCATCGGCGAAACTTCCGTCGAAACATTCCACCTTACTTCAATCTAAACTTATACGCTTCCCTTCTGGGCCTCCTCTTTCATTGCCCTTTCAATTCCTTCAACAACCATTCACTAAAATAACCAACTATAATCTCTCTTCTTCCGTGTCTTCTCTATTCACTTACTTGCAAAAAACATTCAACTTTAGATTAACAATTATCAATCGAACTATTTCTGCAAAAAAACTCTCTCAATTCTCTACATGTTCTCTCTTATCTTTTCTCTTCTAAATTCTCTCTTAACCCTTGATTGAAACAATCATACCACGATTTAAAATTCATGTAAATATGCAAAACATCCAATTTAATTTAATTATTTTTATGCATATTGCACAATTTCTGTATGCTATCCTTCCCAAACTCGACACATCCAATTCCTCAATTTACAGGCATCCCGATCCTCTATTGCTGTGAATAATATTTTTCCATCGCCTGGATGATATCCTCCGTGCGAAAGCCCTTGCGGTACAACTTCGCCGCAATCTTCTGCCTCTCCTTATAGGAAGATTCCCCGCCATTCCTGCACAGTTTCCCTAATTCCCTAGCAAGGGCTGGGGAATCATCGTATTCAATCTCTTCCAATGCAATTTCGATATATTCCTCCGGCACGTGCCTTTTTGTCAAATCCTGCCGAATCCGGGCGATACTCCTTGTCTCACGATATATTTCCGCAAATCGCTTGGCATAGCGCAGATCGTCTATATAGTGAAAACTCTCCACATAGGCTATGGCATCCTCAATAGCCTCCTCTGAAAAACCCGCCCTCTCCATTCTGTCCCGCAGTTCCCATTTCGTTCTGTCTCTGTGGTTCAGAAGGGACATGGCCTTCTTTCTCCCCCGCAAAATTTCTTCTTCCATTTTCATGCTTCCTCCAAAAGTTGTGAAATAAAGGGAGCAAGATTCCATCCCAGAAACCTCCTCCCTTATTTCACGCCTTCTTCAACCCTCTGTGCCTGAGCACGTCATTCTGTCTCTATCTTTATTTCATATCTAATTCTCGGTTTCTTATTTCTTTTCCTTTCCCTCCTCGGGAACCACTTCGCCTTCCGTGGCAGCAGGCGCCTCCTCTTCCTCCTTGGCATCCGCATCAAATAATTTCTCCCGAACTTTCCTCTCCACTTCCGCCAGAATGTCTGGATGCTCGGTGAGATAGACCTTGGCATTCTCCCGCCCCTGGCCAATCTTGTCCCCCTCGTAGGCATACCACGCCCCGCTCTTGACGATAATCTTCTCATCGGCGGCGATATCCAGCAGTTCTCCAACCCTGGAAATCCCCTCGCCGTAGACAATATCCACCTCCGCAGTGCGGAAAGGAGGCGCCACTTTATTCTTCACTACCTTGATTTTCGTACGGTTTCCAATCACTTCCCCATCCTTCTTAATCTGCTCACCCCGACGAACTTCCAGGCGAACGGAAGAATAGTATTTCAACGCCCTTCCCCCGGTGGTAGTCTCAGGATTGCCAAACATCACGCCCACTTTCTCCCGAAGCTGGTTGATAAAAATCACGCTGCAACTGGTCTTGCCGATAATTCCCGTAAGTTTCCTCAAAGCCTGGGACATGAGCCTGGCCTGCAACCCCACATGGCTGTCTCCCATCTCTCCCTCAATCTCAGCCTTGGGCACCAACGCCGCCACAGAGTCCACGATTACAATATCAATAGCGGTGGAGCGCACCATGGTCTCCGCAATCTCCAAAGCCTGCTCCCCCGTATCCGGCTGGGAGATATAGAGATTGTCAATGTCCACGCCAATCTTCTTTGCATATACGGGATCCAGGGCGTGTTCCGCATCAATAAATCCTGCAATGCCGCCGCTCTTCTGCACCTCTGCCACCATATGCAGGGCAACCGTGGTCTTTCCGCCAGACTCCGGTCCGTATATCTCGATCACCCTCCCCTTGGGAATGCCTCC
The DNA here is from genome assembly GCA_910575435.1 of Clostridiaceae bacterium. Lineage (GTDB taxonomy): Bacteria > Bacillota > Clostridia > Lachnospirales > Lachnospiraceae > Butyribacter. The sequence goes on along the minus strand of CAJTGI010000012.1, from coordinate 16,047 downwards.
CACGCCCAGGGCCAAATCCAATCCTATAGACCCAGAGGGAACAGTCTCTACCTGCATCTTTGCATTGTCCCCCAGCTTCATGACGGAACCTTTCCCGTACTGCTTCTCAATCTGCGCCATGGCAGCATCTAATGCCTTCTTCTTATTCTCATCCAACTTCATCTCTTTTGCCATATGATTCTTCCTTTCCTGACCTGTCCCCGCCTCTCCATGCACCGAACAGATGTTCTATATCTTTATCATAATCCATTTTCTTCCATCTGTCAACTTATTTTCTAAATAAATATAACATCTGATAGGACATACGTCAATATATAGCAAAAAAGATATAAAACATAATCGCCCAGCGGCTACTATCCATGATAACATCTATTTCATATTCCTATCGCGGAACATCTGGGTATAGCGCACCACGTACTCCTTGGAAATCAAACGGTATTTATTCAAATCATAAATGGTATTCACAAACTCTTTCCCCGACATGGGCGCATCCAGCATGGCATCCAGAGTCTCCTCGATCTTCTTCTTATATTCCTCCAGCGTGATGACCAGATTCTTGCACAGGATGCTCTCCCGATACAATTCCTTAAAATATTCATTGAAACGCCGAGAGGCAATCACCTGGTCATCCACCAGAAATGCCACCCCCGGAAGAAGCACCCGCCGCAAGTTCCCCACGGAAGAATTGGTCAGGTAAATGCCCGGCTCGATGCGAAAAGTGTTTTTCTTCACATCCAGGCTGCCATCCTTCGTCCCCTCAAAGTATTCCGGCAGAAAGGGCTGGAACATTTTCCCTATGTAGGAAGAATACTTAAAGGGCATATAATCCTTTTCCGGATTGGCAGGCACGTCCTTCACCAGCAAAATACCCTTGATCTCCTCCAAAGGCACCTCGAACTCCTCCGCCTTGCTAGTGAGAATCATAAAATGCAACATGGTATCCGTCCGCCACATAAATGCCGGAGCCTGCTCAATCTTCTTGGCAGGATAACTGTCAATCATAACCTTCACATGAATTTGGTTGACTTTATGCTCTCTCATCGTCTTCTTTAATTTCTTGGCATTCATGGAAGACAGATACTGAGCCTTCTCTCGCTCCTTTTTCTTTCGGCTGCCATCCTCGACCCCAGTCCCCTGCTTGTCCGAAGAACCTTGGCCCGTTTTGGCTCCTCCTTCCTCCAAGGATGTTTTCGAGGACTTTTTTTTCTTCTTTTTCTTCTCTCTTGACAGGTCATTGAGAGAGACGGACTGAGAAGTGATAAACCCCATCACCCCAAGCCCGGCACCCGCCAGCCCAACCATGGGCATGGACAGAACCGCCGCCGTCAGAATGAGCGCAATGGCTCCCACTCCCATCAAAAGCACGCTCCACAGAAAGATTTTCGTCTTGAGATTCCCGTGAAACATGCTATTCATTATCTTTTCCAGCATTAGCGCAATCTCCCTCCTTCGTAATGCTCAAACGCCTCCAGACAGTGCAGCACGGACTCAAACTGCTCTTCCTGGTTCCCATCCTCCAGAACGATATCCAACGCCACTGCAATATTGCTGATGAGCAGGGGCGTCAGGTAATTCCTCAGCCCCATGAAAATCTGCCTCTTCTCCAAAAAGGTATCCGCATCCAAAAGTTCTAAAAACCCCCGCTCTGCCACCTGGTCATTGGTCATGGCATCCCGCAGGTATCGCTCCGGCTGTCCGGATTTGATGGCTTTCAGAAACACTTCTCTGGAAATTTCTTTCTTCCCCGTCTTTGCCTGGCAAGAATCCCCCGCAAGCCCTTTCTCTTCCACGGCATTGCCACCGGAATCATCACATTCACAGACAGTCAATTCCCCCGGCTCCACTCTCTCAAACCGATACTTCTGGCAACAGCCGGGATATTTCTCCCCATCCACAGTCCCCATGAATTCATGAAGTTCCCGCACCCAGCACTGAAAGGGAGGATACATCTCCTGGTATACCACGGACCATGCCTGGGTTTCGCTGTCCTTAGCCAGCATCTTGACCTGATATAGGTTCCCTTTGAAATGCCTGTAGAACTCTCCGCTTGTCGGTTTCTTCCTCTCCATCTTCTCCCCCTTTTCTATATTATACATAATCCCGGTCCACCTTGATGACGCACTGGTATCCGGGATGCACCCTGGACACCTCCTCCTGAATCTTTCGCACCACATACTCCCCATTTCCAGGTATTTCATGGGGAATTACCACATCAAATATCAGATTGGTGTGCAAATCGCCCCACACCACCCGAAAATCATGCATGCTTAGTCCAGGGTCAATCTGAGACACTAAAAGTTCCACTTCGCTGCGCAAAGCATTTACATTCTCGTCATGAATGTCTACCGGATCCATGTGAATTACGCTCTCGCAGTGAAGATGATCGTCCAAATCCCCCTCAATCTCTTCCACGATGTCATGAAGGTGATAGATATCTTCCTCTCCCGGCATCTCTATATGAAGGGAAATCATCACCCTGCCCGGGCCATAATCATGAACAATCACATTATGGATTCCCACCACGTTTTCATGCCCCATGACGATATCGTGAATCCTTTGGATAAATTCCGGCTCCGGCTTCCTTCCCAGCAGCGGGGACATGGTATCCCTGGCCGCCTGGATTCCGGCAATCAGAATAAAGACTGCCACAACCAATCCCCCATAGCCGTCCACATTCTTTCCCGTAAATTGCACAATCCCAACTGAAATCAATACGACACTTGTAGAAAGAACATCTCCCAGACTATCCATAGCAGTGGCCCGCATCACGGCGGAATCTAATTTTTTCCCAAAAAGATAATTATAAAAGAAAATATACACTTTCACTAGAATGGATGCTACCAGAATGACGAAGGTGATGCCTCTGGCATCCACCCTCCCCGGATGCATAATCTTTTCCAGGGAACTTCGTACCAATTCTGCCCCCATAAGAATGATAATCATGGAAACCAGAAAGCCTGCCACATACTCAATCCGCCCATGGCCGAAAGGATGCTCCCTGTCCGGCTTTCTCCCCGCAAACTGGAATCCCACCAACGTAATCAGGGAGGAACCGACATCTGACAGGTTATTGAAGGCATCCGCCATGATCGCCACCGAGCCGGACAGCATCCCCGCCAGAAATTTACCAGCAAATAACAGCACATTGAGACAGATTCCCACAATGCTGCAGAGGATGCCATAGGCCCTGCGCACTTCCGGATTCCCATATTCCCTGGCATCATTTATGAACATTCCGCTAAGCAATGTAATCATTCGCTATCCCTCTATTTCCTCTAACATTTCACTCACCTTTAATAAAATCGCGCACTCCAAGCGCTTTCTCTGAATCTTGCAGGAGAGTTCATAAGGCTTATGAATATCCCCGTTATAAATGTAATTATTGGCATTGCAGCCCCCGCTGCAATAAAACTTTGCCCAGCAATCCCTGCAGGATGATTTGGAATACACATGGCAGCCGGCAAATTCCTTCTTTATATCTTCCCGGAAAGTGCCCTCCTCCAGATTGCCCATCCTGTACTCATCATGCCCCACAAACTGATGGCAAGGATAGATATCCCCATCCGGCGTGATGGAAACATACTCATTGCCGCTGCCGCAGCCCCGAAGCCGCTTCACCACGCAAGGTCCCTGATCCAAGTCTATCATGAAATGAAAGAAATTGATATGTTTTCCCTGCTCCTTGACCTGGCTAATGCGATCCACCAGTCGGTCATATTCTTTCTCAATCTCATCCAAATCCTCCTCCGTCAGGGCATACTCCCGATCTGGGTCCTCTATCACCGGCTCCACGGAAATCTCGTCAAAGCCCAATTCATACAGATGCATCACATCCTGGGAGAAATCCAGATTATACTTAGTGTAAGTACCCCTCACATAGTATTCTTTGTCCCCCCGCTGTTCCACCAGTTTCTGAAAATTGGGGACAATCTTATCATAGCATCCGCTGCCGTCCACTCTGGCCCGCATCCTGTCATTGACCTCCCGCCTTCCGTCAATGGACAGCACCACATTTTTCATCTCTTGATTAATATATGCAATATTTTCATCATCTAGCAGCATTCCGTTGGTAGTAATGGTAAAGCTGAAATGCTTCCCCCACTCCTTCTCCTTGCTTCTGGCATAGGCCACGATCTGCTTTACCACATCAAAATTCATGAGAGGTTCCCCGCCAAAGAAATCCACTTCCAGATTCTCTCTTCCCACGGACTTCTCCAACAGGAAATCTATGGCAGCCTTCCCCGTCTCGAAAGGCATCAGTTTCCGGCCCTTTCCAAAATCTCCAGTAGAGGCAAAGCAATACTTGCAACGAAGATTGCAGTCGTGGGCAATATGCAGGCACATAGCTTTGATCGGAGACATTACCGCCGTATCTGCAAATTCCCCATAGACATCCTCGCTGTAAAGCACCCCATCTTCATACAACTGTCGAAGTTCGCTATAGCACTCTCTGATTTCTTCCAGCCCATATTGATCGGAAAGCCGTTCCTGCGCTTCCGGGGGACATTCCCCCGCAAAGGGCGGCTCTGCCACATCCAGCAAATCATATGTGAGATCATCAATGACATGCACGCCGCCACTATTCACATCCAATAAAATATTTTTTCCTCTGGCCCGAAACTTATGTATCATCTTCCCGCTTTCTCCTTATATAATGAATAAGGAACTGTTGAGAAATAACTTTGCCCAATCGCATCCGTTATTTTTTAACAGTTCCCAAATGAATGAAAAGATTATTTGTGTCTATTTATTCTCTTCATTCGCACACTTCTGATTTCCTACGGTACAGGAAGTCTTGCATGCTGACTGGCAAGATGCCTGGCACTTGCCGCATCCGCCTTTCTTCGCCGTAGCACTTAAATTTGCCTGATTCACTGTCTTGATATGCTTCATCGTTCTTTCCTCCATCACATGATGATTCAACTTAGTTTTCGTGCCGCCCTAAGACGGCACTCACTACACTCACTATAAGTAAAAGTCGATTGCTCCGTGCTCCGCACTTTTACAAAAAACGCACACTTCTTTTATTGTATCATATTTTTTTAAAAAAACAACCTCTTCTCCAAAAACTTCCAACATATTTTTTCTCTTTCGCAACATACTAATACCAAGATAAGAAAACATCTTATCTGCCGGAATGATATCAATCCCGGACATGGACAATATGCCGGGAATTAAATCAGCCGGTTAATTTCCAAAAAGGAGGAAGGTAAAATGACAAACAGTCAGAGTAGTTCAAGAGTGGAAGTTCCAGAGGCTAAGGATGCAATGGACAAGTTCAAAATGGAGGTTGCCAACGAACTTGGCGTACCTCTCAAAAACGGGTACAACGGTGAATTGACTTCTAAGCAGGCCGGTTCCGTAGGTGGCGAGATGGTTCGTCAGATGATTAAGCGTCAGGAGCAGGAGATGTCTGGTAGATAGTTTCTCCCGGAATGATGCAAATCATCCAGCATAAAAATGAACAGGAGGGCTGTTTTCCTAGAGAAAACAGCCCTCTTGCTTTTAGACGCTAGTCGCACTTTTTCCACCTTACTTATCTTATGGAATGAATAACTTTCGCAATCCATAGGGAAGTAAACAGCAACAATGCAACCACTAAAATTCTACATATTTTCCTTCTGCCTTATCATTGATGACGTAATATGCTTTTCTATCTTCTGGATTAATGTACACGCGCAAAGACTTAATGGCACCAACGCGATGTCCCTCGCTCTTGTAGGTCTCCTTGATGCGGTTCACCAACTCCTCTGCGAGGATCTGCTCACCGGCATACTCAAAGAATGTCTCCTGAACTGCCTCTGCCTTCTTTGGCACTTTCCTGCCAGGCTTCTTTGCGGCAGTTTTCTTCTCCACGGTTTTTCTAACAGCAGGCTTTTTTGCCTCTGCTGCTTTCGTGCTGGCAGCTTCCTCTTTCTTAGGCGCCGCCTCGACCTGTGCCGCGCCGGATTCTTCCTTGGCACCTGTCGCCTTAGTCTCTGCCGCCTTGGTCTCGACCGCATTAGGCGTCGCTACCTTGACAGCATCCTTTGAAGCCGCTGCAGACTGTGCTGACTGACCCGGAGCTGCTGCTGCAGTTTTTTTTGCCGCATTAGGTTTCTTGTTCTTTAAATTTGCCATCATTTTACTCCTTTGCTTCAAATGATAAATCCTTATAAACTATTGCTTCCATCAGAAAGTGTATAGCGTAATGAAAAAAGTTTCAAGGGGGTAAACATAATTTTGGTAGAATTGTACACTTCCACCATTTTATGGCTATTTTTTTATGGCACTATCACAATAGTATTTACTTCATTTTAGGCTTAAAAATCAAGGACGCCAAATAGCCAAAAATTAATGCAGAGGAAACACCCACTGCGCAAGCGGTAAATCCCCCCTTAAAAAGTCCAATCATTCCCTCTTTGTCGATGGCCTCTTTCATGCCTTGGAAAAGCACATTTCCAAATCCTAATAGCGGAACCGTCGCTCCCGCTCCCGCCCAATCCGCAAAGGGTTCATAAAGTCCTATGGCGCCCAGGACCGCTCCGGTGCATACCAGAATCACCATAATCCTTCCCGGCAATAATTTTGTATTGTCCATTAAAATCTGCACTAATATGCATATAAATCCTCCCACCAAAAAAGCCAATAAATAACTCATTTTTCCACCTCATTTCTCCATCTATTTTTTTACTAATTTCTTCTTATTTTTGTTCTTATTTTACTTCCTTTTTTCACATCCTATTGCTGTGCCACTGTCATGTCGTCCCCAATTTCCCCCTCGAAATTTTTTCTTTTTATTTTTCCATTTTTCATCAAGCCTTCATCGCTTTCATGAAAGCAGATATTTTATTTCTGCATTACTTTTCCAGCATCACCCCGTGGGCAATCCCCGGCACGCTATTCCCCTCGTTAAAGCTCACTGGCGAAAGCAGAGCTCCCGTGGGCACGAAGAGGACCCGCTTCCACTCTCCACTCTCCAGCATTTTCAATATATATCCTGCCAGCATCACTGCGCTACAGCCACATCCGCTTCCCCCAGCCTGGGTATTTTGATCCTCAGAGTAAATCTCAATGCCGCAATCCATATACTGATCGGAGATATCATATCCCTTGGCCCGCACATAGTCTATCAGAATGTCTTTCCCAACCATTCCCAAATCCCCGGTAATAATTTTGTCATAATGTTCCGGCTGGTATCCGAAATCAATCAGGTTCTGAACGATAACATCCCCCGCTGCCGGGGAAGTTGTCAATAAGGAACAACTAATTTTATGATTTTTTTAATTTCTACCTATTTAAATGTCATATTATATTGAAACAAAAAGCAATCCGCTATCAGATTGCTTTTTGAAAAACATTAACCTTCTTTATATGTGTAATATCATCTTGTCATATACAAAGTATCCGATTACTACACCATCGGCGTCATAAAACGATTCTTTTCTTCCTCTGTTAAACAGATTGGTTCCACTCCCTTTTCCTCTGCATACCTAACCAAGCCTCTCATATCCAACTTGACTTTCGGTAGCTGGCTCGGCATAATTGGTCCCGGTGTTTTTCCAAGACTTTCTTTATATTTCTTCATCTGTCCATTCATAATCATACACCTCCACCAGTTCCTGTGCTGGATTTTCGTCTATAAAAATCTGATATTTATGCAACATTCCGATGTGTTCGGCACGAAATGCCGCACAATAATGTTTCACAAGTTCCATATTTGCCGCAAAACCCGTCAATGCGCCACCAAATCCATAGTCTATAGACCTCTGTGCCGCTATCGCAAATAAATGTCCACCTACTCCTGCATATCTCGGCTCACTGCCAAGCTGCTTATTATTAATCGGCGCGGCACACATCCAAGTAAGAAAAACAGCCCTCATATCCTGATTGGGGTATAAGGCAACAAGACCCTGAATATCCACCGTTCCTTTCAGTACCAGTGCATAAACCTCATTTTCCTTCAACAAGTCTGCCCAATTCGTATACCAGCCCGTTTTAGAATTGTAGTTCTTCAAAAAACTAATTCGCTTAATCCGCACCACTTCCGTTTCTATGATTGCCCCTGTCATATTATCCTTCAAACAAGGTGTCAATTCATCAATCTCAACCGTTAGCATTTTCATATCCTCCACTTATATTATATCTGATTCATGGCATTTAAGCAACAAAAACCACTCTTTTCTCTCAATTCCAGTACATTTTGCCCTAATATCTCCCTGCACTTCGCCAGTTCGTCCCGAAACCGAAATTTAATACTTATTCTTTTGTCCTCATGCACATAAATGGTATCAATCAGTTCCAGCAACACCTCTCTGGTCAGATATTCAATATTCCGATGCTTTATAAATGACAGCACAAAATCATTATAACACACCTCTTCAATCTCTCTCTGTTCCTCTGCCTTTGCGTTTAATACCTGAATTTCTTTCTGTGCAGAGTCAATCTTCTCATCATAGTTCTGTTTCATGGAAATATACTCCTCCCTTGACAAAATTTCATCTTTCCAATCCATATACAAATCTTCTTTATTCCTTGTCAAGCCTCTGATTTCATTTTCCTTTCTACAAATCAATTCTTTCAGCCTATCTGATTGTCTTTGTGTAACTGCATCCTTTTCCAGTGCCTGAAACAAAGCATCTACCTCTACTGCAATCGCGATCTGCGCCCTGATTGCTTCCAATACCGCCTTCTCTATATGCTCTACCCTTACACTATGGCGGGTACATAGACGTTTTGTTGCCCTTGCGTACTTAGAGCAAATATAATACCTGTGTCCATGATTATTGCAATAACTCATAGCCATGCCACAATCCGCACACCGCATAAACCCCGCCAAAAGTGATGATTCACTTTTTTTCACCGTCTGTCGTTCACTCGCATCAAAAATCTGCTGTACCCGGTCAAAATCTTCTCTGGACACAATCGCCTCATGATGATTTTCACAAATAATCCACTCATCCTTCGGTACGATCAAAGCCTTTTTTATCTTATAACTGGCCATCCGCTTCATTCCCTGTACCAAATCACCACAATACATGCGGTTTGTCAAAATCTTTTTTACAGACGTATATCCCCATACAGCAGTACCTTCTACTTCGCAATATGGGTTTCGGTAGTTCGAGCCTGACTGCTTTTTATACTCCATAGGAGTCAAAACTCCCATATCATTAAGTTTTCTGGCAATCGCAAGCACCGGTTCTCCCTCTAAAAACCACTGGTAGATGTTCTGTATCACCTGCGAAACAGTTCTGTCTACCAGCAATTCCCCTTTATGTTCTTTATCCTTGATAAAGCCATATGCACAAAAAGAACCAACAAACTTGCCGGATCGCCGCCTATCATCAAGAGCGTGCCGCACTTTGTTGGAAACATCCTGACAATAAGCGTCATTCAGCATATTTTTGAACGGAACAACAACCGTATTCATCTGTCCCGGATTCACGAAACTATCCAGGGAATCCACTACCGAAATAAATCTTATCCCCATAAATGGAAATATTTTCTCTAAATAATTACCTACTTCAATGTAATTTCTCCCAAACCGGGACAAATCCTTTACAATTACGCAGTTAATCCGTCCATTCCGTACTTCATTCATCAGCCGCTTAAAACTCGGCCGGTCAAAATTTGTTCCTGTAAAACCGTCATCAACAAACTGATCTACAACCGAAACATCCAATAGTTTCTCCAAATGCTCCTGCAGAATCAAACGCTGACTCTGCACACTGTTGCTCTCATCTTTATCCCCGTCATCATGAGATAAGCGAATATACAGACCTGCCTGCCATCGTTTCTGCCCTGTCAGGCTCTGACTTTTCCCTTCATATTTACTTTTTCTAGCCATAATTGTCACCAGCCCCTCACGAAATCTATATCACATGTGCCAAATCAAGATCATTTAATTCCAACAGTTCCCTGCACCGCTGCAATTCATCACGAAACCGAAACTTGATTGTTATTTTCTTTCCCTCATGCACATAAATCGTATCAACCAGTTCCAATAGGACTTCTCTTGTCAAATATTCTATATTCTGGTGTTTCTTAAAGGATTCTACGAAATTATTACACCGGAAATTCTTCATGTCACTCTGCTTTTTGATCTCCTCCCTCAGTGTCAATACTTCATCCTGCATCCGTTCTATATCCTCTGTGTAACGCTGTTTCATGGAAATAAATTCTTCTTTGGACAAAATATTACTTTTCCAGTCCATATATAAATCTTCTTTAATCCGCGAAAGTTTTTCTATCTCCCGTTCCTTTCCGGCCAGCACCCCATCCAGCATAACTGTATTCGTTTTCGTTTTTTCATTTTTTTCCAATTCCTGAAATACTTCATCGATCTTTACAGCCATAGCTACTTGTGCCTGTATTGCCTCCAAAACCGCATTTTCCACATAGTCTGCCCGAATACTGTGTCTGGAACACACATTTTTCGATACTTTTTTATATGTGGAGCACACAAAATAATGATATGTTCCATAAGAATGCACATTCTTATGCCGGTTCATTGCCCGCCCACAGTCTGCACAGCGCATGAATCCTCCCAGCATCGTAATTCTTCCCTGTTCTTGTGTCATTCTCGTATCTGTATCAAATATCCTCTGTACCTTATCAAATGTCTCTCTGTCCACGATTCCTTCATGATGGTTTTCGCACACCATCCATTCATCTTCCGGAACTCGCTGTAACTTTTTCACTTTATAACTGGTTACACGCATGACGCCCTGCACCAAATCACCACAATACATTCGATTCTGTAAAATCCGCTTTACTGCACTATATCCCCACATAACAGGACCTTTTACAGAAGAATCAGATACCTTATAATGCAGACCACACATCTTCTTGTATTCTGACGGAGATGGAATCCCCATATTATTGAGTTTTTTTGCTATCGTGATTGCACCAAGACCATCCAGAAACCATTCATAGATATTTTTGACAATTGGTGCAACCGTCTCGTCTACAAGCAATTCCCCTTTATTGTCCGGATCTTTTACATATCCATAAGCAGAAAAGGAACCAATAAATTTACCGGATCGTCGCCTGCTGTCCAAAGAACTTCGTACCTTATTGGAAATATCGCGGCAATACTCATCATTGATAAGGTTTTTAAAAGGTACCAGAATGGTATTCATCTGACCCGGATTTCCATAACTGTCTAGAGAATCCGCAATAGAAATGAATCGAACCCCCATAAACGGAAATATCTGTTCCAGATAATTACCCACCTCAATGTAATTTCTGCCAAAACGAGATAAATCCTTGACAATAACGCAATTTAAACTGCCGGCCTTAATCTGTTCCATCAGACGAATAAAACCGGGTCTCTCAAAATTTGTCCCTGTCCAACCATCATCAATGAAATAATCCGCCACCTCAACATCTGGCAATTTTGCTGAATATTCTCGTAATAACATTCGTTGATTAGACACACTGTCACTCTCATCCTTATCGCCATCTTCACGGGACAAACGGATATACAATCCTGCCATCCACTTTTTTACAACATTGCCCTCGGCATCGGTCACACCATATTTACTTTTTCTAGCCATTATTCTCTCTCCAATCTTTACAATATTAGAAAGAGACCTACACTACACATTATTTGCAACTATTGTAGCACAGATCGCCCTCATTTTCCAATACCTTATTTTGGCAATTTTTCATCACATTTGTAAGCAACGACTGTAACGAATCCTGCGTATCAGAAAAAGCAATTTCCACTTTTAGTTCCTTTGTTTCAAACTCATAAGGATTTTCGTGTGTCTGAAACCATCGAATGGCATTTTTGCTCTGTTCATATGTCATCCCATACATCACCTCTCTCTCAAAACAAAACATATACAGAAAAATATCTATATATATATCATTGACTTCTTTGGAAGTTTTAACCAAAATTATTGTAACCACCATAATCTTTTATATGCCTCGTCCTGATGCCTGCGGCGAACAGGTCCATAGAAATCTCATCTCCCCGCCTTCATGTGGCCGGGCTGCGTATTACAGAAGTATCATTATCCCCCTGGCACGTCTCCGCGTTATGGAAGTGCTGCTTCCATATCAGTGCTCCTGGTTCTGCCTGCCATACAGACGGATAGCCGCTCGGTGCCAGGGTAACGTATCAGTTGAGGCTGTTTATTTGTCAAGGTTCATGGCACAGGGATGCCTATATAAACAAAGACAATGGAATTTTCTTGTTTTTGAACCCTTTTTTAAAAAAATTATAAAAAGACTACGATTTTCCAAATTCTTTATCTTCACACTATTGATCAGATCGGAAACTTTCCTATCTGCAGTGCGATATGTATCATCAGATACTGTTTTAAATCCTCGTCCCGATTTCCATTGAGGTAACTGTTCTTCTCAATCAGCGGCATATAAAGTTCCAATATCTTCTCCAAATCTTCATGGTTCCCAGACACAGCACCTATCAAGATGGAACGAAATTCTTCCTTACTCATTATCCTCACCGCCCTCCTCCAGCATTTTCCTTAATTGTTTCAGCGCGTGGGAACGCTGTTTATACACATGCCGCAGGGAACAACTTATCCGACCAGCAACCTCCTTCGGTGTCTGTTCCTCAACAAAAAGCATAGACAGTATCTCCTGCCTTTGTTCGGATAGTGTATGAAATGCTTTTTCCAGCCGTTCCTCTTCAAACTGGAATCCTTCCGATTCTGTTATCCGCTGTATCCAGTTCTTTTCCGGATTTTCAGATGCCCATAACTCTTCTGGCAATTCATCTACATAGACAATTCCCTTATCCCTTTCCAGTTTCTTTACATAATTCAACTTTGCACGATACAAAGTCACTTCCAGCCAGCCCGTAAATCTAGCCCGCAATTCATCTCTTTCGGATTTTTCCTGATGGTTCATCCGTCATGCCTCCTTTTTGAAGACATGCCATCAGGCAGAAACAGACATACCATGATGGCATGTCTGTTTCATGTTGTATCAATCTGCTACATCTTTTGTATGATTTTCAGTCTGGGAAAACCACCTCCTCTGCTACAAACACAAAAACGACCATACTATACACATTCCGTATATAGCACAGCCGTTCAACAACGCATAATAAACCAGTGAGTATAATCCACTGACTCTAAAACAATATTAGATCGGATAGCGAAACGCCCTCCGAATTTGTCTGCAAAAGATACCTCCAGTTTCCTTTTCCCTGCTGATTAAAATTTCTAACATTTTTCCTAAAATAACGTAATCCTCTGCTTTTTCTCCTTTTTATCTATTTTACCTAAACTCAACCCAAATGGAAAGGAACTAAAATTCCGTTTTCTGTACCTAATGGTATTTTTTGTATTCTTATACTCTTTTTGTCCAATCTAATTTTATCATCACTGAAAAAAATCCAGATTATTTAACATTTGAGATACATCCGCCTCCATTTCTTCCAAAAGCTTTTCTTCCTGCGCTTGACTTGCATCTGCTGCTTCCCCGGATTCTGCCTTGCCCGCCCCAGTATCTGTTGAAGCGCCCACCATTAACATGTCTGTTTGCCATCCGTTGATTCTCTCTTCAATCAGCTCCCTTACTATCTGCTTTATGTCATCTGGTGTCGCCAATGAAGTCATAGAAATTTGTATGCTGCAGTCCTTCTGCTGCAATTCTGGATGGTTTTCCAAATACTCATTCAACGCTTTCACAACCAGGGAACTTTTCCGGTTCCCCATCCTCTCCAGCAATTCGCCTACCCTCCTGCCCTCCTCCGTATTATCTGAAAACTGGAGACTATAACGGTATCTCCCATCTAGTTTCATTTTGCATCCTCCTCATGCTTTTCCATTGCCTTTGCGGTTCATCTGGCTCTTTGCAAGCATTTCATAACCAACGGCATTGGCATGACAGTCTTCAATAAAATCTGCCTGAATCACCAGAGGCGACTGCTCAAGGTAAGGTTTCAAAAGCATACTGCCACCACCGAGAAAGATTGCGGGATTTGCCCGCAAATCCACCTGCAGTTCCCGGAGCTGGTCTAAAATCTCTTTCGCATGATGTTCAGCCTCCTCCCTTATGGTAACCTTGATATCTTCCGGCAGGACAATCTCCTGCTCGCCCAGTACAGCACTGATATGTTCCTCCTCAATCCGCATATCATGCAGGGCACCCACTTTGCGTACAATTTCATTATTCATCGTAATAATCCCCGTCTCCAGGCTGCGGCAGAACTGCAGATCCGGCTTGCCGTTACGCAAAAGCAGTACATCCGTAGTATAGCCCCCGATATCAATCACAAACACCCGCACCGTCTTTACGATCAGGCTGCTCCTGGGAATGACCGCCGCATACGCCTGCGGGAACACCATCACCTGGTCGATGAAAATGCGATAAGGCTTCCCCCCATACATAAACTCCACCAGCCCTCGATTGAAATAATCTGCAAAATGTTCCCGCAACAGGCTATAATGCTCCGGTGGAAGCCCCACCGCAAGCTGCATCTTCTCCATCGGCTCATACTTTCCCCGATTTTCTAGTTCTTTGGCAATCGCAAATAAGGATAAAATAAAAAAGCGGTCATCCTGCGTCTTGTCCCGCATATAGCTCAGCCGTTTCCCACTCAGCGTCCAGTATTTCCCCTGATACTGAAGAATTTCGTCAGTCATCGGCGGCTTGACGGTATGCTCTGCCAGACCGGAAACAAAATCAAACGCAGGTGTCTTTACTGCATAATTTCCGTGATCGATTCCTAATAACATAATGATTCCTCCTTGTACAATCTATCTTAATTTTCATTTTCATATCTGATTACACAGAATAGCATACTCATTTACAACAAAAATACTCATTTAAGCGAAAGGCAGAAGCAGTTATCAAATCTGCTCTGCCCTTTTCCTATTTATTTTCTTTTACGATTTAAACAGAACTTCCAAACGTAATCATCCAGTCCCTTGTAACTGCCATCCCAAAGATATGTGCCAAACTGAAACCCCATCCCATCAAGCAGCAGCAAAAGCTGCCGGTATCCTTTCTGCACATGGGGATTGGTCGCCAGATCCATGTCAAATGCCGTCATGATTTTTTGCAAGCCCTGTTCCCTTAACTGCTTCAGCATGATTTCTAATTGTGTCAGAGCGTTCACACCGGGGACTGCCAGCACCGCAAGCCCTGTCAGCGCATGGATCACATCCGCTTTCATCGGTCCTTCCGTCAAAAGCATGGTTTCAGCCGGTGCCCCGGCAAGGTGCGTCCAGCCTTCCGCTTTACATCCGTTTTTCAACTCTGCACTGGATACCCAGCGGAATTTTCGTTTTTTCACATCATCCCGCCGGATCTGCATCCCCTGAATCCTCCCTTTGCCATCCCTGACCGGAATCAGAATGCCCCGCTGGTTGACGGTGAATTTCCACTGGTCATCCTCCGTCCGGTAAAATCCCGGTACACCGGATAACGCACAGCCTTCCTGCACCAGCTCCTTTGCCATCTTCGTCATTCCCACAACCGGAGTTGTCCTGTAACCCAACTGCTGAATCTCATCTTCCTTCAGACCTCTTTGCAGCAGATTTTCGATATGATCCGATGCCAGGGAAAGTTTTTCCAGTAGTGCCATATAGGTTTTATGTCTGGTTTCAATATCTGCCACCGGCGACTCTTCCATCTCTTTTATCACTGCCCTCTTTGGGGGACGATAAGACTGATCTGAAAGTCCCAACCGCTCTGTCATCGCTTCCCTTACATCCTCTCTGGGGATGCCTGTATACAGCGAATACAAATCGAAAATTCCACCGGACACTCCGCATTTCGGACACCGGAACACCTCTTTCCTCAGATTGATATTCAGATGTTTGTCTCTCGGCTTGGAATCACAGCATGGACAGGGGATATAATACGAACTCCGCCCAGATGGTGCCGGCGGCAGGTTCAGCAACGATGTGACATCCCATATGTGAAACTTCTCCATCCTAGTCCTCCTCGTATAATAAGTTTGTAAGCAAGGAAAACAGCTTACAGACTTATTCTTTTTTGGTATAAATGGTAAGGACATCTAAGAGGAACTCCCCTCATCCCCATTCCCATCTATACAGTTAATAGTTACATATCATTATAGGT
>CAJTGI010000011.1 GCA_910575435.1 Clostridiaceae bacterium | reverse complement strand
GAGGGCTTGACCAAGTGGCCGCGCTCTCGAGGCGGAGGGGTGCCTGGCGGGGATTGTTCAGTATGCAGTTTTGAAGGCGCGGGGGGCGAAGGCGAGATGGTCCTCGATAGCTCAGTCGGTAGAGCGCGCGGCTGTTAACCGCGTTGTCGTAGGTTCGAGTCCTACTCGGGGAGTGAAGAATTAGGGTTCTTGAGGAAGCCCGCAGGCATCTGTGCTTGCGGGCTTTTTGCTGTCAAGGGATATATACCTTGTAGCAGGGCTTAAAGGCCCTGCTATTCGTTTTCCGAAACATATTTTTTTAATGCATGGATTAATGAATCTTTCATGTCGCCATAAAGTTTTTCCATCTTAACTATTTTCTCTACCTCATTCATAATTGCATCGGGAAAGTGGTCATCGCTATTTTGCTCAATATCTTTTAAATGAGCAAGTATTTCCTGGGAACTTTGCAATTCAATCAACTTTGGCATCAATTCCCCAATGGTCATTCTTTTGTATTTGTCCTTATTTCTGTTGCACATAGCGCATTTTTCTAGTTGCGTGCCATTTATATATCCGCACATGCAAATCCAATGGGAAGGATCGTCATGAAAATCCCCTACGACATCATTTCCATAAGTCTGCCGATAGGTCAGTAATTGCTGGATCGGAATATCATAAATTTGATATGATTCATTGGCTGAATATGTTTTTCCATCAATTATGTATTGATTAATTTTTATTATCATGCTTTCAATCACCTTCAACTGATTGCTATTGATATTTAATTCATTCTCTTCCGTCTCTATAACATCGCGATCTGCGTGCAAATCAACAAAATTGATGTCTGGAAAGTGATAAGTTGATCCAAAGATAGTATTCGCTTCTACGTCTACATTTATGGCATGCAAGTTTTCTTCATGAAAGCGATATATGGAAATCTTTATCTCCTTTGTTACTGAATTCAGAGTGCAGAGAAATGGGCGGATTGGCAAATTTTGATAATAGCTTATTACAGGAATGGACTTGATCATTCCGCCCGCTTCGGCATGGCTCAGATTGTAGTTTGTAATGGCTTCTATTCTCACTGCTGTCCCATTTGCGATCACTCCTATTACATTTTCTGTAAAAGTAGTGTATGACATATCAACTCCTATGATTGCATTGGCACCATAACTTTTTGCAGTTTCCTCCAAATCATCTAACGCTATTGATCTGGCTTCATACAATTTATTTTGAAAGGCCTTACTATTGTTCCGAAAATATCTGAAACTGACAAACTTAATTCGCTTAAAAATCCCGTGCCAATTGCGCATTCTCCGCTAACAAATCCATAATATTCCGTTATTCTATATCTTTCAAAATTAAAACCTGATGTAAGCAATAATTTTCTCATGTCGATTTCCCTTCGCTTTTATTTATTGTGTATTATGATGTTTTTGTACCAACTTCTCCCGCATAAGCATATTACTGGGGCTTTCTCGGAGGTTTTGGCCCCATATACTGATAGAAGTAGGTCTTCATCATACCATTGTATATCTTACGATTTTTGTCTGCCTTTTTGCCGATATGTCTCTGGGCATCCTCGTAGGCAGTGATTAGGAACATGGACCAACTGTCTAGATTCTTGTATGCTTGGCCAATCTGGCGGTAAAGTTCCGGCATGCCATCCTCGCATTCCAGCCGTTGCCCGTAGGGGGGATTGGTAATGATAAAGCCGTATTTTTTCCGATGGCTCAAGTCTTTCAATGCCCGCTGCTGGAAGTGGATATATTGGTCTACCTCTGCCATCTTTGCATTTTCCATAGAAGCTTTGATGGCATCACGGCTGATGTCGTAACCCTGGATGTCCATCTGCAGGTCTCTGCGGATGGCATCTTCTGCCTCGGTAACCGCATCATACCAATGTTTTCTGGGAATCAGGTGCGTCCATTCTTCGGAGGTGAAGGATCGATTCATCCCAGGAGCAATATTTGCACCGATGAGTGCCGCCTCGATGGGGAAAGTTCCGCTGCCACAGAATGGGTCTACTAATATTCTGTCCCGGTTCCAAGGAGTGAGGAGGATCAGAGCTGCGGCCAGAGTTTCCGTGATGGGGGCTTTTACAGTTGCCTTTCGGTAGCCCCTTTTGTGAAGGGATGCCCCGGAGGTGTCGATACCCACCACCACCTCATCCTTGATAATAGTTACGCGTAGGGGGAAATCTGCTCCATCTTCCGGAAACCAATTGACATTGTATTTTTTCTTTAGGCGATCTACTATGGCTTTCTTCATTATAGATTGGATATCCGAGGGGCTGAAAAGGTTGCTTTTAATGGAAGTGGCCTTTGCTACCCAGAATTTGCCGTTCTCAGGGATGAATCGCTCCCAGGGGAGTGCCTTGGTGCCCTCGAATAGTTCGTCGAAGGTGGAGGCGTGAAAGCTTCCTATCTTTATTAAGATGCGTTCCGTGGTGCGGAGGAAGATATTGGAGCGGCAGACGGCATCGCTGTCCCCGGTAAAGGTGATTTTGCCGTCTTCCACTTTCTGTATCTCGTATCCTAGGTTCAGGATTTCTCTCTTTAATACTGCCTCCAAGCCGAAATGGCAGGGGGCGATTAGCTCAAATTGTTTCATATTATCAATTACCTTTCGTGTAGTCTATGATGATTATAAATAAAATATGGGGAGAGTGCAAATTAATTATAATATTTTCTCCGTCATTTGATGAAAATAAAATAAATATAAGGTTGTCAATTTGTCATTTTGTGCTATAATACACGTACAATGAATGATAAAGGAGATAGTAATGTTTACGCTAGACTATGTGGGCATTAATTATAAAAACGGAAAGAAGCATTCCATCAATATGCCGGAGGGAGACCAGCACTACTGGTTGCTGTTCTTTCTGTCGGAAGTGTATTTGGAGTTGGATGGCGATGAGCAGTTGTATGAGAGCGGCACTGCGATCTTGTATGCTCCAGCCTATCCTCAGCGATACTTTCATCCTTTTTTGGGATTTTCCAACGACTGGGTAAAATTTTCTGGAGAAGATATGGGATCATTTTTGGAGGAAATTAATTTCCCGCTGAATACCCCCTTTCAGGTGGAGAATTCGGAGGATGTGCACGACCGAGTTCGGCGGATTGAACAGGAATTTTTTATGAAGGATAAAAATAGCGTTTATATGCTGGATGCCTTGATGAGAGAATTGCTGCTGCATCTGTCCAGACTGTACAACCAGAAATTAGGAGGGGCGAGGGATTTCCATGTGAAGGAGCAGCAGTTCCGTCAGGTCCGCTCTATTATTATGTCCCATCTGGATCAGCCTTGGACTATAGATGATATGGCAAACCTCTTGGGATTAAGCCCGTCTAGGTTCAGCCATATCTATACTTCTATTTTTCATGTGAGCCCGAAGCAGAATTTGCTGAGCGAGAGAATGAATCAGGCGAAATTCCTACTGCGGTCTCAGGATTATTCCGTAGGAGAGGTGGCATCAAAGGTGGGATATGACAATATCTATCATTTTTCCAAGCAGTTTAAGAAGGCAACGGGAATGTCGCCTTCTGAATATAGGAAGCGGGGGACTGTCACATGAATGGATAATTAGGAGGAAGCGTTCTGATAATTTCAAGAATTGGAGTAACTTATCTTTAAAGAAATAATATAAATGAGGTGGAAAGTTAGAAGATGAAAAAATTATTGATTTATTTGAGGGATTATAAGAAGGAATGTATTCTGGGGCCTTTATTTAAACTGCTGGAGTCTCTTTTTGACTTAACGGTTCCCCTTGTGACGGCAGCGATGATTGACAGGGGAATTGGCGGAAGGGATGGGGGGCAGATTCTCCGCTATGGAGGATTGCTGATTCTGCTAGCGATAATCGGTCTAGCCTGTTCCGTGGTTGCCCAGTATTATGCAGCCAAGGCGGCGGTGGGATTTGCTGCGAAGTTGCGCCATGCTCTCTTTTCCCACATCGAGTCGCTGTCTTTCGGGGATATTGACCAGATTGGCACATCTACGCTGATTACCCGCATGACTAGCGACATTAACCAGATGCAGTCTGGGGTGAATATGGCTCTGCGCCTGTTCTTGCGCTCGCCCTTTATCGTATTCGGGGCGATGATTATGGCTTTTTTCATTGATGTGAAGGCGGCGTTGATTTTTACCGTGGCTATCCCCGGGCTGGCATTGGTGGTTTTTGGCATTATGGGCATCAGCATGCCCTTGTATCGTAAGACCCAGGGGTTATTGGATCAGGTGCTTTCCACTACAAGGGAAAATCTTACTGGCGTGCGGGTCATACGCGCCTTTCACCGGGAGCGGGAGGAGGAGCAGGAATATCGGGAGGAGAATAACATGCTTGCCAGAGCCCAGCTCTTCGTGGGGAGGATATCGGCACTGACCAATCCGGTGACATATGTGATGGTGAATGGGGCGTTGGTGGCTCTTCTCTGGACTAGCGGCCTGCGGATACAGGTGGGCTCCCTGACCCAGGGGCAGACTATTGCCTTGATCAATTACCTGTCCCAGATACTGGTGGAACTAATTAAACTGGCTAATACCATCGTGCTGACCAATAAGTCCCTTGCCTGTGCCGGGAGGATTCAGGGAATCCTGGAGGTGAATCCTGCTTTCTCTATACAGATGCCTGGGGAATTAGGTGGCATGTCTGATTGTGCAGATGGAAATTTTGAACGGAAGGGCAAAGAGGATTTGGAAGAGAAAGAGATTTCTTTGCAGGATGAAGAAGAACATTCTGGTGGCAAGGGAAGCATTGGAGAGGCAGGGAATCTGCGCGGTCAGGCGATTTTTGAGGATGCGGCTCTGTGCTACGCCGGGGCGAAGGAGCCTTCCGTGGAGGGCGTCCGCCTGGTGGCAGAGCCGGGGCAGACTATAGGGATTATCGGCGGCACGGGTTCGGGGAAGAGTTCTTTGGTGCATCTGATTCCCAGATTCTACGATGTCAGCCAGGGAAGGGTGCTAGTGGATGGCGTAGATGTTCGGCAGCAGGATTTGCATGCATTGCGTCAGAAGATTGGAATCGTGATGCAGAAGGCGGTGCTGTTCCGGGGAACGATTCGGGAAAATCTGCTGTGGGGGAATGAGGATGCCACGGAGGAGGATTTGCGGGAGGCTCTGGAAATATCCCAGTCCATGGAATTTGTGGAAAAGAAGGAAAAGGGCATGGAAAGCCATGTGGCCCAGGGAGGCAGGAACCTTTCTGGTGGCCAGCGGCAGCGGCTGACCATTGCAAGAGCGCTGGTTCGGAAGCCGGAAATCCTGATATTTGACGATAGCACTTCCGCTCTGGATTACGCCACGGATGCCAAGCTTCGGGCGGGGCTGCGGAAATTGGATTATCATCCCACGATATTTATGGTGTCCCAGAGGACTTCATCCATCCGCCATGCGGACCAGATCTTGGTGCTGGAGGATGGCAAGGTGATTGCCATGGGAAGGCATGAGGAATTAGTGGAGAAGTGTCAGGTGTACCGGGAGATTCATGAGTTTCAATTTCAGAAAGAAGGAAAGGAGGGGGCATAATGTCAGATTGGAAAATGGAGAGGCGGGAAAAAAGGATGTCTCAGTGGGATACGATAAAGAAAGTATGCAGGTATATCAAACACTACATGTTTTTGGCAGTGCTATCCCTTCTGTGCGCTTTTGTCAGCGTGGTTACCACTTTGTATCTTCCACTGCTGACAGGGGATGCGGTAGATGTGATGATTGACAGGGGAAGAGTGAATTTTGCAGATTTGAAGGATATTCTTTTGCAAATGGGCATCATGATTGCCGTGACGGGCATATCCGGCTGGCTGATGAATGTGATCAACAATCGGATTACCTTTCTGGTGGTGCGGGATATCAGAAAGGATGCTTTCCATAAGATACAGAAACTGCCAATCAAGTATCTGGATGCCCATCCCGTGGGGGACGTGGTGAGCCGGATGATTGCGGATGTGGATCAATTTGCCGACGGACTCTTGATGGGATTTACACAGGCATTCACCGGAGTGCTGACCATACTGCTGACGCTGGCTTTTATGTTTCGGAAGAATGTTTGGATCACGCTGGTGGTAGTTTTCGTTACGCCGTTGTCCCTCTTTGTGGCGGCTTTTATCGCCAAGAAGACTCATTCCATGTTCCAGAAGCAATCGGAGACAAGGGGGCAGCAGACGGATTTGATTGATGAGATGGTGGGCAGCCAGCAGGTGGTGCAGGCATATGGCTATGAGGATAAGGCGTTGAAGCGCTTTGACGATATCAATGAAAGGCTGGAGAAGTATTCCCTGCGGGCTACGTTTTTTTCTTCGCTCACCAATCCCTGCACCCGCTTTGTCAATAATCTTGTGTATGCCGGGGTGGGAATTACCGGGGCATTGTTTGCCATACAGGGCAGGCTTAGCGTGGGGGATTTATCCTGTTTTCTCAGTTATGCGAACCAGTATACTAAGCCTTTTAATGAACTTTCCAGCGTGATTACCGAACTGCAGAATGCCCTTGCCTGTGCCGGGCGGGTTTTTGAATTGATAGAGGAAGAGGAGGAGGTAGATGCAGAGGGGGCATCTTTCGCCAGAGGCTCGCTCTGTGATAGCGATGGTGCAGGATTCGGCGAAGGCGAAGTGCCTTCCAAGGGGGAAGCGTCTTGCAAGATGAGAAGGCTGGAGGATATTCAGGGCAGCGTGAGGATTCAGGATGTGGACTTTTCCTATGTGGCAGAGAAACCTCTGATTCAGGGATTAAACCTCCAGGTAAGGCCGGGACAGCGGGTAGCCATCGTGGGGCCGACTGGTTGCGGCAAGACCACCATCATCAATCTGCTCATGCGGTTCTATGACGTGAACAGGGGGGCTATCTATATTGATGGCACGGATATCCGGAAAGTGTCCCGAGAGAATCTCAGGAGCCAGTACGGCATGGTGCTTCAGGAGACATGGCTGAAGGACGGAACCATCCTAGAGAATATTCTTTTTGGAAGGGAGGATGCCACTAGGGAGGATGCCATTCAGGCTGCGAAGTTGTCTCATGCCCACAGCTTTATCAAGCGAATGCCGGATGGATATGACACGGTAGTACAAGAGAATGGGGAGAATCTCTCCGCAGGGCAGCGGCAGCTGCTGTGCATCGCCCGGGTATTTCTGTGCCGGCCGTCTATCCTGATCCTTGACGAGGCTACGTCCTCTATTGATACTCGCACGGAGATGAAGATTCAGAGCGCCTTCCAGAAATTAATGGAGGGTCGCACCAGTTTCATCGTGGCCCATCGGCTATCTACGATCCAGAATGCGGACGTGATACTGGTGATGAAGGATGGGCAGATTATCGAGCAGGGCGATCATCAGGAATTGCTGGCGAATGGGGGATTTTACAGGGAGCTTTATATGAGCCAGTTCGTATCGGAATAATGAATCAATGCATTGATTTTTGTGTAATTAGTGTGTATAATATACATTATGAGGAGGAGGTTTGATGAAGCAAAGAGATTTGGTTAAAAAGCTTGAGAATGGGGGCTTTGTTTTTGAGAGGCATGGCGGCAATCATGATATTTACAGAAGGGGGAAGAATATAGAGAAAGTGCCAAGGCATAAAGAAATCAATGAAAGCTTGGCAAGATTGATACTTAGAAAATGGAACTTATTATAATATAAGGGAGGAATCATATGAAGCGGGCGTATCCAACTTTTATCCTTGATATGAATGATGGGTCTGAGCATCCTTTTTTGGCGTGCGTACCTGATTTGGATATTTATACGGAAGGGGAAAGTTTTGCGGATGCAATGGAAATGGCAAGGGATGCTATTGGTGCAACCGGGATTTCCATGGAGGATCATCAGGAAAATATTCCGGAACCATCTGAACAGATGGCTGCGGTGGAAAAAGTAAGACAGGGCGCAACAGATTTGGACTTATCAAAAGGGATTTTGACATATGTGGATGTTAATTTTTCCGAGTATAGAAAAAAGATAGATATGAAAACGGTGAGGAGGAACGTGGCTCTCCCCAGCTGGTTAAACTATGAGGCAGAACATGCGGGAATCAATGTTTCCAGAGTGCTTCAAGAGGCTTTGATGAAGGTGCTGAATGTAGAGAGAAACATATAGCATAAAATTGGATTGCCGTGTTGGTATGGTCGGCATCATTGGAAGTATGTAAATTCATGGATGCGATTATATTTGGAAATAGAAAGGTGCGGAATGAAGAAGATATTGGCAGTAGACCTGGACGGAACTTTGACCGACAGCAGGAAGGAAATCACGCCGAGAACCAGGGAGGCGCTGCGGAAGATGCAGGAGGCGGGACACGTCCTGGCCCTGGCTACGGGAAGGCCCGTGCCGGGGGTGATGCCCGTGGTGAGGACATTGGAGTTGGAGAAATCTGGCGGCTATGCTATCGCCTGCAATGGGGGCGTATTGATTGACTGTAAGACGGGGGAACATATTTATGAGAAGACGCTCCCAAGGGAGTTGGTGGCAGAGATTTTCGCCTTTGCGGAGGAACTGGGCATTGGCATCTATACTTATGCGGGGCCGGGAATCGTGGCGGGGAGCAGACATGACGAACATATGGAATATGCCGCCGCCATCAACCATCTGGAAATCTTTCACCCAGAGCGTCCCATGGATCTGGTGGCAGAGCCGGTGACTAAATGTATGGGCACTGTGCCGGAAGCGCATGCATTAGAAATTGCGGAGCGTCTTCGAGAGCGATTTGGCGACAGGGTGACGGTGTTGCGCTCAGAGCCTTTTTTTGTAGAAATGATACCGGCGGGGACGGATAAGGCAGAGGGGATTGCTTCGTTGGTGGAGAGGCTGGGCATGGATAGGAGAGATGTAATTGCCTGTGGGGACAGTTTCAATGACATTGCTATGCTAGAGTATGCGGGGCTGGGGGTCGCCATGGCCAATGCCCAGGAGTCAGTCAAGGAGGTAGCGGATGTAGTCACGCTGTCCAATGACGAGGAAGGGGTGGCCAGGGTGATTGAGGAGTATATGTTATAACACGTTGCTATTTATGGTCGAATGCGAGAACTTATCTTTTCACATCGATTGTGAATAGTAGCTATAACACCCTGCCGTCCTCGATTCTGATAATCCTCTGGCATTGCTTTGCCACTTCCGTATCATGGGTGACGATGACGATGGTCTTTCCTTTCTTGTTCAGTTCCCCAAAGACATGCATGATTTCCTTCGTGGTTTTTGAATCCAAGGCTCCCGTGGGTTCATCTGCAAGAATGAGGGCTGGGTTATTGATAATGGCTCTGGCGATAGCCGCCCGCTGCTTCTGCCCGCCGGATAGTTCTTTCACCTTTTTGTACAACTGATCTTCTATTCCGGTGGATGCTACGGCCTGCGTCGCCAGTGCCTTCTTTTCCTTGTTATGTCGTTTCTTTTTTGAAAAGTCTAGGGGGATTGACACGTTTTCCATGACGGAGAAGTTTTCTACTAGGGCGAAATCCTGCATCACTATGCCGATTTTCTCATTTCTGAGATCTGCCAGCTTCTTTTCGGAAAAATCATCCAGCGATGTTCCGTCTAGCAGATATTCTCCGGAATCGTATCGGTCTATGCATGCCAGAATATGTAGCAGGGTGGATTTTCCTGCGCCGGATGTTCCCATGATTGCCACCATTTCCCCTGCCTGGATTTCCAGAGATACTCCCTGCAATGCCTCAAAAGCATTGGATTGTCCCAGGTGGTATGTCTTTACAATATCTTTTAATACTATCATTGATTATTCACCTCGCAATGTATTGATGTATCGGATCGTTACTATTCACAGCCCTTCATTCCATCATGCGATAGACCCGCTGCCTATCGGCATCGGTCGCTGCTTCTGCTGCTCTGTCTATCTTATGATGGGATGAACAGTTTCCGCAGTTCATAGAGAAGAAGAGCACTGTCTCTTGCAGGCAAGCTTGACGAGACAGCGTCCCTCTTCTCTATGACTGTGAATAGTAACATCGGATTGCTCCATTCTTGCTGCCATTCGCTATCATTGGGAATAGCCATGATTTATTTTATCGCATGTTTGCCCATGGATTATTTTTCAAGGGTTTCCAGTGTTTTTCCATAGAGATCGTTATACACATAGAAATCTGCAAAAATGCCCTGGCCTTCCATGTCTTTTGTGGTCAATTCCGGATCGCCCAAGACACTCATGGGGGAAGAATATTCTTCGTCCAGATAGAAGTCTTTCGTCTCCACCATCAAGCGGTGTCCATCGATCTTGCAAGTAATCTGCTTCTCCTCCCCATCGTAGTCAAAGGTAAGGGAGAGGGTAATCTCCTCTTTTGAAGCCTCGTCCTTCTGGCCGCTTCGCAGAGGATGGTAGGACAGATCCTCCAGGTTGCAAAACAACGTGCTTCCATATACGCTTTTGCCCTGCCGGGACAGGATGGCAGATGCCAGATATCCATAAAATTTCTTGAGGTCTTTTTGCTCCAAAGACTTTTTTTGTCCCTTCATGGAAAGCTGGATGCCGGAGAGATGTTCATACAGATCTCTGGAAAACATGTGATTCTGGAATCCCAGGAGGAAATCGCCGTATGTCACGTATTTTCCAGATGCCAGGCAGGCCTCGTATTCGAGGATTAGCTCTAGGTAGGATGAAGTCATTGCTATATAGTCGTAGTCTTCCGGCTCAGCGGTATACTCATAGGTTCTGTCAATGGTAAATTCCACTGACAAATCATAACGTTTGCGCCCCTTCTTCACAGGGAAGATGACCCGATAGGTTCCTTTCTCCAGGGAATCATATCTATCAATAAACTCAAATACCTGCGTTCCGTATCCAATATCCCGATATTTCTCGTAACGCTTGGATTGCTCGTCGCTGGCATCATAGATGGATTCCTTCGATACCATATTATACTCCGAATCATCCATATCGCTGGAATGGTTTTCCCGCACGGCTTTCCATGATCCGCCGGAGGATTTCTTCTCCAGCTCGAAGGTTCCGGGAACGGTTACCTCGTCCTTTAGCGGAAAGAAGACTACCAGAGAGATGCGGTTTGCGTTGGCAGATTCCACAAATATTTTGGCATCCTTCCATGCATTTAATTTGCCGTATCCTTTTTGCTGGCGGCCTATGAATAAGTATAGTGCCAGGCCGATAATCAGTATCGCCACAGATGCGCCGATGGCCAGTTTCTTTTTCTTGTTCAAGCAGATACCCCCTTCTATATATCATTGCGTTAAGAACTATCGAGATTTATCTGACAGTTCTCTAGTCTCGAAGTTTCATGCAGTCCAGGATGCCATTCCTGCCCTTGATGGCACAGAGGATCAGGGCCGCAATTCCGGCATAGGCGATGCACAGCACCCCACTGCCCAAGAGATCGGCGGGGGTGATGCTGCCCTCCCTGATATAGTGCAGGCTTTCCAAGCCTCTGGACTGGAAGAAGCCATACAGGGACGCATTGGACGTGATTCCCCAGATAAAGAGGTAGACGAGGGTCATGGCAAGCATGGCCAACAGAAGGATCGTACGGAAATACCTTCCCAGAATGGTTCTGAAATGGCAGCCGCAGATGGAGAAAATCCCATAGCAATGCAGGATATATCTGCTGTCAATAATCGTGATGGCAAGGATGGACAGAACAGATATCACGGCAAAGATCATCGCAAAAGGAAAATACTGCATTACCTCCTGATAGCATTGCCGATATGTCGCCTCCTTCATTTCCTTGAAAGTTTCCGTCACTCCCTGGGCATCTAGTATTTTTTTGGCTTCCTCCAATTCCTCTTTGGGGGCATCCGGGCGGAAATAGGCTATGACGCTGGTCTGATCGGGATAGTCCTCCGGCAAAGCCCCGGAGCACAGAACCGTTCGGTAGTCCTGGGGGAGTAGTGCGTGGACAAAATCGCTTAGCACCATTGTGTCCGAATTGCCATATTCGCCCATGATATCAAAATAACTCAGATCAGACGAGATGATTCCCGTGACATAGAACTTCTTTCCATCCATTTCCAAGGTGTCCCCCACATCGCAATCTCTCAGGGGATTATCCACCATCACGCAGGGGATGCATTTCCTCGGAGCGGAAGTCTTTTCCGCAAACCATTTTCCGCGAATTGCTTCCATTGGGAATAGCTGGCTGCTCAGTTTGTCTATGCTGATGATGATATCGTTGGGCACTGTCTCGTCCGCACTGTCATTTGGATCATCTGGTACGGTCTCGTCTGCAGTGCCATTTGCGTCATCCGCAGTGGTATCGGTTGCCATGTCTGATGAATCGCTTGATTCTGCAGTGATTGTGCTGGATGACGTTGTGTTGCTCCATCCCTCGAAGGAAGGGAGGGCTTCAATCTGTTTCCTAATCTGTCGAAATGAACCATTCATGTTATCGTCTGAGAACGTGGAAAAATAAATGCCCTGATGCTTAAATTCGTCAATTCGCACGTAATCCTTCATGCTGTCCCGGTAGACATTTCCCAAGATGACATTTAGCAGCATCGTTAGTATCAATTCTGCCAAAAAGAAAAAATGGATGATGGAAAATCTCTGGAATAAGGCGCGTATCATCTAATCACTCCCCTCTGTATATAAATCTGCCACAGTATGGTGGATCACGGACCATGTGGTGGCGAAAAACAGTACCGTCAGCACGATACCGCAAATCAGCCCGGCACTTCCAATATAGTGGAATCCCGGAAACTGGTGCAGGCTGACGATTCCCCAGCGATAGAGGAATCGGTAGGTTCCGCAATACAGAGATGCGGCCATGGCAAAACTGATGCCATACAGCAATAGAATTTCTCCCAAGAAGATTCCATGCATTTTCCTGTCCGAGCAGCCGCACATGCGAAGGATGGCCGCCATGCGTTTTTCCTTTCGTATCATATAGTGATAGATGGCGGTCATGTTGATGACGGCCATTGCCACAATAAAGAAAAAGAGGGTTCTCTTTCCATCCTCCAGGGCAATGACCTGATTGACGGAATCAATATTGCAGTCCTG
Organism: Clostridiaceae bacterium; assembly: GCA_910575435.1. Taxonomy (GTDB): domain Bacteria; phylum Bacillota; class Clostridia; order Lachnospirales; family Lachnospiraceae; genus Butyribacter. Next base: position 107,431 of record CAJTGI010000011.1, on the reverse strand, counting down.
ATAATTTTTTATAATCTTTTTCAGGGAACTGGTGATGGATTGGAATCGCTCCCCGCTTAAATTTCCGCAGGAAAAGGAAATGCTGTCAATGGGCAGATGATAATGCACTGCCGTCGTGATAGGGATTTCATTGCGCTCCGCATCCCATTTCCTTGTCCGAAAGGGAATGGAATGAATATCCATCTGTGGCATATCCCAATAAGTTCCCACAATTTTTTCATGATTGCGGTAGATTTTCTCTGAAAAAGCATTTTTTGCTCCCTGGAAGAAATACCTCGATGTGATCAGGTGCTTTCTGGCTTCTTCCGGATCTTCTTCTTCCGGGGAATCTGTATCATCCCTCGTCCCATCGTTCATGGCAAGGGTGATATAAGCCACGTCCTCGATTTGATCCATGTTATCCTGAAATAAATCAAGGATTTCCTGCCACTGCCTGTCGCTCAGGGCGCTGTCCTCATTGCCCGACATGCGAAAGTAAATATTGCAGGAAATGTAATCGTGATTCCGAAGGGATTCACAATAAAAGACATTCAGAAAGTAAAATCCCAGCGTCAGAATGCCTAAAAAAGCCAGAAAGAACCTGCCAGTGCCTCGAATCAATTTCAAACTGTATTTCAAAATGCCTTACCCTCCCTATTTATTGATATTGCCGGCAGCTGCTGTAAACAGCGTCTGCCGGCCAATGATATCTGCTAAGTATAAATGTGTTAGCACATTAGTTGTCCATATCAACCTTGATGCAGACATCGGGTGCAGTGGCCTCCTCGAAACTGACGCCCATCTGCTCAAAGTCAAATTGGTCGCAGAAGCCTTTCGGTATCGTCACATAATCTTTGCCGAGAGATATGCGGTTTTTTTGGTCAATCATAAATTTCGTATAGAAATCTGCCCTGAGAAGCACATATTTCTGCTTGGGACGTTCTAACAGTTCATCGGGAATCGTCCCTTCTTCACATCCTCCAGATTCGTAGTCGATCTTGCCATCTGCAAAGGAGATGCTGATGCTGTAAAGTTCTGACTTATCCTCTGAAAATGCCAGCAAATTGATATCGTATATGTTATTGTTTGGGCAGTCCCATTGAATCAACGGAACAGATGACAGATAGCAATAACCGTCTGCCCATGGATCACTGGCTTTTGGCACTGGGGCATCTCTGGGAAGCTTGTCGATTAATAGGGTCAATTTCCCGGAATCCGATTTGTTTAAGATGACGTTCTTCAACTCTTCTCGTATTTCTTGGAATTGTCGATAATCCTCCTCCGTTACATTAACAGGTACGGAACGCAGGTCGATCTCCTCTTCGCCGATTGCCGTGCCGTTGGTGGCATCTTCCTCCGTGTAGTAATATTCCCTCGGATGTGTAGAAATGCATCCTGTCAATAGTAGCGAGCCTGACAATAATAGGATGCACGCTTTTTGCATTGACTTCATCGAAATCTCCCCCTTATGAAAAGTACTGGAATGCTTCTGCAGACCTTTTGATATGGTGACTAATAACCTGCCAAGGTTACATTGGCTACGAAATATCCCTTGACTCGCGCTTCGCAGTAAGAGCCAATCTCCCCGGGACCTTTTGCATTAACGGTAAAATAAGTACCGAAATCATATGTTTCTTTTCTTTTATAATATCCTTCTTTATCTTTTACCCAGAGATAGCCATGTACATATCGTTGCCCCGGTTTTTTGTAATAGCCTACGTTAAAAGTAAATTTTGTTTGCTTGTTTCCATTTACGGTTGTCCTATATACGACTTGTGAGTTCCTCCCCAGTTCTTTTCTGCAATAGGAGGACTGGTCTATGAGGGAGCCATAACATGAAACTTTATCATAGACTTTTTTGACTTTGCCTGCGGCATGGGCTATCCCTGCGGTGAACCCCAGTATGCCTACCAGCAGCAATAGATGAAATAGTACTTTGTTACAATGTAGTTTGTTCGTTGTCTTCTTATTCTTCATAATAATCTCCTTCCTAACTCTTCCTAAGACTCAACTTCTGTATCAATTACATTTAGATAAAATAAATAGAACCTAAATCAGATAATGCATACTGAATGCATTTGTTTTTTCTGTGCTTTGTCAGAGACGCAGAAAGGTAATGAAATTTCGTCCTCCTCTCCGTATCTTTTGTATGAAATATTGCCGCAATATTTATTTTCAGTATAATATCAAAAGATGGATCATTGCAAGTATGATGCGACGAATGGTAGATTTTTGTGACGAACGGAACGTTGACAATGTTTGGGAAAGACTATATACTTATTGCATACGTTATCAAATAGATGGATTTTTGTGAGATAAGAATGATAACATGCGAATAGAGAGTTATAGATAATTTTGGAAGTTTGATGTAAATGAGTGTAAGTAATTGTTAGTTATTGTGAAGATTAGGTGTACGGTTGCGTTGATTTAAGCGAATTGCGGAGTTGAGGGTGGATTATGATAATTGGAATATGTGATGATCAGTCTGATGCGAGGGATCATTTAAAGAAATACTGCTGTAAGTTGGGATGTCAAGATATTTTGATGTATCCATCCGGTGAGGAACTGCTTCATTCGCCAGAATTAACTTCTCTTGATCTGGTGTTTTTAGATATTTATATGGAAGGAATCAACGGCATAGAAGTGAAAGAACGCTTGGAGCGATTAAGTCCTGCCACGTTGATTGCATTTTGCTCTGCCCATCAGGAACGGATGATAGACGCTTTTGGGTGGAACGTCCTTTCTTTTTTGAGCAAGCCTATTGAAGAAAGTTCTGTAAAAAAATGCATTGAACATGCCGCTTATATAAAAAGAGATTTTTATCCGATTGAAATCAATAAGGATGATATTCTTGCCTGTGGGGATGTTGTGTACTTACAGGCAGAACAGAAATATACAGTGTTTTATACAACAGATGGCATGTCCCATCTTACAAGAAAATCTTTAAAAAACTGGGCCAGAGAGTTGAATGGACTTGGATTTTGCCAAGTCTCTCGTTCTACTGTCATTAATCTCAAGTATCTAAAAAAAATCATATATGATGATAAAAAACTTCTGTTGGCATGTGGAGTCCCCATTTCCATTAGTCGAAATTTTCAAGAGTTATTGCTAGAACAATTAGATTTATATAATTTACATGACATTCGGCGAGTATATCATAGTTGAGCCAAAGTTACTATTCACGGTCGATATGAATTGTAACCAATCGTAACGAGTCATGGGTTTTGTTGCTATATATTGCTTGCAAAGGCGTAATAAGAATGGTATGCTAAAACCAATATTTGATGCAGGATTATATTGAAAAAGGAGATGGAAATGATAAAATTTGATACAGATTACAGGTTGCTGGAGGACATGTACGATGATGGATATTTCCCTGATTTTTTGGTGGACAAGGTAAGGGATCAGGTGCAGGCCGTGATTCGGTTTTTGGAAGCAGGGGAAAGGGATTTGCAGAAGATTCAGGATAAATTTGATGAGATGACGGAAGCCATCAATGACTTGCAGGAAGAGTTCGAGGAGCATGACAGCGAGATTGAGAGCGCTGCCAGGGACAGCATTGGCGAGACGGTGGAGCATATATTGGAATGGTTTGATTTGGGGATTGATGTGGAGGATGCCATCCGACAGCGGGATTGGTGAGGGATTGCGAAAGGATAGGAGGTTGCGTATATGAATCAATCAATAAATAAATATGTGGCAAATCTGAACCGCATAGAGTTTGTGGTGACCCGTGCCTGCACGGGACGTTGCAAGCATTGTTCCGAGGGGGAGCATGTTGGTTCTGGAGAGCATCTGGATGCGAGGGCGGCAGCCCAGTTGGTATGTGATATTGCTGAAATATATCATATCGAATCGGTTATGACTTTTGGGGGAGAGCCACTGATCTTTCCCGAAACGGTGTATGAGATACATAATGCTGCGAAAGAGGCGGGCATTCCTGAAAGGGAGATCATTACCAATGGCTTTTTTACCAAGGACGAATCTAGGATTACAAGCGTTGCGGAGAGGCTAGTGCAAAGCGGCGTGAATGGCATTCTGCTTTCTATGGATGCCTTTCATCAGGAAACCATACCGCTGGAACCTGTCAAGAAGTTTGCAACAGAAGTGCATCGGCAGGGCATCCATGTGCGCGCCCACCCGGCGTGGCTTGTGAATCGGGAAGATGGCAATCCCTACAATCTTCGCACCGAGGAAATTTTGCAGGAATTTGAGGACATGGGTATTTTTCGGTCGGATGGAAATGTTATTTTTCCTGCAGGAAATGCGTTGAAGTATCTGGGGGATTATTTTGATAGGGATAGGGTATATACCAGCCCCTATGAAGAAGACCCAGAAGATATCCGCGCCATATGCATTGACTCTCAGGGGGACGTGCTGGGCGGAAATATCTATCAAAAGGATATTCTGGAAATATTGGAGGATTATGGGACGCATGTTTAGAACTAGTTGATTTGAAATATGGCGCATTATGCTCTGGCTGCCATGGAGAAGTTTTTTGCTGATAGACAGAAAATATATTAAGGAGGTTTTTGCTATGGCGAATCCGTATTTGCCATCTTGGGAGTATGTGCCGGATGGAGAACCGAGGGTATTTGGGGACAGGGTGTATGTGTATGGCTCCCACGACAGGGTGGACTGCGATTCTTTTTGTGATTTTAAGTTGAAGGTATGGTCTGCGCCCATATCCAATCCCGGCCAGTGGGTGTGCCACGGGGATGCTTTTCGCTCCATGCCCGCAAAGGGGGAGAACTGGGGGAAGAAAAAGGAGGATTCGGGCATTCATGACACCGGGGAGAGGCGGCTGGCGGATGTGGACTGGAGCGACCACGAACTCTATGCCCCGGATGTGGTGGAGAAGGATGGAAAATACTATCTCTACGCCTATGTGGTGAATGCCAAGGGCTGCGTGGCGGTGAGCGATCGGCCGGAGGGGCCATTTCAGTTGCTGTCCCGATACAAGTATCAGATTCCTGACCATTATGACAAGGGGACGTTCATTGATCCCGGCGTGCTGGTGGATGACGATGGGAGGGTGTTTATCTACTGCGGCTTCGAGCGCAGCTACATGTGCGAGATTAATGGGGAGAATATGTACGAGGTGCTGGATGGCACTTACCAGTTGGACGTGATTCCCATGGGGGAGGAGGAGCATCATTTCTTTGAGGCATGCTCGCCTAGAAAAGTGGGAGATACCTACTATCTCATCTATTCTCCAAAGACGGGCAGCAGATTGGTCTACGCCACTTCGGACAGCCCTACGGGGCCTTTTCATTATCGGGGCGTGATCGTGGACAATGGGGTGGATTATCCCGGGGGGAATAATCATGGTTCAATCTGCCAGATTGGCGGCCAGTGGTATATTTTCTATCATCGCATGACCAATGGCACTTGCATGTCCAGAAGGGGATGCGTGGAGCGGATTGAGATATTGCCCGACGGAACCATACCCCAGGTGGAAATGACTTCCCTGGGCTTTGAGGAGTCTTTGAATCCCTATGAAATCACTCTGGCAGACAGTGCCTGCGTCTTAAAGGGCGGTGCTATCATTACGGAACTGGATGCATTTACCCGCATCGTCACCAATGTGACAAAAGATTGCGTGATGGGATGGAAATATTTTGACTTCGGGGAGGATTATACCGGGGATGCCATGCTCTTCATGGCGAAGGTGATGCCTAGAGGCTGTCACGGTATGCTGCATGTGTGCATTGACGGGACGGAGCCGGAACATCGCATTGGCTCTCTGGAATTTCAGAAGGATAGCAGCGTCATTCAGGGAAAGGTCTCCCTCGTGACGGGGAGGCATGCGGTGTACCTGGTGGCTGAGGATGGCTATACTACTTGGGCGAAGGGGGATTTTGCCGGACGGCAGCTGTTTGATTTGGTGTCCTTTGTGTTTATGAAGTAGGGCGATATATTATAGTCAACGACAATTATTTTTGTCGTTGACTATAATATTGGCATTGTATAGAAGCAGTTGTCAAATTACCGGAAAAAAATAGAAAGTAGGTGCTATATCATATTGAAAGTCGTAGTTTTTGATTTGGGCGGGACGCTCATGCAGTATGTTGGAATGCCTCATTCATGGGCGGATTATTATTATGAGGGATTTGAAGCAATCATTCAGAAATTCGAGTGTCATATTTCCCAAGAGGTTTTGGAACAATCAAATCAAATGCTAAGGGATTTCAATCCAAGGATAAATTACAGGGAAATTGAGTATCCGGCAGAAGATATCTTTGCTAAAATAATGGAACTCTGGCATATGGATATTCCCGTTCAAAGCTTCATGGAAACTTTTTGGAGCGGACTGCAGTTAAAGGCAGAAATATTTCCGGATACAGTTGATGTATTGCGAAAACTAAGGGATAGGGGTTATGGGATAGCGGCATTGACGGATTTGCCCAGTGCAATGCCTGATGAAATTTTCAAACGGGATATCCCGGATTTGTTGGGGTATTTCGATTATTATGTTTCATCTTCTGTGGCAGGATATAGGAAGCCGAATTGCAGAGGCTTGCAAATGATTTCTGAGAAATTTGCCACTCCAATAGAAGAATTGGTTTTTGTTGGAGATGAGGAAAAGGATTGGAAAACGGCACTTAATGCCCACTGCAAATTTATCTGGATACGGCGGGGAGAGAAGAAGGAAGAAAGCATTGATCATTTATATGAATTATTAGAATTACTGGAATGATCTTCCTTTATAATAAAATGCTTTGTCCTGCTCATTGATTTCGCGCATGACCCTGCATGGATTTCCCACGGCAACGACACCTTCGGGAATATCCTTCGTCACTACGCTGCCCGCGCCAATTACAGAATCGTCGCCGATCGATACCCCCGGCATGATAATTGCCCCTGCGCCAATCCAGCAGTTTCTTCCGATATGGACGGGCATGTTGTACTGGTATAACTGCTCGCGGAGTTCCGGCAATATGGGATGTCCTGCCGTGGCAATGGTCACGTTGGGGCCAATCATGGTATAATCACCTATATAGATATGGGTATCGTCCACGCAGGTCAGGTGATAATTGGCATATACCATATTGCCAAAATGACAGTGATGTCCGCCAAAATTGGCATAGAATGGTGCTTCGACGTATACGTTCTCTCCGCATTCTCCCAGCATCTTTTTCAACAGCGATGCTCTCTTTGACACCTCCGATGGTTTTGTTTAATTATATTCCCAAAGCAAGTCCTGATATGATACTTGCTCTTTCATGATTTCTTGGTCTCCCGGCAAATATAATTCTCCGGTGTGCATCTTATCTTTCATTATTTTCAATGCTTGGCATATGTTGGGCATTCCTCCTGCTCTCTATGCGTTTTAATGATGTTATTACAGCAACATTATAATGCCACTTAGCCGGAAGGTAAAGGTTTTTCGTTGTAATTACAAATACCTTATGCCAAAATATAATAATAAGCGGATTGAGCAAGTTTGCTTGTAAGGGTGCAAAAAAGATCATGAACTTTGTTTATAATCTAATGATAAAGGTAAAGCATCTAGTAGAACCAAATAGGACGGAGGAAAAGCGATGACAAGGGAACAGCAAAGGAAATTAAGGGAATTAAATCAATATTTGTCCAAACTATTAAAAGGGATTGTGAAGTCATACGGTCTTAAGAAAAAAGATTATATGGTGTGGGGTAAAAAAGGGGATATGTATTTTTCCCTGCTAGTGGATATCAGGGAAAAGGATGGTCGTTGTTTTTGCTCTTCTTTGGAGCGGATGAAGCCTTTGTGGATGGATGATTTATTTTGGGATATTATGGATATGCCCGAAAATAAAAAGGAACCCCTCAGTCTGCGCTGTATTGGTGCATTTGCCATCTATGGCATGACATGTTATGAATGCAGGCAGGAATTGCCAGAGTGGAGCCCGGATGCACTGGAACGATGCGCCGAGGCCTATGTCAGGCATTTTCATGATACGGTCAGCAGTGGAACGATTGAGGACTATTATTCCGTATTTGATTCTGAAAGTTATCAAGGAAGCATTCAGGATATATTGGTTTTGATTCATAATCAGGAATATCAAGGGGCAAGAGAACGGATTCAGTCTCTGGAGGGAAACGGGCAGTTTCAAAACAAGGGGATATGGTTTAAGGAATATGCAGAGAGGTATTTATCCGTTTGCTCTGGCGATATGTTTTCTGGCCACATGTTATAAATCCAACTTCATGTAAATGGAGGACGCCATAGGGCTATCATTATAGCGTTGGATTTCATAAAATCCCAATCTCTTGTACATATGCACTGCGCTTTGCAGAAAGGGCAGCGTGTCTAAAAGCATATGCGCATAGCCGATTTCCCTGGCATCATCAATAATCTGCTGAATGAGAATATTGCCTATATGTTTGCCCCGAAATTGTGGTCTTACATATAGGCGTTTCATTTCGCAATTTGCAGAATCTATCTTTTTCAATCCAATGCAGCCGGCCAGCCTGTCATCAAAATAAGCTAAGTATAATCGCCCTTCTGGCATGCCGTACTTTTTTTCTAAGTGCTGTATTTCATCATCATAATTTTGAATTTCCAAATATTTGGCAAAATTGGAATCGCCATGAATCAAAAGGTCTGTATATTCTGAAAAAAGTTGATGTACCTCTTGCAGATGATCATATGCGGGTATTAATTTTATTGGCATGGTTATGCATCCTCCTGGTCTGTATTAGCTACTGCCCTTGGATTATACCATAAAAAGAAAAAAAATGCTAAGAAATATGATAGTATGAAAGGATGAACAATTATTGCATAGCAACAGTTGTTTTGATTAATAAACACTTGGTTATTGGAGGAACAAGCGAATGCCAAAAATAAAAATCATTTCCAGCGTGCCCATCCATAAGGGCTGGTCATGCGATGAAAAATATTGCGTGACAGCAGAGGATAAGGAATTTAATCGCATTGTATTTTCTGCCCAGAAAGCACCGATCTTTGCGTGTGGAATCGTAAATGGATATTTTGACGATGAAGTACCGATTGAATTTTGGAGGCTGCTTGCTCTTTATATGTGTAGCAATGCTCTCGGTTCTCTTTCCTGGGCGATTTCTTTCGGTGAAAGGGAAGTCCGGGCAATGTATGATCAGGCAGAAGATATTCTTGCATGGTATGATAATATGCAAAAGTCCATTCCTACATGGTATGCGGATAGCAGTGTGTGATGACGAAAAGGAAATCAGGGAGATGCTTGGGGACTGCCTCTTTTGAATCAATATACGTATCAAAAGAGACAGTCTGGTATTTCTCAAAATAATGCAATTCATACTGCAAAGATATAGATTCAACTATTGCTTGATAGAGATGTTAAGCATCAGCGCTTGCTGGATGAAGTCTTCTTCAGACAGATTAAGCTGAGAAGTTGCGACATCCAAAGGAATTAAGCCATTAACTACTAATTCTGCTAAAGATTTTATTTTTCCTTTCATCAAGCCTGCAGCTTCTCCAGCCTCATAAGTGGCTTTGTCATGTAATTCCGCATCAAATTCCGTTAATAACACATCCCTCACCTCATTTCTGTGATTGAATAAATATGGACCTATGCAGGGCCATCCCTGCGCAGCAGTTACCGCTTTATCCACTGCTTTGTCAAAAGGCAGTGACTCCTGATGCTTGCGCACTAGGGCAATAAAATCTGAATACTCTCCCAAAGGCACGCATTTCTCCATAAGTTCTGTGTTGTGCCCCTGGTTGATGTTAAGCATCGTGGCAGTCCACTCGAAGTCTTTTCCGCTACCTGGCTTAATAAATGCATCGGATAATTTTAGATTGACGCAGTCTTCCTTTTCGTCTAGACCGTTATAGAATACGACATATTTGGGATTGGGTAACTTAATCAGTGTCTTTCCATATATGTCATACCCCATTTTCTTAACATACTGTTCAAATAGATGCCCATAGTATAAAAATCCCCTGAGAGGCATATTGGGATTAAACGTGCTTTGCTGTTCATATAAACTCAAATCGGAGGCAATGATAAATGAAATATCATTCTTTATCCGAATGTAAATGGCATCATCGAGGGTGGTAATTTCAATCGTTTCGGATTCCCCGAAGTCAGTACCGTTGAGGGCGTTATAAAGGGAAATCAGATGTTTCTTATTCTCCTCAGCACCAAATACGATGCGGAATAGTCTATCCTTGAATTTAATGTTTGTATGAACGGTTTCATTTGCATTTGCCAAGCCAGAATCCTCCTTTGCATACGGCTATATATATTATATACTAATTATTAGCAAAATACAATATTTCACACACATTTTTATGACATATGTCTTGGTTGATGCAAATGAACGTATCAGAATTAAAAGTAGATAATCGTTGCTATTCAAGGTTGATGTAAAAGGATAATGAAATATTATCTATTTTTCACATCGACTGTGAATAGTAACAGATAATCGCAATGAAACATGAAATGGGAAAAATAGATGGTGGAATACATGCTAGAGATGTGTTAAAATAAGACTATCTGTACTCAGAAATTCCTTTATCTAGATCTGGAAAATATTGATTCTGGAATCCTGATCCATGATTCTGAAAAAAGGTACATAAAGGAAAAGAAAGCGAGAAAGGAAGTAGATCGAATTGGAAAAGAAAATTATGTTGGGGAATGAGGCGATTGCCAGAGGAGCCTATGAGGCGGGGGTGAAGGTTTCCGCTGCGTATCCTGGCACGCCCAGCACGGAGATTAGCGAAAATATTGCTCTGTATGATGAAATTTATGCGGAGTGGTCGCCCAATGAGAAAGTTGCCACGGAAGTTGCCATTGGTGCCTCCATCAGCGGGGTCAGGGCCATGGCCTCTATGAAGCATGTGGGGGTAAACGTGGCAAGCGACCCGCTGTACACGATTTCCTATGGGGGAGTGAATGGCGGCTTGGTCCTGGTGGCAGCGGATGATCCCGGGCTGTACAGTTCTCAGAATGAGCAGGATACAAGATGCGTAGCCCGGGCTGCCCTGGTTCCCGTGCTGGAACCTTCTGACAGCCAGGAAGCGAAGGATTTCGTGAAGTTCGCCTATGAGATTAGCGAAAAATATGACACGCCAGTCATCGTCAGGACCACTACCCGACTGGCACATTCCCAGGGGACAGTTACGCTGGAGGAGCGGATGGAGGTGGAAGATAAGCCTTATGAGAGGAATCCTGGAAAGTTTGTCATGATGCCGGGAAACGCTATCGGCCGCCATGTCTACGTGGAGCAGAGAATGAAGGCGATGGCAGAGGACGGTTGCGGCTTTGCTATTAATAAAGCGGAATACAATGATACCTCGGTTGGATTTATTACCAGCGGCATTCCCTACCAGTATGTGAAGGAGGCTTGTCCCGATGCTTCTGTGCTGAAATTGGGCATGGTGCATCCCCTGCCAAGAAAGCTGATTGAGGAATTTGCATCCAAGGTTGATAAACTATACATATTTGAGGAGTTGGAGCCGGTCATCGAGGAGCAGGTAAAGTCCTGGGGAATCGAGGCCGTGGGCAAGGAAATCTTTACCTTGCAGGGGGAATACTCTGCCAATCTAATCCGTGAAAAGATTTTGAAGGAGGAAGTCAGTGGCAAAGCGCCGGCGCAGGTTCCGGCAAGGCCGCCCATTCTGTGTCCCGGCTGTCCCCACAGAAGCGTCTATTCCGTTTTAAATAAGTTGGGAATCCATGCGGCAGGGGACATCGGCTGCTACACGCTGGGGGCAGTTCCCCCGCTGAATGTCATTGATACCACGATCTGCATGGGCGCTAGCATTTCCACCCTCCACGGCATGGAGAAAGCGAAGGGCAAAGAATATATTAAAAACTGGGTGGCTGTCATCGGAGATTCCACTTTCATGCATACAGGGGTGAATTCCCTGATGAATATGGTGTACAATCAGGCCACGGGAACCGTGATGATTCTGGACAATTCTACCACGGGCATGACTGGGCATCAGGACCATGCGGCTACCGGAAAGACGCTGAAAGGGGAGATTGTTCCCGCCATCAATATATTCCAGCTTTGCAAGGCCATGGGAATTGAGCATGTGGTAGAAGTAGAAGCTTTTGACACGGAGAAACTGGAGAAGGTGGTAAAGGAAGAGGTGGCCAGGGATGCGGTTTCCGTTATCATCACCAAGGCGCCCTGCGTATTGCTGAAGGGCAATGTGTTCCCGAATAAGTGCAAGCCGGTGGAAGATGCCTGCAAGAAATGCGGCATGTGCCTGAAGCCGGGCTGTCCCGCCCTGACGAAGAATCCTGATGGCTCCATTGCCATTGACGAGACCATGTGCAATGGCTGTGGCCTCTGCAAGCAGCTCTGCAAATTTGACGCGATAGAAACTGTGTAAGAAATGTAGATTTCTGAAGACACGAAAGAACCGTGTCATAGAAAATCTATAAAGTCAGTAGAAACGAGGTAGAGATATGACGAAGAATATAATGATTGTAGGCGTAGGCGGCCAGGGCACCCTGCTGACCAGCCGGATTCTGGGCGGCATCACGCTGGATGCGGGATACGATGTGAAATTGTCCGAGGTACACGGCATGGCCCAGCGGGGGGGAAGCGTGGTGACCTTCGTGCGATACGGGGAAAAGGTGGCTGAGCCCATCGTGGAAGAGGGGCAGGCAGATGTATTGATTGCCTTTGAGAAGCTGGAGGCGCTCCGCTATTCCCATTTCCTGAAAAAGGATGGCGTTCTCGTGGTCAACGAGCAGCGCATCGAGCCCATTACCGTGGTGACCGGGGCGGCCCAGTATCCGGATAATATCGTGGAAGGGCTGGAACGGGAACATACGGTATATAAGATGGATGCCATGGAAGAGGCTAAGCGACTAGGCAATTCCAAGGTATTTAATATAATCGTGCTGGGGATGGCTGCAAGGCACATGGATTTTTCCAAGGAGGCATGGCTGGAGGTTATAGAAAAGACAGTTCCCCCAAAGACGATAGAGATTAACCAGAAAGCATTTCTGGCTGGATATGGCGCATGAGAGACCCTATTCGCACCCCGCACTCTGCGGGGAGAATTAGGTTGAAAGTAGAGACGGCTAGGAAAGATCGGATATAGACGAGGAGAAAATAGGAGGCAGGCAGTATGATATGGAATGAAGCGAAGGAATGCATGAGCAGGGATGAGATGGAGCATCTGCAAAGCAAGCGTCTGGTCAAGACGGTGGACCGGGTATACCACAATGTGGAATTTTATCGGAAAAAGATGCAGGTATTGGGAATTGAGCCGGGGGATATTAAGGGGATTGAGGATTTGCCCAAGCTGCCCTACACCACGAAGAACGATTTGCGCGATACCTATCCTTTCGGATTATTCGCCGTTCCGGAATCGGAAATTGTTCGCATCCACGCATCTTCTGGAACGACTGGAAAGGCTACGGTGGTGGGCTATACCAGGAGGGATCTGGATATCTGGAGCGAATGCGTGGCCAGGGCGCTGAGCCAGGCGGGAGTTACCCGGGGGGATATTATCCAGGTTGCCTATGGCTATGGATTATTTACGGGAGGGCTGGGTGCCCACGGGGGCGCGGAAAATCTTGGCGCCATGGTAGTGCCCATGTCCACGGGAAATACGAAGAAACTCACCACCATGATGAAGGATTTTGGCGTGACTGCCATTGCCTGCACGCCATCCTATCTCCTTCACATTGCGGAAGTGCTGGAGGAGGCAGGGGATATTCCCAATATCAAGCTGAAAGCGGCGGTCTGCGGTGCAGAGCCTTGGACGGAGAATATGCGGAAGCAGATAGAGCAGAAACTACATATTAATGCTTTTGACATCTATGGCCTTTCCGAAGTGATGGGGCCGGGCGTTGCCTGTGACTGCCAGTACCACAAGGGGCTTCACGTGTACGAGGACCATTTCCTTCCGGAAATCATCAATCCTGAAACGCTGGAGCCTATGGAGAAGGGCGAGACGGGAGAACTGGTATTTACTACGCTGACCAAGGAGGGCTTGCCTCTGCTTCGCTATCGCACGAAGGATTTGACCAGCATCGAATATGACAAATGCGACTGTGGCAGGACCCTGGCACGGATTAGCCGATTCAAGGGACGTTCTGACGATATGCTGATTATCCGAGGGGTGAATGTATTCCCGTCCCAGATTGAGGCGGCGTTGCTGGAAATGGGAGGCACTACGCCCCACTATATGATGATCGTGGATCGGAAAAATAACTTGGATACCTTGGAGATTCAGGTGGAGGTGGAGGAGCGATTCTTCTCTGACGAGATTCGGGAATTAGAGAACCTCACCAAAAGGATAGGACATGTGATTCAGAATGCTATTGGTCTTGCGGCCAAGATTAAGCTGGTGGAGCCAAAGACCTTGGAGCGCAGCATGGGCAAGGCAGTGCATGTGATTGACAAGCGGAAATACGAATAGCAGCTAAAAAATAGATTGGAGGGCAGAATATGTTTATAAAGCAGTTGTCGGTATTTATTGAAAATGAGGAGGGGCGTCTGGAGGAAGTTCTCGACGTCTTGAAGGAAGAGCGGATTAATATCATCTCCCTGAGTCTGGCGGATACCAGTGAATATGGGATTCTCAGGCTGATTACCGCAAAGCCGGAAGCGGCGCAGTCGGCTTTGAAGAGCAAAGGCTTTACCGCCCGGCTGACAGATGTGCTGGCGGTAAGATTGTCTCACCAGGTAGGGACGCTGCAGGAGATTTTGGGCATTGTTTGCAAGGCCGGGCTGAATGTGGAATACACCTATGTCCTGTCTAACAAGGAGGATGACTCCTCCATCATATGCAAGATTTCCAACGGGGATGAGGCTGCCGAACTGCTGGAAAGCAGAGAGGTGAAGCTGTTCAGCCAGGAGGATATCGCCAGAGTGTTTCAGTAGCTTTGGATTCATGGCTTTGGGCAGATTGGCGTACCAGGCATGGATTGCTGTGAATAGCAGCAATGGATATAGCAGATAATATAGACACATTTGAGTGAGGAGCTGATACGATGATTGTGGATTTCCATACCCATATTTTTCCAGAGAAAATAGCGGCGAGTACCATTGAGAAACTAGAAAATATTGCAAATGTCAGGGCATTTACCGATGGAAAGGAAAATAGCCTGGTGACGTCCATGGAGGAGGCGGGGGTGGACGTGTCCATCGTCCTCCCAGTGGTTACTAGGCCGGAGCAATTTAATACGGTTAACGAATTTGCGGCAAGGCTGAATGAAAAATATCAGGAACAGGAGCATCGGCTCTTATCTTTTGGCGGAATCCACCCAGACACCCTGGACTTTAAGAGGGAATTGCGCATCATCAAAGATTTGGGACTCCAGGGAATCAAGCTTCACCCAGATTATCAGGATACTTATTTCGATGATATCAAGTACATGCGCATCCTGGATTACGCCACGGAACTGGGCCTGGTGACGGTGGTGCATGCGGGGGTGGATATCGGCTTTCCTGACAATGTGCGCTGTACTGCGGAACGCATTCAGAAAGTGATAGATGAGGTGGCTCCGGAAAGAATGGTGCTGGCCCATTATGGAGCCTTCGGCCTGTGGGATGATGTGGAGCGGCTGGTCGCAGGGCAGAATGTGTATTTAGATACCGCTTACATTTTTGGATTCATTGATGAGGATGCTTTTATGCGGATTTTGGAAAAGCATGGGGCAGACAGGGTTCTCTTCGCCACAGACAGCCCTTGGAGCGGACAGAAGGAATCCCTGGCAAAAATTCGCCAGCTGATTCAAGATCAGGATTGCTTGGGTAAAATCTTGGGGAAGAATGCGGAGGATTTGATTCGTTTTTGACCGTGATTACACGAACTCATAAGTGCGCTATCGCCATTCGCAGTGGATGTGAATGGCGATAGCGCATTTTTAATATTCTGAATAAATATGCCGTTCTTCCTTGCACCTGAAATATCCGTCCAAGGTCATGATAATCAGCAGTGGAATAAAGGTGATTAGGTATCTGCTGTTGCATTCCCATAAAATCTGGAAAAAGGCCAATCCCAACAGCGCAATCCTTCCCATCAGCAGAACGTCTTGCCGTTGCCTGTTTTTTACGGCCATGATTCCCGACAGGATGATTCCAATAAACAAAATCACGTAGTAAGTCCATGTATAGATTAGGCAATAGTCATGATATTTTCCATTCAGCATCATAAACTGAACGATTTCATTCTCCCTATCTTTTGGCAAGCGACTGAGGTAGTCATCCCCGGAGAGACAACTGTTTCCCCATGTTCTGGGCAGTTTTCCATGAAATATATGTCTGAAAAGTCCGTCTATGCCAAATTCGCGAATTCTTTCCTGGATGACTCGGATATTCTGTTCCTTCCGCTCATTCATGGTGGTGAAATATGCAGTATAGCTGACATCCTGTTCGTGATATCCGCCCATGCTTTCGCTATTCAGTCCCATCATGACCCAATGGGTGAGCGGAAATTGCCATTGCTCCTTCGCCTCGGCAGTAATGCCAAATTGATCCGAGGAGACTTGGTCGGAAAAACTTCCTAACGAATACCAGGTTCCTAGGCAGATTAGTATTGCGGAGGCAAGGACGGCGGCTTTTTCCCTTGCCCGGCGGTTTCTGTGAAAGAGTTCTGCAAGAATCATCGCAATAAAAATAATGAACGGGATGACCTTGACGTGGTATGTGATGCCTGCAATCATTCCCATCAGGATGGCAAAGGCGATTCTCCTGGGAAAGTGATTTTCCCGAAAGATCTTGATGTCTAAGTAGATGAGAATCGTCAGCAGCAGAAGGCCCGGCGTATCTGTATATAAAAATTGGGCATACATATAAAATGGGAGGCATCCAACAGAAAATAATCCCGCCAAAACTGCTCGGCGTATACCCCATATTTCCTTGCCGATGAGGTAGATCACATTGATTGTGGCCCATACGAAAAGGCAGCTAATCACGATGGATACGTTATGGAATATTTCTAAGCCTGCTGGGGGATATAAATAATGGATGAGCTGGAACAGTCCTGTCACGCCAATCAGGCACAACTGGTTATTGGGATATCGGGCATAATATTCCGCTGACTGCAGATGATCGGTCATGACATATTCCGTGGAGGACAGGAGATTCTTCCCCCAGTCCCATGAAAAATCCACTTTGCATGTAAAGGAAATCCAGATTAGCAGGGCAAGGGAGCAGCAGCTGGCCACGTACCACAGATATCTGCATGCGCGGGTAGGCAGTAGCCTTTTCTTTTTTTTGAGATATAAAAATACCAGTACCCCTAATAAGGGGAATATTCCTGCCATATAGGCAGACCAGGACAGCATCGCCAAGATGACGATAACTAGAATCATTGAAAAGATAATCGTGTAAAAAACGGTCAGCAGTTTTTCTAATATATACATTGTTTCCCCTCTGATAACAACCCTAAATAACACTCATGCATAAATATATAAATACCATATTCTGTAATCGGTTATCAATTATACTATTTTTAGAGAAAAAAGGCAAGCAAGAAAATAACCATTCCAATTCTAATTTACAGATTTGGCAAAACTATTAGAAATTTTAGGGGTAGGGCATTTTTAAAAGTTAATTATCTAATTGTAATTATTTGTTACATGTGATATAGTAAATTTTATTGAATATGCATTATAAGTTGTTAAAAATATAGGAAAAAATACCCATTAGAAAACATTACGTATAAATCGGGTGCTTTGTTATCACAAACAAAAAAGAATAAGGTTGTTATGACATATAATTCAACTAATTGCATAGCATATTTTTCAAACTATTATTTTAAATGGACAGTCACGCTGTATTAAATTGAAGGAGATATGTAAAATGATTCGATCTAAAATCACAATCTATATTTTCATTGGAGTATTATTGATTTTGCTGGTGACTATTGGAGCATTTATGCATTTGAGTGGGGCGAATGTAAAGAATGAAGAAATAAAAACAAAGGTAGAATCAGATCCTAATTTTGAAAATATAGATTTTTTGGACTTTAGTTTTAATAATTCAGTTTATACGAACGATGTATGTGAAAGCATCACATCAATTACAGTCCATAAAGATGGAAAGAATATTTTGATATGCTTCCTTGAATGAAAATATCATTTCCTTCGATGGTACATTTTATGAATTAAAAGACAATACCTGTGATGTTTTTCGTGATTTATACCTTAAGGTTTAATATTCTGTTTTTCCCGGTGTCTGAAAAAGGATGGACTCGGGCATCATGTAAACATTGACTTCCGGCCAATGCATATAGTATACTCGGATTATGAGTTGGCATCGCATTGAAATACCATGATGAAAGGGAGATTGTACTTTTATGTATAAAGGCAGCACAATTATTGCGCTATGTGTTCCCAAGGCGTATGAGCACACAGAGTTCATTGCAGAATTGAATGAGTCTCTGCTGGAATATGGATACCGTCTGGTAATTTACCACACCTGTTCAGACTTGTACTGGAATACAGAGGCTGACATGGTAGAGAAGACAATTTTTGACTTGATTGATTATAATGTCGTAGATGCCATTGTCATTTATGAAGAATATTATCATGATAAAAAGGCGATGCAGGAGGTGGCCGCCCAGGCAGAACTACATAATAAGCCCGTTGTTACCATTGGCGCCGAGTATAGCAAGTACATCAACTTCGTATTGGATGATGAACATGGTTTTGAACTAGTGGTGCGCCATGTAATCGAGAAGCATCACTGTGCAAACCTCCATTTTATTGCTGGATTTCAGGGAGAATATCATTCTGAAAATAGGATTAAGGTATTGAAAAGGATATTGGCGGAAAATAACATTCCCTTTTCAGAGGATATGCTCAGTTACGGCGACTATTGGTTTGGGCCTGTGCAGGATGTGGTGAATTCCCTCATCGGGAGAGGAGAACTGCCTGATGCCATTATTTGCGTGAATGATACCACAGCGATTACTGTCTGCAATGAATTGCAGCATCACGGCATCTCTGTACCTCGGGATGTGATTGTCACAGGGTTTGACGGCATCAAGGAGGCGCAGTATTGCACGCCTCCTATTACGACCTGCCATTATAATTTGCCGGGGATGGTACGGGAAATCGTTCGCAATATCAGGCTGGCCCTGCAGGGAAAGAATGTGAATGGGACCCATTCGGTGGATTTCGTCCTTGATATTTTTTCCAGCTGCGGATGTACGCGGGAACTTCCCATGCCCAATTTCGGACTGATCGCGCGGGAGAATGAGGATGCATTTTATGGATATTTTGAGATGGAGCGCAAACTATACGAGCTTACGGAAAATGCAGTTGCATGCAATGATGCGGAGGAAATTGCAGAACGGCTTCGCCAGGTTGATTTTGGAAACTGCATTATCTTTTTGAAGCAGGCATATTTTGATAATAAAATCAATCCTTTGGTTAAAAATGTTAAAATGACCATGGATGATTCCGTGTGCGTGCTATACACGCCGAATGAAAAACGCATCCCTCTTTTCGCTGTCTCCAAAGAGAAGGACATGACGCTTTACTGGGATATTCTAATTCGGGAAGAGCAGCCTTTTGTGCTGACTGCGCTGGGATTTTGGAGCAATTCCCTGGGCTTTGTGGCAAGTTATTTCAATATTGTTGAACACCAGTATAGGAGGATTAACCAGTATACTGCGGCCATCAATATTTTGCTGGGGTGCAATCAGAATGTAAGGTATATCAAGTATACGGCAGATTACATGGAAGAGATGGCAAAGCATGATGCCATGACAAAGCTGTACAATCGAAAGGGGTTTTATGCCGCCCTTCCCGATTTGGTTCAGTGCGCCCTTGACCGCGATTTGCTGCTGGCGGTAGTATCGATAGACGCTGATAACTTAAAATATGTAAATGATACTTTGGGGCATGAGAATGGAGATTATATTATATGCTCTGTGGCAAATGCCTTAAGGCATCTGGATCTGCCCCATGCCATATATGGCAGGTTTGGCGGGGATGAATTTGCCGCATGCATCGGGGTCTGCCAGGAGGTTGCTGAGGATCAGCTCATTTCCATGATTCAGGAGCGCATTCAGCGCATCAATGAAAATCATACCAAGTCTTTTACCGTCTCTGTCAGCATTGGCGTGGAGAAATGTGCGCCCGAAGATTTTAACTTTGATTATGCATACAATCAGGCGGATATTAAGATGTATGAAGATAAGAAGAAAAAACGGAAGAAAACATAGGGCGGCGGGGCGATTTAAAGGATGTATTTTTACAGCAGACAGACAAGCCATCTTGTTTGACGGAAAGGTTTGGTGAATGGGAGAGAAGAAAATTATTGGCGTTTGCGTCACCAGCATTCACAAGATTGCAGTGCATAGATTGTTAACGGCACTGGGGGCAGAAGCCGAGAAGCACGGCTATTACTTGCATATTTTTGCTCCGTTTTCTGATTTATATCATAGATCAAAGAGCGATATGGCGGAACAGAGAATATTTGAGCTAATCCATTTCGACCGATTCTGCGCTCTGATTCTTTTTAGCGAGGTAATAAAATATGAGCCAATTCAGGAAGAACTGGCCAAGAAGGGGATAGAAGCGGGCATTCCTGTCCTGAATATCAAGGGCACGTTGGAATATACCTGCAATATCCAGTATGACGCAGAATCCTCCCTAGCTGATATCATACGGCATTTGATTTCGTGCCACCACTGCAAGAGGATTAATTTTATGGCGGGTGCCATGGGTCACCCGGTGTCTGAAAGGCGCATAGAGATATACAGGAGCGTGCTGAAGGAGAATGGGTATCCGGTGGAGGAAGGACGCATAGGCTATGGGGACTTCTGGAGGATGCCCGCCAGAGAGGCGGCGAAAGAGTTTCTGGCATCGGATTTGCCCTTGCCGGATGCCATCGTGTGTGCCAATGATGCCATGGGCATTGCCGTGTGCGATTATCTGGCGGAGAGGGGCTTCCATGTGCCCGGTGACATCATTGTCACTGGACTGGGCGGCTTGCAGGAACGGGAGTACCACCTGCCCCTTCTGACTACTGCAATCTATGACCCGGAGGAGACTGGCAGGGTGGTGATAGGACAGTTGGACGGGATGCTTCGGGGAGAGATTCCCTTTGACCAGGACGTTGCCATTCCCTGCAAAAATGTCTATACGGAATCCTGCGGCTGCGAGAGACATGATAAGAAAAAGACAGACAATAGGCTGGTGAACCTCTTCTCCATGACGGAACTGGAGCGGGCATACCGTCATAATACCTATGAGTTCACCACTTATGTGAATACGGAGACGACGCTGCAGGCTTTGGCAAAGCATTTTCCCGATTATGTCCGGGAGCCGGGGCTTGCTGGCGTGAATCTTTATCTGAATGCAGAATTTGCAGCACTGGCAGATTTGCCAGTGATATCGGGCAGCAATGCGCCGGTGATTTTGCTAAAGCATATTACGGAAGACGGGGATTCCCTTCCCCTCCTTCCTCGCACGCTGGATGAGCTTTGGACATTGCCGGAGGAGACTTTTGACAATGCGCCCCAGCTTCTGACCATTCCCCTGAACATTCTGGATGAATTCTTTGGCTTTCTCACGTTGGAATACCATGGGGACAAGATACTCCATGAATGCTTGTTTGAGTTGGTGATGACACTGAACCACCTATTGGATAATATTAAGAAAAGGATGGTGCTGCTGCTTACGAACCAGCAGGTAAACGATGTGTCGGAACAGACGATTCAGTCTCTGGCGGAGATTGTGGAGGCCAAATCGGAGTTTACCGGGCTTCATGTAAAGCGGGTGTCGGAATATACTCGGATTTTGGCAGAGGCTATGGGATATTCCCCGGATGATGTGAATACGATTCGCATTGCTTCCATGATGCATGATATCGGAAAGATTAATATACCGGCTGAAATATTGGAGAAGCCTGGAAAGCTTACGCCGGAGGAGTTTGATGTCATTAAGACTCACATCAAGGAGGGGGAGCGGTTGCTGCGGAACGCTCCCGGCAAGATTATGGAGACGGCAAAGACCATCGCTCTGGAGCATCATGAGAAGTGGGATGGCACTGGCTACATGGGGAGGAAGAACTGGGAAATCCATTTGGACAGCCGCATCGTGGCCCTGGCAGACGTGTTTGACGCACTGGTGAGCAAGCGTCCCTATAAGAAGCCCTTTTCTGATGAGAAGGCCAGGGAGATTATCGTGGGTGACCGGGGCAGTCACTTTGATCCCGATGTGGTGGATGCCTTTGTGGACACCTTCGACCAATTTCAGGAGATTCATGCAAAGTATCCGGATTAATTGTCGCCACGGATGGACATGCATGGCACTTGGAGATGGATATGATAAGGGACTTAATAAAGTAAAGAATAACAATGGTGTTTCTTAATATTATTTTGTGAAATGTTGTGATTAACGATGATATCTATTAAAATGCTTATTTTTATTTACATGTTAAATATTATGTGGTATAGTTGCTCCTGTAAAAATTGAGAAGGAAATTTTGCAGGAAAGATAAACAAAGGAGTTTATTTTGTGCCGGAGTGCGCAGATAAACTCTTTTTTTTGGCTCTTTTTTCCAAAAATACTTGATGGTTTTTACAACAGCATATAGTTTTTATACTACATCTGTCTGTGGCGGCGCACTGCAGGCGCAGACAGATAGCCTGTTGCAATTCAAGCAGCAGGCAGGTGCAGACTGCAGTGCAGAAAAGAGGTACATATGAGACTTAGAAATTACAGCAAGATAACCTGCATGTTATCTCTTGCATCGGCCCTCGTACTGACATCCCTTCCGACACCATTGGCGGTGAAATCCTACGCCAGTGCGGCTGTTGGGATTTCCGCGGCGACAGAAGCGGAAAAGCTGGATCATATGTTTACAACCATTGATTTGATGGACGCTACTGTTTCAGAATTGAAGGAGGAAATGGAGCAAGGCAATCTGACATCAAAACAGCTGGTGCAGATGTATATAGACCGCATTCAAAAGTACGATCAGTCTTTGGACTTAAACTCCATCATCATGGTGAATCCCAATGCGCTTTCGGAGGCGGAAAAGTTGGACGCAGAGAGAAGAGATGGAAAAATCAAGGGAAGGCTTCACGGCATTCCGGTGATTGTGAAAGATAATTATGATGTGGAGGGGCTTGCCACTTCTGCCGGGTGTCTTTCCCTGCAAAATTCCATTGCCAACGATGATGCTTATGCGGTAAAAAAATTGCGGGACGAGGGAGCAATCATCCTGGCAAAGGCAAATATGTCGGAGTTTGCGTCCAGTGGCTCTAATTCTCGCTCCACTCTGGGCGGAACCGTGCATAATGCCTATGATACAAGGCGCACTGCCGCAGGGTCTTCTGGCGGGACGGCAGTAGCGATTACTGCGAATTTTGCAGCGGCAGGATTTGGCACGGATACAGGTTCTTCTATCCGCCGGCCTTCCTCACTGTCGAATCTCTATGGCATACGCCCCTCCAAGGGCTTGACATCTATTGATGGCGTTGTCCCGCTGTTGGGAGATCGAGACGTTACCGGGCCGATGTGCCGCACGGCAGAAGATATGGCATTGATGCTGGATGTGATTTCGGGAACGGATGCTAGCGATCACTATACGGTGGATGCCAATGCAAATCAGCTGAAAGGAAATGGATATGTCTCTTCCTTGGGCAAGAATGGGTTGAAGGGAAAGAGGATTGGATTTCTCTCCAACTCTTTTGGCTACAACGTGGGCAAGGACGATGTGCCTCTGGATAAGGAGAGCAAGGTTTCCCTGGATGCCAAGGTGTCTGGCATGGTTACCAGAGCCAGGGGAAATTTGAAAAAGGCTGGGGCAGAGATTGTTGATATTTCCAAATTGATTCCCGAATCTCTGTATACTAGTTTGAGAAATTGTGGCTACTCAAGTACAGGCGAGTATGATTTAAACGTATATTTCAGCCAGTTGGGAGACGGGGCACCCTTCAAGACGGTAAAGAATCTTCTGGAAACCGGATATGGCGTAGGATACAGCAATCTTTACCCATCGGGAGAGACGGCAGCCTCCTCTCTGGCAGAGATGGTGAATCCCTATGACACGGATGCCCACAAGGAAATGTGGAGCAAGATGTTGAATTTCAGGGATCAGATTTCTAAAATTTTGAGGGACAATCAGATTGATGCAGTAATGTATGTATCCCAGAATGATGTGGCAGACATAGAGGAGACTTCTGACAATAAGAATAACGGCGCATCCTATATCAATAATTTTGGCCCTGTGGCGGGACTTCCAGATATGATGATTCCTATGGGCATGTCGAAGACGGATGCCGCAAATGGATACACCCACGCCATGCCTCTGGGAATGTCCATGTTCTCAAGTTATGGAAATGAAAAGGCTTTGATGGAAATTGCATATGCCTATGAGCAGCAGGCGGGAGACTCCCTTCGGGAGATGCCCGATACCGTGCCTGCGCTGAAAGATGAAAAAGTAGCGGAGTATCTGGAGGAGTTGGAGGAAAAAGTATACGACATAGACTACAGCCTCTATTCCGTATACCCGGAAGGCAAGGTGAAAAGCATGTACAGGAAGTGCGAGAAGGCAGAAGAAGTGGATGTTTCTGATGTATATGCTACTTATCAGGCGGCCATGAATCTGGCAAAAGCCTATGACAAGGTTATGGAGGTTTTGAATGGGAATAAGAAGGTGGCTGTCAGCACGCAGCAAAAAGATCCCTCGGACAGCACGCAGAAACAAAGCCCGACACAGAAGCCGGGTAAGACATCAATAACCCATTTGACAACGAAAAAGGGCAGAAAAATAAAAGTCATGGTAAAGAAACTGGAAAATGTTTCCGGCTATCAGGTGAAATATTCTACATCCAAGAAATTTGCTGCAAAGAGTACGAAGACCGTATCAGGCAAAGCAGGAGCCTATACGGTGAAGAAATTGAAGAAAAAGAAATATTACTTTAAGGCAAGGGCTTATGTAAAACAGGATGGAAAGACAGTCTATGGGACATGGTCAAAAACGAAAAGTGTACGAATAAAATAATTATAAGCCATGATTAAAAATTGGCCAGATGCAACTTCCTGGGAATGGCAGTTATGGAAGTGCGTCTGGCCGTTATTTATTTTCCCGAAGGCAAAGTGGGGATGTGCAAGTTTGCTTGCATCATCCGAGCGCGCCCGCGAGAGTCAAATGCTCCGCAATTTACTGCGGGGTATTTGACTCTCTGATGCTGGGAATCCCTCCCTGAATATTCATGTCCTCCCCGTAATCCACGCCCTCAATCTGGAAGCCGAAAATTTCATAAAAATCCTGCCAGTATCCATCCACGTCGCCAATGTCCTCAATGTTGTCCTGGCTCACCTGATTCCACAAGTCCATCACTGCCTGCTGGACTTCCGGCCTCATCTCATAATCGTCCATGCGGATGAGTCTGTTGTCGTCAGTGATGATCTTCTCTTTGCACAGGCGGTCATGGAACATGCGGTACATCTGCTCAATACATCCCTCGTGAAGATTTTTCTCCTTCATAATCTTAAATAACAGGGATATGTAGAGGGGGACGATGGGAATTGCCGCGCTGGACTGGGTTACCACCGCTTTATTGACGGATACGTAAGCCTCTACGCCGTCCATGTTCTCGTTCATGTCATCTGCCGTTCGATACAAGTCCTGCTTTGCCTGGCCGATAGAGCCATCATAGTAGATGGGGTGGGTCAGTTCCGGGCCAATGTAGGAATACGCCACGGTCTTAGCCCCGTCTGCCAGAACGCCTGCGTCTTTCAGCGCTTGCATCCACAGCTTCCAGTCCTCGCCGCCCATGACCTTCACGGTGGCCTGCACTTCTTCCGAGGTGGCAGGTTCGATGGTGACTTCTGAAATCTCATTTGTCATCAGGTCTATGGTTTGGTTGGTGTATGGCTGGCCTATGGTTTTTAGTACGGAGCGATAGGTCGTGCCATCTGGGGCTTTCCTCCTAGGGGCGGCCACGCTGTAGATCACCATGTCTGCCTTGCCCCAATCTTTCTGTATTAAATCAATGACTTGGTCCTTGATTTCCTGGGCATTTGCATCTCCGTTCACGGATTTGGCATAGTAGCCCTCTGCCGTGGCAATTTCCTCAAAGGCCGCAGTATTATACCAGCCTGCGCTGGCCGTCCTTTTTTCCTTGCCCGGCTTGTCAAAGATAACGCCAATGGTATCAGCGCCACAGGAATAGGTTGCCGCAATGCGGCTGGCAAGTCCATATCCCATGGAGGCGCCAATGACGAGCACTTTCTTCGGCCCCTCTGTCTTCGGCTGGGCCTTCACATAATCAATCTGGTTCTGGACTGCGGCCTTGCATCCTGCCGGATGGGCGGTAGTGCACATGAATCCTTTCACTTTTGGCTGTACGATCATTTCATTTCCTCATTTCTACGCTGCCACCCTTTCTCTGTGCCTTCTGTGCCGGCAGCGTCTGGACACAGAGAGGCGTTTTCGGTCGATACTGCCCCTGCAAGCCGACGGGCTTCCTAGCGTTCCCACTGTGGGACAGAGCCTTGAGACAGGTATTAACTTTACTATTCTAACATACGAAGTTGCTTTTTGTCCACTTTTCCGCTGGCATTCTTAGGCAGCGCATCCACGAAGAAAATTCGCCGGGGAAGTTCATAGCGATGTAGCCCGTGTCTGAGATTAGACAATACTTCCTGTTCTGTGATGGAATGGGGGGAGGAGGCAACCAGATAGGCCACGATTTGCGCTTCCCTCCAGCGGCGGCTCTTCGCCATGCACACCGCGGCCTCCTCCACCTCGGCGATTCCCTCTAGGAAGTGCTCTACTTTCATGGAGGATACTTTGTGACCCCGATGCAGGAGGATATCATCTGACCTCCCTAGGAAATAAAGGTTTCCAGATGCATCCATCGCGCCCTTGTCCGACAGAGTATAGGGACAGGAAATGCCCTCCACGGAATAGGCGGTGCTTACAAATATTTCTTCTCCTCTGATGCTTACATCTACTTTTGGAAATGGCTTGCCAATCAGGTTCCTTTGTTCCGTCATCATATCATCTGTTATGTATGTAATATAATTTAGTTCTGTCGCTCCGTAGTACAGAATGATTTCCGCCTTGGGAAATATGGTTTTCAAGGACTCTGCCTCTGGCCTGCCCAAACTTTGGGAGCCGGAGATGATGGTTTTAATCTGGTCATTTGGATGCTTAATCAGCCTGGGAAGAAGGTGTAGCTTGGAGGGGATGAGGTAGATGCCATTTGCTCTCTGCTTTCGAATGCGCCCTGCCCAGTCGCCAGGTCGGAATTCATTTTCTGCAATTACTGTCCCTCCGGCATAAAACAGTGCCAGATAGAGATTCATGTTCCCGGTAAAGGATAGGCTTCCCTGGGCGAAAAGCCGGCTATCTTCGCGAATGTGAAATATCTTGTTTTGGATGGGAAAATAGTCCGCCCAGCTTTCATATGTCCGAAAATAAATTTTGGGCGTGCCGCTGGTGCCGGAAGTAGCCACCGCTACGCATGCCTGTTCAGGCACTTCTCCTGCCATGATGGAGGCATCTCTCTGAAAATATTCGCTTTCCCAGGGAACTACCAGAGGTATTTGTTGCGTGAGGAAACAGGCGAGAAAAGCAACCAGCTGGTGGGATATTTTCTTTTCCTTGATTACATGTACTGCCCTCTGGGTGGGGGTGCGGGCGTATTTTTCGGCCTGAATTTGCGCCAGGCTGACCAAATCCCCATAGGAGAACGATATGCCGTCTTCCACTAGGGCTTCTTTTTCCGGCGGTTGCCTTTTGATGAGTTCTAGATAGTCCATTTTGCCCCCCTCTTTCTATTTTTGCATGTTGTATTTTGATATCATATTAGCGTATTTTTCTCAACACTGCTTTGGCGGTATCACTGGCATCTTTTCAGTAGTATTGCGGTTCCCAAGCCCCCTGCCGCCGCTATGCTGCAAATGGCGTACGTGCCATTTACCTTTCTTAGCGCCTCTATGGCATGGAGGGTGATGATTCCTCCCGATGCTCCATAGGGATGGCCGTAGGCCAGCGCGCCCCCCAATATATTGTACTTTTCTACAGAGGCAGGGAATCGCCTAGCGAATAGTTCGTCAATTACGGCAAAGGCTTCATTGCACTCGAATACATCGATATCTGTCTCCTCCATGCCCCGTTTCTTCAATAATGCCTCCACGGCCATTACGGCCATTGTGGGGCTTTCCATGGGATTTCCTCCCAGAGATACGATATCTTCCAGCTGGGCCCAGGGCGTGCATCCGGTGCTTTGGCAATATTCCTGAGATGCCAGGGCGAGAAAGGCGGCGCCATCGTTGGTGAGACAGGCGTTTCCTGCCGTGGTCACCTGCCCATCTTTCAGCACGCAAGGCAGGCGATTCAGAAGTCTCTGGCTCATCCTTGGGCGAATGCCTTCATCTCTGTCGCATCCGGGCATCACTTCCCAAGCCACATTTTTTAGGAGGAGCTCTTCTTCGGCACGCCTGGCCAGGCTATGGCTGCGCAGCACCCAGGGATTCAGCATTTCCCGGGTGATTCCCTCTTGCCGGGCTACCTGCTCTGCCCCCTCCAGCATGGCCGTATCCCTGTGGGTTCCTGGGGCGAATTTTGCTACATGGTAATATGCATGTTCGCCGCCCATTGACTGATAATCCGGATGATTTTCATGGTATCTTCGCCTGGGGGCGGTGGAACTGCTCTCAAATCCTCCGACGATATAAAGGTTTCCCATGCCTGCCATGATTTTTGCGCCTGCCATGCCCAGGGCCTCTAGTCCCGAACCGCACTGTCCATCTATGGTGGCTGCAGGGATTTTCTGGGGGAGTCCTGCCTCCAGCATCATGAGCCTGGCAATATTCCCGCCACCCCCTACCCCGTTTCCCGCAAGGATACCATCAATCCTATCAGAATCAATCTGCCCTTCGGCTTTCCTTAAGAGGCACTCCAGCGTTCTGGCACCCAGTATTTCTGCGGGTATATGGCGGTACATGCCATTTTCTACGCCCAGAAAGCTTCGGCCTCCCATTGCAATATAAGTTTTTTTCATCAAAGTCCTCCATTTTGGCACTGGGAATCGATATAATAGGATTATAGCATCTACTGTCAAGACTGTCTTGGCTTTTTTGGGGATAATATCGCGTATATATTTGGTGATTTCAATATCATCTTGTAACACTCAAAGTCATCTGATAAGATGAAACTGTCGCAATCCGGATTTCTGCAATTGAAATCAAGATAATTTGTTCCCGATTCTGTAAAATGACCATAGAGCAGTCAAAGGCGAGGTGATAAGAGATGGGCGAATGGGAAAGAATGGTGCAAGCAATTGTGGAGGAAGTTGACGAGTGCATTAAAAATCGGAATGATGAAGCATTGACACTTTCTGCGCTTGCCAGGAAGCTGGGTTATTCTGAATTTTATATTTCCCGTAAATTCAGAGAAATCTCAGGAATATATTTTCGTGACTACTTGCGACACCGTACACTTGCTTTTGCATTAAAGGAAGTCCGGGATACATCAAGAAGTCTTTTGGAAATTGCATTGGATTACGGTTTTTCCAGTCATGAAGCTTTTTCCCGCTCTTTTAAAGAAGCCTATGGTATAACACCCAGCAATTACCGCAATAATCCTGTTCCTGTTGTCCTTCGTACCATCATTAAGCCATTTGATTGCTACTTAGTAAGTATTGGAGGAACAAGTATGGAAAACACTGAAAATGATGTAAAAGTTTATTTTGTGACAATACCTGCACACAAGTATCTGCACATCAGAAATTATGAGAGCGTTGGCTATTGGGATTTCTGGCAAAAACAGAGTCAGGTTCCCGGGCAGGACTGCGAGACAATATGCGGACTGCTGGACAGCATTAAGGGGAAGTTGGACGATATGGGCGGTGCTGATGCCAACAGCGGAAGCGGTCAGATTATGGCCTATATCAACGAGCCCGAAGGTAGAATTTGCAATTGGGGTATTCCGCTGGCAGAGAGCTATGGAGTTCGGCTTCCTGCTGATTATTGCGGTCAAATTCCGGAACAAATGCAGATAATGGACGTTCCCGAGGGAGAGTATATTGTATTTGAACATGGTCCGTTCGACTATCAAACTCAGAATTGCAACGTTGAGCAAAAAATTGAAAATGCAATGAAAGATTTCGATTATGCCGCGTCCGGTTATTGCCTCGACACTACGCAAGGCAGGGTATTCTATTTTTATCATGACCCTGAACGATTTTGGAAGTTTGTCAGACCGGTTAAAAAACTGTAAAAACAACCGGAATTATGGAGGTACATTTTAAAAGGCTTAAAATCAGTGCTATTTACCACATATGATTTTAAGCCTTTTTTATGTGCGCCCAGTATGGGCTCAGTCTAATCGGCGAAAGTCCGTAACCCGAATGTTAGTTTAATCCATATCTTATTATTTTCTTTCTCGGCTGTCAACCTAAATAAAAAAAGGTTGACAATAGGCGTGGCAGAGGATATACTTATGGACGGAAACATGAACAGACAAGTACATTGGCGCAGGCGATGTGAAACTCCTGACAGCCAAAGGCAGAATATGAATGAACATGAATTTGGAAAGGATCTATTGCGATGAACGCTGCAAAAAATGTTTTTTCCACGAAATCCTTGGTAACCATGGCGCTTTTTGCCGCTATCTTATGCGTGTCCGCATTTATTAGCATACCACTGCCAAATGGATCTCATATAGCATTGCTGAATTTTATTTTATTTCTCATTGCTCTGACTTTTACCCCGGGCCAGTCTGCTATCATTGTATTGGCTTGGTTCTTTCTTGGCCTGGTGGGAATACCGGTGTATGTGGGAGGACAGGCGGGCATGGGATATATTGCCAGCCAGTGGGGGGGCTATAACTTTGGCTTTATCGCCACAGCAGTCCTGATTCCCCTGTTGAGGAAACTGGCGGGAGATAATTATCGCAGGCTGACCTATACCGTGATAGCCATTCTGGGAGCGGTTCTAATTGATTTGGTGGGATGCCTGTGGCTTATGTATATGGGAGGGCTATCTGTCGGACAGGCTTTTGCCATGGGATTCCTTCCGTTTATTCCTCTGGATTTGGTGAAGGCGGTGGCATCTGCTCAGATTGCCCCCCAGTTTCGCCGCTTCGTGCAGGAGGGGTAGCGGTTGCTGCGGGACTTATTTTGTTAGATAAGCGGTGTAGGGCTTGTCGAAGTGGTAGCCCAACTTGGTTGCCACGCCCACGGAGGCCATATTTCCCGCATCCCAGTTGGGATATAAATTATTTTCCAGAGCCTTTAGCATCAATGCGCTGGCGCAAACCAGCGCCAATCCTTTCCTCCGATAATCTTCATGGGTGGTGATTTGTATCTCGATGCCCTCTCTGTAGGAGGTGTATGAGGATGCTCCCGATACGATCATCCCGTCCTTGCATGCCACAAAGCCCATGCCCTTTTTATGGTAATGATCCCAGTCGGTGAATTGGGAACAGAAATCCCTGCACCATTCCGTTGCCATGATGCTGTCGTATAAGGGATGGTCAATTTCCTTTAGCACATAATCTTCTCCCAGGGAACTGGCATACTGCCTCAGCAAGTTCCTGTCAAAAATATCTCCCTCTTTCTTGATATGATACCGCTCCATTTTCTGGCATTGGACGCCATATGCCTTCTCAATCAGGGGGTGCCATAGGGCGCTGTCTGGTATCATCATCATTTCAGGACGCATCAATCCGCCCTCCTCCCCATAAATAAATTCTTCTTTTGGCTCTCCCGCTAGAAATACGAAATCCCCAGAAATGATTCTTCCCGTGGACGGGGCGGAAGTATCGTCTACCCAGGCGGTGCCAAAATAATTCTGGATGCAGGATAATATGAGGGAGTCCTGTAGTCTGGAAAACAAAGGTGTCAATATTTCTTTTTGGTTGTCTGCAACTCTAATCATTATTTTTCTCCTTTAAAAAACGCTTGACTTCTATGAACGTATGTTCTATTATATGTTATAGCACGGCACGCAATATCTGTCAACCAAAAGGAGGAATTTACTTATGAAAAAAATAGGCAGGGAGAATTTTTCTTTGAAGCAGAGGCATATTACGATTAGGATTTGCAGTTATATTGCGGCCATGATCCTAAGCCTTTGCCTCCTGGTATTTATCATCCAGACCAGCCAGAGCCATGAGCCTCGCTTTATTGCGGCGATTGTATGCGTATGGGTGCTGTTTTTCCTCTTTTGCTTTTATAAGATATATCGCACTAAAAACTACAAGGGCGTCTTTCGGAAGGGCGCGCTTTCCGTGGGGGAATTGGACAATCTGGACGGCATTGCTTTTGAGGAATTGGCCTGTGAGATCTTGGTGGCCAATGGATTTGAAATTGCAGAGAATACTTCTGCCTCCGGCGACTATGGGGTGGATATTCTGGCCCAGAGGGAGGGGATGAGTTATGCGATTCAGTGCAAGAGGTATCTGGAGCCGGTAGGGCTGGAGGCGGTGCAGCAGGTGTATGCCGGGAGGGCCTACTATGAATGCCATGTGGCCGTGGTGCTCACCAATCAGAAGTTTACTGCCAATGCTCAGCATCTGGCGGACAAGCTGGGGGTGGTCCTGTGGGACAGGGAGACGCTTCGAAACTTTTTGTAAAAGTAAAGTCGAATAGCATGGGAATACCCCATGCTATTTGACGCACCACCGAAATGACCAAGAAGGGCGATAGCCCGGATTGGGAATGCAGGTGGCGATTGCGAGAGTGCAAGGCACGTAGCAATCGGCTTTTACAAATAATGGCAAAAGCCGACTAATATGGGAATACCTCATGCTTGCATGAGGGTATTCCCATGCTATTTGACGCACCACCGAAATGACCAAGAAGGGCGATAGCCCGGATTGGGAATGCAGGTGGCGATTGCGAGAGTGCAAGGCACGAAGCAATCGACTTTTACAAATAATGGCAAAAGCCGACTAATATGGGAAAGGGAAGGTTTTTATGCATGACATCCATATTTCTGTGAGGAATCTAGTAGAATTTATCATGCGCTCCGGGGATATCACTGTTTCTTCCACCGGATTGAGGGATGCAGATGCCATGCAGGAGGGCGCCCGCATCCACAAGAAGTTGCAGAGGAGGATGGGGGCCGGCTATCAGGCAGAGGTTCCCATGGCAATAGAGATTCCTATCTCTTGGGATGATGTTGACTTTACCTTCACCTTGGATGGGAGGGCCGATGGCATATTTTCTGATGAGGCTGGACAGGTGATAGATGAAATTAAAGGGGTTTACCGGGATATCCGGGGCATGAAGGAGCCTGTTCCCGTTCATCGGGCTCAGGCTTTGTGCTACGCCTATATTTATGCTTCCAGAGAGTCCCTGCCCGGGATGGGCATTCGCATGACGTACTGCCACATTCCCACAGAGATGGTGCGCTATTTTACGGAGTACCTGGACTTTCCCGCCATAGAGGAATCTTTCTTTGCCCTCGTAAGGGAGTATGCCAAGTGGATTGCCTGGCAAATAAGATGGCAGGAGAATAGGAATGCTTCCATTAAGGCGGTGGAGTTTCCTTTTCCCTATCGGGAGGGGCAGGGCAACTTGGTCAAGGGGGTATACCAGAGCATTCTTCGAAAGAAACGCCTGTATATCCAGGCTCCTACCGGCGTGGGAAAGACGATTTCCACGGTGTTTCCCGCTGTGAAATCCGTGGGGGAGGGGCTCACGGAAAAGATATTCTACCTTACGGCAAAAACCATCACTCGCACGGTGGCGGAGGATACCTTCGGATTGTTGGGGAAAGAGGGGGCCAGGCTTAAGTGCGTCACGATTACTGCCAAGGAGAAGATCTGCATCTTAGACAAGCCCGCCTGCAATCCTGGTTCCTGTCCCCGGGCGAAGGGGCATTTTGACCGGGTAAATGAGGCGGTGTTTGACGTGCTGAATTCGGAAGATATGATAACTCGGGATACCGTGCTTCTCTATGCCCAGAAGCATGAGGTGTGTCCCTTTGAGATGTGCCTGGATATTTCTACCTGGTGCGATGTGGTAGTCGGCGACTATAATTATGCATTCGATCCCATTGCCAGCTTGAAGCGTTTTTTTTCTCTGGACAAGGAGAATGATTATGTCTTTTTAATCGATGAGGCCCATAATCTGGTGGACCGGGCGAGAGAGATGTATTCTGCCGCCGTGGTCAAGGAGGACTTTCTCGCCATGAAGAAGATGGTGAAATATCGCAATAAGAAATTGGC
The DNA here is from genome assembly GCA_910575435.1 of Clostridiaceae bacterium. GTDB lineage: Bacteria > Bacillota > Clostridia > Lachnospirales > Lachnospiraceae > Butyribacter. The sequence continues at coordinate 73,342 of CAJTGI010000011.1, read as the reverse complement.
GGGGGCTATGGATTCCTGTAATCGCGCGCTCTTGGAATTAAAGAGGGAATGTGATGATATGGAAAAGTATGACCTGATCCAACTGGAGGGTTTTATTTTGCGGGCGATGCGTCTGTGCGCGCTTACGGAGGAGTTTCTCCAAGAACAGGAGCATGGGGGGGCAAGTGAGCAGGGGACGCCCTCCCTTTTTCCAGAGGAGCGGGAGCGGCTGCTGGATTTTTATTTTAATCTCAGGGAGTTTCAGAATATTTATGAACTTGCGGATGATTACTATACCGTGTACGGCGATTACTCTCCGGAAGGCAATTTCCGGCTCCATCTCCAGTGCATGGACCCTTCCGCCAACTTGGATTTGTGCTTGAAGAAGGGCAGGTGCAGCGTGTTCTTTTCTGCCACTTTGCTCCCCATTCATTATTATCGGGAGCAGCTGGCTGGCCGGGAGGAGGACTATGCCATCTATGCGCCGTCTCCTTTTTTGCCAGAGAGGCGGCTGCTGATGATTGGGAAGGGCGTGTCTACCAAGTATGCAATGCGGAGCGATGCCATGTATGAAAAGATTGCCAGTTATATCTATTCTTTTGTGCAGGGGAAGGTTGGAAATTATATGATTTTCTTTCCCTCTTACCGTCTGATGGAGGATGTGCATGTACACCTTATAGATATGGCCAAAGGGATGGAAATGGAGGTCTTATTGCAGGAAAACTCCATGGGGGAGGCAGAGCGGGAGGAATTCCTCTCCCATTTTCAGGATGCGCCTGGGAGGACGACTCTGGGTCTGTGCGTGATGGGAGGGATTTTTGGAGAGGGCATCGACCTGAAGAGAAACAGGCTGATTGGCGTGGTCTTAGTGGGGGCTGGGCTTCCCATGGTCTGCACGGAGAATGAACTTTTTCGGGAATATTTTGATCAGAGGAAGGGGTCGGGATTTTCCTATGCCTATCAGTATCCTGGCATGAATAAGGTGCTGCAGGCGGCAGGGCGGGTGATTCGCACGACAGAGGATGTGGGAGCAATCCTTCTTCTGGACGACCGCTTTTTGCAGGGGGACTATCAAAGCCTTTTTCCCAGGGAGTGGTTCCCCTATGACGTGGTGACATTGCAGTCTCTTCCGGGTCGTCTGCAGGAGTTTTGGAGGAGATGGTGAAACGGTACTGGAACCTTGCCCATGCATTTACAAACAAATATATTTCATGTACAATAAATGCAGTTGTCTCTTGATTTTTAATAATAACTTGCAGTTTAATGTATAAAAGGAGGATTCTATGCTGGATTCCTATAAATGCTCTAATTGTGGAGGCTATTTGACATTTGACGCCTCATCGGGGAAATTGCGCTGCCTGAGTTGCAAGCAGGAGGAAGTGGTGGAAGATTACGAAGCGGAGTTTGAAGGTTACTCTTGCCAGGATGAGGTCAACTTCTATCAGGATGGGGAAGCCAGGCAGTATCTTTGCAGGCAGTGCGGTTCTGCCATTGTCACTGACAATCGTTCTGCCATTTCAAATTGCCCATTTTGCAGGAATCAGATGACGCTAGGGGAGCGGCTGTCGGGGGAGGAGGCCCCTGCTCAGGTCATTCCCTTTAAAATATCGGAGAAGGAGGCGGCAAAGGCGTTTAAGAAATGGCGGCAAAAATTGCCTTTCTCGCCCCATGATTTCCCGAAAGGACAGGAGACGGAGAAGCTGATAGGGATTTATTTTCCCGTGATGTGTTATGATTTGCGGGCGCAGGGAGAGATTATGGTGGATGCCCTGCGCAGGAAAAGGATTTCTACACCGGAAGATGAGAGGGAGGAAATCTCTCACTATGATTTGTATCGCAAGAATGATTTGTCTTTTCCCCAAGTGCTAGTTAGCAATTCGGCCAATGTTAGCGACAGCCTGTTAGAAAAACTTTGCCCTTATGATTTCAGGCAAGCCCAATCCTTTTCTTCCGTTCATCTGAGCAGATGTTTTTCGGAAAAAAACGTGAAGCCGACGGGGGAGGTTTTTGTAACGGCGCAAAAGAAGGCGGCCCGGTATGTGGATGAATATATCTTGGATTCTATACATGATTACGAGGAGACGGCCATTGATGAGAAGAAATATGAGATAGGAAAGAGTGCTTCCAGGTATGTGCTGCTTCCAGTGTGGCTCATGATGCACCATGGCGGGGATGAGGAATATATTTTCGCCATGAATGGGCAGACGGGAAATATTGCGTCTGACCCTCCCAAATCTTGGGTTAAGATTGGAACGGGCGTGGGACTGATTTCCCTTGCCGCATTTTTACTGTTTCGGATTATTACCCTATTGTTAGGAGGGCCGTTATTATGATTTATATGTTTTGTAGGAGGACTTTGCGGATGGGAACGAATGGGGCTGGAAAAATGAAAAGGGCAATCTTGGCTTGTGCTTCTGTAGCGATCTGCATATTCTTGGCCAACCCCCGCGCCGTGTCTGCCAAAACCATGATTTCTGACAGTGCCGGGCTTCTAAGCAGGGAGGAGGCTTCCCAGATAGAATCTGACTGTGACTTGATCTTGCAGCAGCATGAAACCTCTGTTTTTGTCATTACCACAGATAAGTTGGGCAAGTCGGATGATTATCAAGATTATTTGAAAAACCAGTTGGATAAGGCAGGTTCCGAGGAAAACCTGGTGATACTGTTTATTAGCACCAAGGATAAGGATGGCGTGTGTGAGGTGGTCTGCCATGGAAAGATTCAAGAGTTTCTTACCGAGAAACGTATTGAGAATATGACAGATGCTGTGACGGGAAGGGTGGAAGGCGGGAAATACTATGAGGCAATAGATGGTTTTTGCGATGACGTGACCCAGGCGCTGGTTATAACGCCCTCTCTGGATGGCTTGATTTTCCAGTCTCTGCCCCAGTTGATTTTTTCTCTTCTTTTGGGATGTGGCACGATATACTATTTTCTGCATTCTGCAAAGGGAAAAAAGACTTCGGAAGACTTCCGACTGAATCAAGGCCAGTTCAGGGATTTGGGGCATTTGGACCATTTTTCCCATAAGGAAGTGAATATATTGAAGGATAAAAAGGCGAAAGGCGAGTAGTGATTGCTATTCGGTTGTCTGGATAAGCTGTTACATGAAGGGGTGAATGGCGTGGAGAGCGAAGGGAGGAGCATTGATGAAGGTTGCAGTGTGCGAGGATAGGGACGAGGAGGCGGCGTGGCTCTGCGGAGTGATTCGCCGTTGGTCTGCGGAGAACGGAATTCCGGCAGAGATCACTCCCTATGCAGATGCGGCATCTTTTTCCTTTGCCTTGGAGGATGCCCTTTTTGATGCATTGTTTCTGGATATCAAGATGCCGGGGGAAGACGGCGTCACGCTGGCAAAGCGTCTGAGGGAGCAGGCATATGACATGTCCATCGTGTTCGTGACTGGGGAAAAGGAGTATGTCATGGAGGGATATGAGGTGGAGGCTGTGAATTATCTGATCAAGCCGGTGGAGGAGGAACAGGTATTCCAGTGTTTGAACCGCATTTGTGAGAGGAATAGCAAGCAGGAGCCCTTCGTGTTATTGAAGACGGAAGATGCTGTTGTGAAGCTGCAGCAGCGGGAGATTTATCTGGTGGAGGTTTTTGGGCACAAACTGGTATATACCACGGAAAGAGGCGAGTTTGAGGTAGTCTCTACCATGAAATCTGCCAGACAGGAACTTTTGGAGGACTGGTTCGTGATTTGCCATCGGGGGGTGCTGGTAAATCTCCTGCACGTGGATTTCGTGGGGAAGAATCATCTTGTCCTAGCGGATGACAGGCGGGATTTTTGCAGGGAGGTTCCTGTGAGCAGACGGATGTATGGGGAGGTTAACGATGCATTTATTAGATTTTATACCTGCCTGTAGCTATGGCCATGGAGAAGGGAACGCGTTGTGATGAGGGCGGAAATAATACTTGTAATAATCTTATTTGCATTAGTGGCGATTTGCCTTTTGCTTGTGAAGGTACTGATTCCAAGGCAGATCGTCAGAGTGATGGAGAGATACCAGAATGATCTGGTGGGGCGGCAGTTTGAGGAGATACAGAATGCCTACCGCGAGATGCGGGGATGGAGGCATGATTACAATAATCACATGCAGGTGCTGAAAATATATGTGGAGGGCCGGGAGTGGGAGCATGCCCTTGCGTATATTTCCCAGATGAATGAGGACTTGACCAGCGTGGACCATGTGGTGAAGACGGGGAACGTGATGGCGGATGCCATTGTAAATAGCAAGGTGTACCTGGCGGAGGGGAAAGATATCCGTCTGGACGTGACGGCAAAGGTGCCGGAGCGTATTCCCATATCGGACGTGGAGTTCTGCGTGATTTTTGGCAACCTGATGGACAATGCAATAGAAGCTTGTGAGAAGATTGCGTCCAAGGAGGAGCGGTTTATTCGGATTTACATTGGGCAGTTTAAGAAGCAGTTCTATCTTTCTGTCACCAATGCGACGAATCAGACGAAGCGGGCGGGGAGATACGATTCTCTGAAAGGGAAAGGCCATGGATTTGGTTTGTATCGCATTGATAAGATTGTGAAGGAGAAGAATGGATATCTGAATAGGAAGGACGAGCCGGGGGTGTTTGCTACAGAAATCATGTTGCCCTTTTATGAGGGGATGAATGGCCGCAAATAGCGGCATTCAGATGTATACGAGGATAGTAGCTGCCATTTGTGTTGTGAGGTTGACCGCTTGTGAGGAATGAACCAAAAGATTATGTAAATATGTTACCCTCTGCTTGTGCTGGCGGAGGGTTTTTAGATTTCAAATGATGGCACGGAAAGGATGAGTATTGTGGAAAAGACGGTTACCTGGCAGGCTTTTTGGGGATATGTGGGGTATATCTGGAGGGAGAAGAAGGTTCTCTTCCTCTATGGCGTACTATTTTTCCCAGCGTTTATCCTGGCGAATTATTTGCAAGTGTATCTGCCCAAAATGATAATTATGGAACTGGAGGAAAAGCGAAGCATTACCTATTTGGGTCTGAGTGTTTTGGCATTCGTCTTCGTGCTGTGCCTGGCGATTCTGCTCAGGGAACAAATGTATTCCCGATTGAGATATGGCAATCGGCAGATTGCGCGGAAGCAACAGCAGGATTACACGAACAAATTGCTGTACGTAGACTATGGCTACCTGGAGGACCAGGAATTTCTCTCCATGAGGAATATGGTGAAAGAAAGTATTTTTGGGGGAGGGATTGGTGGACAGGGTCGGGCGCATCTGATGGATTTTATGCCTGAGGCCGTGATGCTGATTGCAGCGGTGGGAAATGTGATTCTATATTTGTACTATTTATCGAAAATTTCCTTTCTGCTGATTCTGGTGTTATTTGCCGTGATCTTTTTGGGGACAGTCATTAATGTAAAGGTGTTTCGGAAGAATGAGAGGAAGCATGCCATGAGGTCGGCAGATACCTGGCAGAAGTTGGATTATGTTACGAGAAAGACGGAAGACTTTTCTATGGCGAAGGATGTTCGCCTGTATGATATGTCTCCCTGGCTGACAGGGCTGATTGATGAGTATCTAAGAGAGAGGCTTTCATTCAAGAAGAGAGAAATGACTTCCCGGGGGCTGGGTGATGCAGTGTACATGCTGAGCATAGGCATTTTTATGGCATCGCTTCTGGGAATGCTTCTCCTTGGCTTCTGGGATGGCGGGATCGGGGTGTCGGATATGGTGTTTTATGCCAATATGGGTCCTGCATTGTATCATTTGCTGAATCGGGAAGTATCCGGCAGATGTTTCCTTCTCTTTCAGATTATGACAGAATATCAGAGATTTCAGACCTTTATGGAATATGGGGAGGACACCGGCAAGGTGGATGTCCCGGTGCAGAAGGAGGCACCTTCGATTGCCTTGGAGCATGTGAGTTTTTCTTATCCTGGCGCAGAGAAAGAGGTGTTATCGGATATTAGCCTGCAGGTGCGGGCGGGGGAGAAGGTTGCTATCGTGGGGGTAAATGGCGCGGGGAAGACGACCCTCATGAAGTTGATCTGCGGCTTGCTCCATCCCACCAGCGGCAGGATTCTGCTTAATGGCGTAGACATGGAGGCTATGGAGGCGGAGGAGCGTTATGCGTGGTTTTCCTGCACCTTTCAGGATGTGCAGTTCCTTCCGGTCTCCATCCGGGAGAATATAACCCAGGAAATACAGAATGCCACCTCCGTTGGCAGGGATCAGTCGCAGAAAATCTGGCATTGTCTGGAGCAGGCGGGAATCAGGAAAGAAATTGAAGGATTGCCCGGTGGACTGGATACCTTGATGGAAAAGAATATCAATGAGAATGCCACGGATTTTTCCGGGGGTCAGCGGCAGAAACTGATTCTTGCCAGGGCGCTGTACCGGGATGCGGGGGGATTGATTCTGGATGAGCCTACGGCTGCGCTGGATGCTCTGGCAGAAAATGACATATATGAGAAATATGCGGAGTTTGCAAGGGAAAAAACCTCTTTCTTCGTATCTCACCGTCTGTCTAGCACGAGATTTTGCGATAGGATTTTGTTGCTCGACGGAGGAAAGATTGCAGAAGAGGGAACCCACGAAGAGCTTTTGGCGGCGGGGGGCATCTATGGGAAGATGTTTGCCATGCAGAGCAAATACTATCAGGGAGGTGAGAAGGGATGAAAGAGGAAAAGATTCGGCTGGGGGATGCCTTTAAAATTAACCTGCGGGGGCTGTTGCTAGTGTATTCCCTGATACCCGGCAATTTGTTTATGACGGGATTATATATTTTGACTGATGTGGTTTATTCCTACTGGGATTATTTTTTCCTGGCAAAGTTTGTCAATGACGTGATATTGGGAAGTTCTAGGGAAGTTCTGGTGTGGGATGTGATTTTGGTAACCATCGGACAGACGCTGATCAGTTATCTGTTCAATGTGCTACAAAAGGTTTGGTTTTATTCCGGCTCTAATTCCTGGGAATTGCCAAACGCTCATTTGAATGAGAAAATGATGTCCATGGATTACGAGTACATGGAGTCCGAGACCATTCATAATAGGCGGCGGGATATTGACGCTATGGCAAGACATAGTGGCGGGGGCGTGTGCAAGCTGTTCTGGCTGGCTACGCCGATTGTGGAAAAGATGATCCAGATGCTGGTGGCATTTGGCTACACGGCATATCTCGTGAGCCGCAGCTTTGTGGCTTTCTCGGGAGAGCCGTTGAAGGCGGCGGCATTTGTGGGTGCTTTTTTCCTTGCGTTCGCGGCGCTTCTTTTGCTTAGCATGAAAAAGAATAAGGTGGCGGCGGAAAGGATCTACCAGTATGAGGAGGCGAATGTGCCAAACGATCGCCAGTATGAGTTTTATACTACGGAATATATGGAAAAGGAGGAGTGCGGAAAGACGATTCGTATGTTTCGCCAGCAGAATTTGCTGTCTACTCATTTTAAAAAACTCTTAGAGGCAATCCATGGGAATATTGATGGGATGGGCAAGGAAAATCAAAAAAGAAATGTGTGGGTGGGAGCGGTGGAGGCCCTCGTGTCAGGATTGGTCTACTTCCTCTTGGCCGTGATGGCATCTAAGGGAGCGATTCTGGTGGGCAGCATCTGCCTGTATGCCGGATGCATGACCAATTTCCTGTACCATTTCCGCTTTTGCCTGGAGCAGTGCGTGGAACTTTCCGCCAATACCAAGTACGTGAAGATGTATTTGGATTTTCTTGATATCCCCAATAAGAAGTACGAGGGAACGCTGCCGGTGGAAAAGCGGGACGATGACCAGTTTACCATAGAGTTCCGCCATGTGTCTTTTCGGTATCCCGGCTCTGACAGGGATGTGTTGAAGGATTTTTCCATCAAGTTCCAGATCGGGGAGCGGCTGGCGGTGGTAGGCAAAAATGGTTCGGGGAAGACTACGTTTATCAAGTTGCTATGTCGGCTGTACGATCCCACGGAGGGGGAGATTCTGCTCAATGGGATTGATATCCGCAAGTATGATTACGGGGAATACCTGTCGCTCTTTAGCGTGGTGTTCCAGGATTTTAAGATACCTGCCCTGCCCTTGGGAGAGAATGTGGCGGTTTCCAGAGAGTATGACGCCTCCAGGGTGAAGTCGGTGCTGGAGCGGGTGGGGCTAGGGGAACTGCTCCGAAAGATGCCCGATGGGCTGGATACGCCCTTGTACACGGATTTTGACAAGAATGGCGTGGATATTTCCGGGGGCGAGGCCCAGAAGGTCGCCATCGCCAGGGCGCTCTACCACGATACGTCTTTCGTGATCCTGGATGAGCCTACGGCGGCGCTGGACCCCTTGGCAGAGTATGAAATCTATTCTCATTTCGATGACCTGGTGGGGACGAAGACAGCAGTATACATTTCCCATCGCCTGTCCAGCTGCCAGTTCTGCAATGATATTCTGGTGATTGATGAGGGGAAGGCAGTGCAGAGGGGCAATCATGAGGAACTGGTGAAAGATCGTGAGGGGCTGTATTATATGCTTTGGAACACCCAGGCCCAGTATTATCAGACGGAAGGGTAGAGATTGGCACTAGAGTATCTGAGAGGAGGAATGCAGCAACATTAGGGTGTTATTGAGGAGCTTCTATGCTCATGGAAATTGATTTCCGTACTTGGTGCACTCGTATATCGAAGGCAAAAAAGGTTCTCATAATAAAAACCTCCAAACTGTGTAATTTTCTCTTACATTAGTTTGGAGGTCTGGGGACTTTGAGGTGGCCCCAAAGTTCACTGTATCAGGTGGTTACATTTACTTATTGCTCGATCAAAGTCAATCATTCTTCCTTTAGATATATAACCACTCAATTGCTTATGATAGGCAGCATTCTGACAAATTGTTCCTTTAATGCCTTGACTTTTTTGCTGCTTCATCGAACACCCAGATATTATTGCAGCAAGTCCTGTAACATATGGCGTGGCACACGATGTACCGCTTATACATCCAAATTTATTATCTGAAATTGTACTGATGATATCTGTACCCGGTGCTGCAATGTCAACATATTTCCCATAATTGGATGTTTTACTTAAATTGCCATCAAATCGTACATTCCCCACACTAATTACATTCTTCAATCTGAATGATGTAGGGTATATATTTGTATCATCATTAATTTCAGCAGAATCATTCCCTGCTGATACAATAAATAACATAGAAGATCGTTCCATGGCCTTTTTCAATTCCTCGGAGTAAGCATACATGCATAAACTCAAATTGCATATTTGAGCACCTGATTTTTCCGCATATTTAATGGCTTTAATTACATTAAAGACATTTCCTGTTCCTTCCGTCCCCTCCAACGCTTTAATGCACATAATTTTAAATTTAGAATCTGTTAATATCGCTTTATAGTTTTTGCTTTTTGCAGCTAAAATTCCTGCGACAAAGGTTCCATGCACATTGTCGTTGAATTGCTCGCTGGTTATTTTAGAATTATTATTACAAAAATTCCATCCAAAATAATCGTCTATATATCCATTGCCATCATTATCAATGCCGTCATCGGGGATTTCTTCATCATTTGTCCATAAATTCATATCATTAATTTGTGATATATCAATACCTGTATCAATAATCGCCACTGTTACTTTTCTTTTTACCTTCAAGTTCTGGCCACTATAATTAATATCTATTCCTTCCCTAGTTATTCTTTGGTCTGCTTCCCATTCATTTGAAAACCGACTTGAAAAATATGCGCCACCAGAATTAAACAATGCCCACTGGGAAATATCATTTTCTTCAATAGTATCAAATTCAACTTTCTCGCCTATTTGATTATCTGACATAGTGGTATCCTTTGATTTCTCTTTATTAACAAAATTATCTTTCAAAACCACCACAAGAAAAAACAATAGGATGATGCTAAAAGTTCCTATGACAAATATTCTTCTCATGCAATCATTCTCCCCATCGCTGCTCATTTTCTTTGTCATAATTGCCAAATATTATAAACGAAAATGAGATAATGAGATACAGTATTTCAAAAATGGTCATTGTTAAAAGGACATATATGTTTACCTTTTCCGCAAGATAAAAATACGCTAATGTCAAAATTGCAAACACCAAATTCATATTAACAATGATTTTAACAGCACTGCTTAACTTTTTATAACTAAATTTTTTTTTCATGAAATCCAACACTTCAAATGATCTCCCCCACTTGTTATAATTTGCTTCCATATGTCTTAACAATGGTATAATCATCTCTCACATCCAAATAATCGTAATATGATGTGACAAGAAGTTTTATTGAACCAGCAAACCCGCCAACAACTGCAACAATCGCTGTCACAATTACACCAACTGGAATCGCAACGGTAACGCAATCAACAATGATTAATCCCACAATTACAGCCAATTTTGATGCAGAAAGACCTGCTGCACCTAATGTGTAATTCTTCTTGCAGTTTTTAATCTTATTCGTAAGCGACTTGCAGTGTCCTTGTTTTTTTGATGAAAGTTTATAATATTTCAATCGATAAGAAGCTTTGCATCCAATCTGCAAATATGCATTATTGTATGAAGAAGTTCCATACTGATACCAATATCTCGAACCCCAGTCAGAAGGCGTATAGGTTCTGCTATTCCAAGAATATTGCGCCCTCACATCTTCGCTTTTCTGATTCACATCATCCAGATCAATTTCTTCACTTCTAACAACTTCAAATTTATCTTTTCCAAAAAAGGTCGTCCCCGTGTATTCATATTCAGTTGCAGTCACAATATCATCTTCAAGTCTGGTTTCTATCTTTTTGTCATCATATTCAATGGTACTCTGGACATCATCTCCAAATTTCCTTGTTGTAATCTTATATTCGACTCCATCTTCAACGATTGTCTGTACTGTTGTGTCCCCAATTGCATATACATCGGCATTTCAATAAAATATTCCACTTACAAAAATGGCAAAAACTATTATTATTGTTATAATTTTATTACTTTTCTTCATATTTTACACCTTCCTTACTTTTCAAAATAATTCATAGATCATTGCTATATTAGACATTTTAATTAATCGCCATAAAATTACATATAAATCATATTTTTATCCAAACCTATAACTATAAGCCCTTCTCTTATCCGACATAATTCAAATATAATATACTTAAAATCAAGATTACATTATACCATCCTATTTAATTTGGTGATCGTCCGCATACTATCGTTGGATATAGTTGCATGTTGAAACCTAAGTGAGTTATTATCTTCGTCTGCTTTTTGTTCATCTTTCCCTCCTTTATTCTATTTTATAGCCATGAGCAAAACTCCACCTATCCAGTGTTTAATCCCAAGTCCTTTCTTACCCTTAAATTTTTCCCATCGGTGTTCCCATCTGTGAAGCCGATCTTGCCATGAACCGTGACGGCAGGTGTTATGACCAGAATCATGTAAAACAAAAATACTGCTGTCCTTTCAAACTTTTCCATGCCCTAAATCTCTTTGTTTCTACATGCCGAAGACTAACTGCCAAGTTCCAACTCTAAATTAGGGTTTTTGCTCATGGCTACTATTTTACACAATTTTCCATAATAATTCAATAAGTTAGGTAAAAGCAAGACAAAATTACTCTTTGATTTCGGAATCTGGACAATATGCAAATAATATCTCGTCTTTGACACTTATAGAAACAGCGGAGTGTATGTAAGATCTGCTCACAGGTATATTTGTTCCCCAGTTTTTTCTCAAGCAATCGGTAAACAAGCAGACTGATGTAGCAAGTGAGGAAATGCGCTTTGATTCTGTCCTTCCGTCTAACATAAGCCGGACGGGCTTCAAACTCTGTCTTCATAATGCGGAAGTTTTCCTCAATCTCCCAGTGCTGTTTATTTATCTTTATAATCTCGCCACCATCTGTGACACTTGTGGCTTTTATAAATCTTGCAGGATCTGGTAACGATAGGATTCGGGCGGTGTTCCTTGCTCTTTCCATACTTTCTGAGGCCATCCTCCTGTTCGGCTTCAAAGTAGTAGCTTGTACAATCATAGTAGAGAACCATTTTGTTTCTTGGATGAACAAAGTTGGAATTAGAATATAGTTCTTCCTGAATAAAATCAGATTCTTCAGCCATAACAGTAAGAGCCCGGTATACATGCTGTAGGTCATGCTTTGTGTTAGAAAACAAGTGTCAAACACCCGAGTATCTGAGAGGAGGAATGCAGCAACATTAGAGTGTTATTGAGGAACTTCTATGCTCATGGAAATTGATTTCCGTGTCCTCTATGTTATTTAGATATTGTCCCCTATCCTGTGATTTGATATAATAAGTTCAAAGCGAATGCGTCAGTAGGACGAGACGGACGGGAGAATTGCTTCGCAAGGGCGTATTAGGTAGAGGAGGCGTAAAATGGCATGGGGAATATTTTACCAGTGAAGAAACTGAGAGAAAAAAGTAGCGTGGGGATTATGCTGGGCATAATGCTATTGCTGGCCGTAGTTGTGGTTTCCAGCCTGTGGCTTCTGGAAACATCCCAGAAAACCACAAAGGATTCTGTCTATGATGTGAGCGCGCTTTATCTGGAAGAATTGACAAAGCAGAGGGTGAATCAGCTCTTGGGCAATCTGGACAGCCAGCTGCAGCAGCTGCAGGTTACAGTGGATGCCATGCGGGATGAGGATGTGGCCGACCGAGAGACCACGCAGAAATCTGTCGGGCGGATGAGGAAGATCAATGGCTTTGATTTCTATGCCTTGGTGGATGAGGCTGGCACCCTCTATACGGAGAGTGACATTGTTACTGGCATGGAAGAGTTTCCCTTTTTGGATGGGAATTGCCCGAAACCGAAAAAAACTGCCATTACTTTTAGCAAAAAATTGGGTGCGGAAGGTATGATCCTAGCATCGATGCCAGTAACGGGGCATGTCCTGGATGGGCGGAAAATTACTGCCGCTGTGGGAGGGATCGCCCCTCATTATATTTCCACAAGGCTCTCTCTGGAAAGCGATACTGGCAAGATATTCTGTGAGATTTTCAAGGCGGATGGTACTTTCGTTCTGAAAACGAACCATGACCATTTGCGATCTAGGCTGAATTTGCTTACTGCTATGGAAGAGAATGCGGATTTTACGGAGAATACCTCCCTGGAAGGATTGAAGAGGTGCCTCAAGCAAGGCAAGCCAGGCATTATCGCCTACTATCTGGAAGATATTCTCCACTATACATATTATGCCCCTGTAGAGGGTACGGATTGGTTTATCAAGACGACGATTCATTACGATCTAGTCAGCGAAAAGGTAGATGTGGTTCGGTCTACCCTATTTCGCAATAGCATGATTCAAATGTGCTTAGTGATATTGGTGCTTTTCGTGGGATTTATGGTATATCTCTCCATTCGCAGAAGAAATGAGAAACTGCAGCTTGCCACATTGCAGGCCCAGGAGAGCAGCAGGGCTAAGAGTGCTTTTCTGTCAAATATGTCTCATGATATCAGAACGCCTATGAACGCTATTATCGGCTTTACTACCCTGGCGATGAAATGTGGGGAAAATGTCGAGAAAATTCATGAATATTTGAAAAAAATACTGGCATCCAGCAATCATTTGCTAACGCTAATCAATGATGTATTAGAAATGAGCAGAATTGAGAGCGGGAAGATTTATCTGGATGAGACGGAATGCAATCTCTCTGAAATACTCCATGACCTGAATACCATTATCATTGGGCAGATTGAGGAAAAGCAGCAGGAACTGATGATGGATGCAGTGAATGTGGTAAACGAGGATGTGTTCTGTGATCGATTGCGCTTGAACCAAGTGCTTCTGAACTTGTTAAGCAATGCCATCAAATTTACTCCCGCCAAAGGGAAAATTTGTGTCTTTATTGAGCAGAAAGATGGAGCGCCAGAGGGATATGGCATTTATGTCATCCGGGTGAAGGACACTGGCATCGGTATGACCAGGGAATTTGCAGAAAACGTATTCAAGCCCTTTGAGCGGGAGAGAACTTCCACCGTTAGCGGCATTCAGGGAACCGGGCTGGGAATGGCGATTACGAAGAGCATTGTGGATATGATGGAGGGGACCATCGAAGTGGTGACGGCGCCAGGCCAGGGAACGGAATATATTATACAGATAAATCTCAGGCTGCAGGATAAGCAGAGGGAGCCGGAACCCATTGCGGAACTGACAGGCGTTCGGGCTTTGGTCGTGGATGATGATTTCGATACCTGCGATGCCACTTCCAGAATGCTGAAAAAATTAGGCATACAGTCTGAGTGGACCATGTCAGGAAAAGAGGCGATTCTTCGCACCAAGCAGTCCCAGAGCATGGAAGATGATTTCGGCATATATATCATAGACTGGAGACTCCCGGATTTGCGGGGCTCAGAATTGGCAAAGCAGATTCGTTCTATCGTGGGAAGTGAAGTTCCCATTCTTGTCATGACCGCCTATGACTGGGCGGACATCGAGGAGGAAGCCAGGGGAGCTGGCGTGACAGCATTCTGCAGCAAGCCGGTATTTATGTCTGATTTGCAGGCGGCACTTTCCAGGGCTATTGGCAAGCAAGTGGTTGTGGCTGAGGAGATAGAGGAAGAGAAGAAATTTGATTTTTCCGGCAAGAAGGTTTTGCTGGTGGAAGATAACGAGTTAAATCGGGAGATTGCTGTGGAAATTCTGTCAGAGGTAGGAATACAAATAGAGGAGGCAGAAAATGGGGCCATTGCCCTCGAGAAGGTACAGAATGCTACGCCTGGGCAATATGATTTGGTTCTTATGGATATCCAGATGCCGGTGATGGATGGATATGAGGCATGCAGGCGGATTCGTGCCCTGGAGGATGAGGAACGGTCATCCATCGTGATTGTTGCCATGACTGCCAATGCCTTTGAGGAAGATAAGATGGCGGCGATAGAAGCCGGAATGAACGGGCATATTGCCAAGCCGCTGGATGTGGAAGTGCTGTTCGAGACGCTGGCAGAGATTTTTTCAGAGGATTAGGGGAGTATGGAGAATGAAAAGAATAGTTTTGATTGCCGCCATGGCGGCTTTGGCTTTGAGCCTGTGCGCCTGCGGTACAAAGGAAAAGAAGAAAATCGGGAAGAAGGATGCCGGGAAAACTGAGGCGGAGCAGAAGGAACAGCGGCGCAGGGAGTTTTTTAAGCGGAACATGGACGGCGTCTTGACAGAGAAGTGCATCTATGAGGAGACGGAGGAGGGCGAGATCTTGCAGAAGGATCTGCAGGGGAAGGAACTGGATCGCCACAAAGTGCCGTGGGAAGAGGTGGATTGGACGCTGGAGGCGGGAAGTGACAAGCGGCTGCTGTATTCTAGCGATGAGGGACGGGACGATGGGAAGACTGTGCTATATCATTGCCCGATCAAGCAGACGGAATCGGGGGAGGCTGTCCTCTGGGAACAGGAGAAGAAATTGGCACTGGTGGAGTGGGGCAATGACGGCACTGTCCTTTGGCTGGAAGAACCCTACCTGATTTACCATGATGGAAAGACTTTGGTGCGCTTGGATATGGAGACGGAGGAGAAGAGGACGCTTGATTTTCATGAAAATATTATCTCCTCGGAAAATACTCTTTCATATAGCGGGGAGAAGGGGGTTGTGTTCTTTCATGCGGACGGGCTAGAGGATGATTATGGCGAAGAGGAGGATCGGGACGAGGGAGACCATGATTCCCTGTACCGCATTGATATTGGGAAATGGGAAGCGGAAAAGATCCTGTCCAATCAGAATGGAAGATATGACATAGTTCTCGACAAGGTTTCCAAAGAGACGCTGTTTCTGGAATATTGGATGGAGGAAAAATATTTTGAGAGTGTGGCGCAGTTTGATATGGTCCAGAAAAAAGTCTTGGGGGAAATTCCTAAAAAGCGGATCGAGAAATTCCTGGATCAGAAAAAGATCTATGGGCTTAAGGATAACAGGGAATTATGGGTTTTCCAGGCGTATGAATATGGGGGACGGATTTATCTTGTCTGTAGTCTGCAATATGATACGGTGAAGAGCAGTGATAGCGCAGTGCCATATGATCTGAGAGAGGTTCTGCTCAGCTGCCCCAAGGAGGACTTGTCTGCCCTCTCCTACGAGAAAGATATTTCGGAATGGTGGTATGAGAACACGGAGAAGGAAGAGGCAGAGGACGAGTATTATGATGCATTTATCCACCATTTGGGGGGATTTGTTGCCATCTTTGAAAACGAACTTTACGTCTCCTATCGGGATCCGAAGGATCACGGCGAGCATCTGATGATGTATGACTTGGATACCAAGAAGATGCAGGAGGTGGGTGAGAAGGAATTGGCATATCAGGCGCTGCGCTCCAGCATGAATACCGAGTATTGGGGAAAGCAGGAAGCATCGGAGGACGAGTAAGGGGCAGAAAGCAGAGGAGAACGAGATAATTACTGGATAAGAGAAGAGGGAGGTTAGAGAAGCTTGGCTTATTTGTCCCAATTTATATATCCCTCGGCGGAGAGGGAAGAACAGTTCCTGCACGGAATACGGGAGACTTGCTATACGTCCGTCTACCCCTTTCAGATATTGTCGGAACATGGGGTACGAGTTTTGAATTTTGATGAAGATATCGTGGTCTTATATGGGGGCAACGGCTCGGGGAAGACTACGGCATTGAACGTCATTGCCGAAGCCATGCATTTGAAGAGAGATGCCCTGTATAATAAGAGCAGTTTTTTTGAGGATTATGTGGGGATGTGCGATCAGGTGCTGATGAGGGAACTGCCGTCTCACAGCAGAATTATTACCAGTGATGACGTGTTTGATTTCATGCTGAATATCCGTGGCATCAATGCGGGGATTGATGCCAGGCGCGATGATTTATTTCAGGAATATTATCAAAATAAGGAGTCCGGGTTTCAGCTGCGCTCCATTGAGGATTATGAGCAGCTGCGGGAGGTGAATGCCGCCAGGAGGCTGACGAAGTCCAAGTACGTGAAGGGGCGGCTGAATGCTAACGTGCGGGAGCATTCTAATGGGGAGACGGCCTTTCTTTATTTTACGGAAAATATTCGGGAGAATGGCCTTTATCTGCTGGACGAGCCAGAAAACAGCCTCTCTCCCCAGCGTCAGATGGAACTGGCAGAGCATATTGCCCGGTATGCCAGGTTTTTCGGCTGCCAGTTCGTGATCGCCACCCACTCCCCTTTCCTGCTGGCGATGAAAAATGCCAAGATTTATAATCTGGATGAGGAGAAGATGCGGGTCAGCAAGTGGACGGAATTGGGGAACGTGCGGGCCTATTATGAATTTTTCAGGGCGCATGAGGGGGAATTTACAATTTAATCCCCTGGAGCAGTTTGGCGAAGGGACTCTCATCGCCAGATTCCCCATTGTTGTTCCGATACTCTTCCGGGATATGGTATTCCTGGGGCTCTAGAGGCGTTTCATCCTCGGCCAGTGCCTTGATGCTGAGGGAAATTCGGTCTCCCTCAATCTTGATAATCTTTGCTTTCACGTCATCCCCCAATTTGCACACTTCTTTTGGGGATTTGATAAATCGATTGGTGATCTGGGATATGTGGCACAGCCCGGAAAGCCCCTCGCCCAGGTCGATGAATACGCCGTAGGATTCCATTCGCTCGATCTTTCCCTGGATGACGTCTCCCACGGTTAGTCGGCCAATTTTCTTGGTCTGCTCTACTACGGCCCGCTCCTTCTCGATGGCCTTGGCGGAGAGTACCAATTTCCTTTCTGCGGGAGTGACGGTAATAATCACCGCATCCACGGTCATGCCCACATAGCTCTCCGTGTCCTCCACGTAGGCGAGGGACAGCTGGGAGGCGGGGATAAAGGCTCGGATGCCCCTCACGTAGCCTACCACTCCGGCGGGAACTGCTTCCGTGATTTTTACGGAGTGGACGGTGCCATCTTCATAGTCTTCTTTCAACTCATCCCATACCAGAATGTCATTGGCTGCCTTCAGGGAGAGGATTACGCTGCCGCTGGCATTTTCCGGCTCCAGCACCATGGCCTTCACGGTGTCGCCGATATCAATATCCTTCTTGATGGAAAAGGCCGGGTCATGGCTGCATTCCTCCAGGGGAATGATGCCCTCCGTGTAATAATTCAAATCTACCGTGACTTCCGTGTCGGAGATGCCGATTACCGTCACGTCCAGAATGTCTCCTTCCTTAATGATCTGGAAGGAAGAGTCCAGTTCTCTTTCATAATCCTTCATGCTTTCTGCCATGATTTTCCCCCATTTCTATAGCGTTTTTTTATTAGCCTCTGCCAAGGTAATGAAATGTGCGTGCTTCAATACGATTGGCTATTATCCATTAGTGTAATCCATTTGTCGTCATTTGACAAGGACTTGCCAGGCATAAATACGCAGTGGGGCGGCCTTGTGCAATCGGTGAACTGATTGGGCAAATGCTGCATATATTAAAAGCACAAAACAAAAGAGTGGCTGAAAGATGCCGCAGGAAGGAAGGCACGATGAAAAAAGCGCATGATATCCGAATCAACAGAAATCTTTTGCACCCATGGCTGGATTTCCGGCTGGGATTGCTGCTGGAGGAGGCGGCGAAAAAGGGAATCTACCTGATTATCACGGAGGGCTACCGCACGAAGAAACGGCAGGACGCCCTGTATGCCCAGGGGCGCACGAAACCAGGAAAAATTGTGACAAATGCAAAGGGCAGCACTTATTCTTCCCAGCATATGTGGGGGGTGGCCTTTGACGTGGCTATCAATGACAGCAAGCGTCTCTACGACAAAGCGTTATTGAAGAAAGTAGCGAAAATTGCAAAGAAAATTGGCCTGGGCTGGGGCGGGGACTGGAAGTCCTTTCCGGATACGCCTCATTTTTATCTGAAAAAATGGGGGAGTACCACCAGCAAGCTGAAAAAGACCTATGGCACTCCGACCAAATTCAAGAAGACTTGGACGAAGAAGGTTCAGAGGAAGAAGGGACTGCTTCTGTGGAAGGACCGGAAAAAGAAGAGCAGTTACCTCAGGATTCCCAATGGAGCCAAAGTCAAGGTGATGTACGTGTCCAAGGAGTGGTATGCAAAGGTGAAGTATAAAGGGAAGGTGGGATTTCTGAATAAGAAGTATTTAAAATGACGTTGCCATTCTACCGCCAGTTTGCTATAATTTATGAAAGTGTCGGATATGCTAGGCATGGAGCATTTGTTGGCAAATGATGTTTCCCATCGGGAAACGGAACGGAGGCAGAGAATGAAGATATTGGTGACAGGCGGTATTGGGTATATCGGTTCCCACACGTGCGTGGAACTCTTGAATCAGGGATACGAAGTGGTTGTGTTTGATAACCTCTATAATTCCAAGATTGAAGTGGTGGATAAAATCAAGGAAATTACAGGAAAAGAAATTACGTTTTATAAAGCGGATATGTTGGATAAGGAGTCAATGAGGCCGATTTTTGAGGAGCATTCTTTTGATGCAGTAATTCATTTTGCTGGACTGAAGGCGGTGGGTGAATCGGTGGAGAAGCCTCTCCTGTATTATCACAACAATCTGACTGGCACGCTCCAGCTGTGCCAGCTGATGAATGAATATGGCTGCAAGCGGATTATCTTTAGTTCCTCCGCCACCGTGTACGGTTCGCCAAAGACGGTGCCGATTACCGAGGATTTCCCGCTGAGCACTACGAATCCTTATGGAAGCACCAAGTTGATGCTGGAGGGGATTCTGTCAGACCTCTGCGTGCCGGATCAGGAGTGGAGCGTAGTTCTCCTGCGCTATTTCAATCCCATCGGCGCCCATGAGAGCGGCCTGATTGGCGAGAGCCCCAACGGCATTCCCAACAATCTGATGCCTTACATCACGCAGGTGGCTGTGGGCAATCTGCCCTGCCTGGGAGTATTTGGCGATGACTATGACACGCCGGATGGCACGGGCGTGAGGGATTACATCCATGTGGTGGATTTGGCGAAGGGCCATGTGAACGCGGTGGAGAAGGTCGCCGATACCACGGGAGTGAATATTTACAATCTGGGAACGGGCAATGGATATTCCGTACTGGATATCGTGAAGGCATTCGAGGCGGCAAATGGAGTGAAGATACCCTATGAAATCAAGCCCCGCCGGGCAGGGGATATTGCCACGTGCTATGCCAATCCTGCCAAGGCGAAGGAGGAACTGGGCTGGGAGGCGCAGTATGACTTGGAGCGCATGTGCAAGGATTCCTGGCGGTTTATACAGAAATACAGTGAGTAGGAGAGTCAAAAATAAAGATGCATGTGTCGGCAAAGCCTGCATGATTGGATGTGTGAATCGCTGTCATAAATTTTATCAAAAACCACCCTTATATCTATTGAGATAAGGGTGGTTTTTGATACGTAAATAGTAATGGCAAAAGAAATTATTTCACATCATGTTTCTGATATTTTTCAAATTAAAGTGATATAAGACGTGGGAGCAATCGTATTATTCTTAAAAAAACAAATGGAAGAACCGATTGCGCGCTCGCCACTCTGCCTTTGCGGGAATGGGGCTACGCATGGAAAAGGAGAAAAATATGGGAACTATTGAATTTTTAAATCAGGATGGGGATTTTCGCTTGGAGCAGCCGGATGATTATAGTTATCTTTATTTTCCGGTAGCGGGGGAGGATGGCATTAAAAGCTCTCTTACGCCTAATTTGGGCGGGGATATTAAGGCTGGGCAGAATGCGTTTCTCATGGAGCCTGTCAGTGCGGAGAATCTGCACAATAATCGTTCCAGCAGGAATTTCTGGTGCCATGTGGAAGGCGCCGGGGCTTGGTCTGCGACAGGAGCCTCTGCGGAGGGCATGGCTAGGAAGGGTACGCCATTGCAGGATCAGGGCGTGCTGGAGGCAGGTCTTATGTGGCAGACCGTGACCAGGAAGTCGAGCAAGTTCCAGCTGGAGGCGAGGATTACTTCTTTCGTACCCTTGCGGCATAATGTGGAGGTCATGCATGTAGAGGTGACCAATCGGGGAAGGATGGCTCAAAAGATTACCCCCGCCGCCGCCATTCCCATCTATGGGAGAAGCGCGGACAATATCAGGGATCACAGGCATGTCACGTCTCTGCTGAATGAGATTAGGACAACGGAATATGGGGTTTATGTCAAGCCTACATTGTCCTTTGACGAGCGGGGGCATCAAAAGAATGAATTGACATACTTTGTCTGCGGGCTTACCGGAGACGGCGGGAGGCCGGAGGGATTTTATCCGTCAGTAGAGGGATTTATTGGCGAGGGAGGAAACCTCTGCCATCCCCATGCTGTCCTTGCGAATGAGAAAGGAGTTCCATCGGGAACTTGCGTCAAGGGGAAGGAAGCGATGGGAGGCATTGCATTTCCGACAATCACCCTGAACCCGGAAGAGCGGGCATCCTACATCGTCATCATGGGAATGAGGGATGAGGAAAAGGAGATCGATGGCATTCTTTCCAGCCTTTCCAATGAGGAGAAAGTTGAAAAAGCGTTCCTGGAGATGAAGGCGTACTGGCAAGGGCAGGTGAACGTAAGATACTGCACAGGGGATGAAAACTTTGACAATTATATGCGCTGGGTAAGCTTTCAGCCTATTTTGAGGAGGCTTTACGGATGTTCCTTCCTGCCCCACCACGATTATGGGAGAGGGGGCAGGGGATGGCGCGACTTGTGGCAGGACTGCCTCTCCCTTCTAATCATGGATCCGGGGGGAGTTCGCCAGATGATTCTTGATAATTTCAGCGGCGTCAGGGTCGATGGGACGAATGCGACGATTATCGGTTCGAAGCAGGGAGAATTTGTGGCGGATCGGAATGGCATCGCCCGGGTCTGGATGGATCATGGCGCATGGCCTTTTATGACGACGAAGCTGTATATAGACCAGACAGGGGATGTGCAGATACTCAGGGAGAAGGTATGCTATTTTAAGGATGAGCAGAAGGATCGAGGCAAGAGCCTGGATGATTTATGGGATGCCCGGTATGGCACCAGGCAGCGGTGCAGCAGCGGGGAACTGTACGAGGGAAGCGTGCTGGAACACTTGCTCTTGCAGCATCTGTGCGCATCTTATGAGACGGGGGAGCATAATCATATCAGGCTCCGGGGCGCAGACTGGAATGATGCGCTGGATATGGCGGAGGAGCGAGGAGAGAGCGTAGCATTTACTTGTGCCTATGCGGGCAATCTGATGCAGCTGGCAGATCTTCTGGAAATCTTGGAAAGGCAGTTCGGCTGGGAGCAGATCGAATTGCTGGAGGAGATTGGGATACTTCTGGAGGGCAACAGCGAGGTCTACGGAGATGTTGCAGAGAAGGAAAAGATTCTGGAAAAATACTTGGGGTGCTGCGGGCATGAAGTGAGCGGGAGGAAGATGCAGGTTTCCGCCGGGCAGCTGGCGCAGAACCTGAGGCAGAAGGCAGAGTGGATGCAAAATCATATTCGAGAGACGGAGTGGATTTCGTCCGGTCAGGGCGAAGGCTGGTTCAATAGTTATTATGATAACGATGGCAGGCAGGCTGAGGGATGTTTCCAGGACGGCGTCAGGATGATGCTGACGGGGCAGGTGTTCGCAATTATGAGCAAGACCGCAAAGGATGCCCAGATAGAGAAAATCTGCAAAAGCGCGGATCGGCATTTGTATCGCGGGGATATTGGCGGCTATCGGCTGAATACGGATTTCCGTGTTCAGGACTTCCGCATGGGAAGGATGTTTAGCTTCGCCTACGGGGAAAAGGAAAACGGAGCCGTATTCTCCCATATGACGGTCATGTATGCCAATGCGTTATATAAGAGAGGATTTGTGAGAGAGGGATACAAGGCGCTGCAGACGCTGGCAGACACGGCATTGGATTTCGAGACCAGCAAAATTTATCCTGGGATACCCGAGTATTTTAACGGAGAGGGAAGAGGGCTGTACCATTATCTGACGGGGGCCGCCAGCTGGTATATGCTTACCTTCGTGACGGAAGTGTTTGGCGTCCGCGGGGAGATTGGAGATCTGGTTATCTGCCCGAAACTATTGGAAGAACAGTTTGACGTTCAGGGAAATGCGGAAATCTCCCTGACATTTGCCGGCAGGGAGTTCCGCATTGCCTACCATAATCCTGAGAGGCTTACATATGGGGAGTATGTGGTGGCAAAGGCTCTGTGCGATGGGGAAAGGGAATTATGCAGGCATGGCGACAGGGCCACGTTTCTGAGGGGGGATGTGATGGCATTGCCTGAAGGGAGGCATGAGATTGAGATAGAACTGCAGCGCAAGGAATAAGAAAAACGTGCCATAGTGCAATAAAAATTAAAAAGGGCAGTTTTCTGATATCCTGGGGCGAACTTGCTTAAAATAATCCCTTGCTATAGCAACATTTCTTGAAATCAATCATAATATTGCACATGCCATCTGCATCAATAATCCTAAAGGGATTGATAATCCCTCTATAATATGTAATAGATTAGTATTGATTTTACAAAGCATATTCGTTATTCCGCCTAGATAGTTACCAAGAAGTGCGGTAATATTGGTTGCGGTACTTTTTGGGAGTCATTCCCACGGATGCTTTAAATGTCTGGATAAAGTGGCTCTGGGAGGAGAAGGCAAGGTAATTGGAAATGTCGATTAGGCTATAATCGGAATATCTCAATAAATGCTGTGCCTTCTCTATCTTTTTCTCTCCGATATAGTCGCTGATAGAAACTCCCAGTTCTTTTTTGAAAAGCCGGGAGAGGTAGCTGGAAGAAAGGTCGGTGTATTCTGAAAGGCTTTTGATGGTGATTCGCGTATTCAAATGATTGTATATATAATCTATGCATAAGACGATGGGCTTTGAGATTACGGCATTCTTTTTCAGCAGTAGCATCTTGCCCGTATAATTGAGTACCATGTCTTCATGGAGACGGGAGATGGCATTGATGCTCTTGCAGGCATCCATTTTTAATATATAGAAATCGCTGAGCCGGTATGCCTGTTCCAATTCCATGCCCGATTCCACGCAGCGGCGGGTAATCATTGCCGTCGTGACGACAAAGTGATATTTGGTGTTTCTCAGCGGGTCTGTGGAAAGCACTCCCATGCCTTCCTGGCAGGCAAAGGTATTTTGCCTGCAGTTTGCCTTTACATAGTCCATATCGCCGGAACTGACGGCTTCGTAAAAAGAATATTCTTCCTCTAATGGGCGGTGCGTAATAGATTCCTCTGACTTTGTTATTTCTGTCTGATACCATTCTTCCCTAATCGTCATAATATGATCCTTTCTGGTCTCATGTGCATCTTTTTCGCATATAGCAGAGTTGCGCAAGTATCTCTAATAAGTCTTTCATAATTACATAATTCATACCACGGTTTCAGGTATAAATAATAAGTCCGTTAAAACTAATTATATCATGATTCTGATAATTATGTACACTTTTTTATATATGGAAATTATTGAGGCAGATAAAATAAATTACTATTCAAAGTGAGGGGTTGCTTTATAAAAATTTATAAGGAGAGATGTGCGATGAGATTTGGTTATTTTGATGATGGGAAGCGGGAGTATGTAATTGACAGGCCGGATACGCCCGCACCCTGGGCTAATTACCTGGGATCGCCGGAATATGGGGCAATTATATCTAATCAGGCCGGGGGTTACAGTTTTGTAAAGTCGGGGGCGAACGGCAGGATCCTCCGCTATGTTTTCAACGGCTCTGACCAGCCTGGGCGGTATATCTATATTAGGGACTGCGATAGCGAAAATTACTGGTCGGCATCATGGCAGCCGGTGGGCAAGCCTTTGTCGGAATACAAGAGCGAATGTCGTCATGGGTTGGGTTATACCAAGATGATTGCAGATTACAGCAAGATTCATTCGGAAGCGACTTATTATGTACCGCTGAATCAATGCTATGAGGTTTGGAGCGTGAGCCTGACAAATGCGTCCCAGGCAGAAAGAACGCTGACTGTCACGGGGTATGCGGAGTTTACCAACCATGACAACTATGAGCAGGATCAGGTGAACCTGCAGTATTCCCAGTACATCACCAAGTCTGAATTTCGGGGAAACAGGATATGCCAGATCCTCCATGGAAATCTGGACGAGATAGGCGAGGGAGAGGAAGTCGATGGCAAAAAGGTTACGGAGCGTTTTTTTGGTTTGGAGGGGCAGAAGGTGTCTTCCTATTGCGGGGACAGGGAAGCCTTCCTGGGGCGGTACCATGGATATGGAGATCCGGAAGGCGTGGCTCGGGGAACTTTGGACGGGGAGCTGGGTTACAATGAAAATGGATGCGGCGCGCTTTCTGCTTCTATCGTTCTGGCTCCTGGAGAGACAAAGAATGTGGTATTTATTTTGGGAATGAAATATGACGCAGAGGCAGACATGATTTTAAGGAAATATCGGAATCCGAAGGAGGCTTGCAGGAAAGATTTGGATGAAATAGCGGCATACTGGCATCAGAAGCTTTCTCATTTCCAGGTTAAGACGCCCAGCAAAGAATTTGATACGATGGTCAATACCTGGAATGCTTACAACTGCTTTATGACGTTTATCTGGTCCAGGGCCGCATCCTTTGTTTACTGCGGATTGCGGAATGGATATGGGTATCGGGATACGGTGCAGGATATCCAGGGAATCATCCACTTGGAGCCGGACATGGCTCTGGAAAAGATTCGCTTCATGCTCTCGGCCCAGGTTCACCACGGCGGCGGGCTGCCCCTTGTGAAATTTACCCATAATCCGGGGCATGAGGATACGCCGGAAGATGCTTCCTATGTGGAGGAGACGGGGCATCCCGAGTATCGCGCGGACGATGCGCTGTGGCTGTTCCCCACCATATATAAATATATTGCGGAATCAGGGAATCTTTCTTTCATTGATGAGGTCATTCCCTTTGCCGATCAGGACGAAGGTACGGTGTATGAGCATTTAAAGAGAGGGATTGATTTTTCCTTAAGCCATCTGGGGATTCATGGGATGCCTGCCGGATTATATGCGGACTGGAATGATTGTCTCAGGCTGGGAAAGCAGGGAGAATCAAGCTTCGTGGCCTTCCAGTTCTATTATGCCCTGTCAGTCATGAAAGATTTTGCGGAATACAAGGGAGACGGGGAATATGCCAAGAGGCTTGCGGCAATCCAGGATCATATGGGAAAGCTGATTCTGGAACTATGCTGGGATCAGGATCGCTTTATCCGCGGGTTTACGGAGCGAGGCGAGGTGATTGGGAACAGGGAGGGAGCGGAGGCGAATATGTGGCTGAACCCCCAGAGTTGGTCCGTTATCAGCGGGCTGGCCACGGACGAGCAGGCTGATTTGGCTCTGGACATGGTTCATGAGCGCCTGAATACGGAGTATGGGCTTCTCCTGATGGATCCGCCCTATCATCGGAGCGCTTTTGATGGCGCGCTGGCCGTGATTTATAATCAGGGCGTGAAGGAAAATGCGGGAATTTTCTCCCAGTCCCAGGGATGGATTATTCTTGCGGAGGCTTTGCGGGGGAATGGGGAACGGGCATTCCAATACTTCATGGAAAACGCCCCGGCGGCCCAGAATGACAGGGCGGAGATTCGCAGGCTGGAGCCTTACTGTTACGGGCAGTTTACGGAGGGGAAGGCAAGCCCCCATTTTGGACGCTCCCACGTGCATTGGCTGACGGGAACGGCATCCACCGTCATGGTTGGCTGCGTTGAGGGGATTTTGGGCATGCGCCCCGATTTTGGCGGATTGCGCATAGCCCCTTCCATTCCGAAAGAATGGGAAGCCTTCGAGATAGAAAAGGATTTCAGGGGAAAGCGTCTGCATATTGCCGTCAGGAATCCGGGCCATGCGGAATCAGGCTGCAAGGCATTGTTTGTGAATGGAGTTGAAATGGAGGCTGCATATATTCCGGAAGAGTTGATGACGCAGGAGACGGAAATAGAGCTGGTAATGTCGTGACATGGAAAGTATGCTTATGCTTTGGCCGGGATTATTCATGCATGTAGATGTATTTTCATGATGGCCTGCATGCCAATCAGGTCATTTTTATGATAAATAAGTAATTATTTTTGTATAATGTGACATTCTGAAAAGATATAATGATATTAGATTCAGAGGATGCTACATCCTCGCAAAAATTTATTTACAGGAGGTAAGAAGCTATGAAGAAGAAATTGCTTAGCATGTTGCTTGTTTCGTCCATGGTAGCGGGCATTTTGTCAGGATGCGGAACATCGGACGAGAGCGGGAAGAAGGTACTTAACATCTGGTGCTGGAATGACGAGTTCCAGAGTCGATTTAACGACTATTATCCAGAAGTGGAGACCGTTGCAAAGGATAAGTCAACTACCACGTTAAAGGACGGTACCACGGTGAAATGGACGATCCATCCGAATAAAGATAATGTGTACCAGAATAAGCTGGATGAGGCTTTGAAGGTGCAGGCAGATGCTTCGGCGGATGACAAGATTGATATGTTTTTGATTGAGGCGGATTATGCGCTGAAATATGTGGATGAAGATGCGGACGTTGCCATGCCCCTTTCAGATGTGGGGCTTAGCGACCAGGATCTCGCTGACCAGTACCAGTACACGAAGGATATCGTTACCGATGGGAAGGGACAGCAGCGGGCGACTTCATGGCAGGCGGCTCCGGGATTGTTTGCATATCGGCGCTCTATAGCGAAGGCCGTCCTGGGAACGGATGAGCCGGAGAAGGTTCAGGCGGCGCTGTCCGACTGGCAGAAATTCAGCGATGTTGCGGCGAAGGCAAAAGACAAGGGATATAAGATGCTTTCCGGTTACGATGATTCCTTCCGAGTGTTTTCCAATAATGTGGAAAAGCCTTGGGCGGATGGTACCACGGTTACAGTTGACAAAAATATTATGAACTGGATCGAGCAGACCAAGGCATTTACAGACAGCGGATACAATAATAAGACAACGCTTTGGGACGATGCGTGGGTAAAGGATCAGGGCGTGGATGCGAAAGTGTTCGGCTTCTTCTATTCCACATGGGGCATCAACTTTACCCTGGTTGAGAATGCCGGCGAGGAAGGCAAGGGAGACTGGGCGGTATGCAATGGACCGCAGCCGTATTACTGGGGCGGCACATGGCTCGTGGCCGCAAACGGTACGGACAATGTAGATACCGTTAAGGACATCATGAAGAAGCTCACTTGCACCAAGGATATCATGAAGGAGATGACGCTGAATCAGGAGATTCAGGATTACACGAATACTGTTTCCGGCATGAAGGAAATTGCAGAGTCTGCCGGATTCAAGTCAGAATTCTTGGGAGGGCAGAATCACGTGGCGCTGTTCTCCGATGTGGCTCCCAAGATTGATATGAGCAATGTATCTCCTTATGACCAGGGCTGCAACGAGAAGATTCAGAACGCATTCAAGGATTACTTTAACGGAAATGTGGATTTTGATACTGCCAAGAAAAACTTCGAGGCATCAATCAAGGAAGTATATCCTGATATCAAGGAAGTCGTGTGGCCTGAATAATGCAGGAATCTGCAGGAGGGGGCGGATGCGCTCCGCCCCTTTGAATGAAAGGGATGATAGAGATGAATGGAAAGTCTTCTAAGAAGAAGGTAAATTATGCGAAATGGGGATATATCTTTATCTTGCCATTTTTTGTCACCTTCTTTATATTTTCCTTTATTCCCTTGGTAGATACGATTCGCTATAGTTTTTTTGAATATTATCGCTCGGGATTGAAGGAGATAGGACCAAACTTTGTGGGGGTACATAATTACAAGGAACTTTTTACCACGGACCTGCCAAAGTATGCGTCAAACACGTTCATACTTTGGATTATAGGATTTGTACCCCAGATTATCGTGTCGCTATTGCTGGCGGCGTGGTTTACGGATGCCAGGCTGAAAATTCGGGGAAAGCAGTTTTTCAAAGTGGTGATATATCTTCCCAACCTGATTATGGCGGCTGCATTCTCCATGCTGTTTTTCACGCTGTTTTCAGACAGCGGCCCGATCAACTCCTTCCTGGTAGACCATGGCATCGTAGATGGCCCGATCAGGTTCATGGCCACGGTGGGAGGCACCCGTGGGCTGATTGGCCTGATGAATTTCCTGATGTGGTTTGGCAGCACGACGATCATGCTGATGGCGGCGGTGATGGGAATCAATCCCTCGCTGTTCGAGGCGGCGGAACTGGACGGATGCACCCACAGGCAGATCTTCTTTAAGATTACCCTGCCGCTGATTAAGCCGGTTCTGGGATACACGCTGATTACCTCGATGATTGGCGGACTGCAGATGTTCGACGTGCCGCAGATCTTGACAGGTGGGGCCGGAACGCCGGACAGAACGTCTATGACGCTGATTATGTATCTGAACAGCCATCTGAGCAGCAAGAACTATGGCATGGCTGGCGCGCTGTCCGTGTGCTTGTTCATTGTCAGCGCGGTTCTGTGCTTCTTCGTATATAAAATGATGAATTCTAACGATTTGGATGGGTCGAAGGCTGCGGCAAAGAAGGCTAAGCGTGAGAGAAGGGGGGCGAAGGCATCATGAAATTAAAGAAATCCACAGTGCGCGAAATCATTGTGCATGTTGTGCTGGCGTTTTTGGCAATATTGTGCTTGTTCTTTTTCTATATCCTGATTGTCAATGCCACAAGGACGCATTTAGACTTGCAGAAAGGATTTTCATTTCTGCCTGGTTCAAACTTTATGGCGAATTTGAAAAATGTGCTTAACGATGCCAATATACCTATCTTATATGGCATTGGCAACAGCTTGCTCGTCTCCGCCGGATGTGCTGCGCTGAGCACATATTTTTCGGCGATGACGGCATATGGGCTGTATGCTTATGACTTTAAATTGAAAAAGCCCGCCTTTGCATTTATCATGATGATTCTCGTCATGCCTACCCAGGTATGCGCCCTTGGCTTCCTGCGCCTGGTTACGGGGATGCATCTGAATGACACATTGGTTCCGCTGATTGTGCCTGCGATTGCGGCACCGTCCGTGTTCTACTTTATGTACAGTTACATGCAGTCCGCATTGCCTATGGAATTGGTGGAAGCGGCCAGGATTGATGGCACGGGGGAGTTTAGAACCTTTAATTCCATCGTGATTCCGATTATGAAGCCGGCGGTAGCGGTGCAGGCAATCTTTTCTTTCGTGACATCTTGGAATAATTACTTTGTTCCCGCTTTGGTGATAACGTCAAAGAAAAAGCAGACGCTGCCAATCATGATTGCTTCCTTGAGAAGCGCGGATTTTTTGAAGTTTGACATGGGCAAGGTGTATATGCTGATTCTGATCGCCATCGTGCCAATCATTCTCGTATATCTGTTCCTGTCAAGATATATTATAGAAGGCGTTGCGCTGGGTGGAGTGAAAGAGTAATATATAGATTTTATTGTTGCTGTGAATGGAAATATCCTATTAAGTATTTAGAACAAGGAGCCGATACATTTACTAGATAAATGGAATTGGCTCCTTTTTTGAGCCTACATGGATACTGATCGCAAAGGAGGGCGAGAGTATGAGTTTTATTGAAGGATACGGAGTATACCAAAATCAAAAAAACTATTATGACGCAACAACCAGGAATGACAGGAAATCGAAGGAGAGCGGCAGTGCTTCCCGGTCTGAGAAGTCTAGCGCATCTGAAAAGAATCAGGTGAAACTGAGCGACAAGGCGCAGAAGCTTTTGGAGGAATTGCAGAAGACATATGGCAATATGGATTTTATCGTGGCTGACTATGCATCGGAAGAAGAGGCGCAGTATTATCTTTCTAGAGGCACCAAGGAATATAGCGTGCTGATTGATCCTGAGACCTTAGAAGAGATGGCTGCAGATTCCGAGATGAAGGAGAAATATCTGTCAATTTTATCTGACGCAACCACGGATTTGGATAGCATTAAGGAAAAATTGCAGGAAGAGGGGAAGGATGTAAAGAATATTGGCATCACCATTGACAAGGACGGCAAGGTTACTTATTTTGCGGAACTGGAGAGAATGGGAGAGCGTCAGAGAGAGCACATAGAGAAGACGAGGGAGAATAGGAGGACTGAGGAAGAGGAGGCCAAGGAGAGGGCCGCCAAGCAGGAAGAGGCAGCGAGAAGGGGGCAGCCCCACATTCCCCATACCACCCAGAAGGTGTCACTCAAGGCAGATACGGCAGAGGATTTGCTGGCCCAGATCAGGGCGGTTGACTGGACGAAGATTAAGCCGGAAGAGCAGGCGAGAATTGGCGGAAGATTTGACTTTAACATCTAAAGAGGTTACAATAGAGTATAAGATATAACGGAATAAGGCAGAAAGGAGGAGGTTTTATGAATATTTCCTTTCCAAATAATTTCTTGACCTCGGACAGACAGATGAAAGTCCAGAATCTTCAGAAAGTTACGGAGACAGAGAGTGGAAGGCGGCAGATTGCGAAAAATGCCATTACTGCGGAAACCGGGCCGGATAAGGAGGAGAATGACAGGCTTCTCAGGAGGATGCAGCTTGCCCAGACGAAATCCGAAGTGATGGGACACTATTTTGGAGCAGTGCAGACGGCCGTGAGAGAGAGCGGCTCCAATGGGATTATCATGGGTCGGCGGGTGGGCCATCTGGCGGGCACGCAAAGGGCGTATCAGGAGACAGAGCATTATAAGAAGAAAAAGGATCAGGACACGTTCTTGCTAGACCAGCTGGAAGCACTGAAAAAACGCCAGGAAGAGATGGAGCAGTTAAAGGAATCTCAGACCGATGGCCAAGAGGAAGCTTATCGCAAGGAAGAAGATGTCAGACAGCCGGCTGGCAAGGATATTTCGAGAGAGAAAGAGGCGACGACGCAGCAGAGCCAGAGTGTTTCTAACGTACAAAATGTGGATTTGCAGAAGAAGGCAGCAATATCTTACAAGACAAAAGATGCACCTTCTAGAAATCCTACGATGCAGGGAGTATTCAGCGGCATGATGTAAAAATGGCCGGCATTGGCGGCGAGGAATCAGAAATAATTACAGGGCACCGGAACAGACGGTGCCCTTTTCAATATCATAGCTGGATGCAAACAAGCATCTATAACTATTTTAGAGCGGAGGCAGAAGATATGTTTGAGAAATTAGAGAGGAATATACAGGATATGATTGCGGAACAGCAAATAAAACTGGGATACTTAGAGGAGAGCGTTCGGTTGTATTATCCCTTGGAATCTCTGAATGGTTTGCTGGGAGTGGCGCATGATGCCCCGGAGATGGTCAGCCTTTTGGGGAAGTTCTTTCACGATGCCAGGGAAAAGTACGGAGTGGTGGAAGTGACGGAAATGGATGGCAGATTTTGCCTATGCCTGCCGCCTCGAGTGGGAAAATACGTCCATGAGCATATAGAGGATTATGCATTTATCAGAGAATTAATAGAAACGGTCTCAGGGCATGGGCATGACTTTGAGGATTTGCTGGCTGTCTTTCGCAAATATTCTGACTGTGTTCATGTAGAATCGACAAGCCATGGAGAATTTGACTATCTGGTCTACTTTCAGGATGGCTTGCCGGATGAATTTATCTATTGCATCAGCGTGGAGGGAGATCATGTCACCTACCACCGCTTTACGAGGACGGATTTCGAGAGTTTGGGCCTTGCCTGAACAGGGATTTCTAGGCTTTAACGGAGGTCAGGGCTTCCCTTACGGCCAGTGCCAGCTGGTCAACGCAGGAAGTTCCCTTGACGCCGCACTGGATTCCTTTCAGGCGGGTCTCGATCTCATCCACGGTCAGACCCTCGCAGAGAGCGGCAACGCCTTTGGTGTTGCCATTGCATCCCCCTACAAATTGGATGTCTGTCACGATATCTCCCTCTAGCTTGAAATTAATCTGCTGGGAACAGGTTCCCTTGGTCTTATATGAATACTGCATGATAAACTCCTTTCTATTGACAATGCTTTTATAAATTGTTCTATTGCTTATGTGAATTTAACTACAGGTTTTCAAATACTTCCCCCAATCCCATCTGCAGAAGCAGGTCTGCATTTTTGTCGAAGGGGGTAGGGGCTTTGTTGATGAAAACGATATGTTTACCGTGGAAATACTGTAGCATGCCTGCTGCGGGGTAAACGGCCAGGGAAGTCCCGCCCACGATCATCAGGTCCGCATGGGAAATGGCATTCACGGCTCCCTCTATGGTATCATTGTCCAGCCCTTCCTCATAGAGCACCACGTCTGGCTTGATGATGCCGCCACAGGCGCATCGGGGGATTCCCGTACTTTTCTGAATAGCCTCCAGCGGATAAAATTGATGGCATTTCATACAATAATTACGGTGGATGGAGCCGTGAAGTTCATATACTTTTTCGTTTCCCGCAGCCTGGTGCAGACCGTCAATATTCTGGGTGACAATTCCGGAAAGTTTTCCTGCTCTCTCCCATTCTGCCAGTTTTTCATGAGTGATATTGGGGCTGGCATCGGGGTAGATCATCTTATCCCGGTAAAAGTCAAAAAATTTCTCTGCATTTCTTAAAAAGAAAGAATGGCTTAAAATCGTCTCCGGGGGATCATCGTATTTCTGGTGGTATAGTCCGTCTACGCTGCGAAAATCGGGGATACCGCTCTCCGTGCTTACTCCCGCCCCGCCAAAAAATACGATCTTCTGGCTTTCTGCCACCCAGTCTTTCAATGTTGCAATGGCTTTTTCCATATCAATCCTCATTTCTGCACTGCTTTTTGAAGAAACGGCAACTTTGCGTCCGGCAGTGCGCGGACAGAAAACTGATTAAACTGGCATTTGCTAATAATATCATTGTACTTTTTTGATGAATAAATTGCAAGGCAGAAATAGACGAGTTTTTAGAAATATGCTATACTTTTGTTACTATTAGCAGTGATTTTAAAAAATATCAGAATGGTTGCGGTTGCGCATCAGATTCTGACACCTTTTAGGAAGTTACAGAGGAATAAAATATAGAATTGTCGGAAGGGGGGCGTCATGGTGCAAGAGGGGAAGAGAGCAAAGGTCGTTTCTTGGAAAAAGGCAGAGGTCAAGAAGCCTATCTCAGGGAAGCCTCGGGTGCCCATAGAAGAGGTTGCTTCTGGCGAAATGGCTAGGGTTTGCAAGGTGAAGCAGGCAGAGGTGACTTTTCCCAGCCGTCTTCATGTTCGGGAGGGCGAAGGGGCTTTCATATGCGTGAAAGATGGAGACGGGAGAGCGAGGGAAGTGGTTCCTGCATATGTGGAGGACGGAGATAGGAAGGCGAGGAAAGTGGTTCCGGCCCGTGTGGAGGATGGGGATAAGAGAGCGAGGGAAGTGGTTCCGGCCCATGTGGAGGACGGAGATAGGGGAGCGAGGGAAGCGGTTCCGGCCCATGTGGAGGATGGAGACAGGAGAGCGAGAAAGGTGGTTTCGGCTCATGTAGAAGATAAGGTAGTCATGGCGAAAGAGGCAACCTCGGCTTATGCGGAGGATGGGGAATCCAGTGCGAGAAAAATGGATATTGAAGGCAGGACGATACGGACCCTTCCGGAGCCGATTGATGGAAAATCTTCTAGAGTGCAGCAGAAGCACACGCAGGCGGCATGCAATGACCTTACTCTTTCCCAGCTGTTTGCCATGAAGGCAGGGGCAGATGCTGGCCGCTGACTTGTTTGGGCAGGGAGGCGCGAGAAAAATTTGGGGATGGACAGACAGGCTGAAAAGAAGTATAATATAAAGGATGGAGATTTTGTCCTGCAGGGGCAGAAAGGGGAATAGCCATGATACAGAGCGTTTCGTATTTGCACATTAAGCCATTGGTGGCCTATTCGGCGAAGGAAAAAGGCGTGACCACGCTGATTCCATTTGATACGGTATTGAATAGCGAGCAGACGGCTGCCGGCGTGCAGGGCGCATCGGAAGGTGATGCGAAGGAAGAGAATGGCAGCCAGGCCGATGCCAATACGGCTAAGGATGCCAGCGAGACGGTGGATGCCCGGAATGCGGGGGATCAGAAAGTCATGTACAGGGATCCCGTTACGGGAAAGAATATTGTCTATGTAGATGTGACAGAAGAGGCAAAGGAGACGGATTCCTCGGCTGAGAAGACTACTTCGGCTACTTCTATGAAGAAGACAAAGTATGATGCCTATTTTAAAAAGGCCGCACAGCGGTATGGCGTGTCCGAGAGCCTTCTGAAGGCCATCGCAAAGGCAGAGTCCAACTTTAACGCCAAGGATGTTTCCAGTGCGGGAGCCAAGGGCGTGATGCAGTTGATGCCAGTCACGGCTAGGAGTTTGGGCGTGAAGGACGTATTTGACCCTGAGCAGAATATTATGGGCGGGGCAAAGTGCATCAAGCAGAAGTTAAAAGAGTTCAATGGAAATGTGCGTCTGGCATTGGCCGCCTACAATGCAGGGAGCGGCGCAGTGAAGAGGCATGGAGGCATTCCCTCCTATTGCAAGAATTACATTAATAAAGTATTAAGTTATAAAGAGGCATTTGAAACTGCTTCGGCAGTGGGATAAAAGGACTGTCGCACCGATTGGCTAGATGGGTGCGACAGTCCTTTTTTGCGTTGCCGTTCCTTTTGCATCGTTCTGGAGATGACCGCTTGTCAGAAAAAGCTATGCTGCCAGGTCTCTTTTGGCATATACTATATGAGCCGTGGCAATTGCCACTAATAGGATTGCCATGCCAAAGACAAGGGCTGTTTTGTCTGGGTCTCCCCCGCTGAAAATAACGGAGGGATTGGCGTAGGAATATGGGCTCAGAAACTTGCTGTCGGATAGGTCTGGCACTACCCGGGCGATGAGGTCGTAGGCATAGAAGAATAGCACGATGCCAAGGCCCAGTCCTATTTTATTCTTTTTCATGAATGCGGATAGTCCGTAACAGATGGCTCCAAGTTCCAGATTCATTAAAAACTGGAAGGCGTGGAACTGAAAAAATTTGTCCATGGGCATCTTTTCCCCCAGTATTAAAATTCCCAGAAGATATAGCGCGACGCAGAGGATTTGGAAGAGGAAAATCAGCGTGGCAGTGGCGCACCATTTGGCAGCGACTGTCTTTCTTCGGGAGATGGGGAGGGATAAGAGGAATTCGCTGGTATGTCCGTCCTCCTCCTTGGATAGCATGGACGTGCTGATGATAGCGGCAAACATGGCTCCCCCAAGCCCTTGGATCGCACCTACTTCGGTGGCATAGAATCCTGGAAGGGTGGCCATGCTTAATTGGCTCATGCCGAAGGCATCGGAAAATGCCCCCATAGAGGCAAAACTCTCCGCTATGCTTTCCATGCTTTCTTTCATGCTGGCAAAAAGCAAGATGCAGGCGAACCCCATGCTGCCCACGCAGATAAACCATATGAATAGTGCCTTGATTGAATTTTTTATTTCATGAGTATATATCGTTCGCATAATAAATCCCATGCCTTTCTGTTTCCTGCAAACTAGGTTGCGCCAATAGCGGGTGATGCCGCAAATACAATATATGCAAAACCTAAAACGCTTAATTTTGGTAATAATGCATGAAAATCTCGTCCAGAGATGGTTCTTGAATTAGGATGTCTGAGATGTCATGTGTTGCCAATTCCCGAAACAGTGCGTTTAGAACGCCTTCATATAGGAAATCTTCCCGCCGTCCGTCTTTGACCATCTGGATTCGCTTGGCGTTTGTCTTCGTGATATTTGCCACTGCGTCCACTCGCTGCAGTTTGCCCTCTTTCATGATGGCCACATTTTTGCAGTGCTGCTTGACTTCCGAGAGAACGTGGGTGGAAAGCATGCAGGTTGCGCCTTGGCGTACATATTCATGAATCAGATTAAAAAATTCCGTCTGCATCAGCGGGTCTAACCCGCTGGTGGGTTCATCAAAAATATATAGTTTTGGCTTGTGCTGCATAGCGCACACAATGCTCACTTTCTTGCGGTTTCCCAGAGACAGGTCGCTGATTTTCTTATCCAGGTCTACTTGCAGGCAGTCGCATAATTTTCTGGCTTCTGAGGAGCAGTTCCGATTTCTCGCCCTGGCCGCCATATGAATAATGTCTCTGACCTTCATATTGGGATAGAACATGGCTTCAGAGGGCATGTAGCCCACCTCTTCCAGAATGCTTTCCCGATATCTCCTGATATCCTTTCCAAAAATATCAATGCTGCCCTTCTGGAATTGGATCAGTCCGAGCATAGACCGGATCGTGGTGGATTTTCCGGCTCCGTTAGGCCCTAGAAATCCAAAGATATCTCCCTTTTCTACATAAAAGCTCACATCCGAAACTCCCCGATGCTTTCCGTAATTTTTTGTCAGATGATTTATTTCTATCACATTCATATACAATGCCTTTCTGGTTGTGGATTATCATTTCAATGGCTAATGCAACGAAGATCAAGTGGCAACTTAATTTTCCGCGTATCGGGAAATCAATTCTTGATTGGGTCGCAATTTTCGCAACGATAGAATACATTATACATCAGAATGCCATGAATGTAAAATGTGCCACTTCATTATTCTTCTGGCTATCGGATTGCGGCAAAGATTACGCAGCCAATGTAAAGGCAAATCATAATGATTCCTTCCAGGCGGCTAATTGCCTTTCTCGTAAAGGAAAAAATAAGGCAGAGGATGCTGACGGAGGCCAATATGATCAGATCATAAATGGAGGCGGCATTTACCCCGATGGGGTGTATTGCCGCTGATATTCCAAGGATAAAGAGCAGGTTGAAGATATTGGAGCCGATTACATTTCCCACTGCAAGCCCGGTCTCTCCCTTTTTGGCGGCAATCATCGAAGTGGCCAGTTCTGGCAGAGAGGTGCCGATGGCAACCACTGTCAGCCCAATCAACGTCTCGGACATCCCCAATGTTCTGGCAATTTCTTTTGCGCCAAAGACTACTCCCTGCCCGCCTGCTATGACCAATGCCAGACCCAGGGCAATCAGGGCGAAACATTTCCACAGAGGCAGATGCTCCCCCTCCTCTGTCCCTTCTGGATGCTTTCTTGCGTCATGGATTAAATACACCATGTATGAAAGGAATGCCAGCAGGATTACTATGCTCGTCGCCCTGCTTACATAGCCGGCCGTCGCTTCCATTTCGAGACGGAACAATCTTCCAGAAAGAATAGTAGAAAGGCCTGTGGCAATCAAGATAAAAAATGTTGCGGCTATGGATATGGGAAAATCTCTTCGGAGAAAGGCAGAGTCAACAGGCACTGGATGGATGATTGCGCATATTCCCAGCACGCACAGCAGGTTGAAAATATTGGAACCCACCACATTGCTGAGAGCGATTTCATTTGAACCCTGCAGTGCTGCGGAAGTGCTGACTGCCAGTTCGGGAGCGCTGGTTCCTAAGGCGACAATGGTCAGCCCGATTATCACGCCAGGTACCTTGAAGTATCTGGCTAATGCGGAACTTCCATCCACGAATAAATCTGCACCTTTGATTAGGGCGGCGAAACCCACGGCTAAAATAACTGCATCAAATAAAAACATATTCATTTCCCCTTTCCATAGAATCTCTTAGACTATTGCTTCATTGCATCATTGACGGAGTGATTTGCAAATTAAAAGGAACGCAGCGCATCCCCTTGCAGGATCATCTAAAAGAAGTTGAATTCTTCAGATTTCTTGGCTGGCAGGGGGCTGCCCTGTAGCGAAATTTATAAATATGTAAAAAAAGTGAGACAAATACTGTAATAAAATAACAGTAATAGTCTCACTTTTTACAATGTGTTCCGGGGAAAATTCCCGTACTGACGAAACACATAACATATCATATATGCAAGTTACTCCCTAATACAAAACCAGTATACCGTATTATATTCAAGAAGGCAAGATATTATTTTTCCGATTTCCCAACTGCCAAAATGCTACCGCTTTGTCAGGATATGGTAATCTGCGGTGTATATGGGAATTTTCCCGCAGCGGAAAATCAATTCCCTGGCCTCGCCGTGGATATGCTTTCGTTCTAGCAGGAGGGACACGGGAACGCAGCCTGCGTCTAAGGCCCGCTCTACCACTTTGGGACTCTCTGCGATGAACAGCCCTCTGTGGGGCTCATGACGGTTTAGCAGCTGGGCTTCCGTGTTGCGGGCATAGACATCTAGCCCTGGCGCAGAAAAATCTGTAATTTCAATAATATTCGGGGATGATTCAATTTGTTTCGTATATGGCATGGGCGAAATTTCCTTATCTGCTGCGAAAATTTTCTCAAATGATAAAAATTATTATAATAGGATATGCTGTTATCGTCAAAGAAAATCTGCCGTTGGATTCCTATAAATTCCAGTGAATAAAAGAAGATTATCTGTCAAGAATAATACCAGACATATTTTAATGAAATGGAGGAATGCGCAAATGTTCGAGGAAAAGGAATCCTGGTGGAAGTCAAAAGGTTTTTATTTTTCAGCCTGTGTACTTTTGGTGGGTGTAATGGCAGCAGGTGTGGTTTTTTATCAGAAGAGTGGCAAAAATGGTGCAGATAAAATGTTGGCGGAGATAGCCACGGAGATGCCGGAAAGCACTCCGGCGGGGAATGACGCATCCAAGGAGCAGTCTGCCCAGGCAAATGCCAATATCACGCCTATGCCTACCGCTGTCTCAACGCCGGGCAAAACGCCTAAGCAGATAGCGAAAGAAGAGGCGAAGAAGGCGAGGGCAGAGGCCAAGGAGAAGGCTGAGAAGGCAAAAAGGGAGGCGGCAGAAAAACTGGCAGCCCAGAAGGCCAAATCCAGGGAAGCCAAGCCGGCTTCTGCAAATGCGGCAAAAAAGTATACATTTAACGAAGAGAAGGGATTGCTTTGGCCGGTAAAAGGCGACGTGCTAATGAAATATAGCATGAGCAAGACGATTTACTTCAAGACATTGGCACAGTACAAATACAATCCGGGGCTGGTAATTGGCGCAAAAGAGGGTGCCGGGGTGAAAGCCGCTGCCAGCGGGCGCGTGGTATCTGTCACGAAGGACGACGAACTTGGGCAGATGGTCACTATGGAAATAGGTGACGAGTATACGGTAATCTATGGCCAGTTAAAAGATGTGTCTGTAAAAAAAGGGGATGACGTAAAAGAGGGGCAGTCGATTGGGAAGATTGCCAAGCCCACGAAATATTATGCGGAAGAGGGAAGCAATTTATATTTCCAGGTAAAAGAGGGGAAGGAGACTGTGGACCCTATGCTGCTCTTGCGATGACAGGAAAAAATGTGGCTATAGATTGCAGGAAGCCTCATGGCGGGACTACTGTTCGCAGGAAGACCTGAAATAACTAAATCCAGCCCGGGAAAGTTTGCCTTTGGCAAGGGGCTGGATTTTTTTGCCTAACAGACCCATTCTAACAGGCTTTGAAGCAAAGGAAAAGTCCCGGAGGGAAGGGGAGCGCGATAGGTATCTGCTATGTGCGTATTGCAAATTTTATCTTGGTATCTTATGGGAAAATGTGTTATAATCCAGGTATATGATGCGTGTAATATCATAGAAGAATTTCACGTAAAATGAAAAAGAAGCACAGCGTGCTGGAAGGAGGAACTATGCAGTATAAAGTAATTGGAAGTACAATGCCAGCGGTGGAGGTACTTTTTGACAGGGCGGGAGAGTCCATGTATACCCAGTCTGGAGGAATGGCTTGGATGTCAGAAGGAGTTGAGATGAATACCAACACGAATGGGGGAATCCTGAAAGGTGTTGGGCGCATGTTTGCGGGAGAGTCCATGTTCATGGCAAACTATACTGCCAAGGCGCCGGGGGCAATGATTGCTTTTGCATCCACTGTGGCAGGGGAGATTCTGCCTGTAAATATCGGGGAGTGCGGTGGACTGATTTGCCAGAAGGGCGCATTTCTCTGTGCAGAGCCGGGAGTGAATCTGAATATAACCTTTACGAAGAAATTTTCTGCTGGATTTTTCGGCGGCGAGGGATTTATCCTGCAAGACATTTCCGGACAGGGGATGGTATTCCTAGAGATTGACGGTGACAAGGTAATCAAAGAATTGGCGCCGGGAGAGGTAATCAAGGTTGATACTGGAAATGTGGTAGGATTTGAGAAGACCGTGTCCTATGAGATAGAGACGGTAAAGGGCTTGAAGAATATTTTCCTGGGCGGCGAGGGGCTTTTCCTGACCAAATTGACGGGACCTGGCAAGGTAATACTTCAGACACAGAACTTTAATGAGTTTGCGGGAAGGATTGCTAGACTTATTCCTGGAAAATAGGATGCTATACATAGGAAATCGCACCGATGCCCGATTCCGGGCATCGGTGTTTTCAAATCTTGGGGATAGAGCAAGTTATGTTTGCAAAAGCAAAAGCATAGTTGCTTTGCATATTTTTTGCCTGCGGCTCAGATGCTGCAGGACATGGAAGGGCATGGTTTTATGGAAATAGATAGACAGAGGGTAAAAGATGCCTTTGCGGAGTATGCCAGCCATTATGATGCCTCGGATGGCAAGATTAAGTTAAAGATTGACCATACGTATCGGGTGGCGGGGCTGTGCGACCGGATTGCCAGGAGCCTGGATTTGCCTGTGGAGGATGTGGATCTGGCATGGCTTCTGGGAATGCTCCATGACGTGGGCAGGTTTGAACAATTGCGCCAATATGGGACTTTTTCTGATGCGGACAGTATTGACCATGCGCATTTTGCCATAGAAATTCTATTTAATCAGGAAAGATTGGCAGATTATATAGAAATCACGCCAGATATGGGGAATGTTTTGAATCATGCAGAATATTTTGCCGGAAAGCATATGGAATGCAATGAAGATATTTATATTATTTATAAGGCAATCTGGAATCACAGCGCATATCGGGTGGAGGATGGACTGAATGCCCGCACGAGAATGTTTTGCGATATTTTGCGTGATGGGGATAAAGTAGATATCTTGAAGGTAAATCAAGATGTGCCCATGGAGGTGATTTATGATGTGACTGCTGGCGAACTCCGACAGGCTGAGGTGACTGAGGCGGTGATGGGACAGTTTTTCGAACGGCATGCCATCCTGCGCAGCACGAAGAGGACCTGCGTTGACAATATCGTGGGACATGCCGCGCTGGTATTTGAACTGGTATATCCTGAGAGCAGGAGGGCGGTGGACGAGCAGGGATATCTGCATAAATTGCTGAAATTCTCTTCGGATAATCCCAAGACAATGGAACAGTTTCAGCGGTTGCGGCGATGC
This sequence comes from Clostridiaceae bacterium, assembly GCA_910575435.1. Taxonomy (GTDB): domain Bacteria; phylum Bacillota; class Clostridia; order Lachnospirales; family Lachnospiraceae; genus Butyribacter. The sequence goes on along the minus strand of CAJTGI010000011.1, from coordinate 31,446 downwards.
ATGGAGGAATATCTGGCAGTTCAAAAGTGATTTGCTGGGTTTGGATGCTTTGACGCGAGGAAAAGCTGATAGGTAAATCTTCTGTAAAGTATTTATTCCCGCAAGGTCGCTAAAGAGAAATTATGTCATGCCCCGTTGCTCTGCAGCGGAGTATTTGACTATCGTATAAGGGAAGTATTATGGTTGCAATCATAAAAAGCATTTTGGTATGGGCAGTATAATCATAAAAGGGCATTGCAGAAAGGCGGATTATAATAATGAAAAAGGTTTTAGAGAAGAATGTAGGATTGATTATTTACCTGGCGGTTTGGTCGGCATTGTTCTGCTGGTTTTGGCTGGGACCGGTGACGGGGAACGAAGGGATTTATGCCTTGGGGGCCTTTTATGTTTTACTGCCTGCCAGCGCACTGGTAGTGTCTGTAATGTACGGCGCGGGAAGAGGGCGAATGCGATACATTGTTCCTATGATATTGGGCTTGCTGGAGATGTTGCTGGGATTTCTCACTTTTGAATTGTCCAATATCATAAGCAATGGAAAATGGAATTCCTGGAATGGCTTGGACTGGAGCCTGTGCCTGTTTTCCTTGGTGCCTTCGCTGCTTGGGGTGGCCATAGGAGAGGTTTTCAGGCGGGTAAAACAATAGGGAAAGTTTTGCTAGACAGGAGGAATTGATTATTTTATAATTAAGAAATAAGTCGTTCGCCTCGTTAGAAGGTAGGCAAAGTTGGGGTGGCAGCGGTGCCAGGCATGTGATGGAGGCCAGTTTCGCATTTGACTGGAACGAAAAGCGGAGAAGGAGAAAACGATTAGAATAGTAACGAATGGAGGAAGTTATGACTCAGGAGAAAGTGATTGTCATTGATTTTGGCGGGCAGTATAATCAGTTGGTGGCCCGGCGCGTCAGAGAATGCAATGTATTCTGTGAGATTTATTCCTATCGCACTGATTTGGAGCAGATTAAGGCTATGAATCCCAAAGGAATTATTTTAACCGGAGGCCCCAATAGTTGCATTGAAGAGGATGCTCCCACATATCAGAAAGAATTATTTGAAATAGGCATCCCTGTTTTGGGGTTGTGCTATGGCGCCCAGCTGATGCAGCATATTTTAGGGGGGAGAGTGGAAAATGCTCCTGTAAGGGAATATGGAAAGACAGAAGTCTTTTTGGAGAAAGCGTCCCCTCTTTTTGCGGATGTACCCGAGAAGACGATTTGCTGGATGAGTCATTTTGACTATATTTCCCAGGTGGCCCCTGGATTTGAAATTACGGCGCATACGGCGGACTGTCCGGTTGCTGCCGCTGAAGATAAAGAAAAAGGCTTGTACGTGATTCAATTTCACCCAGAAGTTCTCCATACGCCGGAGGGGACGAAGATGATTTATAATTTCGTGCGTAATGTTTGCGGTTGCGCGGGCACTTGGCGCATGGATTCCTTTGTGGAAAATTCTATCAAAGAGATTCGCCAGAAAGTTGGTGACGGCAAGGTATTGTGTGCATTGTCTGGCGGCGTAGATTCCTCTGTGGCGGCTGTCATGCTGGCGAAGGCTATTGGAAAGCAGCTGACCTGCGTGTTTGTGGATCATGGGCTCCTGCGGAAGAATGAGGGAGATGAAGTGGAGGCGGTCTTTGGGCCGGAAGGTCAGTATGATTTGAATTTTATCCGCGTCAATGCTCAGGAACGGTATTATTCTAAATTGGCGGGGGTTACTGAGCCGGAAGAGAAACGCAAAATTATCGGTGAGGAATTTATCCGCGTGTTTGAGGAAGAGGCGAAAAAGATTGGCACTGTGGATTTCCTTGTGCAGGGAACTATTTATCCGGATGTGGTGGAAAGCGGCCTGGGCGGCGAGTCTGCTGTGATTAAGTCCCATCACAATGTGGGCGGTTTGCCGGAGCATGTGGACTTCAAAGAGATTATTGAGCCGCTGCGTGACTTGTTCAAGGATGAGGTGCGCAAGGCAGGGCTGGAGATGGGGATTCCTGAATATCTGGTGTACCGCCAGCCCTTTCCGGGACCGGGACTTGGCATCCGCATTATCGGTGAAGTTACCGCAGAGAAGGTTCGCATTGTGCAGGACGCAGATGCCATTTACCGAGAGGAGATTGCCAATGCTGGATTGGATAGGAGTATTGGCCAGTATTTTGCGGCACTTACGAATATGCGGTCTGTGGGAGTGATGGGGGATGAGCGGACGTATGATTATGCGGTGGCACTGCGTGCGGTGAATACGATTGATTTTATGACGGCGGAGAGTGCGGAGATTCCCTGGGAGGTGCTGCAGAAGGTGATGGGGAGGATTATTAATGAGGTTAAAGGGGTGAATCGGGTGATGTATGACTTGACGAGCAAGCCGCCGGGGACGATAGAGTTCGAGTAACGGATAAAATCCCGGAAATGCTGATAAAAAGGGCGTTTCCGGGAGTGTTCTATGCCGTTTGGCTCTAAAATGGCTCTAATTATTTGAGGAATACTGGACTTTGGGTGGGTATCATGATACCTGCCTTTTTAATAAAGAGGAATTTCTCCCTCATAGTTGTCGGCTCTTTCCAACAGAGGACCGGTTGCACCCATTGTAAAAGCTATATCACTGCTTCGGATAGACAATAGTTCCATTCCAATTTTCATATTAAGAAAATCTAATATCTGCTGATTAAGCTGAATTATACCATTTTCTGAAATATTTACCCAACAGTATGACCGCCCTTTGTATTTGACAAATTCGCCCTCTGCGGTCTGATAATTCAGTAAAGCCGGATTATCAGTAAGAATGTGTCCTAACTTTGACGGTTCTAACAATCCTTTTCTTGTCACACAAAAGCCGCCAGTGATTTTGCTTCCAGTAAAAAGATAGACTTTTTTCTCTATTGTGGCGTTGTATTCTGTAAGAGCCTGTGTGGGGAGATGGATTGTCAAATCATCTCGTATCAGTGATTTCCCGAAAATAAATTTACCGCCTTTGTTCATTTGTGGCATATATCATCAACTCCTTTTCTTAAAAGTGGAAGTCTACTATATCACAAGAAAATTCAAATGTCACTAAGGCTCTCTAAAGTGTGGCAAGCTATTTTTCAGCATAGCGAGAATGATTAGTTGCTGGGATATATTTTTTAGAGAGAGTGCCTGTTGCCTCTAATTGTTTTCGGAAACGTTGTTCTCCGAGTAATAACGGAACGCTTTTACAATATAATCAGAAGCCCCTTTTCCATATTGACTGTCAGTCATGCTTTTAATATAATCGCTTGAATATGTGTCGATAAGAACATTGATATAGGACTTATCAAGGGATACGTTAGCACTGTTTTTCTGTACAAGCTGCAACAGTTCATCTACAATGGATTGTATGTTAGGGGAAGAAACATCTTCTGACAAATTGGCGGCTAATCTGCCATACAGTATATCAGACTGTTTTCCGATTTCTTTTACTTCTTCCGTTAATTGTGTTTCCATAAGTTTAGAGAAATGCTCTAAATTATGTTTCATGGCTTCGGTGTATTTTTCAATACTGCCGAATTGTTGAATGGCAAGTTTAGCTACCTCTGCTTCATCATCTTTAATTTTTTGAATAAACATATCAAAATTTTCAATGCTTCCCCAATGTTTGATAACATCATCAGTGCTGTTATTTTTAAAATCCTCTAAAGCGGTGATGTAATCAGACAGGTCAAATTCCTTAAAACTCATACATTGCTCTCCTTTCTCTAAGCGGCTAAGAAGCTGTATAAGTTTGTCTGTCCGATTGCGCTTCAGCAAAAGCAACTCTTTTTGCCTTTTGAAAGCCTTAATTCTGTCAAAGTCGGGTTTTTGCAGAATTTCTTTAATCTCTTTCAGCTTAAATCCCAATTCCTTAAAAAATAGGATTTGTTGTAGCTTTTGCAAGGCTTCATCATCATATAGGCGATAGCCGGATTCGGTCAATTCGCTTGGCTTTAACAATCCAATTTCGTCATAATATTGTAGTGTTCGGGTGCTTATGCCTGTTAATTCTGCAACTTGGCTTATGGTTCGCATTCTTATCAGCTCCTTAAATTTGTGAAGAAGCAAGACAGAGATTGCCGGCTTATTTCTATTCTGCTCCTATGAGAAAAGAATACAGTATCACGTTACGTGGAAGTCAATACTTTTTGCTCAAAATTTTTATCACTCATTTTCGGGATATATTTTGACGGAGATACCTCTAACACCTTTTTTCACAATCTTGCTGTCATCAAGAATACTCTGCTTAACAGCGTCCAAATCCTTTGAGAGTGCTTCAATCGCCCGTTGATGTTCTTCCTCCGATGAGAAGCGTTCCGTATCATTCAAAAGGTTCTCCTGCAATTCCCTTGCTTTCATGTATACGCCCAGCTTATGATTGAGCAGAGAGTTCTTGAAGGATATTTTGATTGTAGCGGGATTGAAACTTCCGTCCTCGTATTTCTCTGCTTCAAAGTTCATATCTAATTGCTCGTCCATTTTCAAAATCAAAGACAATACATCTGATACTGTTTCTATATCAAAATCCATGAAAACATTGATACTGATACCCAAAGCATTAGCAATTTTCATCAGTTGGTCGGGCTTTGGATTGCGGATGCCATACTCATACTTTTTAATTGTGGCGGAATTAATGCCGGAAAGCTGACCGAGCGTTTCCTGTGATATGCCGCGCAAATTCCGAAAGTGTTTAATCTTTTCCCCGGTAGTCATGCCAATACCTCCGATTTTTGTGATATTCGTTAGTGCCTAGTTAAATTCTATCACATCAGGACACATTTGTGTATAAAAATTTAAAATAAATACTTGACGTTCACAAAAGTGTACCGTATAATAAAAACATAAAGGTCACATATGTGTACCTAAAATAAAAAAGGAAAGGACAGGACTATATGGAGAATGGAAAGAAAATGTATGTAACGGCAGAGGAAGCGGCTGAAATGCTTGGTGTATCAACTGGTTATGCCTACAAGATTATCCGGGGGCTGAATGAGGAACTGAAAGCAAAGGGCTATCGGACAATATGCGGTAAAGTCCCGACAAAATACTTTGGAGAAAAATTCTACGGTCTGACCGTAGCCATGTAGGAAAGGAGAGATTTTATGTCAGCGACAAGGGACGGAAAGATGTGGCGTTGCCAGTTCTATTATAAGGACTGGCAGGGTGTAAGCCACAAGAAGAACAAGAGGGGATTTAAGACAAAAGCGGAAGCGGAACAGTGGGAGCGTGACTTCCTGCAACAGCAGCAGAGGAATTTAGACATCAATTTTGAAAACTTCGTACAAATTTATTATGAGGATATGGAACACCGTCTGCGTGAAAATACCATGCGTACAAAGAAATTCATTATTGATTTGAAAATCATTCCGTATTTCAAGAAAAAGAACATGAATGAGATTAAGGCTTCCGACATTCGGGCTTGGCAAAATGCACTGATGAAAAAAGGATATTCGGAAACGTATCTGAAAACAGTCAATAATCAGTTGTCGGCAATCTTCAATTATGCGGTTCGGTATTATGACTTGAAAGACAATCCTTGCCGAAAAGCCGGGAGTATCGGAAGGAGCCACGCCGGGGAAAAGGAGTTTTGGACGAAGCAGGAGTTTAAACAGTTTCTTGTGACTGTGGAGAACAAGCCGGAAACAAAAATGGCGTTCCTGCTCCTTTACTGGACGGGCATGAGGATTGGGGAATTACTTGCTATAACCTATAATGATATTGATTTAGAGAAGCGCACCATTTCCGTAAATAAATCTTATCAGAGGATAGAGGGCAGGGACATTATCACACCGCCTAAAACGCCAAAGAGCAAGCGTATCATAACGATACCGCCATTTTTGACGGAAGAATTAAAGGAGTATATTTCACATTTATACGGAATTATGGCAGACGAAAGAATGTTCCGTTTTACAAAATCTTATATGGAGCATGAAATTATCAGAGGTATCAAGGCTTCCGGGGTAAAAAGAATACGTTTGCACGATATTCGTCATAGTCACGCTTCGTTACTTGTGGAAATGGGATTTACGCCATTAGCGATTGCGGAACGGTTAGGGCATGAGAAAATCGAAACAACATTAAATACCTATTCACATTTATATCCCAATAAGCAGGGAGAACTTGCAGATAAATTGGAGATGGAGAACAGCAGGGAGGAAGAAGAATGAGTGGAGTGCATAAATACCCGACAATCAGCTTTCGCATTTCCCCCAGAGAGAGGGAAGAAATCGAGGCGAAGATTTTAGCAAGCGGACTTTCTAAGAAAGATTATTTTGTCCGTTCCTGCATTTATAACCGGGTGTGCGTGGTTGGTAAAAAAGAACTGGTTTATCAGTTGGTAGAGGAACTAAAGATAATGCAGACAAATATCCGGGAAGTGACAGAACAGTTTGAAAAGACAGAGATTGATTTAACGCTGGAGGGATTGGAAGATATGCGGAATGACTGTCTTGATATGCTGAAAGCTATCCTGTGGGTGTTGGACGGAGCAAAATATCTGTGGCAGGGAAGCACCAACGGAGAAGAAAAAAGCCCCGACAGCGGCAACTGTTAGGGCTGTGATAACTGGAAAACCTCTGTTATCAATCTCACAATACAAGTATAGCAGAGGTTTTTTCCAGTGGCAACGATTTTTCAGAAATGGAGGGCATTTTATGGAAGAAACAAAAACAGAATTACAGTTGATTAAATTGTCGGAGATACAGTCGCAGGAAGTTTCTTGGCTGTGGTTTCCGTTTATCCCCTATGGCAAGCTGACAATCGTACAAGGCGATCCGGGGGACGGAAAGACAACATTTGTGCTGAACATAGCGGCGAAGCTAACAAATGGAGAGGGCTTAGACGGTGAAATGAAACTTACAGAGCCTTTGAATGTCATCTATCAGAGTGCGGAGGACGGTCTTGCCGATACGGTAAAGCCCCGGTTAGAACAGGCAAAGGCAGACTGTGAGAAAATCTCGGTCATTGATGAAAAGATAAAATCCCTTTCCATGATAGATGAACGCTTGGAAGAAGCTGTTGTAAAGACAGGCGCAAAGCTGTTGATTTTAGACCCAATACAAGCCTATTTGGGCGGCGGCATGGATATGAACCGTGCGAATGAAGCAAGGGATATGACAAAGAAGTTGGCGGCATTGGCAGAGAAATACCAGTGTGCGATTGTCCTTGTCGGGCATATGAACAAAGCGGCAGGAAATAAGGCGGCATATCGGGGCATGGGTTCGATTGATTTCTTTGCAGTCGCAAGAAGCGTTCTCTTGGTTGGCAGGGTTGAGGGAGAAGAAAATATAAGGGCTGTGGTGCAGATTAAAAATAACCTTGCGACATTCGGACACCCGAAAGCATTTGCACTGTCGGAGGACGGTTTTCAATGGCTAGGAGATTATGAGATTACCGCTGATGAAGTGTTAGGCGGTATCGCCCCAAAAGCGAATAAAATGGAACAGGCGAAGCGTCTGCTTCGGGAACTGGCAGAAACAAACAACGCCATGCAGAGCAATGAGATTTTCAATTTAGCGGACGAACAGGGCATATCGAAGCGGACACTGGAAAATGCGAAAAAAGAGTTAAGTGTCCGGGCAAAGCGGATAAACAATACATGGTATTGGGAACTGGATAAAATCAGACAGTGACGGACAGGCAAGGTAACAGCGCAACAATGCAGAGTATTAGAATTTTGCGGTCTTGGAATTGCGTTCTTGAAGATTGCAAGGTTGCAAAAATTATAGACATTGCAATGTTGCGCTGTTGGGAGGAAGCAGGGAAGCGGCGGTATCAAGGCGGCAAAAAGCCGCCCACCGTCCGAAGGACGGAAAGCCCCCGGCAGGGCGCAAAACCTGCTTGCAGGTTGCATTTTTGATAGGCTTACCTGTCAAAAGTGCTTTTGCGTTACTTTCGCAGAAAGTAACAAAGGCAATGCGCCGTATCCGGCGCTCATTACCCGATAGGGAGAAAGGGAAATTTATTGAAACGGACAATCAGCGTTATGACAGGGAAAGGCTCTGTCAACCACAACAGCAGAAAGTTCCATGCAAAGAACATTGACCTGGAGCGGAGTTGTCTGAATGTGGAATACTGCAACGAAAATATCAAAGACGTATACCATGAATTATTTGATGAAGCGCTTGCCCGGTACAATGAGAAGCAGACCAGAAGTGACCGCCGAATTGATGATTACTATGAGAAAATCTGTTCCGGCAAACAGGAGAAGCCATTCCATGAGATTATTTTGCAGATAGGCAACAAGGACGATATGGGGGCAAAAACAAAGGACGGACAGCTTGCGGCGAAAATACTTGATGAATATATGCAGGACTTTAAGCGGCGTAATCCCACATTGAGGGTGTTTTCTGCCTATCTCCACATGGACGAAGCCACGCCGCATCTGCATATAGATTTTATACCCTATACGACTGGAAGCAAGAGAGGGCTTGAAACAAGGGTGTCATTAAAAAAGGCACTGGCAGAAATTGGTTTCAAAGGCGGCACAAGGAGCGAAACAGAGCGTAACCAGTGGGTAGCGGCAGAGAAAGAACAGCTTGCGGAGATTATGCTAAAGCATGATATTGAGTGGGAGAAAAAGGGAACGCATGAGAAACATTTATCCGTTTTGGATTTTGAGAAAAAGGAGCGTGCAAAAGAAGTTGCCGAACTGGAGCAGAAAATTTCCGGCAGTAAAGAGGAATTATCTTCTATTCTTCATCAGCAGATAACGGCAGGACAGAAAACGGAACAGATACGAAAAGAGGGCGAAGCAATCCGGCAGGAAGTATCAGAACTTTCCGCTGCCAATTATCTGCTCAAAGAGCAGACGGAACTACTGGCAGGAGATAAAGAAAATCTGTTATCCGAAAATGAAAAGTTGGAGAAACAACAGAAAAAGTTACAACAGGAAATCAACAAAATGGTGCAGTCAAAAGAGGTTATGGAGCGCAACATTCACGCCTATGATGAAGATGTGAAATGGCAGTTGGCAGAGCCGGGGGCATTGATGAGCGCAAAGGCATATCGGGATAAAAAGGCTTTACCGCTTGTGGAGAAGTTGAAAGATGTAATAAAAAATTTGACTATCAAATGCGTACAGCTTACGGAGCAGGGCAAGAAGCTTACCGTCAAAGTGGACGGACAGCAGAAACAGATTAGCCGCTTGACGGATAAGGTCATGGAGCAGAACGATACCATAGACCGATTGCAGGAAAAAGCGTCTGATTTGGGGCGTTTGGAGCGTCATTTAGGCACGGAACAGGTACAGTCGATAGTGGAACGGTCAAAAGCATTAGAGCAGGCAGAAAAGGCAAATAAACGCCCGAAACGTACCTTTGAAATGAGCCGATAGGAAAGGGGATTGATAGGATATGACAGATATGGAGAAAAAAGTGATGATACGGCTGTGCGCTAAAATCGTGGCAGAAACAGACCTTTACGAAACGGATAAGGAAGTGCAGAATCTGATAGATTGGGTGTGTTTATCGGAGCAGATAAAAGAAAACAATAATACAATTCGTAATCTGATCGGGGAATATAAAAAGATAGAGCCGGATTGCCGGGAGGGAGTACGGACGCAGTTGGAGCGTATGAAAGAACTCTGCAAAAAGCGGAATAATCTGTATGAAAAGCAGAACGATTTGAAATGGCAGAAACAGAAGCTTGAAAAGTCGTTGGAACGATAAGAGATGTGGGGCGTGGCGGTTGCTATGCCCTGTATTTTATAGTGGCAGATACAGAGAGAAAGTGCTATAATCGAAAGCATGATTTAAGATATGGGAGATGAAACGGCATGGAAATAAATATTGAGGATAATTTTTCGCTGTTATTTGAGAAAAATAATAATACGGCATACAAAGCATTACAGATATTGCAAAAAGAATGTGAGGAATCTGACAAGGTATATTGTTATATGGATAAGTTAGCCGATATGATTGACAATGATAATTCCTACATTCGGACAAGAGGACTTACGCTGATTGCCTATAACGCTAAATGGGATAAAGATAATAAAATTGATGAAATCATAGACGAATATTTGAAGCATATAGAAGATGTTAAGCCGATAACGGCAAGACAGTGTATAAAATTACTGCCTATGATAGCCAAAAATAAGCCGGAATTAAAAGAAGATATTGTATCGGCACTACAAAAGGCAGATATATCTATTTATGCAGACAGTATGCAACCATTGGTTTATAAGGATATTCAAAGTTCTTTGGCAGAGATAGAGAAACTATAAATTAATTGGGATTTTAAGGAGTGTGGAGTAATGAATAATTGGTTTACAATAGATAAAATTGATGCAAATACATATATTATCAGTGAATACCGGCATTGGGAGGAAACGCATTGCTATCTGCTGAATGGAAATACCCGAAGTCTGCTTATTGATACGGGGCTTGGCATTTCCAATATCTATGAGGAAGTGCTGAAGCTTACCGATAAGCCGATTACGGCAGTAGCTACGCATATTCACTGGGATCATATTGGTGGGCATAAGTATTTCCCGGATTTTTATGCTCACGCTGATGAATTGGATTGGCTGAATGGTAAATTCCCTTTATTAATTGAAACGATAAGAGAGATGGTCATAGACCGCTGTGATTTGCCCGAAGGGTTTTGCGTGAGCGATTATGAATTGTTTCAAGGTATACCAACAAAAGTGCTGACAGACCATGACATCATTGATATTGGCGGCAGGGAAATTGAAGTGCTGCATACTCCCGGACATTCTCCAGGGCATTTGTGCTTTTGGGAAAAAAGCAGGGGATATTTATTTACAGGCGATTTGGTTTATAAAGATATTCTGTTTGCTTATTATCCGTCTACTGACCCGGAAGCATACCTTGATTCTTTGGAAAAAGTTGCGGCATTGCCTGCAAAGGAAGTATTTCCTGCACACCATTCACTGGATATGAAGCCGGAAATCCTATTTCGTATGCGAGAAGCATTTAGAAATCTCAAGGCAGCCGGAAAGCTTCATCATGGAAGTGGGACATTTGATTATGGGGATTGGGGAGTATGGCTATAAAAGTAGACTGAAATTTTTCCCTTATGTGTAGTATTTACATGGTGCTAGCACCATGTAATAAAGGTGGTTAAGGAGAAAATGGGAATTTGCGAGTGATTTGTTACGTTTTAGCACTTTTGAAAGCCTTATTTTCAAGGCTTTTGGATGTAAATAAATGCAAAACGATATTTTATACCTTTAACCTCAAAAATGGGTTTTTACTGCGAAACATTTGAAATAATGGATTGCTAATTTGTGGGGATTTGTGAAAGGGGATATTATGACATATATAGAAAAGGAAATTAGTTATGCTGATTATGTTAGGCTAAGAGAAAGTGTTAATTGGAATAATTTTTTTAAGGAACAGACTGAAAAATGCTTGAAAAATACATTGTATTCAATAGAAGTTATAGATGATAATACAATTATAGGAATGGGAAGATTGATTGGCGATGGAATGTATTACATGATGGTCGATATTATTGTTGAACCGAGTTATCAAGGTAAAGGTATCGGAAGCAATATTGTTAATAAATTGATAGAATATGTTTATAAGGAAACGCCCGTTGGCGGTCGTTCAAGTATTCAGTTGATCGCAGAAAAAGGGAAAGAAAGTTTTTACGAAAAATTGGGATTTAAATTTATTCCGCATGAATTTTGTGGAAGTGCTATGCGAAAAGTAATTCGCAAATAAGTGTTTGAATGATGGCGATAAAAAAGGGTTTGTGCATTATATAATCTGGTTATATGTGGATTGCCATATTTTTGTGGAAAAATGGGCGTTTATGTGGTAACATGTAGAGGCAAAGATAAAAACACAACGCAAGGCAATCTTGCAGAACTGGTAGGTAGTCCAGTCGCACCAATTTGGTGTAAGTAGCCCTCCCTCCTTAGGGTCGTCCGTTCTTTGTTCATTACAATTATTTTAAGGAGGAATTGTCATGGACAAAGTATCAGGAAAATTGACAGTATTTTTTGAAGAACCCTTTTGGGTGGGAGTATTTGAACGTGTATTAGAGGGAAAATTATCTGTGTGCAAGGTTACGTTTGGGGCAGAACCAAAAGACTATGAAATATACGATTTCATTTTGAAAAAATACTATCAGTTGCGATTTAGTCCGGCTGTGGCAACTGATGTAAAAGAAACCGGTCGCAATCCTAAACGGGTACAGAGAGAAGTACGGAAACAAATACAGAATACCGGGATAGGCACAAAATCGCAACAGGCTTTAAAATTACAGCAGGAGCAGTTGAAAACTGAACGCAAGATTGTGAGCCGGAAGCAACGGGAAACGGAGAAACAGCGACAGTTTGAACTGAAACAGCAGAAAAGGAAAGAAAAACATAGGGGCAGGTAATATTGCCCCAATTGCACTGGATTTGTAATCGGAAAGTGAGGAAAGTGGAAATGCCATATATTACGGTCGAAAGTGGAGCGTTATCAGACGAGCAAAAAGAGCTGCTGATTAAGCGATTGACAGAAGTTTCTTCTGAGATTATGAAAGTACCGCAGGAGTTTTTTGTTACCACAATTAAAGAGGTATCTGATAAAAATTTCGGTATAGGTGGCAAAACGATTGATATAGTCAAGGAAGAATATATAAAGAAACATCAATAGTTTACGGTATGTGAAATGAGAGGAATTGAGTATTATGAATGACCAAACGCAGGAAATGAGAGAATATATTAAATTTTGGACAAAATTTTCTCAAAAAGCAGAAGAAATTCTGCATGAATACAATAACTTGTCAGATGAAAATAAGAAAAAAGCTAGCACAGAAGCACAACAGATATTTATGGCTCAGGGAATTGCCGGAGTTATGGAATTTACCAGAAATATGGCGTTGAAAAATGTTTAAAAGATGATCCAGAAACAAAATTTGTAAATTTAGCATAAGTTATGTAGTATTGGCATAAAATTTTAATGGAAAGTTTTATTGACTTTTCTCTTTGTGCTTGTTAGAATGTTGGTACAAAGAAAGTTTACCACTGACCGATATGTGGTATATAAATGGTCGGGTTGAAAGTTTACCGCTGACCAATATGCGGTATATAAGTGGTTGGGTTGAAAGTATAGTCCTTCGCCGCAAGGTGGGGGACTTTTTCCGTAGTGAGGTTGGAACGAATGAAGAAAACAGGGTTTTATATTATAAAAGACAAGTTTTTTGAGGATATGTCTGATCCATATCTCAAAGGCAATAAGGCAGGAAATAGACCACACTATTATTGCTTTGAAGATACAAGCAGAGGAATTTATTGGATGATACCCTTGTCCAGCCAGATTGATAAATATAAGCGAATTGTAGAGAAGAAAGAGAAAGCAGGAAAGCCCTGTGATATTATCCATATTGTGAAATTGGATGATAGCAGGCAAAGTGCGTTTTTGATACAGGATATGTTTCCAATAACAGATGAGTACATAGAGCGAGAATATACCATAGCCGGAAATCATTTGATGCTGACAAGTGAGCATACTGCTAAAGAGATTGAACAGAAAGCAAAAAAGGTTATGGGTATGCTGAAGCGTGGTGTAAAATTTATGCCAACGCAGCCGAATGTGATAGCCATATTAGAAAAGTTGAAGCAGAGCAAATAGTTGTTCTTTAGGGGCGTTAATTACATGGTGCTAGCACCATGTAGATATGGCAACCAAGGAGAAAATCTGTGATACCCGTATGATACCTGTTTGCTTTGAAACTGTAAATACGGCGTAAAATATGAATATTATAGCTATAAAAATCCTTAAAAAGCAATCAAATATTTAACAATTATATTATGGTTGTAGGGAGTTCGAATAGTTGGAGCTAAGCCGCAAAGCCCGTAAACACTAGGGTTTGGCGGCTTTTTCTCTTTCTCATTGCATTACGATTGCATTTTTCTATTCAACCTCTCTGTGATAGATTGCGGTGTGCTGATTGCTTGTGTAATCTGCAATGCTGTGTGAAGCGGGTGTGTATGTCAGCACGCCCGTTAATTTATTGGCAACTTCAAGATTGCTGTTAGGGTACAAATGCCCGTATGTTCCTAAAGTGGTCTGTATCTTTTCATGCCCCAGACGCTCTTTAATCAAAAGCGGGTTTTCTCCCATGCTGATTAAAAGGGAAGCATGGGAATGTCTTAACGCATGGATTTTGATACGGTGTACGCCTGCAAGCCCGGCAAGTTTCTCTAAGGCTCTTGGAAGCGTGTGCTTACTGGTCGGAATACTGTTGTAGCTCAACACCAGATTGCAGCCTTTCAGTACCTTTTGCTGAACCTCACGCCACGCCTGCAACTCCTTTAGGGTGTCCGTGTCGATATAGATTGTGCGGACGCTTGCCTGCGTCTTTGGCTCAACAAACTTGTAATCGTCCATTGATTTATAGTACAGGGTTTTTGTTATGCTTAAAAGCCCGGTTTCAAAATCAATGTCAGACCATTGCAGGGCGGCGGCTTCGCCTATCCTCATGCCCGTCATAAACAGCAGCCAAAAGGAAATGAAAAGGTAATGTTCGTAATAATCGCCCTTGTAGAGCAGGGAAATCACTTTCTGAAATTCCTCCAACGTCCAGAAGTCAACCTTTGTCTTTTTGCTCTTGATGTTTCCTATCATGCGTGACGGGTTTTTCTTTGCAATCCCTAAAACGATAGCCCGGTCAAATGCGATAGAGAGCATACCCTGTACGATACGGATATAGTTAGGGCTGAACTCTTTCGCAAGTTCCAGTTGCCAGTTCTGCACGTTGATAGGCTCTATCTCGTCCGTTGCCATTTTGTAGAAGTATGCGAAATGCTTCTGAATGGTGGAACGGCGGTTTAGGTAGGTGCTTTCCTTTACCTGCGTTTTGTACCACGGCAGGTAGGTTTCTTCAATGAACGTCTGAAAAGAAACCGTGTCCTTTTTGGCGGTCAGTTCTTCGGTGGAAGTGAGGACAAGTTTTGAATATTCCTCCCTTGCTTCCTTTTTTGTCTTAAAGCCGCTTCGGTATTTCTGGATTTGTTTACCTGTTATCGGATTGTAGCCTAAGTTTGCTCTAAAATAATAAGTTCCGTTATCTGCTTTCTTAATTGGGTCTTTCGCCATAATCTCACTCCTTACATTGGTGTGCAAGAAGTACATTCAGCCTGCCCGTCTTGAAATCTGATACCCAACAATTCCTCCACGGCTTCCCTCGGTACACGGTCTAATTTCCGGGACTGGTAGTATGTATGCCCTTTGGAAATCATAAGTTTCTTCGCTTCCCTTATAATGTCAGCCGCAAAAGAAGTACCATAACCCAGAGCAATTAAATCTTTTTTGGTTACGGTTATCATAGCCCTCCTTTCCTAGACCAGATAATGAAACCTCAATATCTTGTCTACAATCATAACAGATTTTCAGCAAAAATGCTCATTAAATTTCATTATTTTCAAAAAAGTTGAGTAAAATGGGAAAACGGACGGCTTGGCAGCTCCACGGGACTTTAACCCCTCTCATTCCTATGAGTAGCCGTGTCATACGGGTGTATCATTATGCCAATGTGCGGGTCATGGCGGCGGCAGTTTCCACATTGCCGCTGCGGTTCGCTGATAATGTATCGCTCGCCCCTTGCCGGGGGTCTTGGCGTATCAGCCCGCAGGCTCGCCGCACATTGAACGTGTCCGTTTGCCCTATGCTGCGCCGTGCGCTTTCTTTGTCAAGGTTCTTGCGGCTTGTCAGCCCGCAAAGGCACACCATATTGATGTACTTTTGCGGAATGGCAAGAAGCGGCGGGCGGTCAGCCCGCCCGTGCTTTCCTGCTTCCATTGGGAAAGGGTATCTGTCGTTATGCCACCTTAAAGGTCGGGATTTTCGCTATCAGCTTGGTTTCCAGTCGGCGGCGTAATTCTTCGTCAATGTAGACAACGGGCTTTCCCTGCTCGTCATACATGGTTCTGGTTGACAGTGCGGAAATGAAGCCTGCAAAGTGTTCCAGTACCACGTTGATAGCGTCCACGTTGCCGGAAACAGCCGACACAATGACGGGGTAAGGCAGCAAGCCGCCCGGCGTTTTTCTCCTGCTCTTATTCATCAGCATAGCCCTCCATGATTTTTTTCAGTTTCCGCAGGGCGTTTTTCCTGCGGTGTGATACCGTCCTGCGGATAAGGTTCAAATGCGCCGCTATCTCCGGGTCGCTCATTTCCAGAAAATAGGAAAGCAGGATAATTTCAAGTCTGTCCTGTGGCAAGATTTTCAGTGCTTCTCCTAAAACTTCATCAGCAACGGCAACCTCAAATCCCATAATCTCAAAAAGGTATGTATCTTGAAAATACTTGTCCCATACGGAAATCTTCTCTAAGGTAGTTGGCGGCAGTTCGCAGAACAGGACTTCATGCCCCTGTCTGTAATTGAGCCGTCTGTGGTAATCGTTTCTTTCGTTCTTTAAGATTTGTTTGCAGAAGTGTTCAAAGGTCTGTTTCTGGTGTTCCTGCTGTGAATGGGGCTTCATGCTTCCACCTCCCTTTTGCCCTTGCCAGAGCCGGGAAATTTTACCCCTCTATTACTTACTACGCACGGAAAGGCAAAACAGGCAATGTTTTTGAAAAAAATTGAAAAAATTTTCAAAAGACATAAAAATGCCCGGCTGTGGTCTGTATTCAGTCGGGTGTGCATTGGGTTCTTTTTTTCGTGGATGGGTTGCGGATTTTCCCGCCGTGGCGTTTGTGATTATGGGCGGGAAAATTCTTTCTGTGGATTGTCCCTTTCCAGTAAAAAATGTTACAGGCTCAATATCACGTTTCTATCAGTTTTGTATCACGATTGCATTAAGACTTTCTGCAAAGAAAGACATTTTACGCAAGAGGGGAAAAAGAAAAAACGCCGCCGTGGGGAAGCCCTGCGGCGGCAGAAATAAAGGAATTACGGGAAAGGAAAAGCAGCCGGAACTGTCCCGGCTGCCCGTGTGTTTTTTGTCGATTGTTTCAGAAAAGGTTATCATCTTCGGTATGCTCCATTATATCCTCAACATTACAATGCAGAATGTTACATAGTCTGTCTATGGTGTTGGTCTGTACGTTTTTATTCTTCCGCAATCTATCCAGTTGGGAACGGTTTACGTTGTGGTATGTGTAGAGGTCATATTGCGTCACGCCCTTTTCTTTCATGGTTTCCCAAAGACGGTCATATTTTATCATTTTTTCGCCTGCCTTTTTTCAGATTGGTACTTGTATAAAGTCAATTATCCATGTAAAATTAGCTCTATAATAGTGTTCGTATAATGACACTACACAATTCACGAAAGGAGATAAAGGAAATGGGGATTGATGATTTTAAGGATTGGCTCTTTGACATTCTAAATGATTTGGATAGTGACATTTTGGCAGACATCAAGCCAGACGACACGGCAAACACATTTCAGTTAATTATGGTCGGCGGCAACGTGTTTGAAATTGAGTGCCGGGAAACGGAAGCATAGGGAGTATATGGAAGAAAACAGCAGGAAACTAAAAGTGTACGGGGCGACAAACAAATCCTACCAGACTATCCCGCAGATAAAATTTGAGGGGCAATGGCTAAAGGCACTCGGCTTCTGTGTGGGGGACAGGTTGCAGGTGGATTGTGAGGAAAACAGAATAACAATCACGAAGTTATCAGACGACAACGAGTAGCAGGAACAGGCGGCAGCCGCAAGGGTAAAATGCACGGGCAAAAAACGCCCGCCCTTGCCCCCGCCGCCCGTTCCCGCTTATGGGTCAGTCAAGAGGGAAAGCCATAAAAAAATCGGCTTCCCTCTTTTCTTTTGATTATTTTCAAAAACTTTTCTAAAAGGTTGCCATTTTTTGATTTTTTCCCGTAGTAAGTTATAGGGGGAAGAATAGCAAGCATAGGGATTGAGTACCCAATCCCGTATTTTTCCCGCTTCCGGCGTACCGTCCGGGCGTGAAAAATGCTTGTTGGGAAGTGTCCCAAACCCTCTGAAAAATCTAAGGAACGGAAAGGAAGCGTAAGCTATGGCAGAGAGAAAACGGGCTATCCAGTTAAAATTTTATGTGACGGAGCAGGAGCGCACACTGATTGAGGAAAAAATGAAGCTGCTGCAAACGGACAACTTGGGGGCGTACCTGCGGAAAATGGCGATTGACGGCTATATTATCCAGTTGGACTATACGGCGGTCAAGGAGCAGACGGCAGAGATACAGAAAGTCGGCGTAAACGTCAACCAGATAGCACGGCGGGTCAACTCCACCGGGAACGCCTACAAAGAGGACTTAGAGGAAATAAAGGGGGCATTGGAAAAGATATGGCAGTTACAAAGATACACCCTATCAAAACTACGCTGAATAAGGCGATAGATTATATCTGCAATCCCGACAAGACGGACAATCAGATTTTGATTTCCTCTTATGGCTGCTCTTATCAGACGGCAGATATTGAGTTCGGCTTTACGCTGTCAAAGGCACGGGACAAAGGGGACAACCTCGGACACCATTTAATTCAGTCGTTTGCGCCCGGAGAGGTCAGCTATGAGGAAGCCCACCGCATAGGAAAGGAGCTTGCGGACAAGGTTCTCGGCGGCAGATATGAATATGTGTTGACTACCCACATAGACAAGGGGCATATCCATAACCACATCATATTTTGTGCGGTGGATTTCACGACACACCGCAAGTATGTTTCCAACAAGAAAAGCTATTACCAGATACGGAATGAGAGTGACAGGCTGTGTAAGGAACACGGGCTGTCAGTCGTCACGCCGGGGCAGGACAAAGGAAAGAAGTATGCGGAATGGGACGCTGAACGCAAAGGGACAAGTTGGAAAGCAAAGCTGAAAGCGTTGATAGACATTACCATACCAAAAGCGAAAGATTTTGATGATTTCCTGCGGCTCATGGAAGCGGCGGGCTATGAGATAAAGCGGGGGAAGTTCGTTTCGTTCCGTGCGCCGGGGCAGGAACGCTTTACCCGTTCTAAGACGCTTGGGGAAGCCTACACCGTGGAAGCCATAACGGAGAGGATTGCCGGGACATACCGGGCGAAGCCGAAAGCGTTAAGGCAGGAAAAGGCGGGCGTTTCCATGCTCATAGACATTCAGAACAGTATCAAGGCAGCGGAAAGCAAAGGCTACGAACAGTGGGCGAAGATACACAACTTGAAGCAGGCGGCAAAGACTTTGAATTTCCTTACGGAGCATGACATTTCAGAGTATGAACAGTTGCAGGCGGTTCTTGATGAAGTGCATACGGAAAGCGAAAATACCGCCGCCACGCTGAAAGGCTTGGAAAAGAGATTGTCCGATATATCCCTTTTGATGAAGAACATATCCGCATACCAACAGACAAAGGCGGTCTATATGCAGTACAAAAAGGCAAAGGACAAAGAAAAGTTCCTGCGGGGGAATGAGAGCAGCATTATCATTCACGAAGCAGCCGCTAAGACGTTGCAGGCGGCGAAGAACGGCGGGAAGCTGCCCGATTTCAAAAAATTACATACGGAGTATAAGGAGCTAACGGAGAAAAAAGACAAGTTATATCAAGAGTACGGGAAACTGAAAAAGAAAGTAAAGCAGTACGACACAATCAAGCAGAACGTAGACAGTATCTTGCGGCAGGCGAAGCAGCCGGAACGGGAGAAACAGACAGAGAGGTAATGCGGACAGTTAGGGCGGGTGTGTAAGGCGTTTTAGGGGCGTTTCCGGGGCGTTATGGAGCATAGGCAGGGAAATACCCGTTACCGTCCAGAAAAGGGGTTCTAAGCGTCCACAAGGGGCAGAAAAAGACACCGGGGAATGACAGTATTTCAATCATCATTCCCCGGCGTTTCTCCGCTGAATTTATAGCCGACACCTAACACGGTTTTAATATAGGTCGGGTGTTTGCTGTCCGGCTCTAGCTTTCTCCGCAAGTTGCAAATAACATTGGAAACGCTTGAATGGCAGCTATCGCTATCCATGTTCCAGACGGCTTCAAATATCTGTGTCTTTGTTAGAACAATACCGGGATTGGAAGCAAGGAATACAAGGGTACTGTATTCAAGACGGGTAAGGTATACTTCCTCCCCGTCTTGAAGTACCCGGCGTTGGCTTTGCCTTATTTCCAGTCCCGGAAAAGATAGCACAGAAGCGGGTGTAATTATCATAGGTTCAACCTGTACATAATCAGATATTGCTGCTATGATTTTATCAATTACTTTTTCTTCGTGTTCGTTAAGCGTCAGCAGTAACATCTTACTCATATCACTACCTGCCTAGATATTTTCATATTTTTTATCTTTGTGGATTTTTGATTTATATCTGTATTATTTGTAGACTAATTTTGTGGTTTTGGTTAATATCATTGCCAAAACGAATGTTAATACTTCTGCCATAAAAGGTGCAAGCCAAATAACATCAACATCAAATAAAATTGGCACACAAAAAATAGCTGCCGCTTTTATAACTATTCCCCGACATATTGCAATCGCATTTGCCTGTGTTGTACGTTTGGTAGAAAACATAAATGCCGTATAAATGAGGTTTAATGCCATTGGAATAAATGATAAACCAAATAATGGCAGTGCTGCCTGTGCAGTCTGAACAAGTTCTATATCTTGATTAAAAATACGGATAACTGTTTCATCAAAGAAGTATAAAATAGTGTAAATCAATATTGATAATATGAAATTGATTATCATTCCACAACGGAAAAAGTATTTCATTTCATCAGTGTCACGTTTCCCATAGCAATTTCCCCAAAGGGGCTGTAAACCTTGTGCAACCCCAGATAGAATAGCGTTTGCAAGAGAATATATGAAACTCAAAATGCTAAAAGTAGATACCCCAATGTCGCCAATCAAACCTGCAAGCATAAGGTTATAACAAAGAGCAGTGACAGGGGTAGTAAGCTGCGAAACAGCTTCCGGCAATCCTCTTTTGCATATTTTTTCCATTAGTGGAAGGCTAACAGAAAAATGCTTGATACGCAGACTTCCTTTTTTTCTTGCAAAATGTGAAAGCAGAACAAGGACAGAAAATACTTGCCCTAAGCCGGAAGCAACTGCTGCACCGATTACGCCCATTCTTAATGGGAAAATGAACAGCCAGTCTAAAAAAATATTAGCTGCCGCACCCGTACACATTCCGACAAAAGATAATGTCGGAGAGCCATCATTTCTTACAAAGACAGATAAACAGGTACTCATTAACATAGGAATAGAGAAAGCAGAATAGTAAAATAAATATTCTGTTGACATTTTCCTCATTTCATCACTTAGCTTACTTGCACCGCTTATATCAACTATCTGCTGCGAAAAAACCATGCCAATAATCATTAGGATAACAGATAATATAAGCGTTAATGAAAAGGCTGTCATAAAAGCATGGTTAGCTCCGTCTTTATCCCCTCGCCCAATTCGTATTGCGACAACAGTAGCCCCGCCCATTGGAAACATAGCAGCAATGGCAACAACAAAGGTAATAAACGGCACGCCAATATTTACTGCCCCCAATGCTGCCGAACCGACACCCTGCCCTACAAAGATACCATCAACCACGTTGTAAAGATACGTTACAAATAAACCACCTACAGCCGGAAATATGTAACGAAATAAAGATTTTGTTCTTGTGTTCATAAAAAACCTCCTACTTAAAAAATAAAAGTGGAACAAAACCTTAAATGGTCTTATCCCACTTCAACAATCTTATTTTGATTGCAAGTCCTCTGACAAGTGTTTTTATTCTAACATGGGTATTATTCAAAGTCAACGATACTTTCCTAGCGTATATTCATCAAATTCCATGTTCCAAACAGCTTCAAATATCTGTGTGAATGTATTGTATTCAAGGCGGGCAGGTTTACTTCCTCCTCGTTTTGAAATACCCTGTGTTGGTTCTGATTTACTTCCAGTCCCCCAATATGGAAGCAGAAACAGCTTGCATGGATTAAACCTGTATATAATCAGATAAAAAAGCTATTATTTTATCAATCACTTTTTCCTGTTCATTAAGTGTCAGTAATAATGGTTTTCCATATCATTATATAGCATTAACCCAAATAAATACTTTCAATGATTGATACGCATTTTTCTATACCTAAAACTCCACTGTCTAGGCATAAGTGATAGTTTTTAGAATTGCCCCATTTTTTATCAGTATAATATTGATAATGATAAGCTCGTGCTTTATCTTTACTAATGATATGTTTTCTTGCTTCTTCCTCTGTAATATTGTTTTGCTGTGTCAAATGTTTTATTCTAAAATCTAAATTTGCATGAATAAATACATTTATACAATCAGGGCGTTCTTTCAGTATATAATCGGCACATCTACCAACAATGACACACGCTTCTTTATCTGCTAGTTCCCGTATTACTTTTACCTGTGAAAAATATATTTCGTCTTGCAACGATATATTGTTACCGGAAAGAATTGAATTAGCATGGGATAAGTTATTGACAAGATTAAATAATAAACTTCCTGTCATATGTTCTCCCTTGTTTTCAATAATTTCTTCCGTATATCCTTTTTCTTTCGCAACCATACTGATTATTTCTTTATCATAAATTGGAATACCAAATTCCTTTGCAAGTTTCTGACCGATAATATGTCCACTGCTTCCGCACTCTCTGCTTATAGTAATAATTTTTTTCTTCATAATAAACCTCCATCTTAAAGTTTTTTCCAATATATTTTCAACATAACTAATGTTGTAATAAACGCTAATCCGTCTGCAACTGGTCCAGCCCACAAGACACCCTCTACTCCTAATGTTATTGGTAACAAAATTGTTGCAGGAAGAAGAAAAATGATTTGCCGGGACAAAGACAAAATTGTTGCCTGTGTTGGTTTTCCAATCGCTTGAAAGAAAATTCCTGTTACCATTTGCAACCCGTTAATAGGGCACGCCAAAAGAAATATTTTGAAGCATTTTACAGCGAAATCATTATATAAATCAGACTCCGAACCAAACAGCTTGACGATACTCATAGGGGCGAATTGGAATATGCAAAAAGCTAAAACTAAAAATAATGTAGCGATTGACAAGACAACACGATATGTCTGTTTTACCCTGTCTTTTTGCCCGCACCCATAATTATAGCCGAAGATTGGTTGTGCGCCAGTGGATAATCCTATTATAACAGCCATAATAATTTGATTGACTTTCATTGTTATGCCAATCGTTGTTAAAGGAATATCGGAGCCATATATTGATTTTGCTCCATATGATACTAGCATATTGTTTGATATTGCCATTGTTAATACAATAGCGATTTGAGTAATAAAACTAGATATTCCAAGACTGCCTACTTTTGCTAATACTTTACCACTTAAAATAAAGCTGCTTTTATCTAATGTAATACTTTTGAATTTTTTAATATATGCAATATACAAAATTGTATTAAAAATTTGTCCTATGATAGTTGCAAATGCAGCACCTTTCACACCCCAATGAAAGACAAAAATAAAAATCGGGTCAAGAATAATGTTTGTAATGCAACCGATTAATAAACCTGCCATGCTGTATTTTGGATTACCATCAGCACGAATAATTCCCGCCATGCTTGAGGAAATGGCGGCAAATGGCACACCGAAAGAAATTATTCTGCCATAATCTATTGCATATGGCAGAATACCCTCCGTTGCCCCAAATAAAATACATAATGGCTTTAAAAAAATATTAAAAAGAATACATAGTACAACTCCGATTGCTAATGTTGCACAAAGGGCATTTCCTATACCTTTTGCGGCAGCATTACCATTTCCCTCTCCAAGCTTTAAACTCAAATATGCCGCAGCTCCATCCCCAACAAGCAGGGAAAGCGCTATTATAATAACCGTCATGGGCATAATAACATTTGTAGCACCATTTCCTAAATATCCTACGCCTTGCCCGATAAAAATTTGGTCAACTATATTATATAGCGCATTGACTACCATAGAAATAATGCTTGGGACGGAAAACAAGATAATCAGCTTGCTAATTTTCTCTGTTTCCAAAGGGTTTGCTTTTACGTTCGTTTTGCTATTCATTTTACACCTCCAAGTTTTTAATCATTTTTTTGAGTACTTCGACAAAAATATTTAAGTTTTTTTGACTGATACCGTAAATCATTTTGGTTTCTAATGATAGAATATCTTTGTCAATTTCTTTTTTTAATTTCATAGATGTAGATGTTGGACAAATTCTTTTTAAACGGTCGTCAAACGGAACCTTTTCCTTAATAATCAGTTCTTGTTCTTCTAATTTTTTTAGAAACACTGAAATACTGGAACTTCGGATATTCAATTCTGCTTCAATATCCTTTTGATAAATATCCTTTTGAGGATAGTTTGACAATACAAAATAGAGAATACGGGTCTGAGTTCCTTTATTATTTGTATATGTGTTGAATATCCTGCGAACTTGATTTGATAATCTTAATATCCATTTTGTATATTGAATATCGTCCATATTTCACCCCTTTCCTAGTTTTCTAAAAGTTATTTACAAAACATATTAGAACATAAAAGGGCTTGAAAGAGAAGTGAAATAATGGTATCATTGATGACAAAAACGCAATAATAGGAGAAACGAGATGAATACTCAACAGTTAGAAAGTTTCATTCAAGTAGCCGAAAACCTTAATTTTGCAAGGGCGGCTGAAATTTTGAATATTACACAATCGGCTGTTTCACGTCAGATAAATTCACTTGAAACAGAATTAGGAACAAAGTTATTACACCGTTCCACACGGACAGTTACCTTAACACCTGCGGGAATTGGTTTCTTGAATGACGCAAAAGAGATTTATACTAAGTTGCAATTTGCAACTGCAAAAATTAGAAATCACGAACAGTCTAATATACAAATTTTATCTATTGGGTGTAGTAGTGAAGCAGATATGGTATTATTGTCAAAAGTGCTTTCTAAATGCAGGAAGCGTAATCCAGAGTTGCACCCGTTTTTAAGGATTATACCCCATAGGTCTATTTTAAATTTATTTATTCATGGAGAGATTGAGTTTCTTTTTGCCTTTAAAGATGATATACCTATGCGTGATGGTTTTTCTTATATAGAACTTGCAAGAATGAAAATATGTTGTGCTGTCCCGACGTTTTCCGATATTGCAGAACAAAAAAGTATTTGTATAAATGATATTGTTTCAGAAAAAAATATCATTTGTAATTCGTATGAAATCCCGACTAAAGTGGCAGATATACAACATCACATAGAACATTCTCTTACATACGATATGATTTACTACTGTGAAAATCTACAAGTAATGATTACTCTAATAAAAGCAGGATACGGTTTGGGGATATTGCCCGAAAATGTTTCATTTAGTTCTGATATTGTCTATATTCCGTTGCAGGAAACAGCACCAATATCATATGGGGTATTTTATAAGAAAAAATCAAACAGCCCTAATTCCCGTAATTTTATTTCAATAGTAAAAGAAATGGCATATCAAATGTGATAAATTAAATAAAATACCGGGGAATGGCACTCTATAAGCTGCCATTCCCCGGCGTTCCATTACTCTATATCTTCAGCAGGCAGAAACACAAGCTCTGCAAATTCTTCCTCGGTCAGCTTCTTCAGCTTTTCCGCTGTGCGCTCCGCAAGCTCCCGTATCTCCGTTTCCATGTGGGGCAGGGCGGCGGTTATTGCCGCCACCGTATCAGCCCTTGTTTTCTTCCTGTAACAGCAGATAAGGTTTGTTTCCTCAAAGGTAAGGAATTTCCCTAAATCGGGGTCAGCGTCCCCGGTAATGCGTTTCCCGGCTTCCTGTGTCCGTTCCCCGTTCTCATATATCAGCTTGGTATCTCCGGGGGCTACGGAAACGTCTTTGACGTGTTCATAGTGCTTCTGGTAGTCCAGTTCGTAGAGGTTGCCCGTTATCCTGCCTTTCTCAATGCCCGTCAGTTCCACGGCGTAGGCAAGTATCTTGTCCCTTGTCTGCTCGGCATAGAAACAGAACGTGTTATGCTCCCGTGTGTCCTTGATGAACGTGTCACGCTCCCGCAGGCACCACGTCCCGGCGGGGCGGCACAACCAGAGTTGCCTTTTGTCCTCCGGGTTCGGGCTTTTCGTCGCCTGCTTTAAGGTCTTTATGTCTATGTCGAAATCAGACTGAAAATGTTCCGTGTGGGTCTGCATGATTGCTTTGAGGGATTTCAATATATCCACGTTTTCAAATTTCTGCATGGTGTCAGCTCCTTTCTAAGTCCTGCTTTTTGCTTTTCTCCGCTGCCTTTTTCGGGGCGTTTTTCAAGGCTTCCTTGTCCTGTGCAAGCTGCGCCCGGATATAGGGCTTTTTCTTCGTCTTGGCGGCGGCACGGGCTTCTTTCTGTATCTCAACGGGGCTTTTCCCGGATAAGGGGCGTATGCAGGATAAGCGGTCAGCAACATAAATAGCGTTGTCGTTAAGCTGCCTTTGCCACGCCCCGGCTTTGGGAGACCAACGGAAGCCGTTTTCCTTTAAGGCTTCACGGGTCTTTTCGTCCGGCTTTTCCTCAAAGAAGATTTGCAGGCGGTTATCTTCCCGGTTGGCTTCCACCGTGCCGCCGTCAAATTCCCACCCGGCGTAGGCGGTTTCCTGTTTCTTTGTCAGTTCCGCAATGCGCCCCTTTACCCGGCGTATCTCTGCGTTGTTGTTGGATAAAGCCCATGAGGGGTAGGGCTTATCCTGTATGTGCCACTGTGACGACATTTCCGCTTTCATTTTTTCGATACGTTCAGCGGAAAGGTTGGGGCAGCCGTCAAGGGTCTTGTGCTTTCGGTAATAGGCGTTGACCGCTTTCATGGTGTCCTGTGCCGATTGCAGCTTTTCCAGTTTGGCTTCCAGTTTTTGTATTGCCTGCGGGTCGTCTGCGCTGATACCGCCCATGCCTGTACTTCGTATCTTGTCAAGCAAGCCCTGTATCTCGTTCCAGTCCTCCATGTTCCTGTCACGGGCGGCGTTCTGCTTTTCTTTTTTGCGTACCGGGAAATTAGAACCGCCCGTAATGAGGATAGAGGGTACACGGGCTTCAATGGAAAAACTGCTGTTCATGTTCTCCGCAAGTTTCCGGGCGTAGGTGTCAACAAGGCTGTCAATCTTTTCATGGTACATGGGGTCTACCCGTTTTTTCTGGTGTTCCGCAATCTCCACGGCTTTGTCTACCATTTGTCTGTATTCTGCGGTTGCGCTGCCGGGCTTGTAGTCGTAGTAGCTGTTTGCGTCATTGGCACGGCGGGCAGCCCCCTCATTGATTGTGTAATAAATGGTCTTGGTTTCCGGGGCTGCCTGTTGTGCTTCGCTGCGCTCCGCAAGCGTCTTTTCCGCACGTTCCCGCACGTCCTCACGGACAGGCAGCGAATACAGGTCAGAGGTTGAGGAAAAGCCTACGTTGTTGAAAACATAGTCAACATCACTTTCTTTCAATGCCCCTGCCACGAAATAATTTTCCCTTGTGGGCATTTCGCTTACTTTCCCGTCTGCTATGGCATAATTCAGCCCGGTTTCTATGTGGGAGTGGATTTCGCCGCCAACGGCTAACGTCACATAATACCAGCCCATATGCCCGCTGCTTTTCTCGTCCGTGCCGTCATTCAATTCCACATTGAGCAGGGTGTAGGGCTTCAAGCCTTTCTGTGCGGCAATTTCATTATCCTTTGTTTCCCGCTTCCTAAGTGCGCTGGTGGCGGCTTCTTTCGTTGCCTTGATAATCTCCGGGTTATACCGTGCCAATGCACCGTTGGCACATTCATTCTGTACCTTTGCGGCTTTGGCTTGCGGTGTCCTGTGGTTGCCGATAAACAGGGAAGTACCATTGTCAAACTTGATAGAAATATCGCTTGTACCCCGCCATTTTCCCGTACAGGGGGACGTTTCGATTTTGCCGGACGTGCAGCCGAATGACTGTGCGATAATGTCAATCCTGCCCTGCATAGACAGCTTTTCATATCCTTTCGCTATCTCTGCCGCCTTTTGCTGCAATTCTGTTAATGGGGCGGTGTCCTGTTCCTGTCCGGCGGTTTTGGCGGCTTCGTCCTGCTGTATTGTATTGGCGTACTGTTCAAGGGAAATCTGCTCCCCGGTGGCTGCTTCCAGTCCGTCAGCGGCGGGGGTGTTGTTTATAACGCCGTCAATCATGTTTGCGTTCTGCTCGGTGGAAAGCTCGGCGGCTCTTAATGGGTTCTCTAACAGGAAATCTTTTGATATATCCACAAAACCGATACTGTCCGTATAGTGGGCGGTGTCCTTGCCGTTCTGATGAAGCACTACCACGTCAGAAACAGAGAGGGAATGTCCCTTGAAATCTTCCGGGCGGTCAATGTTGAATTTCTCAAAAATCCCCTCTAAGGTCGTCCCCGGTGTGAGTGGTGCGGTGTAAATCTTTTCATAGTTGGCGGGGTCTACCGCAAGCCCTTTTTCCTGCAATCTCTCTAAAGAACGGAAATGATAATCTACGGGTACATCATCTTTTAACTGATAGATACTGAATGTATTTTCTGCCTGCTCCTTTTCGCCGTATTCCCGCAGGGCTTCCTTTGCGGCTTCGCTTCCGGCTAGTTCCTCTTTCATGGCACGGTATTCTGTGAGGGCGTTCCAGTCCTCCTTGTGTATGCCGAAAATGCCGCCTTTCTCTGCATGGTTTTTTATATCCTCCGCATTACCGGGTATGCTTTCGCTTCCGTCCTCATGGAGTAGGAAAACCTGCATATCCTCTTTTTCGTAAAGGTGCAGGGCGGCTTCTTCCTTTAGGGGCAGCATACCGTCCCATGAGTAGCCGTATTCCTGCATATCTTTGACAGTGATTGAGGGGTCGGGCAGCCCTGCGGCGTATGGCTCGTAGCCGTTTGCGGCGTATTCCTCTACGGTCATTCCTGCGGCGGCTGCTTCCTGTGCGATTTCCTCCTTGACGTGTTCCTTGTAGGCTGCAAGCTCCGTGTCAAAGTCTTTAAGCTGCGGGACGGGTGGCAGGTCATAATCCCCGCTGTTTACCATTGCCCGACATTTGGAAACATACTCTTTTATGGCGGTGTGGTAGGCGGTTTCGGTGGCGGTCATGCCGCTGTTTTCTTCCAGTGCCTTTGCTGCTGTCTGCTCCATTTTGGAGAGATTATTATGCAGTTTCAGATAGGGGACAAACTCATGCAAGAGCATTTCCCGCTGTGCCTTGTCTGCTTCCAGTGCTTCCGTGCCGCCGTATTTCAAAACGTGGTTATCCCATTGCTCGTTATTCTCATAATAGGCATGGTAGCTTTCGATATGGTCTATGAGTGTGCCGTCCCCGTCCCCTAAGTCCTGCCGCCCAACGTAATAGTCGGGCTGTCCGTCCATTACAAAGTCAATGCGGAACTTGGTCTTATAGTAGCCGTCCTCGGAAACGGTGGCTTCGTCAAGGCTTCCGATAAGGGCGTTTGCTTCGGAAAGGCTCATGGTTTCGCCGTCATGGAAGCGGCTGTGTTCGCTCCAAAGGATTGTTACAATAGGCTCTGCGTTGGGTTCTGGCGTGGGGAAAGTATCTTCCGGCTGCTCCGACTGTGCTTCGGTTTTGGCGGGTTCTTCCGGGGCTGCCTTTTCCGCTTTCGGGGTGTCGGTTGCGGGTTTGTCTGCGCCTGCCTTTTCCTCCTGCGGCGGCTCTGCCGTGGGTTCTGTTGTTTCTTCCTGCGGTGTGTCCTGCTCCGGCTGTGGTTGCTCCGGCGTGGGTTCTTCTGCCTGCGCTTCCTGTGCCTGCTCCTTATCCTTATCCTTTGTCAGCTCCGCAAAGTTTTTATCTATGTCCTTAATCAGCTCGGAAGCGGTGCTGCGTATCGTTTCAAGGGACGCTTTCAGTTCGGATAATTCCCGCCCGCTGCTCCATGTTGCCACATAAGAAAAGGAGTAGTCGGAAGTGTCAAGCCCGTAGTGTTGGCACACGGCGTAGGCAATGCTTTCCGCCTGTACCTCACGGGTGCGGCGGTCTGGTCGGTCTGCCTGCTTCTCTGCGGGTGCGTTAAGGTCTATGTCGTGCAGCTTGGCGTGTGCAATCTCATGTATCAGCGTTTTAAGGTTCTGCAACTCGCTCATGCCCTCGTTAATGGCAATGCGCTTGTCGGTCTGTGAGTAGTAGCCCTTTGCGCCGCTTTCTATCTTTTCAAAACCAACGGGGGCGGGGCTTGCCTGCTCGGTTGCTTTGAAGAAATCGGCGTACTGTTCCACGTCCCCGTTCAGCTCGTCAACGCCGATAGAGGGAAGCTCCTTTCCCTCGGTCTGGGACACGTCAAAGACGGAAACAACTTTGAACGCCGGGACGGTTACTTCCGTTTCCTCTTTGACGGTTTTCCCGTTCTTGTCGGTCACGGGCTTTTGGGTCTTGGGGTCGATTTTGTCAACTTCCTTTTTCACTTTGTAGGGGGACGGGGCAATCACTTTGATACCCTTTGCGCCCCGTGACACCTGCCGCCCGAATAAGTTTTTCCATGAGTTGTAGCCTGCTATCAAGGTTGCGTCCGGCTTCTGCATGGCGATTAAGAGGGTGTTGTTAAAACTGTAACTGTGGAACTTTGACATTACCTGCAAATACTCTTTGAAACGGTCGCTCTCGAATAAATCCTGTATGCCCTGTTCCAGTCTGTCCGTAATCTCTTTCATCTTCTCGGCGGGCTTCTGCGCCGTTAATTCAATGGGGCGTGAGGGGTTGGCGGCGGCTATGTCCTGCGGGGCTGCGCCTGCTTCCGGGGCGGCTTCCTTTTCCTCCTGTGTCGGGTCGGTGCGCCCTGCTTCGGGATAACTCATTATGCGGTATCTCTCCGGCGTTTCCTGCCCGGCGTAAACCTCTTTCCAGTCCGTCCCGCTTCTTGCGATATAGCCGTAGTCGGTCAGCTTCCCGTCCTCATGGAGTGCGGCGTTAAAGCCGAAACTTTCCTTGTCAATCCCGGCTTTCCATTCCTCCGGCATTTGCACTTTGCCGCTGTCATTGAGAAATGGAGCTATACTAAAAAAGTGGACACAAAACCACACAGACTGTTACAATAAGCTAAACACCAAATTAGGAGGTACTCACATGGCTGCTAACAATTATCACAAATACGATGAAGATTTTAAAAAATCTCTTGTCTCTCTCCACCAAAACGGCAAAACACAATCCCAGCTCTGCAAGGAGTATGGCGTGTCACAGTCTGCTCTCGCCAAATGGATCAAGCAGTACTCCACCGTTGAGATCGCCGACGGCGAAGTCCTTACTGCCAAACAAGTAAAAGAACTCCAAAAACGAAATGCACAATTGGAAGAGGAAAACCTCATCTTAAAAAAAGCGATTGCCATATTCACGCCACACTCAAACAACGATTAGATGCTGTCCACAAACTCAGGTTTCAGCATCCAATTAAAACCTTATGCCGGGTTCTGCAGGTAAACCGGAGCACATATTATCAGCACTTTCGCTCCAAGCCCGCACCACGTACTGAGGAAAATCAATCCATCGCTTCCTTAATCCTCCACATTTATTCGGATTACAACAAGCGCCTTGGTGCCTATAAGATTTCCTACCTTTTACAGCGTGATTATGGCATCCACATCAGCGTCGGCAGAGTGTACCGCCTGATGAAAAAAC
>CAJTGI010000010.1 GCA_910575435.1 Clostridiaceae bacterium | reverse complement strand
GCGCGAAGCCCCCCTCGAGATGAGACCTCCCTGGAGGAATCCAGTAAGACCCCTCGGAGACGACGAGGTGGATAGGTCAGGAGTGGAAGTGCGGCGACGCATGGAGCGGACTGTCACTAATAGGTCGAGGGCTTGACCAAGTGGCCGCGCTCTCGAGGCGGAGGGGTGCCTGGCGGGGATTGTTCAGTATGCAGTTTTGAAGGCGCGGGGGGCGAAGGCGAGATGGTCCTCGATAGCTCAGTCGGTAGAGCGCGCGGCTGTTAACCGCGTTGTCGTAGGTTCGAGTCCTACTCGGGGAGTTGACAGCATAGTTATGAAAGCCTGTAAACATTAGTGTTTACAGGTTTTTTCTTTTCCATATTTTTGTGGGAAATGGAAATTTTTGCAGTCTCTATGATTGTAGCAGAAAGTAAGATAAAAGTTAAGAAATTATTTAGGAAAAGTCTTTCTATAACAAAAACAGGATCACTCAGATATAGCAAATGAATGAAAAGCAGTATAAAGTGCTTGCAGATTGTTTCGGAAAGTGCTAATGTAAAGTTGCTTTAAGTGAAGGCTAATCGGTGTGCGAATGCACCTGTTGGTAAAATGTGCGGCTATATGCACAGGGATCAAGTTAGGAGGTACATATAATGAAGCCCTTATTTGTGTCAGATTTGGATGGTACCCTTTTAAGAAAGAATGCGTTGATTTCCAGGGAGAGCAAGGAAATTATTCATTCTCTAATAAAGTATGGAATGTGCTTTTCCTATGCCACTGCTAGGGCTTTATACACATCGGCGGTGGTTACGGAAGGATTGTGCTGCAGTGCGCCTCTTATTACGAAGAATGGTGTGTTTATCAATGATGCAAAAAGCGGGGAGATTCTATGGGAAAATACATTTTCATATGAGGAAGCGAGAGATATTTACCATATCATACGCAGAAATCATTTACATCCCTTGGTGCAATCATACCAAAATGGAAAAGAAATATATTCCTATGATGCGAATGAAATATCGGAGGGAATACGGTGGTTTCTAGAGCGCCACAAGAATGATGAGAGGATTTTGCCCTTGTCTGGCAGCACGGATATTTTAGAGGGAAAAATATTTTATTTTTCATGCATTGGGACAAAAGAAATGTTAGAGAACGCATATAATGAAATTCGCAGGAAGTATCGCTGCATATTCTCAAAAGATACCTATGATGATGTGATGTGGCTGGAAATTATGCCAAAGCATGCGACAAAGGCAGATGCAGTGCTTCGGTTAAAGAAAATGTGGGATTGCGATTATCTGGTGGTATTTGGAGATGGCATCAATGATATTCCGATGTTTCAAGTGGCAGATGAGGGCTATGCGGTAGAGAATGCCGTGGACGAATTGAAAGAGATTGCTACGGGAGTGATTGCTGGGAATGAGAAAGATGGCGTGGCCGTGTGGTTGCGGGATCATTATGGAAAGTATCAATAGACTTTCTGGGCGATTCTTTTGGCTATAGAAGAATAAAGAAAAGGTTGAATAAATTCTCTGATGAGCAATTTAGTTCAACAAACGGAACAAGTTCCGTTAGAATTTGTGCCGAAGCGCCACAAATTCTATTGATTGCAGAGCAGAATCTAAAATTCTGCTCGCATCCTCAGCGCAAAGCGCTTCGGAATGGAGAAAAAAATGAAAAAAATGCTTGCAATTAAACCAACAATATGATAATATATGACTTGTCGCTAGAAGTGGCAAAAAGTAAATTTGGATGATTTCCATTTTTATGATGTTATGGCTCCATGGTCAAGCGGTTAAGACATCGCCCTTTCACGGCGGTAACACGGGTTCAAATCCCGTTGGAGTCATTTTATTTTTATGGCGACTTAGCCAAGTGGTAAGGCATGGGACTGCAACTCCCTGATCATCGGTTCAAATCCGGTAGTCGCCTTGGCAAACCCTTATAGTAGGATTCTATAAGGGTTTTTTCATTATGTAGATCTTGCGGGCTGCCTTGTTTGTGAGATGGCAGGGCAGGCATGGGCAATGAGCGCAGAAAGGGATGATGCGAATACATGGCGGGGCAGAGAAAGAAGTTATTTTGGAAAAATCCAATCACGGTATTTGCTGTGGCTATTTTTTGCTGCGTTCTGTGGGGGAGTGCCTTTCCATCCATTAAATTGGGTTATCGGTGGTGGCATATTGGCGGGGAAGACACGGGAGCGCAGATTGTGTTTGCCGGACTTCGTTTTGCCATCGCCGGATTGCTCACATTGCTTTTTGGCAGCCTGATTCAAAAACGAATCTTGCACCCGAACAGGGAGGCGGCAAGGCCCATATTGATATTGGCAATGTGTCAGACGGTGATTCAGTATTTTTTCTTTTATGTGGGGCTTGCCGGGACCAGCGGTACCAATGCTTCAATTATTACTGCTACGAATGTATTTCTAAGCATTCTTCTCGCCAGCCTGGTGTTCAGGCAGGAGAAAATGAATGGATATAAGATGCTTGGATGCGCGCTGGGGTTTTTAGGCGTGTTTTTGGTGAATGGGGGTTCTGGCGGGATGGCATCCTTTCAAATGGGTGACGGAGCTATTTTTCTTTCGGCTCTCTCCTCTGCAATCTCGGCCGTGTGCATTAAGAATTTTTCTAAAAAATATGATCCCGTGATGTTGAGCGGAAGCCAGTTTGTGATCGGGGGCATTTTGCTGATGGCGCTGGGGATATGCCTGGGGGGAAGGGTGCATGTAGATACTGCGAGAGCGGTCATGGTCTTATTTTATTTGTCCATGGTGTCTGCTGTAGCCTATACTTTGTGGGGAATCCTGCTGAAATATAACGAGGTCTCTAAGGTGGCCGTGTATGGCTTCTTCAATCCCGTGGCTGGCGTTTTGCTATCTATGATTTTATTGGGGGAGGAGCCGGAGGGTGGCTGGACGATTTATGTATCATTATTTCTGGTTTCCCTGGGGATTTTTGTGGTAAACTGGTTTGCAAGAGAGGATAGAAATTAGGAGGAACATGGGAGAGCATCGAGATTTTTTTGGAGAGATTGAAGAGAGATTTGGAATGCCTGAGCGGATGCCGGAACAATATTCCGCGTTGGGGCTTGCTTATATCGGGGACGGGGTATATGATTTGATTATCAGAACCATTGTGGTTGACTTGGGCAATCGAAGGGTGAATCTATTTCATAAGATGACTACTGGGATTGTAAAGGCAGAGTCCCAGGCCAAATTGATGCGGGAAATTATGGAATATCTTACGCCGGAAGAGGAGGCGGTATATCGCCACGGGAGGAATGCAAAATCATCTTCTTCTGCAAAAAATGCTTCGATTGCAGACTATCGCATCGCCACTGGATTTGAGGCGTTAATCGGGTATTTGTATCTGCGGCATGATTTGCCCAGGATTTTGGAACTTGTGAAGATTGGCTTGGAAAAATCGGGGCAGATGCCGGATTAATCATTAGGTGTGAGAGTAAATGATTCGTGAGCATGAAGAAAGTTTGTGTCTGGGCGCTGCCGGCATGAATGTTGGGAGAGATTCCCTGTGCTCTCGGTGATAAATGCAGCGCAGAAATGAGGAAAATTATGAGGTACGAGGAACTGACGATTGAGGGACGAAATGCGGTGATTGAAGCGTTTCGGGCTGGCAGAACCATTGACAAGCTGTTTGTGTTGGATGGATGCCAGGATGGGCCGATCCGCACGATTCTCAGGGAGGCTAAGAAATCCGATGCCATTGTGAATTATGTGAAGAAAGAGCGGCTGGATCAGATGTCGGAGACAGGCAAGCACCAGGGGGTGATTGCCTATGCGGCAGCGTATGAGTATGGCACGGTGGAAGAGATGCTAGGCAGGGCGGAGGAGAGAGGGGAAGCGCCATTCCTGATTTTTTTAGATGGCATTGAAGATCCCCATAATCTGGGCTCGATTATTCGGACGGCGAACCAGGCGGGGGCACATGGGGTGGTGATTCCCAAAAGACGGGCTTCCGGGCTTACGGCCACAGTGGCGAAGGCATCTGCGGGAGCCATCAATTACACTCCCGTGGCAAAGGTTACCAATATCTCTAAGACCATGGAGGAGTTAAAGAAGAAAGGAATGTGGTTCGTGTGCGGCGACATGGGGGGAGAGCCCATGTATCAGCTGGACCTTACCGGGCCCATGGGTGTGGTGATTGGTAGCGAGGGAGAGGGAGTCAGTCGGCTGGTAAGGGAAAAATGTGACTTTGTGGCGGGCATTCCTATGTTTGGAGACATTGATTCCCTTAATGCATCGGTTGCCATGGGCGTGCTTTCCTATGAGATTGTGCGTCAGCGCATGGCAAAAGGAAGATAGCGCGTGGCTACGCTTTTGGATCAACGCATATGCCTGTGTGCATTGGGTACGAAGGAGAGAGATGGAATGAGGAAAGAGGAGATGGATGCGGAGGAGATTGGGCTGCTGGAAAAGGCCCAGCGGGGGGATGGTGATGCGATGACCGCCCTTCTGGAGAAATACAAGAGCATGGTGCGCGCCCTTGCCAGACCTCTTTTTTTGATTGATGGAGAGCAGGATGATTTGGTGCAGGAGGGGATGATTGGCCTGTTTAAGGCGATACAGACCTATGACGGAGAGAAGGGTGCCGCCTTTGAATCTTTTGCCAATACCTGCATCAGAGGGCAGCTGTATACGGCGGTGAAAAAGTCTAACCGAAAGAAGAACCAGCCGCTCAACACATATATTTCTCTGTATTCCGTGGAGAATGGGGATGAGAGTGCGGATCAGGACGGTGGATTTGTCATTGACAAGACGGTTCCGGACTGGCAGAACAATCCGGAGAGAATCGTGGTGGGCAGGGAATATCAGAGAGATTTCCGAGAGAAGGTCTACAGGCATTTGAGCAAGATGGAGATGCAGGTGCTGGATTTGTTTTTGCAGGGGCTGACTTATCAGGAAATTGCCGCCAGGCTGGACAAGGCACCTAAAAGCATTGACAATGCATTGCAGAGGATTAAAGGAAAAATCAAGCATTTGCAGGACCTTTAGCATGGAGGAAGGGGTGCGAATGAAAACCATAGACCCGTGATTAACATGGAATAGGAAAGCGGAACGCAGATGCGTCCCGCTTTCCTATTCCATGTTGTCCCAAAATTCTTCCAAAGTCATGTCATTTTCCCTCATATATTTTGCCGCACTCTCCCCTACATATCGAAAGTGCCACGGCTCGTAGGCGATATTGGTTACATGCTCCTTGCTCTCTGGATAGCGCAGGATGAAGCCATATTTGTGGCAGTTTTTACAGAGCCATTGATTTCCTGGCTCTTCTTTCTGGGAAAGATTCATATTCATATTGCCAGAACATAGGATATCCAATGCCAGGCCGGTCTCATGCTCGCTGTGGCCTGCCGGCATGATTTTTTCGTATGTTTTTTTAATGGCTTCGTCGTAGGTTGCTCCGTGGCGCATTCTGTTTCGCACGCCATCATCAATCAGCCTTTGCTGCTTCGTTCTGCTTCTGTATGCGGAAGCAATGAAAAATTGGTATCCCTCCTCCCTGGCATCTGCCAGCATCTGCACCAGGGATTCATAGAGGTATTCCGAGGCTTGCAGACGTCCTTGGCAGATGGGGATGAGGGAAGAATGGTAAGACGTTTTTAATTTCTTTTCGACATTTACTAAAACAAGCGTATTTTTACTTTCTTTCCAAATTTTTTTGATTTCTTTTTTGTCATAACTTGGAATAGCCGTGGCTTTGGCCGGGGCTATTCCAGGTTTAGAGACATTCCTATCCCGCTGGGCGAGAGCAGCAGATGGTGTCATGGCAGTGGCGCTTTCCCCTGACATGATTGTTCTTGTCCAGGTGCAAGATAGGAGAAAAATAATCACCCCCTCTATAGCCAGCACTCCCAGCAGGGAGGCGATGGCTTTTTTGTTTCGTTTCACTGTTATGCTTTCCTCCTCTCATTTGGTATGAGATTAGGATAACAGCCCAATGCATCTATTTCTCTGCAAAAGGGCATCAGAATTGTATCATTTCTTCCATCGGCAAACCCAAGCTCCATGTGTAATAAGGGGTGGTCTTATCGAAGTTTTCAAAGATGGGGATGCTGCACTCGTCTTTAAATTCAATAGAGCCGTATAAATTGGATGCATCAGGCCACTGATTTATGGTTTCAGAGTACAGAAGGAGGTCATAGTAGCGCATCAGGCCATTCCAGCAAGCATCGAAATTTGCCTGGTAGCCTGAGTGATAAACGTCTGTTATTTTATCATAACTGGAATAACTTCCCCAAGCCGCAAATTTGTCTTGCCGCTCTTTTTTCAGTCGATGGAGCTTCAGATAATATATTTTGTGGTATTCTTCGTCAAGATATAGGGTGATAATCCTTTTTTTGCTGGAGAATACCAGCTTCCAGCAGCTGATGCCCTTGAAGTCGTTCTTTTGGTTTGTCTCGTAAATGGTATAGCGCTGGTAAAGCGTCATCTTTTTTGCGCTTGCCTTAATCTGTTGGGGAATGACTCCCTCTTTATATAACTTTGCAAATTCAGCATTGGCGATTTTGGTTAATTTCTTTTGATCCATCCCTACGCCTGGCTCATTTACCTGGACGGCGCGTAGAGGCACGTCCCTCAGGGAGTTTCCGAAATAATTCGCTCGGGCCAGGGCATGGATTTTTTCGGGGAAGGAGGCGTAGTCGGTCTCGTAGGTATTGACAGTGATGTCCATATAATTTGCTTTGTTTAGGGTACTCTTGTCACGGAACAGGCAATAATATTTGGGGAATACAAATGCTACGCACAAAATGGTGGCGACGCATGCGATTCCGCAGATTGTGAAAATGATTTGGCGTATGTTGGAGGTATTATGCATTCGATTCATGGTCAGATGCCTTCCTTTCCTGATGGTATTCCTGAAAGATGATTTTCACTTCTGTCCCCTTTTCTGGCTGGCTTTCAATGGTCCATTCTGCCTGGTGCAGGGAGATGATTTTCTGGCAGAGGGTCATGCCGATGCCTGCGCCGCCTTCTTTTCTTGCCCGGGATTTGTCAATCATATAGAATGGCTCAGTGATTTTGTGGATTTCCTCTTCTGGCATGCCCCTGCCATCATCCTTGATGGAAAAGAAATAGCCCTTGCCGGAAGGATGCCCTGACAACAGGATGTTTCCATGTTCGCTGCAAGCCTTCCTTGCATTGTCGATGAGATTGGAGAACAGGGATAGAAGCAGGTCCAAATCTCCATGGAGGAGTCCGCTTTCTGCCTGGCATTCCAGTTGGATGGATTTTTTTTTCAATAGGGGTTCTGTCATGGCTTTTATTTTATCTATCAATAGTTGGATGTCTATTTTTTGGAATTGGATGGATTGCCGGTCAATATAGATGATTTCCATCATTTTCATTGCCAGGCGTTCCAGACGCTTTCCCTGATGGAAAATATAATCCGCAGAGGAAATGATTTCTTCTGCGGGCATATTTCTGGAGCGCAGCATGTCCGCATAGCCGATAATGGAGGTCAGGGGCGTCTTTAGCTCGTGGGAAAATGCTTCCGTAAATTCCTCCTTGCGGCGGGCATTTTCTTTTAGTTCCGCAATATTTTCTTCTATCTGCCCAGCCATCTGGTTGAAGTCCTGGCTCAGAAGGGCAACCTCGTCATGCCCCCGCTCCCTCATGCGGCTCTTGTAATTTCCTTGGGCAAAGGAACGGGTGACCTGGGACAGTTTCCGCACGGGACGGGTGAAATGGATGGAAAATAGCAGGAGTATTACGGTGATGCCGATGGATACCAGGATCAGGGTAAGGTGATATCTCTCATACAGCAAATCCCTGTCCTGATAAATATGGTCGATTTTCCGATGCATTTCCAGGGTGTAGCGTTCCTTGCTGCTATTTGCCCGGCAAAGGGATTCCATATAGTAGTGCTTTCCGTGCTTTGCTATCTGCCAGATGCCAGATGTGTTGCCATTTGCTTTGCTGATTAGGTCGCTCTCAAGGTTGCTGTTGCAATAGATGATCTTATTCTGGCTGTTATATATTACGATGGTACTCTGGGCGTTATTTAGGCTCTGCTGAAAGGATTTGGTAATTTCGGCAACGGCCTTGTCGGTGGCCTGGTAATCTTTGGGAAGTCCTTCCAAGGATGCCAGCAGAGCATACTGAAATATTTTTATTTCCTCAATGCCCCGGTCTGCCTCCCGGTCCAGCATGGTCTGGAAGGCGGTGTGAACTAGGATGTTGCAGGAGATCATAAAAAAGGAAATGATTACGCACATCATGGTGATGAATAATTTCCAAAATAATTTCATAGTAGTCCTCGTTTCTATGGGATTTGGCTGACATTCCCTTGCTAGATGGTTCTGTGGGATGCTGCGGGCGGTTCATGGGATTGGTTTCTTTCCTCTTGCGAAGTGTCCGTTGTAAAGCGGTAGCCCACCTTGTAGATGGACTTGATATTTTGCTCCAGTCCAGCCTTTTTCCGAAGCCTTTGCACGTGCAAGTCCACTGTTCGGCTGTCTCCCAGATAATTGCTTTCCCACACATGCTCGTAGATGCTTTCCCTGTACAATGCCACGTTTGGATTGCGGACAAAGAGTAGGAGAAGGTCAAATTCTTTGTATGTGAGTTTTAGGGGGATGCCTTTTTTCGTTACAGTACGGGAGGCAATGTCTATGTGGAGGTCTAGGATGTCTATGGTCTGGGCCAGCTTGTCAAAGCGCCGGAGTACATTCTCTACCCTGGCAAGCAGTTCCAATACCTCGAAGGGCTTAGTAATGTAATCTTCTGCCCCGGCTCGGAGTCCCCGTACTTTGTCTGCGGTCTCTCCCTTTGCGGTGAGGAAGATTACCGGGAGGTGGATGTCTTTTGCGTAATCCAGCAATTCATATCCGTCGATTTCTGGCAGCATGATATCCAGCAGGCACAAGTCATAGTTTTCTGCCAGCATTTGGTCGGCGGCATCCTGTCCGTCGTAGCACACCTGGCAGAGATAGCCGGCACTTTTCAAACTCATCTTTATCAAGTTTGCGATTGGTTCCTCATCTTCAACAATTAATATTTTATTCATAGTTTCAGTGTTGCCCTCCTGCCTTCGTCGTAATATTTCCCCTCATACCTCTTTTCGGGGTGAATAATATCTATAGGATAACATATTTTTGTATCAAAGATGTATCGAAGTTGCTATTTGCGGATGTTATGAATAGCAATCGCAAAATAATACTTGCAAATTTTTAAAAGATATGATAAAATAATTATCGCTGTTATGGCAAATCGGACCTTTAGCTCAGTTGGTTAGAGCAATCGGCTCATAACCGATCGGTCCAGGGTTCGAGTCCCTGAGGGTCCATTGGCGTGTTGCCTGTTCCTTAGGCGCATGTTGTCAGCAGGGCATGCCAGGTGGATGAGATTTCATCTATCATTTATGCAATTTGCAGTACGGCCCAGTGGCTCAGTTGGTTAGAGCGCCGCCCTGTCACGGCGGAGGTCGAGGGTTCGAGTCCCTTCTGGGTCGTTTCCTGAATGGTATCGTGCATTTGTGCTTTTCATGAGTGCGGGAAAGTGGTTGACACCATGATGGGAATGTGATATATTTTATTTTGTTGTGGGATCTTAGCTCAGCTGGGAGAGCATCTGCCTTACAAGCAGAGGGTCATAGGTTCGAGCCCTATAGGTCCCATTTAGCAACTAAACATGTTGCTATGCCGCAGTGGCGGAACTGGCAGACGCCCAGGACTTAAAATCCTGTGGGTAGTGATACCCGTACCGGTTCGATTCCGGTCTGCGGCATTCCCCTGAATTTCAGGGGTTTTTATTTTTTGAGAAAAAAATGGAAGATATACAAGGGTTTGACATTTATTCGGAAAAATGATAAATTTGAGAAACTAATTCATGAATACTAAGTTAGAAGATATAATAAGGATAAGAAATGGGAAAATTACAGTTTATTAGAGTGACGGAAAATATTGAAAGTGGTGGTTTTGATTGTGGGATACCGGCGATTAATCAATATGTAAGGGATTCATATTTTCCTACAATTGCTCATCATGTGTCCTCATATAATATTATGTCTGGCTCCGTTTTGTTGGGAAATTTTATGATTATGTTCAAGGAAATTAATTTAGATCAGTTTCCAAAGGAAGTTGCTGATGTAGATCCTGGCATAAAAGACGGTGCAATTTCGTCAGTACATGTTCGATATCTTGCAATTGATAAACGTTATCAGCGAAAGAAAATTGGGACATGTACATTAAAAGTGATTATTAAGAGAGTTGAGGATATGGCAGAAAACTGGCCAATTCGTGTTATGACGATAGATGCCAGACCAGACTTGGTAGCTTGGTATGAAAGAATGGGGTTTAGAAAAATGTATCAGAATACAATAGGGCAGGAAGGTGTGACTGTGGCAATGTATTTTGACTGTATAAGATCATATGATGAATTGAAAGAATATATGGATAGTTACTATGAATGACAACATAAAAGGAGGAATGGCTATGCAGAGAAATAGAGTTGGCTCAATATATTTGTCAGGAGAGGATGCAGAGAATTTTGCGTATTCTATGTTTCTGCCTACGACAGAGGAAATGATGATTCATCATAAATATATTGATGAAATCAATCAAAGTATATTAATTTCAGAAATTAATCATGGATTTGAGGCAGATGTGGATGATTTGGATTTATCATTTTTGCATGATAACTATATAGAAGTAAAAATGGAAGTACAGGTACGACTCAATACGAAAATGAAACCTAAGGTATACAATCAGATTGGTGCAAGTACTGAAGAGTCGTATTGTCCAAGAAATACTGTACAATATAGTAAAATGCCCTATGGAGACAACTTGATTTGGGCAGCATAGGAGAGAATATGAAAAGTCAATTTCAATTTAGCGATCCTGAGTTAACGAAGATTGAATTTGGAGTAAATTCTAATTTTCAGGAAACGGAAGACCAAGAAGTTCAGATGAAGATGGACTTGTCAGTTGATGTGGAAATGGTAGGGGAAACTGGAAATGAGGCAAAGGTTTCATTGACTGTTTGCTTGGGGGAGGAGGGTGATGATTTCCCATTTTGCTTAACTGCGAGGGAGAGTGCTTTTTTCAGATGGGCTGTCGGTCAATATGAAAAGGATGTACTTGATAAGTTATTGTATCAAAATGCTCCATCTCTGCTCTTATCGTATCTGCGTCCGATTATTGTACAGATTACTACGGCTTCCCCCTTCAACACGTATAATTTACCATTTATTAATTTTACACATCATAATAGTAAAAGGCATGATTAAAGTCATGCCTTTTACTATGCTTAAAAAGACAATCTAGAGGTACGCCTGAGAGGAGGAA
Organism: Clostridiaceae bacterium; assembly: GCA_910575435.1. Classification (GTDB taxonomy): domain Bacteria; phylum Bacillota; class Clostridia; order Lachnospirales; family Lachnospiraceae; genus Butyribacter. The sequence continues at coordinate 148,214 of CAJTGI010000010.1, read as the reverse complement.
CAATGAAAAAAACTTCCTGATCAGGATGAGACGAATATGATAAAGATAAAATTATAAAAGAAATGCAGGAATCAGGCTTGGTTGCGGTTGCAATTATGAAAGCGCAATGCTAGAATAAATGCAATTATTTGTAATGTTGCATGAGGCGGAGCAGGAATGGCGAGGGGGAGAGAACCATGGCGCAGAACAGGGTATTGATCGTGGAGGACGAGGTCTCCATTGCAAAGATGATTTCTATGAATTTGAAGGTGGCGGGATATGATACCGTCCTGTTTCATGACGGCAGGGAGGCTGCTGAGGCGATGGAGCGGGAGCACGAGTATGATATTGCCCTTCTGGATGTGATGCTTCCGGGAATGGATGGCTTTTCCCTGTTTGATGTGGTGAAGGAGTATGAGATTCCGGTGATTTTTCTGACGGCCAAGGACGATATCGGCTCAAAGGTGCAAGGGCTGCAGGGCGGGGCGGAAGATTATATGGTAAAGCCCTTTGAGATGCTGGAACTTATGGTGCGAATGGAAAAGGTGCTGGAAAGGACCAGAAAACTTGATGATGTGATTCATATTCTAGACTTGGAGATCAACTTGCCGAGTCATACCGTGACAAAAAACGGTGAGGAGATTTCTTTGAAGCCCATGGAGTTTGAGCTGTTGTGCGTGCTGGCGCGAAATAAGAATATCGCCATTTCCAGGGAGGATTTGCTGCGGAGGGTATGGGGTGTTGACTATGTGGGCGAGACCCGGACCGTGGACGTACATATCGGGCAACTCCGAAAGAAATTGTCTCTTGGCGGCCAGATTAAAACAGTATCTAAAATAGGCTATCGGCTTGAGGATTAAAAGGCGATAATTCAGCGCTGTCATGTGGAGGCGAAAAATGCGATTAAAGACAAAGATCATTCTGATTTGCTGCACCGGCATTCTGGCATCTTCTATGTTCTGCAATGTATCCATCTATCATTCCCTGAAGAGGAGTTCTCTGGAAGCGGCAGAGGGACAGAGCTTTGAGAAGGCAAGCGCGGTATTTTACAATCTGCAGAAAAAGATGGATTTGGTGAAAGACGTGGGGGCAGAGGTTGATAAAAATGTTTTGCAATATTTGGTGAAGCAGCAGAACGATGATCTGCTAGTCTGCTTTTCTGAAAATGGCCAGCGGGGGGAGGCGGCAGAGATTTTTAATGCCACGGTATTCGGAAAGTCTGATTTTGAGGCATTGGACTATGAGGAGGTGTGGGAATCTTCCCTGGATGTGGCGCAAATGGATTGGGAGGGCAAGCATTTTTTGGTGTACCGTCAGTCGGAGTACGGAAGATGGACCACTTATAAATTGGAGGATATCTCTTATGTGTGGGAACGTATGGGGATGCTGGGCGTCAGGCTGGCAGCCCTTATTTTCGCTGTCGCGGCGGCTGTCTGCCTTGTGCTTCTCGCTGTGCTGAATATGGTGCTGCGCCCGCTGCAGGAATTGAACGAGGGCGCGAAGCAGATTGCCAAGGGGCGGTATGGTGAGCGGATTGCCCTGGGCAGGCGGGATGAAATCGGAGAATTAAGCGAAAATTTTAATTTAATGGCGGAGGCGGTGGAGCATAGGACAAGGCGCATGGAGGAGACAGAGCGCAAAAAGACACTTTTTATGGGGAATCTCACCCATGAATTGAAAACGCCCATGACGGCGATTTCGGGGTATGCCAAGACGCTATTGACGGCAAGACTTCCAGAGGAGGACAGGGAGGAGGCCCTTTCTTATATTTACGAGGAGAGCTGCCGCCTGGAGAGATTGTCCAGAAAAATGATGAATTTGCTATTATTGGAGGAAAATGACCAGATTCATCTGGAAAAAGTATCGGCAAGCGTGCTGTTCCATCATGCGAAAGAGGCATGCGGCAGCAGCCTGGCGGAGGATGGGATAATCCTTGAATGCCGTGAAAATGGAGAGGCTTTTTCGGTGGATGTGGATTTGTTCACGGAAGTTCTGATTAATCTCATTGATAATGGGAGAAAGGCCAGCAGACGGGGAGACAGGATCATTCTCTCGGCAACCCAGGGCGCGATAGAAGTGGTGGATTTTGGAAAGGGGATTCCGGAGGGAGAGCGGGAAAAGATCCTGGAGCCTTTTTATATGATTGACAAGTCCAGGAGCAGGAAAAGCGGTGGCGCGGGTCTTGGGCTTGCCATTGCTGCGCTGATCTTAGAGCGCCATCACTGCAAGATTGAGATCGAGAGCAAGGTGGGCCAGGGGACGAGAATGATTTTACATTTTGTTTAAAAAATGATGAATACTTGATGATGGAGTTCATGGTACTATTTTTATCGTGACAAGGCAAGGGGAGGATCTGAGATATCCGTCAGACATTTGCCGTGAACAGTTCGGGAAGAGACGGAGTGCGCGGGGAATCGGCCATTGCTAATTGAGTGACAGGAGGAATAGTAGATGAGGAAAAAGGGCATTGCGTTATTATTGACAGGGGCTGTGGCGCTTGCTGTGGCAGGGTGTGCCGACAATCCTGAAAAATCTGTTGTCAAGGAAAAAAATATGGACAAAATGCTGGAGCAGGCGGAGGGTGATCGGGACGCCAGTTCCTATGGGCAGGTAAAGGATGAGGTTCGGAAGAAGTACGAGACATACCAGACAAAGATCGAAGACAAAAAACTAAAGGTGAACGTGGATGTGGATGCCAAGGTGGAGATACCGGAAACGGAAAAACTCTCTGTTTACCGTGTCAGTGCGAAAAAGATCAAGCAGAGTTTTTTAGATCGGGCGAGAGAGGTCCTGGCGCCGGGTGTTTCTCTCTATGATGGGAGCAAGAACAATGCGAGGACGAAAGCCGTGGTGGCAAAAGATATCAGGGAAACCCAGCGGTATTTGGAGGATGCGAAGAAATCAGGGGACAAGGGGATTTCCCAGGAGTATTCTGAAGAGATTGGGGAATTGAAAAGAGAGTATAAAAAGGCTCCGGCAAAAGTCAATGTGACAGATTATCCTCTGGACAATAAGATTCAGAGCATCAAGAAATTGTATGACGGCAAGCCGGATGATACGTTTTATAGTTGGCTGCATGATTTGCACGGCAGCGGGCAGGTGTTTTACGGGGTAAGTGACGGGAAGGATGAAAATTATTATTCGATGTATTTGCAAAATTCTGAAAATTATGGGAATTGTCTGCGGTACAATTACAATAAACATGCATATGCTTCCTCGATCCATCATGCCGATGTGGGCAGCGACATTCCTCAGCTATGCCCCCTTGAAGAAGGAAAAGAGCCGGATTTTGCAAAAGCCGGGGTAGAGGGTTGGGAAGCCGGGGCGTCAAAGTGCGTTGACAATGAATCCCTGACCATATCGGAGCAGGAGGCCCAGGGGCAGGTGAACGACCTTCTTGACAAACTGGGGCTGCAGGATTACCAGTGTTATCAGAAGGGCAAGTATGCCCAGATTCTTGGGGAAGACGGCAGGGAGATAAAATACAGAAATGTCTATCGATTCTTATGCCTGAGAACGCTGGATGGGGTGTTTGTCAATAATCAGGCTGGCTTTAAGCTTACGGACGGATTACAGGGAAACCAGCATGTGAAAAAGATGTGGGAGTGCGAGGCGGTGGCTGTGTCGGTGTGCGACAGCGGCATCGTGGATTTCTACTACCTCTCTCCACTTTCAATCAATAAGACCGTGGTGGAAAAGAGTAAAATCAAGTCTTTCAGCGAAATAAAAGATACCTTTGAGCAGATGGTGGTCATCGAGAATGCAAATAATGATTCAGAAGCTGAGGAGAGGGAGCCGGTGTCGATTAAGGTGACGGATGTCAATCTCGTCTATACCAGAATCAGCGAGAAGGATAGCTTTGATACGGGGCTGGTAGTTCCCGTGTGGAACTTTGAGGGGACAATCGTTGACGAAGCCATTTCTGGCAAATATGGGTACGAATATGAAAAGAAAGGAAATATTCTCTCCATCAATGCCATTGACGGTTCTGTGATCAATCAGGAATTGGGTTATTAGGGATGAACAGTTTTGAGACAGATTTGAAACGGGCATTTTTCAGCGTGAATTTTCTGGCGGGACTGGTGATGGAATGCGTGATTCTCCGATGGGCAGGCTTTTCGTCAGATATTTATCAGATCAGCGTGCCCGTACTGGCCTCCCTCCCCTATTCCACCCCATGGCTGAATGAATATCAGAGTGGCTTTATCAAGCAATACCTGCCCCGCTGCGGGATGGCTTCCTATATCTGGGGGAAGTTTCTATCCTGCGGCATCAGCGGGGGGACGTTGCATGTGGCGGCCTATTTCTTCTGCTCCTGGTGGGAGCCGGGGGAATCTTCGGGGAATTATCTGCTGATCTTTCTCTCCGGAATGTTTTGGGCGGTGGTGTCTGCAACCCTTGCCGCTGCTGCGGATAGCAGATATGTGGCCTACGGCGGGTCTTTTGTACTATTCTATACGCTGGTAATATTTGCGGAGCGATATTTTAAGGCTCTGTACTGCTTGGACCCCAGGGAATGGTACGCGCCGGAACATGCGTGGGTGCTGGGGGATACGGGAATTGTTTTGATGCTGGCAGGTGTTATATTAATTAGCGGCATCATCTATTCGCAAGTGTTGAAGAAGAGAATAATGGCGATATAGCGAGGCGTAGTTAGAGCGGGATTACTGGATGGATAGCAGTGGTGATGCAAGGGAAGGGGGACGAGGCATGGGCAAGTTAAAGCGGGCTTTGGTGATGGCTAGGGAGAATTTTAGAAAATGGCACAGGAATCCCCAGATGGCTATGTGCTTTCTTCTGGCGTTTGTATTTTGCTATCTGCTGTCTGATAAGGTGATGCAGTTTGCCCAGGCGCATGATACATATCTGCAGGCGGCGGAGACTTTTATCTGGACTTTTGGGGATGCCCAGTCGGTTCTAGGGATTTCTATCCTGTTGCTTTTGCTATTCTCCGGCATGCCAAATCTCACCAATGAAGTCCCGTATTTTATGGTGAGGGCGGACAGGTGGACCTGGATGCTTGGACAGATCATCTATTTGATCCTTGCATCCCTTTGCTTTATGCTATTCATCTTTGTGGCTACGGTTATTCTTTCTGCGGGAAGGGCGTATCCCGCAAATATGTGGAGCGATACGGCGGCAATTTTAGGATATTCGGATATCGGAAGTCAGCTGGCTGTCCCTGCATTTGTGAAAGTGCTGGAATTGACGGAGCCATATGCGTGCACGGTGCATATATTCTTCTTGATGGCCGGCTATGGGGTGACCATGGCAAGCATTGTCTTATTCTTAAACTTGTGCAGAAATAACGGCGGCATGATTGGCGGGGTTATATTCAGTGGACTGGGCATTGTGATGAATCCGGACATTGTGGCGGAATGGTTCGGGATATCTATGGAGAGATTGCGCTTTGCAAGTATTATCAGCGGCTGGATCTCCCCTCTCAACCATGCCACCTATTATATGCACAACTTTGGCTATGACAATCTGCCAAGGCTGTGGCAGTCCTATCTGTTTTTCGCCCTTGTGAGCATCTCGCTTTTTGCCGCATCGCTGGCGAAGGTCAGAAATTATCCCTTTCAGTTTACGGGGACGAATGGCTGACTTGGCATTGTTATATCAGTACGGCTGGCTTTTGCGGGATGAAAGGAGGGGGATTCATGAAAGAGAGGTCAGGAATTGAAGTGAAAAATGTATGGAAGGCCTTTGGCAAGGAACAGGTGCTAAAGGATGTCAGTTTTTCCATTCCGCCGGGAAGCATTTACGGGGTGGTGGGAAATAACGGGAGCGGCAAGACGGTGCTGATGAAGTGCATCTGCGGCTTTATGAAATGCGACCGGGGGATGGTTCTTGTGGATGGCAGACAGGTGGGAAAGGAGGTGGATTTCCCGGACAGCCTGGGGGTGATTATCGAGACGCCGGGGTTTATTTCCAATATTTCCGGCTACAAGAACTTAAAGATTCTCGCTTCCCTGAAAGGGAGGATCGGGAAAAGGGAAATCAGGGATGCGTTGAGTAGGGTTGGGCTTTCTCCCGATCTGAAGAAGCCGGTGGCAAAGTATTCCCTTGGAATGCGCCAGAGGCTGGGAATTGCCCAGGCAATCATGGAAGATCCTGGCGTGCTGGTTCTGGACGAACCCTTTAACGGATTAGACCAGCAAGGGGTGTTAGAAATCAGGGCTCTTTTAAAAGAACTGAAAGCCGATGGCAAAGCAATCCTCCTTGCCAGCCATAATGCCCAGGATATCGAGGAACTCTGCGACCATGTTAAGGACCTGATGGAAAAGTAAAGCGATCTAAGGAAGTAAAGTAAAGCCGATCCAGGACGGTAAAGCGTTACTCGGATTGCGGATGAAAAGAGGATGGATGTGATGTTTTTGAGATGGAAGAGAATATTGGCCGCATGTCTTGCAAGCATACTTTGTATCAGCCAAAATACTGGGATTTCCTTTGCGGAATCCCAGAGTGGCACCAGGCTTGCCATTGACAATCAAAATATTTATGCGGGAATGAAAAATTCCTATGCAAGAGGGTACGTCCCGGAGGTGGATGGGAGAAGGGCGGTGGTCGTCCTTCCCCTGATTGCAAAGGGGAAGATTTCCGGCAAGCGAATCACGGCTGCGCCTAGGCTGGGGGAATCGGAAAATGTTCCCTTCGTGTGCAAGAATTATGAGAAATCGGTGAGGCTTTGCGGACACAAGGTTAAGAAGGATGGAGAAAAGAAATCCTGCTATCTGGTGGTATTTTCTCTGGAACTAAAGAGGGAACGCTACAATGGAACCTATCCGGTAAATATCGCGGTGACGGCTGAGGATGGGGCGGGAGGTGAAATTTGTCAGGACTTTACCGTGTATGTGATTATCAGGAATGGGAAGAATCCGGGGGAAGAGGGCGCCTCCTCTGGAAGTGACAGTTCAGAAAATCCTCCTGTCCTTTTTGCGCCAAAGGTAGTGGTGGACTCCTATCATTTTTCAAAAAAGAGAGTGATGTGCGGGGAAAAGTTTCGGGCGAAGATCATTCTGCGCAATACCAGCAAGAAAGAGGCTGTAAGGAACATGCTGGTGACGGTGACGCCGGAGGAGCATGTGGAATTGCTCAGCAAATCGGCTGGAGTCTATGTGGAAAAACTGGCGGCTGGAAAGACCTGTCAGGTTTCTTATGGCTTTAAGGTCAGCGGAGGAGCGCCCACGGGGCAGTATGGCATTGGCGTTGCCATGGAATATGCGGACGGGAAGGCGAATGCCTACACGGCGCAGGGAACGGTAAAGGTGTCAGCCCGTCAGCGGGCAAAGATTGGGATTGACCCGGTAAGCGTGCCCAGGGAGATTAAGCTGGGAGAGACCATGGAACTGCAGGCCCAGGTGATGAATCTGGGGAGGGGGAGGCTTCGCAACGTGCGGGCTGTGATGGAGGCAGAGGGCCTGTCTTCTTCTGGGTCGGCTTACATGGGAGACATTGAGGCCGGGGCATTCATGTCTGGTACCATGGAAATGACTGCGGAAGGCTTAACTGGGGATTCCCTCTATGGAACGGCCCGGGGGAAAGTGACATTTTACTATGAAGATGAGACGGGAAAGGAACGAACCCAGGAACAGGCATTTGAGACTTCTATCTTATCTCCTGTTGAGAGGGGGGAGGAAGATGAGGTGGCAGAAGATGCCAGCCAGTGGTGGATAATCATGTCTTTGATTGGAGCATTTCTTGTTGCGACCGGCGGCGCATGCCTTGTGAGGAAGTGGAGGTCGGCGCAGAGGGGAGAAGGGGGAGCGGATGAGGAATAGGCTGGCTTATTTTTTCAGGTTGAGAAAGCAGAGTGATGCCGTTAAGATGATCTGCATCTTCGGGTTGGCGGGATTGGCATGTTTTGCCAATGCTACCTATCATACATGGAAAATATACTGTACTGTCAATACGCCTGTAGAGTATGTGCTGATGGGAGAGGGGAACATTTCCCAGAAGCGCATGGATGAAATGAGAAGAAATAAGTCGGTTACCAGGGCGAGCCGCCAGATGGAACGCTCGGTCACGGTGATGTATGGGGGAAGGGAAGCGACAGTCACCTGCACATTGCTCTCTGCAAAATATCTGGAAGATATGTTTGACGCAGACATCTCGGCGGGGACAAGAAAGATATGGATGAATAGGGCGGCATTTTCTGAATGGAAAGAGCAGTTGGGGGAAGAGGATTGGGAGATGGCAGAGATGGAAGGCGATGAGGGGGACGGCGTGACAGAATTTCATGCGCGCTATTCTGGGGAGGAAGAATCCCCTTCCCGGGGAGAAGATGTCCCTGCCAAATATAAATCAGCAAAAATCGTTGTGGTTGAGAGCGGAGGAGAGGACGAGGAGGGAGCCGCCTACATGGCGGAGGAGGACAGCAGATTGCAAAAAGAGGCGACGGGCTTGAGAGTGCAGTTTGCAAAGCATGACCTGGATGGGCTTCAGGTGAAGGCGCTGAGGAAGCTGGGTTATGAAATTCAAAATGAAGCGGGGATGGTCAAGGAGGAATGGGAGTTGAAAACAGAACTGCTCCATATCAAGTACGGCCTGCTTTCCTGTGCCTTATGCGCGGCGGCGGGCTTTGGCTTGAAGACCTGGGCGAAGAGGGATTGCTACGGACGGCTACGTCGCTTATAGCAATCAAGAGGCACATGCAATATGTGCGGGCTATTAGATGACGTAATACATGCCCGCATAGATGAGCCACATAGCGCGAAACAGGCGCATGATCTGCCATACCCCGATGCCCTGGAGGTTGTATTCTGCCAACAGTCCGAATTTGGCCTGCATGCTCCTGGCATCCTCGAACCATACTTCATGCTCCCTGCCCTCGCTAGCGTAAGTAAAGAAGGGAGACATGGCAGTTTCATCAAAGCGGATGGGAACATCATTTTCGATGGCAATCTGCACTGCCTCCACATTGCCTATGGTGACTGCCTTGCTCTCTCCCTGCACGTAGGGAAGAGTCCAGTCGTAGCCGTAGTTTGGGATTCCCAGATTGATTTTCTCCGAGGGGATTTCCGTCAGGGCGTATTCCACCACCTGGCGCACTTTGTTCAGGGGAGCCACCGCCATGGCGGGGCCATAGGTATAGCCCCACTCGTATGCCATGAGAAGGACTTCGTCTGCCGCCGCCCCCAATCCCCCATAATCCTTGCCCTCATACAGCAGCCCTTTCTGGTCGGCGGAAGTCTTGGGGGCCAGTGCCACGCTGACAAACTTTTCTACCTGATTCATCGCTTCGCGCAGTTCTGCTACGAAGGAGGTAAAGAGGTCCCGGTCTTCTGCCAGGATATATTCAAAGTCCACGTCCACGCCGCCATAGCCTTTTTCTTCCGTGAGATTTAGGAGCTGCTGAATCAGTTCGCTTTTTGCCGGAGGGTTTGTCAGGACGGAGTGAATCAGATTATTGTTGAAGCGTCCGTCAGGCCCCAGCGGCGTTAATACTAGCACGGGAGTGACATTTACGTTCCTGGCTTCAGACAGCATCCAGTCTTCTGAGACTAGGGGAGGTACGAGGGTTCCCTGAGGCGTGAAGCCGTAGGAAAAGACTAGCAGATTGGTGAGATAGGGCAGCGTCTGCTGCAGAACCCAGGGACTGATAAAGGGGTAGGCGTATCCGTTGGCGGTGACGATGCGCCTGCTTTCTGTGGTCTCACCGCCGGGAATGAGTATGGCTTGCCCCACTGCCAGGCGGTAGGGAACGGGAATCTGGTTGGCGTAGGAGAGTTCTTCTACGGTAGAGCCTTGCTCTTGTGCAATCTGGTCTATGGTGTCCCCGGGTTTTACGATATATATGGTCATTTCGGTGCTCCTTTTTTTGCTGTATAGGAAATTGCTCACAATAACTCGACAGGAAGAACGCCGAATTTTCTACGCTCCGCTACGGTCCGTGCTTAACAGACATCCACTGGATGTCTAGCACCTTCTTAGGTGCTGGAACAGCACCTTTGCGACAGTAGCTTTGCCTGGCGAGGTATTATCGATCCGGGCAAAACTTCGCGCCTTTTGTATTGTATGAGGGGAAGATGTGGCGTATTCATGGTGTATCAATGTTTTCTGTTATATAAGGGGTGGACAAAAAGTAAAAAGCATATTATAATAAATTGTGCAACAAAGTTCTCAAAAAAGGAGAAAACGCCTAAATGAATAAAGTAAAAGAAATCCGCAAGGAAAGAGGTATGTCACAGGAAATTCTTGCGCAGCATTCGGAAATCAGCAGGAAATACCTTTCGTTGATCGAAAGGCAAAAAGCCTCGCCGTCCATATCTATTGCAATTAAAATTTGCGGTGCGCTGGGCGTGTCTATTGATAAAATTTTTCTTGATTTATCTGCAACAGAAAAGCCCTCATATCCAAATCCTATCCGTTTTATAGACTTATTTTGCGGAATAGGCGGTTTTAGATATGCGTCTCAATATGCATTTGATAAATTGGGATTAAAAGGCGAGTGTGTGTTTAGCAGCGATATTGATAAATATGCGAGGGCAAGTTATGAGGCCAATTTCGGGGAAAAACCTGCGGGTGACATTACAAAGATAGAAGCGTCTGAAATTCCCGATTTTGATATTTTGTTCGGCGGGTTTCCTTGTCAGGCTTTTTCGATTTGCGGTCTGCAAAAAGGATTTGCGGATAATACAAGAGGAACGCTTTTTTTTGATATAGCGAGAATAATTAAGGAAAAACAGCCACAGGCATTTGTTCTTGAAAACGTAAAAAATCTTGCCAGTCATGATCATGGAAAAACTCTAAAAACAATTTTAGAGGTTCTCAGAGACGAACTGGGGTATCATGTAGATTATCATTTGCTGAATGCGCTTGATTTTGGATTGCCTCAAAAAAGGGAGCGCATTATCATTGTAGGTTCTAAAAAGCCTTTTGCAATGGATTGGAAGTTTCATATAGACAATAAAAAAACGCTGGAGGATATTCTAGAGAAAGATGTAGAAAAAAAACATTATGCATCGCCTGAAATAGTTGCTAAAAGGAAATCTATGCACGAGGCATCGGTCTATCCGTCTATCTGGCATGAGAATAAAACGGGGAATATTTCATCTTATCCGTATAGTTGTGCTTTACGGGCAGGGGCGAGTTATAATTATCTTCTGGTAAATGGAGAAAGACGTTTAACGCCGAGAGAAATGTTGCGGTTACAAGGCTTTCCTGATAATTTCAAGATAGTTGTCTCCGACACGCAGACAAGAAAGCAAGCGGGCAATGCAATACCCGTTGATATGGTTGCAAGAGTGATTGAAAAATTTTTGCCGCTGGCATTTTAATTGAGAGACAAAGGCATGGTATTTTGGTGGAAATTGTGGTAAACTGTTTTTCGATGAATTTTTGTGCGGAGGGATGCCATGAGAGAGCCAAGATTAAGAACCGTTAATAAAGCGGTAGCACCGTTTGATTTAAATAAATTTCCTGCAAAATTCATAGATACGTTAGCGATGAAAAGAGGCTGCATGTTTCCATAAGAAAGCCTGAAAAAGTTGCCAAAGAGAAGATTTTAGAAACTGTAAATTTTGATAGCAATTGGTATCGGATTGTATCCGACCATATAGAGAAATAGAGAGGATGTTTATGAGAATAGACGAATTATTGAAGAAGAAGGAAGTCACCTTATCGTTGGAGGTGTTTCCGCCCAAGACAACCACTGCATTTGAGAATGTGAGCAGGGCGGTGCGGGAAATTGCCGCGCTGAAGCCGGATTTTATGAGCGTGACTTACGGCGCAGGCGGGGGTACCAGCGCTCATACCGTGCAGATTGCCAGGGATATCAAAGATGCCTATGGCGTTAATTCCATGGCCCATCTGACCTGCGTGTCTTCCACTAGGAAGACGGTGGAAGAGCAGATTCGGGTGATGAGGCAGGCAGGGATAGAGAATATTCTGGCATTGCGGGGGGATATTCCGGATGCCTCGGAGTTTCCGCTGCCGGAGCAGTTTCACCATGCGGTGGAACTGGTGCGGGAGATTAAGGAGGTGGCTCCGGAGATGTGCATTGGCGGGGCCTGTTATCCGGAAGGCCATCCGGAGGCTGTCAGCAAGGGGGAGGATATCTGCCATATCAAAGAGAAGGTGGAGGCGGGTTGCGAGTTTCTGACCACCCAGATGTTTTTTGACAACAGTATTTTTTATAATTATATGTACCGGCTGCGGGAGGCGGGAGTGATGGTTCCCATTATTGCGGGAATCATGCCCATCACTAGGAAGAATCAGGTGGAGCGGAGCATCCAGCTGTCGGGCAGCTGCGTTCCGGCGAGATTTAAGGCCATTGTAGATTGGTTTGGCGATGAGCCGGCGAAGATGAAGCAGGCGGGGATTGCCTATGCCACGGATCAGATTATCGACCTGATTGCCAATGGCATTTCCCATATTCATGTGTACACCATGAATGATCCCCAGGTTGCGGCGGGGATTATGAATAATCTGTCTGCCATTTTGAATTAGAAATTGCTGGGAAACTAAACCTTTGCCTTGTTGCATTAATGCTAAGGCAATAAAATAAAGGCATATCGGATGAATGTTGGATACTTCCTAAGCGGATGAGAACCTGCTTGGGAATGTGCCGATCCGACTGCCTTTTTTATTTTCTGATTTATGAATGGGAGAGACGCTCCCCATAGGATTTTGTCATGGTCTCTGCATATTCCTGAAAGACGGAGATGATTGCATCAATGCGATCTTGAGAAAGTTTTTGCACTAGAAGGGCCCCGATCGCAATGTACAGACCATTTTTTTCCTCATATAAATATTTTTCATTGATCAATGGGCTTTCTATAGGGTAACCTGTCACCTGCTCGAATGCAGAGTAAAAATCTAGCAATTCTTTTTGGGAAATATGATTTACCAAAGCCCGGATCTCCATTTCACCTCTATCCATAACTGTTCCTCTTCTTTCTGTTTACTATAGTTGCTGTTCAGCCGTTTCTGCCCAAGCCTAGCTTGGCGAGATGGCATATTTTTATTTTCTATGGCAGCGAATAGTAAGTTTCAGTCATGTGCCAAGATTGATAGTTTGCCCTGGCACGCTGGCGGAATCTTGGGTTTTAAACGCCTGGCCATAGGGATTTTCTTCGTTGTATCGAATCTGCGTGGTCGTCTCGCCGCCGGCGACATAGGTTCTGCCGCATTCCGGGCAGGAGGCGGTCTGGATGCGCACGCTGGCCTGAATCACTTCTCCATTTCCCTGGCTTGCCTGTTTGTAAGCATTGCTGACATGTTCTTGCTCGTGGGCCATGACGGCGGAAGCAGAAGCCCCCGGAGAAATATGGGAGGGAGATTTAAAAGAGACATTCTCGTCAGAACCATCCTGATAGGAACGGTTTTTGCATGTCTGGCATTCAATCTGGCCGCTGCGTTCCATCTGCTTGATTTGTGACCTGTCGTATCCGGCGCTTTTTGCCTGCTCCACGGTGTCTGGCTTAATCCCGATTCCACTGATATTCATAAGCAATTCCTCCTCCCTGGAAATTTCCTGCATGTATTTATGTGGTGGTATCCCAGCATGTATTGTTATCAAATGTTACTAATTTAGTATACAAAATAAATAGAAAAAATTCCATACAAATATATTAAATTTTCATGAAATTTTGTTTGTTATGTGTAGTAACTGCCTGCTCGCAGTTCTTCATAGTCCCCTAGCGCAAAATATTCGATCTCTTGCCCTTCCTGGTGCGGAAGGTGGTTCCCAGGGGACGGCTGTACCGGGCCAGCCTATTTAGAATGCGCTGGTATCGCTTGGAAGCCGCAGGCTTTGGCTGGTAGTTGTTGATATCTGGGCGGGATGACAGGGAGCAGGGGATGACTTTGGCCGGGCTTTTCTTCCGCAACAGCTTCTTGCCCTGAAAGGTGAATTTTTGCTGAAAAATCATGGTGTCTTTGTCGGAGGGGTTAGTATTTCCGCCGAAGCAGAAGTTTCCCAGGCTGTACACGATGTAAGCCCCCCTGTACGTCTCTATGCCCTGGAGTACATGGGGATGGTGTCCCAGCACTAAGTTTGCTCCCTGTCTCACGGCGTAGCGGGACAGGGATTTCTGGGTATCGCTTAGCTGGCTGGTGTGTTCTATGCCGGCGTGAATGCTGACGATAATCAGGTCGGCCTTTCTCTCCTTTAATTTCTTAATGCCTCTTTGAATCAGGTTTTTGCTGGCAGAAAAGTTTTCCAATCCATTTACTGCCACCATGCCGATCTTCTTTCCCTTTTTGCGATAAATGCTTGTTTTTTCATAGGAGGCGTAATGTATCTTGTTCTTTTTCAGGGTGTCGCAGGTATCCTGATAGCTGATAGGGCCGAAGTCCCGGCAGTGGTTGTTTGCGAAGGATACTGCCTCGACATGTCCTTTTTTCAGGATTTTGGCGTAGGAGGGATCCCCGCGGAAAGCGTACTTTTTGGGGGCGCGCTGTCCCCTCTTGGTCAGTGTGCCTTCCAAGTTTACGATGGTGAGGTCGTCCTTCTTAAATATAGAAGAAACCTTTCGGAAGAAGTAGTCATCCTTTTTTACTCTTCGCCGGACGGAGTAGAAATTTGCGCTGAATGGGGAACTGCGGTCGCTTCCGAAGGTGCAGTCTCCCGCTGCGCTGATTGTGATGGTAACTTTTTTATCTGTCATCTTTGCCCGGGCAGGCTCTTTTGTTTCTGGATGGCTGGAGAGGCACAGGCTTCCCAGCAGCAATATCAGTAAATATGTAGATTTTATCATGGTAATCCCCCATTCCGAGAACATTTTCTTTTCGTATAAATGCTTGCCTAATGTTGCTATTCGCAGCGGCAGCTTCCTGATGTAAATCAAGTGTATCATGGGTTGCGCCGATTGGCAACTCGGAAGTTACTATTCACAGCTATTCATCCCTTCATGCGATAGACCCGCTGCCTAGTGGCATCGGTCGCTGCTAATGCAGCTTTGTCTATCTTATGAAGGGATGAACAGCTTCCACAGCCAATTTCTAGAAAATAGCCAGAATCTTATGTGCAAGCACAACGATTCTGTTCTTTTTCTAGAAATGACTGTGAATAGTAACAACTCGGAAGTTTTTCTTTAAAATCAGCATGTACCACATCTTCTGTGCATATGTATAGAATGAAGGAGGTGGCAATGTGGAAGGAAAAGGCCGATCTGGGGACAAGGAGGAGATTTTTTTCATGCTTGCCGAAAAGCTGAGGGAAGCATTTCTACATAGGTCTTGGCAGTTTGAAAGACTCCAAGAAATCCGGCTGCGGGTAAATTGCCCTGCCACGGTGGTCTACGGCGGGGAGGAGTTTTGCCTGGAAAGGGATGGCAGCCTGGGGAAGGGATGGGAGCGGGGCGTGACGGTCACCGCCTCCATGATTCGTGAATCCTTGGAGTATATGAGCAATTATTCTATGTACGCCTACGAGGAGGAATTGAGGCAGGGATATCTTACCGTAAGGGGCGGGCATCGGGTTGGCCTGGCGGGAAAGATGGTGATGGAATCCGGCGTGCCTAAAGCTCTCCAGAGCATTTCCTTCCTCAATATCCGGCTGGCCCATGAAGTGCTGGGGTGCGGTGATGAAGTGATGCCTCGTCTGGTGGAGGGGGAGCGGTTTTGCAATAGTCTGATTATCTCCCCGCCGGGCTGTGGAAAGACCACCCTTCTTCGGGACATCGTGCGGGGATTGTCTGATGGGGGGATGACGGTGGGGGTAGTGGATGAGCGGTCGGAGATCGGAGCCTGCTACCAGGGCCGTCCCCAAAATAATCTGGGCAGCCGCACGGATGTGCTGGATGGCTGTTCCAAGGTGAAGGGAATGATGATGCTGGTGCGCTCCATGGCGCCTCGGGTGATTGCCGTGGACGAGGTGGGCTCCAGGGAGGATGTGGAGGCCATGGAGTACGTGATGAACTGCGGGGTGAGGATTCTTGCCACGGCTCATGGGAGTTCTGTGGACGAGGTGAAGAAGAAGCCGATTTTGGGAAAGATGGTGCAGGAGAGGGCATTTGACCGATACATTGTACTGCAGCCGGGCGACATCGGCAAGATACAGGCTGTGTTTGATGGAAGGGGGACCCTGCTCTTTTCCGGAGGGACTTGTACGGAAACGGTGGTGGAGACGGCATGTTAAAGGTATTGGGTGCGCTGTGCGTGATTTGCGGATGCAGCGGGATGGGGTGGCACGCCGTATCCAGGCATGCCACGAGGATTCGGGTGTTGCAGGAACTGGAGCAGGGGTTGCAGTTTCTTTACGGGGAGATTACTTATTCTGCCTGCGATATGGCTGAACTGATGGAGAGGCTTTCCGGCCGGGGCGGCTGCTTCCGGGATTTCTGGCAGGGGATTCAGGGCATGCTGCTGCAGCACAGGGGGCAGCCCTTTTTTTCCTATTGGAAGAGCCAGATGCCAAGGATTCAGGGATACCGGCATCTTACGGCAGAGGATAGGATGTTGATAGAAAAGATAGGGAGCAATCTGGGAAATTTGGACAGGCAGACCCAGCTGGACACGATTCGGATCTTCCAGAAAAGGCTGGAGGGCATTCTGGGACAGGCACTGAAGGAGTTTGGTGGAAAGGCTAGGGTCTCCATGGTGCTGGGAGTGACGGCGGGACTGTTTCTGGCAATATTTCTTCTGTAAGGAACTGTCCCGAAATAATTTGTCTTGGGACAGTTCCTAAGAAAGGCATGGCATATGACAATCAATATGATATTTAAAATCGCTGCGGTGGGAATACTGGTTTCCGTGCTGGGACAGGTATTGAAACAATCCGGCAGGGACGAGCAGGCGTTTCTGGTAAGCCTAGCGGGGCTGATTCTGGTGCTTTTGTGGGTGGTTCCTTATATTTTGGAACTGTTCGAGACCATCCAGAGATTATTTTCTCTGTAGGAAGGGGGGATTGGATGCTGCGGATCGCGATGATTGGCATGATGGCAGTGTTTCTGGCCATGGTGTTGAAGAAGGACAAGTCGGAGTTTGGGCTTCTGGTAATCTTAGGGGCTTGCGTGGTGATTCTGGGTCTTTCCCTTTCCAAAGTGGAAGAGGTGGTGGGGGCTGTGAGGAAGCTGGAGGGCTATCTGGGACAAGGCTCCATGTATATCGGGATTTTGCTAAAGATGGTGGGAATCACCTATGTGGCGGAATTTGGGGCGAATCTGTGCAGCGATGCGGGTTATCAGGCTGTGGCGGGACAGATTGAGTTTTATGGGAAACTGATGATTATGGCGGTGAGCGTGCCGATTCTGATGTCGCTAATTGAAATGATCGGGAATATGTAATAGAACCGTGATGGAAGGAGGGGGGCATATTGGAGGATGCAGATGCCATTCTGGGGGAATTATCCTGCGGGGAAGTGCAGGAGATGATGGACAAGATGCTGGGGGAGCAGAGTTTTTCCTTTGCGGGGTACGTGGAGAAGCTGGTGCAGGGGCAGATTCCCCTATCTGCAGACAGTGTGACATACAGCCTGGTAAATGGGCTGGCCGCCAATGTGATGCAGGAGAGGAAGATGTTTCTGTACCTGATTCTCATAGCGGTCATCGGGGCGGTGCTTGGGAATTTTACCAGTCTGCTGCAGGGGAAGCAGGTGGCGGAGACGGCATTCTATGCGGTGTACCTGCTATTCTTTTCCGTGCTTCTCGCCGCATTTTCCCAGACCACCCGCATTGCGGAGGATACCCTTACCGCCCTGCTGGATTTTATGAAGGTGTTATCTCCGGCATATTTCACTTCCATGGCTTTTTCTGAGGGTGCTATGGCATCCGGGGCATACTATGAGTTTACTTTGGTTATGATTACTGTAGTGGATTGGGTTTTGGTAAAGTTTGCCATACCTGCCATTCATGTGTATTTTCTCTTGCGGATTGCGAACCAGTTTTCCGAGAGGGATATTTTCTCCAAGATGGCGGAACTGATTCGGGATGGGGTGAAGTTTGTGATGAAGACCATGTTCGGGCTGATGATGGGCTTTAATGTGATTCAGGGCATGATCCTTCCCGTGACCTCCAAGATAGAGACATCTGCGGCGGTAAAACTGGGCGGCGCCCTGCCCGGCGTGGGAAATGCGGTGAGCAGCGTGGCGAGCACGGTGCTCCTGGCTGGAAACCTTGTCAAGAATGCGGTGGGGGTTGCGGGGGTGATTGCGGTATTTTTTTACTGCGGCGTGCCTCTTTTGCGAATTGTGCTGCACCGCTTTTTGTTCCAGGTGACCGGGGCGGTGATCCAGCCAGTATCTGACAAGAGGATGGTGGCCTGCGTCAGCGCGGTGGTGGAATCCTTGCAGATGATTACATATGCGGTGTTTGTGGGGTGCATGATGTTTGTGGTTTCCATTGCCTTGATCAGCGCCATGACAAGTTTGTAAATGGCATGTCTGGGTGATTTGGAAAGGGTTGGGTTTGCATTGCGTGTGGAGATGAGGGACTATGAAAGAATTTGTGCAGAATATATTGATTTATACCATAATTATTGGCGTGTTGCGGGGGCTGATTACCGGGCCGAAATATCGGCAGTATTTCCAGTTTTTCAGCGGGGTGGTTTTGATTCTGCTCTTTCTGGGGCCTGTTTTTTCCCTTTTCCGCAGTGATGGGGATTGGTATCGCATGCTGGAAGAAAAATTTTTGCAGATGGATCTGGCTGAGATTCGGGATGAGATGAGAGTGGCGGAGGAGGGATTTGAAGAGATGCTGTGCAAGAGATATGAGCAGGCGGTGAAAGAACAGGTGGAATTGCTTGCCCAGGAGAAGGGGGTGAGCCTAATGGATGCCCGGGTGACGCTGAGGAGGGCGGGAGATTCCTGGGAGGTGGCGCAGGTGTCGGGAAAGATTGCAGAGGAGGGAGGAGGAACCCGGGGGGAGGCGAATAAAGGGGAATCTGCCGGTGAGGCATCCGGGGAAAGTTCAGGGGGTGGTGGGCAGGAAGGGAGCTCGGATGTGGAGAAAGTGGCAGTGGAGGCGGTCACCATCGGGGAGGAACCCATGGAGGACAGGCAGGAGGATACTTCCCGGAGGGGGAAGGAATTGAAAAAGCAGATCTGCCATTCTTTCGCGCTGGGAAAGGAACAGGTATATTTATGGAAATAAAGAAAGAAAAAATTCGTGAATTGGCGGGGCAGGTGGGAATGCCGAAATTGCTGTTATTGGTGCTGGCAGGAGTGGTGCTGCTGGTGCTTTCTATTCCTGATGGGAAGGAGACGGAAAGCAGCGAAAGCAGGGAGGCAGTTGCCGTGGACGGGGAGGAATTGGCTCTGGAGGCTATGGATGCCTATGCCAAGAGAAAGGAGAAGGCCACGGAGGAGATTTTGTCTCAAGTGTCTGGCATTGGCAAGGTGAAGGTGATGCTGACCCTGGCCACATCGGAGGAGAAGGTGCCCTTGCAGGATGACGATACCACGGAGGAGGATACCAAGGAAACCGATAGCGGGGGTGGAAACAGGGATATTTCCAGATATGATACGAAGAAGGAGAGCATTTTGGTTCAGCGGGAGGGGGAGGACAGCCCTTATGTGGTACAAGTGAATTCCCCCAGGGTGGAGGGAGTGGTGGTGGTAGCCCAGGGGGCGGATTCTGCCACAATTCAGACAGAAATAATTGAGGCCATTCAGGCATTATTTCCCATCAAGGCACATAAGATAAAAGTAATGAAAATGGAATAAGACTGTTACTGTGAATAGTAACACAGTTTGCCTTGTGGCAACAGACGAATGGAGGTTTTCGGTGAAGAAGATTGTGAAGAAAAATCAGATTATTATCTCGGCTCTTGCTGTCATGATCGTGGTGGCGGGGTACCTGAATTTTACTGGGCAGGAGATTAGCACTAGCGGCCTGGTCACGTCCCAGCAGAAGGAGGCCGCCCAGAAGGGCAAAGAGGATGCCGCTGCGACAGATCAGACCCAGGAGCCTGTGAAGGAGGAAAAGAAGGCAGAAAGCAAATCGGATCAGAAGACGGAAAAGAAGAGCACGGTAGAGACATCTGCGGAGGCGACAGAGGAAGAGGGGGGCATGGATCTTTCTGCTGAGGATGAGGGCAGTGACGGGTACACGGTGAACGATGACGGAGAAGTGGTAGCATCGGAGGATAATCCGGGGGAGGCTGTCATGGTATCCAATTCCCTGGGCAGTGATTATTTCTCTTCCGCAAAGCTGACAAGGGAGCAGAACCGGGCGAAGAATAAGGAGACCCTGCTGGAGATTATCAATAATAAGAGCGTGGCGTCTAAGGATAAGAAGGCGGCGGTGAAAGAGGTGGCCCAGATTACGAAAAATGCGGAGCAGGAAAATGCGGCGGAGATGATGCTGGAAGCAAAAGGATTTGAAGATGCGGTGGTGAGCATCAGCGAGGGCAGCGCCGACGTGGTGGTGAATGTGGAGAAGCTGACAGACAAGGAGATGGCCCAGATTGCGGATATCGTGAAGCGCAAGACGGACGTGTCCGCAGAAAATATTGTCATTACCCCTGTAAACGTTGAGAAATAATTGGAAAAAGAAAAAGTGCTTTTAACCGTCAGGGGAATATGATATACTAAAGATAACTGTTTGTTGCTGTATGCAGTGACGATGATTTTAAAGACGAAGGAGGCAGTATGTTGAATATCGAGCAGGAGAATCAGGAGTTCGTGGTGGATAAAAAGGGGATCGGAGAGGTGAAGATTGCTTCGGACGTGGTGGCTACGATTGCGGCGCTGGCTGCCAGCGAGGTGGACGGCGTGGCTTCCATGGCCGGCAATATCACCAATGAGATCATTGGGAAACTGGGCATGAAGAATGCGTCCAAGGGCGTGAAAGTCATGATGGAAGAAGGAAGCGTGCGGGTGGATATGAACCTGAATATGAAGTACGGCTACAGCATTCCCAAGGTGCTGGGACAGGTGCAGGAGAGAGTGAGCCAGCAGATCGAGTCCATGACGGGCCTGGTAGTGCCGGAGGTGAACGTGCGGGTAGCAGGCGTCAGCCTGGCAGAAGAATAAAGAAAGTTAGGATAGGACGGATGACAAAGAAAAGGACCAGAGAGAATTTATACCTGATGCTGTTTCAGACGGAATTTTATCAGGAGCAGGATTTGATGGAGCAGGCAGACCTGTTCCTAGAGAGCCTGGAGGGAAAGGATGCCACGGAGAAGGCTAAAGGGGCATTGAGGGAGAGATATCAGTCGGTGCTTTCCCATCTGTCAGAGATTGATGAAAAGATTGGCCAGAAGGCGGAGGGATGGAGTTTTTCCAGGCTTCCCAAGGCGGACCTTTCAGTGATGCGTCTGGCAGTATACGAGATTCTCTACGATGAGGATGTGCCTGACGGGGTAGCGATTAATGAGGCGGTAGAGCTGGCAAAGCGTTACGGCGGGGATAAATCATTCCGCTTCGTGAATGGGGTGCTGGCTTCCGTGGTAAAGGAAAGGTCAGTATGAGAGACATAACCACTGTATCCCAGGTCAACCAGTATATTAAGAATATGTTTGCCAGGGAATATGCCTTGCAGGATATTTCCGTGAAGGGAGAGATTTCTAACTGCAAGTACCACTCTTCCGGGCATATTTACTTTACCATCAAAGACAGGGCATCCCAGCTGTCCTGCGTGATGTTCGCCTCCCGCCGGAGCAGTCTGGACTTTCGCATGGAGGAGGGGCAGAGCGTGGTGGTGACGGGGGATATCAGCGTCTACCAGCGGGATGGGAAATACCAGATGTACGCCGCGTCTGTGGTCAAGGAAGGCGTGGGCGCACTGTATGAAGAATATGACCGATTAAAAAAGCGCCTCTTAGCAGAGGGGCTTTTTGATGAAGGCAGAAAAAAGAGGATTCCCAGGTATGCTAAGAAAATTGGCGTGGTGACGGCCCAGACCGGGGCAGTTATCCAGGATATCTGCCATGTATCCCACCGGAGAAACCCTTATGTGCAGATCCTTCTCTATCCGGCGAGGGTGCAGGGGGAAGGGGCCCATCAGACGCTGATCGAGGGCATCCGGTATTTTGAGAAAAGGGATGTTGATACGATTATCATTGGTCGCGGGGGAGGTTCCATCGAGGATTTGTGGGAGTTCAACAATGAGGCGCTTGCCCGTGCCATTGCGGAGTGCGGGAAACCCATCATTTCTGCCGTGGGGCATGAGACGGATACCACCATCGCTGATTTTGCGGCAGACTTGCGGGCGCCCACGCCCTCGGCTGCCGCAGAACTGGCTGTGTACCAGTACCAGGATCTGGAGATGGATCTGGAAGAGTGCGCCCATGCGCTGCATCTGCATATGAGCAATTATCTGGAGATGAGGAGAATGCGGCTGAATCAGTACCGGACCGTACTCGGCTATTCCAGCCCTAAGGATTTGATTGCTCAGAAGAGACTGTATCTGGGAGAGTGGGAGGACAAGCTCAGACATTTGATGGAGCGGAAATTGACATCGGCAAAGCATCAGATGAGCCTGTATATTGAGGAATTGAAGGGATTATCTCCCTTGCAGAAACTTCAGGCGGGCTATGGGTACGTATCCACAGAGGATGGCATCCAGGTTCGGGGCGTGGGCGAGATGGAGCAGGGGGAGCGTCTTTCCCTAACCATGAAAGATGGCAAGGCAATGGTGCGGGTTGAAAATGTGACTAAAACAGCGAGCAGAGCATAGCAAATATCATGCTTGCATGAAAATTTGCTATGATTGTGCGAGCGTCCATCATGTGGACAGCCCGGTGTTTTAGGAAAATGCGTGTATCAGCGAAACAGGGAAAGAAGTTTTTGTATTTGAAGATAAGCGGAATTGAGGTGAATCATGGCAAAGAAAATGACGTTGGAAGAGTCTTTCGAGGCATTGGACGAGATTATCAATGCATTGCAGGCAGGGGAACTGACATTGGAGGAGTCCTTTCAGAAGTACGAGGAGGGAATGAAGGTCATCAAGGCGTGCAATGATTCTATTGATAAGGTGGAGAAGAAATTGCAGGTCATCAATGGAGGAGAAGAGTAGATGAAGATTTTGGACAGGCAGGAATTTTCCCGGCAGATGGAGGAGCGGGTAGCAGAGGTGGAAGAGATTGTCAGAGGTTTTCTACCCCGTGCTAGCGGAACTGGCGTGTCTGAAAATGGGGATTCTTTTCAGAAGACGATATTTGATGCCATGGAATATAGCCTGATGGCAGGGGGGAAGCGGCTGCGCCCCATCTTTATCCGGGAGGCGTACCGTTTGTTTGGGGGGGATGAGAAGGCTGTGGTGGAGGCATTTATGGCAGCCATGGAGATGATACACACCTATTCCCTGGTCCACGATGATTTGCCTGCTATGGACAATGATGATTTTCGCCGGGGAAAGCCTACGACCCACAAAGTTTTTGGGGAGGACATGGGGATTCTGGCGGGGGATGCCCTGTTGAATTTCGCCTATGAGACGGCTCTGAAAGGGGTGGGACAGGCCCGGAACAAGGAGAATGCCGTGGGCGCGCTCCAAATCCTCTCGGAAAAGGCGGGGGTGTTCGGCATGGTGGGAGGCCAGGTGGTGGACGTGGAGATGACAGGAAAATCACTGACGGAGGCCCAGGTAGATTTTATATATCGGTTAAAGACCGGTGCCCTTTTGGAAGCATCCCTGATGGTGGGGGCGGTGCTGGCTGGCGCCCCGGAGGAGCAGGTGGTCTGGATGGAGCAGATTGGCGCATGCATCGGCATGGCGTTCCAGATTCAGGACGATATCCTGGATCTGACTAGCACCACGGAGGAGTTGGGAAAGCCTGTGGGCAGTGATGAGAAGAATGAGAAGATGACCTATGTGACGATTCACGGCATGGAGAGGGCGAAAGAGAAGGTGGAGGAATATTCTGGACAGGCACTGGAAATTTTGGAACAGCTGCCAGGAGAGAATGCTTTTTTGAATACGCTGATTTTGGAACTGATTCACAGAAAGAAGTGAGTGTTGGAGGCAAATTGTGAGCGAATTACTGGAACAGATAAGAAAAGAAAATGATATCCATCATATCCATTCAGAGGATTATCCTGCCCTGGCCAGGGAAATCCGCCGTTTTCTGGTGCGTGCCATCAGCCATACGGGAGGGCATCTGGCCTCGAATCTGGGAGTGGTGGAACTGACCATGGCACTCCACCTGTGCTGTTATTTTCCGGAGGATAAAATTGTCTGGGATGTGGGGCATCAGTGCTATACCCACAAGATACTTACCGGGAGGCAGGAGGGATTTGAGCATCTGCGAGCCTATGGGGGGATGAGCGGTTTTCCCAAGAGGAAGGAAAGTCCCTGCGACGTGCTGGATACAGGACACAGTTCTACTTCCGTGGGTGCGGCACTGGGACTTGCCAGAGCCAGGGATATGCGGGGGGAGAGTCACAAGATCTTTGCGGTAATCGGGGATGGGGCACTGTCTGGAGGGATGGCATACGAGGCGTTGAACAACGCTGCCCGGCTGAAATCCAATCTGGTCATCGTCCTCAATGACAATCAGATGTCTATCTCCAAAAATGTGGGGGGCATGTCCAACTATCTGGGCAAGATTAGGACGAATCGCAATTATACCGGGCTGAAAGAGGATGTGGAGCGGATTTTGCAGAAAACGCCATGGATTGGCGATGCGCTGACCGACCGCATTCGCAATGCAAAGGATGTGTTGAAGCGTCTTTTCATTCCCGGCATGCTTTTCGAGGATATGGGGATTACCTATATCGGACCCATTGATGGTCACGATATCAAGCAGATGATTACCGCATTTCGCAGCGCACTCAAATCAAACAAGGCCGTTCTGGTGCATGTGATGACCCAGAAAGGCAAGGGATATCCCCCGGCCCAGAAGAATCCTTCTGCCTACCACGGGGTGGCTCCCTTCTTTATCAAGGATGGGAAGGAGCGGCGGCAGGGCAGCAGGCCGATTACTTATACGGAGGTTTTTAGCGAGGAGATGCTCCGGCTGGGAAGGGAATATGCAGAATTGGCAGCGATAACGGCCGCCATGCCTTC
Source organism: Clostridiaceae bacterium (assembly GCA_910575435.1). GTDB lineage: Bacteria > Bacillota > Clostridia > Lachnospirales > Lachnospiraceae > Butyribacter. The sequence goes on along the minus strand of CAJTGI010000010.1, from coordinate 123,345 downwards.
TGGCACTGGGCTGGCAGGATTTGCCAGGGAATACCCTGACCGTTTCTTTGACGTGGGAATTGCGGAGGAGCATGCCGTGACTTTTGCGGCGGGGATGGCGGCCGGTGGCGTGAAACCAGTGGTTGCGCTATATTCCACCTTTCTGCAGAGGGCCTATGACCAGATGATCCATGATGTGTGCATCAATGAGCTTCCGGTGGTTTTTGCGGTTGACAGGGCCGGGCTGGTGGGCAGTGACGGGGAAACCCATCAGGGAATCTTTGACCTGGCATTTCTGATGCAGATGCCTGGGATGACGGTGATGGCGCCGAAAAATGTCTGGGAATTGCGGGAGATGATGAGGTTTTGCTTGAATATGAACGCCCCGGTGGCGGTGCGCTATCCCCGGGGAGCGGCATACCAGGGATTGGAAGAACATAAGGAATCCATTGTGCTGGGAAAGAGCGAGTGGATTTGCCGGGAGAGACAGGTGGCGCTATTTGCTCTGGGCAGCATGGTGGAGACGGCAGTGGAAGTGCGGCGGCGATTGAAGGAGAAGGGATACCAGGTGTCACTGGTCAATGCCAGATTTGCCAAGCCCTTAGATGAAGAGTGTCTGCGCCAGGTGGCGGAGGGGCATGAGCTGGTGGTCCCCATGGAAGAGGGGGTAATCACCGGAGGCTTTTGCCAGGCGGTGGCTTCCTGGTGCCATGCCAACAGTTCTGTGAGGGTATGCCCTGTGGCACTTCCAGATTCCTTTATCCAGCATGGTTCCGTGGCGGAATTGAAGAGGAAATATGGACTGGATGCAGAGGGCATCGCAGGAAAAATAGAACGGGAAATCGCCGAAGTGCCGTAAGACTGAATGGAAACATAGACGCAGAATGGGGTGTCAATAGAAGGCAGAATTTTCATGTATTGGCGTGCGCAGATTTTGTTTTCATTGGTGCGCATAGATAGATAATAGAAGGGATAGAAGCGAGGCGGACATGAGCGTAGAGAAAAAGCAGAGGGAGCGGCTGGACGTGCTGCTGGTGAAGCGGGCGCTGGCGGAATCCAGGGAGAAAGCCAAGGCACTGATTATGACGGGGAATGTTTTTGTGGAGGGACAGCGGGAGGACAAGGCCGGAAGCACATTTCCCCCGGATGCATCCATTGAAATCAAGGGAAAGCCCATGAAATACGTGAGCCGGGGCGGATATAAGCTGGAGAAGGCGATAGAACTGTGGCAGGTTCCCCTGGAGGGAAGGATCTGCATGGATGTGGGTTCTTCTACTGGTGGTTTCACGGACTGCATGCTACAGAATGGGGCCCGAAAGGTCTACGCCATCGATGTGGGGACGAACCAGCTGGCGTGGAAGCTTCGCCAGGATGAGCGGGTGGTGTCTATGGAAAAGACGAATATCCGCTACGTGACCGGGGAGGATGTGCCAGAACCCATTGGATTCGCCTCTATCGATGTGGCATTCATCTCCCTCGACAAGGTGCTGGGGCCAGTGAGGAATCTTCTGGAGGAGCATGGACGGGTAGTAGCCCTGGTAAAGCCCCAATTTGAGGCAGGCAGGGAAAAGGTGGGAAAGAAGGGGGTAGTTCGGGACAGGAAGGTTCACTTGGAAGTGGTGGAGCGCATCATGGGCTTTGCCCTGGAACAAGGATTTTACATACGAAGTCTTGAGTATTCCCCCATCAAAGGCCCGGAGGGAAATATTGAATACCTGCTCTATCTGGAGAAGGCATCGGAAGCCCAGGCATATCAAGAGGAGTACCGGGAAATGGCTGCTTCCGTGGTGGAGGCCGCCCACGGGGGACTGGACAGATGACGGAAAGGAGGGGGCAGGATGCGGCATTTCTGCATTATTACCAATAGCGATAAATACAATAATGCCAGCAAGGTAAAGCATATGGTAGAATTTCTGACGAGGCGGGGATGCTCGTGCCGGGTGCTGGAAAACAACATGTGGAGTTCCGGGGGAATTCGGCATTTTACAGATGTGGAGGATATTCCTGAGGAGACGGAATGCGCCATTGTGCTGGGGGGAGATGGGACAATTATTCAGGCGGCCATCGATCTGGTACATAAGAACCTGCCCCTCCTTGGAATCAATACTGGCAATCTGGGATTTCTGACGGAGGTGGAGGAGAATAGGATGGATGAGGCGCTAGAGCGTCTCATGGCGGATGAGTATACGGTGGAGAGCCGGATTATGCTGAAGGAGCAGAAGATGTTCCATCAGGCTCCCAGCGTTTCACCCTGCTATGCCCTGAATGACATGGTGATTAGCAAGCGGGGGGATTGCCGCCTGATTACGGTCAGGGTGCTGGTGAATGGGGAATTGGCGGACGTGTACCGGGCGGACGGGCTGATTGTGTCTACCCCCACCGGTTCTACGGGGTATAATCTCTCCGCAGGGGGGCCGGTGATGTCCCCGGGCACCCATGCCATGGTGGTGACGCCCATCTGCGCCCATTCCCTGAATAAGAGAAGCCTGGTGCTGGATGCGGCTGACAGAATCAATTTGGAGATCGGGCAGACAAAAGTGGCTGGCGCAGATCAGGCGGTGTTTACCGTGGATGGCAGGAATGTGGGGGAACTTGCCACCGGGGATGAGTTGGAAATCCAAGTGTCCGGTGCGGAGACGAAGCTGATTAAGCTGGCGGGCATCGGCTTCTTTGAGCGGATGCGGGAGAAGCTAAATGGTGACTGAAACAGCGGTCTGAGCGATTGCAAATCTCATGTTTGCGGAATTTGTGCTGTGATTGTCTGTGCCGGGGAGAGGAATGAAGTTGTGGAAGAGAGGATAGGCTGATGAAAATAGAGCGCCGGGCGAAGATTATAGAATTGATTGGGCAGTATCCCATCGAGACTCAGGAAGAGTTGGCAGAACGCTTGGAAAAGGCTGGCTTTCCCGTGACCCAGGCCACCATTTCCAGAGATATCCGGGAATTAAAGCTGACAAAGGTTTCCGTGGACGGAATACATCAGAAGTATACCTTGCTCCAGGAGAAGGGACAGGATCTTGCCCGCAAGTATGTTCGGGTATTGCAGGACGGCTTCCTCTCTATGGACCAGGCAGAAAACCTTCTGGTGGTAAAGACCATCTCTGGCATGGCCATGGCGGTGGCCGCTTCCATTGACAATCTGGAGGTGCCGGGGGTGGTGGGGTGCATTGCGGGGGATGACACGGTGATGTGCGCCGTCCGCTCTACCGGGGAGGTGCCGGGGGTGATGGCAAGGATTGACCGTTTGCTGAAGGAAGAGTAGGCCGTGAGCCACGCCATATGATCAGCAGGTGGGGGCGGCATTTAATTATAGGCATTTTCCCAATCAAAACACACAGTGCCATTTATCTATGGCATTGGCTATTGTGTTGATGTTGGGCGTGGTGGTACTGTTGGTGAACAAGGCAAAAAGCAAAGGATTTTTGGTGGCTTATATAGTGATTATCGCTGCATTGGTTTTGGTTGATATAGCGGCTATTTTTGCATTGCTTTGACAATTGACACATTTGACATGGGAGATGAAACATATTATACTGATTTTGATATGTCCGGGGAGCCAAGGCTGAGAGGGATAAAATCCGACCCGTCACCTGATGCGGATAATGCCGCCGAAGGGAGCATGAAGAACGTCCATATTTCATAAAATGGATTCTGAAGAGATGCATTGAAACCGGATTTTTCATCCGGTTTTTTTCTGTAAAAGGAAAACCGAGCACTTGGGCGTTATAGGAAAATAAGAAAGAAATGATGGCACTTTCGGTGCAGAAAAGGAGAGAGATCATGGATTACACGACACAGATGGATGCCGCCAGAAAGGGCATCAAGACCAAGGAATTGCTGCGGGTGGCAGAGAAGGAGCATATGGACGAGGATGTGCTGATGGAGTTGGTGGCAAAGGGCCAGGCGATTATCCCCGCCAACAAATTGCACCAGTGCATTGATCCTTGCGGCATTGGCGACAGGCTGTCCACAAAAATTAATGTGAATCTGGGAACCAGCAGGGACTGGACTGATCTGGATATGGAGATGGAGAAGGTGAGAAGCGCAGTGGATATGGGGGCGGAGGCTATCATGGACCTGAGTTCCTTCGGCGATACCCAGAAGTTCCGCAGGAAGCTTACCGGGGAATGTCCGGCGGTGATTGGCACCGTGCCCATCTATGACGCGGTGGTGTACTATCACAAGGCGTTGAAGGAGATTACCACGGAGGAGTGGCTTGATATCGTGGAGATGCATGCGAAGGACGGCGTGGATTTCATGACGATACACTGCGGCATTAATAAAGAGACGGCCAAGCATTTCAAGGAGATGAAGCGGCTCACGAACATCGTGTCCAGAGGCGGTTCCATTATTTTTGCATGGATGGAGATGACGGGAAAGGAAAATCCATTCTATGAGCATTATGACAGGATTCTGGATATCTGCCAGGAGTATGATGTGACCATGAGCCTGGGGGATGCCTGTCGGCCAGGCTGTCTGGAGGATGCCTCGGACGTGTCCCAGATACAGGAATTGATTACTCTGGGAGAACTGACGAAGCGGGCCTGGGAGAAAAATGTCCAGGTGATGATCGAGGGGCCGGGGCATATGCCTCTGGATCAGATTGCCGCCAATATGAAGATTCAGCAGACCATCTGCCAGGGGGCGCCTTTCTACGTGCTGGGTCCGCTGGTGACGGACGTGGCGCCGGGCTACGACCACATTACGGCGGCGATCGGCGGTGCGGTTGCGGCATCCCACGGGGCCTCCTTCCTCTGCTATGTCACCCCGGCGGAGCATCTTCGCCTGCCGGATGTGAATGACGTGAAGGAGGGAATCGTAGCGGCAAAGATCGCGGCCCATGCTGCAGACATTGCCAAGGGGATTCCCGGGGCGAGGGATTGGGACAGGGAGATGAGCGCCGCCAGGAAGAATCTTGACTGGGAGCGGATGTTCGAACTGTCCATTGACCCGGAGAAGGCAAGGCGGTATCGGGCGGAGGCGAAGTCGGAGAAGGAGGATACCTGCTCCATGTGCGGGAATTTTTGTGCGGTGAAGAATATGAACCGCATACTGGATGGAGAGATTGTATCTATCTTTGACGAATAAAGTTGGACAGATGGCCTCAAACGTGATAGAATAAATAGTTGTTACTATTTTCGGGCATCGAGCCTGTTCCGCAGGCAGATATACTGCTGAAAAAAGTAACATTGTGTTAGAATGAGCATTACTATAGAAATGAGGTTGAAAAGATGTCAGGACATTCAAAGTTTTCAAATATTAAGCATAAGAAAGAAAAGAATGATGCGGCGAAAGGGAAGATCTTTACCGTGCTGGGCCGGGAGATTGCCGTGGCAGTGAAAGAGGGAGGCCCCGACCCGGAGAACAATGGCAAGCTCCGGGATGTCATTGCCAAAGCCAAGGCGAATAACATGCCAAATGATACCATTGAGCGAGGCATTAAGAAGGCGGCGGGAGATATTGATGCTGTCAATTATGAGGAAGTTACCTACGAGGGATACGGCCCCAATGGGACGGCTATTATCGTGAAAGCGCTGACGGATAATAAGAACCGCACCGCCAGCAATGTGAGGAATGCATTTACCAAGGGGAGCGGGAGCGTGGGCACCCAGGGATGCGTCTCCTATATGTTTGACGAGAAGGGGCAGATTATCATTGATAAAGAAGAGTGCGGGATGGATGCAGATGATCTGATGATGCTTGCGCTGGACGCAGGGGCAGAGGATTTTGCCGAGGAGGAGGATTCCTATGAGATTCTCACGGCTCCGGCAGATTTCGGGGCAGTGCATCAGGCGTTGGAGGCTGAGAAGATTGCCATGGCAAGCGCAGAGGTGACCATGCTTCCGCAAACATATGTAACGCTGACAGAAGAGGGGGATATCCGCCAGCTGCAGAGGACGCTTGACCTTTTGGACGAGGATGACGACGTGCAGAGCGTTTATCATAACTGGGATGAGTAATCTTATGTCATGATATGCCGATATATTATATAGCGGTGTAAATGTTACTATTAACCGATGCCGTTAGGCGGCGGGTCTATCGCATGAAGGGATGAGCGGTGTGAATAGTTACAATGAATCAGCACACAAATGACATAGAATAACGATATCATAAATATTAGCATATTATGATGCAGGCTGCAGAGCAGTTCGCATATGCCAGAAACCATGGCAGTGATTATTTAGAAAGTAGGCGTGCTGTGTCTTATTGATGCAGCGCATTGGTGGCATGTTAAGGAGGATGGGGATGAGTCAGAAGAAAACGTGGAAGAAGAAATGGAAGCTGGGATTGGCCTTGGCTGCGGTTTTCTCGCTGGTTTTTGCTGTCTTTTTTGCTGCATGGCAGCACAACGAGGCGCAGGCGGCAGAGTATACCTTTTTGGACAGTTCCGGCAATCAGATTAACAGCGGCGGTCAGTTCACCATGCGAAGGGCGACGGATACCTATACCCTGTTGGGAATACAGAGTACGGATACTTGTACCTGGACCAGTACGAATACTGATATTGCCAAGTTCGAGGGTGCTGCGGCAGATGGGACGAAGGTTGGCCCGTCCGCAGTCATCAAGGCGATTAACAATGGTACGGTGGCCATTACGGTGGAGATCGTGCATGCGGATGGAACGGCCGATACCGTTACCATGACCTTGGACGTGGTGTTCTCTATCAGTGAATATTTAAACGGGGTATCTGGCGTTAATCTATCCAAGATTTATCCGGAGGATGAGAGAAAGTCTCTGATTATGAATTATGATACCTCTGTTTCCATCGGAAACGGAGATGCGGGAAATAATTTCCTGAAACTGACCTTCGGTGATGGAACTCAGGCAGAGTGGGTTTGCGCCAATACGGACGTGATTCGCTTTTCGCCGGGAGCGGGGAGCGATGCCCCGAAGATTCAGGCCGTAGGCGCAGGGCCTACCACCCTGACAGTGTCCTGGACGGAGGGAACCAATACATATACAGATACGATTAACGTGTACGTGCGTCCCCAGATTAAGTCTGCGGATGGCAATACCATCCTGGCCGGCAGTGCAAACAGTCCCAATACGGTGGAAGTGAAGAATGGGGATATGGTGCAGGTGACTATCGAGAATGATGCAAACCCGCAGATTGCCATTGCGGATAAGCTTGTCTGGGTTATCTCGAAGGGCTCGGGAGAGAATTCCGTTCTCGTGAGAGATTCCCTGGGGAATCATGGGGATGGATGGGAAGATATCAATCTTTACTATGTCCGTTCTGGGAAGCAGCATTTTTACCGGGTGGATGCCAAGTCCGGCGAGTACAATGTGCAGTTTTACGTAAAGGGCGTGTACCGCAGTTTTGACGAGAGCAAGACCAATGCTCCGGTGTGCGGGCCTGTAAACTTGCTGACCAAGGTGGACTGTGACTTTGTAGACAAGGACGTTACCATCAGCCTGGGTGGTACTTATAACCTTTCCGATGCATTCAATATCCCATTGGATGTATTGAAGCAGTATTTTACTGCCACCATTATCGATAAGAATGGCAGTGCCAGTTCCACCTATATTTCTTTGGATGAGGCAATCATGGAGGTGGCTACCAAGCAATTGGGTCATGGATACTTATCCGTGGCATTAAATTCCGGGGTAAATCCTGATGGAATCATTCCGGGATTTCCCACTGACCACAGCAGCGTCATCGTGACGGTGACCGTGGCAGATGGATTTACTTTGAATATTGTGGAGACTATGATGTCCGAGGGTGGCACGCTAGACCTTCACGGCATTATTGCCTCCGATGCTGTGGCAGAGGCTTCCCAGTTTAAGTGGTCGGTGAGCGATGAGAATTTCCTGGAACTGAGCAGCAACGAGGGACAGTATGTGACGGTGACGGCGAGACGTGAAACGCCAGCCAATTCTCCGGCCAGGGTCACCTTGGCATGGACGGATACTCAGGGCGTCACTTGGGTTTCTACCTGTAAGATTACTGTCATCAAGGCACCTACGAACTTTACTATCAAGGAGGAGAATGTCTCCATTGAGGCGGGGCAGACGGTGACTCTGCATACCAATATTGATAAGAAAAATGCCAATATTGACTGGCTGTCCTCTGATACAAGGCTGATGACAGTGCAGCCAAACGATGGAAATATTTCAGCAGAGGTGACGGCAACCGACAAAGTGGGAAGCGCAGTCATTACTGCGTACAATCGGGATAATGGAACTTATGCCACTTGCGTGGTGACGGTGACGGCACCCATTACTGATATCAGCATTGTCCAGGGTGAGGAATATGTGACGACTATGGCAAATCCCTTCGTGTTCATGAAGGCCACCTATATGCCGCAGAATGCCACAAACACGGAACTTGTGTGGTCCCTGGTAAATGATGATCCCAATCGGGACGATGTGATTGCCACGATTGAGGCAGAGACGGGCGTGCTGACTCTGGTGACAGAGGGAACGGTGATTATCTATGTAGAGCCAAAGCACAATCCCAACAAGGTTTCTGCCAGATGCCGCCTTACCATCAAAGAAGATCCGGTGACCCAAATTAATACGGATGTGTCGGAACTGAATATGATTAAGGGCGACGTATACCAGGTGGCTACCACCATTGAGCCGGAAAACCCCTCGGATCCCACATTGACATGGAGCGTTGTCATGGGAGAGAACGTGGTTTCTGTAGACCAGACCGGCGCCATTTCCGCACTGGGAGTTGGCACGGCTACCGTTAAGGTGGAGGGCGTGAACCACGGAGGAAAGCCGGCAGAGGCATATATCAAGGTGAATGTGCGCGACCGCTTGCTGTCCATTAAGTTTAAGGAGACCAATGTAGAAGTTTCCGAGAAAGGGACATATCAGTTGGAAGTTCTCTTTGACCCGGATGAAAATGTCAATAAGACACTGCATTTCAGGTCGTCTGACACGGATGTGGTGACGGTGGATGAGAGCACGGGTTTGATTACAGGCGTGAAGGATGGCGGATTGGCAGTCATTACCTGTTGGGCGGAAGATATCGGGCCCCAGGAGGTAATCAGCTGTCTTGTAAGGGTGACTGGGGAAATCATTCCCGCTACGGGATTTGAAATTACTCCTACCAGCCAGACGATTCAGGTTGGCAAAAGTTTCAACATCATTCCTTCTTTTAAGCCAGAGAATACATCGGATAAGAATATCCAGTATGAGTCAATGGATCCTTCCATTGCGAAGGTTGAGGCAAATGGCAAGGTTACAGGCATGAAGGCCGGCATTACGGTTATCACCTGTACGCCAGTGCAGAATGTGGGGGATATTAAGGCTAGAACCTGTACGGTCACGGTCATTCCTGGCGTCAGCCTGTCCCTATCTCCTTCAAGCCGAGAGATTGCAGTGGGGAAGAGTTTTACCATTAAGAAAATTGTAACGCCCGCTGCGGCAGACAAAACGGCGAAATGGACTACATCCAATAAGAGCATTGCCACGGTATCTTCCTCGGGAAAGGTAAAGGCAAAGAAAATCGGCACCTGCCGAATTACCTGTACTTTGACAAAGTACAATATCAGTGCTACCTGTACCGTGAAAGTTGCGAAACTCCGCTCCACGTTGAAACTGAATAAGAGAAGCATTCGCATCAATATCGGGCAGACATACAAATTAAAGAAGACGGTTTGGACCAACAATACGAAGAAGCCAGGAGTTCGGTTCACCTCGAAGAATAAGAGGATTGCTACGGTTGGAAAGACTTCCGGCAAGGTCAAGGGAAAGCGGGTAGGCTCTACCATTATAACTGCCAAGACTACAGACAAGAAGGCTACGGCCAAATGTCGCGTCACTGTTATACGGCGCATCACTGGCATCCGCCTGAATAAGACTTACGGGGTATGCTATATCGGAAGAACGATGAAATTGAAGGCTACGGTGAGACCGAAAAAGGCCTCCATCAAGAAGTTGAAATGGACTTCTTCTAATACGAAGGTTGCCACGGTACTCAGCAATGGCACGGTGACGGGATTGTCCGAGGGTTCTGTCTATATCACTGCGAAGGCAACGGACGGAAGCAACAAAATGGCTAGATGCTATGTGAGCGTGATTGAGCCGGTTCCCGCATCCAGCATCGTTGTGGCCCAGTCTGAACTGACCATGAAACGGGGAGACAGTGCGAAGCTGGCGTACACCACATTGCCGGATAATCACTCAGACAGCATCAAATTCGCTTCTGACAATACCAGGGTGGTGAAGGTGACCAAGACAGGAACGGTGAAGGCAGTTGGCACAGGTACTGCCACGGTGACGATCACAGCCTCCAGCGGCGTGACCAGCACGGTGACAGTGAACGTGGTTTCCCTGAATAAGACTTCGGTGCGCATGCGCCAGTATGATACGGAGACGCTGACAGTAATCGGCACATCGGCAAATATCACGTGGTATTCTGCCAATAATCGGATTGCTTCTGTACAAAATGGAAGGATTACGGGCCGAGGGATTGGAACCACTTATGTCTATGCTTACGTGAATGGCTGCAAGATGGCCTGCAAGGTACAGATTGTGTCTGTGAATAATAAAAAGAGGTAGGTTGCTGCCCTCCACGGACAGAGTTGGCTGTGAATGGCAAGCGCGATAAGAAACTTGCAACATAAAAATTAAAAAAAGGTATTGGAGCAATGGAACATTTGTTTTATAATGGAGTTGCTGCAATACCTTTTCTTTTGTGGATAATCTCCACTGGGAAGATATGGCCCGTCAGGGAGAGGCGGGGTTGGAAGGACGCATGATGCACAATAAAGTTAAGGTGAACAAGTTTCACATATGAACCTTGTTTGCTTTGCAGAAATGAGGTAGACATTTGTTATTGAATTTACATGTGAAGAATCTGGCGATTATAGATGAGGTGGAGGTTGATTTTTCTGATCGGCTCAACGTGCTTACCGGGGAGACTGGCGCAGGAAAATCTATTATTATCGGCTCCATCAATACAGCTTTGGGAGGGAAGGTTTCCAAAGATCTAATCAGGAAGGATGCAGAGTTTGCTCTGATCGAATTGCTGTTCCAGGTAGATTCCCCTGAGGAGAGGGAGCAGTTGGAGGCTTTGGGAATCAGTTTTGAGGATGATACTCTTTTGATATCTAGAAAGATTACTGCCAGCAGAACCATCAATCGGATGAATGGGGAGAGCGTCACGGTGGGGATGATTCGCAAGGCGGCGGAATTGCTTATTGATATCCATGGGCAGAATGAGCAGCAGTCCCTGCTCCGCAAGGGAACGCACTTGGAAATATTGGATCGGTACGCCAAAGAGGAATTTGCCGGGCGGGTAGAGGCACTGGCAGACACGTACCAGGAATATAAGAAATTGCGGGAGGAGTTGTCGGAGAAGGAGATTCCCGAAGAGGAGCGTCTCCGGGAGATTTCTTTCTTGCAGTACGAACTGGACGAGATTGAAAGTGCCAAGTTGGAACCCGGGGAGGAAGAAGAACTGGAGCAGGCATATCGGAAACTGTCCAATGCCACGGAGATTGCCGAGGGACTGTCCGGCGTGTACCAAAGCACCAGCCAGGAGGACGGCTCCGTGTCGGAGCGGCTGGGGGAGAGCATTCGCACCCTGTCCCAGCTGGCAGAGTATGATGGGCGGGTGGCTGATTTCCTCAATCAGATTTCCGATATTGATGCACTGGTGACGGATTTCAATCGGGATATTTCTGATTATATGGACGAGTTTGATGTGGGCGCAGAAGAGTTTGCGGCAGTGGAAAAGCGTCTGGACCTGGTGCGGGGCGTCAAGGCGAAGTATGGGAAGACCACGGCGGAAGTACGGGCGTATGGGGAGGAAATTCAGCAAAAATTGGCATACTTTGAGGAGTATGACAGCCATCGGAAGGAATTGCAGGATAAATTGCAGAAGCTGGAGAAGAAACTGGAAAGACTGTGCCGGGAGGTTTCAAAAATCCGGCGCAGGAATGGGAAGATATTGGAGGAGGAGATTGTTCGGGCGTTGAATGACTTAAATTTCCTTCAGGTGAAGTTTCAGATTTCCATAGAAGAGCGGGAGGAGTATACTGCCAGGGGAAGGGACGAGGTGGAATTTATGATTTCCACCAATCCGGGAATGGAACTGCGGCCCTTGGGGAAAGCGGCTTCCGGCGGGGAATTGTCCCGCATCATGCTGGCCATCAAGGCGGTGATTGCCGGGCATGACCAGATTGATACCATGATTTTTGACGAGATTGACGTGGGCATCAGCGGGAGAACGGCCCAGATGGTGGCGGAAAAGATGGCCATGATTGGCAGGAGCCATCAGGTTATCTGCATCTCCCATCTGTCCCAGATAGCGGCTATGGCCGACACCCATTTCCTGATTGAGAAGGAGAATGAGGCGGATAGCACCCACACGGAGATTCGCCTTCTGACCGAGGAGGAATCCGTGGAGGAACTGGCCAGAATATTGGGGGGCGCGAAGATCACGGAGGCGGTGAGGAAGAGCGCCGACGAAATGCGGCAGCTGGCGAAGCAAACAAAAGAAAATGCATAATTACTACGGTGCATGCTGCTCAGACATTGCACAGAGCACGCATTGATCCGAGCGTCACAAAGCAAAGTCCTCTCACGAAAGCCGCAAGTATAAGCGTAGCTTATACTTTGTTGTCTGGCGGCGTGACCAATTTTTCTTTTCTCGGATGCAGCGCAAAATTTTGCAGCAAAAAACATCATTTACTTTGTTGATGCGGTCTGCAAAAATCAAAGATTCGATGGATAATGGGAAATTATCTTTTACATTGATTGCCCATGAATAGCAATAATGCATAATTTTTCCGGACTGGTATATGATAACAAATATACCAGTTTTTCTATGTTGTACAGGAGGAATTTATGGAAAAAAGAAAGTATCGCTTGCTGTTATTTATGGTGCTTGTGGTTAATACCGCCGTGATTGGCATTTGGTATTGGCAGAAATTAGAGCAGAAAATACCGAATCATATCTATTTCTTTCAGAATCAGGTGGAGCGGAATGCAAAGATAGATTTTAACATGTTTGGCGTGGAGGAACCCCAGTCCGTTCCTGTGAGCGCTCTGGGAAGCTATCAGGCAGAACTAAAGCTGTTCGGTCTATTCCACTATAAAAATATTAAATTCGATGTGATTGAGGAGGAGAAGGTGATGCCCTCCGGCAGGGCGGTGGGGCTTTATATCCAGTCTGACGGGGTGATGGTTCTGGGGACGGCTAAGGTTCAGGGAAAGGACGGCATGTCCTATGAGCCGGCAAAGGATATCCTCCAGCCCGGGGATACCATTTACCGGGTGGAGGGCAAGAGCGTGAAAAATATTGATGAGGTGGTGGATGCCATTGACGGCAGCGGGAAGAAGAGAATTACCCTGGGCGTGCGGAGGAATGGCAATGCGATTCGGGTGAAAGTGGATGCCATCCAGGGAAAGGATGGGGCGTATCGGCTGGGAATCTGGCTGCGGGAGGATACGGAGGGCATCGGGACGCTAGCGTTCGTCACCAGCAAGAACCAGTATGCTGCGCTGGGACATGGGGTCACGGATATTGATACGGGAAAGGTGATTCCGCTGGAAAAAGGAACCGTGTATCCTGCCCAGATTGAAGACATACGGAAGGGGAAGCGGGGAACGCCGGGGGAACTGGTGGGCAGCGTTGTCTTGGGAAAAAATAACTGCATTGGCACTATTGAAAGCAATACTGGATTGGGAATCACGGGAAGCATCCAGAATCAGGAATACGCCTATCGGGAGGAGGATGCCATGCCCATCGGCCTAAAGCAGGATGTGAAAAAGGGCAAGGCTTGGATACAGTGCCAGCTGGGGACGAAGCTGGAGCGATTCGAGATATCTATCGAGGAAATCCATATCAATTCTAAGGGGAATAAGGGAATGGTTGTGAAGATGACGGATCAGAAATTATTAAGCCGCACCGGGGGAATCGTGCAGGGAATGAGCGGGGCGCCCATTATCCAGAATGGAAAGGTAATCGGGGCCATCACTCATGTGTTCGTAAATGATCCCACAGGGGGGTACGGCACGTTTATAGAGAATATGCTGTAGCGGTATCACGAGAAACCAATAAGAATGTCGAAATGTAGGCTTTCATTTTAGTTGAGAGAACTTTCTGGACATGCATATAATTACTGTAAAAGTAAAGACAAGTGGACGAGCCTGCCACATGCTTGCATGTAGGCAGGCTTGGACATTTGGCGCACCACCGAAATGATGCAATAACATGAATAAGCAATATGCTTATTCATGTTTCCGATAGGACGGATTGCGAATATAGGTGGCGATTGTAAGAGTGCATAGCACGGAGCAATCGACTTTTACGTATGATGATGCCGCTGGAAGCGGCATGTCAATATATGATAGGCTTAGAAAATAGGCAAAGTTGGCTGAAAACAGAAAGGAAAGCAGCATGCAGGAAGTAAAAGTTTTATTGGTGGACGACAACAGAAGAATCGTGAACTTACTGAAAGAGGCTCTAACCAAGGAGGAAGACATACAGGTGGTAGGTACGGCGGCAGATGGGGAAGAGGCATTGAAGATGATTCATTTGTTGAAGCCCGATGTAGTTCTGCTTGACCTAATCATGCCGAAGATAGATGGACTGGGCGTGATGGAGCGATTGAGGAATAGCCAGGAGGAGGTTCCTAAATTTATCGTGGTGTCAGCGGTGAGCCAGGAGAGCGTGACGGAGCATGCCTTTGCCCTGGGGGCTGCCTATTATATCCTGAAGCCTTTCGATACCAGAGTGCTGGTATCCAGAGTGCGGGCCGTAGGCGCTGGGAAAGATTGTGACAGAAAGGTGATTAATACTGTGTTTGAGAATCCCCAGCCCAGCAAGGTGGGATCTCTGGAAGCGGATGTGACGAATATCATCCATGAGATTGGCGTGCCAGCCCATATCAAGGGATACCAGTACCTGAGGGATGCCATCGTCATGTCGGTGAATGATGGGGAAATCATGGGCTCTATTACCAAAAGGCTCTACCCCACTATTGCGAAGAACCATAAGACCACGTCAAGCAGGGTGGAGCGGGCAATCCGCCATGCAATCGAGGTGGCGTGGAGCCGGGGGAAGATGGACACCATTGAGGAACTTTTCGGATATACTGTCAATTCTCGAAAGGGGAAGCCCACCAATTCGGAATTTGTGGCATTGATTGCCGATAAGATTCGGCTGGAATACAAGATGCGAGCGTAAGAAACGGTGCCAGACATCCGGTGGATGTCTGTTCAGCACGGACCGAAACGGAGTGTAGACACGATGCCGTTAGGCAGCGGGTCTATCGAATGAAGGGATGAACGACCGTGAATAGTAACTAGAATAGTAACGGTATAAAGTTTATTTAAAAACTTCTTCCATTTAGAGGAAATATTTAGTATACTTAATTGTAAGGTATTTTATTTTCCGCTTTTACGAATGCTGCTGCTGGAAAGCGTCAATGTCGCAATAATGCAGCATGTCAGTTTAGGGAAGAAGGAGGTTAGCATGAAAAATGTATTGTTTGTAGCGTCTGAATGCGTGCCCTTTATCAAGACAGGGGGGCTTGCGGACGTGGTGGGGTCGCTGCCAAAGTATTTTAATCAGAAAGAGTTTGACGTGAGGGTCATGATTCCCAAATATGCCTGCATTCCTGAGAAGTGGAAGCAGGAGATGAATTATGTTACCCATTTCTATATTGATCTGGCATGGAGAAAGCAGTATGTTGGGATTCTTGAGATGGAATTCGAGGGAGTGAAATTCTATTTCGTAGACAATGAATTCTATTTTGCAGGATTCCAGCCCTATGGAAATATCCATGAGGATATCGAGAAATTTGCCTTTTTCTGCAAGGCGTCTCTCTCTGCATTGCCCAGCATTGATTTTCGTCCGGACATCATTCACTGCCATGACTGGCAGACAGGATTGATTCCGGTGTATTTGAAAGATATGTTTGCGGAGAATCCCTTTTACCACGACATTAAGACGATTATGACCATACACAACCTGAAGTTTCAGGGAATCTGGAATCTGCAGAAGGTGAAGGACATCACGGGACTGAAATCTTATTTCTTTTCTGCGGATAAGTTGGAAGCCTACGGAGATGCCAATTACCTCAAGGGGGGCATCGTCTATTCGGACATGGTTACCACGGTGAGCGATTCCTATGCGGAGGAGATTAAGATGCCCTTCTATGGGGAGCATCTTGACGGATTGATGCGAGCTAGGAGCAATTCCCTGGTGGGCATCGTGAATGGTTTGGATTACAATGAATACAATCCGGAGACGGATCCGATGATTTTCCAGAATTACTCTGCCAAGACATTCCGCAAGGAGAAGGTGAAGAATAAGCGTGGCTTGCAGAGGGAGTTGGGCTTGGAGGAAAATGATAAGAAATTCATGATCGGCATCGTTTCCCGGCTCACGGACCAGAAGGGCTTTGACCTGATTGACTACGTGATTGAGGAAATTTGTGCCGAGGATACCCAGCTGGTGGTGCTGGGCACAGGGGAAGAGCGGTATGAGAATTTATTCCGCCACTTTGAGTGGAAGTACCATGACAGGGTGTCTGCGAATATCTTTTATTCCAACGAGCGGTCTCACAAGATATATGCGGCATGCGATGCATTTTTGATGCCGTCCCTGTTTGAGCCCTGCGGATTGAGCCAGCTGATGAGCCTGCGCTATGGCACGGTGCCCATCGTGCGGGAGACAGGAGGGCTTCGGGATACAGTGGAGCCATACAATGAGTATGAGAGCAAGGGAACGGGCTTCTCGTTCTGCAACTACAATGCCCATGAGATGCTGGATACGATTCGCTATGCGAAGGACGTGTACTATAATAGGAAGCGCGAGTGGAATAAAATCATTGACAGGGGCATGGCTATGGATTTCTCCTGGGGAAATTCTGCTGGGAAATATGCTGATTTATATAGGAGACTATAAGCGAGTTTCACTTGGCTTTACTTTTACATTATAAAAAGAACCGCATTGCTGCGGTTCTTTTTAGGTTACAACCTAATACGAATTTCTAAACTTTTAAAATAAAATGAAATAAAAGGTAACTATATCTGCGTACCATCCGGAACACATGGAATAGTATCAATCAAACACTTATCTATAAAAATTTTGAATGATTCTTGATTATAACTGTGCAAAATTAGCCGATTCTAACTACGTTTGATGCCTGAGGTCCCTTTTCACCGTTTACAACGTCGAATTCTACTTCTTCACCCTCGTCGAGAACTTTGAACCCGTCCATCTGAAGAGCAGAGAAGTGTACGAATACATCTTTTCCTGTCTCGTCTGAGATAAAGCCGAATCCCTTTTTGGCATTAAACCATTTCACTGTTCCTTTCATTGTACTGCCTCCTAAAAATATATTCTGTTGTCAAATGACATTTTTTTGCCAACATATATAATCTATCATATCCGTTGGGAAGTGTCAATGAAATAATGCTGGGAATCGTTTCTTTCTTGTGGTATACTGTTACTGTTGTTACTATTCACAGTCATGGAAACGCAACGACCGATGCCGTTAGGCAACGGGGCTATCGCATGAGGGGATGAGCGGCTGCGAATGGTAACTTACTATTCACAGTCATAGAGAGAAGGTAGATACTTTCTATAGAAATAAGTGGGAGGATGTGGTAGAATGGAAAACGGTATGGCGATATACCGAAGGAAAGTCAATTATTATGAGACGGACTGCATGGGCATTGTCCATCACTCCAACTACATTCGGTTTTTTGAGGAAGCCAGGCTGGATCTGATGGCTCAGAGTGGCATGTCTTATAGAAATATCGAGGAGATGGGAATCATCATTCCTGTGACCTTTGTGGAATGCGAGTATGTCAGGCCGTTGCAGTATGACGATAACATTCGGATTGAGAGCCGCTTTGCCAAATATCATGGGATCAAACTGGAAGTTTCCTATGAAATATATCATGAGGGCACCCAGCAGCTATGCACCAGGGGAAGGACTGGGCATTGCTTTCTGGATTGCGATATGAAGCCCTTGCGGGTAAAGAAGGAATTTCCGGAACTATATCAAAAATTATCGTCTCTGGTGGTAAAGGAACACAGTTCCTAAGCAGTTGCGCAAAAATGAGGTGTGGTTATGAAGAAGAAGTTGCGAGTTATTATCATTACGCTGGTGGTGCTTTTGGCGGGCACTGGCGCTTTTTTGTGGAAGATGAATAATATGTCCAAGGAGATTGAGGAGAAGGAGCAGGCCCTGCTGAAGGAGGAGCGGGATTTGCAGGAGGAGCAGAAGGGGAAAGTCCTGGATCAGATTAAGGAAGTGGATATCATTCCACTGCATCTGTCTGGAAGCGAGAAGAATGTGGTGACTACCGATTTCTCTTCCGTGGAGGAGATTTATTCCGTCCCCAAATCGGCTTCCGTGGAGGAAAATCTGACCGCAATCAAGAAAAATAAGGCGTTCTCCACGGAGGATGCATTGTGGGCGTACAATCCCTATGGCACTAACAGAAGTTCCATGTATGTGTATTTTGAGACGAAGGGAAATTGTTATGTGAGATATACAATTTCTGTGAGAGATGCTTCTATTTCAGACTTTACCAGAACTGCCTACGCAAAAAATGCCGGAAAGGTGACAAAGGAGCATGAATATCAGCTGGTGGGATTGGTTCCAGGCCAGACCAATTATATTCATTTGAAATTATTTAACCAGAATGATGAATTGTCTGAGACGAAGACATTCTCCATCGATATTCCTGCCAGCCCGGCGGGGGTGCCAACTCGCCTGGCTAGCAAGAAGGGCGTGAGCAAGAAAAC
Source organism: Clostridiaceae bacterium (assembly GCA_910575435.1). Lineage (GTDB taxonomy): Bacteria > Bacillota > Clostridia > Lachnospirales > Lachnospiraceae > Butyribacter. The sequence continues at coordinate 104,636 of CAJTGI010000010.1, read as the reverse complement.
TATTTCCAATGGTCTGTTTACTGTGTTTCAGGAGGGCAGGAAGTCTGGGAAGACCAGTCAGACGGCGATTCTGCTCTACGACAATTCCGGCGTGCTGCGGGGGGAGATTCCCACGAACCACTACATAGGGCGGAATATGGAGCAGATTTATGATACCCTGACCTATGCCACGTCCCCCAATCAGCTGGTGCAAATCAATTCCCTGGGCCAGGTGACGAAAGCCATTGCCATCAATGGCTATGACCAGGAGGGAGAGTTTGTCTATGATGGATATGGCAATGTCTATGCCATTGCTACGGCAAAGCAGAAGGGGGCAAGCCCCAGGAGCAAAGTGCTGCAGGTGGAATTGGAGACGGGGAAGGTTTCCCAGGTGCTGGATATGGAGGATGTGCTAAAGAGCGTTTACCGGAAATCTGTACAACAGGCAAAGAAGAAGAGCGTGAACTGGATTGACCTGAATTCCATCCAGGTGACTGGAACCAATAAGCTGCTGCTAAGTTCCAGAAAATTGTCGAGCGTCTTCCATGTGAGCAATGTAGGGAGCCTGCTTCCTAAATTAAATTATATCATTGCGGATAAGAAGATATATGGGTCTTATAAGAATCTACAGAAGAAGGTGCTGGCGAAGGCATCGGAAGAAGGCGAATCAGAGCCTACTTCTACTCCGGCAATCAGGAATATTCTTAAGAAGCCGGTAGTGCCAGACCCCTTTATGTCTCAGTATGGCCAGGAGGCGATCGGGTATAAGAAGCGGTCGGCGGAGGGGCAGTACGACCTGACTATGTTTAGCAACAATGTGGGGACGGGAGCCAAGGCGAATGGCAATTCCTATTATCTGTCTTTCCGTGTGGATGAGACGACGAATACCTATCAGTTAAAGATCAAGAATAAGGTGGAGGGGAATCAAAAGGATGGAAACTACATTTTAGATGGCGATCAGTACATTTATTGCCATAGCGATGCCAAGTCTTTCAAGGAGGCGGATACTACGGGGAGGCTGATTCGCGAATACGCTACCCAGACCCGCCCCTACAGGGTGTGCAAAAAGGATTTTAAGGATTTCTGGTTTCGGTAATTCGTTGACCGTGGAAGGGAAAAGTTGTATAATGGAAAAAGGTGCATATTGAAGGGCGGCAGTCCCGAAAGGGGGCTTCTGCAAATTTATGAATTATATATCGAAGGAGGATTACATTTATGAAGTTATTCGTTGACACAGGAAAGATTGAGGACATTCGGAAGGCAAATGACATGGGCGTGATTTGCGGCGTCACTACCAATCCATCCCTGATTGCGAAAGAGGGCGGCAAGAGCCAGGAGGAAATCTTGCAGGAGATTGCGTCCATCGTGGACGGCCCTATCAGCGGCGAGGTGAAGGCGACGACAGTAGATGCGGAAGGGATGATTGCAGAGGGCAGGGAGATTGCTAAACTTCATCCGAATATGGTGGTTAAGATTCCTATGACGGTGGAGGGTTTGAAGGCCACGAAGGTTCTCTCCAGCGAGGGCATCAAGTGCAATGTCACGTTGATTTTCAGTGCAAACCAGGCACTTCTGGCGGCGAAGGCGGGCGCGGCATATGTATCCCCATTCCTGGGACGGCTGGACGATATCTCCATGCCGGGGATTGACTTGATTGAGTCCATTGCGGCTATCTTTGCGAATTATCCTGACATCAGTACGGAGATTATTGCGGCTAGCATCCGCAATCCGATCCATGTGACGGACTGCGCGCTGGCAGGGGCTGATATTGCAACGGTTCCTTATAATGTCATCGAGCAGATGACGAAGCATCCGCTGACGGAGCAGGGCATTGAGAAGTTCCAGAAGGATTATATTGCTGTCTTTGGAGAATAATGAATGGCCATGGCATGAAAGCATCGGTAATTGCGAGAGTGCAAAATGCCAAGCAACCGGCTTTTACCTATGGTGATGCCGCTGGAAGCGGCATGTCAGCTTAATTTAGAAAGGAAATGAACATGGATACTTTAGCGTTAAAGAAAACTGCGAACGAGGTGCGCAAGGGGATCGTGACGGCTGTGCACAGCGCCAAGTCCGGCCATCCCGGCGGATCTCTGTCTGCGGCAGACATTTTGACATACCTCTTTTTCGAGGAGATGAATATTGACCCGAAAGACCCGAAGAAGGCAGATCGGGATCGCTTCGTACTTTCCAAAGGGCATATTGCTCCGGGATATTATTCTACATTGGCACACAGGGGATTTTTCCCGGTGGAGGATCTGACTACGCTGCGTCATGTCGGCTCTTATCTTCAGGGTCATCCTGACATGAAGCACATTCCGGGCGTGGATATGTCTAGCGGGTCTCTGGGGCAGGGCGGTTCCGCAGCAGTGGGCATGGCTCTGGCAGGAAAATTAGACAATAAGGATTACCGGGTGTACTGTCTCTTTGGAGATGGGGAGATTCAGGAAGGGCAGGTCTGGGAGGCAGCGATGTTTGCTGGGGCGAGAAAGTTGGATAACCTGGTATTTATCGTGGATAACAATGGGCTTCAGATTGACGGAAATATTGAAGATGTATGTTCGCCCTATCCCATTGCGGATAAGTTCAAGGCATTCAATTTCAATGTGATTGAGATTGACGCCCATGATTTTGAACAGATTCATGCGGCATTCCAGAAGGCAAAGGAAGTCAAGGGACAGCCTACCGCCATCGTGGCAAAGAGCGTGAAGGGGAAAGGCGTGTCCTTCATGGAGAATCAGGCAAGCTGGCATGGGTCGGCGCCCAACGATGAGCAGTATGCCCAGGCAATGGCAGATTTGGAAAAGATTGGAGAAAGTTTATAAGACGAGCTGGCTCGTTTTGCAAATATTGTGCTTGCCCAGGGAGCAGCGGTCTGTTCATGGGAGAAGCAGGTACAGTGAGAATGGAGAGTTGATATGGCAGATGTAAAGAAAATTGCTACGAGAGAGAGTTATGGCAACGCTTTAGCAGAACTTGCCGGGGATTATCCGGATTTGGTTGTGCTGGACGCAGATCTGGCGGCGGCCACAAAGACAGGCATATTTAAGAAAGCCTGCCCGGATAGGCATATAGATTGCGGCATTGCGGAGAGTAACATGGTGGGCATAGCGGCAGGGCTTGCCACCGCGGGGAAGATTCCCTTTGTGAGTTCTTTCGCAATGTTTGCGGCAGGGCGCGCATTCGAGCAGGTGCGCAATTCTGTGGGGTATCCCAAGCTTAACGTGAAGATTGGCGCTACCCATGCGGGCATTTCCGTGGGAGAGGATGGAGCCACCCACCAGTGCTGCGAGGATCTGGCACTGATGCGCACCATTCCTGGCATGGTGGTGATGAATCCTTCCGATGACGTGGAGGCAAAGGCAGCAGTGAAGGCGGCTCTGGACCATCAGGGACCAGTGTATATCCGCTTTGGCAGACTGGCAGTGCCGGTGATTAACGACAGGCCAGATTATAAGTTTGAGATTGGCAAGGGCGTTGTGCTGAGAGAGGGGAAGGATGTCACTCTGGTGGCAACTGGCCTGGAAGTGGGCGAGACTTTGGAGGCTGCCGAGAAGCTGGCGGCCGATGGAATTGATGCGAAGGTGATTAATATTCATACGATCAAGCCTTTGGACGAGGAGTTGATTGTGGCATCCGCAAAGGAGACTGGCAAGGTGGTAACTGTGGAGGAGCATTCTGTCATTGGCGGACTGGGAAGCGCAGTGTGCGACTGCCTGGCGGAAAAAGCGCCTACCCAGGTGTTGAAAATCGGCGTAAATGACACCTTTGGCGAGTCTGGTCCCGCAGTGGAACTGATTAAGAAATATGGACTGGATGCGGAGGGCATCTATGCCAAGGTGAAGGCATTCATGGCATGAGCCGTGAATAGTAGCGCGATGTGGTATAAAAGGGCAAAATATTGATTTTGCCCTTTTCCATTTTCGCTGTAAAAGCAAAGCCGGGCGGAGGGCGTCATATCCTTGCATGATCGGGCATTAAGCGATATTCATTGATTGGGATACAAAGATAAGTTGCATAGAAATATATAAGAAATAGGAGGCTCGCAGTATGAGTACAGATAGAAAGAAGTGGATCATTGTCGGCATCTTGGCGATGCTATGGGGAATCGCTGGGAGTGCGTCTGTGACGGCCCAGGAGGAACCGTTGCCGGAGAAGGGCAGCATGTTGTGCGAAAATTATGAGAAGATTGAATACGTGCTAAAAGACGGCACTCTGACGATTAGCGGGGAGGGTGATCGTCTGCAGGAGGATGATCAATATTTCTTTCATGGCAGGGAGGAAATTCGCCGGGTGGAATTTGCGGAGGATTGCAGGATGGTGGATATCACCAAGATGTTTGTGGCCTGCGCCAATTTGAAGGATGTGAAGCTTTCCCCTCTGATCGAGGATATGGAGTCGGCATTTGACAGCACGGGCCTGGAGCGGGTGCCGGAACTGCCAGAAGGGGTGGAGAATATCTCTCGGGCATTTATAAACTGCACTGGCATCACCCAAGTGGATTTCGCTAAATTGCCCGCTTCGATTACTAATTTTACCCGGGCATTTCAGGGGACTTCCATTACCACCGCAAACTTTATGGTGCGGGACGGGAAAAAGACGGGGGCATTTGACTATTCCTACTGCCTGGCCTATTGCCCTAATCTGACAAATGTAGTTTTTGACGGGAGCAACTTGAACAATGCCGCATATCTATGGCTGGAGGGGTTGTGCGATGGATGCGACAGCCTGAAAGCCTTTGAACTGAAGAATGTGCCAGCCAGCAATATCCAGCAGGGCATCTATAACGGAGCAAATATGTTTCGGGGATGCAGTCAGCTTGCCACGGTTAAAAATTGCGGCTATTTTTTCTATAGCGTGGCAGGTGCCTTTGAGGATTGCGTGTCTCTTAAAACCCTTCAGACCAAGGGATTCCGGGGCATGTATGCCGGGGACTGCCTGCTGGATACCTTCAAAAATTGCAAGGTGCTGCGGGGGTCATATTATGTGGCATTTCAGAATACTTCCAGCATTTATCGGGTGGCCAAGTCCTCAACCAGCCTAAAGGAAAGTGTGGGTAACCCTTTTAAGAACTGCGGCAGTGGCTTGGCTCTGCATATTGGATGTAAGGATTTGGTTACCTATCTGAATAAGCGGGACACCAAGGCGAAATTTTATTACTGGAAGGCGGGAGATCCCACAGGTGGGTACACCTCCCAGAAAAAGACGATTTCTACGCTGAAACTAACGAAATACAAGAGAAAAACGAAAAAAATCATCGGCAAGACGGTGAAAAAGGGAAAGGTCACAGTAAAGGTGTCTGGCAAGACATATAAGGTGACTTCCAATTCCAGCGGCAAATTTACCATCAGATTAAAGAAGGTGCTAAAGAAGAAGAATAAAATCAAGGTCACTGTTTCCAAATCTGGATACAAAACTAAGAGCAAGACATTTAAGGTAAAATAAAAAAGGTGTGAAGTTGCAATCAGAAAGGATGGGAACATGGAATTTCAGAAAATTAGCGGGAAGGCCAAGGGGTGCATGATGGTGAACGAGGTGTTGCTGTCGCTAATCTGCACCATGGTCTTAGGGGGAATCTGGTGGTTCTTCAGGGAGGAAGACCTGCCGGTAAGCATTCATCTGGTGTGGGTGGTTTTGGCGGTAATCTGGGTGGTGAGCCTGGCGGCACCCTTTGTGCGGTACGAGCGGTACCGCTATCGCTTCACGGAGGAAGAAATCGACGTGAAGGAAGGATTTCTCTTTATAGAGCGAAATATCGTCCCGATTGAGCGATTGCATAAGATTGCCATGGAGAGCGGGCCGGTGGACCGGATTTTCGGGCTGTCCAAGGTGATTGTCACTACGGCGGGGGGAGATGTGACGATTCGCTTCCTGGAGACGGAGATGGCGGAGCGGATCGTGGAGCGGCTGAAGACGAGAATTAACCAGTATGCAGTTGCAGAACGGGAGGAGCAGAAGGAAGATGAATAGGAAAAAGGATATGACGCTCCCGAATCATGGAATTGCGGCTGGAGATGGGACGGGAGAAGGAGAATTGTTTCTCAGAAATCACATCACCTATATCGTGGAGAGGGCATGGACGGTGATTCTTGTCTTTGTCTTATCGATTATTGGAAACGGGGAATTGCTTGATCTGGTGATATCATTTCTGAAAAGAGAGAAGTTAGACGAGAACATGCAGATGCATCTGCTGTGGCTTCTGGGGGCGATTGCTCTGCTTCTGGTGCTAGTGGGATGGTACTTGAACCGCTGGTACCGCACCACGCTGACGGTGAGGGATGGCACCATTACCTACAGGCAGAAGACCCTGACCAGGAAGAGCAACACCATGTCTGTCAAGCAGGTTTCCAATGTGAATGTGGAGCAGAATATTTTCGAAATGATATTTGGCACCTGCAAGATGAGGCTGGATACGGACAGCCTTTCTACTGCCAATAAGACCGATGTGGAGATGATCCTGAAGAAGAAGCGTGCGGAGGAGGTCAAAAAGTGCATCCTGGCTATGAAGGAGGGGGTAGATATCCAGGAGGCAGAGGGGGATATGGATGTGGAGGAGTATGACATCCTCTATCATTTTGGGGAGACCATGGCAAACGGCTTGCTGTCCATTACCGTGTCCCAGCTGGTGGCGGCGGTGGTTTTTCTGGTATCTTTTGTGGCAACCCTTGGCATTACGTTGAATGATGTGGCTAAGGGGGATTATGACCATGTCTTTGCCGGGCTTGGGCTGCTGGTGATGGAATTTTTCACCGCATACTCCTTTGTCTGGGCTATTCTAAAGAAGATTTTGCAGGATTTCCGCTTCCGGGCCAGGAGGAAGGATGACCAGATTTATGTTTCCTGCGGGCTGTGGAAGAGGAAGAGCTACATGGTTCCGGTGAATAAGATCAATGCGGTGAAAATCGAGTATCCGGTGCTTGCCAGAATATTTGGCAGGGGCTATCTGCGGGTTCTGAACGTGGGGGGCGAGGGAGAGGAGGCAGACGGAATGAAACTGCTTCTCCTGGGCAGTTACGATGACCTGAGAAGGAGGATGGAGATTTTATTGCCGGAGTTCCAGCTGCCGGATTTGAGGGAGAGGACGAGGGTGCCCAGGCAGTGGATGTATATTCGCATGCTGGCATCTCTAGCGGCGGGAGCAGTGGGCGGCGTGGCGGTTTATCTGGGCTTGCGCATTGGCCTTGGGTCGGAGAAGGGATTCTGGCAGGATTATGGAAAAATCATCCCGGGCATATGCCTCGGGATTGGCGCTGCCGTGATGTTTCTCTGGCTGCTGTGTTCCTATTTGAGATATAAAACCTGCGGAATCGGCTTTCAGCCTGGGGAACTTCTGCTGGTGCAGGGAACTTTTAGAAAAGAAGTCTCCCTGATTCCCTATGGGAGAATTCAGTACATCTGCTATGAGAGGGGCCCCATGGAGCAGTTTCTGGGATTGCAGCATGGGCATGTGTCCCTGCTTGCCAGCGCGGCCAGTCGCTGCAGGCGCATGGGAAGCTTCCGGGTGGAGGATTTCCAGGTCTTGGAGGAAAAACTGCGGGAGACATACTAGTGTAAGGGGGAAGGTGCATGAAGAAGGCATTGTTGGTGACGCGGGTGAGCGGGTTCGTACCCCAGCATGAGATGAATAATGTGAAGATTTTGCAGGAAATGGGATTCGAGGTGCATTATGCCACGGATTTGGAGAATGTGGTGTATGGGAAGGATAATCGCCGCCTGGAGGGGAGCGGGATCATCCCCCACCAGATTGACTTCTGCCGCTCCCCCTTCTCCCGCAAGGTAAAGATTGCCCAGAGGCAGCTGGAGGAACTGATGCTCCGGGAGTCCTTCGACCTGGTTCACTGCCATATGCCCATGAGCGGGGTGGTGGCTAGAAGGGCGGCATGGCAGGTGAGGAAAGAGACGGGGCGGGAAGTGCCCGTACTGTATACTGCCCATGGATTTCATTTCTGTCATGGCGTTCCCTGGAGGAATTGGCTGTATTATCCCATCGAGCGGCATTATGCCAGATATACGGATCGGCTTATTCTGATTAATGAGGAGGATTACAGGCGGGGGTGCCGCTTTCCCATACGGGGAAAGGTGGTGAAGATCAGTGGCGTGGGGATGGATTTGAAAAAGATGGAGCCTTACCGGAAGCAGTGCTGGGAAGTTGGGGGAGAGGATCTCCGAGAGCGTTATGGCCTGCCTGCGGATTGCGGTATTCTGGTGTCTGTAGGGGAACTGTCGCCCTCTAAGAATCATCTGGTGGCCATAGAGGCTATGGCGGAACTGCGGGATCTGAACCTGGTCTATCTGATTTGCGGCAGGGGACGGATGGAGGAGGTTCTTCGGAAGAAGGTGGGGGAACTTCATCTGGAAGAGAATGTGTGCTTTGCGGGATATGTGGAAAATATACCGGAATTGCTGCAGCAGTGCGACTGCTTTTTCTTTCCTTCCGGGAGGGAAGGGCTTCCCGTGGCGGTGATGGAGGCTATGGCGGTGGGATTGCCAGTGATTGCGGCGGATATTCGGGGGGTTCACGACTTGATTCAGCATGGAAAGGGTGGATACCTATCTAGAAGCTTCTCCCATGCGGAATATGCGGCGAAGGCGCGCAGGCTCTTTACGGAGAAGGACGGAGGGAGCGCCGTGCCAAGAGCGGTCAGGAGAGAAGAGATGGGAAGATGGAATCGGGAGAGAATCCGCGAGTTTTCCCTGAAAGTGGTGGAGGGGCAGATGCGCCAGATTTATAGCGAGGTGGTAAAGTGATGGACAGACCTTTGGTGTCAGTGATTATGGGGGTTTACAATGAGAAGAACAGGGGGCAGCTGGAATTGGCCATTGACTCCATCCTGTCCCAAACCCTAGAGGAACTGGAATTGATTATCTGTGATGACGGGTCGGAGCCTTCCTGCCGCGAGATGCTTGGACAAATCTGCGCCAGGGATGACAGGATTTGGCTGTATCGCCATGAGGAAAATCAGGGCTTGGCGGCGGCGCTTAATACCTGCCTCTCCCATGCCAGAGGGGAGTATATTGCCAGGATGGATGGGGATGACATTTCCAAGCCCGAGAGATTGCAGCGGCAGCGGGAATATCTGGAAAATCATCCGGCTTATGCGCTGGTGGGGTGCGGCGCGGATTTGGTGGATGAGCGGGGGGTTTGGGGAAAGCGGGATCTGATTCCCGATCCCGAGAGAGAGGATTTTCTGTTCGGCTCGCCTTTCATGCATCCAACCATTATGGTGCGGCGGGCAGTGCTTGACAGGCTGGGAGGCTATTGCACGGAAGATTTCGCTCTGCGGACGGAGGATTACGAACTTTTCATGCGGCTGTACGAGCTGGGAGAGCGGGGGCATAATTTGCCGGAACGGCTTTTTTGCTATCGGGAGGACAGAGATTCCTATGCCCGGCGCAAATATCGCTATCGCCTGCGGGAGTTTGAGGTGAGACGGCGGGGATTTGCCAGGCTGGGGATTGCCGCAGGCAATAAGAGGTACATCGTCAAGCCGTTGGTCGTGGGGCTAATCCCGGGGTGGCTGATGAAGCGATATAAGAGGCGAAAAGCCCAAAGATAGTGCAGAGGGAGGATTGATTTGTGCCGGAATTGGGAATTGTAATATTGAACTACAATAATTGGGAAGATACGGCGCGCTGCCTGGAAAGTATTTGGGCAAACCCGCCACAGGCGGCCTATCAGGTCATCCTGGTGGACAATGCTTCCACAGTTTCAGAGACGGATGAGGTCAGGGAATTGATTTCCAGTGGAGAGGTCGTCTTGATCAAGAATAAAGACAATCTGGGATACAATGGGGGGAATAACGTGGGGATTAAAAAGGCGTTGGAATTGGGATGCCAGGGGATTCTCCTGACTAACAATGACGTGTGCTTCACGCCCCATTGCATGCAGGAACTGTGGGAGTATAGCAAGGCGCACCCGGATGTGGGGATTGTGGGCCCTAAGATTCTGGACAGGAATGGACAGGTGCAGAGGAGCAACCTGTGCCGAAAGACCGGGGTAAAAGAAAAATATCTGGTGCGAACCCGATTGCACGCAATCTTCCGCAGAAGTTATCGTACTTATTTCGGCTTTGACAGAGACTATGACGGCACTTTTTCCGTCTATGCGGTGCTGGGATGCTGCCTGCTGCTTTCCAGGGCATGCGCGGAGGCGGTGACCCCTTTTGACGAATATCCCTTTCTGTATGAGGAGGAACTGATGCTGGGCATCCGTATGGAGGAGCATGGGTTTCGTACCGTCTATCACGGCGCGGCGGTGATAGAGCATCTCCATGGGGGCAGTACCAGGCAGGTGAGGGCCTTTTCCTATGCCCACAATATCCGAAGCGAGATTTATTATTGCCGGAAGTATCTGGGGATGAAAAAGTGGCAAATCCAGCCGCTATACTGGTACCGGGTGGCATTATATCTGGCCAGGTGCCTGAGGTATGGGGATTTTCGTGATTTTTGGAGAGAGTTTCGGGCGATGACCGGGGAGGAACTTAGGAAATGCTGATACACATATTGATGGCAACCTACAATGGAGAGCGGTATCTGGCGGAGCAGCTGGATTCCATTGTCCGGCAGACGGAGACGCAGTGGAAACTCCATGTGAGGGACGATGGCTCCCGGGATGGCACGTGGCAGATGCTGTGTGATTTTGCTGAAAAACATCCGGGAAAGGTGGAACTGGCGCGGAATAAGGAAAGGCTGGGGGCGAAGGAAAATTTTGCCATGCTTTTGCGGGAAGTGGAGGAGCCGGGGGATTATGCCTTCTGCGACCAAGATGATATCTGGGAGCCAGAGAAATTGCGGATCTTGCGGGGAAAGTTGCGGGAAGTGGAGAAACTGCAAGGGATATGGGAAAAATCTCATGAATCATTGGACATGGACAGGAAAGATGGGATTTTGCCGACCCTTGTCTATTCTGATGCTGCCATCATCAATCAGGCGGGGGAGGTGGTAGCGGAATCCTTTGCGGGGCAGGCAGGGGTATCTCTGCCGGAGACCAGGGTGATGGAGTCTTTATTATTGTGCAATTTCGTCCAGGGGGCGGCAGCCATGTGGAACGGCCCTCTGCATGAGATCCTGCGGCGACACGGGATGCCAAAGGAGGCATTGATGCATGACTGGTGGCTGGCGCTGGTGGCGGCAGGCCATGGCCGGATCGCATATGTGCCGGAAAAACTGAATCGGTACCGCCAGCATGAGGAGAACGTGGTGGGAGGATTCGACCGCCAGGCTTGGCACAGGACGGTGAGAAAGAAACTGGGCACCGGGAAGATAGGCAGATTGGTGGAGAGCAACCACCGGATGCTTGCGCTGCGGAGGCAGCAGGCGGCGGCCTATGAGCGTCTGTACGGGGATTGGAGAGTGGCGCGGTATTTGGAGATTGACAGGAAGAGACCCAAGATCTGCCGGGCGTATCTGGGCATTCGGGAGGGATATATCTTTTTGTCCAAGGCGTATTCGGTGAAATATTATTTGCTGTAGGCTTGCATGCGGCAGGAAGGGGAAAGAATATTGTGAGAAAAGAGGGCTGTATGGTAGCGGTTCAGCGGATTTGCCGCCGATTATTCAAAAAGATTTATCAGAATTACTATTTCCGTCATGTTATTAAAATCAAAGAAGAGGAATTATCAGAGCAGAAAAGGCAAGGAGTCCAGGGGTCGATTCTCTTTAGCATCATTGTCCCTGCGTACAACACGCCCATCCCCTTCTTTCGGGATATGGTGGATTCCTGCGTGAATCAAACCTATGAGAATTGGGAATTATGTATCGCAGATGGCAGTGACGGATTTAATCGGGAGGTGGAGGCCGAGGCGAGAATGATGATGGAGCGGGATGCCAGGATCAAGTATCGCCGCCTGGAGAGGAATGGGGGGATTTCAGAAAATACCAATGAGGCATTGAAGATGGCCGGGGGGGATTATCTGGTTCTCCTGGACCATGACGATCTGCTTCACCCAGCCGCCCTGTATGAGAATGAGAAAATGATCCGGGCAAGTTCTGCGGATTTTCTTTTTAGCGATGAATTGGTGTTTCGGGATAGGATTTCCAATATTGTAGCCCTGCATTTAAAGCCGGACTTTTCTTTTGACTCCTTGCGGGGAAATAATTACATTTGCCATCTGTGCGTGTTTTCGGCGGAGTTATTGAAGAAGGCGGGAATGTTCCATAAGGAATACGATGGTTCCCAGGATCATGACTTGATCCTTCGGCTGTGCGAGAAGGCGGGTCGGGTCGTGCGCATACCCAAGGTGCTGTATTACTGGAGGGCGCATGAGGATTCTTCGGCAAATGATACCGGAAAGAAGGCCTATGCCGCCGTGGCGGGAAGAAAGGCGGTGCAGAGGCATCTGGACAGGGTTGGGCTGGCAGGGGAAGTTAGGAGCGTGGAAACTGCCCCCACCTTTTATTTGGTTGATTATCCATGTGAAAGGAAGCCCGGAATAGGGATTTATGTCTTATATGAGGAGGAAGAGGACTTGCAGGACTTTGTACAGTCGGTGGCAGGGCATACCACATATAAGGATTATGAAATTACGCCGTGCCGCGGGGAGGAGGAGAGGAATCTGGCAGTTCGGGAAAGCCGGGCGGACTATCTGGTATTCTGCGATTCCAGAATAAGGATTCAGACGGGGGATTGGCTGGAAAAGATGCTGATGTACGGGCAGAGGAAGGATATAGATTTGGTGGCGCCTATGATTGTTGACCAGAGTGGCAGGGTGCGGGATACGGGGGGAGATCTGGCGGCTGGCAGGCCGGATTACGGAAGGCTTTTCAGGTGCTTTGATGTGGAAGGTGATCGGGATGGCGCTGGGAAAGAGACCGTTGTCCTCTATGATGATAGGGAATCCAGCCGAAGCCCTGGCTATATGGGGAGGATGCTATATGCCCATAATGTCGGGGTGGTGAGCGGGATGTGCGTGATGGTGGAGCGGGAGAGATACCTGGGGGGCGAAGCCGCATGCCAGGGGAAGGGAAAGGACAGATACTGCTGGATGTGGGGAAAGGGCGGCAGCAGTCTGTGGACGCCCCAATGCGTGCTGCGATACCAAGGGAGATTTTAATTGGATGCTTGGCGACAGGAGGGCGGGAAGGCTTTCCATAGTTTGACAATTATATTGGAGTATGGGATAATGAGGGGCAAATGTAAATGAAGCGGAGAGTTACTATGAATTGTTGAGACGCTCATAGTAACGGCGGAAGAGGTTATGGACATGAATAAGATCAAGGAATTATACCAATATCGGCAGATGCTGGTTTCATTAGTACAGAAGGATTTGAGGGGAAGATACAAGGCTTCCGTCCTGGGATTTCTCTGGACATTTATCAATCCCCTGCTCCAGCTGGTGATTTATACCATTGTTTTTTCTATGATTATGCGTTCGGGCATAGAGGATTTTTACATGTTCTTATTCGTGGCACTGGTGCCATGGATTTTTTTTAGTTCCTCCCTTGTTGGCGGCTCCATGGCGATTGTAACCGGACAAGACCTGGTGAAGAAAATATATTTTCCCAGGATAGTGCTGCCGATTTCCTATGTGATAAGCTGCTTCGTGAATATGCTGTTTTCCTTTCTTGTCATTTTTGCGGTGATTTTCATTACGGGATTTGGCGTTAATCTGTATGCCCTGCTCTTCTTGCCCATCGTGATGGTGATTGAATTGCTTCTGGCTTTGGGGATTTCCCTGATGACATCGGCCCTGACCGTTTATTTCAGGGATTTGGAGCATATTTTGGGGCTGGTATCCATGATGTGGATGTACTTGTCTCCAGTGGTTTATCCCATGGAGTGGGTGCCAGAGCGTCTGCTTTTTTTATTTCATCTGAATCCCATGTCCCCCATCATTGCCGCATATAGGCAGATTTTATACTATAAAAAATTTCCTGACCTTTCCACCATGGCATCGGCAGTGGTGCTGGGACTTGTCTTTGTGGTGCTGGGGTCATATATATTTGATAAGCTGCAAAAGGGATTCGTAGAAGAAATGTAGAGGTGCGAAGGGTTATGAAAGAGGAATTTTCCATAGAAGTGAAAGACGTGAGAAAGAAGTTCAAGATTTACTATGACAAGGGGAACAGCTTGAAGGAAAAGACGCTGTTCCGAAAGAGGAATAAATATGAGGACCATTGGGTTCTGAAAGGGATCGACATCTCCATAAAAAAGGGGGAGGCCGTGGGTCTGATTGGAAGGAACGGCTGCGGGAAGAGTACCACGCTGAAGCTGATTAACAGGATTATGTACCCCACATCGGGAACCATTGCCGTGCATGGGCGGGTGTCCAGCCTGATTGAATTGGGCGCGGGCTTTCACCAGGACATGTCCGGCAGGGAGAATATCTATACCAATGCGGCTATTTTTGGCATGACGAAGGATGAAATTGACGAAAAGATTGAGGAGATCATTCAGTTTTCTGAGCTGGGAGAGCATATTGACAATCCGGTGAGGACCTACTCTTCCGGAATGTATATGAGGCTGGGTTTTTCCGTGGCCATCAATGTGAAGGCGGACATCCTGCTGATTGATGAGATTCTTGCCGTGGGGGACGTGAGTTTTCAGAAAAAATGCTTTGAGAAACTGCAGGAAATCAAGTCCAACGGGGTGACTATCGTGCTGGTATCCCACTCCATGGGGCAGATTGAGGCAATCTGCGACCGGGCCATCTGGCTGGAGGAGGGGGAGATCAAGGAGGAGGGGAAGCCTTCCATCGTGGGAACCCATTACAATTCTTCTATGGAGGCGGAGAGGCTGGGTAAGGAAGAGAAGAGGGAGCAGAAAGTCCTGGAGGGGGGCTTTGCAGATAAGTCCAGCCGTATTGGAAATGGAAAGGCCATTTATACGAAAATCAGGCTGGGGGATGAGACGGGCAAGGGGATGAAAACCTTGCAGATGTATGATAAGTTTGAACTTTATTTGGAATATGAGATGCTGGAACAGGTCAGGGAAGCCGTTGATTTCAGAATCTGCATCATTCGCAATGACGGGACGCAGTGCTATGGCTCCAGCACCATGGGGGAGAAGCAGGAGAGATATCTGGGCAAGCAGGGCAAGATATCCTTTGTGATTGACCGATTGGACTTGCTGCCAGGAAGGTATCGGCTGGATATTTCCATGAAACTGAGGGACGGCACGATTTTGGATTACATCTATTTTGCCCAGGAGTTTTACGTGAAGGAAAAGAAGGAATGCATTGGTGAATTTGGCATTTTCTCCATGCCGCATCAATGGGAATGATATGAGGTGGAGCCATGAGAGGAAAAGATTGCAAGAGGATTTTGCTGTTATTTCACAACCTTGAGATTGAGGGAGCGCCCATCACGCTGGCCAATGCGGGCAGAATCCTGGTGGAAGAGGGGTATGAGGTGGCGGCATTTTCCCCCAGTTCGGGGGAGATGGCGGGCAGGTTAGACAAAGCCATTGAGCTTACCTGCGCAGATTTTGATTATGATGAATACCCTGAGGAGTATGATGCCTTTTTCAAGGGCTTTGACCTGGTGATTGCGAATACCATCATGATGTATCGAATCGTGGAGAGGCTAGAGGGGGAAGTTCCCTTGATCTGGTATTTGCACGAGGGCAGGCTGATCAAAGACTATTTTATTAAGATTATTCCAGGTCTAAGAGAGATATTGCGGAATACCGCCAATGTAGTTGTGGTGAGCCGGCATGTAAAGGAGTTTCTTCTGGAAGAAAATTTGGTGGACGACTGCTTTGTAGTGGAGAATTTCGTAGAGGACCACGTTGCAGACATGGGCGGGGAGGCTCCTTCCCGGACGGGGGATCGGAAGGTGTTGACCCTGATTGGAACGGTGAATTATAATAAGGGATTTGACTTGGCAATTCAGGCGTTTCACCAGTTGGATGAGAAAGATAAAGAAAAGATTCGCTTCAATTTCGTGGGAAAGATTAGCGATCAAAGTTATTATGGAGATTGCCTAAAGGTATTGGACGAGGGAGATCCGATTACATGGACGGAATCCGTGCAGGGACAGGAGAAGTGGGCTCTGTTTAGGGATACGGATGTCTTTCTGGTTCCCTCTAGGGACGAGTCCAGCTCCCTGGTGGCATTGGAGGCGTGCATGTGCAAAAAGCCGCTGATTCTTTCTCAGAACGTGGGTGCGAAATACATGGTTTCCCCAGAGAATGGATGGATATTTCCAAATGAGGATGTAGAGGCCCTGGCAGATATTCTGCGGCAGGTCATCCTGTCAGATGATCTGGATAGCATGGGGGAGGCATCTCGCAGGAAATATGAGAAATATGCTACGGAGAACATATTTAGAGAGAAGATCGGAAATCTGGCAGAGCAGGTGATGCGAATGCCTCTGGGGTCCAGAGAGAGGATGGATGAGCCGGCGCACTATGGGAAGAGGGTTCTGCTGGTAAATCTTTGGTATCAGAAAGATTATCCAAGTTGCCTGGAAGCCTACGCCATGGAAAAGATTCTGCAAGGAAGGGGATTCGTGGCAGATACGGCGGCATACATTCCCGTGAATTACAGGGAAGAGTGCAGAACCTCCTTTCCCGTGGGATTTGCCCAGAGGAATCTTTCACTCCAGCGGGACGGCATCACCCGGGACCAGTTGTCTCGCCTGGCAGAAGATTATGATGCGGTCGTGGTGGGACCGGGACAGGTCTGGGGGAGAGAGGATGCGTCCCAGATGGGAGGATTCGTGAACTGGCTGGATTTTGCGTCGGATGGCCAGGCGCGGATTGCATGCTGTGTGAATTTTGATGGGCAGGTACAGGATTTTCTGGAAGCAAATCCCGCCATCGCCCATTATTTTCTGGAGAAGATGGATGGAATCAGCGTCTGTGACCGGGGTTCCCAAAAGAGTCATTTGGAAGTTTTTGGGAAAGAAGCCCCCTGCTTTCCCTCGCCCATGTTTCTGCTAAGCCGGGAAGAGTGGAAAGAAATTATCGGGAGGAATCGGAATTTTTGCCCTTACTGCCTTATCGACCTGACCTGTTTTGAGGAGGACTTTGTCCGGGAGCAGGGGGAGCATCGGGGCATGCTTTCGGCAGGACAGACATGGATTTGCAATGATCACAAGAGTCGGGAGATGGAAGTGGAGGAATGGCTTAGCAGCATTTACTATGCATCTGCGGTGATTGGGGATTCCTTTGGGGCTGTTTGCGCTGCCCTTCTTTTGGGAAAGGAGGTGCTGTATCTTGGCAGGCGGAATGATGGCACGGATGGGGTGAAAACCATGCTGAGGGATATCATCTCATGGGAGGGCGTGGAAGAGGCGGACTTGGGAAATGGGGTAGTCTGCTACAGTTTGGGCCCCGTGGATGTTTATCGGGAGATGGCGGGCCGGAGGGATGGCCTTGCAGATTGGCTGGCTGACGCTATGGACCGGAGAGGCGAGAAGAAAGGAAATCCCATGGCGGAGGAGTTTGTTGCCAAGTTGATTGAATTGGAAGGGGAGATTGGCAGCAAGGATCTGGAAATCTTGGATATCACGGCTAGGCGGGATGAGGCCTTCGTGGAGAGGGATAAGAGGGAACAGTTTCTGATCGAGGAGAATCAGAAGACAGGCAGGGAGAAGTTCAGAGCCATTAGGAGATCCGAGCAGATAAAATTAGAAAAGGATGATTTGCAGAGGCATTTCGAGGGAGAAATCAACGTGCTGCGCAGTTCTACGATTTGGAAGACCGGCTCTGCGATCACATGGGTTCCCAGGCAGGTTAAGGATGTAATTCAGGGAAGGAAGAAGATCAATGTCACATCCAAATTAAGAACCATGGGAAGGTTCAGGGAGCAATATGGGATGAGGGGGCTTCTTCGGGCAATTGGAAATAAAGTTACAGGGAAGCCTCTGGACTATAAGCTTGCGGTGCCTATGAACCCTATGTCCAAGGATGATGTTGGCAGACGCATTTTCCAGGAACAGCAGAATCAATTGTCTCCGGATGAAATGTGGGAGAGAATGGAATCCTTTGAGAGGATGCCTAAGCTATCTATTATCATGCCTATCTATAATGCCCCGGTGAAATGGCTGGAGGTGGCAGTGAGGTCGCTGCAGGCCCAGGTTTATGAGAATTGGGAATTGTGTGCAGTCAATGATGGCTCGCCGGAGCGGGCAGGGTTTGAGAGGCTGCTGCAGATGGCTGAGGAGGATGATCGAATCAGGTGCCTGGACAGGGAGAAGAATCAGGGCATATCCGGCGCGTCCAATGATGCCTTAGATATGGCGGAGGGAGAATATGTGCTATTGATGGATCAGGATGATGAGATTACGCCGGATGCATTGTTTTGGTTTGTCCATGAGATCAATCTCCACAGGGATGCGGAATTTGTCTACTCGGATGAGTGCAAGGTGGACGGGGAAAGGGGCACGGAACTTTCTTATTTTATCTGCAAGCCGGACTGGTCGCCGGAGATGATGCTGAACCAGATGTATACAGGGCATATGAGCATGTATCTCGCGGAACTGGTGAGGAAGGCCGGGGGATTTCGCAGCGAGTATGACTTCTCCCAGGATTATGATTTGGCCCTCCGCATGTCCCGCCTGACAGAGAACATCTATCACTTGGAAAGGATTTTGTATTTCTGGAGGAGCGTTCCCACCTCTTCTGCCGCAGGGGGGAAGGATTACGCCAGGGAGTCAAATATCAATGCGCTGAAGGATTACTTGACGAATCAGGGAATACGCCCGGTGATGCAGAAGAATCCCTATGCCAATTATGCCTATATGATGATGGAGGGGCAGCCAAAGGTCACCATGGTGGTGCCGTCTGATTCCTGCGAGAATATGATGAGGACGGTGAATGGAATCTTGGATTGCACGGAATATGATGCCTATGAAATTATCCTGGTGACAAATTCTGGCGCGATGGAGGAGATGGGAAGGCTTTGCCATTCAGAGAAGGTGAAATACTGCCCCTATGACCTGCCCTACAATTTTTCTGCCAAGTGCAATGCGGGGGCGGAAATGGCGGAAGGGGAGTTTGTGGTCTTCTACAATGATGACGTGATTCCTCGGAAAAAGGACTGGCTTGTGAGATTGCTGGAACTGTTTGAGCTGGAAGGCGTGGGGGGCGTTTCTCCCATGCTGGTATATGAAGATAACACCATACAGTATGCGGGAATGATATCCGGCGTGAGGGGACAGGTGGGAACTTCTTTTCACATGCGGCATTTTGAGAATATTGATTACTGGTTCCATCAGTACCTGGTGCGGGATGTGTCGATTCTGAGCGGAGCCTGCGTGGCCATCAGGACTGCCCTGTTTCGGGAGATCGGGGGATTTGATGCCGAGCATACCCCCAGCGCCCATTCGGACATCGATTTGTCTTACAAATTGCTGGAGAGGGAATACCGCTGCGTGTACACGCCATATTCCCTGATGACCCATATTGGCAATCATTCCTGGGCGGTGAAGGGGGTCAAGGAAAAGGCACCGATTTACTGCCTGAAGAGGTGGGGGAAATATATTTCCCAGGACCCGTATTTTACAGAGTCCATGAAGAATTTGTTTTACTATACGGATCGGAATTATTTCCAGATCTTTTCGCCGGAGAAGGAACTGTTTCGGGAACATGAGGGAAAGGACATTTTGTTCCTAACCCATGAGCTTACCCGTACCGGGGCTCCGGTGCAGTTGCTGAATATGGTCAAGGCTACCATGCAAAAGATGAATTATTTTCCAGTGGTGGTCTCCCCGGAGGATGGGCCAATGAAGCAGGATTTCCTGGATCTGGGCATCACGGTGATCGTGGATATGGAACTGCCCATCTCCGCCACCAATCTGGACAGGTATGCCAGGGATTACGACTTGATCGTAGTCAATACCATGTCTCCAATCTGCATTGATGCCATCAATGAATTGAGAGACACTCTGCCGCCCATTCTCTGGTGGATTCATGAGGGGGAATATGCCTTCGGCTTATTCCGGGCAGGATTGCAGAAGGAGCTTCACGACAAGGTGCATCTTTTCTGCGCCAGCGAATATTCCCAGCGAATATTGCTTGATTATTCCCAGGACTACCAGTCGGAAATCATTCGGTGCGGCGTAGAGGATTTCGGGAGGAAACTAGATGTTGCGGATGCTGCCTTGGGAGAGAAGAAAGTATTCTTGGTCATTGGCACCATCGAGTGGCGTAAGGGGCAGGACATTCTGCTGGACGCCATCGCCGGATTGGCAGAAGATGTGAGAGATAAGGCGGAATTTTATTTTATCGGCAGACAGTCTGATGAGAAGATGATGCAGAAACTGTCCCAAGGGCAGAAGCGGTATTCCTGCGTGAGATATATGGACGTGGTTCCCCAGAAGGAATTGCTGGAGTATTATAAAAAGGCGTCGGGCATTATCGTGCCTTCCAGGGATGAGCCCACTTCCCTGACGGCCATCGAGGGAATGACCCTGTCCAAGCCCTGTATCGTATCAGATAAGACGGGGATATCAGAGGTGATGGAAAACGGGAAGAGTGCCTATATTTTCAGGAATGAGAATGTGACGGAACTGATACGGATTATCGAGAGCGTTATAGCCGATCCGGAGAGGGCGGCAGAGATTGGCAGGGAGGGAAGGAAGGTGTATGAGCGGCTTTATACCATGGAAAAGTTCTCTGCCCGCTGCGTGGAGGTTCTGGAGGAGATTATGGATTAAAGGAAGGCCCGATGCCCAGGCATGGGATTTATTCAGAATAGAGCAGACAATCTGGTACCCGATTCCATTTGGGTACCAGATTGTCTTTAGAGAAAGTTATTCATCTAATATTTCTTTTTCATAGAAGCGGGAGCGCTTGGAAAGTTCTTCCTCTATTTTTTCGTAGCCATAGGTTTCTGCCAAGGTTTTCTTTTCAGAAAATAAATTCGTCCCCAGCCCCAGCCGGTCGCCGGAAATCTCGCAGCCCATGGCAGCCAGCGTGGTGGGAAATAAGTCAAAGGTATGGAACTCCCTATTCTTGCTGGTGGTGCCATCACCTGTGGCATTGATAAAGCAGTTGTATACTTTGCGGGGCTTTGAACCATCATAGGCAGAATCAATGTATTTTGCATCCATGCTGGGATGGTCGCCGCAGAGTATGATGGTGGTATTGTCGTAAAAGTTCTGGGCTTTTAGCCATGTGATGAAGGAGGCCACCTGTCGGCTGGAGCAGGAAAGGACATTTGCGTATTGGCTTTCGTGCTCTGATTGGCAAAGTCCGCATAAATATCCGTTCACATGATGGGTATCTGCCGTCAGCATGGTAAAATTAAATGGCTCATTGCCCTTGGCAAGCCTGGTGAGTTCTTCTTTTGCATAGGAAAAGAGTTTCTCATCCTCGTATCCCCACCACACATAGTAGTCATCCGGCAAATCTCCTTTCTGCCTGGCAGTAAAAATATCGTAGACCTGGTATTCTCCATGCTGGGTAAAGTAATTCCGCCTCCCGCCGAAGGATAAGTCGGAGCCTACCATGATTTCCTGGGCGTATCCATTTTTCTTTAGGATTTCTCCCAAACTGATAGCCCCGGGCATAAACTTGGAGTATTCTCCATAGGTGTTTTCGGATATGGGAAGAAGTAATGGCAGTCCGCTTGTCATGGCAACCATGGCGCCGGCAGTCCATGCAGAGCCGGAGGAAGATGTACCGCCGCCCACAAGATTGCTCTCGGAAAAATTCACGTTATCCTTTGCTAGCAGGGTGAGTTCCGGAATGATGTCCTGGGGCATGCATCCGCCATCCTGCTTGGAGATGAAAGTGGACTCCATGGATTCCAGATAAATGTAAATCAGGTTTCTCTTGTTCTCTGGAAAGGTGATGGATGCTTCCAGTGGGCTTACAAAATTCTTTTCGATAAAAGAAGAAGTCTTCATCTGGTTTGCGAGGTATTCAGGCACCTTTAACTCCAATGCGATATCGCTGGTGCTCAGTATCAACAGGTAGACGGAGAGAAGCAATGCCACGGTGCTGGCAAAGCGGCAGTTGCGGATACTTTTCATCAGTGCCAGCATGGATACTATAATTATTAAGACAATGCCTGAGACGATGAGGGGTACTTTGGCCGCCTCAAAATACTGTGCCACCATATTGGTAGCAGTCCCGGTCATGGGTACCTTTAAGTGAAATACGATTTCTTGCATGGAAAGTCCGCTAAAATAATCCATGAGGAAATGTCCCAGGGTATAAAAAGCCGCAGTGGATAAAAATAATGCAACGGAAACGAGGTAGAGCAGCACCCTGATTAGGGACAGTTTTTGTGTGGGTGCACACCAGTAGCTTTTGATTCTGGATATTTTTTCAACGCCGAATTTCCTTTTCAAAAGCCCATCTATTTTCTTGAAGATTGCAATTACTTGCCTCTTGAAAATGCAGAGAAGCAGGCAGCCGAAAAGTGCCAGGCAGCTGGCATACAACATATATTGCCTAGAAATATAGATGTTATATTCCTCCACGTGATTCGGGATATCCCATATGAAATCATCCTTAATCGTGAAGTATGGGTCAATATTTGTAATGGTTAATACCACGTTGTCCTCTATAACCTCCGCGCCGCTGATATCATTTGTGATGTTTATCAGGTCTTTCAGGGCCTGTCCCGTGTATGTTTTGATCTCCTTCCCCCGCAGGACGACAGAGAGGGAGTGGAGGGATAGATTTGGCACCGTTCCCTGCCACGGGTCGATGCGGAATGCAATCGCATGTTTGCGAATGGCATCGTTTAAGGGAAAATCCACCATCTTATTTTCCGCAGTGCGGACAATGCATTGCTCTTCCGAATAAGATTTGCCAGTGTCATAATAGAGCTGGGCCTGGGCAGGCACATCTTCGCCGTATGTGAGGCGGAAGTGGTAGTCATCATATTGTGTTGGCTTAAAGTAGAGGAAAGCAATGCAGATGATATAAGCAAGTGCCAAAATAATATGTGCGAAGTAGAATGATGGTTTTACTTTATTTAAAAATTTATTCATGGGATTTTGGGTCATGTTATGCCTCCTATTACTAATAACTGATTGGAATGATAGGCTATCAATCTGATTTAGCCTTTCATAAAATTTCAATCCCCCAAATAAGTCTTATTATATACAGAATGAGTTGAAAAAGCAACTGTGGAAGTAGAAACTCTATCTTATGGGTAATTTGCTTTTTGATATTAATAATGGTAGAATAACTTTAATTTTATTTTTAGGGAGGAAAAAATTGAATGAGTGAGAAAAAGCGAGGAAATTTTTCCGGCACCATCGGATTTGTGCTAGCGGCGGCAGGAAGTGCCGTGGGACTTGGGAATATCTGGAGATTTCCCTATTTGGCGGCAAAGGATCACGGGGGCGTGTTTATTCTGTGCTACATCATATTGGCTTTGACCTTTGGCTTTGCATTGCTGACTACGGAGATTGCCATTGGGCGCAAGACCAAGCAGAGCCCTTTGACCGCATACGGGAAAATACATAAAAAGTGGAAAGGGATTGGCGTGCTGGCATGCCTGGTGCCGATTATCATTTTGCCCTACTACTGTGCTATTGGTGGCTGGGTAATCAAATATTTTACCATCTTTGTTACAGGAAAGGGAAGCATGGCGGCGGGAGATAAATATTTCACTGAGTATATTAAAGGGCAGACAGAGCCCATTTTCTGGATGGGCGTATTTCTGGCACTGACCGCTATTGTAGTATTTTCTGGAGTAAACAAAGGAATTGAGAAGTACAGCAAGATACTGATGCCCTTGCTCTTAGTTTTGATTATTGGCATTTCTGTGTATTCGCTTACCATCAGCCACACGGATAGCAATGGGGTGACCAGAACGGGCCTGGAGGGTTTGAAAATATATTTGATTCCTGATTTTACGGGGATATCGTTAAAAGAATTTTTCGTCATCCTGATGGATGCCATGGGGCAACTGTTCTTTTCTATCAGCGTAGCGATGGGAATCATGATTGCTTATGGCTCTTATGTGAAGAAGGATGTAAATCTGATGAAATCTATCAATCAGATTGAGATTTTTGATACGGTTGTGGCTCTTCTTGCGGGCTTGATGATTGTTCCGGCAGTGTTTACCTTTATGGGAAAGGAGGGAATGAGCGCGGGCCCTGGCTTGATGTTCGTCTCCCTGCCCAAGGTCTTTGCGGCCATGGGAAAGGCGGGCCCTGTGGTGGGAATCCTCTTCTTCTTGATGGTGATTTTTGCGGCAGTGACTTCTGCCGTGTCGGTCATGGAAGCGATTGTATCCAGCATCATGGACGGGTTCCATCTTTCCAGAAGGAAGAGTGCCGCACTGGTTACAATCTACGGCCTTGTGGGGGCTGTTGTAGTGTGTCTGGGATATAATGTGCTGTATTTTGAATGGAGACTTCCCAATGGAACTGTGGGCCAGGTATTGGACGTGCTGGATTATATCAGCAATAACTGCCTGATGCCCCTCGTGGCGCTTCTAACCTGCATATTGGTTGGTTGGGTTGTGAAGCCCGAGACTGTTATTGACGAAGTGTGTCATGGAGGGTATCGTTTCAGCAGAAAAGGATTGTATATTGCCATGATGAAGGTGTTGGCACCCATTCTTTTGTTTGTGCTGCTGATACAGTCCATTGGGTTGCTGCGGCTGTAACTGCTTTTGAAGGACCGATTTAATCCAAAGAGGCTTGCCAGGTTTTCCTGTAGCAAGCCTCTTTTTTAACATATAGGAAATTGCTCGAAATGTGGTAGCATACCAACAAGAATTTAGTCGTTTCAGTCATTTTCCGCTATGCCCGTAGGTTTTTCGGTACTGGTTTGGCGTGCAGCCGTATTTCCGCATAAACATTTTGGAAAAATAGCTGGGATGGTTGTAACCGCAGGAGATGGCAATCTGCGTGATGCTGAAGGAGGTGTCCTTTAGCAGATTGCAGCTGATTTCCATCCGGTAGGCGTTGAGGAATGCCACCGGGGATTGCTGCAGATATTTCTGGAAGATTTTACAGCATTTGCTCCTGCTAATGTTGCCGGAAGATGCGATGTCTTCCAACTCTATATTTTCGGAATAGTGCTGGTGGACGTATGAAACCATCTGCTTTTGCAAATGGACATCAGGGTGTTCCAGCACCGCATGCTTATAGAGGGAGTGGTCGCTGTAGCGGAAAATGGTATGCCACAGGCAATGGATCAGACCCAGCAACAGGTATTCTGAGTGCTTCCTGTCCCCGCGCAGGGCAAAGATCTGCTGTAGTAGCCTGGTTATTTCCAAGATGCCGGAATGGTTTTGGCTAAAGTGCCAATAGGGCTCCGCAGAGGAATTAATAATTGGCGACACCATTTTTTGGTAGGTATGTAAGTTAGAGTCCAATATGCTTGGATGGAATAATATAACGGCAAACTCGCATTCCTCCTGCTTGTAATCATAGCCAAAATGCAGTTGATGGGAGTTTACAACTATGCTGTCTCCTGCCTGTAGCAAAATCTTTTTGCCGTTGACGTCGTAATTCATCTTCCCCTGGAACACGTGAATGCACTCGATTTCCTCATGCCAATGGCACAGCGCTCTCATGTCGGTAAATTGGGAGAGGCACCGTTCCTGAATGGCATAGGGTATCTCCTGGGTGTCGTAATGGATCATTTCTGAGGCATCCTGCATTATTTCTAAATCTATCATGGGTATCCTCTTTTCTATCGTGTGCCGTCAGGCCGTCTTGTGCGTACTAAAATGTTACATTTCCCCGTTTTTCAGAAAGCAATGCCCTGTCAGTTTGCTATCTGTTAGTTGCTATAGGGAATTTGACATAATCTGAGTATTATCACGAAGAATATTATATCACATAAATACGAATGTTACAATTCCGAAGAACAATGTAATAGATTTTTGACGGTGCGAAACCTATAATTGTGAATACATGAGGAAGGAGGAATGGGAAAGGCTGATACATTTGATGTTTTGTGATTTTATAGTGTTAAAAGAAAAGAGAAAGAGAGGTATTAAGATGAAAGTATTAAAAAAAGCAATGTCTATTTTATTGGCAACGGCAGTAGTAGTATCTGGAACGGCGGCATGTGGCACAACGGCCGATGCAGCAAAAAAGAAGAAGGCGAAGGCAAAGACTTATAAAGTGCAGACTTTCTTTGCAGGCGTGCAGGGAAAGAATGCCTGCTATTGGATTGCTGGTGATGGTACCAGCAAGAACAAGGGCAAGGTATATGCCAAGAATGTAAAGATTACGAAGGGCAAGAAGACAAAAGTAACGATTACAATCAAGAATCCTACCAAGAAGAAGATTACCGCTGGCACCGTATTTACA
This sequence comes from Clostridiaceae bacterium, assembly GCA_910575435.1. Taxonomy (GTDB): domain Bacteria; phylum Bacillota; class Clostridia; order Lachnospirales; family Lachnospiraceae; genus Butyribacter. The sequence continues at coordinate 78,476 of CAJTGI010000010.1, read as the reverse complement.
GTGGATTTGGTAAATATTTTGAAGGATTACAAGAAGAATAAGATTAAAGTTTCCGGCGTGACTGTAAAGGCTGATGGCAAGAAGAAGAAGGCAAAGGCATTCACAGGGTGCTTTGAGCCGAAGACCAAGCCTGGCAACTATCGTGTTTCTGTGTTTAACAAGTGGGGAACCGATGGGGATAACTCTGGAAAGGTAAACAAGGCAAAGAATTTTGCTTTTAAGAAGAACATTTCAATTTCATTCACGGTTGTGGCAAAATAATTGAATGCCAGAAACGTGGTTGCAGGAAGGAGGATGAGGCGTGAAGAAATTTAAGGCTTCTAAAATATTATGCTCGCTTGCGCTGATGGTGGCCATGATTTTGACGATGGGTGGATTGTCAAACGTGGTGTCAGCTGCGAAGAAAGCGCCAAAATTGAGTACGAAAAAAGTTACGATTGGCGTGGGTAAGACCAAGAAGGTAACAGTAAAGAATAAGTCCGGCAAGGTAAAGTGGACGACGAAGAATAAGAAGGTTGCCACAGTAAAGAATGGCAAGATCAAGGGCGTAAAGACAGGCAGCACTAAGGTGACTTGCAAGGTTGGCTCCAAGAAGCTGACTGTCAAGGTTTCTGTCAAGGCTCCTAGTCTTAGCGCAAAGTCTGTGTCTGTGAAGGCAGGGGCATCTAAGAAGGTAACAATCAAGAATGCGGCTGCAGGTCAGAAGTTGACATGGGCTAGCAAGGATAAATCCATTGCTACGGTAAAGAGTGGTAAGATTACAGGTGTGAAGGCTGGAAGTACCACGGTGACTTGCAAGGTAAGATTCAAAAATGGCAAGAAGTCAACCACTAAGACGCATAAAATTAGCGTGAAGGTTACGGGAGCAAGTACAGTTCCCGGCGGTGCTCTCTCGGAGGCTGAAAAGAAAGCCTTGGCTGGGCAGTCTAACTTGACCACTGCCCATAAGTCTGCCAATGGCGTGGACACCAAGGACAATGGCAAGATGCGCAAAGAACTCAGCACTTTGGATTTGACAAAGTATGCCATGGGAATTGGCTGGAACTTAGGAAATCAGATGGAGGAATCCAACTGGCTGGGAGTACATACCACAGTTGACCAGTGTGAGACTAATGCGGGTAATCCAAAGGCTACGCAGAAGACATTTGATGGTCTGAAGAGTTATGGAATCAACACCGTGCGTGTTCCGGTGGCTTGGTCCAACCTGATGTCAACAGATGGCACGTACACAATTAACAAAGATTTGTTGAAGCGTATAGAAGAAATTATCAACTATGCATTGAATGACGAGATGTATGTCATCATCAACATCCATTGGGATGGCGGATGGTGGGGAATGTTTGGCGCAGAGGAAATGAATGCTGCCAGCACGCCGATTCGTGATGAGGCATGGAAGAAGTATAAGGCTTTCTGGACGCAGATTGCGGAAAGGTACAAAGAGTACTCTGACCATTTGATTTTCGAGGGCGCTAACGAGGAGTTAAGCGGTCGCTTAAATGATGATTACACCGATCCCATGAAGGGACAGTCTAACCAGACTGGAAAATTGGCTAAGGATGCAAATGACATTTACAAGTTGGTGAATCAGATTAACCAGACTTTTGTAGATATTGTCCGCGCATCTGGTGGAAACAATAAGTACAGACATCTTCTGATTCCTGGAACAGGAAATGAGTCCTGCGTGATTGGCGGATATGCAGGGGATATCTACAAGACGGACGGAACGATGGATGCCCGCTATCAGATGCCGAAGGACAGCGCAGAGAATGGAAAGAGCAAGTTGAGCGTGTCCGTGCATTTCTATGACCCGACAGACTATGGCATCTCTGCTTCATCCGCTACTCCTTGGGGATACCGCGATTCATGGGGAACCGACAAGGACAAGAAGGATATGAGAGACTTGCTTGGACGTATGAAGAAGTTTACAGATGAAGGCTATGGCGTAATCGTAGGCGAGTGTGGATGCGTAAAGGGATACAAGGACGGCGTTATTGATTATTTCAAGGAATTGTTCAACCTCTGCAAAGAGTTTAACTTCAACCCGGTTATGTGGGATGAGGGACATTATTACAATCGTTCTCAGGGATATTTCTCATACGGCGATGTAGGTCAGTTGATTGCAGACTTGACAGGTTCCAAGCCGCAGATTCCTAGCAATGCGAAATTGCAGTATACTGGAATTTCTAAATTGCCCCTTGTGGAGAATACCGATCCTAAGGTTGTGTATACTTGGGAAGGAGAGTTCATGAGGCATCTGGGAGATGCCCAGCATGAGGAGATGAAGGTTCTCCGGCCTGATGATTATGATACAGTAGGCAGAGGCATTGGAAAGACCACCAGCGTATCTGATGGCCTTACGGCAGTAATCAATGATTTGTATTGGAATATCAGCGTTAAGTGCGACTGGAGTCAGTTCAAGGAGCCTTGCGTAAGAGTGTATCCGATGGACAATGATACAAGCAAGAATGCAGATCTTCAGGTAGGGTATTGCCTGCTGAATGACAAAGATGCAGGTCAGCCAGGAAAGGTAGAAAATGATAAAGCTTATGATCCTGGCAATGGCCAATTCTGGGATGGCAAGTACCTGAAACTGGAGCCGGAGTTCTTGAAGGATCATCCATGGCTGTGGCTTACTACCAATACTTATACAGGTGCTTCCTATGTGAAGATTGAAGTTTGTGACGGAGCATACAATGCAGACGGCACAGAGTTCAAAAAGTAATAGTTAATTTGCTTTCCCTTAAATAGATAATTAGATATAGGAACGCCCTGGTGAGAAATTGCCGGGGCGTTCCACCTTTTATCCAAAAGGATTTTTGTGATTTTCTAGAGAAAACTATTGACAGAGAAGCGTAGGTGTGGTAACATAGTATCCGTTGTGTGAATAAAGCGAAGTAGAGGTATCCACTCTCACCTTAGCACCATCGAGTGACTCGGGTTTAGAATGTACAAAATATTTGTGTGCTTTTATAGCGTGGATGCTTTGGGTCCACGCTTTTCGTTTGCCCTGCGGGCAGTATGAAATAATTTGATTTGGAGGTGCACTACCATAGGCGATTTAATGATTAATGAGAGAATTAGAGACAGGGAAGTCCGCGTAATTGGTCAGGACGGAGAGCAGTTAGGAATAATGTCATCCAGGGAGGCGATGAAGCTTGCCAGGGAGGCAGATCTAGATTTGGTGAAGATTGCCCCGACAGCGAAGCCACCGGTATGCAAGATTATTGATTATGGTAAATATCGCTATGAAATGGCGAGGAAAGAGAAGGAAGCCAAGAAGAAGCAGAGAACCATGGAAATCAAGGAAGTTCGTCTCACTCCCAATATTGATTCCAATGACTTGAATACGAAGGCGAACCAGGCTAGGAAATTCATTTCCAAGGGTGACAAGGTGAAGGTGACATTGCGTTTTCGCGGCCGTGAGATGGCTCATGTGAACTATAGCAGGCAGATTCTAGACAGTTTTTGCGAGAAACTGGAAGATATTGCGGTAGTTGATAAGAGGCCGAAGATGGAAGGCAGAAGCATGGTGATGTTTTTGTCAGAAAAGCGCCAGTAAAGTTTTTGCCTGAATTCGGGCAAATCTTTTAGGGGTTTCTGTGGGACAAGGGTATTGTGCGTTTTGCAGGAACGGGATATATTTATGAATATTAAGGAGGAATATGATATGCCAAAAATGAAGACAAAGCGTGCGGCAGCAAAGCGTTATAAGGTGACGGGAACAGGCAAGGTTATGCGCATGAAAGCGAATAAGAGCCATATCTTAAATAAGAAGACCAGGAAGAGAAAGAGAAATCTCAGGAAGCAGACAGAACTGGATCAGACAAATTTGAAGACGGTAAAGAAACTGATTCCATATGCAAAATAATTAGAGGAGGAATGTGAAGATGGCACGTATTAAAGGCGGTTTGAACGCAAAGAAGAAACATAAAAGAGTATTGAAACTTGCAAAGGGCTACAGGGGAGCCAGGTCAAAGCAGTACAGGGTTGCGAAGCAGTCAGTGATGAGAGCGCTTGCATCCTCCTTTGTGGGAAGAAAAGAGAGAAAGAGACAGTTCAGAAGACTGTGGATTGCCCGCATCAATGCAGCAGCACGCATGAATGGACTTTCTTATAGCAAGTTTATGCATGGCTTGAAGTTGGCGGAGATTGATATTAACAGAAAGATGCTTTCCGAGATGGCAATCAGTGACCCAGAGGGATTTGCATCACTGGTAGAGGTTGCGAAGTCAAAGGTTGCGTAGCGTGTAAGGTGAAGGATAAAAACAAAGATAAGGAAAAGACCTGTCTGGTTTCAGACAGGTCTTTTCTCTTGATTAGGAAACTGTTTAGCATTTTGACACGAAGAACGCTGGTTTTGCGTTCCTTTTTTTTACTTAGCGAACTGCCAGGAGACAAAGTCTCTCACGGAGCCATCAAATTCGATATAGAGATCGTGCTTGCCCGTGATGGCACCTGTGGGTACGGAGATGGACGCATCGCCGTATTCGTCAAATATTACTATGGCATTCACGATTTCCGTGCCGTCCAGATCGTCGGCACAGATGCGCAAGTTCACGCTCCCCTTGGAATAGCCTTTCAAAGTAGCCTGGAAGGTGGTGGGGGACGTGTCGCCGAAATCCGCTCCCTTGATGCTGAGCCAGCTGTACCGGTAGTCCTTTCTGGATTTTACTGCTTCCATGCGGGCGCCATCCTCTGGAATGACGTAGTCGGTTACTTCCTTGTCGCCTTGGGTTCTGGTAACCACGGTGGAGCGGATGGATTGCATGCCGGCATTGTTGGAAGATACTAGGCCGGAGACGCTCTGGTAGGGGTCGAAGCCTTTCAACTGGGGAACGCCGGCGAAATCCTGCTGTATCAGGCCTAAAGTGCCATCGGCATTCACCTGCAGCTTGTTCACGTGGGTGCTCCTTCCGCCGAACTGGATGCCCATCTCCGTCTTTAAGGTCATGGTGTGGTAGAACATGTAGTATTCATTTTGGAACTGCGTGATGCTGTGGTGGTTGTTTGCCCAAACGCCTTCTCCCTTGTCGTCTTTGAATACGTTGCCACAGTTAGGGAGGACTTCCCCGACATATGTGTATGGCCCCATGGGGGAGTCTGCTACCATATATGCGATGGAGCATTTGCTCAAGTCCTTATAGCTTCCGCTTCTCTCGTTCCAGTCGGAACAGTAGGAGAAGTAGTATTTGTCGCCAATTCTGTTGATGCCGGCATCTTCAAAGAAATAAGGCGCTTCGATGACGGTTTCTTCCCCGGTGAAAGAAAGCATGTCATCGGACAGCTGGCGAATGCGAGGATAGTGCTTCTCATCCGGACTGCGGTTGCAGTCGGCACCCCATACCAGATAGGATTTCCCGTCATTGTCCGTGAAGACGGCGGGATCCAGGGGATCTGCTTCCGAGATGTTTGCGGTGTAGGGACCGATGAAGGGGGCCTTGTACTCGTCTCGGAATGGGCCGATGGGAGAGTCGGCGACTGCCACGCCGATTTGATAGCCTCCATTAGTATAGTAGAGGAAAAATTGATCCTTTCCATTGATTTTCTTGTAAGTAATGCAGGGCGCCCAGCAGCAGCCGGTGTAGGAGTTGACTCCTTTTTTGCCTGCGATATTGCATGTGCCATGATCCGTCCAGTTTACCATGTCATCGGAAGAGATGATATGGAGGCTGGTGATGTAGGTGTATTTGTTTTCGTCTTGATCTCCCCGTCCGGCGTGTTCCTGGGAGTCGTTAGACATATATACGTAAACCCTGCCATTGTATTCAATGGCGGTGGGATCGGCGGAAAAACTGTTGGCTAAGAGCGGATTGTTGGCATCCATGCCCTTGAAGGATTTGGCAAATTTCTGTGCCGGAACCACGTCGGGGTCGTCCGGTGCCTCGGTGGGAGCCAGCGTAGGCGCAGAAGAGGGAGCCGAAGTAGTCGTGGCCGGGGATTTCGAAGGGGATGGGGTACCTGGCTTTTTGGTGGAAGATGAGGGCGCCTGGGTGGCTGTCTTCTTTTTCTTCACGGTGACAGATATCTTTACAGTGGCTGTCTTTGCCTTCTTCCCTTTTTTATAGGTAATCTTGCAGATGACTTTGGTCTTTCCGGGCTTTACTCCGGTGATTTTTCCTTTTTTCACCTTGGCAATTTTCTTGTTTTTGCTCTTCCAGGTAACTTTTTTTACCTTTGCCTTGTTCTTTCTTACCTTAACTGTCTTGGAACCCTTTACTTGCACTGTCACCTTTTTGGCGCTGACAGTGGGAGTTTTTGCCGAGGCGTTAGCCTTTGCTTCGGCACTCTCTGCGGGTAGGGCGGCAGAGAGAATCATGGATGCCGCCAATAGGCAGGCGGCAATTTTTTTGTGCATTCTGTTCATAGCAGCCTACACTCCTTTCTTTGATTTGTTGCCTTGCATTCAGCAAGGATGTTGCTTGTATTGTGTTATTATTATAACATAATATGAAGTGATTTTCCAGTATAATAAAGCCGATTTTGGAGAGAAACATGCCAGGTTTTGAATAGTGGCGTTGAGTTTGTGTTTTATCTAAATTGGTAACGACAGAAAAAACAATTTCCAAAGAAAAAATTAATAAATATGTTGATGAATTAATATATGAAACAAATTCGGATCATTATGTGAAAGCCAGAATGGAAATTCGTTAGGGAAGGGTTTAGGGGTTTATAAAGGTATTGTCAGCAATTCGTATATGAGGGTTTCAAAGGATGAATCAATCATGGGAGTAATTCGGACAGATATTGCGATTGATAGTGGAGATAGCGGAGGGCCGGTTTTTGATAATCAAGGACGTTTAGTAGGTATTTTTTCATTTCGCATGGTAGATGCATTGGGAAACTCGTCTTATGCAAATTCCTATGCAGTGTCAATTAAGAACATCAATGAATTTTTAAAATGATAAAGATTCGGGGATTCCTCTTGACAGAATAGCAAGTTCTCGTGTAAACTTATGTGCAATGTGGCAGTTATTTTATAATGAAATAGTTGTCTTTGACGCAAATCCCTGGAAGAGGAGGAGTACAGGAGAATATCCCTGCAGAGAGGGCGGCCCGCTGGCTGGAAGGCTGCCCAGGTGCATTTTTCCTGGAAGGTAGCCTTGGAGGAGCATTTCTGAACGAGATTGGAAGATTAGTAGGAAGTGACGGTTCATCCCGTTATCGGTGAGAGAGATTGTCTGCCGCGATTGGCAACGTTACGTTCAGTTGCCTTTTGCCCTTGCAGACAGAACAAAGGTGGTATCGTGAGTTGTTGGCTCGCCCTTTGCCCATTGGCAGAGGGCTTTTTTAGTTGAGGAGGAAAGGTCATATGGCAAAAGAATTGGAGAAGAACTACAACCCTGCTGATATTGAGAAGAGGACTTATGACAGGTGGCAGGAGGAGAAATATTTTCATGCGGAGGTAAACAGGGACAAGAAGCCCTTTACCATTGTCATGCCCCCGCCCAATATCACTGGACAGCTCCACATGGGGCATGCGCTGGATGAGACATTGCAGGATATCCTGATCCGCTTTAAGCGGATGCAGGGGTACGAGGCATTGTGGGTGCCAGGGACGGATCATGCCTCTATCGCCACGGAGGCCAAGGTGGTAGAAAAACTAAAAGCAGAAGGCATTTCCAAGGATGATATTGGCAGGGAGAAGTTCCTAGAGCATGTGTGGGACTGGAAGAAGCAGTATGGCGGCCGCATTGTGGAACAGCTGAAGAAGATTGGCTGCTCCTGCGATTGGGACCGGGAGCGGTTCACCATGGACGAGGGCTGCAGCCGGGCCGTGAAGGAAGTGTTTGTGAAACTGTACAATAAGGAACTGATTTATCGGGGCGAGCGCATTATCAACTGGTGTCCCAAATGCCTCACATCCATTTCCGATGCGGAGGTGGAGTATGAGGATCAGGCAGGGCATTTCTGGCATCTTCGTTACAAGACTACGGACGGCACCGGCTATATCGACCTGGCGACCACCCGCCCGGAGACCCTGTTAGGAGATACGGCGGTGGCGGTGAATCCCAAGGATGAGCGTTACCGGGATATGGTTGGGAAGACCTTGGACTTGCCGCTGGTACACCGCCAGATTCCCATTGTGGCAGATGATTATGTGGATATGGAATTTGGTACGGGCGTGGTAAAGATTACCCCCGCTCATGACCCAAATGACTTTGAGGTGGGGCTTCGCCATAATCTGCCGATTGTCAATGTGCTGACAGAGGATGCCAGGATTACGGAGGATTATCCGAAATATGCCGGCATGGATCGCTACGAGGCCAGAAAGGCTATCGTGGCAGACCTGGAGGCAGAGGGTGCGCTTTTGAAGGTGGAGGACCACAGCCACAATGTGGGTACCTGCTATCGCTGCGGGACGACGGTGGAGCCCAGGGTATCAAAGCAGTGGTTCGTGGCTATGGAAAGCTTGGCAAAGCCTGCCATTGAGGCAGTGAAGAAGGGAGATACAAAGTTCGTGCCCCCCCATTTTGACAAGACTTATTATCACTGGCTGGAGGGGATTCGGGACTGGTGCATTTCCCGCCAGCTCTGGTGGGGGCATCAGATTCCGGCATTTTACTGCGATGACTGCGGCGAGATGGTGGTGACGAAGGAGGATGGGCCGACATGCCCCAAGTGCGGCAAGCCCATGCGCCAGGACCCGGATACCTTGGATACATGGTTTTCCTCGGCTCTGTGGCCTTTCAGCACCCTGGGCTGGCCGGAGAAGACGGAGGACTTGGATTACTTTTATCCTACCAGTACGCTGGTGACAGGATATGATATCATTTTCTTCTGGGTGATCAGGATGATGTTTTCCGGATTGGAACACATGGGAGAAGTGCCTTTCGACACGGTGCTAATCCATGGCTTGGTGAGGGATAGCCAGGGCCGGAAGATGAGCAAGTCTCTGGGGAATGGCATCGATCCCCTGGAGGTGATTGACAAATATGGCGCAGACGCTTTGCGGTTTACCCTGGTGACAAACAACGCCCCGGGAAATGACATGCGCTTCTACTGGGAGCGGGTGGAGGCCAGCAGGAACTTTGCCAACAAGGTGTGGAATGCCTCCCGCTTCATCATGATGCACTTGGGGGATAATGCGATCACAGAGCCGGACAGGGCGGATCTGGAGGTGGCTGACCAGTGGATTCTCTCGGCGGCAAACACCGTGGCGAAGGAAATCACGGACAATATGGAGAAGTACGAGCTGGGCGTGGCGGTGCAGAAGATTTATGATTTTGTGTGGACGGAGTTCTGCGACTGGTACATTGAGTTGGTGAAGCCAAGGCTCTTTGCCAAGGAGGAGAATCCGAAATCTGCCAATGCGGCTTTCTGGACTTTGAAGACGGTATTAATCCAGTCCCTGAAACTGCTTCATCCCTATATGCCATTTATCACAGAGGAAATTTTCTGTACCCTCCAGTCTGAGGAGGCATCTATTATGATTTCAGATTGGCCGGAGTACAGGGAGGACTGGGATTGCAGAGAGGCAGAGGAGAAGGCGGAATTGATGAAAAATCTTGTCCGTGGAATCCGAAATGCCCGCAGTGAGATGAATGTGGCCCCATCCCGGAAGGCGGAGGTGTATCTGGTGGCAGATGATGAGTCTGTGGGTACTGCCCTGCAGGATCTGGTGTCTGCTTACCAGCATATGATTTCTGCTTCTGAGGTGAAAGTACAGTTGGAAAAGACAGGCATTGCTGACAATGCGGTGTCCGTAGTAATCGACAAGGTGACTGCCTATATGCCCCTCTCCGATCTGGTGGACTTTGAGAAGGAGAAGGAGCGCCTGTCCAAGGAGAAGAAGAGGCTGGAAGGAGAACTGAAACGGGTAAACGGTATGTTAAGCAATGAGAAATTTATGAGCAAGGCGCCGGAGGAGAAGGTTGCCCAGGAGCGGGCTAAGTTGGAGAAATATACTGCCATGATGGCGAAGGTGGAAGAGGAGTTGCTGCTGGTCGGGGGCGAACAGTAAAAAACCTTGAAAATGCTAATTATTTCTAGTTTATTTATGGTAAACTATCAAAGCATAAGGCAATGAAGATTCGTTCTTCATAAGGGTTGCTTGTGCCTGCGAAAATGGCAGGATGGAAGGCGAGATAGGCGAATTGGTTCATTGATGGAAGAAGGGAAAGGAGGAATTATTATGCGCGCAACGAAATTTACATTTTATGACGGAATGAATATGGCACTGTTCCTATATCATGGGACAGGAGGGATGCCTGTTTTAGCGTAATAAAGCCTCTTTTTATCCACATAGGAAATAGTAATTGAAAAATGATAGGGCGTTTCTGCCCTGTTGAATCGTTGGACTTTGCTACGTTAAAACTAAACTCAGAGATGTTGCAGAAGGGTAACTGTTGTTCTCCTGCGGAGTTTTAATGTAGTCAAAGTCTATTTTTATATTTCTTTAGATTCTTTTAAAACTCCAATCGAACATATTTTCGAAAGCGGAGGGTGCATGGATTAAGGAATGGAGAATGCTATGAGAAATATAGAAGAGACGCTATCTGAAGTGCTTCGTTATGTTGAAAAGAATATTACCGATAAATTGACAGTAGAGGATATCGCCCGGCAGGTATACATGTCTCCGGCGCATTTGCACTGCGTGTTCAAAGACTTTTATGGAATACCCTTGGCAGAATACGTGAGGAGGGAGAAGTTAAAGAAATCCTTAGATTTATTGAGGGAGACGGATGAAAAGATCAGCGATATAGCCTACGATGTGGGGTTTGAACATGAATCTTCTTTTATCCGCTCTTTTAAGAGAGAATTTGGCATGACGCCGGGGGAGGTGCGGAAGAGAGATGCGGTGCACAGCCAGCCATAAACAGTAAAGGGACAGACCTTGTGGTCTGTCCCTTCTCCATTGCGCATATAAAGACTAGTCTGCTAGTTGTTTTGCGCAATCCTTAAAATGCTATTCAAATCTGCAATCAATTCTTTGGAGTAGATTTCTGCCTCTTTGCAAATTTGGTTTGCCCTTGCGTAATCCCTGGTGTTTAGCGCGGAAATAGCATCTGCGCCATATTTGTGGAACCTTCTATGTTTTTCTTCCAAGCCTTTCCAGATTGGGAGAATTTCTGGAATGGACGGGGTCATGGCATAATAGAAATGCCCGAATCCGCATTTGGAGGAATTCAGCTGCAATGGAATGACTGCCTGGTTCTGAACCATTTTCTTTAAATTGTTCAGCCATGTGTTGTGGGCTGTAACTGCATTGCTTACATATTGGCAGAATTCTTCATTCTTTAAGTGGTAGAAGGCGTCCTCTGCCATGCTGCCCATCTCCCTGACTGCCTCGTCTATCGTCTGCTCGATACCAACCACGGGTTCTGTCGCTTCCTTCAAATCGAGGCCCACCTGCCGCATGAAATTAGTGCTATCCTTTAACTGGTTTTCCATCTGGGACATAGAATGGCTGATCTCTTCGCTGACAGTTGCAATGGAACTGATGGATTCATTGACGTTGGAGAGATTTTGCTGGCTCTCGTCATTCAATTCCCAAACATTCCTGATTTTGTCTGTCATAGCCCCCAGGGCATTGGCCGTATTCGTAGCGCTTTGAGCACTTTCCTGGGATGCCTTCTTGATGTTTTCTACGAAGTCTCCCATATTGCCGGTCAGTTTCTGGGTCTCTTCCGCCAGTGACCGGATTTCATCTGCTACCACGGCAAAGCCTTTTCCAGCAGTTCCGGCCCGCGCTGCTTCCACGGAGGCATTCAATGCCAGAAGATTTGTCTGCATGGAAATGGTATTGATGCCGGCGATGACATCCCCCATCCGGTTGATGACCTTGAGAAGCCCATCCATATTTTCTTCCAGTTGGCCGGAAATTTGAATGGTCTGGTCAGATAATTCTTTAATCAGGGTGAGCTCGCCCTGGCCTGCCTCTATTTTTTGGTACACTTCCTTGGTCTGGTCAGACACTTCAATGATAGTGTTTGCCAGTTCTTCGTGCTGGTTGTTGGACATCCCTGCAGTATCTGTGCCAAAAATGGTTTGCGTGGCTTTTTCCACGCTTTGGGAGATATCCATGATTTGTTCAGTTTGATGCTGCAGGACTAGGTCAAGGGAGCTAATCTGCATCACTGCCTTGAGATTCTTGTCTAAAACTTCAGCAAACTGTGCCCTGCCTTTAGACAGTCGCTGATAAATGCCATTAAGTGCAGGGTCTTTTGAATAATCGGCCTCTCGCATTTCCGAGACGGCCTTTGTGAGCAATTCTTTTTTATTTCCAATAGCCATTGATTTACCTCTCATTTATCTTGGTATGCCGCCGATAGCGGCATGAAAACTCTAGTTGCAAATAACTCCGCCAATTTCCTTTTTAACCATATAGGAAATTTCTCGGCATTTTTGATGCGAAGAACGCTGGTTTTTCTACGCTCTGCTCCGCTCCGTGCTTAACAGACATCCACTGGATGCCTAGCACCGTTCTTCTTAGGCGCAATAGTAGACTTTCCTAGCGAGGTTAGATCGAGCATAACCGTATAGGAAATTGTAGCGCTATGCCAACCAAGAAATCCGAAGAACTTTAGTTCTTTTGGATTTCTTGCAAGGGAACGCGCCAATATCCGAAGGATATTTTGCGTTCCCTTTTTTTACAGGAGACAGTCTACCAGCAAGTCATTATCCGGCAGCATAATCTCTGGAATTTTGTGGTCGGAACTGCCGAAAGTATTCGCTGCATATGCATCGCATACAGCATCATATGTTGCTTGGGAAAACTTTAATTCCAGCCCCAGCGCAATATGTATAAAGACGGAGGGGGGAATGGACAGACCCCATTCTTCCGTATCATTCTGATCCAGCTGGCACGGGGTGAGGGGCATGGTTTTCCCGGTAGAGGGATTTAAGATTGTCAGTTGTGCGAATCGGGTATCCGAATCCAGACCGAACTGCAGCTGGCAGGGTTCCTGGTCTTCTGTGCGGAAATCCTTCAGGACGGCATTGTTGATGTTGCCATATGTGAGAAGGGTGCTTAAGGTAATGCGATCCCGATCCGTCTGAATCAATGTAATCAATTTATCAATGCTGTTTTGGCTCATGACATCACTGTCCACAGTATTTTTCTTTTCTGTCAGAAAGCGAATCAGAGAATCGATTTCCTGCTGGTTCAGCAGGGAAAAACTGTCAGTATTTTTCCTTTTTTGTTTCAATCTAATATACCTCCTGGATTTTTTTGCATATGTGGGGAACCAGACTGGCATGGCTGCGCATGCGTGTTGCCTGATACCAATACAGTAAAAATGCGCAATATTATACTAATGATAGTATACATGGTTTTGCTCTCTGTTTCAAGCATGAGAATGGAATTCTTTAGAAAAAATACTTGTCAGAATTTTCCTGGCGCAAGCATATATAAAAGGAAAAAATGAAAATTTTCTTTTCCGATGCTTGCGAAAGAAGATAAAATTAGGTAAAGTATTGTATTGGGAACTTAGAATAAGAAGGAAAGAAAAGAGGAAAATATGTATCCAGTGAATTTATATAATACCCTGACAAAGAAAGTGGAGCCTTTTAGAACCAATGAAGAGGGGAAGGCAAGCATGTATACCTGTGGGCCCACGGTGTACCATTTCGCCCATATCGGCAATCTGCGCAGTTATATTATGGAGGATGTGCTGGAAAAAACCCTCCGCTATGCGGGATATGACGTGAAGAGGGTGATGAACATTACAGATGTGGGGCATTTGTCCAGCGATGCGGATACCGGGGAGGATAAGATGCTGGCTGGGGCCAAGCGGGAGAAGAAGTCGGTGATGGAGATTGCCAAGTTTTATACAGAGGCATTTTTTGATGATTGCCGAAAGCTGAATATCAAGACGCCGGACGTTGTGGAGCCGGCCACGAACTGCATTCAAGAATTTATCCAGATGGTGCAGAAGCTATTGGATACGGGATATGCCTATGTGGCAGGGGGGAACGTATATTTCGACACTGCCAGGCTGGAAAATTATTATGTTCTCTCCAATCAAAATGAGGAGGAACTGATGGTTGGCGCCAGGGATGACGTGGAGGAGGATGAGAATAAGAGGAACAAGGCGGACTTCGTCCTATGGTTTACCAAGTCTAAATTTGACGACCAGGAATTGAAGTGGGAGAGCCCTTGGGGCGTGGGTTATCCGGGATGGCATATCGAGTGTTCCGCCATCAGCATCAAGCATCTGGGGGAGCGGCTGGATCTCCACTGCGGCGGCATTGACAATGTATTTCCCCATCATACCAACGAGATTGCCCAGAGCGAGGCATATCTGGGACACAAGTGGTGCAATCATTGGTTCCATGTACTGCATCTCAATGACAATACGGGCAAGATGAGCAAGTCCAAGGGGGATTTCCTCACGGTTTCCCTGCTGGAGGAAAAGGGATACCGGCCCGTGGTTTACCGGATGTTCTGCCTGCAGTCTCATTACCGCAAGCCCTTGATGTTTAGTTATGACGTGCTGGACAATGTGAAGGTGGCCTATGAGAAATTGACGAAGAGGATTGCCGGGCTTTCCGGGGAAGGGCAGCTGCAGGAGGAACAGATGCGTGGCTTTGAAGATGCCTTTGCAGAGGCGCTGGGAAATGATATCAATACTTCCCAGGCATTGACGGTAGTTTATGATGTGCTGAAGTCGGAACTGAATGATAGTTCGAAGAGGGCTCTGATCGAGAAGTTTGACCAAGTGCTTTCCCTGGACCTCTTGCGGGAAGAGGAGGCAGAGGAAGTGGACGGAGAGCTGAAAGCTTTCGTGGAGGCGAAGATCGAGGAGCGGAAGGCCGCCAAGAAGGCGAAGGATTTTGCCACTGCAGATGCCATTCGGGAGGAATTGAAGGCGAAGGGCATTGAGATTAAGGATACCAGAGAGGGAACGGTGTGGAGCGTGGTGGAATGAATTGCGAGTCGAATTTTTAGTTACTATTCACAGTCGTTCATCCTTCATGCGATAGACCCGCTGCCTAATGGCATCGGCCGCCTCGTTATAAACGAGGCTTTGTCTATCTTATGATGGGATGAACAGCTTTCGCAGTTCATAGAGAAGGAAAGCCCTGTCTCTCGCAAGCAAGTTTGACGAGACAGCACCTTTCTTCTCCATGACTGTGAATAGTAACAACAGTTATCAAGATTGTGTTATTTTTTGTCTTGATTGTTATAGACGTAGGTGATTTTTGATATTATACTATCATTAGCGAGTGAGACATGGAGCTGCTGTTTGAGGCTATGCCGCTGGCGGCAGTTGCATGGGGCATGAGTGGAAGCGCAATGCAAGGTTCTAAATAAAGACATGGATTATGTATGGGGTTGAGAACCTTGAAATCATTAAAAGAGAAGATGAAAGGAGAGTTACTATGAAAGTAGCAGATGGATTTTGGCTTAGCAAGCGGGGGTACGAGGTGAATTATGCTTCACAGGCATACAAGGTGGAGACGACGGAAAATTCCATCAAGGTTCTTGCCACGCCTTACGTGGTGCAGAACAGGGGAATGACCCTGGGAGGACCGAACCTGGAGATTACTTATTCTTCTACTTCTGAGAATATTATCAAGGTTCATATTGACCATTATAGAGGGGGCTTGGACAATACGCCTCGCTTTGAATTGAATGAGGATTCCGGGTATCGCCCTGCTATCACCCAGAATGGGGATTATTACGAGATGGTTTCCGGCGACACCAAGGTAGTTATCAAGAAGGCTGATGAGTGGGAGGTAAAGTTTTATTACAAGGATAAGCTTCTGACCGGCGGCGCATGGAGAAGCACCTCTATCATTTCAGAGAGCCAGTTTTCTGCAAATGCCCGGATGAATATGCAGGAGGATGACCAGTTCTTCAATTATCCTCAGGATCCCCACACCACCTACATTAGAGAGCAGCTTAAGACCGATATCGGGGAGTGCATCTATGGATTTGGAGAGAAGTTTACTCCTTTCGTAAAGAATGGGCAGACGGTGGAGACGTGGAACTGCGATGGCGGTACCTGCTCTGACCAGAGCTACAAGACGGTGCCATTTTATATTTCTTCCAAGGGATATGGCATCTTGGTGAACAGTTCTGACAAGGTTTCCTTCGAGGTGAACTCTGACACGGTTTCCAAGGTGACGTTTACCGTGCCCGGGGAGGAACTGGAGTATTTCGTCATCGGCGGAGAGAACTTGGAGCAGGTGCTGGAAAATTATACCACCCTGACAGGAAAGCCCGCATTGCCTCCGGCCTATACCTTTGGCTTATGGCTGTCCACTTCCTTTACCACCAGTTATGATGAGGAGACGGTGAACAGTTTCATTGACGGCATGGCAGAGAGGAAGATTCCACTGCAGGTTTTCCATTTTGACTGCTTCTGGATGAAGGAGTATGAGTGGTGCAATTTCGAGTGGGATAAGGATATGTTCCCAGACCCGGAGGGGATGTTGAAAAGGCTTCACGACAAGGGGCTGGAGATTTGCGTGTGGATTAACTCCTACATCGGGCAGCAGTCCAAGTTGTTTGACGAGGGCAAAGAGAAGGGATACTTCATCAAGAATCTGGATGGAAGCGTATTCCAGTGCGATATGTGGCAGCCGGGCATGGCCATTGTGGATTTCACCAATCCGGAGGCATGTGACTGGTTCAAGGGGCTTTTGAAGAATCTCTTTGATATGGGCGTGAACAATATTAAGACGGACTTTGGCGAGAGGATTCCCACCAAGGTGAAGTATTACAATGGCATGGACCCCATTAAGATGCACAACTACTATACTTATTTATACAATAAATGCGTATTTGAGGCTCTGGAAGAGTATTATGGAAAGGATAAGGCATGCCTCTTTGCAAGGAGCGCCACCGTGGGCGGGCAGAAATTTCCGGTACACTGGGGCGGAGACTGCTATGCAGAGTATTCTGCCATGGCTGAGACTTTGCGGGGCGGATTGTCCCTGTGTTCTTCAGGATTTGGCTTCTTCTCCCATGATATGGGCGGGTTTGAGGCCACGGCTCCGGCGGATGTGTACAAGAGATGGTGCGCGTTCGGCCTGATGTCCACCCACAGCCGTCTCCACGGATCTACTTCCTACCGCGTGCCGTGGGTTTATGATGCGGATGGGGATACGGAGGCTTGTGACGTGCTTCGCCATTACACGGTGCTGAAGGGCAGAATGATGCCCTATCTGTGGGCTCAGGCAAATAAGACCCACCAGGTGGGCGTGCCCATGATGCGTTCCATGATCGTGGCATTTACGGAGGATACGGCGTGCAAGTATCTGGATCAGCAGTATATGCTGGGAGACAATCTCTGCATCGTTCCTGTGATGAATGAAGAGGGCGTGGCTGAGTTCTATGTGCCGGATTGTGGCACCTGGACAGATATTCAGAGCGGCGAGACCTATCAGGGTGGAAAGTATTATACTAGGAAGTGCGATTACTTCCAGACGCCAATCCTTGCCCGTCCTAATAGCATCGTTACTTTTGGTAATTTTGATGCGGAGGGTGAGATGACGGTGGTATATGACTATCTCCAGGATGCGGAGGCAGTGGTATACGGCCTTGAGGATGGCAAGACGGCGGAGGCTGTGATTTATGACAGCGAGTCTAATAAGGTCACGGACATCAAGGCTGTCAGAAATGGCAACAAGATTACCGTTTCCTATGGCCAGACAGATAAGACATTTAAAGTGACGGCAGAAGGAAAGACGGTGGTGGCTGCCGCAGGCACTACCGGCGTGGAAATTGAATTATAATAACATGACCTAATGCGATAGGAGAGTAAAATCGCTGTCTCGGCAAGCTTGCTTGCACGAGGCAGCGACTTTTTTGCGTTATAATAAATTTTTGTAAAGATTGCTGCTTGGCAAATTTTTATTCTTTAGTTTCTTATGAAAGGATGCTATAATAAGAAATGGCACATGGACAGAATGAAAGGGGGGTGGCATGGGAAAAGACGAAAAAAGAAGATTTAGAAAGCGGGAGATTGGCTTCTTGCATAATATTCTGCTTTGGTGGAGGAAATGTGACGGAAGGCAGAAGAGGATGGCGGCTGCCGGGCTGGGCATGATCGTGGTTCTTATCGGGGCGGTGGCATGGGTCAGGTCTCTTGGCAGAGAAGATGTGCCGACCATGTCGGAGAAGGTGGTGGCGGCAACTGCCACGCCGATTCCAGAGAGGACAAGGCTGCCGGAGCCAACGCCCAAGCCGGAGAGGGAAATCTATTCCTATCTGCAGGGGCCGAAGTCCTGGGGTAGCCGATTGAAATGGTCAGGTGAGTGGGGCGTGTCATATTATGACGGCGGCTCCTTTGGCGGGTTTGGCTGCGGACTGTGCTGCGTTGCCAATATCTATTCTTCCTTGACGAAATATAAGTGTACTCCCATTGATGCATACAAGTATGCGAAGAAGCACACTGGGTATGCAGGGGGAGGCGCCATTGACTGGGGATATATGAGAAGGTCTCTGACTTCTATGGGGTTTGACTGCAAAGTATACAGGAAGCCGGTCAGTTATGAGAAATTCCAAAGGCAGATGAAGAAGAGCCAGGCAGCCATTGTCTTGGTGAGCAGTAATAATTCCACCTGCTACTGGAAAGATACGCCGGGCCATTATGTGACAGTATTTCTCTATGATGAAAAGCGGGACAAGGTCTTTCTAACGGATTCAGGAGACCCGAAGCACAATCGGCATTGGGTGTCCCTGAAGAAGATTTATGATTCCCTGAAGACGGCCAGCCCCTGGCAATTTCTGTCAGTGAAGGGGTATGAGGAGGCATCGGACCAGTGGAGGCACAGGAGTGCCAAGGGAAACTGGGTAAGCAAATAAGAAGCGATTGCTTAAAGGCATCTGATTGATTTCAGATGCCTTTTTAAGAACGCTGGTTTTGCGTTCTTCATAGAGGGAGTGTAGTCTTTCTTGGACAGCGTTTTGTGCCGCCTTTAGAAAGCCTCTTCTTCTTCTTTTTATGGGACATATTATGTTTGGAGGCAGACTGACATAATTGTTCGCATTTATTCGGGAGTTTCTGGAAGTTTATATAAAAAAATAAATATCTATTGACAAATATTGCAGATTGTATTATTGTATTACTTGTATAGTACAATAATACGAAGCGCAGATGCATTAAAAAAATGTTGGAAGGGGGAAAGTCATGGGATGGAAGTTTAGCGATGATGTGCCGCTCTACCAGCAGATCATGGATGGCATTAAGCAGCGGATTGCTACAGGGGACTGGGCGCCGGGGCAGAAACTGCCATCTGTGCGGGAATTGGCGGTGGAGGCTGGCGTCAATCCGAATACCATGCAGAAGGCTTTGGCAGAACTGGAGCGGGAGGGGCTTTTGTATGCTAAGAGGACTGCTGGAAGGTTTGTGGCCGAGCGGGATGAGATTACGGAGGGGTTGCAGGAGGAGATGCTGCAGAGTTATGTAAAGGAGTTTTTGGACAATATGGAGAGTTTGGGCTATTCTTTGAAGGATGCGGCGGCATTGCTCCAGAGAATGAGCCAGCAGGAGGAGAGGAAAGGAGAGTAGAAGGATGGAAGAATTGATTCGATGCAGAGGTCTGTCAAAAAGATATGGAAAGGTGCTGGGACTGGAAGATTTGTCCCTATCTATTCCAGCGGGCAAGATTGTGGGGATTCTGGGGCCGAATGGCAGCGGCAAGACGACGCTGATTAAGATGCTCTGCGGGCTTCTAGTGCCGGAGGCAGGGGAGGTGCTGATTGATGGAAAGCCGGTGGGCACGGAGAGCAAGGCAGTGGTGTCTTATCTGCCGGAGCGGCCATATTTTTCAGATGCCATGCGCATATCGGAGGTCGTAGATTTTTTTGAGGAATTCTATGGGGATTTCAGGCGAGAGACCGCAGAGCGGATGCTTCAGACTCTTGGACTGGATTTTGATAAGAAAATCAGTGCCCTCTCTAAGGGAAACCGGGAGAAAGTGCAGCTGGTTCTGGTGATGAGCAGGGAAGCGAAGGTATATCTGCTGGATGAGCCTATGGGGGGCGTTGATCCCGCCGCTAGGGATTTTATATTAAAGACGATCCTTACCAATTATAATGAGGATGCCAGCGTATTGATTTCTACCCATTTGATTTCAGATGTGGAAAATGTGCTGGATGATGTGATATTTATCAAGCAGGGCCGACTTGCCCTATACAAGTCGGTGGATGAGATCAGGATGGAAAAGAATAAGTCAGTGGATGCACTGTTTCGGGAGGTGTTTGCATGTTAGGGAAATTATTAAAGTATGATTTGAAAAGGCAGGCCAAACTGTTGCTTGCGGCGTATCTGGTCGTGGGGCTGACAGCAGGGATTTCTGCCATATTTCGACTGGTGAATGCTAATTTTGAAGATGCTACAGGCGTGATGAATATCGTGAGCGGACTGACTTCGGGCATGGCAACCTTGGCAATTGTAGTGATGGTGGCGGGGACGCTTATCTACACTGTGCTGTATTTCCGCAAGAATTTATTTAAGGATGAGGGATACTTGATGCATACCCTTCCGGTAAAGTCCTGGCAGTTGTATTTTAGCAAATTGATTGCGGGGACGCTGTACTCTTATCTCTCCATCTTGGTGGCTATAGCCGCATTGTGCCTGGCATTTCTGCATATTCCGAATTTGCCTGAAATCATATCCCAGGCTCTGGCTGCAGGCGTGCCCGAATGGTTTTTCGCAGTGACGCTTTTTATCCTTGCCCTGTCCATGCCCGTCTGCCTGATTCAGTTCTACGTGTCTCTGGTCTTTGGCTATACCGTGCGGACCAATACCAAGACGCCAGTCAATAAGGATTTGATGTCTGTGATATCATACATCGTGCTGTATATGGCTCAGCAGATAATCTCCCTAGGGGCCATTCTAATCTGGGCTCTGGCGAATATTGGGAGTATTACTGATTCAGATTTGTTGGATTCTGTTGAAATGGCTGGAACGCAGGCGGCTACCGAAGTGTTTGGAATGTTCAAGGGGATATATGCCATCACCATTGTTTTGATGGTGTTCCTTTCAGTGGGGCTATCGGTGCTATCTGTCTGGCGAATGAAGAAGCATTTGGATCTGTCTTGATGTTTTTCTGAAAAAAAGTTATACTGTGTCTGATGGTTGTGATTCATCGGGCACAGTATTTTATTTAAAAAGTATAGCCAAGCATTTGAGAATACACTATGCTTGCATAGGGGTATTCTCAAATATTTGGCGCACCACCAATATGATGCAATAACATGAATAAGCCAAATTGCTTATTCATGTTCCCGATAAGGGCGGATTGCGAATGTAGGTGGCGATTGCAGGAGTGCGTAGCACGAAGCAATCAACTTTTATAGATGGTGATGCCGCCTTCAGCGGCATGTCAGTTTACTTTCTGGAGAGAAAAGAGGGATCAGGATGGTACAGGATATTTTTCCTAAGAAACTGGATAATCAATATAAAGACAGGAAACCTATAGAAAATAGCAGAATAATTGTGTTTCGGGAGAGACAGGTTTTGATTCGGCAGGATGTCGGGCAGAATCTGTCTTTGCCTCGTTTTTGGGAATTGGGGCGGCAGGTTGCCGAGAGGGACTGGCAGTCCTCTCTGCAGTATTATTTTTCCATGGATGGGGAGGATTATTTTGCTTATCAGGGAGAGGTGGCTTCCTTTGGAGAGTACGGATATGCGCCAGTTCGATCCTTTCGCCAGATGGTTAGCAAGGAGGTATGTTTCGCCCTTATGACTGCCTGGCATCTGCATCGCTGGTATTTGGCCAGCCGCTTTTGCGGCATGTGCGGGGAGAGGACGGTGCATGATGGGGGAGAGAGGATGATGCGCTGCCCGGCTTGCGGCAATGTGATTTATCCGGGAATTGCCCCGGCAGTGATTGTGGCAGTGACGGATGGGGATCGGATTCTGATGTCAAAATATGCGGACCGGGAATATAAAAAATATGCCCTGCTGGCCGGCTTTACGGAGATTGGAGAGACGGCGGAGGAGACGGTGCGGCGGGAAGTGATGGAGGAAGTGGGTCTGAGGGTGAAGAATATCCGTTATTACAAGAGCCAGCCCTGGGGAATAGATGGAAACTTGCTTTTAGGATTTTTCTGTGAGCTGGAGGGGTCTGACGAGATACATAGAGATGCGGGAGAACTGGCAGAGGCGGGATGGTTTGCCCGAGATAAGATGCCGGCGCATGATGACGGAATCAGCCTGACCAGGGAGATGATGGGGATTTTTGAGCGGGGAGAGGAAAAAGTATTTTAGAGAAATAATGCAAGTGGAGGTTATAGATATGGTCAGGGTATTTCTGGTGGAAGATGAGATGTTGATTCGGGAAGGAATTAAGAATAGCATCCGATGGGAGAAAGAGGGATATGAGTTTGCGGGCGAGGCCAGCGATGGAGAATTGGCGCTGCCTATGGTTTTGAAAGAGAAGCCGGATATTCTAATCACGGATATCAGGATGCCCTTTATGACTGGATTGGAATTAAGCAGACTGGTAAAGCAGGAATTGCCGGGTACGAAGATTGTGATTATCAGCGGCTATGACGATTTTGAATATGCCAAGGAGGCTATTAAGGTTGGGGTGACGGAATATCTGCTCAAGCCCATTTCCTCTGCAAAACTGCTGGAAACTTTGCAGTCTGTCTCGGAAGAGATTTTCCGGGAGAGGAAAGAGAAGGACTTGCGTGACACGTATCAGCAGGAGATGCAGGAGAATACGGAAATGAAAAAGATGAAATTTTTCTCCAAACTGCTGTCTGGGGAGTTCTCTCTGGCGAAGGCTATGGAGGAGGGGAAAGAGTTTGGCATGAACCTCAGCGCCCAGATGTATCAGGTGATTTTGTTTAAGGTGCGGGCCGTGCAGTCGGGAAATGAGAAAGAGTCGGGGGCGGTGTATGAAGCGGTGGAGGATGCCGTGCGGAATCATGCCCAGGTGTACAGTTTCCAGCGGAGTGTGGACGGATGGGCGTTTCTGATTACTGCGGACGAGGAAGAGGAACTGTGGCGTAGGGAGGAAGCATTTATAAAGGATTTGGAACTGTTGGTGAGGGGATACAGGGATATTGAGTATTTTGGCGGAATAGGCAAGCCTGTGTGCAGGCTGCGGGAACTGCCTATCTCCTTCCGGGAGGCGGATAAGGCTTTTGCCAGTCGGTTCACCAGGGAGATGAATCAGATCGTGTCTGGGGAGAATCTTCAAGTTATGCGGGATAGCGATGCATTTGGCGTGGGGAGTTTTGGCGAGCTGGAGCAGACCCACCAGGTGGTGGAGAAGTTCTTGAACAATGGCGTGAAAGAGGAGGTGGAAAGTTTTGTGGATGCCTGCCTGGGAGAGATTCCCGAGGATCATTTCAAATCTCTGATGATGCGCCAATATGTGATGATGAATATCTATGTCACGGTGATGTCCTTCTGCGAAAAAATCACCACGGACGCAGGGAAGGTGCTGGAAGAGGAAGTGCTGCAGAAGCGGGGAGAGGAACTGAAAAAGGCGGTGAGCGGCGCCAGTTCCAAGGAGGATATCAGGGAGTACGTGGCGCATCTGGTGGAGCAGGCCATCGAGGTGAGGAATGCTGCCAGCGGGAAGCGATATTCGGATATTATTCAGATGGCTAGGGAACAGATCCAGGCCACCTATATGGAGGAGGAAATTTCCCTGAATTCCATCGCTACCTGGGTGGGGATGAGCCCAAGTTATTTCAGTTCCATTTTTAGCAAGGAGATGGGAAAGACGTTTGTGGAATACCTGACGGAAATACGGATTGAGAAGGCGAAGGAATTGCTGGTGCGTACGAATATGAAGACCTCCGAGGTGGGATATGAAGTGGGATATAAGGATCCCCATTATTTCAGCTACATCTTTAAGAAAGTTCAGGGGTGCTCGCCTAAGGATTATCGGGCAGAGAGAAAGGGGAGGATGTGATGAGGTGGTATCGGAATGCTTCCATGAATAAGAAACTGGGGCATATCGTGGTGGTCGCCATTCTGCCAATGGCGCTGATGCTGCTGTACCTTTTGTGGGCGCTGTCCAATGCCACCAATGCCTACACGGATATCAACAAGAATGTAGCCTATGCCAACCAGTATGTCAGGGATTTTAAGGAGCGGACCGATTACACTGTATATCTGGCTATTATTAAAAATAAGAGGTTTGACCAGATGAATTTGGGTGAAGTTACCGTTAATGGAATTGTAACGGTAAATCCTTACCGCTATATCAAGGAATTTGAGAAAGCTTGTGCAGATCTTTCTGCCAGTGCTACGGTGGAGAACAATGAGGGGCAGCTTGTCCGTCTGAAAAATAGTCTGTTGTCCCTGAATGTCTGCATTCGGGATATTGAGAAGAACATCATTGCGGGGGGGCACTATGATGAGAACATGAAGATCCTCAGGAATGACGTGTATGCCCTGACTAAGATTATTCAGGAGGGAATCCAGGAATACATCTATGTGGAGACCACGAACTTTGTCAATGTAAAATCAGATTTGGATCGACAGAATGAGCGGCTGGTGGGCCTTTCCATGATTGCCATGGTGGCAGTGCTGATTCTGTCAGGGACTATGGCTTTCCGTGCGGCGCGGAGCGTTTCGGTGCCAATCAGGAAGCTGTGCCAGATGACCAGCAAGGTGGCGGAGGGTGACTTTACCGTCCAGGGAGAGGTGGAGTCCGGGGATGAGATTTCGGTGCTTACCCGGAACTTTAACAATATGACTACGGAAATTGGCCTTCTGGTGGAGGATATCAAGAAGAATCAGGAGAATCTCCGCATGATTGAGGTGAGGCTCCTGCAGGCGCAGATCAACCCGCATTTTTTATATAATACGCTGGATACCATCGTGTGGCTGGCTGAGGCGGGAAAGAAGGAGGAGGTGGTGTCCATGGTGACCTACCTGTCAGACTTTTTCCGCACCACATTGAGCGGCGGCAGAGATATCATCACCGTTGCGGATGATAAGCGGCACATCGAGAGCTATCTCAAGATTCAGAAATTCAGATATCAAGATGTGCTGGATTATGAGATTCGCATCCAGGAAGAAATTCTGGACATCCAGGTCCCGAAACTGATGCTCCAGCCCCTGGTTGAGAATGCTTTGGGGCATGGCATTAGAAATAAGAGGGGGAAGGGAAAGATTGAAATTATTGGGGAGAAAGTGGGGGAGGATATTATATTCAAAGTGATAGATGATGGGAGGGGGATGAGCAGGGACGAACTTTTTCGACTTCTCCAATCCATGGAGGATAATAAGAATACTGCCTCGGAGAATGGAGGATTCGGCATCGTCAATGTAAACCAGCGGATTCGAAACTATTACGGGGAAAGGTATGGGGTAACCTTTGAGAGCGTGCTGGGGGAGGGGACGACGGCAACCGTGCGGATTCCGGCAAGAACTCAGGGGAATGCGTAGGCATTGGCTTGGCTTTAGGAACTTCTGGATGGCAGAATGCCAAAGATTTCCAACTTTTTTCATAAATTATCATAAAACATAAACAATTTTCGTAAAAAATAGAAACAAATTTAAAGAATATTCTGTTTCTAAATTTGTGAAAATTGCGTATGATATAAATGTGTTTAGGGATAAGCATTCCTGAAACGCAAATGAAATATGTGCCTAATGATATTATGAAAAGGAGGAGAAAGAATTATGAGAAAAAAGATTTTGGCAACAGCGCTTTCACTGACGATGGCGGCAACCCTTCTGGTTGGCTGCGGCGGCGGAGGACAGGACGCAAGTTCTGACACGGCCTCAGACAAGGGAGGCGGCGACAAGAAAGAGATCGTTGTAGGATTTTCCCAGGTGGGTGCAGAGTCTGACTGGAGGACGGCAAACTCTGAGTCCATGAAGTCAACATTCAGCGAGGAGAACGGATACAAGTTGATCTTCGATGATGCTCAGCAGAAGCAGGAGAACCAGATTACGGCAATCCGCAACTTCATCCAGCAGGAAGTTAATTACATCATACTTGCTCCCGTTACGGAGACTGGTTGGGATACTGTGCTGAAAGAGGCAAAGGATGCAGAAATTCCGGTAATTATCGTTGACCGTATGGTGGAGGTATCTGACGACAGCCTCTACACTGCATGGGTAGGTTCTAACTTCAAACTGGAAGGCCAGAAGGCATGCGAGTGGCTGAAGGCTTATGCGGAGGCAAAGGGCATGAAGGAAATCAACATTGTTGATATCCAGGGTACCATCGGCGCATCTGCACAGATTGGACGTACAGAGGCTCTGAATGAGGCTGTGAAGGCAAATGGCTGGAACTTAGTTGCTCAGCAGACAGGTGAGTTTACCCAGGCAAAAGGCCAGGAGGTTATGGAGTCCATCCTGAAGAAGGGTGACGACATTAACGTAGTATACTGTGAGAATGATAACGAAGCGTTCGGCGCTATCGATGCAATCAAGGCTGCCGGCAAGACAGTCGGCCCGGATGGAGATATTCTGGTAATGTCTTTCGATACAGTAAAAGATGGTATCACAAAGACAATGGAAGGCGAGATTATCTGCAACACAGAGTGCAACCCGCTTCATGGCCCTCGCGTAGAGGAGATTATCAAGAAACTTGAGGATGGCGCAACACCTGACAAGCAGGCGTATGTAAAAGAGGGTATCTATGCGCACAGTGACGATGTGACCAAGGTTACGATAGATGGAACTGACTACGAGGTTACCAAGGTGACACAGGAAGTTATTGACAAGCGTGCATACTAAATTGACATGCTGCTTTCAGTAGCATCGCCAGGTATGAAATTCCATTGCGAGAGTGCAAGGCGCGATGCAATGGAATTAGAGTAGAAAGTAGAATATAAGGCCCGGGGCGTGGTAGAAGATGGAGGCAGAAAGCCTAATGCTGCCACGCCCTTTCTTTGCCCAAAATGAGGAAAACGAGGAGCGGAATTTGAGTTTGGATGGCGTTTTCCTCATGGCAATATTTGTGTTTGCGCCTGCGCTGTGGCACAAGCACGAAGCAAAAATTACAGCGCAGAAAAGAGGGAATTTATGGAAAATAATGTTGTATTAAGCATGAAAGATATTTCCAAAATATTTCCGGGCGTCAAGGCATTGCAGCATGTGGATTTCAAATTGAGAAAGGGCGAGATTCACGCCCTGATGGGGGAGAATGGCGCAGGGAAATCCACATTGATCAAAGTGCTGACCGGGGTGCATGCTCTGGATGGCGGAGAGATTCGGATGGAAGGCTTTGAAGAAGCCATCATCAATAAGTCGCCTCAGGATGCCCAGAATCATGGAATTAGCACGGTGTACCAGGAAGTGAATCTCTGCCCCAACCTCACAGTGGCAGAGAACCTATTTATCGGGCGTGAGCCGAAGAAGTTGGGCTTCATCGACTGGCGGCTGATGAACAGAAAGGCGACGGAATTGCTGAGGGATCTGGATATCGATGCCGGCGCTACAGATAAGCTGGAGGAATGCTCCCTGGCGAAGCAGCAGATGATCGCCATTGCCCGGGCGGTGGATATGAAATGCCAGGTGCTGATACTGGATGAGCCTACCTCCTCTCTGGATGACGAGGAAGTGGAGAAATTATTTGTATTGATGCGCAGATTGAAAAAGGAAGGGGTTGGCATTATCTTCGTAACCCATTTCCTAGAGCAGGTATATGCGGTGTGCGATCGGATTACGGTTCTTCGGAACGGTGAACTTGTGGGAGAGTATGAGATTGCTGATTTGCCGAGAGTCGAACTGGTGGCCAAGATGATGGGCAAGGATTTTGATGATCTGGCGGATATCAAGAGCGCTCATAAGGCTCTGGATAAGTTTGAACCCATTGTAGAGGCAAATGGGCTGGGACGCAAGGGAAGCATTCGTCCTTTTGACTTTACTGTGAATAAGGGCGAGGTGGTAGGCCTTACCGGATTGCTTGGCTCTGGCCGCTCTGAACTGGTGCGGGCGATTTACGGCGCGGATAAGCCGGATAGCGGCGAATTGCTTGTCAAGGGTAAGACGGTCAAAATCAATGCGCCCATTGATGCCATGAAATTGGGCATGGCGTATCTGCCGGAAGATCGGAAGAAGGATGGAATTCTGGCAGACCTTTCCGTGAGGGAGAATATTATCATTGCCCTTCAGGCGAAAAAGGGGATGTTCCACCCCATGAGCAGGAAGGAGATGGAGGAAGCCGCTGACAAGTATATCGAGATGCTGCAGATCAAGACGGCAAGTCGGGAGACCCCGATTAAGAGCCTGTCCGGTGGAAACCAGCAGAAGGTGATTATCGGCCGCTGGCTTTTGACGAATCCCGATTACCTGATTCTGGATGAGCCTACTCGGGGAATCGATATCGGGACTAAGACGGAGATTCAGAAATTGGTGCTTGACCTGGCGGATCAGGGCATGGCGGTGACATTCATTTCCTCTGAGGTGGAGGAGATGCTCCGTACCTGCTCCCGCATGGGCGTTCTCCGAGATGGAAAGAAGGTAGGGGAAATTACCGGGGAAGATCTCTCCCAGGAGGGAATTATGAAAGCGATAGCGGGAGGTGGCAGCGATGAGTAATAGAAAGAAAGCATATACTACCACAAAGTCTGGGCATGGGATTAGGCAAATCACTTCCATGCGATTGTTTCTGCCGATTGTCTGCCTGCTGGCGGTATTGTTGGTGAATGTGATTACCACGCCAAATTTCTTTGTGATATCTATGAGTGGCAATGGTGTATTGTCTGGGTATATCGTGGATGTCGTTAACAGGGCTTCGGAGCTGGTGATACTGGCAGTGGGCATGACCTTGGTTACGGCGGCCAGCGGCGGCCAGGATATCAGCGTGGGTGCCGTGATGGCGGTAGCGGCAGCAGTGTGCTGTCAGATTCTCTCTGGCGGTGAGGTGTCTGTTAATTCATTGGCAAATCCCATTATTCTGGGTATCGTGGCGGCTATTCTGGCATCTGCGCTCTGCGGGGCATTTAACGGATTCCTGGTGGCGAAGCTGAATATCCAGCCCATGGTGGCTACGTTGATTCTCTTTACCGCTGGCCGAGGCATCGCCCAGCTGGTGACCAATGGACAGATTACATATATTCGCGTGGGTTCTTATCAGGTTATGGGTGGGTATATTGGAAAATGCCCTATTCCCACGCCGATCTTTATTGCCATTGCGGTGGTTATCATCGTATCTCTTATCTTGAAGAAGACGGCATTGGGGCTCTATATTGAGAGTGTGGGCATCAATGGAACTGCCTCCAGGCTGGTGGGGTTAAATTCTACGATGATAAAATTCCTGACCTATGTAATCTGTGGCGTGATGGCAGGTATTGCGGGAGTGGTTGCATCCAGCCGGATTTACTCCGCTGATGCGAATAATATTGGATTGAACTTGGAGATGGATGCCATCCTGGCAGTTGCTCTGGGCGGCAATGTGCTGGGTGGCGGCAAGTTCAGCCTGATGGGCTCTGTGATTGGCGCTTACACGATTCAGGCGCTGACTACCACCCTCTACGCCATGAGCGTCAAGGGAGACCAGCTCCCAGTGTACAAGGCGATTGTGGTAATTATTATCGTAATTATCCAGAGCCCGGTATTTAAACAGTTTCTTGCCAATCGCAAAGCAAAACAGGCTTCTGTAGTGAAAGGGGGAAATTGATGATGGGAACTTTTAAAACAAAAACTAAGAAAAATAAAATTAATGGAAATACTTTCCTCCTCCTGGTTACCATCCTGCTCTTTGTGGTAATGTATGTAGCGGGCATGATTGTCTTTGAGGACAAGGGATTTGCAAAGCCTCAGATGTTCTTGAACCTGTTTATCAATAATGCGGGCCTTCTAGTGATTGCGGTGGGGCAGACCATCGTTATGATTACTGCGGGAATCGATATTTCCGTGGGTTCTGTCACTGCGCTGGTGTGCATGGTGATGGCGAACCAGATGGAAAACCATGGCGTGAGTGCCTATGTAGCAGTGATGATGGCATTGGGAATCGGTTTGATTTATGGCGTAGTGCAGGGATTTCTGGTGTCCTATCTGGAAATTCAGCCCTTTATCGTCAGTTTGGCGGGATTGTTCTTCGGCAGGGGTCTTACCTCTATGATTAGTACGGAGATGATTGCCATTAAGAATAAGACTTTTCTTGCATGGGCAAATTATAAGATTTACCTTCCCATAGGCTCTTACAGTCGGCAGGGGAAATTCCGTCCAGCCTATGTGTTCCCCTCGGTGGTGATTGCGCTGATTATCGTGCTGATTGTGGCGTTGATTATGAAGTTTAGCAAGTTCGGCAGGGAAGTGTATGCCGTGGGCGGCAATGCCCAGAGTGCCATGATGATGGGATTGAATGTGAAGAAGACGAAGTTCAAGGCATATGTGATGAGCGGATTCTTGGCAGGATGCGGCGGATTCCTCTTCTGCCTGAACAGTTGTTCCGGGTTCGTGGAGCAGGCGAAGGGGCTGGAGATGGATGCCATCTCCGCATCGGTTATCGGTGGCACGCTCTTAAGCGGCGGCGTGGGAACGCCCTTTGGAACTATCTTCGGCGTGCTGATTAAGGGCACGATCCAGCAGTTGATTACCACCCAGGGAACCCTTTCCAGCTGGTGGGTGCGCATCGTATTGTCTGCACTGCTCTGCTTCTTCATCGTGCTGCAGGCTATCATTGGAAAGATGAAAAAGAAAGCATGATTAGATTCGTGCAAATATAACCGTATTGGATGTATTGTAAGTGCATTGATGTTTGACTACAGGTTGTTTAGAGGTAATCCATGGGGTTACCTCTAATGGTTTTACTGTAAAAGTAAAGCCGAATGAGGAATGCATCATGCTTTTATAACGAAAGTATGTTATAATCGATATAGAGGGTCTGCGGCTTGGCGCTGTAAGTTGCAGGCGGTGACAGGGACATGACAGCGCAGAAAAGAGGTAAGGATATGGGTGATATTAGGGCGGCGATTGAGAGTGGCAGGACGATGCTGGGAATTGAATTTGGCTCTACCAGAATTAAG
This sequence comes from Clostridiaceae bacterium, assembly GCA_910575435.1. Lineage (GTDB taxonomy): Bacteria > Bacillota > Clostridia > Lachnospirales > Lachnospiraceae > Butyribacter. Next base: position 47,620 of record CAJTGI010000010.1, on the reverse strand, counting down.
GCAGTGTTGATTGATGGGGATCACAATCCCATTGCACTGGGAGACCATGTCTGGGAGAACCGTCTGGAGAATGGATTTTGGACATATTCCCTGGATGACATCTGGAAGGGATTGCAGGACAGTTATGCCAATCTGCTGGCGGACGTGAAGGATAAGCACGGTGTATCCCTGACGAAGATTGGAGCCATTGGATTCAGCGCCATGATGCATGGATATATGGCTTTCGACAGCGAGGGAGAACTTCTTGTGCCCTTCCGGACATGGAGGAACAGTACCACGGGAGAGGCTGCCAGGGCATTGACGGAACTTTTCCAGTACAATATTCCGGAGAGATGGAGTATTTCCCATCTGTATCAGGCCATTTTAAATCAGGAAGAACATGTGGGCAGCGTGGCATTCTTCACAACCCTGGCGGGGTATATCCACTGGAAGCTGACCGGGGAGAAGGTGCTGGGCATTGGAGATGCCTCCGGCATGTTCCCCATTGACATTCAGACGAAAAATTATGACGAGGGCATGATTGGTAAGTTCCAGAATCTAATCAAAGAGAAAAATTATTCGTGGAAATTGGCGGATATTCTGCCAAAGGTATTGCTGGCAGGAGATAGAGCAGGAGTTTTGACGGAGGAGGGCGCGAGACTTCTGGATGTCAGCGGCACATTGGAGCCAGGGATTCCATTATGCCCGCCTGAGGGCGATGCGGGCACGGGGATGGCTGCCACCAATAGCGTGGCGATGCGCACCGGCAATGTGTCCGCGGGAACTTCCGTATTTTCTATGTTCGTGCTTGAGCGGGATCTGAAAAAGGTCTACCCGGAAATAGATCTGGTGACAACGCCGGATGGCAGCCTTGTGGGCATGGTTCACGCAAATAACTGTACTTCCGACTTCAATGCCTGGACGGCATTATTTGATGAATTTGCCCAAGCTTTTGGCATGGAGCTGGATCGGAATGTGCTTTTTGAAAAACTGTACCGCAAGGCTTTGGAGGGGGACAGTGACTGCGGGGGACTTCTTACCTACGGCTATCAATCGGGAGAAAATATTACGAAAGTGCTAGAGGGACGGCCGCTGTTTGTCAGGAAGCCGGACAGTAACTTTACGCTGGCGAATTTCATGAGAGTGCATCTGCTTTCCGCTCTCGGCGCGCTGAAAGTGGGCATGGATATTCTGCTAAAGGAAGAGAATGTGGCCATAGATTCCATTTTGGGGCATGGGGGATTCTTTAAGACGGAGGGCGTGGGACAGAAGATTCTGGCAGGTGCCATCAATGCCCCGGTATCCGTGATGGAGACCGCTGGAGAGGGCGGCCCTTGGGGCATGGCGCTCTTGGCCTCCTATATGATAGATAAAGAGGACGGCGAGTCCCTGGAAGCATTTCTGTCAGAAAAGGTATTTGCGGGAAGCAAGGGAGTGACCGTGGAACCTGACCCAGAGGATGTGAAAGGCTTCGAGACCTTTATCGAGAGATACAAGAAAGGCATCGAGATCGAAAAGGCGGCACTGGAACACTTGCTGTAAAAGTAAAGCCAAATGAACGAGCATGGCGCATGCTTGCATGCAGACATGCTTGGACATTTGGCGCACCACCAACATGAGCAAGTAGGGCGATAGCCCGGATTGCGAATGCAGGTGGCGATTGCGGGAGTGCAGGGCACGAAGCAATCGGACTTTTACATGATTAGGTGAACGAGCATGGCGCATGCTTGCATGCAGACATGCCCGGGCATTTGGCGCACCACCAACATGATGCAATAGCATAAATAAGCATGCTGCTTATTTATGTTGGCGATAGCCCGGATTGCGAATGCAGGTGGCGATTGCGGGAGTGCATGGCATATGGAAGTTTGTTGGAAACGGAAAGGATTGGGGATGGATTTATGTTAGAAGCATTAAAAAAAGAAGTATATGAGGCGAATATGTTGTTGCCAAAATACAATCTTGTGACATTTACTTGGGGAAACGTCAGTGGAATTGACAGGGAAAAAGGTCTTTTCGTCATTAAGCCCAGCGGCGTGGATTATGACAAGTTGAAGCCGGAGGATATGGTGGTAGTGGATCTTGAGGGGAATAAGGTAGAGGGAGACTACAACCCCTCTTCCGATACCGCCACTCATGTGGTTCTCTACAATCGTTTTCCAGAAATTGGCGGCGTGGTGCACACCCATTCATCCTGGGCTACCAGCTGGGCTCAGGCGGGCCGGGGGATTCCCTGCTACGGCACTACCCATGCGGATTATCTCTACGGCGAGGTGCCCTGCGTGAGAAATCTTACCAAAGAGGAAATTGATGAGGCGTACGAGAAGAATACGGGCGTGCTTATCGCAGATGAATTTGAGCGGATGGAGTTGGACTACAGTGCCACTCCGGCAGTTCTGTGCAAGAACCACGGTCCCTTCACATGGGGAAAGGATGCCCACGAGGCGGTGCACAATGCGGTGGTGCTGGAGGAAGTGGCGAAGATGGCGGCCCGGTGCGAGATGATTAACCCGGAGAACCAGCCAGCCCCCCAGGAACTCCAGGATAAGCATTACTATCGGAAGCATGGGGCAAACGCCTATTATGGTCAGCATCCTAAAAATGACTAATCAAAATAGTGTTAGAAAATGTTATAATTGTTCTTGCGTTGGCTGTCCGGGTATCGTATAATCGTTTAAGAGAAAAATGTATGGCAGTTTGCTGGAGGAGGATTTACAACATGAATTTTGGTTATTTTGATGAAGAGAACAGAGAGTACGTGATTACCAAGCCGAACACCCCGGCACCTTGGTGCAACTATCTCGGTTCTCCGGAGTATGGGGCAATTATTTCAAACAATGCAGGTGGGTACAGTTTCGTAAAGAGCGGGGCAAACGGGCGCATTCTGCGCTATCATTTTAACAGCGATGACACGCCGGGACGCTATCTCTATCTCCGGGATGACGAGGATGGGGATTTCTGGTCTGCCTCCTGGCAGCCGGTGGGCAAGCCTCTTGACAAGTATCAGAGCGAGGTCCGCCACGGCACTGCCTACACGAAGATGTTTGCAGAGTATGCGGGCATCAAGTCAGAGGCGATGTATTATGTGCCGCTGAATAAGGTATATGAGGTGTGGTGCCTGAAGGTGACGAACGCATCCGACAGGCCTAGAAAGATCTCTGCCTTTGGCTATGCGGAACTTTCTAACGATGACAATTACAATCAGGATCAGGTGAATTTGCAGTATACCCTGTGTACTACCAACACCAGCTTCCGCAAGAATAAGATTTACCAGCAGATTAACCTGAACTGGTACAAAGGACCGGACGGGAGCAATGGTAAGGAGCGTTTCTTTGGTCTGGCAGGACAGCCTGTCACCTCTTATAACGGTGACAAGGAGGCTTTCATCGGCATGTATCACGACTATGGCAATCCCATTGCTGTGGAGCGGGGAGAATGCGATGGCGTATGCAATTACAATGACAACAGCTGTGGTGCTTTACATACGGCTATGGAACTGGCGCCGGGAGAGACGAAGACCATGGCATTCCTGCTGGGGCGTTATAAGGAATCCGATGCGGACGAGATCATTGCGGCATACGAGGACGTGTCCGTGTGCGATCGGGAGATTGATGAGCTAAAGGAATACTGGCATGGGAAATTAGATCATTTCAAAATCAATACGCCCAGCGATGCTTTCAACAGCATGGTGAATACCTGGAATGCATATCAGTGCTTCCTCACCTTTACATGGTCAAGAGCGGCTTCCTTCATCTACTGCGGAGAGCGGAATGGCTACGGCTACAGGGATACGGTGCAGGATATCCAGGGCGTGATTCACACCGACCCGGAGGCTGCGCTGGAGAAGATTCGCTTCATGCTTTCTGCCCAGGTGGACAATGGCGGCGGCCTTCCCTTGGTTCGCTTTGACCACGATGAGCGTGCGGGGCATGAGGGTACGCCGGACGACCCGGATTACGTGAAGGAGACAGGGCATCCCGCTTACCGTGCGGACGATGCGCTCTGGCTGTTCCCCACGGTCTATAAATATATTTCCGAGACGGGCAACCAGGCTTTCATTGACGAGGAGATTACCTGGTCTAACATCGAGGAGAAGGCCAGCGTGTATGAGCATTTGAAGAGGGCCATTGATTTCTCCATGAACCATCTGGGGCCCCATGGGCTGCCGGCAGGGCTTCATGCGGACTGGAATGACTGCCTTCGCCTGGGAGCGCAGGGAGAATCCTCCTTCGTGGCTCTGCAGCTCTACTATGCATTTACGATCATGCGGCATTTCGCAGAGAAGAAGAATGATGGGGAGTATATCGCATACTTAGATAAGACCCAGGAGGAAGTGGGAAAGAAGATCAACGACCTCTGGTGGGAGGGAGACCGCTTCAATCGCGGCTTCAAGGAGACTGGCGAACTGATTGGCTCCAAGAATGACCCGGAGGCCAGCATGTGGCTCAATCCCCAGACCTGGTCCGTGATTTCCGGGCTTGCCACCCAGGAGCAGGCAAAGCTTGCCATGGATTCCGTGGAGCGTGAATTGAATACGGATTACGGCGCAAAGGTGATGGCGCCTTCCTATGTGGATCACTACTTTGACGGGGCTCTTGCCGGACTGTTCCCGCCGTCAACCAAGGAAAATGGCGGCATCTTCTCCCAGACCCAGGGATGGCTGATTTTGGCAGAGGCATTGATGGGCCATGGAAATAAGGCATTTATGTACTTTGAGGAAAGTTCGCCTTCGTCTCAGAATGACAAGGCTGAAATCCGCAAGTTGGAGCCCTATGTGCATGGACAGTACACGGAAGGTGATGAAAGCCCCTTCCACGGGCGTTCTCATGTGCATTGGCTGACAGGCACGGCTTCCACCTGCATGGTGGGATGCGTGGAGGGCATCTGCGGCATGCGCCCAGACCTGGATGGTCTTCGGGTTGCGCCTGCGATTCCCAGTGACTGGAAGGAAATGACCATGGAGAAGGATTTCCGTGGGAAAAAGGTGGTCATCAAGGTGGAGAATCCTGATGGCAAGGAGAGCGGTTGCAGCGAGTTTTATATTAACGGCGAGAAGCAGGAGGATAACTACATTCCTGAGAGCAAGCTGACGGATGTGACCGAAGTGAGAATGGTGCTGTAGTTGCTTGGAATAACAGTGACGATGAATAGATAAAATGAAAGAGAGAACTTCTTGTGTGTTTTTACATGAAAAGTTCTCTCTTGTATTTGTTGGAAAGAATGGAATATGAAACTGTAAAACTGCAATTTAGAGTCTTTAAAAATGCAAGTGATGCGGGGGAACGCTATTGAAATCGTGACAACATCGTGTTATGATAATGGTGTTCTGAAGCAGAGGGTTCGTCCCGATGTCAAGGCATGCGGAGTTTGATGTGAATGCATGGCTTTAGCCGTGCGTGGCAGCAGTGCTTGATTTGATGCGCTGTCGTGTGACGTTCGTCAGATGATGGCAAATAGTATAGAGGCGATTGTTTGATTGTACCAAGATGCCCCGTGCTTTAGAGCATGGGGCATTTTCTGGGCTTATAGGATATTTTCCGATACAAAACAAGATGCCCGTCAATAGAATGGAATAGGAGGCTTGCATGGAACAGAGAATTGCAATCTTAGGGATCATCGTGGAGAACGAGGACAGCGTGGAGCGGGTGAATGAGCTGCTGCACGAGTACCGGGATTATATTGTGGGGAGGATGGGGATGCCCTACCGGGAGCGGAAGATTTCCGTCATCAGCATCGTGCTGGATGCGGGAAACGATGTGGTCAGCGCCCTATCTGGAAAATTGGGGATGCTGGAAGGCGTTAGCGCCAAGGCGGTGTACTCTAAAAAATAAGCATGGTAGCTGGCAGGGTAATAATTTAGTGATAAGTGACAGTAACATATAATAGCCTTAATTTGTAGCAAGGGAGGAACCATGATGCCGGAATACAATGTAAAATCAATGAAAGCAGAGGAGTTTATCAATCATCAGGAAATCTTGGATTCTCTGGAATACGCCAGGGAGAACAGGGAAAATAGGAAGTTGCTTGCCGATATTTTGGAGAAGGCAAAGAGAGCCGAGGGAATTTCCCACAGAGAGGCGGCGGTATTGATGGAGTGCGGCATTCCGGAAGTGAATGAGCAGATCCGCGCTCTGGCAGTAGAGATTAAGGAGAGATTCTACGGCCGTAGAATAGTGATGTTTGCGCCTCTATATTTATCGAATTACTGCGTGAATGGGTGTACCTACTGTCCCTACCATGCCAAAAATAAGCAAATTCCCCGGATTAAGCTGACCCAGGAGCAGATCCGCAAGGAAGTGATTGCCCTGCAGGATATGGGGCACAAGCGACTTGCCATCGAGGCGGGGGAAGACCCGGTGAACAATCCCTTGGAATATATTTTGGAAAGCATTAACACGATTTATGGTATCAAGCATAAGAATGGAGCCATTCGGCGGGTGAATGTGAATATTGCGGCAACCACGGTGGAGAATTATCAGAAACTGCGGGATGCGGGAATCGGGACATATATACTCTTTCAGGAGACATACAATAAAGAGTCTTATGAGCAGCTTCACCCCACCGGGCCAAAGCATGACTATGCCTATCACACCGAGGCTATGGATCGGGCGATGGCGGGAGGAATTGACGATGTGGGGCTGGGGGTTTTGTTTGGCCTGGAGGGATATCGCTATGAGCTGGTGGGGCTTCTCATGCATGCGGAGCACCTGGAGGCGGCTCAAGGCGTAGGCCCGCATACCATCAGCGTTCCCCGCATCTGCCCGGCGGACGATATCGACACGGCAGATTTCTCCAATGGGGTACCGAATGACGTATTTGAGAAGATTGTATCCGTAATCAGAATTGCCGTGCCGTACACGGGGATGATTATCTCCACCAGGGAGTCTCAGGAGACCAGGGAGCGGGTACTGCGATTGGGGATTTCCCAGATTAGCGGCGGTTCCAGGACTAGCGTGGGAGGCTATACGGAGCCGGTGCGGGATGACAGTTCCGCCCAGTTTGACGTCAGCGATACCAGGACTCTGGACGAGGTGGTGAACTGGCTGATGCGCTTGGGATATATTCCCAGCTTCTGCACGGCGTGCTACAGGGAGGGGCGCACGGGAGACCGATTCATGTCCCTGCTGAAGTCCGGCCAGATTGTGAATTGCTGTCAGCCCAATGCATTGATGACGCTGAAAGAATATTTGGAAGACTATGCATCTGGGGACACTAGGGCTATAGGAGAGGAACTGATTGCCAGGGAGATTCAGAACGTGCCCAATGAGAAGGTCAGGGAGCGGGCGTTGCAGTATCTGGAGGAATTAAAAGGGGGAAAGCGGGATTTCCGCTTCTAACATTAAAAATACAGGCACATGGTGAGATAGCCGCAGAACCAGTGGAGCAGAGCGCATCCCCACAAGTCCCCCTGACGCTCGAAGAGGTATCCCAGCGCCAGGCTGAGTACCAAGGCTCCCATCATGAAGATAAAGCCGAAGGGCATGTGCATCAGGGAGAAGAGAAGGGATGTGAGAATGATTCCCAGCATTTTCTGGTATTTGATCCGCATCAGGGATTTCACGCTGGTCTGGATGACGCCCCTTGCCAGAAATTCCTGCAAGAGGGCGGTGAAGCCATAGTTTGCCAGCCCTCGCCAGGAGCCCCCCAAAAAATAACTCTTGATCTGTATCCCGAAGAGGGCGAGGATAATCTTTGACAGAACCAGCACTGCGCCTGAGATGACGGCGATGGTAAGGGTTTCTAGCATGTTTTGCTTAAACTTTTTCCAACGGGGAACCAGTCCGATCTCTTTCAGGGAGAAACTGGTGAAAAATACGATTTCCAAGAAGAGGGCAAAGGTGATGACCTCGATGATCATGGTGTAGATCGAGGTGTGCAGCTGGATGCCCAGGGTGAAGCGGATGCAGCTCCATGCCATGAGGTATGAGGTGATGCAGAAGATAATGCCAGCAAATATATAGGCATAATCGTGTTCCCTCTGGCGAAGGGTAAAGCGGTCGGTGGCATTTTCTATCAAAATCATCATGCCGGGGAAGCGATCCTCGGAAATGTGGTTCCAGTTCTGATCCATCAGGCTCACATCGATATCTAGGTATAGTTTTTCCCCATTGTCCATGCGGTAGCGCAGGAAAGTCTTTTCCGTGGGCTGCCGCTTTTCCGTGGCCAGAGAAAAGAACTTGTTGAAAGCGTGGTTTTTCTTATTGTGCAGGAATATTTTTTCAAAGGATTTTCCCAGGACATCTTCCTCTTTTTCAAAGTGGAATATTTCCAGCAGGGCGGCATTGACGTAAGTGATTTGGCCGTTTTCTCCAACGGTCATGATGCCGTCGCTCATGTTTCGGAAAATCATAGCCTTCTGGGCGGCCGATATGCCGCCGCTCCTTGGCTCTGGCAAAGCTTCTGTGTTCATGGGATCTCTTGCTCCTTTCGGAAAATTTATGTCATCGCAGGCCGTGCCCAAATGGGATACCTACTGCATTATATCTTATCATAGCATGCGGTCAGGGAAATTACAAAGTCGATAATAGTCTAAGGATAAAAGTTTCTGTGCATCGGTGGCGAATCAATTTTAATTTCTGGCCATGTCGCTTATGTGGCATGTCAATGATATAATTGTATGCGCATGACGCAAATTTGACATGATAATACTGTAAAAAGAACACAATATTGTAAATTTTTAGTAAAAGATATATAATATATTAACTTTATCATTTAGGCGAAAAATAAGTTTATAGTCTAAAATACAATGGAGGATATATGTATGGAAAAGATGTCCCACTTGGAGGAACTGGAGGCAGAGGCAATCTATATCATGCGGGAAGTGGCAGCAGAGTGTGAGAAGCCGGTGATGCTTTACTCCATAGGAAAAGACAGTTCAGTTATGTTGCACTTGGCATTGAAGGCGTTCTATCCTGAGAAGCCGCCCTTTCCATTTTTGCATGTGGATACCACATGGAAATTCGGGGAGATGATCGAGTTTCGGGATCGGATGGCGGAGAAATATGGATTGGAAATGCTGGTGTATACCAATCAGGAGGGCGTAGAGCAGGGAATTAATCCATTTGACCACGGAGCTGCCTACACGGATATTATGAAGACCCAGGCTCTGAAACAGGCGTTGGATAAATACCAGTTCACCGCCGCATTTGGCGGAGGCAGGAGGGATGAGGAAAAATCCAGGGCGAAAGAGAGGATTTTTTCTTTCAGAAATGAGTCCCATGGATGGGACCCGAAAAACCAGCGGCCTGAGATGTGGAGATTATTCAATACCCAGATATTCCAGGGGGAGGAAGTGCGGGTGTTTCCCCTGTCTAACTGGACGGAGAAGGATATCTGGCAATATATCCGGAAAGAAGAGATAGAGATTCCATCCCTTTATTTTGCCAAGGAGCGTCCCGTAGTATTTCGGGATGGCAATATCATCATGGTGGATGATGACAGGATGCGCCTTCGTCCGGGAGAGGAAGTGCAGAACAAGAAAGTGCGTTTTCGCACGCTGGGATGCTACCCCCTTACAGGAGGCGTGGAATCCCAGGCAGATACGCTTGATGCCATTATTGAGGAGACGCTGGGAGCGGTTTCTTCCGAGCGGACAAGCCGCGTGATCGACAATGAGGCGGCAGGCAGCATGGAACGGAGAAAGAGGGAGGGCTATTTCTAATGCAGAGTTTATTGAAATTTATTACTTGTGGAAGCGTGGATGATGGAAAGTCTACCCTGATTGGCCATATGCTGTACGATGCGAAGTTGATTTTTGCCGACCAGGAGAGGGCGTTGGAGCTGGACAGCAGGGTGGGAAGTACCGGGGGCGAGATTGATTACTCCCTTCTTCTGGATGGCTTGATGGCGGAGCGGGAGCAGGGCATTACCATTGATGTGGCTTATCGCTATTTTACCACGGAGAAGAGAAGCTTTATCGTGGCGGATACGCCGGGACATGAAGAGTATACAAGAAATATGGCCGTAGGGGCGTCTTTTGCGGATTTGGCCGTGATTCTGGTGGATGTGACCAAGGGCGTTCTGCTGCAGACAAAGAGGCATACTAGGATCTGCGCTCTGATGGGCATTAAGTCTGTGGTGTATGCCGTAAATAAGATGGACTTGGTGGATTACGAGGAGACGACCTTCCGGGAAATTGAGGCTGGCATCCGCCAGATGGCGGCAGAGTATGACTTCCATAGCCAGTTTGTCATTCCGGTATCCGCCACGGCGGGGGATAATGTCACTCAGCGTTCCGAGAAGATGCTGTGGTATCATGACAAGACGTTGCTGGAATATCTTGAGACGGTAGATGTGGCTGTGGGAGAAGAGGATGGATTTTTCTATATGCCGGTACAGCGCGTATGCCGCCCGGATAGGACGTTCCGTGGATTTCAGGGTGAGATTGCCGGGGGAGAGATTTCTGTGGGGCAGGAAATCGAGACCTTGCCAAGCAGGGAAAAGGCAAAGGTAAAGTCCCTGCATGTCTTGAATCAGAGCGTGGAAAAGGCAGGCAAGGGCCGGCCCGTGACCGTGGAGCTGGACAGGGAAGTGGACGTGTCCAGGGGCTGCGTGCTGCACAGCGAGGGGGATATCCATCTTGGAAAATTATTCTCTTGTCGCCTGCTCTGGATGGATGACCAAAAGTTGGTGGCGGGGAAGAATTACCTCCTGAAAGTTGGTACCAGATTGGTTCCCGCCACGCTGATGAATATTAAATATAAGATTGATGTGAATGAGGGCACCCATATCAAGTCGGAGCGTATCTATAAAAACGAGATTGCCGTGTGCGATATCGCTTGCTCGGAACAGATAGCTTTCGGAGAGTTTAAGAAGAATAAGATTTTGGGAGGATTTATCCTGATTGACAGGGTAACCCATATGACTTCCGCATGCGGCGTGATCAGGCATCCCCTTCGCCGGGATGAAAACGTGGTATGGCATGAGATGGATATTAATAGGCAGCTGCGGGGACAGCATATGAACCAGACGCCGAAGACCATCTGGCTCACCGGCTTATCCGGTTCTGGAAAGTCTACCATCGTAAATGAATTGGAGAAGCTGCTCTTTGCCCAGGGAAGATATACCATGGTGCTGGATGGGGACAATATCCGCATGGGGCTGAACCGGGATCTGGGATTCCGGGAGCAGGATCGGATTGAGAATATTCGCCGCGTGGCAGAGGTGGCCAAGTTGATGAATGATGCGGGTCTTCTCACCTTGGTGTCCTTTATCTCTCCTTTCCGCAGGGACAGAGAGCGGGCAAAGAATATTGTAGGCGAGGATCATTATATAGAAATATATATTAGCACGCCCTTGGAAGAGTGCGAGAAGAGGGACGTGAAGGGCCTGTACAAAAAGGCCAGGGAAGGGAAAATCCCTAATTTCTCTGGGATTTCCAGTCCCTATGAGCCGCCGGCGGATCCTGATATCGTGTTGGATACCACGGGAAAGAGTTTGGAAGAATCCGTGACCAGCATCATGGAACAGCTGGAGAAATATCTGTAAAAATATTGCAAGATAGCCCGAAGTGGATGTTCGTATCATTAATAGCCGCCGATGCCGTGAGAATTCTGCGTCATGGCATCGGCGGGGGTTATCTCAGGATTGGGTCGATGGCTGTGAACATAAATGCGTCAATTATCATATAGTTCGTTTTTGGGCATATTCTGAATATTTCTTCTATCTTGCGTGAAATTCTTCTAAAAGTGAAAATTCCTCTTTGATCATATCGTCTAATAGTTCCTCTAAGCCAAGAACATGGTGGCCTGGGGCAACATTGTTAGGGAAGAAATCTCTATGAATGGTTGATTTTTGCTTCGTTATATTGTAAAATATTAATAATTGAAGGGAAATGGACAGGGACGTGGGATTCATTTCAGGATATAAAAAATGAGGAGGATAACGCTTACGTAGCAAGAGATTGGCAATATTGTGTCTGCGCGCTGCTTGGCACAAAGTTGCTTTGTGCAAGAAGTGGCGCAGAAATGGGGATTATTATGGAGATTTATGATTTTTTGGATATGAAGAAGCTTCAGGACATACAGGACCAGTTTTCTAATGCGACTGGGCTGGCTGCCATTGCAGTGGACGCCAAAGGGGAATACATGACAGAGGGGAGCAATTTTACGGATTTCTGCATGAAGTACACTCGTGGAACTGCGGAGGGGAACCGGCGTTGCGTGAAGTGTGACAATGAATGCACGGGTACATATTTCTGCCATGCGGGCCTGATGGATTTTGCTTTTGACATTATTGTTGACGGAGAGAGAATGGGTGCGATGATTGGGGGACAGGTTCTTCCCGAGGAGCCGGACGAGGACAAGTTTCGCGCCACGGCAGAGGAACTGGGAATTGACCCGGAAGCATATGTGAGGGCCGTGCGCAAGGTTCCTGTCAGCGATGAGAGCAAGATTCGCGCGTCAGCGAAATTACTGGAAATGGTGGTGAACCAGCTGGTGGAGATGGAGTACAACCAGTATAAGAATAGTGGAAGACTGACAGGGCTCAGCGATGAAATCAATCATGCTACAGAGGTGATTGAGACCATCAATAATAATACCCATTCGCTGAAGTCTATTGCCAGCAAGCAGAAGATGCTGTCATTGAATGCGTCTATTGAGGCGGCCAGAAGTGGAGAGGCTGGCGTGGGCTTTGCTGTGGTTGCAAAGAGCATGGGAGATTTGTCTACCCAGTCTGCCGCAATATACGGTGACATTGAGAAATCTGTAATTGAAGTGACGGATGCCATCGAGAAGCTGGCGGGCATGTATCATCAGTAATGGTCATTGGAGTATAAAGCAAAGGGAAATTTGGATGTGCCAAAGTTACTTTTCACAGCCAAATTTCCCTTTTTGTAACTATTCAGCCTTGCGGCTTCATAGTTACACAGCAGTGCTTTCAGCACTGTTGATGTACACATTTTGCACAAAAAGCGTGCAAAATGGCACCTTAAAACTCATATTTTTGACATAAAGCATGTCAAAAATCCTCGCATTTTATGGAAGGCTGAACTGTTACCCTTTTTTTAACTTTACGCAGGGGAAACTTGTAAATAGGTGGCGTTTGTGTTATACTCGGTGTTATTATTTTACTTTAAAAGTAAAGCCAAGCATTTGAGAATACACTATGCTTGCATAGGGGTATTCTCAAATATTTGGCGCACCACCAATATGATGCAATAACATGAATAAGCCAAATTGCTTATTCATGTTCCCGATAAGGGCGGATTGCGAATGCAGGTGGCGATTGCGTTGCCAAACGAGTGCCAGTGGCACTCGTTTGGCAACGACCGGAGCGTAGCGTAGAAGTGCGTAGCACGAAGCAATCGACTTTTAAAGATAGGGGGAAAGCAAGGTGATTGCTTATGACGAAAAAGATAGATGTTGTGATAGTTGGAACAGGCGCGGCAGGGCTATTCTGCGCATTGCATTTTCCGGAGAATGTCCAGGTGCTGATGATATGCAAGTCGGATGTGGATAAGAGTGATTCCTATCTGGCCCAGGGCGGCATCTGCATGCTTCGGGACGAGGAGGATTATCAGGGATATTTTGATGATACCATGCGGGCGGGGCATTATGAGAATGATGCGGCCTCTGTGGAAGTGATGATCCGCTCTTCTCAGAAGATTGCTGAGCAGCTGATGGCTTTTGGCGTGGATTTTGAGCAGGATGGGGATGGGCTGGTCTTTACCAGGGAAGGGGGGCACAGCAGGCCCCGCATTCTCTTTCACAAGGATTGCACGGGAAAGGAAATTACCAGCACCCTGTTGGAGAATGTGAGGCAGAGGAAGAATGTTCAGATGATGGAGCATACGATGATGCTGGATATCATCTCAGATGGAAAACGCTGTTATGGCATTGTGGTGCAGGATTCTACCGGGGATGTGCAGGTAATCCAGGCAAAATATACGGTCTTTGCCTGTGGCGGCCTGGGGGGGCTGTACCAGCATACCACGAATTATCGCCACATTACCGGGGATGCTGTGGCGATTGCAAAGAAGCATGGAATCGCATTGAAACATGTGGGCTACGTCCAAATTCACCCCACCACGCTATATTCCGAGAAGCCGGGAAGGCGTTTCCTGATCTCGGAATCCGTTCGGGGGGAGGGGGCGGTGCTCCTGAATAAGAATAAGGAGCGGTTTTGCGATGAGTTGCTTCCCAGGGACGTGGTAACCGCTGCCATCCATCGGCAGATGGAAGAGGATGACATGCCTTTTGTATGGCTTTCCATGGAGAAGATTCCCGAGGAAGAGATTCGGTCCCATTTTCCGAATATTTTGCAGCAGTGCTTGGAGGAGGGGTATGACCCTACGAGAGAATGCATTCCTGTCGTGCCGGCACAGCATTATTTCATGGGGGGGATTCAGGTGAATCTTTCCAGCAGGACTTCCATGGAGGCGCTGTATGCCATCGGGGAGACTTCCTGCAATGGGGTGCATGGCAAGAATCGCCTTGCCAGCAATTCCTTGCTGGAATCCCTGGTATTTGCAGAGAGGGCGGCGGCAGAGATATCCGGCATGGTGGGAGAAGGCCATTTTGCAGATATTGCCGGGCTTACGGATATGCGGCAGTATCAGGATGTGAACCGATTGCAGGAGGATTACAAGAAGATCGTTTTGGATGAGATAGAAAAGGAGTGTTAGCGGGATGAAAGATTCGATTACATTGAAGTTAAATGCTGATAGGCTGATCAGGCAGGCGTTGGAGGAGGATATCACCAGCGAGGATATTTCCACCAATGCGGTGATGCCGGCGTATCAGAAAGGACAGGTGGAGCTGATCTGCAAGCAGGATGGCATTGTGGCCGGAATGGCCGTGTTCCAGCGGGTATTTGAACTTTTGGACGATACGGTGTCCTTTGACCTGAAGGTGGAGGATGGGGACGAAGTGAGGAGCGGAGATCTGATGGCGGTGATTACCGGGGATATCCGGGCACTGCTGTCCGGGGAGCGCACGGCACTGAATTATCTGCAGCGCATGAGCGGCATTGCTACCTACACCCACGCCATTGCGGAGATGCTGAAAGGAAGCAAGACCACGCTTCTGGATACCAGGAAGACCACGCCGAATATGCGTATATTTGAGAAATATGCGGTGAAGGTGGGGGGCGGCAGCAACCACCGATTTAACCTGTCGGATGGGGTGATGTTGAAAGATAATCATATCGGCGCGGCGGGAAGCATCGGGAAGGCTGTCCGGATGGCAAGAGAGTATGCTTCCTTCGTGCATAAGATCGAGGTGGAAGTGGAGAATCTGGAGATGGTTCGGGAGGCTGTTGATGCGGGGGCGGATATCATTATGCTGGATAATATGTCTCCCGAGGAAATGGGGGAGGCCATTCGCATCATTGACGGCAGGGCGCTCACGGAGTGCTCTGGCAATGTGACCAGAGAAAATATCCAGAACCTGGTGGATGTGGGCGTGGATTATGTGTCCAGCGGCGCATTGACCCACTCGGCACCGATAATGGATATCTCTTTGAAGAATCTGCATGCAATATAGCTGAATGGATTTCATGATTTTTTATTTATTATAAACGTATTTGTGGCTGATTGTTGGGAGGAGAATTGGTATTATGAAGAGAGCGAGGCATTTGCTGTGCTTGGTGCTTGCATTTGCATTGGTGCTGACAGGAATAGTGGGAGAGAAGAGGATTGCCTCGGCCACGCCAGTGTCTGCCAATGGTCGTCTGCAGGTGAAGGGAAGGCAGATTGTCAATCAGAAAGGAAAGCCGTTTGTCATCAAAGGGGTTTCCACCCATGGGATTGCCTGGTTTCCCCAATATGTGAACCAGAAGGCATTTGCTTCCCTGAAAAGGCGGGGGGTGAATACGGTGCGGCTCGCCATGTACACGGAGGAGTATGGCGGTTATTGCTGCAGCGGGAAGGCGAAGCAGAAGGAACTGAAAAAGTTGCTGGATGTGGGGGTGAAGGCGGCAAAGGCTTTGGGCATGTACGTGATTATCGACTGGCATATCCTGTCCGATGGAAATCCCCTGCGGCATCAATCCCAGGCGAAGAAGTTTTTTCGGGAGATTGGGAAGAAGTATGCCTCTTACGACAACGTGCTTTTTGAAATCTGCAATGAGCCTAACGGCGGGGATGGGAATTGGACGAATATCAGGAAATATGCGAAAGCAGTGATCAAAACCATCCGCAAGGTGAATAAGAAGGCGATTGTCATTGTGGGAACGCCTACCTGGAGCCAGGATGTGGACGTGGCGGCACAAAAGCCGCTGGCGGGGAAGAATATTGCATATGCCTTTCATTTCTACGGGGCAACCCATAAAGAGGATTTGAGAAATAAGCTGACTGGGGCGGTGAAAAAAGGACTGCCCATTCTGGTGACGGAGTTTGGCATCTCTGAGGCCAGCGGAAATGGCAAGGTGAGCATTTCCCAGGGCAATCGCTGGATGAGGCTTTTGAATAAGTATAAGATTGGCAGGGTGTGCTGGAATTTATCCAATAAGGCAGAGAGCAGTGCCTTGCTGAAAAATAACTGTGGCCGTGTCAGCGGATGGAAATCCAGTGATTTTACCAAGCAGGGCAGATGGCTGTGGAAGCAGTATTAAGATTGTTCGTGCGCCTATGGCGGCATGATTGAAATATGAGTTGAAAGGAGATAGGAAATGAGCGATTATCAGTTGAATACGAGATGCGTGCAGGGTGGCTATAGGCCGGGAAATGGGGAGCCTAGGCAGATTCCCATCGTACAGTCTACCACCTTTAAATATGATACTAGCGAGGACATGGGGAAGTTATTTGATCTGGAGGCGGAGGGATATTTCTATACCAGGCTGCAGAATCCCACCAATGACTATGTGGCTGCAAAGATTGCCGAATTGGAGGGAGGCGCCGCAGCCATGCTCACTTCCTCCGGACAGGCGGCGAATTTCTTTGCCTTGTTTAATATCTGCCAGTGCGGAAGCCATATCGTGGCATCCTCTTCCATCTATGGGGGGACGTTTAATCTCATTGCTGTCACCATGGCTAAGATGGGAGTCGAGGTGACATTTGTGTCTCCCGATGCCACGGAGGAGGAGCTTCATGAGGCTTTTCAGGAGAATACCCGGGCAATGTTTGGGGAGACTATTGCAAATCCTGCGCTGACGGTGCTTGATATTGAACTATTCGCCAAGGTTGCCCATGAGCATGGCGTGCCGCTGATTGTGGACAATACCTTTCCCACGCCGGTAAATTGCCGTCCCATTGAGTGGGGGGCAGACATTGTGACCCATTCCACTACGAAGTATATGGATGGCCATGGAGCGGCAGTGGGTGGCGCTATCGTGGACAGCGGTAAATTTGATTGGATGGCTCATGCCGACAAATTCCCCGGACTGTGTACGCCGGACGATTCCTACCATGGGATTACCTATGCGGAAAAGTTTGGGAAGGAGGGGGCGTTCATCACCAAGGCAACGGCCCAGCTGATGCGGGATTTGGGCTGCATTCAGTCGCCCCAGCATGCCTTTATCCTGAATCTTGGCTTGGAGTCCCTGCATGTGCGGATGCCCCGCCATGTGGAGAATGCCCAGGCAGTGGCGGAGTTTTTAGAAAAGCATCCCAAGGTGACGAAGGTGAATTATTCCGGGCTTCCCTCGGATCGATATTATGAGCGGGCGAAGAAGTATCTTCCCAAGGGCGGTTGCGGGGTAGTTTCCTTTGAATTGAAGGGAGGGCGCGCTGGGGCAGAGGCGTTCATGAAGGAACTGAAGCTGGCGGCTATTGAGACCCATGTGGCAGATGCCAGGACTTGCTGCCTGAATCCGGCCACTTCTACCCACAGGCAGATGACGGACGAGCAGCTGGAGGCGGCGGGGATTCCTGCCGGGCTGGTGAGGATGTCCTGTGGATTGGAGGATCAGCGGGATTTGATCGGGGATTTGGAGCAGGCATTGGAAAAGGTATGATTTATGGATGCGATACTGCTTGTCATTAGTGATAGATATTTGATAATGCAAAAAAGGGTATGAGTTGTTATAATTATCCATGCGCTTTTTCGTATTTCAAAAAAGATATTAAGTTATTGGGATTTTGGATTGGAAAAATCTCAATAACTTATTTTTCTATGTATACAGCGGTTGCATTGGCAGAAACGACTAGCGTGTTTTGAGTTAATGTAAAGATATCGTAATTTAATCCAATGACTGCATTTGCCCTTTTGTCTAATGCCATTGTGATTAAATTCTCTAAGGCTGCATTCTTTGCGAGACTCAATTTTTCTTCATAGGCATTGACCTGCGTGCCAAGGGTATCATTTATTGATAAACTTAATTCGCTTAAAAACCCAGTTCCCAATACGATTTCTGAACTTACTATTCCTAGATATTCTGTAATCTTATATCCCTCAAAATTATATCCCATATTGCACAAAAAGCGTATTTTATTGTTTCTGATGTCAGTAATTGCTTGTTCTTTATTATACGCATTTTTTTGGCGTTCTTCGGTTTTTAATTGCTGTTGAGCAATCATTTGCTGTCTATTTTCTCTAATTTGTCTAGTTTCCTCCATGGTAAGCACGCGCCCCCATTTATTATGATACTGGCATGCATAACAAATTTCTACGGAGTCTCCCAATAACTCTCCGCAATTTGGACATTCTTTCATAATTTATACTATTCCTTTCGCTTCGCTTAATGATTCAGTCCCAGGATCGCAGTCTATGTTGCCATTCACCTGAAATGCACCAGCTGTCGCGTGTTCACCGGGATAATGCAATGTGAGACCGGACACCGACAATAAAAAAGGGACTCATGAGAGTCCCCCTTCTACTCCTCTCGGAACTGGTGTATAACAATAGTATACACGATTTTCTGGAAAGAGTAAAGTTACGCCTGATGTTCTACTGTGGTAGAATACCAGGCGCGCCGTATTATAATTCTGCCATCGCTTTGTACTGATCTTTCAAGGCAGTGTAAAGGTTTTTGTAGATTTGATGATACTTGTCATATTCCTTTGTTGCCTCTGCGTCTGGCTGACACTGCTTTGCAGGGTCTTTGTGAATCATCTTCCGGCAGGCATCCTCCACGCTATCGTAGAGACCTGCGCCCACGCCGGCAAGGATTGCCACGCCCAGTGCGGGGCCTTCTGTGGCTGTCACCGTATTCACCTCGCATCCGAACATGTCAGCCATCATCTGGCGCTGTACGGCATTCTTTGCACCGCCGCCGCAGGCCATCATGTCATTGACTTCCACGCCCATCTCAGAGAGGATATCCTTGCAATCTGTCAGGGAATAACTGATGCCCTCCATCACTGCCCGGGCAATGTCCTTTCTAGTGTGCATGCTGGAGAGGCCGAAGAATACGCCCCTGCAGTTGGGGTCTAAATGGGGCGTGCGCTCGCCGTTCAGATAGGGGAGGTAAATCAATTTGTTTGCCCCGATGGGTGTTTCCTGCACCTCTTTGTTAATGATGTCAAAGGCGCCACAGCCCTTTTCCTTGGCCTCTGCCTCATAACTGGTACCCATGTTGTCCTGGTACCAGGCGAGGGAGTAGCCGGCAGCCTGGGTCACGCCCATTACGTGCCATGCCCCGGGAACGGCGCAGCAGAAGGTATGTACCCTGCCCTTGGGGTCGATGGTGATCTGCTTGCTGTGGGCAAAGACCACGCCGCTGGTACCGATGGTGGTAAATGCCTTTCCATCCTCCACCACGCCTGTGCCTACGGCAGCGGCGGCGTTGTCCCCGGCACCGCCTACTACAACGGTAGAAGTGGAGAGTCCGGTCTTTTCTGCGATTTCAGGAAGGATGGTTCCCGTGACTTCCGGTGATTCATATACTTTTGCAAGAAGGCTCTTGTCAATGTCCAGAATCTCCAGCAGTTCATCAGACCACTGGCGTTTTGGCACATCCAGCAGCTGCATGCCGGAGGCGTCAGATACCTCTGTGGCAAACTCTCCAGTTAGGACATAGCGCACATAGTCCTTGGGAAGAAGGATGTGCTTGCACTTTGCGTAGTTTTCCGGTTCATTGTTCCGCACCCAGAGAATCTTGGAGGCAGTAAAGCCCGTCATAGCAGGGTTGGCAGTGATTTCGATTAATTTCTCTGCCCCGACCTTGGCGGTCATTTCCTCGCATTCTTTCTCCGTGCGCTGGTCGCACCAGATAATGGAGGGGCGAATCACCTCTCCGGCCTCATCTAACATGACCAAGCCATGCATCTGTCCGGAAATGCCCAGCCCCTTGATGTCTTCCTTGTCCACGCCGGAGTCTTTGACCACTTTGGCGATGGTTTCCAGGGCGGCGTCCCTCCAGTCCTCTGGCTTCTGCTCTGCCCAGCCATTGTTGGGAGTGTATAGGGGATAATCCTTTCCAACGGACGCAATCACCTCTCCGGCTTCGTCAAAGAGTACGGTCTTTGTGGAAGAGGTACCCAGGTCAATACCAATTAAATAATTCATAAGTAAACGATCCTTTCTATAATATTATTGCCGTAAAAGAAAAGTCAGCTTTTACGCATGCTTGCCCGAAAGGGCATGAATTTTCGTTATAAAAAGGCGATGGCGTTTCCGCCACCGCCCTATTTTTCATATATTAAGGAAAATCCTTAATTTCCAGTGTAAAGAACGCCGATTTTGCGTTCTTCTTAGGTGCGACAGTAGGTTTGCCTGGCGAGGTGTTATCGAGCCTGGCAAAACTTCGCACCTTTTTTACCGTATTAGGAAACTTCGCCATAGTGTAGCGCTATGCCAACCAAGAAATCCGAAGAACTTTAGTTCTTTTGGATTATCTTGCAAGGGAACGCACTGGCGTTCCCTTTTTTTATACAAAAGGATTTTCTGTCTTATAGCGCACGCCCTTTGGCTGATTGTATCCGATCTCCTCTACGTCTACGCCGATATACTTGAATACTTCGTATAGCGTCTTTCCGAAGTGGCCGAATGCGACAGCCCCATGGTGGGGATAATTGCCCTCGATCAGCACGTGGCGGTAGAACCGTCCCATCTCGGGGATGGCAAAGATGCCGATGGAGCCGAAGGAGCGGGTGGCAACGGGAAGAACCTCGCCCTGGGCGATGTATGCCCGAAGCTTGGTGTCGGCCGTGCTCTGGAGGCGGAAGAATGTGATTTCTCCCGGTGCGATGTCGCCCTCCAGCGTTCCGTTGGTAACTTCCACAGGAAGGGAGCGAGCCATGATCTTCTGGTACTTCATCTCGCAGAAGGACAGTTTATTGGAAGCGGTATTTCCGCAGTGGAATCCCATGAAGGTATCCTTCAATGTGTAGTCAAACTTGCCTTTGATATCCTCCTCAAAGAGATCGGCGGGTACGGAGTTATTGATATCCAGAAGGGTGACAGCGTCCTGGCTGATGACTGTTCCGATAAACTCGCTCAGGCAACCGTAGATATCTACCTCGCAGGATACCGGAATGCCCTGCTTGGTCAGTCGGCTGTTTACATAGCAGGGAACGAATCCGAACTGCGTCTGGAATGCGGGCCAGCACTTCCCGGCGATGGCAACATATTTCCTGTAACCCTTGTGGGCATCAATCCAGTCAAGGAGCGTCAGTTCATACTGTGCTAGTTTTTCCAGGATTTCCGGCTTCTTATTGCCGGCACCCAACTCTGCCTCCATATCCTTTACCACGTCGGGGATGCGGTCATCTCCCGCATGGTTGTTGAAAGATTCGAAGAGGTCCAGCTCGGAGTTCTCTTCAATCTCCACGCCCAGGTTGTAGAGCTGCTTGATGGGAGCGTTGCAGGCAAGGAAGTTCAGCGGGCGGGGGCCGAAGCTGATAATCTTTAAGTCGTTCAGCGCTGCCACGGCCCGTGCGATGGGCACGAACTCGTTAATCATGTCGGCGCACTCCTCGGCTGTTCCCACGGGATACTCTGGAATATAGGCCTTTACGTTGCGCAGTTTCAGATTGTAGCTGGCATTGAGCATGCCGCAGTATGCGTCGCCACGGCCGTCTAACAGGCTATTGCCCGTCTCCTCGGCGGCAGCCACGAACATCTTGGGGCCGTCAAAGTGCTTTGCCAGAAGAGTTTCAGAAATCTCTGGACCGAAGTTTCCAAGATAGACGCAGAGGGCGTTGCACCCTGCCTTCTTGATATCCTCGAGAGCCTGTACCATGTGGATTTCGCTTTCCACGATGCAGATGGGGCACTCGTAGATGTCCGCCGCATCATATTTTTCCGTGTAAGCCTTTACCAGCGCTTTCCTGCGGTCTACAGAGAGTGATTCCGGGAAGCAGTCCCTGCTCACTGCAACGATACCGATTTTGATTTTTGGCATGTTTTCCATTTTTTTATCCATCCTTTCTTAAATAAAATATATGATGCCAGAAATTGCGTGGCAATGTAGCAATTCGTGGCATCAGTTGGGGGCAAAATACCTTTTGGCCCCAACATCAATATATATAAAATATTGAATTTCCCACCTTTTCATTTTAGTATATCTTGTGTATATTTGCAATAAAAACTAAAAAAAAATTACTAGAATTGTGAAAATGTCACTACTCCCGATGATATTTTGCTGTCTCCGCTTCTGTCAGGTATCAGGTGTCTGACAAGCAGTTGGTCACGGAGTGCAGGGAGAGTGAAATGATTTGTTTTCGCAAAAATATCAATGTTTTTCGTGCATTTTTTACAAAGGTGTAGTATAATTGTGAAAGGGATTTGTGTATATGCCCAAAAATAATCTACAAATGTAGAGTGACTGTTGAAATGGTTGACAGAGAAAGGATGGCGAAGTGACATGGCAGAGAGCAGATTGATTGGGGATTATCCGGTGATTGGAATCCGTCCCACCATTGACGGTAGGAGGGGGCCATTGAAGGTAAGGGAGTCTTTGGAAGAGCAGACTATGAATATGGCGAAAAGTGCGGCGGAATTGTTCCGCCAGAATATCTGTTATTCCAATGGGGAACCTGTGAAGGTGATTATTGCGGACACTACGATTGGAAGGGTGGCGGAGGCGGCTGCCTGTGCGGATAAATTTAAGAAAGCAGGGGTGGATATCACCCTTACGGTGACGCCCTGCTGGTGCTATGGTTCTGAGACTATGGATATGGATAAGCACACCATCAAGGGCGTGTGGGGATTTAATGGGACGGAGAGGCCTGGCGCGGTATATCTGGCGGCAGTGCTGGCAGGGCATGCCCAGAAGGGGCTTCCCGCATTCGGCATCTATGGGAGGGATGTGCAGGAGGCGGATTGCACTGATATTCCAGAGGACGTGCGGATAAAATTGCTGCGGTTTGCCAGGGCTGCCGTGGCGGCAGCCACCATGCGGGGAAAATCCTGGCTGCAGATTGGTTCTGTTACCATGGGCATTGCCGGCTCTATTATTGATCCCAATTTTATTGAAGAGTATCTGGGGATGCGGGTAGAATCTGTGGACGAGGTGGAGATTATCCGCCGCATGACGGAGGGCATCTATGATGAGAAAGAGTATGAAAAAGCTCTCTCCTGGACCATGTCCCACTGCAAGGAGGGATGGGATAAGAATCCGGAATTTGTGAAGAGGAGCGATGAGCAGAAGGAGAGAGATTGGGAATTCGTGGTGAAGATGATGTGCATCATCAAGGATTTGATGAACGGAAACAAAAATCTTCCCGAGGGAAGGGAGGAAGAGATGGTGGGGCACAATGCCATTGCCGCCGGATTCCAGGGACAGAGGCAATGGACGGATTTCTATCCCAATGGAGACTTTGCAGAGGCAATGCTCAATTCTTCCTTTGACTGGAACGGTGCCAGGGAGCCGTATATCCTGGCGACAGAAAATGATGTGCTCAACGGTATTGGCATGCTATTTATGAAGCTCCTTACCGGAAGGGCGCAAATATTTGCGGATGTGCGTACATACTGGAGCCCGGAGGCGGTGAAGAAGGCTGCCGGATACGAACTGGAGGGGATTGCCAAGGAGGCGGGGGGATTCCTGCATCTGATTAATTCCGGTGCGGCATGCCTGGATGCCTGCGGCGAGGTGAAGGATGCTGATGGCCAGGGCGTGATGAAGCCTTTCTGGGAGATGACACAGGAGGACCAGAAGGCTTGCCTGGATGCCACGGAGTGGTGTGCGGCAGACCAGGGATATTTCCGTGGCGGCGGTTTCTCTTCCAGATATCTTACCAGGGCGGAGATGCCGGTTACGATGATCCGCCTGAATCTGGTGAAGGGGCTGGGACCAGTCCTTCAGATTTGCGAGGGTCATACGGTGCAGTTGCCGGACGAGGTTTCTGACAAGTTGTGGAAGCGCACGGATTACACTTGGCCCTGCACATGGTTTGCGCCCCGCACCACGGGGGAGGGGGCATTTAAGACCGCCTATGACGTGATGAACAACTGGGGAGCCAACCACGGTGCCATCAGTTATGGCCATATCGGCGCGGATTTAATTACCTTGGCCTCCATTCTCCGCATTCCGGTGTGCATGCACAATGTTCCAGAGGAGGAAATTTTCCGTCCCTCTGCATGGAATGCCTTTGGCATGGATAAGGAGGGGCAGGATTATCGTGCCTGCGCTGCCTATGGTCCCCTGTATAAGCTGTAGGCTTCATGATATGAGCGGCTTAGCCAGGTGAATTGATTGGATTGTGCCAAATCATAGAAGAAAAGCCCGGGAGGCTCTCTATGGAAAAGGAGAGCGGCCAGGGCTTTTTCTATTCATTGGGGGAGGACTGTGCTTTTTGGGTTTTAGAAAGTTCTTTGGCATAGATAATTAGCGCAAATCCCGCCGTGATAAATTCTGTAAAGCAGAAGGCGATCCATACGCCCTTTGCCTGGAAGATCTTGCAAAAGAAATAGGCCGCCGGAATGATGATTACCACGTATCTCATCAGGGAAATGGCCAGGGATTGGCCACCTTTGCCCAAGCCTTCCAGAGATCCGGAGCAGGTGATGGAGATGGCGGATATGATAAATCCCAGGCTAATGATATGAAGGGCCGTTGTACCGGAATGGATTGTGTCAGCGTTGTCTGTAAACATTCCGATTAGCTTCTGGGGAATCAGCCATGAAAGAAGTGTGCCAATAAGCATGATTCCCATGTTCATTGCTAGTGCGGTACGGTGGATTTTCCTGACCCGTCCATACTCCCCTGCCCCGAAGTTGTATCCCATGAGCGGCCTGATGCCCTGGATAATTCCGTTGGCAGTGAGGTAAATAAATGTCTGCAGCTTGTAATAGACTCCCAGGACGAGAACGTATTTTTCTGAAAAGGATGCAAGCAGACCGTTTAGCACAGAAATCAGCAGGGAAGGCAATGCTAGATTTAATGTAGCGGAGATGCCTACGCCGTACATTTTTTGCATGACTGCCTTGTCAAATCCCATATGCTTCCATTTAATTGTAATCGGGGGGCGGCAGAATCCATAAAATAATACGTATGCGACCAGGGTAATGCACTGGCCAATTCCCGTGGCATAGGCGGCTCCGGCGATGCCCATGGCCGGGAAGAAGCCGATGCCGAAAATCATCAGCGGATCTAAGATGATGTTGGCCACGCAGCCGCACATCATGCTGAACATGGATATTTTCATGTTTCCCATGGACTGGAATATTTTCTCAAAAGACAACCCGATGGTTATGACGGGAGAAAATAGAAAAGCCCTAGAGGAATATGCCAATGCGAGTTGAATGATTTCCTGGTCGGAAGAAAAATTTCTTAAAAATAAGGGCATTCCTATGATGGAAGCAAACATTAGCAATATTCCGTGCACGAAACTAAGCATCACGCCTAATGAGGCTGTTCTGCTGGCCTGGACTTCCTGGCCAGCGCCTAGGTAAAATGCGGCGCAGGCATTGATGCCCACGCCAAACCCGATGGCAATGGCATTGATTGCGTTCTGTATCGGATAGACCAGGGCAAGGGCGGTCATGGCTTTTTCGCTAATCTGGGCTACGAAATAGCTGTCAATAATATTGTACAGGGAATTGACTGCCATGGAGATTACCATGGGAAGGGACATGGAAATCACCAGGGGCAGGATATTCCGTTCTTTCATGAATGATTGTTCCATTGCATTGTTCCTCCTAAAAAAAGCCACGCCATTGCGCGGGGCAATGGCGTGGCGAAAAAAGATTTCTCTTGAAAAATCCACTCCTGCTAAGGTTTTATGTATTTTTTATACCATATATCTTTCATTCGGTCAACTGATTTTTAATAGCCGCCTACGGAAAAGTGCATGTAATCCTTCCGCTTGCCCCAGAGGCATTGCTTCATGCCATATTTTTTCATCTTTTTTGCCACGATGCCTCTTTTCGGGATAGAGTAGGGGTTTTTTCCGGGCTTCCAGAGGCGGCCGGCCATGACTTTGCCCCGATCCACCATATAGTTTTCGTCGGGGTTGATATCTACGGCCAGACCTAGGGAATGGAGGGATTGGTTGGAACCGCGCCACTCAAATCCGCCTACTGTGTGAATTGGGAATTTTTCTTTGCCGCGATAAATTGCCTGAAAGGCTTTCTTTACCTTCTTCGCGATGGCCTTGTGAATCAATATCGTTTTAGTCTTTGTCACTTTCTTCCTGCCCTTGATGTCCCATACCTTGAAAGAGATTCTCTTCATATGCTTTCTTGCTTTTTGGTATGTGCTGCACTGTCTGCGTGTTTTGCTGATGGATACTCTGGCAGAGGCTTTCCTCGGGGAAGCCATCGTCCCGGCCAATAGGCATAGGAGTAAAATGGATAGTACGACTGTTATTTTTTTCATAATAATCCTCTCATTATAATTGTTACATGATTGTTACATAAAAACAAAAAGAATTGTAACATTTATGTAATAATTTGTCAAGAAGATTTAATAATTTAGATTGGAGGAGTTAAGAAAAGATTGGACAGGCGTGGACATTACGACATAAATAATGCATGGATTAGGCGGAAGGACGAGGGTTGTCATAGATTCATGGAAAGAGTATCGGCTTTGTGTTAAACTATTGTTACGAGATTGGGGTCTGGCCGCGGTAATTCGTGGCGATATGGATGGAGGTGGATGTTTTGGGAGAGATGATTCTGTCACCGGAGATGCTGGCAGTGTTTCTGCTGGTGGCGGTGGCTGGCTCTGTCATTTTATATTTGGTGGCAAATAGAAAATGGGGCTATACGAAAAAGAGGGAGCGGGAATTGGAAGAGCAGCCCTCCCTTTTGCGGATGGGAAAAAAGGGCAAAAAGTAAATTGCGGGCTGTGGGCGGCAGTGAAGGAAGACGGCGAGACATGGCGGTAACGTGCATAGGCAGAAATCGTTTGCGGAATAGTAAAGGGTATGGTAAAATTATCCTAGTACAAATATTATTTTGCACTTGTACACGGAAACGATCCTGCTGGGGGAAGAACCTGCAGGGTGTCATATGAAATATTATAAAGAAAGGCGGAGTGCGGGATGAAGAGAGTTGGTTTTTTGACAAGCGGCGGTGACTGCCAGAGTCTGAACGCTACCATGCGGGGCGTTGCCAAGACGCTGTACCAGACTTATGGCGGCGATGTGGAAATCTATGGTATTCTGGAGGGGTATAAGGGATTGATTTATGGAAATTACCGACTTCTGGAATCCAGGGATTTCTCTGGGATTCTGACAGAGGGTGGCACCATTATCGGGACTTCTAGGCAGCCATTCAAGTATATGAGGGATCCGGACGAGAACGGTCTGGACAAGGTGGAGGCGATGAAGTCCAATTACAGGAAATGGAATTTGGACTGCCTTGTGATTCTGGGGGGCAATGGCACTCATAAGACCGCCAATCTCCTCAGGGAAGAGGGGTGCAATGTGGTAACGCTGCCAAAGACAATCGACAACGATATCTGGGGCACGGATATGACCTTTGGATTCCAGAGTGCGGTAAATATCGCTACCAACGCCATTGACTGCATTCACACCACGGCGGCATCCCATGGCCGGGTGTTCATCGTGGAAGTGATGGGACACAAGGTGGGATGGCTCACCCTTCATGCGGGCATTGCGGGAGGCGCGGACATCATACTTCTGCCGGAGATTCCCTACGATATTGATTCTGTGGTAACTGCTCTGGAGAAGCGCACGAAGGAGGGCAAGAGATTCTCCATTCTGGCGGTGGCCGAGGGGGCTATTTCTAAGGAGGATGCCGCGCTGTCCAAGAAGGAACTGAAGCAGAAGAGGAAGAAGAATCCTTTTCCTTCCATCTCTTATCAGGTGGGTCAGGAAATTCAGGAACGCACGGGCCAGGAGGTACGCATTACGGTGCCGGGACATACTCAGCGGGGGGGAGAGCCAAGCCCTTATGACAGGGTGATTTCAAGCCGCCTTGGCGCTGCTGCTGCCCGCCTGATTATCAAGGAGCAGTATGGATATATGGTGGGACTGCGGGACGGCGAGGTTGTTCCGGTTCCCCTGGAGGAAGTAGCGGGCAAGCTGAAGGTGGTAGACCCCAAGTCCACGATTATCCAAGAGGCAAAGGGCCTGGGCATCTGCTTTGGCGACTGATGTCAGAAGATATGTCTGGACGGCTGGGATTTTCCATTGAAGTTACAGATGGGACTGGGAAAGGGTTCGTACTATATAATTTGAATTACTAGGAGGCAGAAGGCATGGCTTATACGGCGTTGTATCGGAAATTCCGTCCGGGGGAGTTTGACGAGGTGAAGGGGCAGGAACATATTGTCACCACCCTGCGGAACCAGATTCAGACAGAGCGCATAGGTCATGCCTATTTGTTCTGCGGCACTAGGGGCACGGGAAAAACCACCATTGCCAAGATTCTGGCAAAGGCGGTGAATTGCATGCGCCCGGTGGAGGGGAATCCCTGCAATGAGTGCGAGATCTGTCAGAAAATCAATCGGCAGACGTCTATGAATGTAATTGAGATTGATGCGGCATCCAATAATGGCGTGGCAAATATCCGGGAAATCATAGAGGAAGTGCAGTATTCTCCGGCTGAGGGAAAGTATAAGGTCTACATTATTGACGAGGTACATATGCTGTCTACAGGTGCATTTAACGCGCTGCTTAAGACTTTGGAAGAGCCGCCATCCTATGTGATGTTTATTCTGGCAACCACGGAACCCCACAAGATTCCCATTACCATTCATTCACGGTGCCAGCGATATGATTTTCGCAGGATTACCATTGATACCATTGCGGGAAGGCTGCGGGAACTGGTGGACAGGGAGCAGGTGCAGGCGGAGGAGAAGGCTCTGCGGTATATCGCCAAGATGGCGGATGGCTCCATGCGAGATGCCCTGAGTTTATTGGACCAGTGCATCGCCTTCTACCTGGGGCAGGAACTGACCTATGAAAAGGCACTGGATGTGCTGGGGGCAGTGGATACCAGCGTCTATAGCCAGATGTTTCGAAATATCGTGCAGGGCGACGTGGTGTCCTGCATCCAGCTGATTGATGAGATGATGATGCAGGGAAGGGATTTGGGACAATTTATTAGCGAGTTCATATGGTATCTCAGGGGGTTGCTGTTAATTGACGCTTCTTTGCAGGGGGGGGATTTGCTGGATGTGTCTAAGGAACAGCTGGGTCAGATGCTGGAAGAGGGGAAGATGGCTGACGCGGATGTCCTGATTCGATATATTCGCATCTTATCAGAACTGACGGCTCAGATGCGCTATTCTTCCCAAAAGAGGGTGCTGACAGAGGTGACTCTGATTAAGCTGTGCAGGCCCCAGATGGATGCCGTGCAGGATATCTCTACCCTGAAAAGCAGGATAGAGGCTTTGGAACGGCAGATAGAGAAAGGCGTAGTCGTGGGAAATGGGGAGGATTCTACAGAAGTAGAAAAACCTGTCTCGGGTCAGGGGGGAGGAAAGGAAACCCTGCCGGACAAGCCAAAAGTTCTGCCCAAGGCCTTGCCGGAGGAAATGAAAGAGGTGCTGCAGCAGTGGCATAAGATTGCCGTGCAGTATGGACAGCCGGGGGAGACGTATCTCAATCTGGCAAAGAAGGTTCTCTCGGAGCAGGGAACTTTGGTTCTACAGTTTGTGAATAAGCATGATGAAGACTTTTTCTTGCAGAATGATGGCATGGAGCTGGAGAATCTGAAGACTGTCATTGGCAATGTGATGGGGCGGGATGTGACGCTGGAAACTCGCACGGTGAGCCAGACGGTGGACGATGAGTATGGAGATATTGCCAGTATGATTCATTTTGATATAGAGGTGGAGGATTAGCGAAAAAATGTATAATAATTAGAAATTGTTAAGAAAGGAAAGAGGAAATGGCAAAGAGAGGTGGATTTCCCGGCGGAGCAATGCCTGGGAATATGAATAATCTGATGAAGCAGGCGCAGAAGATGCAGCGCCAGATGGAGGAGAAGTCCAAGGAGATGGAGTCCAAGGAGTGGGAAGCCACTGCCGGGGGCGGCGCAGTGACTGTCAGGGTGTCTGGCAAGAAGGAAGTTCTCTCTGTAAAATTGTCTGAGGAAGTGGTGGACCCCGATGATATCGAGATGCTGGAGGACTTGATCGTGGCGGCTACCAATGAGGCGCTTCGGAAGATGGAAGAGGAAAATAGTGCCATGATGGAACAGCTGACTGGTGGTCTGGGAGGTCTGTTCTGATGGATTTTTACAGCACCCAGATTAGCAATCTGGTGGAGCAGCTTTCCCATCTTCCCGGCATCGGGGCCAAGTCTGCCCAGCGGCTGGCGTTTCATATACTGAATATGCCGGAGGAGCAGGTGGCGGGCCTGTCAAATGCCATGGTAAACGCCAAGAAGAATGTGCGGTATTGCCGGGAGTGCTGTACTTATACGGATGAGGAACTCTGTCCCATCTGCGGCAATCCCAAGCGGAACCACAAGGAAATCATGGTGGTGGAGAATCCCAGAGACCTGGCCGCTTACGAAAAGACGGGGAAGTTCCAGGGAGTGTATCATGTGCTTCATGGAGCCATATCTCCCATGGCTGGGATTGGCCCTCAGGATATCAGGCTCAGCGAATTGATGGTGCGGCTGCAGCAGGATGTGGAGGAAGTGATCGTGGCCACCAATAAGAATCTGGAGGGGGACACCACTGCCACGTATATCAGCAAGCTGGTGAAGCCCTTGGGAATTAAGGTGAGCCGCATCGCCAGCGGCGTGCCGGCGGGAGGAGACTTGGAGTATATTGACGAGGTGACGCTATATCGTGCCTTGGAAGGAAGGGTGGAACTGTAGGGACTGCAATATTCCCGTACTAACGAAGTTTGATAATTCTACCACTGTAGAAAGTTTTGTGGTCTGTAATATGGCATGGCATTTGTTGCCAGATGTGTTTACGATGCCGGTGATTGCAACCTCCCCGATGCAGGGGAGGGTTTTTTTGACCCCGATGCCAGGCAGGAGAGGCCCCCTGCCCAGTGAGACGTAGCCGATGTGCCTGGGAACGCCCAGAGAGGCATCAATGGCCACAATGTATGGGTTGGAATGGCTGCGGTATATTTTGTGAATCGTATCCTCTAGATTCAGTGCGTGCACAGGGTTTTTCAGGGTTCCGTAGACGGCAACCCCGGAAATGCGCTGAGGAATCTTCTGGGACAGTGCGTCTCCCACCAGAGGCCCGAAGCAGTCTCCGGTTGCCCGGTCGGAGCCGATGCAGAGAAATATTAAAGTCTTATGTTCTGCCTGGCTCTGCAGTACCAGCTGTTTCATATAATTTTGGAATCTGGCTAGAGCCATCTTTTGTCTACTGTTGTAGTATATTGTTTTTTCGGGCAGGGAAAATTGAGGTATCCGCATTGGGAACTCCTTTCTATGACATTGTATTCACTGCAATAGCATTCCCGAAAACTGTAAAAATAATCATTGATATCATGCAATGTTGCTGTGAATGGTTACGATGCGTTCGCAAAGATAATATGGATGGCAATGTTTACATAGAAATGAATGGAGAGAGGTGTTTTTATAAGAAGACGGTTTGGGAAGGGGTTGCGGGAAGATGGCTACGCTAAAGGCATTGGCAAGCCTGCTTTTTGTTCTGGCAGGGGGCTGGGGGTATTTCCGATATCGGCATAGAGGTGATGAGAAATTTTCTTTGCCAGTATTTGGGGCTTTGCTTTGCTCCATGGCGGGGGACGTACTATTGGCCCTGGATCATAAGCGGGGCATGTTGTTTCTATTGGGAGTGGCGTGCTTTTCCGCCGCCCATGTCTTGTACTCCTTGGCATTTTGCCGGGTGTCGGCGGTGTCCGGGATGGATTTTGCGGTAGCCTTGGCTGTATTTGGGCTTCTGTTGTCCCTTATGCTTTGGGGAGATTTTTCATATCATGGACTTCTGCCTGTGCTCGTCGGTTATGCGGCAGTGATTTCTTTCATGACGGCGAAGGCGCTGTCTTTGTGGCCCTGTCGCCGGGAGCGGGGAAGTACGGCGGTGCTGGTTGCGTATGGCGGGGTGCTGTTTCTCCTGTCGGATATCGTCCTTCTCTTTTGGATGTTTGGAAAAGCAATGCCCAGGGGAGTGCAGTATATGAATTTGTTGCTATATTATCTGGCGCAGGGATGCCTGGCGGGTTCGCTGTTCCAGAGTGGGAGGAAACGCATATGACTCTTTTAGAATATATTACGGAAAACTTCGTATGCCGAAGTCGAAAGATTTTAGGAGATAATTTAGTGGGAATATATCTTCATGGATCTGCCGCGATGGGGGGCTTTCACGAAAAGAAGAGTGATATTGATTTAATGGTTGTGGTAAATACGGTTGTCCCTGATGAAATAAAGCGTCAGTACATGGATATGGTTGTGGAATTGAATGCATCCGCAACGAAAAAAGGGATGGAAT
This sequence comes from Clostridiaceae bacterium, assembly GCA_910575435.1. Taxonomy (GTDB): domain Bacteria; phylum Bacillota; class Clostridia; order Lachnospirales; family Lachnospiraceae; genus Butyribacter. The sequence goes on along the minus strand of CAJTGI010000010.1, from coordinate 14,975 downwards.
TAAGCATTGTCAGAAAAAGCGTATGCAAGCCATTTGTTTATCCTACTCCTTTTGAATTACATTTTTCTATTGCGCATTTACAGTGGTATAAAACAAATCCATTAGAATATGTTGAGAGGATGAATGGAGTAGACGAAGATTTGGCGGCTCATATTATGATGATTTATCACAGGGGAGAGCGTCTTTGGGGCGAGGAGATAAGGGATGTTTTTGAAGAGCCTGGCAAGGAATTTTATTTTGACAGCATTTGGAGTGATATTGAGAATGGGGAAGAAGAGATAAGATCAAATCCCACTTATATTATTTTAAATTTGTGCAGGGTATTGGCATATAAGAAAGACGGACTGATTTTGTCAAAGCGGGAAGGCGGGCATTGGGGAGTAGATCATGTTCCTGAAAAATATCACGGTTTGATCTTGCATGCATTAGATGAATATTCATCTGACAAGTCAATGGAGTGGGACGAGGATTGTGCAAGTGATTATGCGGCATATATGATAGGACGGATTAAAAATCCGGGATGAATTGCGCTAGATATTGCCACAGAGATATATGCTGTGGTTTCTTCGATATTGATTGAAAAGGGGGAGAAGTGATTACAGGGGGCGCGGGATGGAGGCCGATGAATTTGTGAAAACGCATTGGCCTGATCCGTAGCCGACCAGATGGATTGTTACTTCTCGCAGTTGCCGTAAAAGTTAAGGATTAATTTTCTATAAATGCGGCGGTGCAGCCATCCACCCAGAGGTTGTGATTTGTTATTTCAGCCTTCGCTCCCACGGTGTAGATGATCTTTCCGAACATGTGGGGAATCTCTGCCCCGGCGGAACTGGGATTTATCACCACGGTTATTTCCTGCTCTCCCGCGCTGCGCTTGTAAATCAAGGGATAGCCGTCTGATACAAATGTAATCGTTCCCCGGCTCTGCAGTGCGGGCGTGTTCTTTCGGAGGGCAATCAGCCTTTTGACCTCGCTGCGCAGGGAATTGCTGTCACTCTGCTGGCTTTCCGCATCGGGGCGGTCGCTGCTTTCGTCCAGGGGAATATAAAGTTTTGATTTGGATGCATTGGAAAATCCTGCATTCAGCCCCTGGTTCCATTGCATGGGTGACCGGGAGCCCGTTCTGTCATAGCCCCCTTCCACGGAAGTCAGTCCCTCCACATAGCGCATGCCGATCTCATCCCCATAATAAATGAAGGGTGCGCCGGGCATGGAGAGCAGGAATGCGAAGGCGAGTTTCATCTCATCGGCATCCAGCGTCCTTGCCAGTCGGTCCATATCGTGATTTCCGGATGGAATGCAGATCAGCCCTTTTCCCTGCGTCTTTTCATAATTTGCCTTGTATGTGGCAACGAAGTCTTTTGCCGTTCCCATCCCTTTTTTGTTGAAATAGGGATGCTCGCACCGAAACAGGTCGTTATAGTGGGAGGGGCCGAAGTGCAGAAGGAAATCCATGTGAAATCCGCCGATCAAGGACTTGTCGGGTTCGCCCCACTCTGAGATCATGGCGGCATGGGGAAATTCCTGGTCAAGAAACTCTCTGATATTCTGCCAGAGGGCGATGGTGCCCTTCCCCTCCCCGTCATTTTTCACCAGGGAGCCGGCCATGTCAACTCGGAAGCCATCGCAGCCCGCACGTAGCCAGAAGCGCATGATGTCTTTTAACGCCTCCCTTGTCGCCAGGGGGCCCTCTGCGTCCATGGGCTGCTGCCATTTTTTATTAGAATCCGGCTGATAGAATCCGTAGTTGAGGGCAGGCTGGTGGGAGAAGAAATTAATCGCGCAGGCGCCGTCCCGATCTGATATTCCCTTGATGCTTCTCATATCGTCTGGCTCTTCCCAGACGCTGTCCGTCCATACATATCGGTCTGTGAATTCATTTTTTTCTGCCAGCATGGACTGCTGAAACCACTTGTGGGAGATGGCGGTATGTCCCGGCACCAGGTCCAGAAGGATGTGCATATTGCGCTTGTGGACTTCCTCGAACAGTCGGATGAGGTCGTCATTCGTTCCATATCTGGGTGCGACGGTATAATAGTCCTCCACGTCGTATCCTGCATCTCCAAAGGGTGACTGGAAGCAGGGATTGAGCCAGATAGCGTTGCATCCCAGTTCGCAGATGGTATCCAGTTTTTCTATGATACCATTGATGTCGCCAATGCCGTCTGCATTGGTGTCTTTGAATGATTGGGGATAGATTTCATAAAAAATTGCATTGTCAAGCCATGCGGGCTGTTTGATTGTTGTGTTCATAATGCGTCCTCCTGAGATTATATTTGGGTATGAAGGCGTAAATATTAATTTGACACCCGAATTCTTATAGTGGTATAATACTACATGAAAGACGATAATACTATTGAAATAATCCGCAATACTAATATAATAATACGTTTTAGATTGCTACTTTGGAAGCGTTATTCAGAAGGTGTGAGTAATGTCTTTCATTTTTCCAGTATATCCATAACGCCCCTTGTTCATAAATTTAATGCATGTGCTTTATAAATTCCTTCTATTTGAGTTATAGCATTGGGGATATTATAATCCACAATAAAGAAGGCAAACAAAAGGAGTGGGGAAATGGATTAATTTCAGAACATAGGCTCAAGGGAAATGAAAGGATATTAGATTTAGGCTGGGGAGATGCAAAAAAATAATCGACAGTGCATGTAAATCTGGGCGGATACATTTTGGAGGGGATATGGAATTTCGTGGAAATACCTATTATGAAAACAGGCAGCACAGTACGGCGTATATTCCCTTTAGTTATTATGAAAGCATCATTCCTGATTATTTTCCCTATGTGCCAATGCATAGCCATATGGAATGGGAACTGAATTGCTTTCGGGAAGGCGGGGGCTGCTTCTTTACGGATGAGGCCAGGCTCACAGTTCAGCCGGGAGACATTGTGCTGGCTTTTCCCAATACCCTTCACGGGATCGAGACGGAGGGCAGGCTTGTCTATGATACGATTGTGTTTAACACGGACATGCTGGGCGGTACCAGCGATCGATGCTATGCGGAGGTGATTGCGCCTCTCTGCGACATGGCTGCTGATATGGTATATATCGATCACAATCATTCTTCTGACAAGGAATTGCTTGAGATAGCGAAAAGGATCGTGGGCTGTGCCAAGGGGAATGATGCCAGGCTTGATTTGCTGATGAAGAGCGAGCTGATGCGGTTTTTGTGGCTTGCCGACCGAAGCGGGGCGTTATTGTCTGGCAGAAAGGACATGGGCAGCGGCGAGATTCGCAATGCCATTGACTATATGAATAATCATTTTGACGAAATGCTGACAATAGAGATTCTGGCAGAGCAAGTTCACATGAGCAGGAGCTGGTTCATGCTTCGTTTTAAAGAAACGGTGGGAGTCAGCGCCATGGAGTATTTGAATAGGTTGCGTGTAAAAAAAGTCTGCGAATGTCTTTTGGAGGGCAAAGGCGTTTCCGAATCCGCTTTTGCCTGCGGCTTTCGAAATCTTTCTAATTTCAACAGATTATTTAAGGCAACTGCGGGCGTTACGCCCAGGGAGTATTTAAAGAGGGCGGGTCGGTAGTCTGGGATGGCGGAGGAGGTCGCCGGCCTTGTATTCTACCAATTTGTGAAAATGTTCCTCCTCCCCGCAGACGGATGCCTTATATCCAGGAAATTGGTATTCCATGAGGTGGCAGGGAAGTATTTTGCCAGCCCGGCGGACGCTAAGATTTTCAGAGTTCAGGAGAATTTCAAAACATTTCAAGGGAAGGTGCAGACCTTCTCCCGTCATCTTGATGTAGCTCTCTTTCAGTGTCCAGAGCCGGAAAAATGTATCCCTTCGCATTTCTCCCTCCGTGGAATTAAGATATTCTGCCTCATTCTGGTGGAAGAATCGTTCTGCCAGTCCCTCTGGCTCATCGTTTATTTTTTCTATATCACAGCCCACTCTCTTTTCTCCCACGGCGCAGATTACCCAGTCGGCAGAGTGGGAGAGATTGAAATATACGTTTTCTGCCACGGGCTTTCCGTTAGGATTTACCTGAACATTTTCGGGGGAGGCACCGTGCAGGGGGAGTGTTTTCCCAAGCAGGAGTCCGGCTCCCAGACACCTTTTCCTGTCGCCTGGCTGTCGGTACTGCAAGGTTTTTTTCTTCCGCTGGCTGCTTAAATTGCCAAGGACTTCCGGGGCTTCTTTCGGGTCGGGGAGATCTTTGATATTTGTCGCATATAGATGTATCATTTTTATGGTTCGGCTGAAGGATTTTTCTAATCTTCATCACTTTCTTTAGATTTTATTGTTACAGATTATTATACGCTCGAGATTTCTTTTGTCAATTTCTTTTGGTGACTAGTGTATCTACATCCCATTGTATGGCATGGTAATTGCATGCCTCTACCGCTTCGATTAAGGTATCGTTGTAATCGCCGTATGGAGGAGCAAATACGGAAAGACTATAACTTCTCTGATGCCCATAAAATGGGCATCAGTATAGAAATATTTTCATATGGTTTTCTGTTTTCAAGTATTCGATTCTGGACACATGTTCCAAGAGAGCTGTGCTAATTTCCTGATAATTATCGGAGTCAGACTCTATCATGTTGAGGAGATTTTCGATGGACTGACGTATGGTGTTTTCGTAGTCCTTGGCCTCGGGAATGTCTGCTGCGGATTCCCGAAGGAGTTTTTCTTCTAGGTACTCTCTTTTTTTCGAAAGCATTTTTTTGTTTTCACTATACTCGTCTATCGTGTCAATGCCATTGATATAGGCTTCCTTTATGCGTTTTTCTTGCATAGATATTTTCCCTATTTCTGAACGAAGCAGTTCCAGGGCTTCTGAATCCTGTGGCTCTATCGGTGATTTTTTGTATTTTATATGGTCTGATCCCAGTATCTCCTTTAGTGCTGCAGTGACGGAAGCCACGGCGTTTTTCTCGCTAATATAGGAACTGGTATCGCATCGTCCTTTTGATCGCCGGGAGCATTGGAAAAACGGCAGGGGTGTTTTGGAATTGGTATTTACTCCATAAGTCATAGGTCCGCCACATCTTCCGCAGCGCATTGTTCCAGAGAGCCAATGCTTCATTCCGGCAGTTCCCCGGCGGCGTCCCCGTAGTTTAAACTTTTCTTTGTTCTTATAATAGATAGCCTGTGCCTGGTTCCATATTTCCATAGAGATAATTGGCTCATGCTTCCCATCAGCGACAATCACATCATCTCCGGCATTGAATCGCTTGGTAGATCTGTTCCAGTAATTCCAACGAACTTTTCCTATGTAAAAAGGGTTCGTGATCATATAATTGATTTTCTTTGCATCAAATATCGCTCCCTGTTTGCCCCGGATGCCCTCTCTATTTAAGGTGATGGCAATATCAGATGGATTTCCATTGTTTTTGATATAGTCATGGAAAACTCTCCTTACAATCATTGCTTCTTTCTGATTTATGACAGGAGTCTCTGAATGTTTTTTTGTATAGCCCAAGGGCATTCTGCCTTGATATCCGCCCTGGATAGCCTTTTGCATCATCCCTCTTCTTACTTCCCCGGAAAGGCGGATGGAATAATATTCGTCCATCCACTCGAAAATGCGCTCCACCAAGGACCCAATAAAACCGTCAGGGAGAGGCTCTGAAATGCTGACCACGTCTACATTTTCTTTTTTTAAGAGTGATTTGTATACGATGCTTTCCTCCTGATTCCGTGCGAATCTGGAAAATTTCCATACGAGAATGGCAGAATAGGGGTGTTCCTTTGATCTGCAGTCGGCAATCATTTCCTGGAATCCCGGGCGTTTTTCCGCCTTGGTGCCGGATAGCCCAAGGTCTTGGTATATGCGGGATATAATCATATTGTTGTTTGCTGCGTATTCTTTCAATAGCCGTAACTGGGCATCTGGGGATAACTCTTCTTGCATATGGGTGGAAACCCGGATATATCCGCAAACAGGTATCAGTTCATCCATTATTCTCACCTCGTATTTCTAGTTTATGTCTGGCTGATCGCATTATTCATGGGTGCATTCTAACATGTCGGTATTTATTTTACAGTCCCGAATGCTATAAAGAAGAACTGCTCCGATTCCATGTGAAATCGGGGCAATCACTTAGGCGTGTTGCTTTTGCTGATAGAGGGCGGTCAAGGAATCTTGAAGCACTTGGGAAAAGTTAATGTGATTATTTTCGGCAAACGTATTGAGCCATGCGGGAATGGTAAGATTTTTTCTTACAGCCTTTTCACCATACTTTTCAGCATAGGCATCCATATCCAGAACTAACATGCTTACGAAACCGCCGGCTTCCGGAATAATGCTTTCCAATGAACTTGCTTCGGGTGCGGGCTTTCCGTCCTCTAGTTCGTCAAGAACCCAGCCGGATGCGGCATCAGTACCCATAAGGATAGCTTCGGCCAGCGTGTTGCCGCCACTTACGCATCCGGGGAGGTCGGGAACTACTACAGCGTAAGCCCCTTTTCTTTCTTCATCAGGATAAAAACAAGCGGGATAAGTTAATTTCATAGAAAAACCTCCTTTATTGTGTTGCAGTGCCGGGTTTTACAGCCCGGCTTGTTTGAAAATTTGCTTGACTATTTGTGGAGCAATGTCTCCAGGGTGGTTGGGGATTGTGACCTTTCCTGGTTTCGTTGGGTGGATGTAAGAATAATGAGAGCCTTTTGCTTTCTTGAATTGCCATCCATCCGCTATTATTATTTTTTCTATTTCCCGGAATCTCATTCTGTGGCCTCCTTATGATTATATTATACGCATAATACACATAAATATCAAGAGGGGAATTAAGTATTGGTCTGTCTGCTATGGTCTCGCCGGATACGACCTCCCGATAAATCTGGCTTTCGGGTATGGGAGATCCGTATTTTTTTGACGCATACTCCTGGAGCTACTGCTCATGGCGGGCGAGGACCTCCTGCACGGACATTTCGGGATTGTCGGAGCGGGATTTTCGCAGGTACATGATGATGTTGTCTATGTTCATGGCAGTCCCTCCTTTGAAGAGAGCGCATATGCTAATAGTGGCATATGCTGAAAAACAGCAAAATTATAAATGGCAACTAATATAATTGATAATCTGCTCGTCAAATTGGTCATACACACGAAGGATGCCCTTGATTCCCTTAATGGATTTTGGGGATTTGTTTATGATTTTATAATCAATTTCAATAAAATCGGAGAATCTTCCAGCGTTATAATCGGCGGGAAGATTTTTCTTGTTATAGACTTTTAACTTTATATTTTTCGCATAGCGGGCATACTTTTCACGTTTCGTTAGTTTCTTCTTTTTGGGAGGGTTGGTTTTTTCTTCAGATGAAGAATTGTTATTGCCATTAGTTGAAGAGACGTCGTTTGTCGGTGTCTGGGTTGCTGAATTGTTAGTTGTGGTAGCACTGCACCCTGTAAATAATGTGAGTGCTACAATAGCTATCATTAGAAAAAATTTCATATCAGTATCCTGCCTTTCTTTCATAAAATGGGTAACATATTCCTTGCATTAACCAAAGTTTAACTTGCATCATAACGTTTAGCAGATTCAATAATCTCTTTTTTATATTTAAAAATATCCGTAATGGATTCTATGTATATTCTGCTAAATGATTTGCTGGCATCTGGTATCATTAATTGCTTTCTCTTGGTATCAAGGTTAAGCCTACATATAGGCTTTCTATTGTTGTTATCATATAAGATGCCAAAATAACTTTCGGTATCCCTATAATGGATCTTTGTTAAATCTATGCATTCTGATAAAATAGCACATACAATATTAAATGCTTGAAGTTCTTCTTCGGTAGTTACAATTTTACTTGCATGGGTTATTTCTTCGACTTCGGTATCATCGGCTTTGGTTGTACTATCTAAGGCTGATGAAATTTTTTGCGTCACCAAGTCATTGATATAACTATTGAAAGATTTTTTGATGATAGGCTTGAATTTATCCAATATTTTTTGGGTTTTCACGCCATAATATACATCTGACAATATGACCTTTGCAAAATCATCACTGATGTCCTCCAACTGCTTCTTTATCCACTCTTTAATTAAACCGGAATATTTTAATTCCGATGCCGCACTGAATATGCTGTCCTTGTCGAAATCCTCTTTTTTAAATATTTTAAGAGCGTTTATTGAAGCGTCTGATAATTTTCTCATGTCAATTTCCAGAAAAGGAGTTAGATCCATTTTATTGGATTCTTCCAAGTCTGTATAAAATTTATAAGATATGCCATTTGTTAAAATAGCGAATCGGGCTGGAGATACTCCAAAATATCTGAAAAGTTGCGAATCGTGTTTTGTTAAACTATCACCACACCATTTGCATTCTATCAGTATTTCAGGCTTTCCATTTGATAGAATCGCATAGTCAACTTTTTCACCTTTTTTGATACCGACATCGGATGTAAATTCTGGGCAAAATTCTCCCGGATTAAAAACATCATACCCGAGAAGTTGAAAAAAAGGTACAATCATTGACATTTTAGTTGCTTCCTCGTTCGTTATGGAACTTGAAAGTTCCAATATGCGCCTTGAAAATTGTTTGATTTCCTCTGTAAATTCCATGGTAGTCCACCTTTCTTATGAGATTTGATGTAAATAAAGAGGATTAATTTTAATGTAAATCCACTTCAATCACGTTGTCTATGCGTTTCTTAATTCTTTTTGAATGGAATATTTTTTTGCCTTTAACATATGTTTCATCTCTCCTCGAATTTCTCCTTGGTCGCCCAAATCAAGTTGCGAATACAGGTTAAGAACATCTAGGATTGATTCGCCATACATGCCGATAAGTTGATCTTTTAGTGAAAAAGTTTTTTCGGTGCTAATGCTTTGACGCTCTTTTGGAACATCAAATCCCATTAGCCAAGCTTCGGTGACATTTAACGCCATGCCTAATATAACTAATTTTTCTTGACTAGGTTCAACTTTGCCAGAAACATATTGACTTATATCTGACTTATTCATTTTAATGTTATATTTCAAACAAATCGGAAGCGATAGGTTTAAAATATCGACTTGTCTTATATTTCGCTCTTTCATAATTTGTTTGAGTCTGTTTGAAGTGCTGTCCCTTTGCATTTAATCCCCCTTTCTGAATAATAATAGCATAAATGGAACTAAAATTCAATAAATAAAACAATAAAGTTAAAAATATTGAATTTATGTATTGACATAATAAAAAACTGATGGTAGTATCAATTATAAGTTAAAAATATTGAACAAGCGAGGTGAGGTATTTGGCATTTAACTACAGTAGATTAAAAGGAAGGATTGTTGAAAAATTTGGGAATCAAAAAAATTTTGCAAAGGCAATGAATTGGTCAGAAAAAACACTCTCTAAAAAAATTAATGGAGATGTTTTTTGGAGACAAACCGACATTTGCAAGGCATTAAGACTTCTTGATTTGACAGTAAATGATGTTCAAGAATATTTTTTTGAAACGGAAGTTCAAAGTATTTAACTTACGACAGACAGAAATGAGGGCAGCAGCATGAAAAGTGTAGATGACCTTATACAGCAATTTTCAATCAAAATAAATGATGAATTGGAAAAGGGAAATACAAACCAGCACCACAATATCAATGCCCTTGCAGCATTGATTACTGCAAGGGCAAATCATGAAATGGCCATACGTTATTATAAATCAGGATCTAGCAATCAAATTCCGAGACATCAAAATCAATATGCCGAGGAATTGAAAAGCAAGCACTACCAGTAAGCGCAAAATCTGAAAACGAGGCCGAGGGCGCATAAGAAAAGCATAGGACAAATTATGCAATACATAGTTATTAGCAAAAGAATGGAAAGAGGGGAATAGTCAATGAAAGAACCCAAATTATGCACATTTTCTTTTTACATAAAAAGGGGAGAAGAGGAAGTTCCTTTTGAATCAATTCCGGAGGAGGAGCAGAAAGAATTTAAGAAGCAGTTCACAAGAGATTTTATGGATTCGTTCATGAGACAGAAGGGATACAGGAGGTGCGAGACATGAACATGAAAAAGATAGACGAGGGGATAGAGGAGGTCAAGGAAATGCAGGCATGGTATGACCACAGGACGGAAGTAGAGCAGGAGATATGGAAATTGTTTAGTCAGTGCAGATTTGAGGAGGCCATGAAATTGTTGGCTATTTTGGATTGATGCCGAAACGGCCGTTAAGGCCGTCACCGTTCGGGTGGCTCCCGGCGGTCTGATGATGGCAAGCCGGTTGAAGAAGGGAGGGAAAAATTGGAGGTTACAGAAAGAATCTAAGCACGAAACTATTTCATAGAGGAGGAAAGACAAGTTGAGGTTAGATATGGAAGTTAGTATTGACGAGGACGGACTGTTTGCACATATGGACAGGACTGTGGATGCCATAAGGATGCTAGAGGACGAAATGACAGGATTGAGGGATGCGCTATGGAGAGCATCAGGAAGAGAAAAAAGGGATTCCGAAGAATCCCACAAAAATTAGATTTCGTCTAGCAATTTACGGTTGTATTGCGTTAAGACTTTGGCGAATACAGATGAATTGATTTTGATTAGTTCCCTTATTGCTTTTTCGGTGCTAATGGCGTTTAGATCGATGCCCTTTGCAATATCTGCAATACGTTGGTAAATTTCGTCATCATGATATGCATCGGAAATAGCTGTTTCAAAATCAAACTCAAAATCATTTTTTGCCACGTTGCTCACCTCCTCTCACTAAAGATTGGTTGCACATTCATTATATTGTAGGAGGGGCAGCAGTTCAAGGGATTTCCCCTGCTGGTCGGCGGCATGCCCGGTTCGATTCCGGGCGGGGAATTTGCCGGGATAGGCTCCCGGCGGTCTGATGATGGCAAGCCAATAAAATTATATGGAGGTGGAGGCAATGGACAAGGCAGAAGAGATCAAGGAAATGCAGGCATGGCTTGACCACAGGTCGGAAGTAGAGCAGGAGGCGGCAGAACTAATCGCCCGGTGCAGATTCGAGGAAGCTATGGCACTACTGGAGACCTTGAGTTAGTTTGGCGGGTGATAGAGAGGAATAAGGAAATGAAAAATTACACAATTACAGGGTATGGAATTTATGAGTACCCGCAATCTCCCACAGAAAATGGCACTTACTATGGCAAGACACCAATTTTGAATCAAGCCCAAGACATTGTTAAAAAAGCCAAGGAAAACGGAAAAGAGCTTTTTATAAAAGCATTTTGCAGCGATGGAGTAAAGAGGTATTTATATTAAGAAGGGAGGGAAAAGGCATGGACGGAAAAAGGATTACGCCAGAACAGGGGAAGACCTACAAGAACAGGGGTGGAGGGGAGTACCTTTGCATCCGTGGGTTGGATGGGGGTGCGCTGATGAGGAATGTCGCCAGTGGCTGGACGTTTTGGGCAAACGGAGTGATGCAGTACGAAGACGGCTCTATCGAGTGGCTTTATTCCACGGATGGGCATTGGACGGAAATGTCAGCACAGGGAGTATAGAGATATATTCGTTGCGATTCCGCAGAAAAATCCCCCGCCGGACGGTGGTAAGCCCGGTTCAATTCCGGGCGGGGGATTGGCCGGGATAAGTTCCCGGCATATTCTCCTTATAATACTTGCCCTTCGGTAGTTGATAAGGCTGCCGAAGGGATTGCGAGCATGGGCGCAGTGCCCTTACCCATGCAGCCCAGGCGGGCTAACCGCCAGCATCCACACACAACAGGTGCAAGTATCTGGATGCGCCCCGGATGGCGGCCCTTTGTTTCAAAACTAATTGCTTCCGCCGCCGTCCGGGAATAAAAAAAGAACAGGAGGTGATTCCATGAAGTTGAAAGACGTTATAGACAAAATGAAGCCTTCCGACATGATGTACGTGTGGAGGGGAATGTACAAATTTTACGGAGGGCTCGTGCGGCAGGGAACTGTGGAGCTGCAGAAGCGCATGGACGAGGAAGTGGCGGGCCTCTCGTCATCCATAAGCAAGGGGTTGATGATTGAACTGAAAGGAGGTGAAGAAGGATGAAGACAAGAAGCATTCTGCTAATGGCATGCCTCATAGTGGCATCCTGGCTGCTGGCAAGCCTTATAGACGTAAACGCAAAAAACATGTCCACCCGGAACTACGCCCCCTGGAACGCCTTCGCCCTAGCGGCGGAGAAGGAGCCGGAACGGTCCTGGCGGCCGCAGGTGCCGGAGGAAACGGCAGAGCCAGAGGAGGCAACAAAGCCGGACAAGCTGCACACGGAAGAAAACGTCATGCTCCTGGCAAAGCTGATCGAGGCAGAAAACGGCTCCGCCATCCATGACGAGACCCTGGTGCTTACCGGGGTGTGCGTCCTGAAACGTGTGAAGTCCCCGCATTACCCAGACACGCTAAGGGGCGTGATCTATCAGGAGGGAGGCGGGGGCAGGGCGTACGCCACGGCACCGGGGCTGGACGGGGTGCATCCATCGGAGCGGGCGTTGGAGATCGCCGAGGAACTGCTGGTCTATGGGGTGGACGAGTACCCGGACAGCCTGGTGTACCAGGCAATGTTCCCCCAGGGGAAGGTGCATAAGAAACTGGACGGAGAATACTTCTGCCTGGCAGAGTAGAAGGTGCGAAGTTTAGCCGGGCTCGAAAACACCTCGCCAGGCAAAACTACGATCGCACCTAAGAAGAACGCAGAACCAGCGTTCTTCGCATCGAGAAAGCGAGAGGCTTCCTATAGGGTAAGAAGGTGCGAAGTTTAGCCGGGCTCGAAAACACCTCGCCAGGCAAAGTTGCGAATCGCCAAAGAACTAAAGTTCTTAGAAGAAGGCGGGGAGTTTCCAGTCAAGAAAAAAAGGAGCAGCCACGTGGGCTGCTCCAGAAAGGCGTCTGCGAAACGCAAAAAAATACTCAGACAAATTCATTATACTGCGTATCGCCGGACAAGTCAAGGAAATTGGGCGCTTTGAGTGCCTTTATCGTCCTCGTAATGAGTCTTAAAAAATCAGACAACGGTGGTGGAGTATGGGATATAAGGTAAGAGATTATTTTCAGTTGGATTTCGAGAACATCTTCGGGAATCAGTGGGAGTACCATGCCGTGAATCCCTTCCGGGAGAGGAAGCAGCCGGAAGAGGATGGCCAGATCTGCCTCGAGGACCTGTACAACCCCTCGATACTCGGCGAGGAATCTAGGGAGGAGTACATCCGCCGGAAGTTCGGGCCACTGAGAAGGGCGAGGATATGCACCCGGACGATTATGGCGGGGGACATGGTGGAGATCGACATGTACCCGGCATTTCTTCGGAAAGACATGTCCAGGGCGGCAAAAGCCAAGGCATCCAGGGAAGCCCAGAAGAATCTCAACAACAAGAACAGGATCAAGAACCTTGTGCGCCTGGTCAACGCCAACTTCTGCAAGCGGGACTACATCGTCCACCTGACCTACGAGGACGGCTACCTGCCCACGGAGGAGCGGGCGAAGAAGGACATGGTGAATTACCTGGAGAGGGTGAAGCGGCGGCGAAAAAAGCAGGGCCTGCCGCCCCTGAAATATATCTATGTGACTGAGTTCGTGCCAGAAGGGGAGCGGACGAAAAAAGTCCGCATCCACCACCATCTGATCATGTCGGGCGGGCTGGATCGGGACGAGGTAGAGGGCCTCTGGGGGAAAGGTCGCTGCAGGGTGGACAGGTGCCAGCCGGATGACTTCGAGCTCACTGGCTTTGCCAAGTATATCAGCAAGTTGGAGAGGGAGAAGGGACGGCATTCTTATTGCCCATCCAAAAACCTGGACAAGCCCAAAGTGTATAAGAGCGTCACGAAGCTGTCCCGCCGCAAGTTTGCGGAGATTATCCGCATGGGAGACGGAAGGGCAGAATTACTGGAGAGGCTATACCAAGGAAGATTCAGGTATCTGGACAGTACCACATACATAAGCCAAGAGTTTGGAGGGTTCTATTTGTATTCCAGGCTACGCCGCAGGGAGAGCGTCTGGGACAAGAAGGGGGAAGGCATGGAGAGGAAAGGAAAAAATGCGCCGGACAGAGGAAATGCTATATCTGGCGGCGTTCTGCCCTGCAAGGCATACCTGGAATATGACTGGAAGGGAACTTTGGCAGACGGCGAGGCTACATACAGCATTGTTCTTGAAGCCGTGCAGGGCGGAGAGGCGAAGACGAGGAAATATGCAGGACGCATTACCGGCACCACGAAGAATCGGGCAGAACTGATTATGGCAAGGGAGGCACTGTCTTGTCTAAAGCCATGCCATTTGGAGGTTCATTCCGGGAGCGGCTATCTCCATGCTGGCATACTGGGACGATTCCGGCAGCAAAAGGAAAATGGGTACAAGAATGTGAAGAATGAAGATCTGATTGACAGGTTTCTGGCAGCGGCAGAGGGCTTTCGGCTGTCATCCGTGAAGGAGAATGGGAACGACTACTCGGAAGAGATGCGGGAAAGAAGGAAGCAGACAAAGGGACTGAGCATAGAGAGGGACAGATAAATGGGAGATATTTTCGGGATGCACAAGCATCACATAATTTTCAGAAGCCAGGGCGGGCTGGATTTTGACCTGAACCTGGCAGAGATGACATTAGAAGAGCATGAGGGGGACGATGGCCCGCACAGAAACCGGGAGAAGGACCTGGAACTAAAAAAGAGCTGCAGGGGAAGTTGTTCGAGCTGTTCCCGGAGGGCGATTATTTTGATATCGATACCATCAGCCGGAAGCTGGGGAGGACGAGCAGGTATTTTGACAAGCATTTTCGGAAGGTGACCATGGTGGGAGGGCTGTATCCAGGGGAAGAGGTGGTAAGGAGGCTGATGGGCGGGAAGTTATACTAGGCTGTACCGCATTTGCGTATCACATACAGAAACTGGAGGTTTGGCAAAGCCGGGGGCAGCAGTCCCCCGGGAAAGGAGGGACATGGAGGGGCAGATAGACATATTCGACATGATGTACCCGGCGTTTAGGATAGACAAGCCCATACGGCTGATCGAACTCTTTGCCGGAATCGGGAGCCAGGCGATGGCACTCCGGGATTTGGGAGCAGACTTCGAGCGTTACAG